>NZ_JHZX01000001.1:1368684-2737368 GCF_000688335.1 Sediminibacter sp. Hel_I_10
ATCGACCAAGGGTCACTATGGGGCATTAATCCAAATTTCTCTGGGCTATTCCCCTGTAAAAGGTAGGTTGCATACGCGTTACGCACCCGTGCGCCGGTCGTCAGCGGAGCAAGCTCCCTGTTACCCCTCGACTTGCATGTGTTAGGCCTGCCGCTAGCGTTCATCCTGAGCCAGGATCAAACTCTTCATCGTCTAATCTTAAATAACTTCTAGACGACCAAGGAATGGTGTTCAGTACTCAAAATGGTTTGTTCTTTTCGAGAGATGCCGTTTCCAACAATCTCTCATTTTACGCTGTCAATTCAATATGTTAATGAACTTTCTTTTTCTTTGTTAGCGCACTATGTGTGCTAAGCGGGTGCAAATATAAAACCCTTTTTCGAACCCGGCAAACTTTTTTGAAGTTTTTTTTATTTTATTTTTCTAACCCTTTTAATCCGCTAAAAAAACCGTGAACGTTGCGCCTTAGCTGATGCGTTTGGCGGGTGCAAATATACCACCCTTTTCTTTTTACAACCAAACTTTATTAAACCTTTTTTTGAAGTTTTTTTCTAAACTCTATAATACAATAACTTACGTTTTAAATTTACCGACCCTTAACCTTAACCTAACCCCAAAACACCTAAATCATACCCAAAACAAGCTTTCCCTTAAATACATCTATATATAGGATACATCCTATACAGTCTAAAACATATATAAGCAATCATATATATCGTGTCGTATTTATTGTGTAATATATATTATGTTGACTTCGTCATGTATAGAACTATGATATCTCTAACAGATAAAACAGGAAAGATGGGAAACCATAAAACCAACCTTCGGTCTTATTAGATCATCTCTATGGTTAGAACATCTCTAAAGAAAGAAGTTCCACACCAGACCAAAGCGAATATTAAAGTCTCTATAGGGATAATCTGGTGCAGAAAAATAGTTATAGCCTGTAATGGCCGCATTGAGATGTTCTGCTTTAAGATATATTCTGGTCTGTCTCACTTTTGCATTCAGAAAAAAGTCTAGCCTTGGAAAATTTCCGATCTCGACGCTGTTTTGAGTATAGAACTCTGCCAACAATGGGTCATAACCATCTGCAAAATAGTTTGAGAAATAATTAAATATAAATCCGGTTTGAAGGGACAAGGCATTGTTCTTGAAAAATGCATTAGAATAATACAGACTATTTCGAATCACAAAATCAGGAACGTTAAGTACTCCTTCCCCTTTCACAACTTTTTGGTACAATAGCTTATTGTCTAAAGCGAATTTACCAACTTTAATCTCCTTATCTATAGTAATGCCGTAATAGCTCACAGGATCATTCGCCTGGAACGGCTTTACACCCTCTAAAGTTTCCGAATACCCAAAAAAGGAATAATTATCTATGGTGTTATAGACTAAAGATGCATTGAAAAGCTTTTCAGAATGTAATTCAAATTTTAATTGGTTTAGATTTTCATTTTCAAATCTATCTCGATTATACCAATTGTAATTTAGATAGCGACTTTGATTTAAAAGCAAATTGTAATTAGCTGCAGTAGATTTAAAATCCATATCTGCTTTTACATAAGTAGTTTCATTCAATATATAAGAAACGCCACCATTAAAACGATATCCGTCGAAATCTCCTGTAACAATGGTTTCTAAATTAGCCTGAAATTTCAAACGGTTTATTGTTTTTTTATAGCCGCCATATAATCCAACCGTATTTCCAACAATTCTATTCAAAATCACCTGGTCATTTAAGATCGTGGCAAAATCATAACCGTAATTAAAATTAGAATAACTGCCACCAAAAGAAAATTCACCTAAATCGTTTTTTAATTCTGCCCCTAAACGAGAATTAAAATCCTGAAGCGATACTTTATCTCTTATTCGATTACTAAAAGCTGGTCCAAATAAGTCATTATATTGGGCAGTTTGATCGAATTGAAAATCTTTATCCTCAAAAGAAACCGTTGCTTTGATTTTAATTGAATTTGCTAAAGAATCGTTTGGCGATGTGACAGCGTAAGATTGATCTAAGTAAAACCTTCTACCATCAAGAATGCTTTGGGCATTATCAAATTTAGGGTCAAACACAGCTCTATCTAGAAAATCCTCATTACCTGACGTAAAATTGGCGACACCTTCAGCGGTCAGTCCTCCATTTTCTTCATTGAGTAGATCCTGAAATGTGATATGAGCTCTTAATTGATATCTGTTATTTTTACTTGTGTAGTTTGAGGTTATCCTGAGGTTACCCGTACTAGTCAATGTATGTTGGTAGTTTCCTAAAGATCTTAATCCCTTATAGGCAATAGACATATTAAATTGCTTAGACGTATTTACCGTAAAAAAAGCATCTAATACCTGCCCCTGTTCGAAGACCGTCTTAAAAAACAATTCTGTTAATGGTGTGGGTACATGATAATAGTTGATATCTCCCTCTTCCAAATAATTATAATGTCTTGCCCTTGCCCCAAAATTAGGCAAGATACCACTGGTAAGAGACCTTGGCTTTAAGGAATTGTAAGTTTGCCCAACGTTTGCGAAAGGAATAAGACCGAATTCGTCTCTTCTCAGGTAATTGAATTTGTATTCCTTTTGAATTGTTAAAGAGGTATCCACATAGATGGTATCCCTTTGAGAAGTTATAATCTTATAATCAAATATGCTTATAGAGTCTTTTGGGCTACTCTTTTCTTTTTTGTTTATAGTTGAGTCGGACTTTGATTTGGATTTACCAGTACCGTCGGACCTTTCCAGAACTTGTCCGAAAGCGATATGTGAAAATGCAATTAAAATAAATAGGCTAAAGTTTCGCATTGTATTTTACTAATAAAGCGATAAAATTACATATTTAATAACTACCAACGCGATACGTTTAATTCAATTTGTGAATTGAACCGGTTTTATAAAGCAAACTGAAGAAGATATCTTTTCGTAGTAGTATAACACGTAAAAAAAATTATTTTCAAACAGTACTATGGAAGTTTAATGGCATATAACATCCGTTGGAATTTCAAATAGGAACAATAATAAAGCTAACAATTTCTAAAAATCGGAATCTTTAATAGCGTTATAAATTTTTACCAAATAAGCTTATGAAAGAATTATTAATCCAAAAAAATATTCGATTATTGAAAAGCCATAAAAAACACGTTCATTCGAATTGGCTTTTTATAGCGGCAGAACTAATGAGAAAATAATCTGCCAAAAATCAATGAAGACATAGCAGTAGTTCTCTATTTAAAATATAGATATTTTAGAAATTCTATTATTAGATTTTTAATAAATCTGAGTGAAATTAAAATTACCAAAAACATTGGCAACTTCTAGGTTTCTATGACTGAGACCGTATGAAATTCATCTTACACCTCAGTTTTTAAGTATTTTCACAACATTTTCTTTGCCCTTTGCAAAAACACGCACGAAATAAATACCGTTGTCTAGATTTTCCAAGTTCAAAAAGTCTGCATTAAAATTTCTCAGTAAAACTTTACCTGTTAAGTCGCAAACCTCAATTCTATCTATTCTATCTTTAAATGTAAATTTCACATAACCTTTAGTGGGATTTGGATAAAAAGTCAAGTCTGCTAAATCATACGAATCAAAGGATAGAACTTCAGAACAACTTTCGGAAATAGAATTCATATTTTCTATAATCCCGGAATTATTAGTTTCTAAAGAAACGTTTTCAAAAGCTACAAAACTCTCAGAAAACCTATGAGCCCTAAAAGATCCATTTCCCAAAGGCTGAGTAAATTGATCAAATATAGAATTATTAGCTGCAGGTATTATATAGACCCATATGACATTACCTGAGTTATCAATTTCTGTAATCCTTCCAATATCTGATTCATTAATTAAAGCGTTTCCGTTGGCCATAATATGAACGCCGCATTGGGCTCCTCCATGCATAACTTCGCCCATGATGTCACCATCCCAGGACCAAAAGTAATCCTCGGGAAGGAATTTACCAGAACTAAGATTGTAAACACCATCAGTATCATTCTGATCTATAATATGAATTGAGGAAGCTGTTTGGTTTGATCCATAACCATCATTGCTAAATACCGACATCTTACCTTGATGAGGACCTTCGGTAATCCATTTAATGTCATGCTGTCTACCCAGTTTTTTATCTGCCGATGTTCCGCTGTCGTAAACTTGCGGATTTCCCCATCTCCATAAAAAATCTCCACCATGTCCGTAAGTTCCGCCTGCATGAGTTGATGCTTGGGCTGTAGAAGTACTATGATCTATAATAAATACTTCACTAAGATGTCTTGCTGAGACCGCTATTTGATCTAAATCCTCATTATAGTCAATCGCGTTTGCATGTATGGGATTGGACCCATGTCCTTCTTCATAATTTATATCTAATAATTGCGGGTTGTCAGCAACTATTCCATAATTAGGCTTTGTGTTATCAAATTCTTGAACTATATGGTCTATAAGTTTCCATTCCCAAACAATGTTTCCAGAGTCAGTACCAACTGGCTCTATTTCTAAAATTTTCTCCAATAATAGGCCTTCGTCAGGATATGATGTGTCCAATCCTTGAGCGAACATTTCGCTATTGGTATACTGATCTCTAACTAACACCAAGAAATTACCATTTGGTAAAGGCTCTATGTCATGATGTATACGAAAACCAAAAACGGCCTGATAATCAATAGTCCAAATTACATTATTTTGCCAATCTCTCAATTCTGCATAAAAACCATTGCTAGATAACAGGTTTCCGTTCTCCAATAAATAAGCGTTTCTGCTATCTTGACCAAAAAAATTCCATTGATTTACTACCTCTCCACAATTATTTATTAGAAAAATCCTATTATCAGAAGAAGGTTTAAATAACGTATAGCCATCAGATTGGCTCGTTGATTCCTGATTAAGAACTAAACCAATCGTTTCTTGAGAAACAAGGTTGCCTGAAACAATAGTGAATAAAATGAATAATATCTTTTTCATGATTCTTACAAATTATTTGAGTTTTTTTAGAAAAGCACCTTTTAGTGAATGACCTGGTCAAATCTTAAAACAGTTATAATAGAAAAGATCTTAGCGTTTACACTAGAAAAAACACGTTTTTCTAGTGTAAATGGTAAAATCTTTTGCTAATTGATTTTTTGAGTGAAATTGGCAGTAGATTTACAATATAACATTTATTTTCTTACCACTATTTTTTTTGTAGTGGATGAATATGCACCGCTTATTTCAACTAAGTAAACGCCTTCCGTAAGATTGGATGTATTTAGAGTATAGTTTCCTGATGCAAAATCCAATGATTGTACATCTCTCTCTAAAATTAACCTTCCTTGTACATCAAACACATTTAATTGCATATCCGTGGTTTGTTGATTATTTGAAAAACTAATGTTGATATGATCTTTTACTGGGTTTGGCCAAATATTGAAACTATTCTGAGTAACTTTTTCAGAACTTAATGTTACATTATTACCTGTCAAAATCAGAGAAAAATCTTGAGATTGAGGATCGAATGGACCTCCAACATTACCTTGAAGAGTACCTTTATGGGATACTGTTAATGTATAAATACCAGCTTCCGGAGCTTCAATATCAACCCTTTCAATGTTGTCTACAAAATTATCACCCGTATTGGTACTAGAAAAACCTTGTGATTCAGAATATTCCAATTTATAAGGAAAAAATACTTCGCCATCTTTCGTGAGACGTAAATCTAAGTCATTAACTAACTTTGGAGTAAAATCATTTAATTGTTCGCTAACGGCCTGTCCAGGTAAATCAGTCCAGCAAATTGTAGCACTCAATCTTTGACCAGCTTCAGCAGAAAATGAAAATGAAAATTCTTCAGTGTTATCAATAGTTAATTCTTCAATTCGAGCTTCATTAACAGTAGAACTAGTAATAACGTTGGCCGCCTCAAATGCATTTAAAAAGCCCCATCCAAAGACTGGATCTGGACCAATTCTCAACGCATCATCAATAGCGGTATGGCATACTAACCCCTTAAGAGTAGCGGAAAGCATGTACTGAGAATAAATTTGCTGATAATATTGTTGAATTAAAACTAATGTTCCTGTTACGTTTGGAGAAGCCATAGATGTTCCGGTGTATGTGGCGTAAGCATCACCCGCAATAGGAGAATATAAGCCTGTTCCGTCACCCGCAATATCTGGTTTAATTCGCAAATCATCTGTAGGCCCTTGGCTACTTGATGGATTAATAACTAAATTAGTAAGCTCATTGGTAAAAGGGGCTGTTGAGGGATTTGCATTAGCAATAACCAAATTATTTTTGGCGTTTTTATCTGTTGTTAATTTATCAAACCCAGAAAATAGTCCTCCAGGATAAGATTGGTTTCCAGCATTTCCTGCAGAGGCTACCATCAAATATTGAGGATTATTTTTAGCGATTAAATCTATATTTGCAGCAGCCGAATTATATGCACCCATGAACCAAGAAGGCAGTAATTCTCCATTATTTTGAAGAATTGGAGTACCATAAGAATGGTTTGATAAAATGATTGGGGCATCAACACTATTAATTGCGACTAAAATCTCTGAATTATCATTAGTCCAATTATACGACTTAACTAAAACATCAGGAGCCATACCTTTTGCCTCAGATTCTACTCCCTTTGCACTAATTGTTCCTGCAACGTGCGTACCGTGATTACTAAATCCACCAGTATCGCCATCAACAACTGCGTTATCTATAACTGTAACTCTACTAGCTGTATTATCTGTATTGGAAAATTCAGGATGCGTTGCTTGAACTGGACCGCCATCCCATACACCAACAGTCATACCACTGCCAGTAAGATTTAAATTTAAAACTCCACCAGGTTGTAGTGTGTTTGTTTTAGTTGCTTTAGCAGCACTGTTATTTGACGTTGCTACATAAATAGGCATACCACTATATATGTCTCTTATTTCCATTGTTCTTCCTTCATTGTCAATAAATCTCCTATCTACGGAAGGATTTGCTAGTAGATACGAATCAATGCGTGCTTCCGTGGCCGCCTCTTCTTCAAGAAGTTTATGTAATAACACCCTATTTTCCTCAGATAGGTTTTTAATCGTTTTATCCCTATCATTTTGTGCAGCTAAAACAGTAGTGACACCCAAACTAAGCACAACCAAAATCATTTTAATTTTCATAGCAATACGAATTTTAACTAAAAACCATCTTGAATAGCAAGATGGTTTTATAGTTTATATTAAAATATTATAATTTAAAATCTCAATCTATAACAAACTCTGCTGTCGATTGTGCACCAGGAACAACCCCTGACACTAAAACATCATCTCCAACTGAAATTGTATAACCTCCATCAGCAATACCATCACCGTAAGAGTCATAAACAACAATACCATAATCCCCTGAACTTAAACAAAAGTCAAACGAAAGCACAGCGAAATCATCGTCAGGATTCACATATGGTCCTCCAGAACCGATCAATACAGGTGTTCCACTTAGATCGTAAAGCTCCCAAGTAGTTTCATCTGGCCAAGTATCTAAAGTTAAAGTAAAGGTTGCAATGGTATCAAGACAACTCTCAGTTATATTTAGTCTAAATGGAGCACTAAAATCAACACCAGCTTCTTTTTCAAAATTAATCAAAATAGATTGAACTTCAAACTGGAGATATTCATCGTCAGTTACTACAACATCAAATGTTCCCATATTACTCCCAGCTGGAATAGTCACAGAACTAGGGACGGTATAAGGTGCACCCAAAGTAGAAGCTTCAGTATCAACTATAAGGTTATAAGTTCTATCAGCAGAACTAGTTTCAGATGCATACACGTCAACGCTATACGTCTCTGTCTCATTATTACCTACAGTCACCCTCATAGGGTTACTAATTTCGAAACCAACAAAATTAGATAGTTCACTTTGTACAGCTTCGTCAGTCTCACAATTAAAAACAATAATTGGGAAGGAAAAAGCTAATATATACTTAAAATATTTTTTCATTGTTTATGTTTTTAATTATTCTGACTTGAGATATTTGGATTATTAACAATTTCAACCTCTGGAATCTGAAAAGACATTTCATCTGAATCATAACTAAAAGATTGACCAGCTCTAAATACATGATTAGTACCTCTAGTGTTAGTCGCTTGGAAACGCTTCATTGCTAAATAAGCCTTTCCTTCGCCCCAAAATTCAACACGTGTTTGAAAATATATCTCCTCAAGTAAAGCTGGACCAGTAAATTGATTAAGATAATTAGCGGCTGCCGATGCACTACCTAATCTAATAGATAATAAATCTTGAAGACGCGACTTAGCAGATGCTTCATCACCCATTCTAGCAGATGCTTCAGCGCTCAACATATAAAACTCATCAACCCTCATAAAAAGATAATCTGTAGTAATTTGAAATTGTCCACCTGGAGCTCTTCCTGGATCAAAAAATTTGTTTACTGGTTGCAAAGGAGCTGCTCCAGTACCAAATTGAGTTTTTCTGATATCATTTGCTGGAATTTGAGCATATAATGCGTCATCAATAGATTTTGTATCACCTGCCCAAGCGTAGCTATAGGTATAATAATCCACTTGACCCCACCAATTAATTAATTGGTGACCCAAATCTGCGGTTATATCAAAACCCCACATCCATGATGGCGATGTAACAGAGTTAAAACCAGAACCAGCACCTGGATTAGCCAAAGCTCCAGACGTAGTTAAAGGATAACCACCTGTATTAATCACTGCCTCTGCATTAACTTTAGCAGCAGCATAATCTCCCATGGCAGCATAAGTGTAAGCTAGTAAACCTTGCGCAACACTTTTGTCAATTTGACTTATTTGAGTTCTAGTATAACCATCAAGATTCTCAACAGCGAAAGTCAAATCACTAATTATCAATTCGTAAATCTGAGACGCAGGAACTTTACCTAATTCAGAAGTCTCAATATTATAAAATGGTAAAATAGGCTGACTTGGATCATAAGAAGGCTGAAAGAACTGTGCTAAATAAAAATAAGAGTAAGCACGATATGCCTTAGCTTGAGCATTAATTCTAAGCACATTAGGATCATCCGATTCCGGATTATTACCGCCGGACGTCTGAATCACAGTATTTGCAATACCAACAATACGAAAGTAATAATTCCATAACAATTGGTTCTCTTGTCTAGTAAAATCAGTTGTGGTTAGCAAATTTGCCGTACCATTATACCAACCAAAAGCACTAGCAGATAATGCCATATCCCCAGTAACTATATCCGACAAAATATCAACACCTTTCTGACCAATATCATAATGACGACCGGCAGCTGTACCTAAAGTACCTAGGGGTTGTATCATAAAACCAGCAATACCTTCTAAGGTTCCTTCTACCAGTTCTGGGTTAGTTTCTACGTTCTCAGTGAAATCAACATCTGTAAGCACATCTGTCGCTCTCTCTGGATCTAAAAACGATTCCTCGCAGCTCCAAATAAAAGCTGACAACATTAATAAATAAATTACATTTTTTTTCATATCATTTTTTTTTAAAATTGAACTTTAGCTCCAAGGCTAAATGTAGTCATTGGAGGAAAATTACCTCTACTAGAAGTTCCTATAGTAGTTGTAGGATTTAGACCTTGACGCTGACTTAGCATCATTAAATTATCAGCAGATAAATAAAGACTAAAAGCGCTCATTCCTAAAGACTCAACAGTAGTTTGAGGCAACCTATAACTTAAATTCACGTTGTTTAATGACAAGTAATCAGCCTTTGTCAAAAATCTAGTTGATGTTGCATTCTGCTGTGCATCTTGACCGAAAGTAGCCGAATATCTAGGCACATCGGTGATATCACCAGGTTGTTGCCATCTGTTTCTAATATCTGTAGAATAATTATCCGCACCAATTAAACTATTATTCATTAATACAGCATAACCAAAATCATAATTATAACCACCTACACTGTAACTAAACTGAGCTGATATATCAAAGTTTTTCCAACCTGCATTTAATCTAAATCCACCTCTAACATCTGGTATCGCTGATTTTCCAGTGTATACTTGTGTAGCATTAGAATAAACATTTGTAGTGGTTTTTGCAACATTGCCACCGCCTAATTCTTGATATTCAAATAAAGTGCCAGACTCATTGTCATTTACACCATCACCATCAACATCGATTTCAAAACCAGTACTCGTTGTCGATTCACCAGCATCAAAAACACCATTATCATTATCATCAACATAATATTGATACCATAAAGCCTCACCATTAGCAGGATTTACTCCAGCCCATTCTCTCATATACCAATCATACTGGGACTTACCTGCGGCAAGATTTCCGTTATCGTCAAAAATAGCTCTTTCACCGGTTACAATAGAAACTGGCATTTCTGTTAGCTGGTTATTGAAGGTTTCTCCATTTAAATTAACTGAAAATCTAAAATTTTCATTTTGAACGAGATTTGCCTGTATATTAAACTCCAAACCATTATTTTGAAGTTCACCACCATTATAACGAATTGCGCTAAAACCAGAAGAAGGCGGTAAATTTTCGTCAAAAAACAAATCCGTTGTTCTTTTATCATAATAATCAACATCAACGTTTAATTTACCATTAAAGAAACTACTCTCCAAACCTACTTGCCAGATATTAGATGTTTCCCAAGTTAAGTCAGGATTGGCTTGCGTAGAACTACGAGTAAATGAATATGAACCATCAGGAGTTTGATTAATACTAAATATTTGAAAGCCATTTAAAAGCCCTGTACCAACATCACCAATAACACCATAACTACCTTTCAGTTTGAGAAAGTCAAGGAAAGAAATATCACTCATGAAATCTTCTTTCGTCATAATCCAAGCTCCTCCAACAGATCCGAAAGTACCCCATTTGTTTTCAATAAATCTTGACGAACCATCACGTCTAACAGATGCTGTAAAGAAATATTTATCATCATAATCATAATTAAATCCAGCAAAATAACTATCTAAAGACCACTGTCTTTTGAATGAACTTGCCCTTCCTAAAGGTGTGGTGTATTGATCTAAGTCTGTTTGACCTGCTAAAATTGCACGTTCTGCAGAACCTATGATAGTTCTAAAGTTATCTTCGGTAGACTCGTGAGCAGCGAAAAGCTCAAAATCATGTTGACCATAAGAGTTTTGAAATCTTAACAACTGCAAAAAGTTCTGATTAACACTCGAATCATCATCTAAAAACAAACTACCTCCAGCATTAGCTGCACCACCATAGAACTGATTATTTCTATTAGTATTTATCCTTTGATCGAACTGACCACTATAACGCATTTCAAAAGACAAGTAATCTGTTAGACTCATATCTACATTAAAGTTACCCAATAATGTGGTGATGTCAGATTGATCTAAATCGTAAGTAGCAACCGCTACGGCGTTAGTACCATTCCAAGCTCTCCTTCCTGTAGCATTTCCGTAGTCATACTGAGATCCACCAAAAATAGGATCTGGAACTAAGCTTCCATCTGGATTTCTTAAGAATACATCATAAATAGCAGGTGAAGTATATAAAATTGCAAAAGGGTTTGCAGAACTACTCGCTCCATCGGCCCCAGAATTAGTATTTCTAGCTCCTGTCCAAGCCATATTACCAGAAACCGTAAGCCAATCAGTAGCTTTGTGCTCCAAATTCAAACGAGTCGAATACCTAGTATAACGTGAATTTACAGCTGCTCCTTGATCATCAACATATCCTAAAGAACTTGCGAATTTTGTTTTCTCGGTACCACCAGAAAACTGTAAGTTAGCCTCTGTTCGCTGTCCGTTTGAAAAAACAGCATCACGCCAAAGAGTTGGTGTAAAACGACGCTGAACCCCATTATTAAATCGGCCTGTTTCTTGGTCTATCAATTGATTGCCAGGAACGTTCCAAATATTATATAAAGGATCAATACCAGCAGCAGTACCGTAAAGATTATTACTAGCATATTGTCTAGGATTCGGGAAACCATTAAGTATGGCATTGTTTCTTAGACCATCCCAAGACACTTCCATATACTCTTCTGGAGAAGTTAAAACATCATACTCAGGCAACATAAAAGTATTAACACTTGTAGTAACATCGATCGATATTCTTGAAGTACCTTGCTTACCTTGCTTTGTCGTAACCAACACAACGCCATTAGCACCTCTCGACCCATATATAGATGTCGCTGCCGCATCCTTCAATACAACAATAGACTCAATGTCAGCTGGATTTATAGATTGCAACACATTTGTTCCAGTAAGGGGAGCACCATCTACAACATAAAGCGGAAGAGTATTACCATTAATAGAACCGAAACCACGAATACGAATCTCTGCAGCGGCTCCTGGCTGTCCCGACCTTGTAATAACATTCACCCCAGCAATCTCACCTCTAAGCGCTTGTGTTACGTTAGAAACGACCTTACCTTCAATCTCTTCCATGTCTACAGTAGCAGCAGTACCTGTGAAAGACTCTTTGGTAGTTTTGCTATACCCTACAACAACAACCTCTTCTAAGGCGTTATCATATTCCAAGGCAACATCGTATACACTAGCAGCCCCAACTTTAATTTCAGTGGTTTTCATTCCAACATAGGAAATAACTAAAACTTCACCTTGACTTACTTCGATAGAATATTGACCATCGAAATCTGTTTGCTTACCTTTCGTTGTACCTTTAACAATTACTGATGCTCCTGGTAACGGCAATTCGTTATCAGCAGTAGTAACTGTTCCTGTGACCGTCTTCTCTTGTGCATAAGAGAACTGCATCACGCACGCCATAAATAGCGTCATTAACCATGTTAACTTTAATTTCATAAAACAATTATTTGAGTTAGTCTTTCGCAAACATCTTAATAAATTATTAAATAAACAAGTTATTATGCTAAAAAAACGTTAACTCAATTTTGAGAAAAAATCTACTCAATCACTTATATTATCTGAGCTTTCTGTATTGTAGATGGTTATATTAACAAAAGGTTGCGTTAATATTTTAACTTTGTTCAAATTTTAACATTTTGGCACTAAAACTAAATTTTTCAGGTTTCGAATTAGAATGCGGCACAGATGAAGCAGGGCGTGGTTGTCTTGCTGGCCCCGTGACAGCAGCGGCTGTTATTTTACCAAAATATTTTGAGAATGACGTTTTAAATGACTCTAAACTCCTTTCAGAAGCAAAACGGAATTTACTTAAGCCCATTTTAGAGCATCAAGCAACCTGCTATGCCACCGCGATGGTCTTGCCTGAAGACATTGACAAGATCAATATACTTAATGCCTCTATCCTCGCCATGCATAAAGCTATAACTTTACTCGATCCAAAACCTACATACATTATAGTGGATGGGAATAGATTTAAGCCCTTTCAAACTATTGAACACCAAACAATCATAAAAGGAGACTCTAAGTATTTATCAATAGCCGCGGCATCTGTATTGGCTAAAACACATCGAGACGCTTATATGGAGAAGATTCACGAAGAATTTCCTATGTATAATTGGAAACAAAACAAAGGATATCCTACAAAGGAGCATCGTGCAGCCATTCTTAAATTTGGGATTACCAAATACCACAGAAAATCATTTAGATTATTACCCGAACAATATCATTTGGATATCTAACTTTCTATATTTGCAAAAATCGTATTCATGAGATTATTTTGGCTGTTGCTTTTAGGCTTAATAGTATTGAACAGTTGCTCAAACAACAATTCTGATACTACTAGCCCTCTTTCTAGAATCCCTTCTGATTCTGAAATCATTTTAAAAATCAATAATCTTGAGGCACTCAAAAGCGGACTCAAGAACAATACACTGCTTACAGAAATTGGAGCAGCGCCCTCTTTGAGCAGCCTCAAATCTCAATTGACACCTTTAGCTTATTTTCAAAATGCGAGTCCTATATATATAGGTATAAAAAAAGAGGATAATGATAATGTGCAAATTAGTATCGTTACCCACTATAAAGATCATATTATTCAATTTGACTCTATCCCAAATCTGGTAGTTGAGTCTTTTGGCAGTGGAGATGACACTATCAAAAAACTCACCTTAAACGATCTTACCTATTATAGCACGAGCAAGGACAGTATCTTGTTTATATCTAACCGCATGAACTTGGCAAAAAACTCACTAACGCCAACCCAATTGCCTACTACAATACAAGAGTTATTTGAAACATCAGACAATGAACAATCTGTTTCTATCTTCTATAAAAATAATAGAATAGGTCTAGGCCAACTATTATTACCGGATACCCTTAAAGATCAAGCTTCTTTTTCAAAACTGTCGGTTATAGATGTCGATATCTCTCAAAACGACATTTACTTTAACGGTGTCACGGAGGCCAGAGATTCATCACAAACACTGATCAATAAATTTAGAGGAAGTATTCCTCAGCAAAATAAAATGGCTTCCATCTGTCCTGCATCCGTAACACATTTTACAAGTTTTACATCTCAGAACATGCAAATGCTGAGACAAAATTTTCATAATATTGCTTTAAACGATTCTCTTGCAAAACCAAATCGTATATATGATAATATTACAGAGTTTGGTGAATTAGTTATTGAGGACACTCCAGCTTTTTTACTTTACTCTCTCGACCCTACAAGTACATTTGAGGCTTTAGAATCTGAGCAAATCAATAGTTCTTACAGAACGATAGACATTTATAGTTTAGATACTGATGAAAATTTTGCAGCAACATTTGCACCTCTAATTTCTGTCACTGCTCCTAAATATTATGTCAACATTGACGATTTTTTCGTTTTTGCTGAAGACATCAGTGTTCTAGAGACAATCATTTCAAATTATCAAAATGGTACGGTACTTTCAGAAAGTGATGCCTATAAAGATCTGATGCTTCATCTCAGTGATGAATCTTCATTTTTTATATTTGACAGTGCTCAATTTCTAAAAAAAAGGCTGGAAAAATACTTCGAAAATGCTGAAGGCTTTGAGCTTGGCAAGTATGAAACTTCGGCCTTACAATTTATATACGACACAAATTTTGCACATGTAAACGCTGCTTTCAAAACCTTTAAGAACAAAGGAAACGATAATCAAATTTCAGAAGAGGTGAATATTGCCATTGATTCCGACTTGTTGACCTCTCCACAGTTTGTTAAAAACCACACCAACAATCAAATGGATGTGGCCGTGCAAGACATTAACAACAACCTGTACCTTATTTCTAATAAGGGCAAGGTCTTTTGGAAAAAACAGCTCAACGGAAAAATTCTAGGTAAAATAGAACAGATTGACATGTACAAAAACGGCCGTTTGCAATTGGCCTTTGCAACATCAAATCGAGTTTATGTTTTAGATAGAAATGGTAATGACGTTTCTCCGTTTCCGCTTAAATTTAATGATAAAATCACTCAACCACTTTCTGTATTTGATTACGCTAACAAGCGTAACTACCGATTATTAGTTACACAAGGGAAGTCTCTCTTAATGTATGATCAATTGGGAAATAGTGTTGATGGGTTTAAATATGACGCTGATAACAGCACCATATCCACCCAACCAAAACATTTTAGAGTAGGCACTAAGGATTATATTGTTTTTGCAAAAGGAGATCATTTAGAAATCCTAGATCGTGTGGGTGATAGACGCATTGATGTTAAAGAAGCTATTGTGTTCTCAGATAATGAGATCTATCTTTATGATAATCATTTTACAACTACCAATGCTAATGGAGAACTCCTGAAAGTCAACCAAAATGGTACGGTGAAACATGAAAACCTGAATTTAAAAGACAACCATAAAATAACCACAACAAGCAAAACTTTTGTGGCACTATCAGACAACAAGCTTACGATCAAGTCAAATACCATCTCGTTAGATTTCGGCAATTATACAGAGCCCTCTATATTTTATATTAGAGATAAGATCTATGTGAGCGTTACCGATTTACAATCTAAAAAAGTGTACCTTTTTGATAGCCAAGCTAAGCCTATTAGCAATTTCCCCGTTTATGGAAATTCTAAGATCGACATGTTTAATGTTGATAAAGATTCTAGCCTTGAGCTTATTACCAAAGGGAGTAACAATAGCATGATTATCTATACCTTAAATTAAGAATAAAAGAGAATTCTCTTTCAACAAGCGTACTAGTCTCATATTCTAACAATTAAAGTAGTTAAACTTAAAAACCACTCTCAATCAAATAGCGCAATGCATTACCAATACTTATTAACATAATTCGATCTGTATTTTGTAGTATTGTGCTTCGGAAATTTGACCAAGACCCATATGATAAAACGTAATAAAGCTTCCATTTCAAAATGCATCTTACATAAAGTTGGCAATAAATTCAACAGTACAAAGAATGCTTTTTCAGAACAGCCTATAGACTTTGACGAAGAAAGCTACGATATTCTCGTACCCTATCTTTTAAGACCATTTACCAGTTTGGCTGAAACCTATCGTTTTAATCACCACTCAAACATAGAACTTAACGAAATAAACACTTACGCCACGCAATTGCTGGCAGACGACTCTGATTTCGTCAATATTTCGAAGCATATTGTAACGCATCTCTTTGAGCAGTCCAATTCCTCTCAAATTAAAACAGGAGACGTGATTATTTGTATGGTGCATGATATACAATATGAGGATTACCAGACAGATGCCATTGGTATTTTTAAGATTGAAAGTAAAACCCATTTCTTTCAAACTTATCTTGAGAACAATAGCTATGATATTATTGCACAACGTGGTATTGGCACCAAAAAAGTAGATAAAGGCTGCTTGATCCTTAATGCTGCTGATGGTGAGGGCAAAATTGTACTAAGTGTGGACAACAATAACTATGACGCACAGTATTGGATTAAAAGTTTTCTCAACGTAAAGTATCCTGACGATTCCAACGAGCACACTAAAAATTATATTGAAATGTGCCGAGACTTTTCAAAAGAAGTGATGCAGCCTCAATTTGGCGGACAACAACAAAGTCACTTTTTGGCTAAAACCGTAGATTTTTTCAAAGAAAATGAAATTGCCAATATCGAAACTTTCAAAGAGGAGGTTATGGATAATGAAGATCAAATACAGCTCTTTGAGGATTTTAAAAAAGGTTATGAAAGCGATCACAACATCGTGATTAGAAACCAATTTGATGTCTCTGAAATTGTTTTGAAAAAGCAAAAGCAGAAAATCAAGACCGAAATCAAATTAGACACCAATATCCAAATTAAGCTGGATGTCGATGCACCTGATGCATCTGCCGAATACTTAGAGCGTGGCTACGATGATGAGAAGAAAATGCATTTTTACAAAGTCTTTTTTAATGAGGAAGGGTAACTCTACTTTAAGATTTTGCTTCAAAAAGCATCATAAAATGCTTGAGTAATTTTTGTTTTATTTCAGTTTCATTAATGTGATCAACGCTGAGCTCCACATTTAATGAGGTTACTGCTTTGCCTTTAATTCCGCAGGGCACAATATTGTCAAAGTACCCTAAATCGGCATTGACGTTTAAAGCAAAGCCATGCATGGTCACCCATCGGCTAGCACGTACGCCCATAGCGCAAATTTTTCGGGCAAAGGGCGTGCCAACATCTAACCAAACCCCCGTCTCACCGGGACTGCGTTCGGCATTTAATCCGTATTCTTTAAGCGTAAGAATAATCACTTCTTCCAACAGACGAAGATATTTGTGAATATCTGTAAAGAAATTATCCAAATCTAAGATGGGATATCCCACAATCTGCCCAGGACCGTGATAGGTAATATCACCACCTCGGTTAATTTTGTAAAAAGAAGCTCCTTTTTCAGTAAGCTGTTGCTCTGTTAGCAATAGGTTGGCCACATCCCCGCTTTTCCCTAAGGTATACACATGTGGATGCTCTACAAAAAGAAAATAATTATCGGTTTCTAAACCAGCCTCCTCTCTCCTATTCTTGATTTTGGTATCTAAAATCCCCTTAAAGAGTTGTTCTTGATAATCCCAGGTGGCCTTAAAATCCTTGGTGCCTAAATCCTCTATTTTTACCGTCTTATTCATGACTGCAAAAATACAATTTTATCGTTCGGGATTGTTCAAAATCACTAAAGCAGCAATTACGCCCGGCACCCAGCCGCAGAGCCAAAGCAAAAACACAATTAAGATAGACCCACAGCCTTTCCCTATAACCGCTAGTGGTGGACACACAATAGCGAGCAAAACTCTCCAAAAGCTCATAATACTTTGATTTATTTTGATTGATGATCTAACGATTGGTCGTTTGTATGAAAGTAATGTTACAGCACAAATTTCGATTCGGCTCATTTCCGATAGTAAAAAAAAATAGTAGTTTAGTGTTATGAACAAGCAGATTATCTTTTTGATTCTTTTAGTGTGCTTCGGAAAGCTGCTACATGCACAACATCACTTTACAGGTCACATTGATAATGAGCGCTGGCAGAATGCTGTTTATCTTTCGGTCATTGAAGATTACAGGACTCTTAAGGGCATTAATGAAGAACAGATCATCACTAAAGTATCCACAGATGCCACGGGATATTTCGAGTTTAACGGGAGTCAGCTTGATGCAACTAACAAAATATATAAGCTTCATGTAGACAATTGCAGCCTGAGCGGTAAAAACACCAATCATTTTGACGGACATTGCGAAGACAGTAAATCGATTCTATTCATTGCCAAAGAAAATGACTCCATTGTCTTTCCTTTAGGTTTCGAAGATCAGATATTCTGCGATGTTAGATCTACCAACCCAAAGACCTCAGCTTTTATAAAAATCGATTCTCTTAAAGAGGACATGAGCTTTGAATATGGAACCTATAGAAGTAAGGCCAACCGAAAACTCAACAATAAAAAATGGTTTAAAATACTTCATGATTTTGGTGAAACACTTGACGAGCCATTGGCCGAACTCTATATCTATGCCTTCCTCTCTGACCGAGGGCTTCCATTTCATACGTACTATTTACAAGATCTGAATACAAACAACTACTATGATGAACTCTTAGAGCGACTAAAAAGACAGTATCCTAAATCTACTTATGCAAAGCAATATGAAGCAGAACTAAAGGCAGATCGCTTTATTACAGCGTCCACTTCAAAAAAGACTACAGCATCACAGCCAATATGGGTTTACATTATTGCTGCTGCAGCCATCCTTTCTCTGTTTTTAAATATTTGGCTCATCTATTCTAAACATCGCCTAAAATCGAAACGTAAAACAGATCGCATGGAGCAACTCACGTCCCAAGAACAGAAAATTTTGGATCTTATTCGCCAAGGAAAAAACAATAAAGCGATTGCTGAGATACTATTTGTGAGTGTAAGTACGGTTAAAACACATGTCAATAATATTTTCAGAAAGCTTAATGTTTCTTCAAGAGAAGAGGCTAAATCGCTGTTATGATGTGCTTTTCATAAAATTAGACCCGGTACTAGTCCCTTTTTCCAACCTTTAACAGCTCCTTTTCTTTCTGTTTATCTCGATGTTTGTCTGGTATAACCAAAAACACATTTATTATGACATTTATGACAAACAAAAACAGAACACCATTTTTATTGACCAATGCACTCGCTCTGCTCATCTGCATGTTCATGACACTAGACACGACGAGTCAAAACAAAACAGAAGAGATTGCTGGTATCTTTTCCTTTGAGAACGAAACTTTAGATTATGGGACCATTCAACAACATGCCGATGGTGAACGCAGTTTTAAATTTAAGAATACAGGCGAAGCACCCATAGTGATTTCTACTATAAAAACATCTTGTGGTTGTACCGTTGCTAGTTATAATAAGATGCCAATACTTCCTGGAGAAACATCAGAAATCACCATTACCTATGCCACCAATCGCATTGGGGCTTTTACCAAAACAATTACTATCATGTCTAATGCTTCGGAAACGAAGAAGATCTTAAAAATTAAAGGAAATGTTTTAAAAACCGATAGTTGATCTCTTTTCAAAAACTGCTCTCAGACCTTTGTTTTTTGGTATTTGCCAAAAGGCAAAGGTCTTTTGCATAGAAGTCCATAAACTTGTTCTAAAAGTGTCTCAAAAAATGTAATTTTGCAATCTGTAAAAAACAACGACTATGCAGCTTTCAGAACTAGAATTGGTGAGACGCGATAAACTCGCAAAACTAAGAGAATTAGGAATCAACCCGTATCCTGCAGATTTATTTCCTGTGGATCATACTTCAAAACAGCTGAAAGCAAATTTCAAAGAAGGCGCTACAGTAACCATTGCCGGGAGGTTGATGTCACGTAGAATTCAAGGAAATGCAAGTTTTGCTGAATTACAGGATAGCACTGGCCGAATTCAAGTATACTTTAACCGTGACGAAATTTGTACAGGTGATGATAAAAGCAAATACAATAATGTCTATAAAAAACTTTTAGACATTGGTGACTTTATTGGGATTACTGGCGAGCTTTTTACAACTCAAGTTGGCGAAAAAACAGTGATGGTCAAGGAGTTTACCTTATTAAGTAAAGCCTTGAAACCATTACCACAACCACGTGAAGACAGTGAAGGTAAAATTCATGATGCCTTTACAGATGCTGAACAACGCTATAGACAGCGCTATGTAGATTTGGTAGTTAACCCACATGTAAAGGAAGTATTTGTTAAACGAACCAAGCTCTTCAATGCCATGCGTAATTTTTTCAATGACGCTGGATATTTTGAAGTAGAAACGCCTATTCTACAACCTATTCCTGGTGGTGCAGCCGCAAGGCCTTTTGTAACCCATCACAACAGTTTAGACATTCCTCTTTATATGAGAATTGCTAACGAGCTGTATTTAAAACGCCTTATTGTTGGCGGTTTTGAAGGTGTTTATGAGTTTTCTAAAAACTTCAGAAATGAAGGGATGGACCGTACTCATAACCCAGAATTTACAGCTATGGAAATCTATGTGTCCTACAAAGATTATAATTGGATGATGGATTTTTGCGAACAGCTCCTTGAGCACTGTGCAATTGCCGTTAATGGAACTACCGAGGCTACTTTTGGCAAGCATCAAATTGATTTTAAAGCGCCGTATGCTCGCGTAACAATGGCAGATTCTATCAAACACTTCACAGGGTTTGATATTACCGGTAAGAGCGAATCTGAGATTCGTCAAGCCGCCCGAGATATGGGTGTTGGCGTTGATGAAACGATGGGCAAAGGAAAATTGATTGACGAAATCTTTGGCGAAAAATGTGAAGGCAATTACATACAACCTACATTCATCACCGATTATCCAAAAGAAATGAGTCCGTTATGCAAAGAACACCGCGACAATCCTGAACTAACAGAACGTTTTGAATTGATGGTCTGCGGAAAAGAGATTGCAAATGCTTATTCTGAGTTAAATGATCCTATTGATCAACGTGAACGTTTTGAACATCAACTAAAACTATCAGCCAAAGGTGATGACGAAGCTACTGAATTTATAGATCACGACTTTTTACGTGCTTTAGAATACGGCATGCCACCTACATCTGGTATGGGTATTGGTATGGATCGTCTTATTATGTTTTTAACCAACAATCAATCCATACAAGAGGTCCTGTTTTTCCCTCAAATGCGACCTGAGAAGAAACAAGTGGAGATGAACGAAGAAGAAAAGTCGGTTTTTCTA
Source organism: Sediminibacter sp. Hel_I_10 (assembly GCF_000688335.1). NCBI lineage: Bacteria > Pseudomonadati > Bacteroidota > Flavobacteriia > Flavobacteriales > Flavobacteriaceae > Sediminibacter > Sediminibacter sp. Hel_I_10. Next base: position 1,390,218 of record NZ_JHZX01000001.1, read on the forward strand.
ATTCTGAAATCAGCATCTCCAATAGACCTTAACGACTTGAAATCACAGTCTGGTTTAAGCAATAAGAAATGGGACAAGACCATTAAAGGACTCACCGCAAAAAAAGTAGCTAAAGTCGAAAAAAATGAGGACGGCTTATTTGTAGAATTAACTTAATGCAAATTCATTTGTATGTCAACAAAAACCATTTTCAATAGTTAACATACGATTTACATTTTCTGATTAGAACCAATTCAAGTCGGATGTTATAACGACTAAAAATATGTTTTGAGAAAAGCATTGATTACGTTAAATTCATCTTAAAAAGAAGCAATACGTTTCAATAGAAAGAGACTTTCCTTATTTTGAAAGACTAATGTAAATTCAATCATTTTGAGACAACTTCCTTTCAAACTACTCTTTGTAGTTTCTCTATGTTTTACAGTGTCATGTAACACAGCAAAAAAAGCAAGCAAATCTGCTGCTACAGCCGAAAATGCAGGTAAAAAACCTGGCAAAAATGACCCCAAACCTTATGACAAGGTAATTACCAAAGACGCTAAAAGCGATTCTGGTCTTTTTACTGTTCATAGTTTGGATGATAAATATTACTACGAAATCCCAGACTCTCTATTTGACAAAGAGATGCTCATGGTAACACGCATCTCAAAAACAGCCAGTGGCTTGGGATTTGGTGGCGGAAAACTGAATGAACAAGTATTGCGCTGGCAGAAAAAAGATAAAAAAGTAGTATTGCGTGTGGTCTCTTATAATGTGGTTGCTGCAGATTCTTTACCTGTAAATGAAGCAGTAACAAATTCTAATTTTGAGCCTGTACTCTATACGTTTCCTATAGAAGCATTTAGCAAAGACTCAACGAGTGTTGTTATTGATGCTACGCCTTTATTTGATCAAGACGTGAAGTCTCTTGGAATCCCCGATTACCAAAGAAAGCCTTTTAAGATCTCCAGACTTGAAAGTGATAAGTCTTTCATTGAGACTATTAAGAGCTACCCTAAAAACATTGAAGCTAGACACGTTAAAACTTATGCCGCTGGAGAGCCACCTTCTAATTCTAGTACTGGGACGATTTCTGTAGAAATCAACAACTCTATGATCTTACTTCCAGATGACAAAATGAAGCGTCGTTATTTCGATGAGCGCGTGGGATGGTTTACAAGCAGTCAAACAGATTACGGTTTAGAAGACCAAAAGAGTAAGACTTTAGAATTTCTAGATCGCTGGAGATTAGAAGTTAGAGATGAAGATATCGAGAAATTCAAAAGTGGGGAACTCGTTGTTCCGAAAAAACAAATTGTATACTATATAGATCGTGCTACCCCATACAAATGGAGAAAATACATCAAGCAGGGTATCGAAGATTGGCAAGTTGCTTTTGAAGCTGCCGGATTTAAAGAAGCTATTATCGCTAAAAACCCACCAAGTGAATCGGAAGACCCAGAGTGGACACCTGAGGACGTACGTTATTCTGTAGTACGATATTTAGCGTCTCCAATCCCCAATGCTAATGGTCCGCACGTAAGCGACCCTAGAACTGGTGAGATTTTAGAAAGTGATATCAATTGGTACCATAATGTGATGTCTTTATTGCGTGGATGGTTTTTTGTACAAACTGCAGCCATCAATCCAGAAGCTCAGAGTCCGCAATTTCGCGACGATGTCATGGGGCGTTTAATTCGTTTTGTATCCGCTCACGAAGTGGGTCATACTTTAGGCCTACCTCACAACATGGGAAGTAGTGTGGCTTACCCTGTAGAAAAACTTAGAGATGCAGAATTTACCCAAAAATATGGAACAGCACCATCTATTATGGATTATGCACGTTTCAACTATGTTGCACAGCCAGGAGATGAGGGTGTTGCATTAATGCCAAATATTGGAACTTATGATAAGTATGCCATAGAATGGGGATATCGCCCAATCTTAGACAAAACTGCAGAAGAAGAAAAGCCAATTTTGAATGAGTGGATTATGGCTCATGCCGGTGACCCAATGTACCGATTTGGACACCAACAAGCTGGTGACGTTGTAGATCCAAGTTCACAAACTGAAGACTTAGGAGATGATGCCATGCTAGCCAGCGAATATGGTATCAAGAATCTAAAACGCATTGTACCAAATCTAATTACCTGGACCACAGAGAAAGGTGAAGATTACGACGACCTCGAAGAAATGTACGGTCACGTTATTTCTCAATTTAACCGCTATATGGGCCACGTGTCTAATAATATTGGAGGCGTTTATGAGTATTACAAAACCTCAGATCAAGAAGGTGCAGTATACATACCTGTTCCTAAGGCTAAGCAAAAAGAAGCCATGGCCTTTATTCAAGATAATTTATTTGAAACTCCAGAATGGTTACTAGATACTGATATCTTTAACCGTATTGAATTCTCTGGTTCTGTAGAGCGCGTTCGTGCCATGCAAGAGCGTACCTTAAAGAATATTATAAGTCTAGGAAAAATGCAACGTCTCATTGAAACTCAAACTTATAATGGAGACGAAGCTTATGCGCTTACTGATATGATGAGCGATTTACGAAATGGAATTTGGAGCGAGCTAAGCAGCGGCAAAAAGATTGATACGTATCGTAGAAATCTGCAGCGTGCCTATATTGACAGATTAGCTGAAATGATGACTGCTGAAAATCAAAGCGGCAGATCACGTAGTCCTTACGTAAAAGCGACCGCAGTGAACACAAGCCAGTCAGATATTAGAGCTGTTGTAAGGGCAGAACTAAAATCGTTGCGCAGTGCATTGAGAAATGCAAGAGGCGCTGATGATATGAGCCGAATTCATATTGCAGATGCTTTAGAGCGCGTAGATGCTATTTTAAATCCTAATGGATAAATAATAACTCCTTGTAGTTATATATAAAAGCCTCAGAGAGATCTGAGGCTTTTTTTATTGATGATTCAATTTATATGCTCTCTTTATCCATCTAGAAGATAAAAATCATATAAACAATAATCCCTTCTGCAATACCGGTAATGATGCTCATGCCAAGGACGTCCTTTATCTTACTTCTTAAAAAGAACACCACACTTAAAATTGCCATAATTGCTGCCAATAGAATTTCCAGCGCTTGTATTTTAGAGAGTAAAAAGGTAATTCCCGTAAATGCAATCGTAATACCAAGAGTAATCAGGCTAAATTTCAAGATTTGGTCTTTGGTATAGTTTCCTTCCATAAAACCTTGCCTTAGATCTCTTAAAATGGATAGCACAAATAGCAATGGTACTACAGATAAAAAAGGTGCAAATATCACTTTAATACCTTTGACTATCGTTAAATCATAATACATAAAAAAAGCAACCGTAGTAAGGGCTAATAGTCCTGTAACAATCATCGATTGAAACGTAAATAATAATTCCCTTTTGCTAGCGTTGGATTTTGGCTTTGGAGGTTCAATAATTGAATTCATAATCGTTTTATTTAAATTAGTTAAGTTATTATTGTGTGGTTATCGTTTTTGAAATTGGCATTCGCTTCATTGTAAAAATTAGTTAACCGGCTAGAAAAAAGACATGCACGGCCAAGGATAATAAGACACCGCTCAAAATCCCATTGACCTTTGAGTTACTGTACAGGATATAGTTGAGTACGTAACTGCTAATAGTGGTCGAGTTTATGAGGTGAGCAACTATGAGATGATCTTCTATATGCTGGCCCGTGAGCCACTGAATCATCTGCATACCCGCAAGCCCAAGCACCATACTTAAAATGAGCAGCAATGTGGCGGGTTTTTGATTGTTGAGCTTATTTTCATCGGTATTGAGAGGCACAAAATCTGTTATTAAAAGAAAGCGCACAAAAAACAAGATCGGTATCGGAAATAGAATCGATGCAATAATCTTGATCACATCTTTAAATGTCCTGATCTCATCATATCCTAAAAAAACTAAGTATACAAATACCACTACAGAGACAACCACAGTGGTAATGAAGGCGGTATTCACCTGATTGATTTTCATATCAATTGCTTAAGACTAAGGTTTGACCCATTGTGTTTTTAGCTAGAAAGGCAACAATCTGTTTATAATTTTTCACAGTTTCAAGCTTGAGGGAATTAGAACATAGCCCACCTATAGTTAAACCAATTGATAACACTAAGATTTTGATGATAGATTTCATACGCTTGTTGTTGATGTTACAACAAAAGTGCGCTAGTTAGAGATCAATACATATCTAATTTAATATAGAAACTGATGATATATTTTGCAATAAATTATACATGACTGATATTATCACTAACTTTATATGAATATTAATGACGATATATTGACAAATTTAAACGCTATCATCGCAACGTTTTCTTCTGAAGAACAACAGCATTTTATTCAATTTTTGGAGACAAAGAATAAACGAAGTGACACTAAGAACATCCAACTCTTTAAGCTTTTATCAGAAGATGAGCAGGACTCAAAATCAATCTGTCACATACTTTATAAGAAAGACAACAAACCGGCTTATCACGCATTACGAAAACGTTTATACCAATCGCTCATAGACTTTGTTGCTAATCAAAAGCTTACAGATGAAAACTCTGTAGACTTGCAACTCATCAAATATATCTTGGCCGCTAGACATTTTCTTGCCTATAAAAATCCGAAAATCGCCTATCCAATTCTTGATAAAGCTGAACTTTTGGCGCAAGAGCATCAACTCTACCCTATTCTAAATGAAATCTATCACACAAAAATTCAATACGCTTATTTACACCCTACGGTACATCTTGAGACATTAATTGATAAATTTCGAAGCAATCAAAAACACTATTTTATTGAAGAAGAACTCAATATGGTGTATGCAAAAATCAGGCATGCACTTAACAATATCGTTTACAAAGGTGAAATTTTAGATTTCGAAACGATTTTAAACAACACGCTTCAGGAACATCACATTGAGATATCTGAGTCTTTATCTTTCAAATCCCTGTATCAATTAACAACTATTGTAAGTCTATCGGCATTTGTAACCAACGATTACTTAAAAATAGAGTCCTTTTTATTGGATACTTATGAAAAACTCAAATCTCATAAAACGAAAGACAAACAGTTATTTTATCACATTCAAGTGATTTACATCATCGCAAATACACTTTTTAGAAATAAAAAATTTACAGCATCCCAAGAGTATTTAGAGCTCATGAAAAGCTTATGTTCTCAACAACGTCATAAGTACAAGAAGTCTTTTATTCTTAAATACACGCTACTTAAAGCATTAAACCTTAATTACACTTCAGAACAAGACCAAGCCATTATGCTATTGGAGTCAGTTTTACAAGATCAACATAACGATGTAGAAACCGTATTGGATATCAATCTTAGTTTGGTTATGTTTTATTTACAAAAAGAAGATCTTAAAAATGCAAAGCGTATTTCTTCAAGTTTTTATCATACAGATAACTACTATAGCGAAAAAGCAGGTAAGGAATGGACCATAAAAAAGAATTTGGTTGAGATCATTCTCTATATAGAACTTGATGAATTGGACCTTGTAGATTCTAGATTGAAAAGCTTTAAAAGAGCTTACATTACATATTTAAAAGACATTAACCAAGAACGGGTCATCACATACCTTCATTTGATAGAGCACTACTACAAACATCCCAAGACCGTTACTTCTAAAGTTTTTAATGACAAAGTTGAAACATCATTTACTTGGGTAGAAAATAAACAAGAAGATATTTTTGTGATGAGCTTTTTTGCTTGGCTAAAAAGCAAAATGACCTCTAGACCTCTTTACACTGTTACTTTAGAGCTCATTGATCAAGCCAAATCTGTTAATTAGCCGTTAAAATCATCTTCGTCTTTAAACCTATTTTAAGATCTAATGTCCAAAAGGCATCAATTAGAAAACGAATACTCTTAATCTAAAACACACACAAGATGAAAAAAGTAATTTTAATTGCTATTGCCTTTATTAGTTTACAAGCAATAGCTCAGGACAAAAACCGAGGCGACCGAGATGGAAGACTGATGCAAGACCTTTCTGCTGAAGAAATGGCTACCATTAAAACAAAAAAGATGACCTTACATCTAGATCTAACCGAAGCTCAACAAGCCAAAGTAAAAACGGTTCTTTTAGAAGAGGCTACTCAAAGAAAGCAAAACATGGAGTCTCATAGAGCTTTACGAGAGAATAAAGACAGTGAAAAACCATCAAAGGAAGCCCGCATTAAAATGATCAACGAGAAACTAGATCATCAAATCGCAATGAAGCAAAAAATGAAGTCTGTTTTAAATGATCAACAATATGCCAAGTGGGAATCTAGCCTAAAGGAGAAGAGAAATGGCAGAAAAGGCAAACATGCCGATAGAAGCGGCCACAGAGAATAAATGTTTTATTGGTTGAGTTTTTATCAAAAAGGGCATTGATTTTAAAGTCAATGCCCTTTTTAATGTAAAATTTGCTATTTTAGTCATCTGAAAAAAAATAAATTAATTGAAATGAAAAAATACATTACACTTTGCTTGTTTACTTTAGCATTAGCGTTTAGTTCACAAAACATTATGGCTCAAACCAGTATTGAAGTCGGGAAAGCCGCTAATGAGAAAACTAAAGAACTTCGAAAAGTCATCAAAATTGATGACAGCAAAATGGAAGATATTTTCCAAGCGTATAAGACTTATAACGAAACCTATTTAAAAATTGAGGACAATCTCGAAGCTCATAAAGAGCAATTGAAAAAAATCAATGGCATTTTAGACGAGCGCCTCAAAGAGATCCTTAACGAGGAACAATTTGTAAAGTATCTTAATCTTTATAGAGCATCTTAAAAAATTCTCTAATTCGAACAATAAAAAAATCCAGATGATCATTCATCCGGATTTTTTTATTTGATAAGCATTGGTGTATCTAAATTATTTCAACGTTTTGGATACTTTCCAAACCGCAGCGATGGTTTCATCTAAATCTTCGTAAGACAGTGCGTCGTTTAGAAACCAACTTTCAAACGCGCTTGGTGGCAAATAAACACCTTCGGCAAGCATGCCGTGAAAGAATTTTTTAAACACATCGTTATTTCCCTTTGCAGCAGATTTAAAATCTAAAACAGGGTCTTCGCTAAAATGAATAGACATCATAGAGCCCTCACGATTTATGGTATGGACAATTTCGTGCTCCTCTAAGGCTTCCGCACAACCTTTATGCAAGTATTCCGTTTTATCTGCCAACCTCTTAAACAAAGAAGCGTCGTTATCAATGGTTTTAAGCATCGCTAAACCTGCAGCCATAGCCAATGGATTTCCGCTTAAGGTTCCTGCTTGATATACACTTCCCAAAGGCGCTAGATGCTCCATAATCTCATTGCGAGCAGCAAAAGCCCCAACTGGTAGACCTCCACCAATTACTTTTCCGAAGCAAACGATATCAGCATTGATATTGTAAAGCTCCTGAACACCACCTTTAGCTAACCTAAAACCCGTCATTACCTCATCAAACACCAAAAGAATTTGGTGCTGATCACATAAGGCTCTCAAGTCTTTTAAAAATTCATTCGTAGGTGGTATGCAGCCCATATTACCTGCAACAGGCTCTATAATAACACATGCAATCCCATCTTTATTCGCTTCCGCCAAACGCTTAACGCTTTCGATATCATTATAGATAGCCATCAAGGTATCTTTTGCAGTTCCTTTAGTGACACCTGGGCTATTTGGGCTACCAAAAGTAACGGCTCCACTTCCCGCTTCTATCAAAAACGAGTCGCTATGACCATGATAACACCCAGCAAATTTGATGATCTTATCCTTACTGGTATATCCCCGCGCTAATCGAACTGCGCTCATACATGCTTCTGTTCCTGAATTGACAAAACGTATTTTATCAATATTAGGCACCATTTTTACTGCAAGTTGTGCAATTTTAGTTTCAATTTCTGTAGGCATCCCAAAAGAGGTCCCATCTTTAGCTTTTTGTATAACGGCATTTACTACAGGCTCATAAGCATGGCCCAATATCATTGGTCCCCAAGAACTAATATAATCAATGTAACGTCTATTATCTTCATCTATAACATAGGCGCCTTTAGCCGATTTAGCAAAAATAGGCGTCCCGCCAACCGCTTTAAAAGCTCTTACTGGTGAGTTCACCCCTCCAGGAATTACCGTTTCTGCTTCTTTAAATAGTGCACTACTGCGTTGGTATAACATATATTTATTTTATAATCAAAATTTGTCCTAAGCTAATGTTGTTGCCCGATAAATTATTGAGCGCCTTAATCTCATCAACAGAGGTATTATATTTTTTAGACAAAGAATACAAGGTGTCTCCCTTTACCACTTCATGAGTTACATTAGAAGTGGTTATAATCTCACGCTTGTTCTCCAATACCACGTCATCAAATTCGTAGAGTTTATAACGTTCTATAAGCCCTATCAATTTATCGGGATATTTTCTATCGGTGGCGTAGCCCGCTGAGCGAAGCCCTCTAGCCCAACCTTTATAATCATCTTGCCTTAGCTCAAACAATTTGGCATATCTACCACGTGAAGTCAAAAACTCTGAATGGTCCTCAAAAGAGGTTTTAGCGTAGTTGTATTTTCTGAAACATTCTTGTGAACGATCGTCATCATGATAAATTTTATCACCCGTCCATCCATGACACTTAATGCCGAAGTGGTTGTTGGCCTCTACTGAAAGGCGGCCCTGTCCTGAACCTGATTCTAAAATGCCTTGCGCCAAAGTAATACTGGCAGGAATTTTATATTTGCGCATTTCTTCCATGGCGATACTGCTGTAAACGTCAATGTATTCTTCAACAGCACTTGCATATACCTTCTTTGTGACAACAACCTCGTCAGGAACCCCAACTGGTTCCGCTGGAGGATCAGTAGTAGTTGGTGCTTTCACTACACGTTCGGTTCTGGTTTTACTATTGCGCTTTTTGGTTACAATTTTTCGTTTTGAACCACAACTCGCCACCATGATTACTAAAATAAAAAGTATTAAAATTTTTCTCATACACGTTTTTAAACGATTAAAGGCTTGTTTTGTTGTTTTAGCTTGAGATTCATCCCCTCAATACCCTGCAGACCGCCTGTATGTATGGCAAGGATTTTTGTAGACCTTTTAAAATAGCCTTTATCAATCAAATCATAAATACCAAATAGCATCTTACCCGTATAAATAGGGTCTAATTGAAGGTGATGCTGGGCTTTGAACCCGTTCATAAACTCAATTAAATCTGGCGTTACTTTTCCGTAACCACCAAAATGATAATCGGTGTTTAATACCCATTGATTTGATTTTGCAAATTTACAAATTTCCTCACTTAAAAAATCACCTTTTAATGCAGGAAAACCTAGCACGCTTTGGTGTGGCAGCAGAGCATTTATAAGTCCAGAAATTGTACCACCAGTGCCTACAGAACAACAAACCACGTCAAAGCTATCGTCCCCTTCAGTTAAAATCTCCGTGCAGCCCTTTACAGCCAAAGTATTTGTACCACCTTCTGGAATATTGTAAAAATCACCAAACTCCTGTTGAAGCCCTGCTCTAAAATCGGCATCATTTTTTCTTCGGAAATCGTCTCTGGTCACAAACTTTAGTTGCATTCCAGAATTTTGGGCGAAGCTTAAGGTTGGGTTTGTAGCTATTTTATGTTCTAATTCCTCACCGCGTATAATGCCAATGGTTTTGAAATTAAACTGCGTCCCTGCCGCTGCTACTGCGGCAATATGATTAGAGAAAGCACCACCATAGGTTAGCAATTGATGCTGATCTTGACGTCTCGCCTCAATTAAATTGTATTTTAACTTGCGGTATTTATTTCCAGAAATAACAGGATGAATAAGATCTTCACGCTTTATGAATACCTCTATACCATCCTTAAACTTCGCCACAAATTGATTCTCACTTGTAAAATTCAATAACATCATAAATACTTTAGAAAAGATAAGAGCGACCTCGATGGTAAATATTTCAAATTCTGCTCGTTTTTGTAAGCTTCACGCTCAAAGGAGATATTTCTATAAGCAGTGTTCCATTTTCTGAACTGCACGAGTCTTACGATAAATTCCAAAAAGTACCATATAAAAAAGGGCAGTATCAAAAGTTCCAATTGCTGTTTCAGATGAATCCGTTCGTGGTTCATTAAAACTGCATCCGTTTTCAAGTGCTCATATTTCAGTATAATAAAAGGAAATATCGTTAAACCAACATATCCTTTCGGCAAGGCCAATTTTGAAATAAATACCATACATTTCGTTGTTCAAAAATCTTTCCAATTTACATTATCTTTGTGAACTATGAAGAAAATTATCCCATTAGAAGATGGTGATTATTACTTAACACCTGAAGGTTACCGGTGTTTTACAGAGCAATACCATCTTAAAAGAGGCTACTGTTGCGAAAGTGGATGTAGACACTGCCCATACGGTTTCGATAAATACAAACAGAGCAAGAACACTACAAAAAAAGAATAACTCCCATGACAACGCTTTCATTCGCAGATCAAATAAAGGAAGGTATCCCAACCACATTACCAGCACTTAAACCATATGACCCTTCTATCAACCACGCGCCCAAACGTAAAGCCATACTTTCTTCGGAAGAACGAAAGCTCGCCCTTCAAAATGCATTACGCTATTTTGATAAAGAATATCACGCCGATTTATTGCCAGAATTCAAAAAAGAATTGGATGATTATGGCAGAATTTACATGTACAGGTTAAGGCCAGATTATGACATGTTTGCGCGTCCTATAGATGCATACCCCAGCAAATCTCATCAAGCAGCAGCCATTATGCTGATGATTCAAAATAATTTAGATCCTGCAGTGGCGCAGCATCCTCATGAATTGATTACTTATGGGGGAAACGGAGCTGTATTTCAAAATTGGGCCCAGTATCGATTAACGATGAAATATCTATCTGAAATGACAGATGAACAAACCCTTGCGATGTACTCAGGTCATCCCATGGGTTTATTCCCCAGTCATAAAGATGCACCTAGAGCCGTTGTCACCAACGGGATGATGATTCCCAATTACTCTCAACCTGATGATTGGGAGAAATTTAATGCTTTAGGAGTGACGCAATATGGGCAGATGACGGCCGGAAGCTATATGTATATCGGGCCACAAGGTATAGTTCACGGCACTACGATCACCGTTTTGAATGCGTTTAGAAAAATAGAGAAACCACCTCAAGGCAATCTCTTTGTTACCTCTGGATTAGGCGGCATGTCTGGGGCACAACCCAAAGCTGGAACTATTGCTGGGTGTATTACGGTTTGCGCAGAAGTCAACCCTAAAATTACGCAAGTACGCTTAGATCAAGGTTGGATTGATGAAAAAGTAACCGATTTAGATGCCTTAGTCGAAAGAGTTAAGAAAGCAAAAACAGAAAAAGAAACAGTATCTATCGCCTATTTGGGCAACGTCGTTGATGTTTGGGAGAAATTTGATGATGCCAAAATCCATATTGACTTAGGAAGTGATCAAACTTCACTTCATAATCCCTGGGCTGGTGGCTATTACCCCGTTGGCTTATCTTTTGAGGAAGCCAATGAGCTAATGTCTCAAGACCCAGAGCAGTTTAAGGAAAAAGTTCAAAACAGTCTTAGAAGGCATGCTGAAGCAGTAAACACGCACACCTCTAAAGGCACCTATTTTTTTGACTATGGCAACGCCTTTCTTCTTGAGGCTTCCAGAGCTGGAGCAGATATTATGGCTCCTAATGGGATTGATTTTAAATATTCTAGCTATGTTCAAGACATTATGGGGCCTATGTGCTTTGATTATGGCTTTGGTCCATTTAGATGGGTTTGTGCCTCTGGAAATCCTGAAGATTTAGAGAAAACCGATGCCATAGCGTCTTCTGTTTTAGAAGCCTTAATGAAAGACGCACCTCCTGAAATACAGCAACAAATGTCTGATAACATCCAATGGATTAAAGGTGCACAAGACAATCGTTTAGTCGTTGGCTCTCAAGCCCGTATTTTATATGCCGATGCAGAAGGTCGCGTTAAAATTGCAGAAGCTTTTAATAATGCCATAAAAAATGGCGATATTGAAGTAGTGATTCTGGGCAGGGATCATCATGATGTTTCTGGAACAGATTCTCCTTACAGAGAAACCAGCAACATCTACGATGGCTCACGCTTTACAGCAGATATGGCTATTCAAAATGTGATTGGTGATAGTTTTAGAGGCGCCACTTGGGTGAGCATTCATAACGGTGGCGGTGTTGGTTGGGGTGAAGTTATCAATGGCGGTTTTGGTATGGTTCTTGATGGTAGTACTGACGCAGAACGTCGCCTAAAATCCATGCTATTTTGGGATGTCAATAATGGCATCTCAAGACGAAGTTGGGCTAGAAATGAAGGTGCTGTGTTTGCAATTAAACGCGCCATGGAAAATGAACCTAACTTAAGGGTGACACTTCCAAATATGGTAGATGAGAAATTACTGGACTCGTTATAACTCAAATAAAAAAGCAATGAAAAAGATTTTAAAACTATTCCCGCTGTTAATGATCATGATGGTCATTACCTCTTGCAGCTCTGTAAGAGTTGCTACTGATTATGATAAAAAAGTAGCATTTGACCAATACAAAACATTTGCCTTTTATAAAACAGGCATTGATAAAGCTGAAATTAGCGATCTTGATAAACGCAGAATCCTACGTGCTATCGAAGCAGAATTATTAGCGAAAGGCTACACCAAATCTGATAATCCAGATATGCTCGTTAGTATTTTTACCAAAGCACAAACCCGTGTTGATGTCTATCAAAACAATTGGGGCTGGGGTGGCTTCGGTGGCTGGGGCTGGGGCGGCTTCGGCGGTTGGGGTTATGGGGGTTTTGGACCAGGCTGGGGCATGGGATGGAATCAACCGTCAGTATCGACAAGCAATGAAGGCACCTTATTTATAGACCTCATTGATGCTGAAAAGAAAGAGTTGGTATGGCAAGGCTCTGGTATGGGCAACTTACCCACTAAAATGGAGAAGAAAGAGGCTAAAATCAAGGAGTTTGTAGGGAAAATGCTAGAAAGCTACCCGCCACAGCAAATGTAAATATCACAGAAAATAGCGCTTCAACTTACTTAAAAATAACAGTTTAACTATTAAAGCATATTCCTTCTAAAGAATATGCTTTTTTTTCGACTATAAGTCGCCTAATTTTCTAATAAACATATAAGCCCTATCTTTGCCGACTTTTAATGACAGGTATTATGAGATTAGGGCAAAAAGTAGTTAAGCATTTTACACAAAATCCCAAGAATGACATTCTTGCTGGTATTACGGTATCATTAGCAATGATCCCTGAGGTTGTTGCCTTTGCGTTTGTAGCACAAATTGATCCTTTGGTGGCATTATCAGGCGCATTTATTGTGGGGTTGATAACCGCCATTTTTGGAGGCAGACCTGGTTTGATCTCTGGAGCTGCGGGTGCCGTAGCCGTTATTTTTGTTAGTCTTATTGCTGAAGGCCATTCCAAAGGAATGCTGTTTGACAATCCCGTTGACAACATGGGCTACTTTTATTTATTAGCGGCCGTTGTTTTAATGGGAATTATTCAAATAGGCGCTGGTGTTTTAAAACTAGGACGCTTTGTGCGTTTGATTCCACATTCCGTAATGATGGGTTTCGTAAACGGTTTGGCAATTGTAATTTTCATGGCGCAGGTGCGTATGTTCTCTCATAAAGAATTAGAAATAAGCACAGATGGTTTAGAAAAGTATAATGATATCCCAATGACCGGATCAGAATTATATTCGATGCTAGGTCTTGTTGGACTTACCATGCTCATTATTTGGTTACTTCCTAAATTGACCAAAAAAATACCTGCAGCTTTAACTGCTATTCTGGTAACCACTGGTGTTGTTGTTTTTGGCGGATTGGATGTGAGCACCGTTGGCTCTTATATCATTGAAGGTGGTGGCGAAGGCTTAAAAGGGGAATTCCCTACTCCTAATGTGGAACTGTGGCAAAATTTGCCTTTTAATTTCGATACTTTAAAATTCATCCTTCCTTATGCATTTTTAGCCGCGTCTGTTGGGCTTATTGAGTCTTTAATGACTATGAATTTAGTAGATGAACTTACAGAAACGAGAGGAAACGGAAATAAAGAATGTGTTGCACAAGGTGCCGGAAACATTTTAAGCGGTTTATTTGGAGGAACTGGTGGATGCGGTATGATTGGTCAAACTGTAATTAATATCAATGCAGGTGGTAGAGGACGTTTGTCTGGAGTGATGATGGCCTTGACCTTATTGACCTTTATTCTATTTACGGCACAGTACATCGAGCAAGTCCCTATTGCTGCTTTAGTTGGCGTTATGTTTATGATGGTTATTGAAACATTTGCATGGTCGAGTTTTAGAATTATTAGAAAAATACCTTTGGCTGATGCCGTTGTTCTTGTCATTGTATCTGCAGTAACCGTAATCTATGATCTTGCCATTGCGGTGTTTATTGGTGTCATTATCTCGGCACTTGTATTTGCATGGAAAAATGCGGTAATGATTAGAGCTCGCAAGCGCACAAGAGAAGACGGTACGAAAATCTATGAAATTTGGGGACCGCTATTCTTTGGTTCTATTCAAAATTTCAATGCAAAATTTGACGTAAAAAGCGATCCAGACTATGTTGAAATTGATTTTGTTGAGTCACGCGTAAGTGATCATTCTGCTATAGAAGCCATTTTTAACTTGGTGCATAAATATGAAGCGGAAGGAAAAGTAATTAAGTTAAAACACCTTAGTGAAGACTGTAAGCAGCTGATGTACAAGGCAAGTCCTAAATTTAAAGAAGTGATCATTGAAGATGTGGACGACCCAAGATATCATTTGGCTGCAGATCCTGAAAGCTTTACGAAACCACTTTCAGAATACAACGTATAAAAAAAAGCGATCTTCAATATTGAAGATCGCTTTTTTTTTTATGGATAATCGCTATAACTAGCTCTTACTCTTAAGATATGCCTGAAATTGGTTTTCAGTTAAGATGGTTTTTAATTGTTTATCAATATAAACAGCCATCTTCTCTTCCTTGATTTGTCTTAACTTCTCATCTTGAATGTTGTTAATCCCTTCAAACTTTTTTGCGTTTTTATTGAACAGATCATAAACACGCTCCTTTACACTAGAGGTTACATCTGTACTTCGCATAAAAGATTCCAAAACTTTAGTCGCTCTAGCTTGAGGACTATTTTGAGCAGGATTCGATATTGCTGTAGCATTTACACTAGCCTGGGCAAAGCTTGATTGACTTCCTATAAAAAGGCAAGCGGCAAAACTTAAAAAAAGGAGTTGTTTTTTCATGGTGTTGTATAATGGATTAAACGATAAATATACAAAAATTAAGAAATCATCATCCCATTCTTGACAATTAGTAATTTAAAAGCTGTTCTATTTTCGCCTTTACTTTTTCCGTAGAAGGAATCATGGTCTCTTCTAAAGTTGAATTTAATGGAATTGCTGGCATATTTTCGCTCCCAATAGTCATTACTGGCGCATCTAGAAATTTAAAACAATCCTCTTGAATTTTACCAGACAATGCTCGCGCAAAACTATTGTTAGAAGGCTCTTCTGTAACCACTAAACACTTACCTGTTTTCTTAACCGATGCCATGATGGTCTCTTCATCTAAAGGAAATAAGGTACGAAGATCAATGACTTCAATTTGATCTTTCATCCCTAATGCTTCTGAGGCATTCATGGCCCAATGCACACCCATCCCGTATGTAACCACTGTTAAGGTCTCCAAAGTCTCTTGTTTCCATATTTCTTGCAACACCCATGCTTTACCAAAAGGCAGCACATAATCTTCGGAAGGCTCTATTGAGGTTGCGCCTTTGGTCCCAGGCACTTTGCTCCAATAAAGTCCCTTATGCTCTAAAATAACCACAGGATTTGGATCGTAATAAGCCGCTTTCATCAAGCCCTTTAAATCTGCACCGTTACTTGGATAGGCTATTTTAATACCTCGAATATTGGTTATAACACTTTCTACGGAAGACGAATGATAAGGTCCGCCGCTACCATAAGCACCAATCGGCACTCTTAAGATCATGCTCACTGGCCATTTTCCGTTAGATAAGTAACAACTTCTGCTCACCTCCGTAAACAATTGGTTGAGACCGGGCCAGATATAATCGGCAAATTGCACCTCAACAATAGGTTTTAATCCAACAGCACTCATCCCAACGGTAGAGCCCACAATAAAGGCCTCCATGATTGGTGTATTAAACACCCTATCATCGCCAAATTTTTGAGCTAAGGTTGCCGCTTCTCTAAAAACACCGCCTAATCTGGCGCCTACATCTTGACCGTAAAGCAAACACTCGTCGTGCTTATTCATTAATTCCTCAACGGCAAACAAGGCACAGTCTACCATTACTACTTTCTCTGCGCCTTGTGGTGAACGTTCACCTTTTTCCTCAGTAATTGGGGTAGGTGCAAAATCGTGAGTAAATAAATCCTCTGCTTTTGGGTCTTCTGCATCTCTTGCCTTTTCAAATCCGGCATCTACAGCTTTTTGTGCTGTCGCCTCTA
This sequence comes from Sediminibacter sp. Hel_I_10, assembly GCF_000688335.1. Classification (NCBI taxonomy): domain Bacteria; kingdom Pseudomonadati; phylum Bacteroidota; class Flavobacteriia; order Flavobacteriales; family Flavobacteriaceae; genus Sediminibacter; species Sediminibacter sp. Hel_I_10. The sequence continues at coordinate 1,406,725 of NZ_JHZX01000001.1, forward strand.
TCGCTTTGATATCTTCTGTACTTATGCCACTATCGACCAGCTGTTGCTCTAAAACTGGGTAAGGATCTCTTGATTTGGCCTCTTCCAGATCATCTCGGTACCATTCCATTCGAACTCCTGAAGTATGATGGTTGAGCAATGGGACTTTAGCGTGTACCAAAAATGGTCTGCGCTCTTTCCTCATGGTTTCGATGACCTTTTCTAATGCCGTATAACTTTCAGTAAAATTTGCGCCGTCTATAGATATCGCTTCTAATCCTACAAATCCCTTTGCGTAATCGAACGCATTTTGCGCTCTCGTTTCTGAGGCATTTGCAGAAATATCCCAATCATTATCTTGTACCAAATACAAAATGGGCAATTGCTTTAAGGCTGCCATTTGTAAGGCTTCTGCAATCTCCCCTTCCGTGACGGAAGCATCTCCTAAAGAACAAACCGTGATGGGCTTTAGATCTCTAGAATTACTAAAAGGAGACTGTGCTGCGGCATCATCTTTTATATGCTGTAGTTCTTTGTATTGCATTCCCATTGCAGTCCCCGTGGCGGGGATGGCCTGCATTCCTGTTGCTGAAGATTGATGGGGAATCTTAGGCTTATCGTCATCCCGTAAACTTGGGTGGGAATAATAGGTTCTTCCTGCCGAAAAAGGATCGTCTTTTTTGGCAAGTAATTGAAGCATCAAATCATAAGGTGTTACCCCAAACGCCAACAGCATGGCATCATCTCTATAGTATGGAAATGCGTAATCCTGTGGAAGTAATTGCAATCCTATTGCCGTTTGTATGGCTTCATGGCCCCGAGAGGTCGCATGCACATATTTTGAAACTTCCTTGAAATTATCTTCGTACAGTTTGGCCATAGCTTTGGCTGTACAAAGATTTAAAAATGCTTTTTTTAAAATATCTTGATTCATGTTTTTTCTTTTTGTCATTACCTTTAAGCAAACTCCAATCCCTAAACGGATCAACCAGTAAACTTAGAATGACAATCTTTAACTATATCTTTCTATCCACATCAAATGCTTCGAAATAATCGGCAACACGACGCACAAAACTTCCGCCGAGATATCCATCTACCACACGATGGTCAAAAGACAGTGATAAATACATCATGCTGCGTATGGCAATTTCATCTCCTGCTTCGGTTTCAATAACCTCTGCACGTTTCTTTATTATTCCTAAAGCTAGAATTGCCACCTCAGGTTGATTAATGATGGGGGTTCCCATAACGCTTCCGAAGGTACCCACATTAGAAATGGTGAAGGTACTGCCCTTAATATCTTCTCCTGATAATTTATTCTCTCTGGCTTTACCCGCCAAATCGTTTACATTTTCAGCAAGTTGTTTTAAATTTTTAGTGTCTGCATTTTTAACCACTGGAACAATTAAGTTACCACTTGGTAATGCCGTTGCCATACCAATATTGATGTCTTCTTTAACAATAATGGTATTGCCATCTACAGAAGCATTGATATTGGGAAAATCCTTTACAGCTTTTGCAACAGCCTCTACAAACAAAGGCGTGAAGGTTAAACGCTGTCCGTATTTTTCTTGAAATGCTTTTTTATTAGCATTTCTCCAATTGACCATATTGGTCATATCTGCTTCCACATAAGCCGTAACATGAGGCGCTGTATGTTTTGAGAATACCATATGATCGGCAATCATTTGACGCATACGGTCCATCTCAATCACCTTGCCTTTCCCTTTGTCGAATGTTAACTGCGGAATTCGGAAAGCGGTTGGATCTTTTTCAGCTGTAGGCTGTGCAAATTTATAAGGCCTATCATTTTCAATATACTGAAATACATCACTTTTTCTTAGGCGCCCGTCTTTTCCTGTTGCCGGAATTCTAGCCAGCTCTTCAAAACTGATGTGCTGCTCTTTGGCGATAGATTGAATGAGCGGTGAGAAAAATGTATTTGAGTTTGAAATTGAAAATGAAGTGGCATTCGAAGATGATGCCGCTTTGGTTGGTTTAAGTTCTTTTTTATTGACTTTAGAAGTCTCAACAGCACTTTTTGTAACCTGTTTTTTTTCTGACGTTTTATGGTCTTCGGAAACATCTAACATGGCAATCACTTCACCAACAGGCACCACATCCTTGGCTTCAAAAAGCGTTTCTTTTAAGGTTCCTGATACTGGGGCCGGCACTTCATTATCGACCTTATCTGTGGCCACTTCTAAAATGATATCCCCTTCTTCAAAACGATCACCCTCGCCAATCAGCCAGTTGATGATGGTTCCTTCAGTAATGCTTTCGCCCATTTTGGGCATCTTTAATTCAAATTTCGACATAAGTTATTTCTTCATAAAATCTCGAAGTGTCTTATAAACATCTTCTTGAATTTTCATATTCTCTGGAACGGCTCTTAAAGGCGTTACTTCTTTTAAACTCTCATGGCAATCTGCCGGTAATTGTTGGTAGAGTTGCGTTCCTTTGGTTTTCCATGCGATCATATCATCAGACACAGCTTTAATGACCTTTGCAGGATTGCCAACAACCAAACTTCGCTTCGGAATCTTAGTTTCTGCTTTTACAAATGCCATGGCGCCCACGATACTTTCATCGCCAATTTCAGCATCATCCATAATGACGCTATTCATTCCTATTAAGCAATTTTTACCAAGATTGGCGCCATGTATGATGGCGCCGTGACCTACATGGGCACTTTCTTTTAAGGTGATAGATTTACCGGGAAACATGTGTACCGTGCAGTTTTCTTGGACATTTACCCCATCTTCTAAAATGATCTGTCCCCAATCTCCACGAATGGCAGCTCCTGGCCCGATATAACAATTTTTGCCAATAATGACATTGCCTGTTACTGCGGCTAGAGGGTGAACAAAGCTTGTACGATCAACAACTGGAATGTATCCCTTAAAACTGTAAATCATGGGCTATTTAAATCGTTTTAAAGTTTCTTTTGTAAAGTCACTAAGCACTAATCGGCCACTCGTTTCTGCACGTTCTGCCAATAAATCATCCCAATGGTCGGTCCCGTTCCAAAATACTTTTTTCATTTCGGTCATGGCCTCTGGGTTGTAAGTGCAAAGGTGTTCTGCTGTATCTTTAACCGCTTCATCCAAATCTTCGGTAGTATCATAAACATTGGCAAAAAGCCCTTTTTGCTCGGCCCATTCTGGCGGATAAAAGGCATTTGCATCAATGGCTATTTGAGACATAGCACTTAATCCTATTTTACGTTCTATGGCCGGACCAACAACAAAGGGCCCGATACCAATATTAAGCTCGCTCAATTTGATTGCCGCATATTTGGTGGCCAAACAAAAATCTGTTGATGCTGCTAGACCAACTCCGCCTCCAACGGTTTTACCCTGAATTCTACCAATTATAAATTTTGGACATTTACGCATCGCATTGATCACATTTGCAAATCCTGAAAAGAATACTTTTCCGGTAGCGGCATCATCAATATGAATTAACTCCTTAAAACTTGCACCAGCGCAGAACGTTCTGTCTCCACCACTTTTAAGAACAATAACTTTTATAGCATCATTAGCTCCTGCTTCGGTAATGGTTTGGGCGAGTTTGGCCAATACATCTCCCGGTAAAGAATTATGCGCTGGATGAAAAAACTCGATGTATCCTACATTATTGGTAATCTCTAATTTTACATATGGATCAGTCATGTCTTTTAATTTTCTTGTTATTTATAATATTCTAAACTGCTCAAAATGATGGTTCAAATGTTTGCGCTCTAAGAGGTACCATTCGTAACGATTCATCTCACCAAATACCATATTATTTAAGGTGGCATCTGGATGTTCTTTAAAATAAGCAATATATTTTTCTCGTTGTTCCTTAAACTTCTCTATTGCTGTTTCTAGATCTGGATGTTTTAATGGTTCTAACTTATTTTTTTCCAAAGATGGAAACATAGTATTCTTCGGGAATTTTTCATAGTTATAAAGACTAGCATGTACTTTCTCTAGAATTTTTTCAGGAGTTGCAATTTCGAAATCCTGAATTTCCCCAGAGGCTATTTTGTAAGTATATTCTAAATGCTCAATCATGTGCTGAGGCGTCATGATCCCCCATTTTGGTTTGGTTTCTGGTTTTAACTGAGATAATAAATCCTCTAAATTTTCCGAAGTGATTTCAGTAAATATTTCTTGCTTTTTCTGAACCATAGTCAAAATTGTAGCAAACGCTACTTTCTCATCATCTTCGGCATCAAACACCTCAACGTACCATTTTACAATGCCACTAGGATGTTCTGCAGATGCCACATCACGATCTACTTTCTGCTTACAGGTCAATCTCACATAAACGGTGTCATTATGGTACAACGGACGCAAGAACCTACAATCTTCTAAGCCATAATTAGCGGCTACAGGCCCTTTGTTTGGGTAAACAAATAATCCTGCAGCAGCAGATATAATAAAATAACCGTGAGCGGTTCGCTTCTCAAAAATACTTCCATCTAAAGAAGTAATGTCTGTATGGGCATAAAAATGATCCCAGGTGAGGTTAGCGAAATTAATAATATCTGTATCTGTAAATGTACGGTTGTGGGTTTTTAGAGACATCCCTGGTTCAATATCTTCCCAATGATATTTAAAAGGATGCTGGTCTGCCTCTTTATATTTGGCATTTTGTTGATAAATACCGGTAATTTCTGTCAATGTAGATGGCGATCCTTGAATGGCTGTACGCTGTAAATAATGCTTGATGCCGCGCATACCTCCCATTTCTTCTCCGCCACCGGCACGTCCTGGACCACCGTGAACCAAATACGGTAATGGTGAACCATGACCCGTACTTTCTTTAGCACTTTCTCGATTAAGTACCAAAATTCTACCATGATGGCTTGCTGCATTGATCACATAATCTTTAGCAATCTTGTCGTTATTGGTCGCTATGGAAGATACTAAAGAGCCTTTCCCCATTTGCGCCAATTGGATGGCCTCATCTAAATCCTTATAAGGCATGATGGTACTAACAGGTCCAAAAGCTTCACGCTCATGAATCACGTTGTTTTGAAAAGGATGATCTGATCTTAAAACCACAGGACTCATAAACGCACCTTTACTAGTATCTGCGCCTACAGTATCAATCTTATCTAAGTTTCCATAAACAATTTGTGCTTCTTTGGCCAAATCCTTCACCGAGTCTCTAACCGCTTGCACCTGTTGATGGCTCACCAAGGCCCCCATTCTTACTTCTTTTAATCTTGGGTCTCCAATAGTGATTTTATCAAGTGCTTTTCCGAGGGAAATTTGAACGTCTTCTACCAAGTTCTCTGGAACGATGATACGTCTAATCGCTGTACATTTTTGTCCGGCCTTGACGGTCATCTCGTTTCTTACTTCCTTTATAAATAAATCGAATTCTGGAGTGCCTGGAACGGCATCTTCTCCTAAAATAGATGCGTTTAGGGAGTCGGCTTCCATAGTAAATGGCACCGATTCTTGAATTAATCTAGGATGCGCCTTAAGCAATCTTCCGGTTTTTGCAGACCCCGTAAAAGTCACTACATCTTGTGACTCGACGGTATCTAGAATACTTTTAACCGTACCGTTGATAATTTGAAGCGCCCCTTCTGGCAGTATACCAGACGCAATAATTTCTTTAGCAACAGCCTCTGCTAAATAAGATGAAGAAGGTGCAGGTAACACCACGGCAGGAACACCTGCCATCCAGTTGACCGCACATTTTTCTAACATCCCCCAAACTGGAAAATTAAATGCATTAATATGTACGGCAACACCGCGCTTAGGCACCATGATGTGATGTGCCATAAACCGGCCTCCACGAGATAAATCTATAGGCTCTCCCTCTACGTGGTATGGCTGATTAGGAAATAGTTTTCTCAAGGATGCATTTGCAAATAAATTACCAAAGCCACCTTCAATGTCAATCCATCCGTCTACACGAGTTGCTCCTGTTCTATAACTTAGTTCATAAAACTGCTCTTTACGTTTGGTAAGATACAGTGCCAAACTTTTGAGCATGTTACCACGCTCTTGAAAGGTCATTTTACGAAGTTTCTCACCTCCTTTTGTTCTTCCGTAGTTTAAAATTCCAGGAATATCGAGGCCTTCAGTAGCAATGCTGGTAAAAGCTTCACCAGTTACGGCATCAAGAATGGGCTGTCCTTCTTCTTTTCCTGAAGTCCATTGTCCTTGGACGTAATGTTGTATTTTATTCATAATCAATGCCTGCAAAAGCAGGTTTGTTTACAGTTTTTAATTCTTTATCTCATGGCCTATATACCTTGCAGCTGTTAAGCAGACACTAAACCCTTTCAATAACACAGGCATAACCCTGACCAACACCAATACACATGGTGATTAATGCATAACGTTTATCTTGTTCTTTTAGTTCAATGGCTGCAGAATACGCTAAACGCGTTCCTGTAACCCCAAGTGGATGACCAATAGCGATAGAACCACCGTTTGGATTTAATCGTGGATCATCATCTGCAATTCCCCATGCTCTTGTACAAGCTAATGCTTGTGCAGCAAAGGCCTCATTAAGTTCGATGACGTCCATATCTTCCATTGTTAATCCCGCTTTCTTTAAGGCCTTATTTGAAGCTTCAACCGGACCAATTCCCATAACTCGAGGCTCTACACCAACCACGGCCGAGCTCACAATACGAGCTAAAGGCTTCAGGTTATATTTTTTAACAGCGGCTTCGGAAGCGATAATGGTGGCTGCAGCGCCATCATTTAATCCTGACGAATTACCTGCAGTAACACTACCCCCTTCCTTTTTGAAGGCTGCTCTTAATTTCCCCAATACTTCAAGTGACGTATTAGGTTTTATAAATTCATCTTTTGAAAATTGAATGGGATCTTTTTTTCGCTGCGGAATTTCAACCGTTACGATTTCTTTTGCTAAACGGCCATTTTCTTGGGCTTTGGTGGCTTTCATCTGACTCCAATAAGCAAACTGATCTTGATCTTCTCTAGAGATATTGTATTTCTCTACAAGGTTTTCTGCAGTATTACCCATACCGTCAGTACCATACATTTTATCCATTTTAGGATTGATAAAACGCCAGCCAAAACTGCTATCGTACATTTTGGAGTCGTTACCAAAAGCACTTGAAGTTTTAGAGACCACATAGGGTCCTCTGGTCATATGTTCTACACCGCCTGAAATGAAGACATCTCCGTCTCCTGCCTTAATAGCTCTATTGGCATGAATAATGGCCGATAAGCCAGAGCTGCATAAGCGATTGACCGTCTCACCTGGTACTGTATGTGGTAACCCAGCCAATAGCGAAGCCATTCTTGCGACGTTTCGATTATCTTCCCCTGCTTGGTTGGCGCATCCTAAAATGACGTCGTCATATGCCTCCTTAGGGATATTTGGATTTCGCTTTACGATTTCTTCAATTACAAGTGCCGCTAAATCATCTGTTCTCACAGGAGACAAGCTGCCTTTATAATTTCCTATAGGTGTTCTAATGCCGTCTATTATGTATGCTTCCATTTAAATTTTATAATTTTTATACTCTAGTAATTTCCTTTTGACTTAATTCAACAATACTGAAAAGGTATCGCCATGTCTTACATCGCCAGTATTATAACCTTTCATAAACCACTCCATTCGTTGCTCTGATGTGCCGTGGGTAAAACTATCAGAATTAACACTTCCTTGAGTTCTTTTTTGAATGGCATCATCGCCCACTGCATTTGCAGCACTCAAAGCCTCTTCTATATCTCCTGGTTCCAAATATTCCTTATTGTGATTGGCCCATACCCCTGCGTAGAAATCTGCTTGAAGTTCTTGAGCTACCGACAACTCATTTGCTCCTGTCTGGTTGGTTTGGCTCTGTAGTTGTCTCACTTTTTTTGAAGTACCCAATAGGGTTTGAATGTGATGACCAATTTCATGTGCGGTCACATAAGCGATTGCAAAATCACCACCCTGAGCACCAAACCGCGTTTTAAGTTCTTCAAAAAAGGCTAAATCCATATAGAGCTTTTGATCTGCTGGGCAATAGAATGGCCCAGAAGCAGAACTTGCATTACCGCACCCTGTACTCACCGCATCTGTAAACAGAACCATGGTTGGCTTTCTATAGCTCCCCAAATTATTTTCTCTAAAAATCTCACTCCAAATATCTTCGGTATCTGCCAAAATCGTTTCCATGAAATCACCCATTTGTTGTTCTTCACTGGTCAACTCCTGTTGCTCGACTTGTTGGGTAGATTGACTACCTCCTACTTGTTCAATAATTGGAGCAAGCTGCTGTCCTGTTTCGCCACCAAAGAGCTGCAACAAAATAACGACAACCGCTATTAAGCCACCGCCGGCAACAACCTTACCCTTTGAGCTCATGCCTCTGCGATCATCTAAATTGTCGCTTTTTCTTCTGCCTTGCCATTTCATAATTATAGTGTTTTATTGATTTATGTTGACAGCTAATTTAATCTGCTTCTATACTATTTATTAATCCTTTTGCCAAGTTTTACTAGTTCTATACACGACGCCTTTAAATAGTGCTACGAGCTCATCATTTCTCTTCACTTCTACAATATTAAAACCTAGTCTGTTTTTTACACTCTCAATAACGGACTCTGCTACTAAATAATCCCCTTCGTTTAAAGCTTCGATATGGTTAATGCTAGATTCTATAGAAACTGCATATTTACCATGGGTATTTGCTGCAAAACCAAAAGCTGTATCTGCTAACGAATAACTGATACCACCATGTGCCTTGTTCATACTGTTAAGCATTTCCTTACGAACGGTCAAACCAACTTTACAGCGACCAACTTCGCAATCAATGATTTCTATACCTAACCATGTGCTAAAAGCGTCCTGATTAAGCATTTTGTACGGGATTTTTTCGCCTTCCATCAGAAAAAAGTTTTACTTTCTGTTTTCATTTTTCTCAGTAAAGGACTGCAACGGTATCTCTCTTCATGGTACTCATTGTAAAGGTCATCCATCTTTTCAACACACCAATTAATACCCCTTTCATCTGCCCAAGAGAGCAGTCCTTTAGGATAGTTAACCCCTTTGGTCATGGCGGTATCAATATCTTCTGCCGACGCAATATTTAAAAATAAGGCATCTGCGGCCTCATTGATCAACATCACTAATACACGATCAAAGAGTTGTTGTTCTAATTTTTCGTTAGGTGATTTCGAGGTTTCAGGAACCAGCATAAGGCCATTCTCATCGTAATTGTAATAGCCTTTTCCTGATTTTCTACCAAGATAACCAGCTTCAGCAAAACGCTTTTGAGTAAATGACGGACGGTATCTAGGGTCAAAATAGAATGCCGTAAAAACGGTTTCGGTCACCGTATAATTGATATCGTTCCCAATAAAATCCATTAATTCAAAGGGGCCCATTCTAAAACCTCCTACAGATTTTAAGCTACGGTCAATAGTTGCAAAATCTGCAACGCCTTCTTCATAGATCCTTAAGGCTTCCCCATAAAAAGGACGCGCTACCCTGTTTACTATAAATCCTGGTGTATCTTTAGCAATAGCCACTGTTTTTTTCCAGTCTGAAATGATTTTTACTACCGATTCCAAAACAGAATTCGAAGTCTGAATCGCTGGAATAACCTCTACCAGCTTCATCAAAGGTGCCGGATTAAAAAAGTGTATCCCAATGCAGCGTTCTGGTTTTTTGAGTGAAGCCGCAATAGATGCGATAGACAAACTCGACGTGTTAGACGCGATGATACAATCTTGGGAGACGTAGCTTTCTAATTCTTCAAAAACAGCTTGTTTGATTTCTAGATTTTCGACAATGGCTTCAATCGTTAAATCAGAATCTGCGAGATCCTTCAAATGATTTACATAATCGATATTAGCTTCTATACGCTCCTTTTCCTCGGAAACGATTCGCCCTTTTTCAATTAAGCGCGCTAAAATTTTATCTAAAGCTTTTTTTGATTTGTCTAAAGCCTGTTGATTTGTATCATATAGTTTAACCTGACAACCAGCTGTGGCCGCTATTTGAGCAATACCACTTCCCATTGTTCCTGAACCTATTATTCCTATGTTCATGTGTCTCTTCTATTTTGAATTCTGCCGTAATGCAGCATCTCACTATTAAATTATCTTCCTTTAAAATTCGGTTTTCTTTTCTCTATAAATGCGGCTACACCTTCGGCGTAATCCTCGCTTTGAGCAGCTTCAATTTGCAATTTAGACTCCAAAGCCAATTGCTCATCTAAATCATTAGTCATCGACTTATTGTATAATTCCTTAATCAATCCCAATGCTTTGGTAGGCATATGGGCCAATTTGAGGGCTAAATCATCTATGGTTTGATCAAAATCTTCCAGAGCAACACATTTGTAAATCATTCCCATTTTTTCAGCTTCTGTTGCTGAAATTTTATCGCCCAACATCGCCAATGCCAATGCTTTTTGAAAACCTATAAGTCTAGGCAAAAAGAAAGTCCCTGCACTATCAGGAACTAAACCAATCAAACTAAATGCTTGAATAAAACTTACTTTCTCGTGAGCGACCACAATATCACAAGCTAATGCAATATTAGCGCCAGCTCCTGCTGCAACGCCATTAACAGCTGCAATAACCGGCTTTTTAATTGCTCTTAATCGGGTAATGATTGGATTGTAATGCTCTTCTAGAATTTTCTTGAAGCCTGGATTTAATTCGGGATCTGTAACTTCCTTTAAATCTTGACCAGCGCAAAAAGCTTTTCCATCACCAGTAAGCACTATAGCTCTTACTGCGATATTTTTTTCGCATTCATCTAAAGTATCTTGAAGTAAAAAAGCCATCTCGCGATTAAAGCTGTTAAACACTTCTGGACGATTTAATGTAATATAGGCAACTCTATTTTCTATTTTGAGTAGTATGCTTTTGCTCATTGTCATTTTTGGATAAATCTCTCGAAATTGAGAAATGGTTCATTTTAAACATTTGAAGTAATCGAATGGTTCTTGGCAATCTTCACATTGAAATTGAGCCTTACAAGCTGTAGAACCAAATTGGCTCACCATTCGGGTATTAGTGGAACCACAATTGGTGCATTTAACAATTCGCTTCCCGTTGAGCAACACATCCTTATCTGCTTCCGCACCTAAGGGAGCCGCTATGCCATAATCTTCCAATGCCTTTCTACCTCTTGGTGTAATCCAATCTGTAGTCCAAGCCGGATGTAATATCAGTTCAATTTCAGATTCATACCCGGCCGTATTAAGTGCAGTTTTAATATCATCGCCAATAACATCCATTGCCGGACAGCCACTATAAGTTGGTGTTATCTTTACCTCAACAACGCCGTTTTTTATAATTGCAGAACGCACAACTCCCATATCCATTATGGAAAGCACAGGAATTTCAGGATCAGAAACTTGTTCTAATATCTCAATTAAACTTTCGTCTATGTGCTGTTCTATTGTTGTCATGATTTGCTGTTTCCGAATATTGCTTGAAATCTTTTTCTCTGTACTTCTAAAAGAAATCGCTTTCGCGGTAATGTGCTACCACTCCATGTTAGGGTAAGCTCTCTGCATGTATTGCAACTCACTTAATAAGTATCCCATGTGCTCTGTATGAATTCCCTTTTTACCTCCTTTTTGAAAATATTTGGATTCAGGAATATTCAGATTTGCTAATTGTAAAACTTCGGAAACTTTCTGGTAATAGGTTTCTTTAAGTGATTTGACATCTACGGCAATCCCTTCAGAAACCATGGCAAGATCAGCATCAGTTTGATGAAAAAGCTCATCGGTATACGCCCATAAATCATCAATAGCTGCTTGCATCTTTTGATTGCTTTGCTCGGTGCCATCTCCTAAACGTTTTACCCAGTCTGAAGAAAAACGTTCGTGATAAGTGACTTCCTTAATCGATTTTTTGGCTATTGCAGATAGCGTTAAATCTTTACTTTTTTCTAATTCTTTAAGGAACATCAAGTGATAGACATCAAATAAAAATTGACGCCCAATGGTGTATCCAAAATGCGTATTGGGCTGTTCTACCAACAATACGCTGAGATAATCACGCTCTTTCCGCAGCATCGCAATATCATCTTCGGTGCGACCATCATTTGCAATTTTTGCGGCATATTGGAAGTAGCTTCTTACTTGCCCAAAAAGGTCTAGGGATATATTAGTACAGGCAATATCTGTCTCTAAACTAGGACCATGCCCACAAAGCTCTCCTAAGCGCTGGCCCAATATGAGACTATTATCTGCAATACCTAAAATGTACTTATATAGATTACTATTCATAATTTCTTAATTTGAACTCAATGTTAAAGCTGAAATCGTGTCGTTCTATCCCATATCACATGTATTAAGATTGACACCTGTTTCCATCCTATTTCAGATTAAATCTTAGGTTTTACATATGCTTTACATCATCTGGCAAATCGTAAAAGGTAGGATGTCTATACACCTTATCTTGAGCTGGCTCAAACAACTCGCCATTATGATCTGGATTTGAAGCCGTAATATTTTTAGATTCTACAACCCAGATGCTCACACCTTCGTTACGTCTTGTGTACACATCGCGTGCATTCTCTAGTGCCATCTCTGCATCAGCAGCATGGAGACTACCGAAGTGGCGATGCTCTAATCCGTTTTTACTTCTCACGAAAATTTCCCAAAGGGGCCAGTTTTTCTTTGACATAGTTATAAATTCATTGCTATTAAAAGCCTACAATTACTGCGCATAACAGTAATAACAGCTTCAAATTTCTTATTACACTGCTTCTTTTTCTTTTCTGTTTTGCTTTTTCTCTGCATGGGCCATGGCTGCATCTCGCACCCATTCTCCTTCTTCCCAAGCACCAACTCGAGCCTTCATACGTTCTTTATTCATTGGACCGTGACCTTTAACCACTTGCCAAAATTCATCCCAGTTGATTTCTCCAAAATCATAGCTTTTACGCTCTTCGTTCCATTTTAAATCTGGATCTGGTATTGTTAATCCCAAAATATCAGCCTGCGGAACCGTTTGGTCAATAAACTGTTGACGCAACTCATCATTAGATTTACGCTTTAATTTCCATTTCATGGATTGCTCAGTGTGCACAGATTCTGCATCTGTTGGCCCTAACATCATTAAACTTGGCCACCACCAGCGATTTAAAGCATCTTGCGCCATTTCTTTTTGTTCTGAAGACCCGTTACACAGCTTCAACATAATTTCATAGCCTTGACGCTGATGAAAACTTTCCTCTTTGCATACACGAATCATAGCCCTAGCGTAAGGACCATAAGAGGTACTGCACAAAGGCACTTGATTGATAATAGCTGCACCATCTACTAACCAGCCAACAGCACCCATATCGGCCCATGTTAAGGTTGGATAATTGAATATGCTGGAGTATTTCGCTTTACCTGTGTGTAACTGTTCGTACAATTCTTCTCTAGAAATACCTAAAGTCTCTGTGGCAGAATACAGATACAAGCCATGACCGGCTTCATCCTGGACCTTAGCCAATAAAGCTACTTTTCGCCTTAAAGATGGTGCTCTAGAAATCCAATTGCCCTCTGGCAACATCCCTACAATTTCAGAATGTGCGTGTTGAGACATTTGTCTTATATGCGTTTTACGGTATTTTTCTGGCATCCAGTCTTTCGGTTCGATTTTCTCGTCCCGCTCGATGCGCTCGTCGAATTGCTTTTCAAGGCTTCGTACCCGTTCAGCATCTCTATTTTTTAATTGTTCTTCACTCATAGCTCTTTACTTTATGCTTTTGTCATGCTACCAAAAAAGGTGGCATTATTTTACAATAGCTGATTGAACTTTATTTTCTACTCTTTTTATAGCTTCGGAAGGTGTGTTGATCACTTGTTCTCAAAACCCTTCTTGATTTAAACATCAAAATCTACCACCACTCTCTCTGTGGTAGGAACTGCTTGGCAACTCAAAACATAATTTTGGGCAACCTCTTTTTCTTCTAAGGCGTAATTTATTTTCATCTCAACCTCACCTTCTTTCACTTGGCATTTACAGGTACTGCAAACGCCTCCTTTACATGCAAAAGGCAAGTCTGCCCCCGCATCAAGCGCAGCATCTAGAATATTATCAAAGGCTTTGGTCATCGTAAAGGAAAACTCTTTGCCTCCATCTACGATAGTAATTTCAACACCCTCTACATTTTGCTGGGCCAAACGCTCAGTACGCTTGAGATCTTCCTCGGAAAGTCCTTTTACAAACAATTCAAAATGAATGTACTCTTTTGGCAAACCAGCTTCAATTAAATAATTACTCACGTAATTTACCATTTGCTCCGGGCCGCATAAAAATACTTCGTTGGTATCTGGAACATCAATAAACGTGTTGATGAGCACTTTCATCTTATCATCATCAAACCGCCCATTAAAGAGATCGATATCGCGACGTTCTTTAGTAAGAAAGTAATAGATTTCAAATCTTCCGAAGAACATATTGCGCAATTGCTCAAGCTCCTCCTTAAAGATAATGGATTTTGCCGTTTTATTTACATAAAACAGTTTACAAGTAGCGTTAGGCTCAGACTTTAGATGCGTCTTTACCATTGATAATACCGGTGTAATGCCGCTTCCTGCTGCAAAGAACAAATAATTCTTAGCCTCTTTAGGTTTTACGGAAACACCAAATGCACCACTAGGCGCCATAACTTCCATCTCATCACCCGATTTTAATTGCTCGTTGACGTAGGTGGAAAACTTACCGCCAAGAATTTGCTTGACAGCTACTTTCCACTGTTGATCTAGTGGGCTAGAACACAACGAATAAGAACGACGGACGTCTTCGCCATTGATATCTGCTTTTAAGGTCAAATGCTGACCTTGACTATAGACAAAATCTTCATTTAGTTCCTCTGGCACATCAAACTCAATAACCGAACAGTCATCGGTCTCCTTGTAAATTGTCTTAATTTTTATCTTGTGAAATTGTGCCATATCCTAAACGTAAAAGCGATTTGCTCCTACTCATTTTTTAGTTTTATATCAATGTCCTTACATTTCGAAATCGTTTGAAATAAATCGACTTCTAGCTCATCAAAAACAAACTAACACTTGTTAGTTTGGATGACAAATATACAAAATATTGTTCTTAACTATTTGTTAAAACCCTCTATAAGCACTTGACTTAAATTTTTGGCAAGCTCATCAGGAGCTAGTAGTTCCCGCTTTGGAAGCCAAAGATATAGCGATCTCAACGTTGTTAACATTGAGAACATAATGATCTCGGGATTACCATCTTTAATTTCAGAGTTTAAAATACCCTGATGTATAATTTGCATCACATTGGCCTCGTAGTCATTTCTAAGCTTTAGGTAATAATCCAATTGGTCTTCTAAATGCATCCAATCGTTATTAAGTGCAGCCATCCCGTCGGTATTATTGGCGGCAATATTGACGTGCAGAGATACAATCTGGTTCAATTTTTCTAAGTTAGATAGCTTAGACCCACTAATGCGCTCCATACCCTTGGTAAACTCTTCTGCAATTGAAATGATGATTGTTTTTAGAATATCCTGTTTAGAATTGATGTGATTGTAAAGACTTGCTGCCTTAATCCCCATAGCAGTTGCTAAATCACGCATGGTCACAGCGCTATAGCCTTTATCTTTAAAAAGTTTAGCAGCTGTAATAATAATTTCCTCTTTTCTTGTTTCTCGTTTCAAATGCGTCATTTTTGTGATAGTGAAGCCATACATCAGTAATCGTCAACATTAACTTAAGTCAATGAGAATGCCTTCTAAATCATGATATCTTTCTATAAAAACTCTGGAATGCACACCTCCTTGACCTATCAATTCGTAAATTTAAACAAAAAGAAAAGATGGGACTTTTAGAATTTATCTTCGGAAATAAAAAACGCCAAGTTGCTGAGTATTTAAAAAAGGAAGCTGTGATTTTAGATGTTCGCACTAAAGCGGAATGGGATAAAGGCCATGTTGATCATGCCAAACATATCCCTCTAGATGAACTTCACCTTAGGGTTGAAGAGGTCAAAGCTTTAAAAAAACCAATCGTCACCTGCTGCCGCAGCGGTGTTCGGTCTGCAAAAGCTACAAACTTTTTAAGATTACAACATGTGGATGCCATCAACGGAGGCGGATGGTCAGGATTACAAAAAATCTAATCTTTAAGGGGCTGTAAGTTCTCTAATTGATCTGCCGCTTTAACAGTAGCACCGTTATAGGTTAAGGTCCATCCTAAAGAATTGGTCAGTATATAAAATTTTGAGAGTTCGCTTATCAGTCGGTTTTCAGCATTGGTTTTTAGCTCAGAAGCCTCAATTTTTTTTCGAAATTGCTTTTTAACCGTGTTTTTGATATTGTTATAATCTTTGGCCTGAAAAGGGTTTAGGTAATCTGCCTGAACGTCATAATACTCAAAATCTGGATTGATTTTTATTTCTGCTTCAGGAATACTCAATATTTGAAGCGTTTTGGTATCTTCATTAATAATGTATTCAATTTTACTCAAATCATAAGCCACTGTGACGTCTGCATTAACTACTACCAGTGCTTTTTTCTCTGTGTTTATTAAATTACCAAAAACAGCTTTCGTATTTTTGTAGGTAAATACTTCACTAAAATGACCTTCGGTAACAATCAATTTACCGACGTTACGAATTTGTTCTCTTATGAGTGCAGAGTTTTCCTGAATCGTAATTTCCTCATTATTCTTATCGCCACAATACTTAAAAGTAAAGAGCACTACCAGCGTTAACGCCACTCCTAATAAAATTTTTCGCATACACTAATTTACATAAAAAAAACATTAGTTGTCTTCTACATGCGAAGCCCGTACTAATGTTTTTTTTCGATATTAACAGCATTTCAAAATTAACAAACTTTAGATTATGGCATGTAACCGAAATGTTACCAAACCATTAGCTTTAAGCCATCGTCTTTTACAAGATCACCGTTGCTCCCAAAGTATATTTTGAGTTGCTTACTTCTTGAGTTCTAACTTTTCAGCAAAATAATCGCAAAAATCTTTCATGGTAGCCGTCATTTTCTCATCTTGAGTGGCACGCTGAAAGGTATTGCTCATTTCAACGAGGGTTTGATGGAAGAACTGTTTCATCTCGTCTACCGGCATATCTTTGGTCCAAAGATCAATTCTTAAGGTTTCTTTTGCCTTGGCATCCCATACCGAAAGCATCATGGCTTTAGCCTCTGCATTATTAATACCACCATCTTGAGCACTCCATTTGAGTTTTTCTGGAACTCGGTTTTCATCTAGATCTACATTAAGCTCTATTTTTGAAGTATACGTATTTGCCATTATTTTGAAGGTTTGTAATTGGATTTATTAAAAATTTCCATGGGATCAGTTTCCATCAGTTCTATAAGTCCCACATCGTTATTATTCATATAGGCCCGCACAATTTGCCAACCCACATATTGACCAAGGCGCCCTGGGGTTTGATTATCAATATCCATATAAAATTTTGAAAACGGCGCTTCAGCAATAAATCGGGACACTAAGGAATTGTCATTACTAAATAACATTTCGTTTTGCACAAAATGTGTCCAAATCATGTTTTCATTCACTTTTGCGAATTCTAACTGTGATTGGGTATAGCCCATTTTTTCAAAATCTGATTTGAATGGGATGACCTTATCTTTAAAATACAGTGCCTTGCCAAAGAATACCATTTCCTCTAAAAAATTCTTTTTTTCATTCGGAAATATAACTCGCTTGCCATATTCGTCTGCTAAATCCACAACCAACTGATCTTTGGTCATGTTTGCTGTGATATATTCTGGAATATTGCCATAAAATTCATGGTCACTGCCCAAATAATTATCTAGAGCTAACAATGCAAGACTATCTGTAACGATAACCGGATACCGATAATCTACATCATTTGTTAAAGTCACCACTCGTGGCATTGAGAAAGACTTGTCATAATATTTTAAATGCTGAAATAATCTCGACAATTCTTGTCTGGCATCTTTAAAATCACCAAACTGCTTATCTACTGCCTGAAACAATTGCTGCTGCAACGTATCGTTCATTCGATTGATCCAAACAGAGTCTGGAATTCGTTTAGCAAATAAAAACGGGAAGGTTGCTTTGAGTTGCCCAAGATCTTGAGGTTGGGCTTTAGAAAAGACCAAATCAAAACGCTCAACAACAAAATCGACATCAACTTTAGCGATTTCAGCTTCTACAGTAGAGTCTTCCTGACAATTTAGAAACGTGAAGGCGATCAAGCAACACACATATATATTTCTCATAAGAATGGAAGCAAGAGTTAAGGCTATAATTTTTATAACTAACGATATTCAGTTATTTTTGTTTCGCAAAGGTAGTATTCTTTGCCTAAAACATTAAAGAAAATGAAAACGGAAAAGGTAGTTGATCATATCGTGGCTTGGTTAAAGGATTATGCCCTTAAGGCCAAAGTCAATGGCTTTGTAATTGGGATCTCTGGAGGTATCGATTCTGCAGTAACCTCTACACTTTGCGCAAAAACAGGCTTAGATGTGTTGTGTATAGAAATGCCCATACACCAGGCTGAAAGCCACGTAAGCCGTGCCAATGAACATATTTTGCAACTTAAAAAGCGTTTTGATAATGTAAAAGAAGCAAGAGTAGACCTCACTCCCGTTTTTGAAGAATTTAAAACAGAGGTCTCACTAGAAGGTAAAGCTACCGTTGTAGATATGGCTTTGGCCAACACTCGGGCTAGATTACGCATGACAACACTTTATTACCATGCTGGTTTATTAGGCTTATTAGTGGCGGGTACTGGGAATAAAGTCGAAGATTTTGGTGTTGGGTTTTATACCAAATATGGTGATGGCGGTGTGGATCTTAGCCCTATTGCAGACCTTATGAAATCTGAAGTGTATTTACTAGGTGAGTATTTAAAAGTACCACAATCTATTATGGTTGCTGCCCCTAGCGATGGTCTTTTTGGAGATGCCAGAAGTGATGAAGATCAAATTGGCGCGTCTTATCCCGAATTGGAATGGGCGATGACAATGAAGGCAGAAGGCAAAACTGTAGATGATTTTAAAGGTCGTGAGCGTGAAGCATTTTCAATTTTTCTTAATTACAATCGCTCTAATTTACATAAAATGATCCCCATACCTGTCTGTGAAATCCCTGAGGATTTAAAATAAACATTGAGATTTTTTAGGGGTCGCAATGCAGATTAAGAGTTTTTTCATTAAATTTACGTATCAAATCTCCACACTCTTGAGCTTTTTATGAGTTCTTTAATTTAATCAATAATCAACCAATTATGATCAAAGTATTAGTTGTGGACAATCATCCCATAGTAACAACAGGTTTCGAACTCTTCTTTAGAAACCACGAGACTATCCAAGTTGTAGGAACACTGAGTAATGGCGTTGACATTTTTGATTTTGTTAGAAACAATCCTGTAAATGTTATTATTTCTGAAATAGAGCTTCCCGAACTCAATGGCATTACCGCGCTTAGAGCCATTAAAAAGGAATACAGCCACATTAATATTATTATGTACAGTTACCATCCTGAAGAGATTTATGCCATTAGCACCATCAAGGCGGGCGCATCAGGATACATTTCGAAATCTGAAAATTTAGACTTTATAGAAAAAGGCATTGTTGCCGCTAATAAAGGGGAGGTTTATTTAAGTGAAAAAATGTCTAAACACTTAAAATATAACGATGCCAGGATGTCTAAGAGCAGAATCTATAAACGATTATCTGCTAGAGAGGTTGAAGTGCTAAAATTGCTATCCTCTGGGAAAAAGAACAAGGAAATCGCAAAAGAACTGGACATTAATGAAAAGACTGTGAGTACTTATAAAGCACGATTGTATAAAAAACTAAACGTGAATAATTTGATTGATTTGGTGAACCAAGGAAAACAGATTGACTTAACTTAAAGATCTTCCTTAATTTTTAATAATCAACCAACAACTTTACCCAGCTTTCTAGACAAAAGCATTTTTAATCCCAAATAATCCTTGACGTCTTCTAAAATCGTTTTTGAATTGGCATTTTCATTTTTGGTCTCCATTTGATATTCCGCCACTTTTTTATCAATAAGATAGCAGCGTAATGTGAGAATGGTTTGCGTTACCAATTGTGAAATGGAATGCTTTTTTTCTTTAGGAATGATATTATTACGTTCCCAATCGTGAAGTTGATACCGTTCATCATTCATTAAAATACTGGTCACATCACTTGCCAATTCCTGCTCTAACTCATTAACGAAATTTTTAGTCGAAAATTCAGGAGTTTGATTCAAGGTTTCTATGATACTATAATACAGGGTTTTAAAATTTGGATTAGTAAACTGCATCTCATCTTCTTGAAGATCTAAATAGATTTTTTCAAACACTTTTGCATGATGCGTCACGGGCTCTAATTTGAGGTCACCGTCTTCTGTTTCTTTAAGCACTAAATCTTCAAAATCCTCTGTTTCTGTTCCATAGAGCAATAAAATTTCTATAATTTTTCGCTCCAGCTCATATTGCAGATCAATCTTCTTGGTTGGCATTTCAGATTTAACAACATTAAAAGCTTGATCTTTTTTTTCCTTTTGATAGGTTTTATTGGCCTCTTGCTCTTCTTTCTTATTGATTTGGGCTAAGGTGCTAAACAAAACGTTTTCGCTAATGTCCATTATTCTGGAGCACTCTCGAATGTAGATCTCTCTTTTAATTTGATCTGGGATCTTTGCGATACTGTTGACAATATCCCGTATGGTGTCGGCTTTTTTTATAGGGTCTTTATTGGCATCTTTCATAAGCAAGGACGCCTTAAACTGAATGAAATCCTTAGCATTATCTTCTAAATACTCGGTCAACTCCTCTAATGTGTTTTGCTTAGCAAAACTATCGGGATCCTCTCCCTGTGGAAACGAGCAAACCTTAACGTTCATCCCTTGCTCCAAAATTAAATCAACCCCCCTAAGAGACGCTCTAATTCCTGCCGCATCCCCATCAAAAAGCACCGTGATATTGTTGGTAAGCCTATTAATTAAACGAATTTGCTCAGGGGTTAGCGCTGTTCCCGAAGATGCCACCACATTCTTGATCCCAGTTTGATGAAATTGGATCACATCGGTGTAACCTTCTACCAAATAACAACCATCCTCTTTAGCAATAGACTGTTTGGCGTGATAAATACCGTATAACACCTTGCTCTTATGGTAGACTTCGCTTTCTGGGGAGTTAAGGTACTTGGCCGATTTTTTATCTGCGGTTAAAATACGTCCGCCAAAGCCAAGAACCCTGCCACTCATACTATGAATGGGAAACATGACCCGGCCTTTGAACCTGTCGAATTTTTTATCGGGCTT
Source organism: Sediminibacter sp. Hel_I_10 (assembly GCF_000688335.1). NCBI lineage: Bacteria > Pseudomonadati > Bacteroidota > Flavobacteriia > Flavobacteriales > Flavobacteriaceae > Sediminibacter > Sediminibacter sp. Hel_I_10. Next base: position 1,427,963 of record NZ_JHZX01000001.1, read on the forward strand.
TACGATGGTCAAGCCTGTTTTTTCTAAAAACTCGAGTTGATATCCTTTTTTTATAGCTTCGTCTGTAAACGCCTGCCAATCATCAAGACAATAGCCCAAGTTAAAATCTTTGATGGTCTCGTAAGTAAAGCCACGCTCTTTAAAGTAGCTTAAACCAATAGCCTGCCCTTGATCTGTTTTAAGCATAACGCGCTGAAAATACGTTTGCGCAAATTCATTGACCAAATACATGCTCTCGCGCTCATTGGCTTGTTCCTTTTGCTCATCGGTACGCTCGGTTTCCTCAATCTCAATATTGTATTTTTTAGCAAGATATTTTATGGCTTCAGGATAGGTGAAATGCTCATGTTCCATCAAAAATGTAACGGCATTCCCTCCTTTTCCGCTAGAAAAATCCTTCCAGATCTGCTTTACCGGGGAGACCATAAAACTTGGTGAACGTTCATCACTAAAAGGGCTTAATCCCTTGAAGTTGCTACCAGACTTTTTCAGCTGAACAAAATCACCTATAACCTCCTCTACACGAGCGGTTTCAAATACTTGTTCTATACTGGATTTCGATATCAAAAATTAGAAGATTTAAAGATTTCAAAATTAGACAAAATTAAGCATTATAAGAACGTCGTGACTTCTTATCCGCTCTAAAAGCTTGATATAGATTTTACATGATTGCTTATAGTAGTTTCTTCATATAAACTCTTACAGCTTTAAAATCGTCATAATCAAAAAAATAGTTTTAGTATTTTCTTACATGATTATACCCGAGTTTTATATTTATCTCATAGTTTTACATTTTTCAACGACAAAAAAATAGTAACTTTTCAAAAAAACGTTATGAAACAAATAACACTTGGCTCAATATTGCTTTGTTTTTTATCATTTTTAGCTTGTAACAACAATGATAATGATGTGCCAATAGAGGAAGAGGATGACAGCCCTGTGCTTACAGAAAATGTGGAGGTATATGATGATGCCCTTTTAGAAAATGGTTTTGTACTTGTAGTGGAGAACGGCGGCAATACTTCTTTTTTTATTGATAAAGCTGGCAATAGAGTTAAAGAGTATGACTTTGGAACCAATCTTGGCAATGACCTTGAACTTTTAGAAAATGGAAAATTATTGGGAATTTTTAAATCTGATAATCCAACATTTTCTTTTGGAGGTTATGGCGGCAAGATTAGGATTATGGATGACCAGGGCAACATAGAATGGGAATACATCAACTCAGATGATAATCAACTCTCACACCACGATGTAGAGTTATTGCCAAACGGCAATGTGCTCTTTATTGTTTGGGAACGCATCACGGCAGAAGAAGCCCAAGCAAACGGCGTAAATACTGAAATCGATATTTTTCCTGAAGTCCTTTTAGAAGTCAATCCTAATACAAATCTAGTAGAATGGCAATGGAGGAGTTTCGAGCACATTATCCAAGATTTTGATAGTGCTGCATCTCAATTTGGTGTTATTGGTGATCATCCGGAACTTATAGATGTTAACTATAACACTTTTGAAAATGGTGACTTTATGCACGCTAACGGACTTGATTATGACCCTATAAAAGATATTGTATATCTCAGCGTGAATTTCTACAGTGAGGTCTGGGTCATTGACCACAGTACGACAACAACAGAGGCTTCTTTAGACACCGGCGGTAATTACAATAAAGGCGGAGACTTAATTTATCGCTTTGGTAATCCCGAAGCTTATCATAATAGCGTTGGTAGCCGTCTATTTCATAACAATCACTTTCCTAATATTCTAGAAGAAAATGAAATAGGTGCTGGAAATCTATTGATCTTTAACAATGGTATTGACGTTAGTCAATCTACAGTTTATGAGTTAGACATTCCAGACACTTTTAGTCTAATTCCAAATGCTGATAATGAACCTGATATTGTTTGGAGCTTTACAGATCCTGATTTATTTCACGGAAGAATTTCTGGAGCCGTACGCCTTAAAAACGGCAACACGCTTATCACCGAAGGAGATTACGGTTTTTGGGAGGTGACTGATGCTGGTGAAATAGCTTGGAAATATAATGGTTTGATTGGTAATATCTGGAGAGGTTATGGGTATACTCAAGACGAACAAGCTATTATTGATTTAGGACTATAAAAAAAGAGCCTAGACATCAATCTCTAGGCTCTTTTTTTATAATGTTTCTTATTATTGCTTAATCAAAATCAAAACGAATCCCCATAGAAATATTGTTTTGATCAATGACCTGATCTTTAAATACGGTATTGAGATCATATTTAGCATACAGACTCATATTATCAACCCCGACGTAGGCACTCAAACCATAAACAAAATCTGAGGCGTTATAATTACGTCTTATTTTCTGTTTCACGCGGTCACCATCCTCTTTATATCTCAGTTTTTGTTGCGCTCCTATTCTCACGCCACCATAGGCGCCTATGCCCATTTTAAATTGATTATGTGTGTTATATCTAAAATAATCTTCCTTTTCGATCTTTTTTGATGGACCAAATTCAAAAAATACAGGAATGACCAAGTTGGTAATTCTAAATTCTGACTCAATCAAATCAGAAGGAAATGGTTCTAACGTTGTCATGTTTCCGTCTTGAACAAAATATTGGTCGTCTTTAGGCGTAAATTTATTCCATTGAAATGAGAAACCATATTTAAGGCGCAACGCGTTAGAGTTTTCAAAAATCCGTGTATTCCAAGACAAACCTAATTCTACAAAACCAGAACCTAAGACACTATAAGTATCTCCCAAAGACTCGCCATCAATTAAGGCATTATTAAAACCAATAGCAAAAACCAAGTCACTGTAGGTACGCTTGTCATATTTCTTGGGTTTGTTCTTACTCTTGAAATTAAGAAAGCTATGCTCACTGTCACCGCCTCCTATAGACAAACCAAAGGTGTACGTATCGTTATCAAAACGATAATCCTCGTCGTTACGTTCTAGTAAAGCAATTTTATTATTAATAATTGCCAAACGATCTTCAATATTCAACGCTCGTTTTTGAGCGGCCTCTGTTTTGAGCTGCTCTGCCTTTTCTTTGTTGATTTCTCCATTCTCCAAACGCTGATTAATAGCCTCAACCTCAGCTTTTAGAAACTCACGCTCCTCAGTTTCGATGGTAGTCTTTAAGTCTTCCAAGACCTTGATCCTATTTTCGGTTTTGGTCATTGATGTACTATCAACTTGTTGTTCTTGCGCATTTAGCGTAGTGAAAATTAAGCATAAAGCTACCTGCACTACATACTTTGTAATAGTGTTCATAATGTTCGATTTTTAATTGATGTTACAGTTATTCTCATCTTTTAGAATGAGAGGTTTCCTTCTCAGGAGTTAATCATTACGTTCAGCAACTGCAGTTTTTACTGTATCGTAACTAGATCTTAAGGCATCAAAGACCTTTGACCTAAACGATTGGTCCAACTCATCTTCAACGTCTTGAAGTAATGCATTGGCATCTACCGTTCTCGTGGTCTCATTATATAGTCTTTGCTTTAAAATTTCTCGTTCTGCCTTCTTTAAAAGGTCTTCAATTTCTTTGTCTGAAACTACGTCACCTTCATCCTGAAGCTTCTTTATTTCAGCAACCACCTCTAGCACTTTCGCTTGTTCTGCAGTTAATGTACTGGCCAGTAACACAGCAGCATTCTTCTTATCTTCTTTGAGTTTCTCTGAAGAAGCACTTGCTATTTGAGCATTGTCAATAGTGGTTTTATTCTTATTTAATGCCTTCTGTGTGCTTTCGCTTTGAACTTTAGGCTGGTTGTCTACATCTACAATCTTTTCAATAGCTTCGGAAACATTAAGGTCCTGTACATTCTTGATCCCACCAGAGTTCTCATCATTGATGGGATTTTGATGGCTTTCAGTATCAACAATTGTTGGAGCGATGCTGTGTTCTTCATGATTCTTGAAGAATAGAGTACTTACCAAAAGCACACCCACAAGAGAAGCCGCTATCCCCAGATACATAAATCTCGATTTGGTCTTCTGGCTATGGTTCGCATCCATTTGTTCTGAGAGTTGCTCCCATGAACCTTCTGAAGGTTTGATGCTACGCTCCTCCATCTTCTTTTTAAGCTGTTCTTCAAATTTAATTGGAGCCATAACTATTTTTATTTAATTCTGTAATCTGTTTTTGTAATAGTTGTCTCGCCTTAAATAGCTGAGACTTAGAGGTACCTTCAGAGATATTTAGCAACGCTGCAATTTCATGGTGCTTGTACCCTTCTATGGCGTACATCACAAAAACCATTTTATAGCCTTCTGGCAGCCGGTCTATGATCTCTTGAATTTGAGCCACTTCTATCTTTGAGTCAATATTATTGTACTCTTGATGAATAATTGGCTCATCTTCTACCGAAAACTCAACCTTTTTCTCCTGCCTCAAAAATGAAATGGATTCTCTCACCATGATGCGCCTTAACCATCCTTCAAACGAACCCTTATTTTCAAAATCCTTCAAATGTTTAAAGGCTTTAAAAAAACCTTTCAGCATAACGGACTCAGCATTTTGCATATCCCTAATATAATACCTGCATACGCTAAGCATCTTAGGAGCGTGCGTTTCATATAAAATATGCTGCGCTTCTCGCTTTCCTTTGGCTGCTTTTTTAATAAGTGCCGTATTGTTATTATGTAACTGAATAACTTTCAAAATTCAATTGATAAGGTGTTCTATTAGTATAGACGCAAAACATTAAGAAACGGTTGCCTGAGTCATTAAAAAATAATGGATAATTTAGTGTAAAATGTTCTAAAAACAATCTAATACCAATATAATCAATAGATTACAAGCAATGAGAATTTTTATTTTTTTCGCTCAATAACGTAGTTGACCATAAGCACTAAGGAATTTTTAAATTGGGATTCGGGATACCCATCCAGTAGTTTTAAGGCTTCTGCCTGAAAGCTCTTCATCTTGTTGACCGCATAATCCAGACCATGATTAGATTTTACAAATGCGATAACCTCTTTGACTCTCTTTTTGTCTTTATTATGGTTTTTTACAGAGTTGATCAACCAGGATTTTTCTTTTTTAGTACAGGTATTAAGTACATAAATAAGCGGTAAGGTCATTTTCTGCTCCTTAATATCAATCCCCGTAGGTTTCCCTATGGCCTCTGAACCATAATCAAACAGATCATCCTTGATTTGAAAGGCCATCCCGATGAGCTCTCCAAACTTACGCATGGTGTCTACATCTGGTGAGTTTGGTTTTACAGATGCTGCACCTAAACTACAGCAAGCCGCTATAAGCGTGGCCGTTTTTTGCCTAATGATGTCGTAATACACCGCTTCGGTGATATCAAGCTGTCTGGCTTTTTCTATTTGAAGTAATTCGCCTTCACTCATCTCACGTACAGCTACAGAAATGATTTTGAGCAAATCAAAATCATTATTGTCAATTGATAATAACAGCCCTTTAGACAACAAATAATCTCCAATAAGTACCGCGATTTTATTTTTCCAAAGCGCATTGATAGAAAAGAAACCACGCCTTCGGTTACTATCATCTACCACATCATCATGAACCAATGTGGCGGTGTGAATCAACTCTATAACAGCGGCGCCTCTATAGGTGCGTTCACTTACTTGGCCGTTATCTATCATTTTAGCGACCAGAAACACAAACATGGGCCGCATTTGTTTGCCCTTACGATTTACAATATAAGTAGTGATTCTATTGAGCAGGGCGACCTTACTGGACATGGCAAGCAAAAACTTTTGCTCGAAGAGTTCCATCTCGTAGGCGATAGGTTGTTTTATTTGCTCGGTGATTTTCAATAGAATCTAAAAATGTGTGATAACTCTGCAAATTTACTAATAATGCCCATAGGGAATGACGCTCTTCTTATATAAAAGTTAAAATGAATTTGCTTTTCATACAAGCCAGTTTTTTTAAAAAAAATCTATTAAACTTATATAAATGAAAATTCACTTTCTAAACTTTTCCCTTTGGCTTGAGCTTTATAACTTATTGCCCATCATCTGTAGACTTTAAATGAGGACTAACTACGATAGCCAATGAGATGGCAAAAGTTTATTCATAGCTTCATCAAGAGCGAACAAGAATTACTTTAAAAAAAAAAAGACTATTAAATGATATTTAGAAATAAATAATTAAAATTACCTTCAAGAGATTGATCAATAAAGCGAACGATTTAGTTGCTTTATAATTTTTATAAAATAAAAAAAACCGCATTATATTAAATAATGCGGTTAATCACTTATTTGTTAATCAATTAGTTAAAAAACCTACTGTTTTATAAATCTTTTTGTTTGAGAGGAAGCACCGGACTTCACAGTTATTAAATAAAGCCCACTGTTTAATTCTGAAATATCTAATGTGTTATTTGATACATTATTTATCTCTAAAACTGTTTGGCCTATCGAATTGGTAATTGATACAGCTTCAATATCAGCATTTGATGTTAATTGAATGAAATTAGTTGCAGGATTAGGACTTAAGAAAAAAGAAGCAATTTTATTATCCAGACTATTTACATTTAACAATGTATTTGAATCGGATGCCTTAACCATAAAATTGTCAAATATCATTGATGATGATGTCGAATTTGGTTCTGCTGCGGTACTTCCTGAAAACGCAAAGAAATCAACTTCTGCAGGCGTATCAACAGCGACATTTGTGTCCACACTTATAGGTCCATCAACAATTCCTGGTCCATCAATCAGAACCTCTCCGGTAGCCGAATTATAACTAAATCCGTAAGTCGAAAAAACATCACTCGGAACAATAAGACCATCGCCAGCTGCAAGTGAATATCTAAAATTACCAGCACTCATTTGCCCTGCAGGAAAGCTATATGTTACAAGTGAGATTTCATTTGTAGATTGATTTATCGTAATTCCAGCGAGTACCTTAGTGTAGGTAGCGTCATATACATAAATCCCAAAATTATTTTTACTTTCTGAGCCTAATCCACCCGGATTTACCGAAAATTCTACCTCTAGGATATCATTCCCAGATGTTCTTGCAGCCCAGGCAGTGGCGAACCCATCATTCCAAGCAAATGAACCACCATCATTGCCGTTTGGACCTGTAAGTTCAAAACCGTTAGAGCTGTTATCACCAGTTGAGACAATTTGTAAAGCAGCCTCAGTCTGATTTGTAGTAGTTGTGCCTGCTTCACCATTATCTGGAAGTGTTACCCAAGTAGATTGTCCAGTAATATTTCCAATTGTTAATCCGTTGAAGCTCTCTGATCTAATGGATTGGGAAAAAGTTAATAATGGCAGAGCCAATAATGAGAAAAGTAATTTTTTTTTCATAATATAAAATTTTAAGTTCAAGCGTGAAAATAATATTTTATATATTAATAGAAGAATAAAAAATATGTTTTAACTTTTGTTTGCTAACTGACCGCAAGCTGCATCGATGTCCTTGCCTCTAGATCTTCTCACCGTTACGGTAATATGATTGACTTCTAAAATAGCCACGTACATATCAATAGCTTTAGAATGGGCTTGCTGAAACTCGCCATCATCTATGGGGTTGTATTCAATAAGATTCACCTTGCTTGGTGCAAACTTACAAAATGCCACTAAAGCCTCTGCATCGGTTTGTGTGTCATTAATGCCATCCCAAACAATATATTCATAGGTAATTCTATTTCTGGTTTTTGAATACCAATACTCTAGAGCTTCCCTTAAATCTTTTAGAGGAAAAGTAGCATTAAAGGGCATGATAGATGTCCTTATGTCATCTATAGCAGAGTGCAGAGACACCGCTAAGTTGAATTTCACCTCGTCATCAGCCATTTTCTTAATCATCTTAGGCACACCAGAGGTTGAGACCGTAATGCGTTTGGGAGACATGCCCAATCCTTCTTCCGAAGTAATTTTTTCTATAGATTTTAAAACATTGTTATAATTCATGAGCGGCTCTCCCATACCCATAAATACAATATTGCTCAAAGGCCTATCAAAATAAAGTCGGCTCTCATTATCTATAGCAACGACTTGATCATAAATTTCATCTGGATTAAGATTGCGCATTCGCTTTAATCTGGAGGTCGCACAAAATCTACAATCTAAACTGCATCCTACTTGACTAGAAACGCACGCCGTAGTTCTGGTTTTGGTGGGAATCAAGACAGATTCTACCGTAAGTCCATCGTGAAGCTTCACTGCATTTTTAACCGTACCATCTGAGCTACGCTGCATTTGATCTACCTTAATATGGTTGATCACAAAGTTATCTTGCAACATTTGTCTGGTTTCTTTAGACACATTGGTCATGTCCTCGAAACTATGGGCTCCCTTTTTCCACAGCCATTCATAAACTTGATTGCCGCGAAATGGCTTTTCTCCAACCGTCGTAAAAAACTCCCGAAGTTGTTCCTTTGTCAATGCCCGTATGTCTTTCTTTTTCACTTCCATAGAATTGCAAAAGTAATTAAAGGTTTTCTTATTTAAGACTTTAGTCTGTTTCAATTCTCAAGGAACAATAAAGCCCTGTCATATTTGACAAGGCTTTTTTGAATATCTATTTTGAAACTTTATAAACTTATATAATCAACATGGCGTCACCATAGGTATAGAAGCGGTATTTTTCTTTCACCGCCTCTTCATAAGCTCTCTTTACAAAATCATGACCTGCAAAAGCTGAAGTCATCATAAGTAAAGTTGATTTTGGTGTATGAAAATTAGTGATCATTGAATTGGCAATGCTAAATTCATATGGAGGGAAGATAAACTTATTGGTCCATCCAGAAAATTCATTAAGCGTTCCACTAGAGGATACTGAACTTTCAATAGTTCTCATCGCTGTAGTTCCTACCGCACAAACACGTCTTTTTTCTTTTATACCTCTATTGATAATATCGGTAGCCTGCTTATTGATAATGATTTCTTCACTATCCATTTTATGCTTAGACAAATCTTCTACCTCAACTGGATTAAAAGTGCCTAACCCAACGTGCAAAGTGACCTCTGGCAAATGAACACCTTTTATTTCTAAACGCTTTAATAAGTGTTTTGAAAAATGCAACCCTGCTGTTGGCGCTGCTACAGCTCCTTCGTTTTTAGCAAATATGGTTTGGTAACGTTCCTCATCTTCAGGCTCGACTTCTCTTTTGATATATTTTGGTAAAGGGGTCTCTCCTAGCTCCGTCAATTTACGACGAAACTCGGTGTAAGATCCATCGTATAAGAAACGTAAGGTACGACCTCTAGAGGTGGTGTTATCAATAACTTCGGCCACCAAAGTTTCATCTTCGCCAAAGTATAATTTATTACCTATTCTTATTTTACGTGCCGGATCCACCAATACATCCCAAAGACGCTGCTCTTCATTAAGTTCTCTTAACAAGAATACCTCAATTCTTGCTCCGGTTTTTTCTTTATTACCAAAAAGTCTTGCAGGAAACACCTTGGTGTTATTCAAGATCATCACATCTCCTTCATCAAAATAATCAATAATATCCTTGAAGAGTTTATGCTCTATGGTTTGATCTTTTCTGTTCAAAACCATCAAACGGGACTCATCTCTGATATCTGATGGTCGCTCGGCCAATAATTCTTCTGGAAGTTTAAAATTGAAGTGTGATAATTTCATCTGTTCTTTATTATATTTTGAGTTTGCAAATATACAATCTCAAAGTAGGCGTTGTCAAGTAAATAGGCTTATTTTATTGGGATATTTTAAATCCGAGTGTTTTTAGGTCTTCCCAAAAGGTGGGATAAGACTTCGAAACGACATGGGCGTCGGCAATGGTAATGTCTGTTTTTAGAGCCAAAGGCGCAAAAGCCATTGCCATTCTATGGTCGTTATAGGTATCAATACTAACGTTATTTTTAAGACTTTTTGTGCTTTCCAAATGCAAACGATCTTCTGACGTTGTCACAAGGCCTCCTAATTTTTCGATCTCAATTTTTAGGGCTTCCAAACGATCAGTTTCTTTGATCTTTAGGGTGTGCAAACCCGTAAGCGTACAGGATTTTCCAAGTCCAAGACAAGTCACCGCAATAGTTTGCGCGATGTCTGGCGCCTTATTTAAATCGATACTTATGGTTTCTTTTATGGCTTCGGAAATTTTCTTGATATTCATATTTCCGTCGTTAAACTGAGTTTCAACACCAAACTGCCGGTAGAGTTTTGAAAGCACAGCATCACCTTGTAATGAGGTCTGTTTATAGGCAGACAACTGGATCTCGGCACCCACAGCACTCATAGCGATAATGCTATAAAAATAAGAGGCAGAGGACCAATCGGACTCCACGGTGAGCGTTTGCGGCGCTATCTTTGAGTTTTGCGGTGCTATCGTTATGGTTTGTGATTCAAAGGCCGTTGTGACGCCGATATCATTGAGCAAACTCAACGTCATCTCTATATAAGGAATAGAGGTGATTTTACCCGCCAAGGTCAATTCTAATCCGTTTGGTAAACTTGGCGCTATGAGTAAAAGTGCAGAAATATACTGGCTACTCACATTTGCGTTTAAAGCCACCTTATGCTTTGTAAACGCTTTTCCTTTGATTTTTAATGGAGGGCATCCCTGTGTTTCTAAATATGAAATTTCGGCCCCTAATTCTACCAAGGCATCTACTAAAATTTCTATAGGCCGCTCTTTCATTCTTGCAGAACCTGTTAAAACCACCTCACTGCCATCTTTTGATGCAAAATAGGCGGTTAAAAAACGCATGGCAGTACCAGCATGGTGAATATCGATAAGCGCGCCTTTAGAGTTAAGTGCCTTTTGCATGACTTCAGAATCGTCTGAATTGGAGCAGTTCTCAATATGCAATTCTGGAAATTGCGCTTGTAGCAACAAAAGCCGATTAGACTCACTTTTTGAACCGGTAATGGTAAGTTTTGAGTACGATGAAATGGATGATTTTTTAAGCTTGACGGTCATATGTTGATAAAAGTTCTGGTAAGCGAGAGATTTATAATCTACTTTAACTTTTGGTTATTGTGATGTCTATCATGATCGCGCTTGGTCTTCAAATCTAATTTTTTATCGAAAGCCTCCTGAAGATCAATACCGGTTTGATTGGCCAAACATAGCACCACGAACATGACATCTGCGAGTTCCTCGCCAAGGTCTTTGTTCTTATCGCTTTCTTTTTCGCTCTGTTCTCCATAACGGCGTGCTATAATTCTAGCGACCTCTCCCACCTCTTCGGTAAGTTGTGCCATATTGGTAAGCTCGTTAAAATAGCGAACCCCATGGGCTTTAATCCAATCATCGACGTCTTTTTGAGCGTTTTGTATCTGCATAATTTAGGCTTTTGACAAAATTACTTGTTCTGCCTGTTTGTTAACCATATAATCGAAAAATTGTTTCAAAAAATCATATTTTGTTGCTGCAATCATCGGTTTTGTGATTTCATAGTTCACCATTAATTCAATGATATTCCCTTTAGATTGGGTCATAAACTTAAATTCCCCTAAGCCATCTGGCAATTGAACCACTGCATTGTCTGGTAACGTCTCTACTTTATATGACTCTGGAATAGATATTTTTATGCTAAATTTTTCACTTTTGGCTACTCCAAAATCAATTGGATATGCTCTAATGTCTTCCTTAAAAGGATTTGACTCCATTGCAAAAAGCAAGAAGGGTCTGAAATACATTTTGCCTGAAGTTCTTTCAACGAGATGGTCTGCCTCAAAATTAAAAGATTCGAGCACAAAACCTTCATGGGTATCTGTATTTTGACTCTCAAAATCTGTAATCTCTATATCGTGATACTCGCTTTCAGCGTTAGAAATATAAGTGTCTAAATCTGCTTCTTTAAATTTGTTTCTATACTCATATGCTGCGTGATTCTTATATCTCGATCTAATTGAGCCTTTTATTTCTCCTGCTTCATTTAGATCAAATTGAGCCATATGAAAACTATTAGATTGCTCTGGGTGCTGAATATCAATTTTTTTCCAAACCTGTTTGTTATTGTTAATATAAATGCCTTCCCAATTATAATCTTTTATAGGAAGAATATTGATATCGCTAAACTCATCTGTGGCATCCATGAAAAATTGATCATCACCAATTTGCGCATGCGCAATTACATAATTAAGTCTCTCTATAGTTGGAAAAAAAGGAATGAGATTGTCTTTAGTACTTATCACTAAAGGATTGGCATCGATACCTGCATAGCGCAACATAGCTACCAATAAGAGATTTAAGTCGGCAACATTACCTGTTTTCTCCTTTAAGGTCTTTCTAATACCATTATAAAAGTTCTTACCGTCGATCTCATTCCATTTGATGTTTGATTTCACATAATTAAAGATGATTCTCATCTTATCTTTTGGATTAGAAGATGTGTCTTTCAACAACAATTCTACCTCATCATCAAATGAATTGGTCTTGTCTAATTGTTTCTTATAGTCATCTGAACTTCCTATGGTAGAGGCAACATCCTTCCATGAATGTGCATAGTTTTTAAAAAATTGTGGTAGTTCAACTGAAATGAGCTCGAACATCACGCCAGCCCTATAATTATTAATATCATCAACATAGGATTCGTCCTTCATAGAGGGTACATTGTTCAACATGTATTTCTTTATGTTGACCTCCCACCCCAAACGATGGTCCATCTCAATAGAGTTCTCTGGATAAAAAGCGATATATCCTTTCTGAGCCGCTCGAAACTTAAATCCCTTTGGTGTTCTAATTTCAGCTTCCAATCTTTTGACAGGTATATCATATTGAAACTGTAATGGGTTTATATTCCAAATATAAGGTGATCTAATCTCGTATTTAAACTCAATTACAGAGCCCTCCTTCACATTGGGCATCGTGAATTTCACCTGCTTATAACTATAATTGATTTTGTTTTCAAAAATTTGATCTTTGTCCAATTTCGTCTCCAAAATTTCACCGTCTTCCAAATTGTAGGTGTAAGCCTTGATCTTACTTACTGTCTCGTTAGAACTTCCATTAACATAAAGATTGATCTGCTCGGTCGCATAATTAAACCCTTCCTTATCATATATTTTAATGCGTTCATGTACAGTGGTCACTAGAGAACTAACCCCATTTCTAAGATTAAAGTAGGTTTTTTGACGCTTATAGAGCATTACAGCATTGGCAGATTGGTCTGGAGCATAACTTTGTTCTTCAAGCTCTTTTAAAGAGACCTCTCCGAATTCAATCTCCTGAGCATGAACACTATTCAACCAAAAAATTGATAAAAACAGGAGTAGATACAAACTTTTCATGCTATTTGGTTTTTTTTAAAACGATGATAGATGCGTCTTGCTTTGCTACTTCTTTTTTAAAGTCTCTATATAATTTATAGTCTGACTTTAAATAGTTCCCTTCCTTAATCACCAATTTTCTTCTGTATACAATTTTGTTATTTTGAAGTTCATTTTCAATGGTGTATTCACCAAACTTTGAGTTGATGGTTAATTCATCTGGCATGGCTTCTACTTCAAAATCGGTAGGAATTTCGATTTCAAATTCGTCCTCGTCCAAATAACCTCGTTCTATAACTAAAGCTGTTTTTCTACTTCTATAGCGTTCTGGAATAGAAGTGTTTCTGTCAAAAATATTTGGGCTAAAAATCAAGCGATCTCCACTTACTGATGCATATTTTGAAGCATTTAACTCAATGCTCTCCTTAAAGGCCACCGCTTCTTGGTCATTATTGAATTGGTTTGAAACAATATCTAAGTTATTTAAATATCCCCAGTAATTCTTGTAATGTACCACTTGATCTTTATCAGAGTACCGTTCCACATAAAATCGGTTATCGTATTGAATACCCTTTGTTTCAATATTTACTTTAGCCTTAATATGCCCTTCTGGACTTAGTGAAACTATGGCTTTGGTGTGTTGACTGTTTTCCACATCTTGATAGATGGTGGTTTTTAAAATCCTACTCTCTTCGGGCTTCACCATAAGCACCTTGCGGTTATCCGTAAAATCTCCTATAAAACCAAAGGGGTGAATTTGACTTGTACAATCCAGCCAAATCATATCTTCTTCTTTAGGAATACCTAGGATAATGTGATTCCCTTGAGCCAAAGTTGCAAAATCATCCTCAAAATCTTCTATTTTTTTTCCAGACTCAACAATCGTGTAGTAAGATTCTATATCGGCAATTTTAAGTAGTGCTTGCGTGTAATTGGTCAAACCCTTACAGTCTCCATACTTTACTTGATCTACTTCTAAGGCTGATATGGGCTGCACACCTCCAATACCTACCTGCACACTTATGTATCTAGTATTATCTTGTACAAATTGATAAACAATCTTTGCTTTTTCTATGGGGTCTTCAACACCTGCCGTTAAGCGTAATATTTCAGCCTTTGTTTGCTCTGTAACTTGGTCTCTGCCCTGAAGGAGCGCATCGTTTACCCAATCTCCAAACTCCCTCCAATCTTTGGCATGACCATTAACGCCATTAAAATGAAAATTTTCAACGGCTGTGAGCACCTGAGGAGTAAAATGCGAAAGGCTTGGGCTCATTTCTTCAAATTTGAACGCGGGAAGGTTTTTTAAGCTATAGGAAAGAGAGGTCTCCTCATTGTTGCTTTCAACTTCAAATTCTTCAAAGTTCTTCTCTTTAAAGCGCAATCCCAACTGTGCCTCATCTATAACTATGTATCGACTTTCCTCTAAAGCAATATTGTATCCTTTAACAGGTCTCCAAGCATAAATAGCGGCCGTATTTGGCGTTTCAATCTCATAAGTAAACTTTACCGTATAGGGATATGAGCGTGGCGTGTAATCCATGTACAGCACTCTAGAATCTGAATAAAGGGTCCCGCCCGATACGGCGCTATGATCCAAAAAATCTCTTTTCTTTATTTTTTCAATCTCATTGCCCTTACTATCAAAAATTTCAGCCTCAATTTTTCTTATTTTTCTGAAATTATCATAGCCCACTGCGGCTCCCACGGCATCATCTCCATGCTCATTGAGAACAGTAATAATTCTAGTGCCCTCTATGGTCATTTTAACTCGTGATTCTATATGAATCTTTAATTCATCAAGCCTCATAACAGCATTTGATCCAATAAGTAGTTCAAAGGGTATCGTTTCTGCGGAAAGCCGCTGTTCATCTTGAGACACAGCAATATGTGAAGCAAAGATTAAACAAAGTGTTAGGAGTAACTTTGCTTGCATGATGTAGGAATTTAGTAGGTTTATCTTTCAAAAATAGCAATATTATTGAAAGCACAAAATCTCCCTAAAAAATTCAATAATTTGATAAGAAGAATATTTTTAACATTAAACCGATTTATAGCGTTCTGAATTATAGTTTTTTACAAACACTAATCCCTTCTCTTCGTATCAATAATAATAGTCACCGGACCATCATTTATCAACGACACTTTCATATCGGCTCCAAACTCTCCAGTTTGTATCACTTTACCCATATCTAATTCCAATTGCTTCACGAAAGCTTCATAAAGCGGAATGGCAACCTCTGGCTTGGCCGCTAAATTATAACTTGGGCGGTGACCTTTCCTGGTGTTTGCATGAAGGGTAAACTGACTCACGACAATTACATCGCCATTGTTTTGTTTAATGGAATGATTCATGACGTCTTGCTCATCTGGAAAAATACGGCAATTGACAATTTTATTAGAAAGCCATTTAATGTCTTCGTCTTGGTCATCAGCAACAATACCCAACAGTATTAATAGACCTGATGCTATTTCTGCTACTTGCTTACCCTCGATAGTAACCGATGCTTTTGAAACTCGCTGAAGAACCGCTTTCAATTGTATGTGTATTTATAAATTCAACCTTAATAGCATCAAAAATAGAGATTTGATGTGGGCTCAACGTATGCCTCTAAAAAAATTTTCTTATTGTTCGTCCCAAATATCGGTTCGGTAGTGCTCGTCGTCTCCTTCAATAATCTGTAAATAGCTTTTATATCTAGAAAAAGCGATGTCATCTTTGTCTAAAGCTTCTTTTACAGCGCATTTGGGCTCTTCAATGTGTAAGCAATTATTAAACTTACAGTCTTGTTTCAGCTCAAAAAATTCTGGGAAGTAATCACCTACTTCCTCCTTATCCATATCTACAACCCCAAACCCTTTGATGCCAGGAGTATCAATAATTTTAGCATCAAAGCTCAAATCGAACATTTCGGCAAAGGTAGTGGTATGCTGACCTTGGCTGTGCTGCTCAGAAATTTTCTTGGTTTTAAGATCCAAACTCGGTTCAATGGCATTGACCAATGTTGACTTCCCAACCCCAGAATGACCAGCAAACATACTGACCTTGTTGATCATTAAATTCTTGACCTTATCTACATTTTTCCCTGTCTCTGCGGAAATACCAATACATTCATAACCAATCTTTCTATACACATGAGCCAAGTACCGAACTTCATTAAGTGTCTCATCATCATAGGTATCGACCTTATTGAATAATAACACTGTTTTTATGCCATAAGCCTGAGCCGTAACCAAAAAACGATCAATAAATGTGGTAAGCGTTGGAGGATTATCTATGGTAACCAACAGAAAAACCTGATCGATATTGGACGCAATAATATGGGTTTGCTTAGATAGGTTAACCGATTTGCGAACAATGTAATTATGACGATCATGGATATTGTGTATCACGCCAGTAACCTCATCATTAGTAGTCTCCAATTCAAAATCTACATGATCTCCTACCGCGATAGGATTGGTACTCTTAATGCCTTTAAGACGAAATTTCCCTTTGATTCGGCATTGGTAAGTAGCACCAAGATCTGTCTTTACGGTGTACCAACTGCCTGTAGATTTATATATGGTTCCTGTCATTCACATTGATTTCAGGCAAATTAACAACTTTTTTTTACAATGAAACAGCGATCTTTAAGTATAAATCAAAAGTAAAACCTATGAAAACAGTTTTACTTTTGGCATTTTTGTTAGCCTCTACATTTATCATGAATGCCTAAGTGGGGCAAAAGGTCATCACTAGTGTAGCATCTATAGTTCCAAATGGACTTGGACGTTCTAGATTGATCTCCTCTAATGAAACGCGGGATTACAAAGAATTCACTTCAGAACAAACAGAAGATGACAACACCCGAAACAAAGCAAATCGCAATGAAATTAGGGTTAAAGATTTTTAAGAAACTAAACTTCTCAATTTCTATAACCTAGGAGGCATTAGGCTTCAAAACATTGTGGTCAATGAGGCCGTAATTCCATCAAAAATCAACACCTTATCTGAAAAGATTGGGAACTAGCTTTTGCAACTAGTGCTGTAAAAAATGATAGTGGAACAGACGATGGCCAAGGTCTTTTTATCACACGCTATATTTTTAAACGTTCTAAACCTTAAATAACAATCGCCTTTTTCGAAGCGAGCCTATGACCATCTTGAAATATACTAATTAAGTATATTCCGGCTGGCTGAGCAGATAAGTCGACTAAAAAAGAAGGCTCCAACAATTCAAAATTGTTTTTGGAAATCACTTGACCTGATAAACTTGCCACTATAACCTGTAATTCTGAAAACTCATTTGGCATTGTTACACGAAACACACCAGTTTTTGATGGATTCGGAAAAAGTACGACGTCAATCAAGGCTACTTCTACATCATAATTAATTGTTTCAGAAGAAACACCACAACCTGTTCTGTAACATAATAATTGACAGGATTTGGATTTTGAGCTATATCCATTGATAACCACTTCAGTCAAGGTCTCAAAGTCGTCTAAAACAATTTCTAAATTTCTAAGATTGTTTATAGCAACTTCTTTTGTGCCATAACCTAGATGAGACACAAGCAAGGTGTCTGTAGATTTCAATTTGATTCTAAACTGACCATCTTCGTCAGAAACAGTTCCCTTATTAGAATGTTTGACTGCAATATTGGTGTAAGGCAAAGATCCTTCACTACTATTTACTTGCCCCAAAAACTCATGTTGTGCAAAACTTAATGATGTGGAAATTAATAAGACTAAAATTAAAAACGGTTTCATATTTTCTAGGTGTTGATTATGAATCAAACCTAAGCGAAAGAACCTTTATTTAAAACCAGAAATGAGCCAACAGGTATTCTCATTGAGTAAACTATAAAAAAAGCCTCAAATCAATGAGGCTCTTATAATTATTTATTGATCACCTTCTCTTGATGATTTATAGATTCTTGGTGGATGGCCTTGAAGACTCTTAAGATAAATTCTTCACTCAGATTCTTTTCTTCTCCTTGTAAAATCATTTTACCCAAGATTTCATTCCATCGTTTTGTTTGTAATACCGCAACATTTTTAGATTTTTTAAGTGCTCCAATACTTTCTGCAACAGTCATACGCTTACCCAACATATCTATCAATTGATGGTCTATCACATCAATTTGTGTACGCATGGTATTCAATTTGTTATTAAACTCTGCACTTTCAGCCGTTTCCTTTCTAATCTTTAAATCCTTTGTGAACTGAATCAAGGTCTCTGGTGTGATCTGTTGCGCAGCATCACTCCAAGCATTATCTGGATCATAGTGCGTTTCTACCATTAGCCCATCATAATTTAAATCTAAGGCTGTTTGGCAAAGATCAAAAATAATGTCCCTGCGTCCTGCAATGTGCGAGGGGTCTAAAATTAAAGGTAAATCTGGAAATCGATTTTGTAAATCTACAGCGATCTGCCATTCTGGATTGTTACGGTATCTGGTTTTTTCATAAGTAGAGAATCCTCTATGAATCACCCCTAAATTTTTAACATCAGCAGTATAAAAACGTTCTACGGCCCCAAGCCAAAGTGCTAAATCTGGATTTACCGGATTTTTAATCAAGACAGTTTTATCAGTCCCTTTTAAAGCATCTGCAATGTCTTGAACTATAAAAGGACTTACGGTGGTGCGCGCACCGATCCATAAAATATCAATATCATGTTTGAGTGCCAAGTCCACATGATTTGCATTAGCAACCTCTGTGGTGGTCATCATTCCCGTTTCTTCTTTGGCCTTCTGCAACCATTTTAAACCAAGTGCACCAACACCCTCAAAGTTTCCTGGGCGCGTTCTTGGTTTCCAAATTCCTGCCCTTAAAACGGTAGCATCGCTATCCTTCAATTGGTGTGCAATTTTTAAAACCTGTGCTTCTGTCTCTGCACTACAAGGCCCGGCGATAACTAGAGGATGGTCTAATCCAAAATCATCTAACCATGTTCTCAATTCTTTCTTATTTTCCATAAGCTCTTTTTTTAATTTCTTATTCAAAAACGGAATGCAATAGCCACATTTAGTTCAAGAATTTATTTCACTTTTCTATTTACTTAATTATTGAATTCCCTTTAAAATATCTTTGATATGGTTGGTGTTTTCCATCTCATTGTAGATTTGATCAAAATCATCGGCCTCCATATACCCTTTAAACCGTTTTAAGTTTGTGATATATTCATCTAAGGTTTCAATCACGTTTTCACGATTTTGTTTAAAAATCGGAGTCCACATTGCTGGAGAACTTTTTGCCAATCTCACGGTACTCTCAAAACCACTGCCTGCCATGTCAAAGATGTCTCGCTCATTTTTTTCTTTTTCAATGACCGTTTTTCCTAACATAAATGCACTTATATGAGACAAATGAGAAACGTAGGCTATATGCTTATCATGTGCTTCAGGGTTCATGTACCGAATACGCATCCCTAATTCTGAAAAAAGTTTCAACGCTTTTTCCTGTAACTTGAATGCCGTTTTTTCAACCTCGCAAATGATGTTCGTTTTATTCTGAAACAAATTATTGATAGCTGCCTTTGGTCCTGAAAATTCGGTTCCTGCAATGGGGTGTGCCGCAAGAAAATTGCGCCTTCTTTCATGGTCCTTAATGGCATTGCATATTGGCAATTTTGTAGAACCCACGTCAATGATTAACGTATCATCATGTATGGCATCCAAGATTTTTGGCAACTCCACTATCGCAACATCTACAGGTACAGATAAAATAACGAAATCGGCATTTTTTAAATCTTCATAAGTAGCCGTTTTATCAATGATGTTAAGCTCTAAAGCCTCTTTTAAATGCGCATCATTGGTATCAATGCCATAAACTTGAGCACTGTTATTGTTCGCCTTAATATCTAAGGCCAAACTGCCGCCAATTAATCCAATTCCTATTACGTAGATATTTTTCATCTTTATTTTCTTCGGAAAACTATAGTCTCCCGTTTAAATCTCTTTTATTTCAATCGTACTAAAGCTTCTTCTAGATCTTCGGTATTGGCGCAAAGGGAAATTCTAATATATCCTTTACCATTACTGCCAAAAACAGTCCCTGGAGTTATAAATACCGAGCGTTCTTTTAAAATCAAATCAATGTACTCTTCAGCTTGTACATACTCTGGCAGTTTTGCCCATACAAATAAGCCTGTTGCCTTTTCATCGTAAGTACAATTGAGCGTTTCTGCTATTTTCCATACAATTTTTCGGCGTTCCTCATACACGTTATTAAGGCTAGCAAACCAAATTTTTGAGCATTGTAAGGCCTCAATAGCTCCCTTTTGAATGCCATAAAACATGCCAGAATCCATATTGCTCTTTACCTTTAATACCGCATCAATAAACTCATGCTTTCCTAGAACCATCCCTACGCGCCAACCTGCCATATTGAAGGTCTTACTTAAGGAATTTAACTCAAGACAAACGTCTTTTGCACCACCATATTTTAAGATGCTACGTGGGTTAGGATTGAGAATAAAGCTATATGGATTGTCATTGACCAACAAAATATCATTACGCTTGGCAAAGGCAATCAAATCGTCAAACAATTTGGTAGTAGCTACCGCTCCTGTTGGCATGTGCGGATAATTGATCCACATGACCTTGACCTTTTTTAAATCCATTTTCTCAAGAGCCAACAAATCGGGCTGCCAAGCATTAGCATCTGTCAAATCATAATACACCGGTTTTGCACCAACCAATTTGGTCACAGAAGCATAGGTAGGATACCCCGGATTGGGAATCAAGGCTTCATCACCCGGATTTAAAAATGCCATAGAAATATGCAAAATCCCTTCCTTGCTTCCCATTAAGGGCAGTACATTTGTCAAGGGACTTAAGTGCACATTAAAATTATCTCTATAAAACTGCGCCATAGCTTCACGCAGTTCTGGTATGCCTTGGTAACTTTGATATTTGTGTACTGCAGGGTTCTCAAAGGCCTCAACCATAGCGTTAAGCACTCGATCTGGTGGCTGTAAATCTGGACTTCCAATTCCTAAGTTGATAATTGGACGACCTTGACCTTTCAGCATCGCGACCTCTCTCAATTTTTTTGAGAAATAATATTCTTCTACATTTTGTAAACGGTCTGCAACCTGTATCATAAACTTGCGCTTTTATAGGCTCCCAATATCTTAAAATCAGTGGCCATTAGGGTTACAATTGATTTTGCCTTTTCGAAATCTGCAATATTGTCAAAAGTAACATCAACAAAGAACGCATATTTCCAAGGAGTCTCTATTTTTGGTAGGGATTGTATTTTAGTTAAATTCAACTTACAATCACTTAATACGTTTAAGATTGCGGCTAAACTTCCGCGTTTATGATCCAGTTCAAACTTTAAAGAGGCTTTATTAATGTCATTTTGGGACACCTCGGCATCTTGACGTTTCACAACCACAAAACGGGTTTCGTTGGTTTTGATGGTTTGAATGCTTTCTGCTAAGATTTCTAGTTCGAAAATTTCCGAAGCCAAACGTGATGCAATTGCCGCTACCTGCGTTAATTTTTGACTTTGGATACGTTGTGCCACTTCTGCTGTATCTTTATCTTCAATAAGCTTGATGTGCGGATGGTTTTTAAAAAACGCTTTACACTGCAACAAGGCCATGGGATGTGAATAGACCTCCGTTATATCTGTAATCTTCTGATGAGGCAACGCCATTAAATGATGTTGGATATCTAAATAATACTCGCCAACAATTTGCAAATTATGATCATTGATCAATGCATAGTTTGGGATAATGGAGCCTGCAATAGAATTCTCTAAAGCAATAATGGCAACATCGCACTGCTTTTTCAAAAGAGCCTCTATGGTGCTATCAAAAGACAAACATTCTATGATTTTAACATCGGCGTCAAAATAGTGTTGCGACACTATATGATGAAAAGATCCCTTGATCCCCTGTATGGCGACTGCGGTTGACAAATGCATCTTGCTTTGTTTTGCACTGTTATCTTCTGGCACTTTTAAGGTTGACTCCATAAATTTATGCTAAGGTCTTAGTTGGCATTAAAAAAATACAAAAAAAAAGTCCCGATGGATATCGAGACTTCTATTATATACGTTTTGCAAACTATACACAGAGGGTCTCGTTCCTTTTGCTAAAAAAGAAATAAAACCAATTGTAATATAGTGCGCTATTCAAATTCATAACTATAATCGAATTGCTAATGTAACCATATTTTCTTCAAATCAAAATTGTGAACGCCTTTTTTTAAAGAATTACCGCTTCTAGAAAGTATCGGTTTGATTTATTGCTATTTTTGAACAAAGCAATGAAGCATGTCTATTGAAGTAGAAAACATATCTAAGCATTACGGTGAGCAACGCGCTCTTGACGGCGTCTCTTTTTCTGTCAAAAAAGGGGAAATCGTTGGTTTTTTGGGCCCTAATGGCGCTGGCAAGTCAACACTCATGAAAATTTTGACTACGTACATCAACGCTTCAGAAGGCAAGGCTTTGGTTAACGGCTGTAATGTTATCTCTCAAAAAAAAGAGGTGCAGTTGAGTGTGGGATATTTGCCAGAACACAACCCACTTTATTTAGACATGTACGTAAGAGAGTATCTCAACTTTAATAGAGGGATCTTCAATACGTCGAAAGCGCGTGTAGATGAGGTTATTGTACTTACAGGCTTACAACCAGAAGCGCATAAAAAAATTGGCCAACTCTCTAAAGGATATAGACAGCGTGTGGGACTCGCCAATGCGCTTTTACACAATCCTGATGTTCTTATTTTAGATGAACCCACAACGGGATTAGATCCAAATCAATTGGTAGATATTCGGCATTTGATCAAAACAGTTGGTAAAGACAAGACGGTATTTCTGTCTACGCATATTATGCAAGAGGTAGAAGCTATTTGTGACCGAGTGATCATCATTAATAAAGGACAGATTGTAGCCGATAAGAAGCTCAAAGATCTTCGTGACGATAAAGTGCAAACCGTTATTGTAGAATTTGATTACCGTGTAGAAGATACATTTTTACTGAAATTACCGAATGCTACAACCGTCAAAAACACCCACGACTTCGTTTATGAAATCACCTTTGCAACAACGTCTGACATGCGCTCGCACGTGTTTGATTTTGCTCACGACAACCAGCTCAAGATCTTACAACTCAACCAAAAGAATGCAAGTTTAGAAAGTTTATTTAGGGAATTGACAAGCACAACTAATCAAACCCAAAAAGAAGCTACCGAATAACCAGGGTAAGAGTTTAGTCTTCGAAAATTAATTGCCCCGTATAAAATGCCTCGACCTCAACAATTGGCGGAGTATTCACTAGAATCACATCACCTGTACTTCTAATTTCTCCAGTTAAACTTTGTTGGGCATTGATGATCATATCATTGCTGCTTCTATGAAAGATATCTACATTTTGTGCTATAAAATCTCTGCCCTCAAAACGGGCATCACCAGAAAAGAACCCTAAAAAAACAGAGTTGGCCTGACCTTTAATAAAGGTAGTTGACAGGTTGTTGACTACAACTTGAAATTGATCACAATCAATTTCAACATTAAAATCACCGTCGGTATGAAACTCATCTTCCCCACTAGCATCTTCGGAAATCAATCGAAGCGAGGGATAGCTTAACACACCTTGACTTTGCATCATAAGACCAGAGCTGTTTCTTATTTCAGTAAGATTTGGAGCGCTAACATATACTTTTGTAAGACCGTAATCTCTTGTAAGATTACAAGCATTATTATTATATAATTTAAGACGGCCGTCTTCTACCAAAACCTCTACATCATTCATCAAAAACTCCCCGGTTTGAACGGTCACCTTCTGGGTTGGCGCATCGGTTACAAATAGTTGCATCCGCTCAAAGACCGTAATCTCAGTAAATGGAGCAACTTCAAAATCTTTTTCAATGACATCTCCAGCGTTTTGAAAACAATCGGGTACATGCTCTCCATTGCATGACAACAAGACCAAAAACAAGACAGAACAAAATAACTTTTTCATAACCTTACTCCTATACCAAATTCAACCCCTTCTGCCTTTGCTCCATGAGATTTAAGCGTTATCGCTCCAAAAAAATCATCTCCAAAATAGCGTTTTAAACCAATACGATTGTACACTCGACCTTCAAAATCATAAGGATAATACACATAATACCCCAATTGCGTGATAAAGGATAATTTATTGATAAACAATTCATGCCCCACAAAAACACCTACGCGTTTCCAATCCTCATCACCACTCACATCCAGTTCTGGGAAGGCTACAGAATAATAATAAATCAGTTCCTTTAAGAAAGTCGCAAAAAACACATCGGTTCCCGCTTGGAGCGCGCTTTTTCGATTAATGCGTTTATCTGCATAAAATGAAAAATTATAAAATGGATATTGCCCCGTATCAATCACGTCGCTCTCATTAACACCTCCCCTAAACACAAAATTATACTTGATGGGCTCGGTAAATTTTTTGTCTTCGGAAGACGCGATATAATCAGGTTCTTTATCGTAATCTATCAAGTAATTGGCTCCTACATTAAACACAAAACTATTGGTTGAGCTATTAGGTGCCTTAAAATTAGCATTGCTATAATGTATGATTGAAATGCCGCCATGAAGACCAAAGCCCTTATAGATGTTTTCTTTCTTATAATTAAACATGATATACGTGGAACTTAACAAATGGCTACCATAAGCATTATTGATAAAGTTTTCTTCCTTATCGTAAGGACTTGTGGCGTAAGCGATCCCTTGACCTATTCTGAAATTCAAGTTGCGCTTAAAAAAGTAAAAATTAAAATGGGCGTAAAGACCACTGTTTTCGCCAAGATAAGGGTTTTTCATATCCTGATGAATAAATGAAAAGCCCCAATCTGGATAATTAAACCGACTCTCCCAATCTTTAAATCCGTAAGTTTTCTTGTTATAGCTCAACATAAAACCTGTAGGGTGATCGGTAATCAAATGAGAAATATCTGGATTATGCTCTAAGATGGTGCCGTAGAAATAACTGGCATCAATGCTGAACAAATTAGGATCCTCTTCTTGAGAAAACGAAGCAAGGCTCAATAAGCCAATGCAAAACGCAACAACATGCTTCATCAAATGAGTTTAGACCACAAAAATAGAAGAATATTCAAAATAGCTGCGATGCAACCGATTTAATATTGTCACTTTTACCCATAGAATAATAATGCAATACAGGAATTCCCGCCTTCTGCAGTTCTTTGGATTGCTCAATACACCACTCTACGCCCACTTCTCTCACCTGTTTGTTGTCCTTACATTTTACTACCGCAATAATTAAATCTTCTGGCAGATCAACGTGAAAACGGTGCGGTAGCATATTCAATTGTTTTTTAGTGGCAATAGGCTTTAATCCCGGAATAATAGGCACCTCAATACCGGCAGCTCTGCATTTTTTTACAAATTCAAAATACTTGGCATTGTCAAAAAACATCTGGGTGACAATATACTCTGCACCATTTTTTATTTTTTTCTTCAAAAAATGTAGGTCGCTTTCTAAATTTGGTGCCTCCATGTGTTTTTCAGGATAAGCTCCAACCCCAATGCAAAAATTAGTTTCACAACAGTTTTGCAACTCTTCATCTAAATAAACACCGTGATTCAAGTCATGGATTTGCCCAACCAATTCATTGGCATAGGTATGACCATCTTTTTCTGCTTTAAAATAGGTTTCAGTTTTAACAGCATCACCTCTTAATGCCATAACGTTATCAATGCCCAAAAAATCAAGATCAATCAAGAAATTCTCAGTGTCCTCTTTAGAAAAGCCGCCACACAAAATGTGAGGGATGGCATCTACATCATATTTGTTTTGAATGGCCGCACAAATTCCAACCGTTCCCGGGCGCTTCTTCACCACTTGCTTTTTAAGCAAACCATTATCTAATTGTTTATAAACATATTCCTCCCGATGGTAGGTCACATCAATAAAAGGTGGATTAAATTCCATCAAAGGATCAATATTATCAAAAATAGACTGGATATGCTGGCCTTTTAAAGGCGGTAAAATCTCGAACGAAAATTGCGTCTTTCCGTTTCCGTTTTTTATGTGTTCTGTTACTTTCATATAGATGTCCCACACTGGTGGAAATTATTTTTTAGTATCTAATGGCGCTTTCTAAAGCTAGGCCGATAAACTTCTTATAGCAGGGAGCCCTTACGCTATCACCTACAAAGCTCAATAAAGCCACGTGATACTGATTCTTTTTTAAATTAATTGGCCAAATTAGGGCTCAACCATTTCTCGGCCTCTTCATTAGAGACACCTCTTCGTTTTGCGTAATCTTTTAGTTGGTCTTCGGTGATTTTTCCCAATCCAAAATATTTTGCTTCAGGATGTGCAAAATAACAACCGCTTACGCTTGCGGCTGGCCACATGGCCAAACTTTCTGTAAGTTTCACACCAATACGCTCTTCTACGTTTAAAAGTTTCCAAATCGTCGTTTTTTCTAAGTGATCTGGACATGCAGGATATCCTGGCGCCGGACGAATTCCCTTATAGCTTTCCTTGATTAAATCGGCATTTGACAAGGTTTCATTTTTAGCATAACCCCAATGCTTAGTTCTTACTTGCTTGTGCAAATATTCAGCAAAAGCTTCTGCTAAACGATCGGCCAAGGCCTTAATCATAATCGAGTTATAGTCATCATGATCGGCCTCAAACTGTTGCGCAAGTTCTTGAGTTCCAAATCCTGTCGTGACGCAAAAAGCCCCCATGTAATCTTGTAGGTTCTTGTCTTTTGGTGCTATAAAATCGGCTAAGGCCATATTTGGTACATTCTTACGTTTTTGAAGCTGTTGGCGTAGCGTTAAAAACTTATAAGTCTTTTGATCGGTAACACTAGAATGCGGTGCAACTGTAACTTCAATATCATCGTCATTAACCGTATTTGCAGGAAACAGTCCAAAAACAGCTTTTGCCGTCAGTAATTTTTCATCAAAAATACGTTTCAATAAGACTTTCGCATCTTTAAATAAATCTGTTGCTTGTTCCCCAACAACCTCATCTGTTAAAATATCAGGATATCTTCCATGAAGATCCCAACTTCTAAAGAATGGACTCCAATCAATAAAATCTTCCAAGGTCTTGAGATCAAAATCTTCAATAACTTGAATCCCTAATGCTGCTGGTTTGACGATTTCCGTAGTGGTCCAATCTATTTTAAATTTAGACTTACGGGCCTCTTCTATGCTTATGTAATCTTTCTGTTTGCCTCGTTTTAAAAATTGCGCTCTAAACTTATCATAATCTTCCCGTATTTGAGCCTTATAAATCTTATTATCCTTATTCAAAAGCTCACCAACTACCGTAACAGCTCTAGAGGCGTCATTAATATGAACCACTGTATGGCTATAATTGGGCGCAATCTTAACCGAAGTATGCGCGCGTGATGTTGTAGCTCCGCCAATAATCAATGGAATATTGACTTGTTCTCTCTCTAGAGATTTGGAGAGGTAGACCATTTCATCTAAAGACGGTGTGATCAATCCACTTAAACCAATAATATCTACATTTTCTCTTATGGCTGTTTCTACTATTTTTTCAGGTGGCACCATGACACCTAAATCAATAATTTCGTAGTTGTTACAACCTAGAACTACACTCACAATATTTTTACCAATATCATGTACATCTCCCTTTACAGTAGCCATGAGTATTTTTCCAGAAAATTCTTGCTTACCATCTTTTTCGGCCTCAATAAAGGGCTGCAAGTAAGCTACCGCTCTCTTCATGACCCTGGCAGATTTTACTACTTGGGGCAAAAACATTTTTCCGCTTCCAAACAAATCACCCACAACGTTCATCCCAATCATTAAATTCCCCTCGATGACTTCAATAGGTTTGTTTGCCTGTAACCGTGCCTCTTCAACATCTTCAATAATAAACTCATCAATGCCTTTCACTAACGCATGGGTAATTCTTTGTTGTAACGGGTCTTTTCGCCACGCGTTTGCAGAGGCAATGCGCTCTTGATTGCTTTGTGAGGGATTATTGCTCGTCCCTACAAGAGACTCAGCAAAGTCTAATAATTTTTCAGTAGCATCATCACTTCTATCAAAAAGCACATCTTCAACGTGCTGTAAAAGATCTTTTGGTATTTCATCATAAATTTCCAACATGGTTGGGTTTACAATACCCATTGTCATCCCATGTTTGATGGCGTGATATAAAAATGCAGAATTGATTGCCTCTCTCACCACCGTATTGCCCCTAAACGAAAAGGACACATTGCTTACGCCTCCAGAAACGTTGGCATAAGGTAAGTTCTCACGAATCCATTGTGTTGCCTTAAAAAAATCGAGTGCATTAAGACGGTGCTCATCCATACCCGTGGCAATAGGAAAGATATTGGGATCGAAAATAATATCTTGTGGTGGAAACTGAACATCATTGACCAAAATATAATAGGAGCGCTTACAAATATCAATACGTCTTTGATAGGTATCGGCTTGTCCAACCTCATCAAAGGCCATTACAATAACCGCTGCACCATAGCGTTTTACCAATTTTGCCTGACGCTTAAATTCGGTTTCACCTTCTTTTAAACTGATGGAATTTACAACACATTTTCCTTGGGCAACTTGCAATCCTGCTTCAATGATTTCCCACTTTGAGCTGTCTATCATTAATGGAATTCTTGCAATATCTGGCTCAGAGGCAATGAGGTTCAAAAATTTGACCATGGCATACTTCCCATCCAACATGCCTTCATCCATATTGACATCTAGAATTTGAGCGCCACCTTCTACTTGATCTCTTGCCACCGATAAGGCTTCATCAAATTGCTCCTCTTTAATAAGTCTCAAAAACTTTCTTGAACCTGTAACATTAGTGCGTTCGCCAACGTTTATAAAATTACTTTCTGGTGTTACCACTAAAGGCTCTAATCCAGATAAGATGAGGTATTTTTTACAGTCACTTTCAATCATGTTGCGTAAACTTGGGATTGTCTTGGTTTATAGTTTTGTGCCACATTTGCAATGGCCTTTATGTGCTCTGGAGTGGTACCGCAGCAACCTCCAATGATATTGATCAAACCCTCTTTTAAGTAATTCTCAACGAGAACTTCCATTTCTTTTGCAGATTGATCGTATTCTCCAAACGCATTTGGCAACCCTGCATTAGGATGGGCAGACGTGTAAAATCCAGTTTCAAAAGCTAGGCGCCTTAAGTAAGGCTGCAATTGCTCTGCTCCTAAAGCACAGTTAAAACCAACGCTCAACAAAGGAATATGTGAAATTGAGGCTAAAAAGGCCTCAACGGTTTGACCAGACAAGGTGCGGCCTGACGCATCGGTTATGGTACCAGAAACCATGATTGGGACATCGATGTTACGCTGCTCTTTCACTTCTTCGATTGCAAAAAGAGCGGCTTTAGCGTTAAGCGTATCAAAAATAGTCTCTACAAGCAACACGTCAACACCACCGTCAATAAGTGCTTCAACTTGTAATTTATAAGCTTGGCGTAATTCTTCAAAGGTAATGGCACGGTATTCTGGACGATTCACATCTGGAGACATGCTGGCCGTCTTGTTAGTGGGACCTATACTGCCTGCTACAAATCTCGGCTTGTCGGGATTTGCTTTTGTAAATTGATCTGCAACCTGCTTTGCAATTTTAGCCGATTCAAAATTAAGCTCATAAACCAAATCTTCCATGTTATAATCTGCCATAGCAATGGTGGTCCCAGAAAAGGTATTGGTCTCTACAATATCTGCTCCAGCCTCAAAATATTTACGATGCACATCTGCAATAGCCTGCGGCTGAGTTAAAGACAATAAGTCATTATTGCCTTTTAAAGAGGTAGGATACTCCTTAAAGCGGTCTCCTCTAAAATCTTCTTCAGAAAAATTATAGCGCTGCAACATGGTACCCATGGCGCCATCGAGCACTAAAATTCGTTTCTGTATTTCTTCTATAATATTGGCCATTAGTGTAGTGCCTGTTTTAAATCTTTGATTATGTCGTTGACGTTTTCCAATCCAACAGAAATTCTAACCATCCCATCAGAAATCCCCGTTTCCATACGTTCTGATTCTAATAACTTACTGTGGGTTGTAGAAGCAGGATGCGTTACAATGGTTCTTGTATCTCCCAAATTTGCAGATAAGGAGCATAGTTTGATACTGTCTAAAAATTTTCTTCCAGCATCTATACCGCCTTTAACTTCAAAAGCCACAATGTTACCACCCAGTTTCATTTGTTTTTTAGCCATCTCATATTGTGGGTGCGACTTTAAAAACGGGTATTTCACGAAGTTAACGCTGTCATGCTGTTCTAAAAACTCAGCGACCTTCAAGGCATTTTCACAATGTCTATCTACTCTCACAGATAAGGTTTCTAAACTTTTGGACAATACCCATGCATTAAATGGCGACATGGCAGGCCCTGTAATTCTGGAAAACAGATAAATCTGTCGAATCAAATCGGCTTTACCAACCGTAACGCCACCTAGCACTCTACCTTGGCCATCCATTAATTTTGTAGCGGAATGAATTACCAAATCAGCTCCAAATTTAATAGGATTTTGAAGATAGGGCGTAGCAAAACAATTATCAACTATAAAGAGCAAATTATGTTTTTTAGCAATTTTACCCAACAACTCCAGATCCAAAATATCTACGGCGGGATTTGTTGGTGACTCTGCATATAAAATTTTGGTGTTAGGCTGAATTAAACTCTCAATTTTATCAACTTGATTGACCTTAAAATAACTTGTTTCAATATTCCATTTCGGAAAATAATTAGCAAACAATCCGTGTGTAGAACCAAATACAGAATTACAAGACACTACATGATCTCCAGCATTTAACAGCGCTGCAAATGTGGAGAAAATTGCAGACATTCCTGTGGCAAAAGCGTACCCCTCTTCTGCACCTTCCATAGTCACAATTTTTTGTATAAATTCTGATGTATTGGGATTGGAATATCTACCGTATAGATTTCGTTCTTTTTCTTCTGCAAATGAGGCGCGCATATCTTCAGCATCCTCAAAAACGAAACTAGACGTGAGGTACAACGGTACAGAATGCTCCAAATAAGGAGATCGTTCCATTTGTTGTCTTATCGCGTCTGTTTCAAAATGATGACTCATAGTTTGGTTTTATAATTAGCAACATATTTTAACAATATCAGACAATAACCCCCTTGCAGTGACCTGGTTTCCTGCGCCAGCACCTTGAATGACTATTGGATGCGCACCATAAGACTCTGTAAAGATCTCAAAAATAGCATCAGAGCCCTTCAATTGACCAATGGATGATGTTTTTGCTTCGGAAATCAACTTGACCTCAAGTTCCTTAGTCTCTGTGTTTAACTCTCCAACATACCTTAGCACGGTATCTTTTGACTGCTCATCTTTAAGATTTTGGAAATACCCATCCAATTCACGAACTCTACTTTGAAACTGTACTGCTGTGGTTTTTCCATTGAGTTGTTTTGGAATTAAGGATTGTATTTTGACATCTTCAAAATTGGATTGAAATTCTAACTCTCTAGCTAAAATAAGCAGTTTTCGAGCCACATCCTTTCCTGATAAATCCTCTCTAGCATCTGGCTCGGTCAATCCTAAATCTGAGGCCTTATTTAAAATGGAAGAAAACGCATCCTCTTCCGAAGAAAATGCATTGAAAATATAACTTAACGATCCAGAAAACACACCACGAATCTTATGTATTTTTTCTCCAGAAGCATATAAACTTTGAATGGTTTCGATTACAGGTAAACCTGCACCAACATTGGTTTCATACAAATATGTTTTTTGATACTTTTTTAAAGCAGACCGTAATGCCTGATATTCTTCTAGCGGTAAGGTATTTGCCATTTTATTGGCAGAAACCAAGTGAAAGCCGTTTTCGATTAAGGGAATATAATTCTCAACAAATTGAGCGCTTGCCGTAGCATCAACTGCAATTAGGTTCTTGAAATTTTTCTCTTTAACGTAGCGAATAACATCTTCTATCTTAAAAGGAACCGAAAATTGTTCAAAGTTACTTTGCCAATTTGAATCGACCCCATTCTCAGAGGTAAAGACAAGCTTAGAATTTGCAATGACGGGAAGGTGCAATTCGATATCTTTATATTGTTTCAATCGTTCTTTGGCAGCGTTAATTTGATTAATAAGCGTGCTGCCGACGTTACCAATTCCGAATAGAACTATATGTATGGTCTTCACTTCTCGTGTCGGTTTTTAGGGTATTGAAAATGGGTTTTAAAAAGGCTGATAATTGGTTGAACTCTATTAAAAAGGCATCATGACCATGAACTGATTTGATTTCGGAAATAGAGACATTGTCCTTTTCTGATTTTAGCTCTACATAAGCATTCCAATTTTCTTCTGGTTTAAAGAAAACATCCGAATTTATAGTGACAAAGTGAATATGGGATGAAATGTTTGAGGCCACTTCTAAAAAGCTACCTCTATTTCTAGTAATATCAATAGTTCTTAAAATCTGGTTCATGAACTTATAGGCAGCAAGCTGAAAACGATGCTCGAGTACTTGACCATGATGACTTAACCAACTTTCTACGTTGAAAAGCCCCGTTTCTCTTTCGGTTCTTTGAAATTTCTGTTTAAAAGATTCTGGTGTGCGATACAAGGTCATGGCATGAAGTCTGGCATCATATAATGGCTTTTGAGAATGATTTAATATTGCATCTTGGATATGACAATTGGCAATGACCCAGTCTGTAGACTTCCAATCGGTTGCTACGGGAATCAAATGTTCAATAAGATTTGGACGTAAAGCTGCCAACTCCCAAGCAATTCCGCCACCAACAGAACCTCCAATGGCTGCAAATAGGGATTTAATATTGAGATAATCCATCCCAAAAGCGAAAATTTCAGCAATGTCAATTGCGGAAAATGCCTTATAATTTTCAATCAGTCTTGAAGCATCATCTTCATAGCCGTTGCCAGGAATATTAAATGCCAAAACCGTATAATGCTCTGTATCGATGCATTTGTCGTTTCCTATTAAATCTTTCCACCAGCCCTCATTTCCGCAGATATTAGAATTTCCGGTCAAGGCATGAATCACAAGTACAATCGGTGCCGTATGTAGCGGTTTTCCGAAGATTTCATAAGATAAATGTATGGGCGTTTCAAAACCAGTTTTGGTCTTAAAATTTTTAATGGTAATATATTCTAATTGCTTCATGGTTCGTTTGCATTTTGAAGTAAAGTCACAGCACTCACTGATAAAAATGAGCGCCGTGACAACTTCTCGCTATTAATCGAGAGATCTATGATACTAGGGCTTTGCTATCTATGGTGGCAAAAGCCTCTTTTAAATCGTGTTTAAGATCCTCAATATTTTCTATGCCTACGGAAAGTCTTATTAAATCCTTGGTCACGCCGGTGCTCTCTTGCGCCTCATCGCTCAACTGTTGATGGGTGGTACTTGCTGGGTGTATGATCAATGATTTTGTATCACCAATATTGGCTAAAAGGGAAAACACTTTGGTACTATCTACCAACTTCTTAGCAGACTCATACCCGCCTTTAACACCAAAAGTGACGATACCACTTTGACCTTTTGGCAAGTACTTATCTGCCAACTTCTTGTATTTACTGCTTTCTAATCCTGGATAATTGACCCAAGTCACTTCTTTTTGATCTTGTAGCCATGTCGCCAATTCTAGTGCATTTTCGCTATGTTTTTTGATACGTACCTCTAAGGTCTCTAAACCTTGAATGATTTGAAAGGCGTTAAACGGACTCAAGGCACTGCCATAATCCCGTAGCCCTTCGATACGCACTTTTGCAATAAATGCTGCAGCTTCTAGAGCTTCGCTATATACAAGCCCATGGTATCCTGGTGAAGGCTCTGTAAACTCTGGGAATTTACCATTGGTCCAATCAAAGGTGCCTGCATCAATAATAACTCCCCCAAGCGAGGTTCCGTTTCCATTAATGTATTTGGTTAAAGAATGGATGACGATGTTGGCCCCATACTCGATAGGGTTCAATAACGATGGTGTTGCCACTGTATTATCTACAATTAAGGGCACTTTATGTGCTTTGGCTTCTTTAGCAATTCCCTCAATATCCAAAACGTCTAATTTTGGATTTCCAAGAGATTCTATAAAAATAGCTCTCGTGTTTTCTTGAGCTGCCTTAGCAAAATTTGCAGGATCAGAAGGATCGACAAATGTTGTGGTGACCCCATGTCTTGGCAGTGTTACACTCAACAAGTTATAGGTACCACCATACAAACTATTAGAAGCCACGATGTGGTCTCCAGCTCGTAATAAGGTCAATAAGGTTGTGGCAATTGCCGATGCACCAGAGGCGGTAACTACCGCTGCCAAACCACCTTCTAAGGCAGTGAGTCTTTGCTCTAATACGTCATTTGTTGGGTTGTTGAGACGGGTGTAGATGAATCCCGGAACCGATAGATTAAATCGTCCTGCGGCATCATCAGAATCATCGAAAACGTATGCTGTAGATTGATAAATAGGAACGGCCCTTGTTCCTCCATTTTGACTAACGTCATGACCTGCGTGCAACGCTTTGGTTGCAAATTTTTGTGTACTCATTTTTCTAAGTTTTTGAGTTAATAAAGATTAAAACAAAAGACAATAAGCTTCTCCTGAAGCATACTTAATAGAAAAATGTTATAAAGAAGATGGCAATTACAGATGGGTAATTACGCTTAGGTTATCTATCTTAACGTTCGATAAATGAATCGAAATCGTTAGTAGAATTTAGCACCTTCATTGATAAATTCAAAGGGTTGCTAAGGCTTCAACGGGTCTAATCCCTCCGCCTTTCTTGATAACATTTCAGTAAGTGTTTGAACTTTGTGAATACAAATATTGCAAATGAAAATTTAGAATTCCAAATTTATCGGGATCTTTTTACGGATTTCTTTTTAAGAAATTAAAAATCAGACTTTTCAAAAATGTAATTTCCAATCACCAGTACATCCATGTCTGTAGCCTCAAAACAACGGAATGCATCTTTAGGAGAACAAACTATTGGTTCGTCCTTGATATTAAAGCTCGTATTGATAATTAAACCGCAACCTGTCTTTTCTTTGAATGCCTTAAGAAGCTTATAATACAATGGATTAGATTGCGCGCTTACCGTTTGTATACGAGCAGAATAATCAACATGGGTTACCGATGAAATATCACTTCTTGGTTCACTTAATCGATCTAAAAAATCTAAACCCGTATTATTTTTCACTTCTTTTTTTAGAGAAGATTTTATAGGCTTCACTAATAACATGTAGGGAGAACTTGTTTCTAATTCAAAATAGTCTGCGACGTCGTCTTCCAAAACGCTCGGTGCAAATGGCCGAAAGCTCTCTCTAAACTTAATTTTAGCATTCAGTCGCTTTTGCATATCGGGAATGCGTGCATCTGCAATTATACTTCTGTTGCCGAGAGCTCTTGGACCAAATTCCATTCGACCTTGAAACCACCCTACAACTTTACCATTAGCCAGATGTTCGACCGTGTTTTTTAATAATTCATCTACCGAATCATAATATTTATTGGTAGCTTTTTTAAAATTTAATGAAGATGACCATATTTCACTTTGAGTAAAATCTGGTCCTAAATAAGCACCTCGCATGGCATCTGGATTTTTTATGATGCGATCCATATTTTTAGAAATATGCCAAACAGAAAAAGCCGCACCCAAGGCCCCACCAGAATCACCCGCAGCTGGCTGAATCCAAAGCTTATCGACCTCTTTTAATTCTAAGATCTTTCCATTAATCACACTATTTAAAGCGACACCTCCAGCCATCACCAAGTTGGGAACCCCTGTTAAAGCTACCGCCGTTTTCACAATTTTGCAAACAATGATCTCTGTGATTTTTTGAATGGCAAAAGCTAAGTTGGCGTGGATTTGCAACAAAGGCTCATTTGGTTCTCTTTTCTTTAAATGAAATAGTGACTGCCACTTATCATTATCAGTCATTTGAAGATGGGTGGCAAACTTAAAGTAGTTCATGTTCAAAAGTATTGAACCATCCTCCCTGATATCTACCAATTTCTCTTGAATTTCATCAATAAATCCCTTTGTTTCTTCTGATTCAGGAGTCCCGTAAGCAGCCAAGCCCATCAATTTATACTCGCCTTTATTGACCTCAAAGCCTAAAAAATAAGTGAATGCTGAATATAACAAACCAATAGAGTGCGGAAAATGCTGTTCTCTTAAAACTTCAATAGTTTTCCCTTTTCCTATACCGATAGTCATGGTAGCCCATTCTCCTACACCGTCAATAGTTACTATAGTGGCGTCTAAAAAAGGGGAAGGATAAAAAGCGCTAGCTGCATGGGATAAATGATGCTCTGGAAAATAGATCTCAATATTCTCCTGCCCTAAATCTTCTAATTTAGACTTTATGGTTTTCCGAAGAAAAAGCTTATCCCTTAACCAAAGTGGCATCGCTCTTAAAAAACTCGTCAGTCCTTTTGGCGCAAAAGCATGATATGTCTCTAAAAGACGTTCAAACTTTACAAATGGCTTTTCGTAGTAAGCCACAGCCGTAAGTTGATTGTCATCAATACCACCTTGTTTCAAAACAAATTTTATAGCATTTACAGGAAAGGAGGCGTCATTTTTAATTCGCGTAAATCGTTCCTCTTGGGCGGCTGCCACAATGTTTCCATCAATCAAAAGTACTGCGGCACTATCATGAAAAAAAGCGGAAATACCTAATACTGCGTTTCTCATGACTAATAAGGATGTTTCAAATCTTCTGTTGAAAACGTATGATCTCGAGTGATAAGCACAGAATCAGTTTCTTTCTTAAAACGTTTCAACATCAAGGAGTCCTTACCAATCCATTTTCGGAAAAGTGCCATTGGAGTTAAAATCAGAAAAAATAAAACGGTGAGTAAAATTTTAGTGGACACCATACTGAGCAACACACCAAGTGCAAACCATAATTTAGCAAGCGGATAAAAGACGATAGGCATCACTAGACTTAGCACCAAAATGATGCCTGCTGAAAGCACATACCTCCAATCATCAAGGTTATAACCTATAAAAATTAAAACCACTGCTAAAACAACTGCTGTTTCAGCGCATTGTTGTTTTGTAATATGTTGCCAGATCTTCATTTAAAACAAAGAGTAAATGAACGGTGCTAAAGCAGAACCAGCAGTAATGACAATTAAAATGCTAATAAGTAAAAGCATGGTAATTAAAGGAATGAGCCAATATTTTTTTCTGGTTCTTAGAAAACCCCAAAACTCTTTTAATATCTCCATACTATTTCTGCATATCATTAATCATTTGACTCGCTAAAACATGGTTCGGGTCGTTTTCCAAAACAGATTTTAAAGATAACAATGCTTCCTTGCGTTTACCAATAAGCAAGTAATTTTTCGCAAGTTCTATTTTCAAATCAGAATTTTCCAATAGCGCCGATTGATCATTTTTTAATCTCAAAATATTAGTCACTACTTTAAATACTTGATGAGCAAAACCGCCTTCATCTTCTTGAGATTTCATTAAGATCAAATATGATAATGCTTCGCTGTAGTGGTTTGACTCAATTAAATTCTTACTAATTGCACCTAATGTTTGGTTAGAGCCATCAATTTTAGCTGCACGGTCAAACAGATAAAGTGCTTTGTTCATCATATTTAGTTGAGCAGCTAATCGCCCAGCATTTAAAAAATTAACAGATTCATTAGGATAGGTCAATGTTACCGATTCTAGCACTTTCAATGCATTTAAAGAGTCTCCGTTTTTATTGTAATACTCGTAAAGATTAAGTGTGGCTTTTTGCCAATTCATTTTATTAACAGCCAATTGACCTGCGATTTGTTCTGGAACGGACATTTTTTGAACATCCATTTTTGGGAAAGGCTCAAAATATGGCCATCCGTCTTTGAGCATCAAGACCTCATAATGGCCTTCTAAAGAATCTAGAGCGGTAACGGGCATCTCAAACTCTAAATCCTTTAGTGTGAATTTTTTATCTAGGCCTGTTAACATATTTGAAGCTACGATGGCCTCGTAAAAGGAATGTGCTATTATAGCATAACCTTTCGTATTAGGGTGTACATGCTCTAATAACAAATGGTCTCCAATAATTTGATGCTCAGTCTTATTTTCAAAATTACTTTTACTATCAATCAAAATCACATTCGAAAACTCATTGGCAAATGTCTTAATGGCTGCATTCATAGCCTCTGGTGCACGAAATCGCAACAGATCTAGCTCTTTGGCCATTACAAAATCAGATTTTGCATCAACATAGTTTTTGTCATAGAAATTAGCAGTACCCTGTCTGTAGTAATAATTTGCTGATGTTTCCGATGGAATTGAATCGCTAATAAAAGGTTTGATATCTTTTTCATTACTAACAACAGTGCTCAAATAAGTGGGAACATC
Source organism: Sediminibacter sp. Hel_I_10 (assembly GCF_000688335.1). Classification (NCBI taxonomy): domain Bacteria; kingdom Pseudomonadati; phylum Bacteroidota; class Flavobacteriia; order Flavobacteriales; family Flavobacteriaceae; genus Sediminibacter; species Sediminibacter sp. Hel_I_10. The sequence goes on from NZ_JHZX01000001.1 coordinate 1,466,477, forward strand.
ATGCTCTTTCAGAATGCTCAAAAGATCCTCAAGGTTATTTTCAAATTGATTAATTCCTGCTTGATATAAATCTGAATCTAATGGGATTTTTTGATCCTCAACCATTTTTTCCATGAGATTCTTATTTAAAGTCGTCTGTTTATCTTCGTCGCCCTTAAGAGACAAAATACCGTTGGTTATTAATTGCACCAAACGTACTTCTCTCAAACTGAGCATTAACCTTACAATCCAAGGACTATTTCCTAGGGAACTTGTTGAGCCAACTCCCAGCGCTCCATAATACTCATTATGGCCGGCATAAATGAGTACAAGGTCTGGTTCTTGAGCCACAATGTCCTCTGTAACATCAAGCAATGTATAAGAATTAACCGCAGTTAATGCGGTATTTATTATTTCGATGTTTTGGTTGGGATAACTTCTATTAAGCGCATATTCTAACCAATGCTGAAAGCCGCCATGATATTTATAAGGATATCCAACCGCAGTAGAAGCCCCCATAATGACAACCCTAAAAGCTCCTTCCTTCTTAATTTTATCAAACGGTCTTGGTAAGCCTTTTGTGGCATTTTCAGGATTAAAAAAATACTTTTGCCCGATCTCAGGATTCATTATCAACTTACTCTCATCTTGCAAGTCTTCAATAAACAAAGGATAATCTTTTCCGTAACCCACTGCACGAAGTAAAAGTTCCATAATAAACAAAAACAAAAAAGCCATAAATACAGCCCCAACTTTAAACAGGCGTTTTTTGCGTTTTGATAATTTTAAGGAACTTGATTTTTTTGTCATCTTTATTGATAATCTATACTATAAACCTGCTACTTTTAATTGATATTTATCTCTAATAATCTGTCCAACAGGTTTGTTTTCGATTTTACTTTCTAGCCAAGAAATAATATCCAAATACAAAAATGCACGACGCTCATAAGGATGGTCTTCGTAAACTTTTAATTTTTGATGAAGCTTGATGAAAGCAGATTTGATATCCTGAGGGTAAATATCTTGAAGCCCTCTAATAAATTTGATCATTTCTTTTTGAACTTCGTACAAGTCGTTGATTTTTAAAAGGAATTTATAAGTGCTTCTTAAGAGCGTTTCAATATGGTAATCTAAACCTGCCTCATAATGAGCCACAAGATTGAGCACACGCGCAAAACATTGTAAATCTTCTCGCATCAACAAAGACTTGTTGCTAATAATTTTATTTAGGTAAAATATACAGTCTTTGTTATTGCCTGCCCCAAAATGCATACTGGCGAACTTATAATAGAAAATCATTCTATGATGTATGTCCAAACGGTTAAGATAATGGTTCAACTCTGACTCAATCTTCGGAATAATTTTTAATCCGTCCTCAAAGCTACCATCAATAAAATAAAGGTTGATTGAGTTTAAATTAAGGTACAAAAAGGTTAATGCCTGAACGTTTTCGTCCTTAGGAAAACGCTTTTCTGCAGTGGTAATTTGAAATTGAATGAGCGCATCTTGAAATTTTGACTTGTTTTGAATGTAAAACAAAGCCTCTAATAAGTAATTATGGCCCTTAAGAAAAAATACCGGATTCAATTGAATCATGTTTGGGTATTCGCGAAACAACTTTACCCATTTGGATGCGTATTTAAAACAATTTAAAAAATCCTGCATCAAAAACGCATACCATAAATTTGCATTATAAAGCCATAACTTTTCACGAAACCCTAAATCCTGTATGTTGTATTTTGGCAAATGCTCCACAAAATAATCGGTCACCAATTTACTTTCGGTCTCATTTTTTACATAGCCCGTTTTTAAAATAAAGCTGTAGAGCTGTAGCGATAAATTAGATAATTTACTTGCAATAACATTTAAAGAGCTTAACTCTTTGGCTTGTATGGCCAACTCATCAGCCCTAGTGCTAATACTTCTGGTAATGTATTGCGACTCGATAATTTTTTCTAGTTCAACGATTTCGTAAGCCAGATTTTTCTCTTCATTTTGAATCGCGACTTCCTTTGATTTGTCTAAGATTTTCAAACTCTGTTTATAGAGTCCTTTATGATACAAAATAGATGCAAAATCCAATTGCTCTCGTATTTGGGATCTAATATTTTGATGCGAAGGGTTAAGCTTTAAACTTATCAAGATTTGCTTATATAAGTGTGCCTTGACATTTGCCAATTGCTGTTTTTTAACAATAGCCGTTTTTAAAATTGCTCCCTCATCATAAGATGATGCCTTATCTAAAAAATTAAAAAGGTTTAAGAATTTAGAATCTTGATTGACATCCAAACGACCAACATAGAGCTTGAACTGACGCTTTTCGGACTTAGTCAAGGACTTTATTAGAGAAAAAAGATTGTCTTTATGGTCTTTAGTCATCAATCGAAATTATTGTTATTTAATTAAAAATCAATATTTTATGATGTTACAAATGGGTTGAACGTCGTAAACTAGATTGAAATAAGTAAAAATATAAATATTCAAAGTATAAATTCGTTAGTCAACAGAGAAATAAAATTCAATAAATGTCTGACAATAACGTACAAATTTTCGACACGACCCTAAGAGATGGCGAGCAAGTGCCAGGATGTAAACTCAACACTGATCAAAAATTAGTTATTGCCAAACAACTGGATTTACTGGGCGTTAACGTCATTGAGGCTGGTTTTCCGGTATCGAGCCCGGGTGATTTTAAATCTGTAGAAGAAATCTCAAAGCTGGTAAAACAAGCTACGGTTTGTGGGTTAACTCGCGCTGTTGAAAATGATATCAAAGTTGCTGCCGAAGCCTTAAAATACGCAAAGCACCCCAGAATACACACGGGTATTGGCACCTCAGCATCTCATATTAAATACAAATTCAATTCTAATCAAGACGCTATTTTACAGCGTGCCTTTGACGCTGTAAAAATGGCAAAGTCTTATGTTGAGGATGTAGAGTTTTATGCTGAAGATGCAGGCAGAACCGATAATGAGTATTTAGCGCGTGTTTGCGAGGCCGCCATTAAAGCTGGTGCAACAGTGCTCAATATTCCAGATACCACGGGATATTGCCTACCAAGTGAATATGGCGCTAAAATGAAGTATCTTAAAGAGAATGTCAAAGGCATAGAAAAAGCCATTCTATCTTGCCATTGCCATAATGACTTGGGCTTAGCAACCGCCAACTCTATAGAAGGTGTAATCAATGGTGCTCGTCAAATAGAATGTACCATTAATGGCATAGGTGAGCGTGCTGGTAACACAGCATTAGAAGAGGTGGTGATGATTTTAAAACAACATCCGTACCTCAATTTAGACACGAGCATCGATACCAAAAAACTATACAGCATTAGCCAATTGGTTAGTGAGAGCATGGGTATTTACACTCAACCAAACAAGGCCATTGTAGGAGCTAATGCTTTTGCGCATAGCTCAGGCATTCATCAAGATGGAATGATAAAAAATAAGGGCACTTATGAAATCATTGATCCTAAGGAAGTGGGCGTTACCGATTCTGCCATTGTGTTAACCGCTAGAAGTGGACGAGCTGCTTTGGCCTACAGAGCCAAAAATGTAGGTTATGAATTAACCAAACTTCAATTGGATAATGTCTATGCGAATTTCCTAACCTTTGCAGATCGCAAAAAAGAAATTAACGATAACGACATTCACCAGATTATTGAGACCAGCCAAGTGTATCGTGAGATCATTTCGGCATAATTAAAATTTATTTTCTTCGGAAAAGTGACAACTATGGGTAAGACATTATTTGATAAAGTTTGGGATGCACACGTGGTAAGCGCCATTGAGAAAGGGCCCCAAATATTATATATAGATAAGCATTTGATTCATGAAGTAACGAGTCCTCAAGCTTTTAAAGAGCTTGAAGACAGAAACATCCCTGTATTTAGGCCAGATCAAATTGTGGCTACGGCAGATCACAACACGCCAACCACCAATCAACATTTACCAATTAAGGATGATCTCTCGAGAAAACAGCTCGAACAACTTTCTGAAAATTGTAAAAAGAATAACATTACGCTCTATGAACTTGGGCATAAATATAACGGCATAGTGCACGTCATGGCACCAGAATTAGGGATTACTCAACCGGGCATGACCATAGTTTGTGGAGATAGCCATACCTCAACCCATGGGGCTTTTGGCACTATTGCTTTTGGTATTGGCACCAGCCAAGTAGCACAAGTATTTGCCAGCCAGTGTCTTTTATTATCAAAACCAAAAAGTTTACGTGTTACGGTTAATGGCCAATTAAAAAACGGTGTGTTACCAAAAGACGTTATTTTATATATCATCTCTAAAATAGGAACCAATGCAGGCACAGGCTATTTCTGCGAATATGCTGGTGAGGTCTTTGAAAACATGACTATGGAAGGCAGAATGACCGTGTGTAATATGAGCATTGAAATGGGCGCGAGAGGTGGCATGATTGCTCCAGACCAAACTACATTTGATTATGTAGAAGGACGAAAATTCGCACCTCAAGGAGAAGCTTTCGATAAGAAAGTTGCTTATTGGAAAACCTTGCCTACAGATGAGGATGCGATTTTTGATAAAGAATTTCATTTTGACGCCCAAGATATTGCGCCAATGGTTACCTACGGAACCAATCCTGGTATGGGAATTAAAATTTCAGATTATATACCGGAAACGAGCGATGCTTCTTTCGAAAAGTCTTTGGCTTACATGAACTTTAAAAAAGGAGAGTCCCTTATTGGGAAACCCATCAACTTTGTATTTATTGGGAGTTGCACCAATTCTAGGATTGAAGATTTTAGAGTCGCAGCGCAATATATTAAAGGCAAGCAAAAAGCAGATAATGTCACAGCTTGGTTAGTTCCTGGAAGCAAACAGGTAGAATCACAAATCATGGACGAAGGCTTAAAGGCTATTTTTGATGCTGCCGGCTTTGAGTTACGCCAACCTGGTTGCAGTGCATGTTTAGCAATGAATGATGATAAAATTCCGCAAGGCGAATATTGCGTTTCTACTAGCAATAGAAATTTTGAAGGAAGACAAGGCCAAGGTGCGCGTACCATTTTAGCCAGTCCGCTCATGGCAGCAGCAACTGCTATAGAAGGTAAAATTGTAGATATTAGCGCGCAACTTAATTAAAATCGGGATTCTAAAATGAGAAAATTTATAACCTTAACATCGACAGCTATCCCTCTTAACATTGAGAACGTTGATACCGACCAGATCATTCCTGCTCGCTTTTTAAAGGCAACAGATAGACAGGGTTTTGGTGAAAATGCTTTCCGGGATTGGCGATTTCAAAAAGATGGAACCATCAACAAAGATTTTGCACTCAATAATCCTAAATACTCTGGCAGCATATTGGTTGCTGGTGATAATTTTGGATGTGGCTCCAGTCGTGAACACGCCGCTTGGGCCTTAACAGATTATGGTTTTAGCGTTATTGTTTCCAGTTTTTTTGCAGATATTTTTAAAGGAAATGCGCTAAACAATGGCTTGCTTCCAATTCAAGTTTCCGAAGGTTTTTTAGAAATCCTCATGAAAACCATCATAGCAGATCCAACTACCCAATTGCATGTCAATTTGGAAGCGCAGACGATTTCCATAGAAGGCAAAAACGCAACCGAACATTTTGATATTGATCCTTACAAAAAAACATGCATGATCAATGGATATGATGATATTGATTATTTATTAAGTCAGAAAAATACGATCGAGGCTTTTGAAGCTTCGGTCAACTAAAATATAAAAAAGGGCCCGTAAAACCGGGCAATACATAACATTACTATAACGATCAGGATAACCCTGCTTTTGCACGAACACGATGAAATTAAAAATTGCTGTATTACCGGGAGATGGCATTGGGCCAGAAGTCACGTCACAAGCCGTGAAGGTTTTGAAGGCCATTGCTCAAGAGTTTGATCATTCATTTCAATTTAAATATGCTTCGGTAGGTGCCGTTGCTATTGATGAATTTAACGATCCGTTACCTAAAAAAACATTAGATCTTTGCAAGAGCACAGATGCTATTTTATTTGGCGCTATTGGAGATCCTAGATTTGACAACAACCCGTCTGCCAAGATAAGACCTGAACAGGGGCTGTTAAAACTGCGAAAAGAGCTAGGGCTATTTGCCAACATTCGTCCTGTTAAAGCTTACGACAACCTTTTGGATAAGTCACCTTTAAAACGACAGATCATTAAGGGTACAGATATTAGCATTTATCGCGAATTAACTGGTGGTATTTATTTTGGAGAAAAGTCATTAAGTGAAGATGGCAATACAGCTTCTGATCTCTGCGAGTATTCCCGAATGGAAATTGAGCGCATTGCCCATTTGGCATTTAAAGCAGCTCAAACTCGTAAAAACAAGGTGACTTTAGTAGATAAAGCCAACGTTTTGGAAAGCTCCCGCTTATGGCGAAGAGTCGTTACAGAAATTGCCTCAGACTATCCAGATGTGTCCTTGGATTTTCTTTTTGTGGACAATGCCGCAATGCAAATGATCTTAAATCCAAAACAGTTTGATGTGATCCTTACAGAGAACATGTTTGGTGACATTATTAGTGATGAAGCCAGCGTTATTGGTGGATCTATTGGGTTATTGGCATCTGCTTCAGTTGGCAATAAATATGCTATGTTTGAGCCCATCCATGGCTCATATCCTCAGGCTAAAAACCTTGGTATTGCCAACCCCATTGCTTCTATTTTATCGGCAGCTATGCTATTGGATCATTTTGAACTTTTTGAAGAAGCAGACCTCATTCGTGAGGGTGTTGAAAAATCGTTAAAACTCAATATCACCACGCCAGATCTTAATACCAAGTACAATCATATTAGCACCGCTAAAGTTGGTGATTTTATAGAGGATTTTATTAATAATCCTCATGACACCAATATGAATTTTAGCAACATTCACTTGGGTCAATCTACCATTATTTAAATACGTCTTTAGAAATAAGATTTAGGGATTACCATCCCTAAATCTTATTTTCTTTTTTATATTCAAATCCATCATTTATGTTTAATTTAGGATTACAAAAGCACTAAGCGGCATTGTAATTGCGTTACTTGGATGTAATATAAGAACCTCATGAAAAAAGTAATTTTAGCATTAATGATTCTAGTCATTAATGTAGGCGCTATAAGCGCTCAAGAATGGCAAACTGATTTTAATAAAGCGAAAACATTGGCCTCAAAAGACAACAAACCGATCATCTTGGTTTTTCAAGGTTCAGATTGGTGTGCCCCGTGTATGAAGCTAGACAGGTCTATTTGGAGTACAGACACGTTTAAAACTTACGCCAAAGAGCACTATGTCATGCTTCAAGCTGATTTCCCTAGAAAAAATTCAAATTCCCTATCGAAAGAACAAATGGCAGCTAATGCAAAATTGGCTGAAACTTACAATACCAATGGGATATTTCCATTTGTTGTTGTTTTGGATCATAATGGAAACGTTTTAGGAGAAACAGGATACAAGAAAACCACACCCGACGCTTATATCAAAGATTTGAATGCTTTCATCAAATAATTTTAAACACTACACTTTACTTATTTTAGGCTTTTGCCTATCCATAAGTTGCTTTAGTCAGCATCCTTATAAACGTACCCTCAAGTTAATGGGGAGTCGTTTTGATATTACGGTTGTGGCAGATAATGAAGAAAAAGGACAAGCTTATATAGATACTGCAGTTGCCGAAATTACGCGCATTGAAAAGCTAATTTCATCTTGGGATCCTAATTCTCAAACTTCTGAAATCAATAGAAATGCTGGCATCAAACCTGTAAAAGTAGATGCAGAATTATTCGAACTGATTGAACGAGCTATCGGAATTTCAAGATTAACCGATGGCGCCTTTGATATTAGCTATGCCTCCATGGATAAAATCTGGAAATTTGACGGATCAATGACCACCATGCCAGAGGCTAAAGATATTAAGGCCTCGGTTGACAAAGTGGGTTATAAAAATATCCTTTTAAACAAAGAACTTAGTACGGTATTTCTTAAATTAGAAGGAATGAAAATTGGTTTTGGAGCTATTGGAAAAGGGTATGCTGCAGATAAAACCAAAGCGTTCCTGATATCTAAAGGTGTACCTTCGGGAATTATCAATGCTTCTGGAGATATGAATACCTGGGGAAAACAACCTAACGGTGAAGAATGGAAAGTGGCAATCACAAATCCGATGGATAAGTCCAAATCATACGGGCTTTTACCAATCACTGACGGTGCGGTTGTAACCTCTGGTAATTATGAGAAGTTTGTAGAATTTAATGGCAAACGCTATACCCATATTATTGATCCGCGCTCAGGAATGCCCTCTAGTGGCATTATTAGTGTTACCGTTTTTGCACCAAAAGCAGAACTTGCAGATGCACTAGCAACTTCGGTTTTTGTTATGGGCAAAGACGTAGGGTTGAGTAGAATTAATCAGTTTCCTAAAATAGAGTGTATCATTATTGACGAAAAAGGTCAAGTGTTTACATCAGATAATATTAAAATTCAGAAATTATGATCAAAAGATTTGTCGCCATTGCTTTTATGCTAGCGTCACTCAGTTCTTGCGTCGTTGTAAAAGAATATGAGAAAATAAACCTCAATGATCCAGATATGGCGCTTTCAGATAAGAAAGCAGATCGCAACATTAGCACCGCACATTCGTATCGCGAGGCGGCTGTTGGCGCCAATGGCGGAAAAACAGGCGGTGGATGTGGTTGTAATTAACCAACTCTATCCAATTATTAATCATACGATGCCATAACCACAGAATGAACATACTTAAAATAATTTCATTAGCGCTTGTGATGACGTCACCTTTATTAATGGTGTCTCAAGAACAAACCAAAGACTCGACCCAAGTCTATAAGAAACGGGTTTTAGAAACCACCGAAATCGATTTTCTATCCAGCTATTATTCACAAGATGGTGATAATGCAGCCGTAAGTGGCGGCATAGGAACTGAGGAACTCACAGATGTTACTGCAACTTTTGTAGTCTCTATCCCAATGAATGATGATGATGTACTCACCATAGATGCCGGAGTATCAGCCTATACTTCAGCATCCTCTAGCAACATTGGCCCTTTTGACGGCAGTGGGCCTGCAGATCCCTTTGTAGCCAGTTCTGGTGCTTCTGGAAGTGATCTTTGGGCTAATTTAACTGGGGCTTACAGCCATAGCTCCGATGATAGAAATGACATATGGTCTGCAAAAGTATCGGTCTCTTCAGAATACGATTATTTTTCACTTGGTTTTGGCGGGAGTTACACTAAGCTTTTCAATGAGAAAAATACAGAGGTGAGCGTCAATGCCAATATCTATGTTGACACTTGGAACGCAATTTATCCTACAGAATTAAGACCTTTTGCTGAGGGTGGCAGTGGCTTAAACAGCCAATTGTTCAATCAAAATACAATTACAGGAAACACCAATTATAATCCTATGTTTTCCGAATTTGAGAGTGAAGGAAGAAACTCCTATTCTCTCGGGTTAGGGTTTTCTCAGATTCTTCATAAAAATGTTCAGGGGTCTTTGGCTTTAGACTTAATACAGCAGCAAGGCTTGTTATCCACACCATTTCAACGGGTCTATTTTGCTGATGTTGCAGATTCTTTTATTGACAATTTTCAATTGGCTGATGCTGTTGAACAACTTCCCGACACCCGTTTTAAAGTAGCCATTGGCGGACGCTTAAATTGGTACCTTAATGAGCGATTAACGCTTCGCACGTACTACAGGTATTATTTTGATGACTGGGGAATCAATAGCCATACCGCAAGCATTGAAGTGCCGGTAAAACTATCTGATAAATTTACGGTGTATCCATCCTACAGATTTTACAATCAAACAGCGGCAGATTATTTTGCCCCTGCCAATCAAAATCTGTCTACAGCCCCATTCTATACTTCAGATTATGATCTTTCAGAGTATAGTGCAAATCAATATGGCTTTGGAGTATCCTATACCGATATCTTCGCAAAAGCACACCTCTGGAGTTTCGGTCTTAAGAGTATTGATCTGAAATTTTACCAATACGATAGGGACACCACCTTTAATTTTAGAATCATCACCGCTGGCTTTAAGTTTGTGATGGATTAATCTGTGTGATTAACTCTCTGCGTTTTTCACCATTTAAATCGGCATAAAAAATGTTGCTCCCAATTATTGACAGCTCGTCACTAATTGGGAGTTTATGATTTTGGGAACTTCTGTTTAATTTTATCTAAGCACAAATTACCAATACTACCAAGGTGAGAATGCTGTTTTGAAGTGTCTGGCCGGTAACTTCCGTCCTGAACTTGGCTACCTATCTTTTGGTAGGCCTCCCTAAAAGACATTCCGCCTTCAACCAACGTATTGATATTATCTACTGTAAAAAGATACTGGTATTTTTCGTCGTTTAAATCGATCGCTTTTACGTTAGCCTTTTGAATGGCATAATCAAAAATATCTAAAATAGCCAAGACATCTACAATAGCACTAATCATAGGCTCTTTTAATAGCTGAAAATCGCGATGATAGCCACTAGGCAAATTATTGGTAATGAGAACCATTTCAGAATATAATGCTTGTACTTTATTTGCTTTACCTCGAATAAGTTCAAAGACATCTGGATTCTTTTTATGTGGCATGATGCTGCTCCCTGTGGTCAATTCATCGGGAAAAGAAATAAAACCGAAGTTTTGGCTATTGTACAAGCAGACATCCATAGCAAAACGAGACAAGGTATTACATAAACCGCCCAATGCCATGGCGATAATCCGCTCACTTTTACCGCGACTCATTTGAGCTGAAACCACATTGTACTTTAATGTTGCAAAGCCCAAAGCTTCTGTTGTAAAAGCCCTATCTATAGGAAACGAACTGCCATATCCTGCCGCTGACCCCAGCGGGTTTTGGTCTACGGTTTGTATTGCCGCTTTCAAAACATAGACGTCATCAATTAATGTTTCAGCATAAGCTGAAAACCAAAGTCCGAACGAGGATGGCATGGCCACTTGCAAATGCGTATAACCTGGCAGCAAATGGTCTTTATGCGTTTCTGCCAATTTCAATAAGGTATTGAATAAGGTCTCCGTTTTACTGTAAATTTGGTTAAGATGCGCTTTATAAAACAACTGTAGCGCTACCAAAACTTGATCATTTCTAGAGCGTGCCGTATGAATTTTTTTACCCACATCGCCCAAGGTCTTAGTCAATTCAAATTCTATCTTAGAATGTACGTCCTCAAATTGAGGCTCAATAACAAAGGTTCCATCTTCAATTTCTTGAGACAATCCCTCTAAACCTTTTTCAAGTTGCTGCAATTCATCTGCAGATAAAATCTCAATCTTATGCAGCATTTTAGCATGAGCTAAGGACGCTTGTAAATCATATTTAGCAATGAACATGTCAATCTCTCGATCATTTCCTACCGTAAATTGTTCTATTTTTTTATCGATGGAAATACCTTTATCCCACAATTTCATACGTCTTATTTTTAGTTGTATTGAAGCAAATCAAAGCTGATCTTTCGACTTTACCTGAATGTCTTTTCTACAATAGTGTTTCCAATAATTTTATATAAAGTGCTATACCTTCCTCAATCTCTCTGATATAAATAAACTCATCGGCAGAATGTGATCGGGTGCTATCTCCTGGACCCAATTTTAAGGAAGGGCAAGTTAATACCGCCTGATCTGATAGTGTTGGAGAGCCATAGGTCTGCCTGCCCAGCGCTAATCCCGCTAAAACCAAGGGGTGTTCTTTTGGGATAGACGACGAGTTCAATTTGATACTTCTCGGAAGGATCACATCACAGGGAGCCTCTTTTTGAAGAATGTCAACAATCTCTTGATTTGAATACTTATCGTTCACTCTAACATCCACAACTAATTTCACTTCAGAGGGCACCGCGTTGTGTTGTTTGCCCGCATTGATCTGGGTGACGGTCATTTTTACTTCACCTAAAGTTTCCGAAGTCTTTTTAAAACGATAATCCTGAAACCACTGTAAAACAGCAATGGTGTTATAAATAGCATTATCATCATTTGGGTGTGCCGCGTGACTTGCCGTACCCTTGACTTCTGCATCAAAGACAACCAACCCCTTTTCTGCAATGGCCAAATGCATTAACGTGGGTTCGCCAACGATAGCTACATCAATAGCTGGCAGAATTGACAGCATGCTATTTAACCCCTTTTTACCACTGCTTTCTTCTTCAGCAGAGGCGACAATCACAAGATTATATGCTAAATTTTCTTTAGAATAAAAATAGGCAAAAGTGGCCAACAATGAGACCAAGCAGCCTCCGGCATCATTGCTTCCTAAACCAAACAGTTTTCCCGCTTCTACAATAGCCTTAAAGGGATCTTTTGTATAGCCATTATTTGGCTTTACCGTATCATGATGAGAATTTAAAAGTAAGGTTGGCTTAGTCTCATCAAAGTACTTGTTAGTAGCCCAAATATTATTAGTTGTTCTGTTGAATGGAATGGTCTGCTTTTTAAACCAAGTTTCGATGTGGCTTGCAGTGCCATCTTCTTCCGAAGAAAATGATGGCGTCTCAATGAGTGTTCTAAGCAATGCTATGGCATCTTGAGTGAGCTTTTCTATCATGATGTGATGGTGGTATGTTTGGCGTTTGCATTGAATAGCATTTGAGATTTCCCGATGCACACTTTTTTGACATCACGCTCTATGGCATAAAAACAGTTATTCAATTTGGGGAGCATTCCTTCAAAAATAACGCCTTCGGAAACGAGCTGGGGATAGCTTTTGCTATCAATGTGTGCTATCACGGAGGACTCATCGTCAACATCACGCAGCACTCCATTTTTTTCGAAACAATAATACAGCTCTACGTTGTATGTTGATGCAAAAGCAATAGCCAATTCTGATGCAATGGTATCTGCATTGGTATTTAACAATTGTCCTTTTTGATCATGGGTGATGGCTGAAAATACGGGCGTAACCCCATTGTCTAGTAACAATTCCAAAACCTCTCGGTTTACTTTAATAACATCACCAGCGTAGCCGTAATCAATTGGGGTTACTGGTCTTTTTTTTGAAACAATCGTGTTGCCGTCTGCCCCAGTAAAGCCAACGGCATTGCAATGATTGGCCTGTAATTTGGCAACAAGATTTTTATTGATTTTTCCCGCATAGACCATGGTAATAATGTCTAAAGTAGCATGATCTGTAATGCGTCTCCCATCTACCATTTTGACCTCTACATGCAATTGCTCGGCTAGTTTTGTAGCAAGTTTTCCGCCGCCATGCACTAAGATCTTGGGATCTTCAATACTTGAAAAATCGATTAAAAATTGGTGCAGCGCCTCATGATCATCGATGATGTTACCTCCAATTTTTATGACTTTGAGCGTTTTCATATTCTAAGTTTTAAAGAACATCGTTTTAAGACAAATTCATCTGTTCTAAAATTTGCTTCAATACAATTTGCGCGGCATAGGTTCTATTATTAGCCTGATGCATCACGACCGATTGATTTCCATCTAAAACCGCATCTTCCACAACAACATTTCGTCTTACGGGCAGACAGTGCATAAATTTAGCGCGTCCCAGTTTTTTTTGAGTCATCATCCAATTGGTATCTTGACTTAAGATTTCTCCATAATGCTCATAATTACTCCAATTTTTAACATAGACAAAATCAGCATCTTTTAAGGCCTCTTCTTGATCATGATATATGGGTGTGGTTTTGGTAATGTCTGGATTCAACTCATAACCCTCAGGATGGGTAATGCTCAAATCAACCTCTAAAAGCTGCATCATTTCAACAAAGGAGTTTGCTACAGCCTGTGGTAAAGCTCTAGGGTGTGGCGCCCAAGACAATACCACTTTGGGCTTTGCCTTTTCGGTAAGTTCCGAAATTGTAATAGCGTCTGCCAATGCTTGTAAAGGATGTGCCGTGGCGCTTTCCATATTAACGATTGGCACCGTTGCATATTTCAAAAAGCTGTTGATCACTTGTTCAGACTCGTCTTTACGCTTGTCTTTTAAGCCAGGGAATGCCCGAACAGCGATGACATCTGCATACTGAGATATCACTCTTGCTGCTTCTTTAATGTGTTCAGACGTATTAGCGTTCATGGTGGTTCCATCTTCAAATTCTAACTGCCAGGCATCATTAACATTGAGCGTCATGGTCTGCATTCCTAAATTTTTCGCTGCTTTTTCTGTACTTAAACGGGTACGCAAACTGGCGTTAAAAAAGAGCAAGACCAAGGTTTTATGTTTTCCTAAATCGATATGTTCAAAAGGGTTCATTTTCAACAAAATGGCATCCTTAATAGTATCTTGAAGGTTTGATAGGTCTGATATATTGGTGTAATTTTTCATTATAAGCTTAAAAATAACTGTAGTACTCTAAATAAATTATAAGTTCTGTAATTCCCTATTTAGGGCGGCAAAAAAGGCGTCTATATGTTTTTTCTGAATGGTTAAAGGTGGCAAAATGCGTATTAAATTTGCATTTTTAGCACTACCCGTAAACATCATATGCTCATAAATTAAACGCTTTCTCAATTCTGCAACTGGAAAATCAAATTCGAGGCCGAGCATTAACCCCCGACCTTTGATACTTTTTAAATGCGGTAGACCTTCTGCCTGATTAATAAAGTAAGCAGACATCTCCTCAGCATTTGTCATCAAATCTTCTGTTTCTAAGACTTCTAAAACCGATAATGCTGCAACACAGGCCAGATGATTTCCACCAAAAGTAGTACCCAATAACCCAAAAGAAGCTTTGATTGATGGGTGAATTAAAATACCTCCAACTGGAAAGCCGTTACCCATCCCCTTTGCAATAGAAATGATATCTGGCTCTAGGCCGTGTTTTTGAAATGCAAAAAAATCGCCAGTTCGGCCAAAACCCGATTGTACCTCATCTGCAATAAAAGCCGTATTATAGGTTTTACATAGTGCTTGTAGCCCTTGATAAAATTCGGAAGTGCTCTGATCCAATCCGCCAACACCTTGAATACATTCCACTATAACCGCACAAGTTTCATTCGCTTTTAAAATGGTCTCTACTGCTGTCAAGTCTCCCAAAGCAACAAAGTCTACGTGTTGCTGCGCATTTAATGGGGCCACAATTTTAGGGTTATCGGTAGCCGCAACAGCTGCAGACGTTCGACCATGAAATGAATTATGAAATGCTGAAATTTTAGATTTTTGATTGTGAAATGAAGCTAATTTTAGAGCGTTTTCGTTGGCTTCAGCACCAGAACTACACATAAATAATTGATAGTCTTTACACCCTGAAAGATGCTCCAACCGATCGGCCAATTGCTCTTGTAATGGATTTTGTATGGCATTGCTATAAAAGCCTAAGGTTGCCACTTGCTTACAAATAGCTTCAACGTATTTTGGATGCGAATGGCCAATAGAAATCACGGCATGACCGCCATACAAATCGAGATACTCAAGGCCCTTTTCATCATATACATAGACATCCCTTGCTCTGGTTGGCGTTACATCGTATAACGGATATACATTAAATAGACTCATTATTGTTTTTTATTTAATTCTGTCTTCTGCTCTTAAACGTTTCAGCTAAGTAGAAACACATATTACATCTGCTCTTTTTTAATAGTACTGATTTTATGGTAAGAGGCAATCATCCCTTGTATTAACGAAGAACTTAAGCCCTTATGCTCCATTTCATTTAAACCTTCAATAGTGCAACCTTTTGGTGTTGTAACTCGATCAATTTCTTCCTCTGGATGTTTGCCGTTTGCGATTAACAAACTCGCTGCACCTTCACTGGTAAACATGGCCAATTCTTGAGCTTCTTTGGCATCAAAACCCAACTGAATAGCGGCTTGAGTAGTGGCGCGAATGAGACGCATCCAAAAAGCAATCCCACTTGCGCAAACTACTGTTGCTGCTTGCATCTGAGATTCTGGAATGGCCAAACTGTGCCCTAACCGATTAAAAATGGCCTCTGCGATCTTAATGCGTTTTGCGCCTTGTTGATTACTACAAAGACAGGTCATCGATTTCCCCACCGCAATAGCTGTATTTGGCATGGCTCTAATTATAGAAGTATCGGTACCAACAACAGCTTCAATTTTAGAAATACCAAATCCGGTAACGGCGGAGATTAACACATGTTTCTCTGTTAAATGTGGCTTTATCTCATTCAAAATCACTTCGAAATGAGCTGGTTGTATCGCAAAAATCAGAATGTCTGATTTTTGAACCGCTTCTGTATTATCTGTAGTTAAGCTTACATTTTTATAACCGTCTAAATCTGAAATGCTTTCCAAATGTCGTTTCGTAAGATATAACGTCGTTATGGCATTATTTGTAATTAAGCCTTTTGCAATAGACTTGCCTAAATTTCCGGTACCTATAATGGCTATTTTCATCTTAATGGCCGACTCCACGGCTATAATTTAATTAAACGAATCGTTCTAATTGTCCTGCTTCTGAACTTAAAGCTTATCGCTCTAAAAGTAATTGGCCTTTAATCGAAGCCCTTCGGCCTCTTCAAAATCGAACATCAAGTTCATATTCTGAACGGCTTGCCCAGATGCGCCTTTCAGCAAATTATCAATAATACTTGTAACCAATAATGTATCCTCATGCTTGTGCAAATGCAGGATACAATTGTTTGTATTGACCACTTGCTTTAAATGGATGTCTTCTTCTGAAATGAGCGTAAAAGCCGCATTCTCATAATACTGATCATAAAGTGATCTGGCATCTTTTAAAGTGCCGTTATAAGACGTGTAGGCCGTTGCAAAAATCCCTCTGGAAAAATTACCTCGATTCGGCATAAAATGAACCGCTCCTTCAAAATCACTTTGCAATTGCTGCACTGTTTGCCGAATCTCACCTAAATGCTGATGCGTAAAAGGTTTATAATGCGAAAAATTATTATCCCGCCATGTAAAATGTGTTGTTTCTGAAAGTGCCGTACCTGCTCCAGTAGCTCCTGTTACAGCATTAACATGAACATCCTTTTTTAAAAGTCCAGATGAGGCCAACGGCAGTAATGCCAATTGAATTGCAGTAGCAAAACATCCTGGATTTGCGATATATGTCGCGTTTGAAATGACCTCCTTTTGCAATTCGGGCAAACCATACACAAAGTTCTTATTTTGAAAATGGCAATCTGCTTGTAACCTAAAATCATTACTCAAATCAATGATCCTCGTTCTTGCCGAAAATTGATGTCTCGCTAAAAAGTTAGTGGAATTTCCATGACCCAAGCACAAGAAAAGGACCTCAACCTCTGTATTTATAGAACTCGTAAACTCCAAATCGAAAGCCCCTAACAGATCTTGGTGAATGCTGCTAATTTTATTTCCGGCGTTAGATGTACTAAACACAAAATCGATATGTACCTCGTTATGATTTAGCAATAGCCTAATCAATTCTCCTGCGGTGTATCCTGCGCCCCCAATGATGCCTGCTTCTATCATGATTCTCGATTGACTTGGTGGTAAATTTTATTTTGATTTCCGAAGATTTTAATAAATCCTTTGGCTTCATCGGCCGTCCAACCGGTATTCATCTCTCCATAACTTCCAAACTTAGCGCTCATAAGATCATGATCAGACCTGATACCATCTAAAGAAAAGTGATACGGCTTGAGGGTAACAATGACCTCACCAGAAACTTGCTCCTGGCTACTTTGAAAAAAGGCTTCCATATTTCGCATTACGGGATCCAAATATTGGCCTTCGTGCAAATGCATCCCGTAAAAACTAGCCAAATACTCCTTATGTTGCAATTGCCATTTCGTTAGCGTATGTTTCTCTAATAAATGATGCGCTTTAATAGTAATTAAAGCAGCGGGGGCCTCAAAACCAACTCGTCCCTTGATCCCTACAATGGTATCACCCACGTGAATATCTCTCCCTATGGCGTATGCAGAAGCCAGATCATTAAGTACCTCAATATTCACTTCAGGATTGTTTTCAACGCCATTAACAGCAACCAACTCTCCTTTAAGGAAACGCAAAACCACCTTCTCTGGATCAGAATGTTTTAATTGTGAAGGATAGGCTGTGTCTGGCAAAGGTTTTTCTGAAGTTAGGGTTTCCTCTCCTCCAACACTGGTACCCCAAAGCCCTTTATTGACAGAATACTTTGCTTTGTCCCAGGACATATCCACACCATTATCTTTCAAATAATCAATCTCTGCTTGTCTGGCCAGTTTTTGGTCCCTAATAGGTGTTATTATTTTTATGTGTGGCGCCAAGGTTTGAAAGATCATGTCAAATCGTACTTGATCATTTCCTGCTCCCGTGCTTCCATGGGCTATGTATTCTGCATCGATACTTTTGGCATACTCAATAATTTCTATGGCCTGTATGATACGTTCTGCACTTACAGATAAGGGATAGGTGTTGTTTTTAAGCACATTTCCGAAGATTAAAAACTTTACGACCTTTTGATAATAGGAGCTCACTGCGGCAATATTCTTATAAGTGGAGACGCCCATTTTATAGGCATTTGCTTCAATATTTTCAATATCTTCATCTGTAAAACCACCAGTATTGACGCTTACCGCGTGTACCTCATAACCTGCTTTACTTAAACTTACTGCACAGTAGGATGTATCTAAACCGCCACTATAGGCTAAAACTAATTTTTTCATTTCTTGTCTTTCTTTAAAAACATGGATTGTTTGATGTTTTTTAACCGTGTCCAAACCTTTTTATCATAAACATGCTCTTGACTTCCGGGTGCTTTTTGTTTCAAAGGATCATATAACATCCCTGTACAAAGGCACATTTTTTGGTCTGTACGCTGTAAAACATCGTAATTTTTACAGGTTTGGCAACCGTTCCAAAAGGTTTGATCATCTGTAAGCTCTGAAAACGTGACGGGTTTATAGCCCAAATCACTATTCATTTTCATAACCGCTAAGCCTGTGGTAATACTAAATACCTTAGCTTCTGGAAACTTTGTCCTAGAATGATCAAATATTTTCTGCTTGATCTGTTTGGCCAAACCAATGTTTCTAAAATCTGGATGAACGATGAGACCTGAATTGGCTACAAATTTTCCATGACTCCAAGCTTCGATATAGCAAAAGCCAGCAAATTTATCTCCGTCTAGGGCAATCACAGCATTACCGTTTTCCATCTTAGTAATGATGTATTCTGGTTTACGCTTAGCAATGCCAGTACCTCGTACTTGAGCGGCTTCTGCAATGGTATTACAAATGAGCTCTGCATAAACGCTATGCGATTTATTGGCAATAACAATTTCCATTGTTGAATTAATTTAAATTTTTATGTATTGGATTGTTTTTGAAATTGGAAATGGACACACCTAATTCCTATAAATACGCATAACCCTTACGGGCGACGCAGGGTACTAAAATTTAGAAAAGCGATAGTTAGATGCTTTCTAAAATGATATTCTAAGGATGGTATTTGTAAAAGGTATTTCAAAAAGTAAAAAATAAAAAAAGGTTATACTAAAAACTTAATTTTCAAGTATTAGCGACGTAGCTCACATGACCTGGAGCGTTTGGGGAATAACAACCTATTTCTATTTTTCTGGAATATCATATTACTAAATTATAAATTAAATCGATACTTGATCTGTTTTCTAATCAGATTTAATGAAAGTTTAATAAAATGCCGTTTTATCATTAAAAAACTGAACATCATGCAACAGTCTCAATCTCTTTCTGGTGTTTCGAAGCTCTCAATTATACTAAAAACTGAAACAGATCTGGTTTATCATTAAGATAATCTCCATAAAATTTACGCAATTTCATTTTGGTGATGAGCGGTTCCAAATCCTTTGCGTCTTTAAGTTCTAAACCAACTACAGCCGCTCCGTTTTCCCGATTGGTTTTTTTGGTATATTCAAAGTGGGTGATATCATCGTTAGGGCCTAGTATTTCTACAACAAATTCTCTTAGTGCTCCTGCTCTTTGCGGGAATTTAATAATAAAATAATGCTTGAGATTCGCGTAAATCAATGCGCGCTCTTTGATTTCGGCAGTTCTGGTAATATCATTATTACTGCCACTAACGATACAAACCACATTTTTGCCTTTAATTTCTTCGGAATAATGCTCTAAAGCTGCAATGCTCATGGCGCCTGCAGGTTCTACGACAATGGCCTCCTTATTGTATAAATCTAAAATGGTTTGGCAGATATGCCCCTCATCAACAGTAATGACATCATGTAAATTTTCTCTACAAATCTCAAAGTTCATGTCTCCAACGCGTTTCACAGCAGCGCCGTCTACAAAACTCTCGATCTGTCTGAGCTCTGTATTGCGTTTATTTTTAATTGAGGTAGACATAGAAGGCGCGCCTTTTGGCTCAACGCCAATAATCTTTGTTTGTGGAGACAACTCTTTAAATACAGAGGATAATCCCGCAGACAATCCACCACCACCAACTGGTACAAAAACATAGTGGATAGGGTGTTGAATGGCTTGATCTATAATTTCTAAACCAACTGTAGCCTGCCCTTCAATGACCTTTTCATCATTAAACGGATTGATAAACGTCTTATTTAACTCCTCGCATTGCAACATGGCGGCGTGATACGCATCATCGTAAGTATCGCCCTCTAAGACGACTTCAATATAATCTTCGCCAAAGAACTTCACCTGTTCTATCTTTTGATTGGGTGTTGGTACAGGCATAAAAATGGTGCCTTTAATCTTCAAAAGTTTGCACGATAGTGCAACACCTTGCGCGTGGTTGCCCGCACTGGCGCATACAATTCCATTTTCAATTTCCGAAGCAGATAAAGAAGACATTTTATTGTAAGCCCCTCTTATTTTATAAGAACGCACTTGCTGCAAATCTTCTCTTTTAAAAAGAACGTTGCTCTCGTAAAGTCTAGAGTACTGCATGTTGGCCATCAATGGTGTGACCGATGCAATGCCTTCTAATTTTATGGCGGCTGCCTCTATGGATGCTAAAGTGGGATGGTATGTTGTTTTTAATTCCATTGACGGGATCTATGCAAATGTTATAATCTATGAGAAGGTTTTAAAAATGGTTTGGCCTATAAATAGCGACCTAAGCCAATACAGAAGCTTTTGTGGTATAATCTTCTTGCTTAATCACCTTCATTGCAGTCATTGCTGCACGTAAACGCTTACCTACGGACTCAATAGGATGATTTCTAATGGCATCATTGACAGCAATTAGCTCCAAATTATCAACGCCGTTAGCCTGTGTAAACGGCTTACCAATAACAGAGGTATCTACGGTTTGCATAAAATCTGCCAACAACGGTTTGCAATCATGATCAAATAAATAACAGCCGTATTCTGCGGTATCAGAAATGACGCGATTCATTTCAAAAAGTTTCTTTCTAGCAATGGTATTTGCAATTAATGGCAATTCATGAAGTGATTCATAATACGCAGAATCTTCAATAATTCCTGCGCTAACCATAGTTTCAAAAGCCAACTCTACACCAGATTTCACAAAAGCCACTAAGAGCACACCATGATCAAAGTACTCTTGTTCTGATATATGACTAGGCGTTAACCCTGTTTTCTCAAAAGCAGTTTCTCCAGTTGCCGCCCGCCATTTCAAGAGGTTGGCGTCGTCATTTGCCCAATCTTCCATCATGGTTTTAGAAAAGTGACCAGATATAATATCGTCCATGTGTTTTTCAAAAAGTGGACGCATGATGTCTTTTAATTCTTCGGAAAGTTGATAGGCCTTAATTTTTGCCGGGTTAGATAATCGATCCATCATATTGGTAATGCCGCCATGTTTTAACGCCTCGGTAATGGTTTCCCAACCGTATTGAATGAGTTTCGCCGCATAATCTGGCGCAATACCTTCTGCCACCATTTTATCAAAAGACAAGATAGCACCTGTTTGTAACAAGCCACACAAAATGGTTTGCTCTCCCATTAAATCTGATTTGACCTCTGCAATAAAAGAAGATTGTAAAACTCCCGCTCTATGCCCTCCAGTTGCTGCAGCATAAGCCTTGGCCTGATCCCATCCTTTTTGTTCAGGATCATTTTCTGGATGTACAGCAATTAAAGTTGGCACGCCAAAACCACGTTTATACTCTTCGCGCACCTCTGTTCCAGGGCATTTTGGAGCCACCATGATCACAGTCAAATCCTCACGTACTTTTGTGCCTTCCTCAACAATGTTAAATCCGTGCGAATAACTCAATGTAGCGCCTTTTTTCATTAATGGCATCACGGCTTTTACCACCATAGAATGCTGTTTATCTGGCGTAAGATTTAATACCACATCGGCAGTAGGGATCAACTCTTCATAAGTGCCCACCTTAAAATCATTAGAGGTCGCATTGTTATAAGAATCACGTTTTTCATCGATAGCCGCTTGACGCAATGCATAAGAGATGTCAAGTCCTGAGTCTCTCATGTTTAAACCTTGATTTAAACCTTGAGCGCCACAACCAACAATCACAATTTTCTTTCCTTTTAAAGCATCTACTCCATCTTCAAACTCTGAAGCTTCCATAAAACGACATTTGCCCAATTGCTCTAATTGTGCTCTTAATGATAAACTGTTGAAATAATTTGACATGATTTTATTTTTTCTGAATGATTTTATTAAGCGAAACTTCGGAAATTTTAATCCTCGTCTGCGCTTCTATGAATTTGTTTTATGAACCTAAATTAAGCTGAAAATGACTCCTTAAGCATTGCCGAAATCTTCATTTCATCTTTGGTTACTGCAATACGGCCCGAACGGGTAAATTGCATGATCCCGAAAGCGCTTATCTCCCTATACAAAAGATCTATTTCCTCTTTTCTACCAGATTTTTCAATAACAAAAAACTCTTTGTTAACCGTTACAATGCGAGCACTACTATCTTTTATGATATTTTGAATTTGACGCTCATCAAACAACAAACCTGATCTAATCTTGAACATACAGGATTCTAAATAAATAATATCCTCCTCGTTATGGTAAAAGGCTTTAATGACCTCTACCTGTTTTTCTATCTGTCCGATAATTTTTTTCATACGTTCTTCGGAAAGTTTCACAACAATGGTCCATTTGGAGACCTGTTCAATTTCTGAAACCGAAGAATTTATACTTTCGATATTGATGTGACGTCTTTGAAAGATCGCTGAAATACGGTTTAATAACCCAATGTTGTTTTCTGTATAAATAGAAACGGTATATAATTGCTCTTGTGCTTCACTCATCTGTTTTCTGCTTTTACTTCAATCTATGTGTAATCGATCTTTGCTTTAACTTATTCCAATCGCATTTCAGAGACACTTGCTCCAGTTGGAATCATTGGAAAAACATTACCCTCTTTTTCTACTCTCACTTCTAAAAAGTAAGGACCATCGTGATCGATCATTGTTTTGATCGCCGATTTCAGATCCTTCCGATCGGTCACTTTATTTGCTTCAATATGATATCCTTTCGCAATGGCTACAAAATCTGGATTGACCATTTCAGTAGAAGCATATCGTCTTTCAAAAAACAACTGCTGCCATTGGCGTACCATTCCGAGGAATTCGTTATTCAAAACCACAATTTTTACAGGCGTTTTCTGCTGAAATATAGTGCCCAATTCTTGTATGGTCATTTGATAACCACCATCTCCAATAATGGCGATCACTTCACGACCTGGAGCTGCCATTTTTGCACCAATTGCAGCGGGCAGTGCAAAGCCCATAGTACCCAATCCACCAGAAGTGATATTACTTTTAGTAACATTAAAATTGGCGTATCGGCATGCTACCATTTGGTGCTGACCTACATCACTCACAATGGCGGCCTCTCCTTTGGTTTGTATATTTATTTCTTTTAAGACCTCTCCCATGGTAAGCCCTTCTTTGGTGGGATGTAAATCGCCTTTAATTACTTTTTCAAACTCAATGGCATACAAATCTTTGAATTTTTGATGCCATTCAGAGTGGGAATTGGTATTCAATAAAGGCAAAATGGCTTTAAGACTCTCTTTTGAATTCCCGAGAACCGCGATATCTGTTTTTACGTTTTTATCCACCTCGGCTGGATCTATTTCAAAATGAATGATTTTAGCTTGTTTGGCGTAAGATGCTAAATTACCAGTAACCCTATCGTCAAATCGCATCCCGATGGCAATAAGCACATCACATTCATTAGTGAGTACATTTGGCGCATAATTACCATGCATCCCCACCATACCAACATTTAAAGGGTGTGACGTGGGGATGGCTGACGCTCCTAATATGGTCCAAGCCGATGGAATGCCTGCTTTTTCAATAACTGCTTTAAACTCTTCTTCTGCTTCGCCAAGAATCACACCTTGTCCCCAAACAATCAGTGGTTTTTTGGCACTATTGATCAATTTGGCAGCAGCTTCTAGATCGGCTGTATTAGTTTTTGGCACAGGCTTATAACTTCTAATTCCTGTACACTTTTCATATGTAAAATCAAATTGTTCAAACTGAGCATCTTTAGTAATGTCTACCAAAACGGGACCCGGTCTTCCGCTTTTCGCGATATAAAAAGCCTTTGCCAACACTTCTGGTATTTCTGAAGCTTTTGTTATTTGATGGTTCCATTTGGTCACAGGTGTAGAGATGCCTACGATATCTGTTTCTTGAAATGCATCACTTCCCAATAAATGAGAGCCTACTTGGCCTGTAATGCAAACCATAGGTGTACTATCTATTTGCGCATCGGCAATACCGGTTATCAAATTGGTAGCTCCAGGACCCGAAGTTGCAATGGCTACACCCACTTTTCCTGAAATACGAGCATACCCTTGTGCGGCATGGGTAGCCCCTTGTTCATGACGCGTCAACACGTGATGGATTTGATCTTGGTACTTATACAACTCATCATAGACAGGCATGATGGCACCACCAGGATATCCGTAAATAATGTCTACCCCTTCTGCTAAAAGACATCTAATAATGGCTTCGCTACCAGACATACGCTCTGTTACCTTTGTGTTGTTAGTTTCTGGTTTTATAGTTTGTGCTTCTTTCATACGCTATACCCCTAATACTTGGGAATCTCATTTTTTCACCAACTCCAAAACGGTAGCCAGTTTTAGTTACTATATTTCTTCTTTAGAAATCAATTAAAACTCATCGGTAACACAGCCCATTGAGGCGGAAGACACCGTTTTAGCATACTTATATAATACACCACGTTTAAATTTTAATTCTGGAGCTTTCCACTGCGCTCTTCTTTGGTTGAGTTCTTCTTCTGAAACATCTACCTTAATCGTATTGGTTTCAGCATCAATAATGATGATATCACCATCTTTAATTAGTGCAATGTTTCCCCCTTCTTGTGCTTCTGGAGTGATATGCCCTACAACAAAACCATGCGTTCCTCCTGAGAATCTGCCGTCTGTAATTAAGGCTACCTCTTTACCAAGGCCTGCACCCATAATGGCCGCCGTTGGTTTTAACATCTCAGGCATTCCCGGGCCTCCTTTAGGACCTTCATACCTAATAACCACGACATCACCTTTCTCTACTTTACCATCACGAATACCGTCATTGGCTGCATATTCCCCTTCAAATACTTTTGCTTTTCCTTGAAATTTCAAGCCTTCTTTTCCAGTAATTTTAGCGACACTGCCTTCGGTTGCTAAATTTCCGTAGAGCATTCTAAGATGTCCAGAAACCTTAATGGGCTGTTCAATAGACTTGATGATATCTTGCCCTTCGGCTAAATCAGCAACATCCAATAGATTTTCAGCAAGTGTCTTTCCGGTTACGGTTAAACAATCGCCATGAATCAATCCTTTTTTCAGTAAATATTTAAGAACTGCAGGAATCCCTCCAACAGCATGCACATCTTCCATAAGGTATTTTCCACTTGGTTTCAAATCCGCTAAAAACGGCGTATTGTCACTAATATCCTGAAAATCTTTAAGTGTAAAATCTATTTGTGCTGCTCTTGCAATTGCTAAAAAATGAAGTACAGCATTTGTAGAGCCACCCAGTATGGTAACCAATCTTACAGCATTTTCAAGTGATTTTCTGGTAATGATATCTGAAGGCTTGATGTCTTTCTCCAATAATAATCGTAGCGCTTCTCCGGCTCTAACAGATTCTTCTTGCTTAGCATCGCTTAACGCAGGATTAGAAGAGTTAAAGGGCAAGGTCATCCCCAAGGCTTCTATAGCCGAAGCCATGGTATTAGCAGTGTACATGCCCCCACAGGCTCCTGCACCCGGACAGGCTTTCTCTACTATATTTTGATACTCTGTTTCACTCATGGTTCCAGCCACCTTGCTTCCCCAGGCTTCAAAAGCAGAAACAACATCTAGCTTTTTCCCTTCGTGGCAACCTGAGTCTATGGTGCCACCGTAAACTAAAATGGACGGACGATTTAAACGAATCATCGCCATCAATGCCCCAGGCATATTTTTATCACATCCTACTACCGTAACTAATCCGTCGTAACTCATGGCTTGAACCACGGTTTCCATAGAATCGGCTATAATATCTCTTGAAGGCAGTGAATAACGCATGCCGGGTGTTCCCATAGAAATGCCATCACTAACTCCAATAGTATTAAAAATCAAACCAACAATATCTTCATTGGTTGTGCCTTTTTTAACCAGTTTCGCTAGATCATTTAAGTGCATGTTACAGGGATTTCCTTCATAGCCTGTACTAGCAATACCAACAATGGGCTTATAAAAATCTGCTTTGGTTAAACCAATGGCGTGCAACATGGCCTGAGCTGCCGGTTGCGTGGGATCTTGAGTTACGGTTTTACTGTATTTATTGAGTTCGTTCATTATAAATTCTGAAAGACTTTAATGTATTTATAACGAATGTACTTGTTTATAATAGGTCATGTTGGCAACATGTAAATGCTGCGCTAAACCCAACCGTAGTTTGATATAGGTATTTTACTGAAATTCAAAAACTTAACACTTATTTAATATGATGTTCAAATGGGTGTCATTTTTTAGAAATGTCCTCTTAAAAATAATTTCTATGTATTAAGACCCTACTCAAAAGAAGAAATTATATCAAAACCCGATTCTATGCGTTTATAAGGGAAGCCAAAATTTTATTGTTCAATAAGGAGTAGATCTACTCCTTCATTAAAAAATCATCTATAGAAATAGCTATAAAGATTATATT
This sequence comes from Sediminibacter sp. Hel_I_10, assembly GCF_000688335.1. Lineage (NCBI taxonomy): Bacteria > Pseudomonadati > Bacteroidota > Flavobacteriia > Flavobacteriales > Flavobacteriaceae > Sediminibacter > Sediminibacter sp. Hel_I_10. The sequence goes on from NZ_JHZX01000001.1 coordinate 1,493,498, forward strand.
CAATTCTGAAGTTTATTTTATTCATTTCCGAAGATAACTAAGTTAAAGCATCAAGGCTTTGCTTAATTTATCCTATGCTTTTTTCTATTGCTAAAAAATGAGTCACCTTTTCATTATATAAAGGAATAATTTTGACTTCACATTCATAAGGGGATTTGTCTTTTCGGTAATTTGTTAATACTTCTTTAAAAGGTTTTATTCCTGTAAGCCCTTTTCTTATGCGGTTTTTTGTTTGTTCTGAAGTATCATTGCCTTGCAAGAAGTATGGTTTTTTGTTAACTGCAAATGCTTTAGAATATCCTGTCATTTTACTAAACCCATCATTTACCCAAATGATATTTTGTTCTGAATCTGTAATAATTAATGCTTCAAAATCCTGATTTTTGAAAATAACATCAATTTCATTTTTCCAATGATTTTGTTTTGCAAATGTTTTTACAATTTTAATATCATTTTCTATTTTTAGATCCTCACGTATTTTGAAAAAATGATGACTAAAGATATCCCAACTTAGCAAAGGCATAGGAATAGCTTCAGAGGGTTTCATTTTAGTTTGAACTTGAGTGTATTCCTCTTCAGATAAATCCGACAAATACACACCCAAACACATCATATTAGACATATTATACTTCATGGTTTTTGTTTTTATTTAGATATACATTATCTAATACAACACCCAAATATAAGTTAGTCTGTAAATTAATCAGAATAATCTGTCATAAAACTATGGCAAAAGAAATGCTGCTAATTAGCTTAAGCCATAGGTTTTTTGAGATTTACACCCCCATAAATACCATATAAGTATCTCTTTCGAAGATTCTAAATTCTAAACTCTCGGCAAATCGCCTTCATCCTTCTGAGGTAAGTTAGAACTTCCCATCAAATAGCTGTCTACATGATAAGCCGCTTCACGGCCTTCGGAAATAGCCCATACAATAAGAGATTGCCCGCGTCGCATATCTCCCGCGGTAAAGATGCCCTTAACGTTTGTAGCATAATCTTTAGTTGTGGCCTTGATGTTGGTTCTAAAATCCATCTCTAAACCAAATTGCTCGGCCAAGGTTTTTTCGGCTCCTGTAAAACCGAGGGCCAACAATACCATATCACAGTCCCAATGTTTTTCGGTATTAGGAAGTTCTTTTAACTCAGGACGCTCGCCCTCTCTAAAAATCCATTCTACCTCAACGGTTTTTAACCCTGTAAGATGTCCGTTTTTATCCCCTAAAAATTCTTTGGTAGACACACTAAAAAATCGCTCTACGCCTTCTTTATGGGATGATGTCGTTTTTAAGCGCATTGGCCAGTACGGCCAAGGCTGATTTGCTGGTCTGCCTTCGGTAGGTTTGCTTAAAATTTCAAAATTGATAACCGATTCGGCCCCATGACGGTTGGACGTCCCTATACAGTCTGAACCAGTGTCACCTCCACCAATGACAATGACCTTTTTATCTTTAGCAGAAATCACTTTATCAAATTCAATAAGCCCATCGACGTACTGGTTATTGAGTTTTAAAAACTCCATGGCTTGGTGCACGCCTTTGAGATGACTTCCCTTAACAGGGATAGGTCGTCTTACTGTAGCACCACCACATAGCACCACCGCATCAAAATCTGCTTTTATAGTTTCGACGCTCATACTTTTTCCTACTTCAGCGTTTGTTTTAAAGGTTATGCCCTCAGCTTCTAACACCTTCAATCGTCTATCGATAACATGCTTTTCCATCTTAAAGTCAGGAATGCCATATCTTAAGAGTCCGCCAACTTTAGCATCACGTTCAAACACCGTAATGTGATGGCCAGCACGATTTAATTGTTGAGCTGCAGCAAGACCTGCCGGACCAGAGCCAATTACGGCTACCTTTTTTCCAGTTCTCGTTTTTGGCGGATGTGCAGTAATCCATCCTTCTTCAAATGCCCGTTCAACAATATTCTTTTCGATATTTTCAATAGACACAGGGTCTTCATTAATCCCTAAAACACAAGCCTCTTCGCAAGGTGCAGGGCATAATCGTCCCGTAAATTCTGGAAAATTATTAGTAGCATGTAAAATTTGCGCTGCCTCTTTCCAACGCCCTTTGTACACCTTATCATTAAACTCTGGAATAAGATTTCCTAAGGGACAACCACTATGGCAAAACGGAATCCCGCAATCCATACACCGTGCACCCTGATCTTTTAATTTGCTCTCTTCTAGCGGAATTGTAAATTCCTTATAGTTTTTTACACGCTGCTCAACCGCTACGTAAGGCTCATCAGCACGCTCATATTCTAAAAATCCTGTTGTTTTTCCCATATTATTTTCCGTGAAAACGAAAATCTCTTTTCATTAAACAATTACTTTTTTTTCTTCTTCCAATCGTATTAACGCTTGCTTGTATTCTTCTGGAAGTACCTTTACAAATTTTGGCAATTCCTTCTGCCAATTCTCTAACAAACGTTGCGCCAACGGACTTAAGGTAGCATTATAATGATTTTCTATTAAGGCTTTTAATTCTGAAACATCCTCTGGCACTTCCACCGGATCTATATTTAAGCCTTCAGTATTGCAGTTTTTTTCAAAAGTCCCTTTCGGGTTATAAACGTAAGCAATACCACCACTCATTCCTGCTCCGAAATTTCGGCCAACTTCACCCAATATAACGGCCCTACCACCGGTCATGTATTCACAGCCATGATCGCCAATGCCTTCTACAACTGCATGTGCACCAGAATTTCGAACACAAAAACGTTCTCCAGCCTTTCCGTTAATATAAGCTTCTCCTGAAGTGGCGCCGTATAAGGCTACGTTGCCAATAATGATATTATCCTCAGGAACGATGGTTGCCTCCTCTGGCACCTGAACAATAAGCTTGGCGCCAGATAGCCCTTTTCCGAAGTAATCATTAGAATTTCCATTAATCGCAAACGTTAAGCCCTTGGTTGCGAATGCCCCAAAACTCTGACCGGCAGATCCTGTGAAATTTATTTTTAAGGTATTATCTGGTAATCCTTGCGCTCCATAGATTTTAGAAATCTCATTACTTAGTATGGCACCGAAGGCACGATCTCTATTGGTGATTTTTGATTCTAATACCGTTTTCTCTTTTCTGAACAGCGCAGGATGTGCTCTACGAATGATTTTAAAATCTAAAGCCTTCTCTAGATCATGATCCTGAGACTGCGTATTGTATAATTTTGTTCCTTTTGGAACAGGTACTTGATGTAAAATTGGTGAGAGGTCTAAACCTAAGGTCTTATAATGTTGAATCGTTTTATTTCGGTTCAATTTTTGAACTTGGCCCACCATTTCATCTACCGTTCTAAAACCGAGTTGTGCCATGATTTCGCGGAGCTCTTGAGCAATAAAATACATGAAATTGACCACGTGCTCTGGCTTACCTTCAAACTTTTTACGCAGTTCTGGGTTTTGGGTGGCAATGCCTACAGGACATGTATTAAGATGACAAACGCGCATCATAATACACCCAGAAGCTACTAGGGGTGCGGTTGCAAAACCAAATTCCTCGGCTCCCAACAAACAGGCGATGGCGACATCCCGCCCTGTTTTCATTTGTCCGTCACACTCCAACACCACACGATTTCTAAGATCATTCATCACTAGCGTTTGTTGTGCCTCGGCAAGTCCAAGCTCCCATGGTAAACCAGCGTGTTTCAATGAGGTTAACGGCGAGGCACCAGTACCACCATCATGACCCGAAATAAGAATGACATCTCCTTTAGCTTTAGCCACTCCAGCCGCAACGGTGCCTACACCTACTTCGGAAACGAGCTTCACATTAATTCTTGCGTCTCTATTGGCCGATTTTAGATCATAGATGAGTTGCGATAAATCTTCAATAGAATAAATATCGTGATGTGGAGGAGGTGAAATGAGCCCCACATATGGTGTGGAGTTTCTTGTCTTCGCAATATCAGGGTTTACTTTAGGGCCCGGCAATTGACCGCCCTCTCCAGGTTTGGCCCCTTGGGCCATTTTTATTTGAATTTCTGAAGCATTGGTCAAATAATTAGACGTTACACCAAAACGCCCCGAAGCAACTTGTTTAATTGCTGAATTTCTCCAATCTCCATTAGCATGCTTGTAAAAGCGATCTTCATCTTCGCCGCCTTCACCAGAATTACTTTTACCTCCAATACGGTTCATCGCTATGGCCAAGTTTTCATGAGCCTCTTTACTGATAGAGCCGTAAGACATCGCGCCTGTTTTAAATCTCTTGACAATTTTAGTCCAAGGCTCCACTTCTTCAATGGCAATAGGATCATAATTGGTAAACTCAAATAACCCACGTATGGTCATGAGTTGCTTGGTTTGTTCATTAACCAACTCTGAATACTCTTGATAGGTTTTATGCTTGTTGCCACGCACCGCTTCTTGTAATTTGGCAACGGTCAAAGGGTTAAAGGCATGCTTTTCGCCATGGCGTCTCCATTTGTATTGTCCGCCATAATCCAAATTCAAATCTGCCTCAACACTATCGGTTTTATAGGCTTTTCTATGTCGTTTTGAAACCTCCTTTTCAATTTCTCGCAAACCAATACCTTGAAGCCTTGTGACTGTATTTGGAAAATACGCATTGACTACGGTAGTATTTAACCCAACACACTCAAATAATTGAGAGCCTCGGTATGAGTTTAAGGTTGAGATTCCAATTTTGTTCATAACCTTCAGAATACCCATTCCAATGGCCTTATTGTAATTTTTAATTGCCGTAAGGTAATCAACGCCCTGAATTTCATTTTCAGCAACTTGATCGTAAACAATTTCGTTGACGATGTATGGGTTAATCGCACTTGCTCCATATCCAAAAAGTAGTGCAAAATGATGTACTTCACGAGGTTCGGCCGACTCGATTATCAAACTGACCTTGGCACGTTTGCCTATTTTATACAGTTCATGATTTACGTAAGAGCAAGCCATTAATGCCGGTATTGGCGCCATTTTTTCGTTTACGCCTCGATCAGATAAAATGATAATATTTCCGCCGTTATCAATAGCTTTAGAGGCTTGTTTCACAAGATTGAGCAAAGCGTTCTCCAACTCATTCAAACCCTTGTCCACTTCATACAAGATAGGGATCGTAGTGACCACAAAATGTGGGTTACTCTTGTAATTCTTAATTTTATCCAAATCATGTTTAGAGATCACAGGATTCTGAATTTTAAGCTTTCGGCATTGTGCCTCATTGATATCGAACAGATTGAAATCTTCTCCCAAAGTAAGACTGATATCGGTAATCAACTTCTCCCGAATACCATCTAAAGGCGGGTTAGTGACTTGAGCAAATAACTGTTTGAAATAATTGTAAATCAGTTGCGGTTGATCTGACAATACCGCAATTGGTGTATCATTTCCCATAGAACCAATAGGATCCTTGGCATTTTGAGCCATTGGGTTGATCAATATATTAAGGTCTTCTTGAGTGTAACCAAAAACTATTTGACGTTTTGCCAAAGGATCTTCGTCATGCTCAATCGGGCCTTCTTTTGCAGCAATATTGGAGAGATGTACTAAGTTTTCATCTAACCATTTTTTATAAGGGTGTTTAGAAACAATAGCTGCTTTAACTTCTTCATCGTCAATAATGCGTCCTTGATTCATATCAACCAAGAACATTTTTCCTGGCTCGAGGCGGCCGTGACATTCAATGTTTTTAGGATCTATATCTATAACGCCCGTTTCCGAAGACATGATTACAAACCCATCTTTAGTGACGGAGTACCTTGAAGGACGTAACCCATTTCTATCCAATACAGCTCCTATATAATCCCCATCGGTAAAAGGAATGGATGCTGGGCCATCCCAAGGCTCCATCACACAAGAGTTATATTCATAAAAGGCGCGTTTCTCCTCAGACATGTCCGGATTTCGCTCCCAAGCTTCTGGCACAAGCATCATCATCACTTCTGGCAAAGAACGGCCGGTCATTAATAATAATTCGACCACCATATCCATAGATGCAGAATCTGATTTCCCGGGAAGTACAATGGGAAAAATGCTCTTAATCTCATCCCCAAACCAATCGCTTTGCATTAATTCTTGTCGAGACAATACACGAGACACATTACCTCTAAGCGTATTTATTTCTCCATTATGGCACATGTACCGAAATGGCTGAGCCAAATCCCAAGTTGGGAAGGTATTTGTTGAAAATCGTTGATGTACCAGAGCTAATCTGGTGACCAAGGTTGGATCTTGTAAATCGGTATAATACAGTTTAATATCTTCGGGAATTAAAAGCCCTTTGAAAATAATGGTTTTTGTAGAAAGACTCGGCAAATAGAAATACCCACTTTCTGATAATTTGGAGTTAATGATGAGATGTTCCGTCTGTTTTCTAGCGGTAAATAACTTTAGATTAAAATCGAAATCGGTTTGCTCCGGATTGGATTTCCCTATAAAGACCTGCTTTATAAACGGTTCGGTTTCTGCGGCAATTTTCCCGATGACCGATGAGTCTACAGGCACATCACGCCAACCCAAAACCTGAAGCCCTTGCCTCTTCATATTAGCTTCAAATTGATCAATACAGTACTGCCGCTGGTTTTCTCGTCTTGGCAAAAACACATTGCTCACAGCATAGGCTCCAGCTTCGGGCAATTGAAAATCACAATTTTTAACAAAAAAGACGTGAGGAATATCAATAAGAATACCAGCACCATCTCCGGTTTTTCCATCAGAACTCACGGCACCACGATGTTCTAACTTTTCTAGGATTTCAAGTGCCTTGTGAATGATACCATTAGAGGTGTTTCCTTTTAAACTGCATATAAATCCTGCGCCACAATTATCGTGTTCAAATTCTGGCCAATAAAGTCCTTGTTGTTTTAGCATGTATTTTTGGAATTGTGTTTTTTTGAAATAGATCAACTCTCTAAGATACAACCAAAGCATTAATTAATAAAACCCTATCGTGAGATTTTCGGTTTTTGCATTTTGAAGGATTTAAGATTCATTATCCTCATTTTTAAGGGCTTGTTTTGTGAAAAATGCAAAAACAAGTGTTCAAGTTATCCCATGTCATCAAAAACAAAAAACCACTTCAACCTCAGCTTAAATTATGAAATCCTTAAAATTCGATACTATTTTTTTCAACTTTGAAATTAAGATGACCGTAATTCAAGCATTTCATAAAAATGACCATAGCATGCTCAAAACCCGTCGTTTAAAAGCATAAAATCCTACTTATTCTTTATTTTTGAGAATTACATTTTTCTGAAATTAAGCATTGCGATGAAAAAAATTGAGGCGATCATTAGAAAATCTAAATTCTCTGAAGTAAAAGAAGCCTTGCACAATGTGGGCGTAAATTTCTTTTCTTATTGGGATGTCACGGGTTTAGGTAACGAACAGGAGGGCCACGTGTACCGGGGCGTTTCTTACAGCACTAGTGACATCCAACGTCGCTACTTATCGATAGTTGTTAATGATGATTTTGCAGACGCCACCATAAAAGCCATTTTAGATGCTGGAGCTACCGGCGACGTTGGCGATGGTAAGATCTTTATATCAACCATTGACGGAGCCTACAGAATTCGCACTAAGGAAAAAGGCAATAACACTTTAAATTAAGACTATGGAATTGTTGACGATCAACAACGTATGGATGATGATTTGCACAGCACTCGTGTTCTTTATGCACTTAGGCTTTGCTTTTTTGGAAATTGGCTTAACTCGTCAAAAAAATACGCTCAACATTCTATTTAAAAATATTTTTATCATCACCATTGGCCTACTGCTTTATTGTTTGGTAGGCTTTAATTTAATGTATCCCGGTTTTGAGGCAGATGCTTCTGGCGTTTTTGGCTTTGCGGGTTTTGGATTATATGCACCCACAACAACGGAGGGTGCTCTTGATCTCACTTATAATTCTGGTTATACCTATTGGACCGATTTTCTTTTTCAAGGCATGTTTGCGGCTACCGCAGCTACAATTGTTTCTGGTGCTGTTGCGGAGCGTATGAAGATTGGCCCCTTTATGATATTTACAATTCTATACGTTGGTTTCATATACCCAATCGCCGGATCTTGGAAATGGGGAGGAGGCTTTTTGCAAACCATGGACACCCCATTTTATGACTTTGCAGGATCTACACTCGTTCACTCGGTGGGCGGTTGGGCTGCTTTGGTAGCCGTTTGCCTTTTAGGTTCAAGAATAGGAAAGTTCAAAAACGGAAAAGTGCAAGCCATCCCAGGGCACAACATTCCACTGGCCACTGCAGGCGTATTGATTTTATGGTTGGGTTGGTTTGGATTTAATGGCGGCTCAGTGCTTTCTGCAGATCCTGCCGCAACCTCTTTGGTATTAGTGACCACCTCATTGGCAGCAGCAGCAGGCGGAGTTGTTTGTGCGCTGGTCACCATGTTACGCTATAAAAATTTAGATTTAACCATGTTTCTTAACGGAATATTAGGCGGATTAGTGGCAATCACAGCCGGAGCCGACCAAATGTCTCCTACAGATGCCATTGCCATTGGCGCCATTGGCGGGGCCATTATCGTTTTTGCCGTGGCCTTTATAGACAAACTAAAACTAGACGACCCTGTTGGTGCTATCGCCGTACACTTAATTTGCGGGATTTGGGGAACTTTAGCGGTTGGTATCTTCGGAAACTTAGCGGGTACGAGCCAATTCTTAAGTCAATTAATCGGGATTGGATGCTATGCTATGTTCTGTAGCATTTCCGCATTTATCATCATATTCACCTTGAAGAAAACTGTAGGCATACGTGTTTCTGAAAAAGAAGAATTTGAAGGGTTGGACGCTCATGAACACGGGATGAATGCCTACCCTGACTTTAGGTTAAATGAACATTAATAGCTGTTTTTAAATTTTGTATTTGTTTTTAATTAGTTAGAAAAGCCTTTGGTGTAAAACCCAAAGGCTTTTTTTGTTTCACTTCCCTTTTTCTAATTTCAATTTTATACGTACTTTTGACCACAATAACAAAGAGGAAAAATTTGATCTGATTGCAACCTCTTCCAGTTTAGAGATGTCTTATTACGGGATCTCTAGTAAAACTGGGAATTAAATGCTAAAGCAGTAATTATTATACTTCTCTAGCGACACAGACCAAGAAGGAATTTGTTTAACAAATCCTAGCCTTTCTCAAGGAAAGACATTGGAAGCCATCAGAACAAATTTCAAAACTGAAATTAATTATTTAAAGTATTTTTATGTCGTATTTATTTACTTCGGAAAGTGTATCCGAAGGTCACCCAGATAAAGTTGCAGACCAAATTAGCGACGCCCTCATTGATCATTTTCTAGCCTTTGATAGCGAATCTAGGGTAGCTTGTGAAACCTTAGTGACTACAGGACAAGTTGTTCTTGCTGGTGAAGTAAAATCAAACATCTATTTAGATGTACAGAAGATTGCCAGAGACACCATCAACAATATTGGCTATACCAAAGGGGCTTATATGTTCGACGGCAATTCTTGTGGTGTCTTATCTGCAATCCATGAACAATCTGAAGACATCAATCGTGGTGTAGATCGCGCTAGCAAAGATGAGCAAGGTGCAGGAGACCAAGGGATGATGTTTGGTTATGCTACAAGCGAAACTGAGAACTATATGCCTTTGGCTTTAGATCTTTCTCACAGCATATTAAAAGAATTAGCAGCATTAAGACGCGAAAATAAAGAAATCACCTATTTGCGTCCAGACTCTAAAAGTCAAGTGACTATTGAGTATAGTGATGACAATGTACCGCAACGTATTGAAGCTATCGTTGTATCTACTCAGCATGATGATTTTGATAATGACGAGGAGATGCTGGCCAAAATAAGAAAAGACATCATCGAGATTTTAATACCACGTGTAGTTGCTAAATTACCTGAAGATCTACAACAACTATTTAATGATGATATTACCTACCACATCAACCCTACAGGGAAGTTTGTGATTGGTGGTCCTCATGGCGATACTGGACTTACGGGTCGAAAAATCATCGTAGATACCTATGGTGGAAAAGGTGCCCACGGTGGTGGTGCATTCTCTGGAAAAGATCCGAGCAAAGTAGACCGAAGTGCCGCTTATGCCACAAGACATATTGCTAAAAACATGGTTGCCGCCGGTGTTTGTGATGAAATTTTAGTACAAGTAAGCTATGCTATTGGCGTTGTAGAACCAACCTCAATTTATGTGGACACTTATGGGACTTGCCCGTTCAACATGACGGATGGTGAGATTGCTAAAAAAATAAAAAGTATTTTTGATATGAGACCGGCAGCTATTGAGTCTCGTCTTAAATTGCGTCAACCCATGTATAGCGAAACCGCTGCTTATGGTCATATGGGTAGAACACCAGAAACCGTAACCAAGACCTTCCAACAACCCAATGGAGAACCTATTACTCTTGATGTAGAATTATTTACTTGGGAGAAATTAGACTACGTAGACAAGGTTAAAGATGCTTTTGGCATATAAATCTTAATTCTCCAAAACATACTTCGTTAGAAAGAAACACCCCGATGGAAACATCGGGGTGTTTCTGTTTTATCTTACTAAATAATCAATACTATATTGATGATTCCGAACAAATTACCTAAATTTCACGCAACCAATTAAGGATTTAAACATCTAATACGTAACAACTAACATTAAATCCAACTTATGAAACTCTTAAAATCGTTCGCCTTAATTTCGGTTCTTATTCTGAATTTTTCCTGTAATGACGATGAAGTTGCCAATCCAATTAGTCAACAAAATTCAGGTCCAGACCATATAGCCTTCTCTCAAAATTTTGGAAGTGACATCAATCGTGATTTCTTGGGAACCATTATGGATGTTAATGGTAGTCCGATTTCAAATGTAAACATCACTATCGGCAACTCGAACGCCATAACAGATAACAATGGTATATTTATTATACGTGACGCTGAGGTCAAGCAACGACTTGCTTATATAAAAGCTGAGAAAACAGGCTTTATCAATGCGTCACGCTCTGTCGTTCCGACTGACGGAACCAATAAAATTAAAATTGTAATGTTACCTGAAACTGTTGTCGCAACGGTAAACAGCGGAATCGCTGAGGAGGTTAGCCTAAGTAATGGCGCTTCCGTTTTTCTCCCAGGTAATTATATTGAAACAGACGGAAGTTTATATTCGGGGAGCGTGGATGTTATTATGCACCACCTCGCTCCATCTGATGAATCAACTCAAGAACAAATGCCTGGTATGCTCTACGCAGCAAATGCCCAAAACGAGGAGCGTATGCTACAAACTTTTGGAATGTTAGCCGTTGAACTGCGTGGTTCGGGAGGTGAAGATTTGAATTTAGCTAATAACACAACAGCAGAAATCAAACTACCTTTAGATGCAAGTTTGGTGTCCAGTGCCCCAACAACAATTCCCCTTTGGTATTTTGATGAAGTTAACGGCTATTGGATTGAGGATGGCGAGGCTTCTTTGGTGGATGACACTTATGTTGGTAACGTAAATCATTTTTCATTTTGGAATGCTGATACTCCTTTTGAATCCGTGAATCTATGCGTAACAGTAGTTAACGAAATGAATGACCCCATTCCTAATTTAAGATTATTTTTATCAAGCGATTATGTAAGCGGCCAAGGCTTTACTTACACAGACAATCTAGGGCAGGCCTGCGGATCATTTCCTATTAACTCAAATGGACAAATAAAAATCTCGACGCCATTTAATACAACTTGTTTAACTTCTATTTTACAAATTTCTGATATTGGTCCTTTCACTTCAGATTCAGCGATAGAATTTGTATTAGCAGATTACATATTTGAAAATGAAAACATAATAGGAAGTTATAACGATTGTAATGGTGACTTAGTAAATAATGGTTATGTAGTATTGCGTTATGAAAATTGGAATTTCTATGATTTAGTCACAGACGGTAATTTTGAAATAGACTTTATTAGATGCTCGGATCAACTAAATTTTTCTGTTGAAGCCATAGATTATGACAACTTACAGTCGAGCGGCGTGATAAATTATTCCTTAGATACCCCAATCACTAATATAGGGTTTCTGCAATCGTGTAATAATATCAATGAGCAAATAATTTATGAGATTGATGGAAATCAAGAATTGATTTTACCTCCATTTGATGTCAGATTTATGGATAACAACCCAGAAGTTAATAACAATGCCACTATTGAAATTCAAGATGATTTATCAAGTTTTCAAAACTGCTTCTGGTTGCGAGGTATCATTCAAAATAATCCTATTGTAGGTGAGCATTTTTCAAGCGACAGTTATAATACTGAAGGATTTTATTTTGTTGAAGGTTGTCCCGCAGCTATATCAAATCCACAAGATTCAGAAATGACTTTCAATATAATTCAATTGGGTCCCGCTGGAGATTTTCTCGATATGGATATTAGCGGGGACTATGTAGATTTTAACGGTGTCTCTCATACATTTAGCGCAACAATACACGTATTAAGAGACGAATAAAAATTTTTAAGAATAGCTGATGAGATTTTAAGGGAGTTTTTATTACTGCTAATAAGGTCAGCAATTTATCTGCTTCCTCTCCCTCCCATACGTTGCGCTCTAAACTCTTTCATTTTCTCAACAATGGTTTCTTGGTAAGCCGCTTTTGTAATGGCTTTACCTTTATTTGGCGCCTCAATCTCTATTTTATCTTCTGGATTGAGCACAAGTTTAGTGCATAACATGGTAGTGTCTCCTGCACTAACCTCAAGAATTAATCCTGGAAGGCCCCAATATTCTGAAGGTCCGTGCCCAACAGGAATCTGTGGTGTATACCAAGCAGTTACATCAGTCATCGCTAGAGTATTTTCCGCAGCATTTGAATCTGAAGTTTCAGCATTATTCGTCCTCAATTTATCCCAAGAGAAAGAGTACCAGGTCAATTGGTTAGAAGGTATAGATGCTGAGGCTTTAAAACACATGTAGTTTCCTATTTGTTTGCTTTCGGTTTCCATGACCCATGTTATGGGTTGCAAGCTATCGGTTACTAAAAAACGTTTTCCGTAGAATTCTTGATCTTGAATTTGGGTATTGGTTTTTACATTTTTGTATTGATCTCCAGGAGTAAAATTTTTACCCCAAGAATCAGTAGCTCCAGACATGGCATCAAGTTTATCATCTTCAACAAACATGGATTCTGTTCTATTGAAAGTTAAGGTGTAGGTTTTCACAAGCCTATTTTTTAAACGTGCCTTTACCTGCTTCTTTTGCTCTTCGCTTAATCGATCTCCCCATCGTCCAAGATCTAATGAAGATTTTGACATGTAAGAAGCCTGACCTTGAAAATCATTTTTTTGAAGATTTGTTAGTGGTTTTGGATTCATAAACCCAAAAAAACTTATCGAGAAGAGAGCTGCGGTAACTAATAATAGTGATTTCATGAAATTAAGAGTTCAATATAATGTTTGATAAAGTTAACTAATAATTAAACAAAATCAATTACTCCTATTCTTAATAATTCAATATCAGTCTATAAATCCGCTTTCAATAACTAAAATACACACAACAAGGGTTGCGTTATATCATAAAAAAAGCCCTTCTAAATCGTTGAGAAGGGCAAGCTCTTAAAATTGTTTTGCTGAGCTTTAAAGTGTATATATCAAACGAAATGTTACAATTCTAGGCAGTATAAACGTCTCTGAACTGAATACAGAAATATTAGTTGCACCATTACTAACATTAGAATCTATATTTAAGATGTTGGCAGCCTTAATTTCGTACTCCAACTTCGCATCTTGATCCTTTCTATATGACAAGGAGGCATCCCAAGTTTGAAACGACTGTGATGGTCCCGAGCCTCTGTCTTGATTGGTATAGGTGTAATCTGTTCTAAGTGTAAAAGATTTAAATATGTAAGCATCAAATTCCACCGAAGGCGCATTGGTCTTAAATGTTGTAGAATTAGTACCCTGATCGTTATTAGTTACGGAGTATCTATATTTTAGACTCACATTTGGCGCTTCTCTAAAATTGGTGCGCAATTCTGGAGTGTAACTCTGCGTAAAGCTCTCATTAACCGTTTGCCTGTCTTGCACAAACTGATTGTTTTTACTATAATTAAAACTCACGTTTAAACCTGCTCTAATCTTTTTGAATGTTCTTTGAACGCGACCAAAAGCGGTTAAACTCTCATCTGCAAAACTTGAATTAAAAAATGTACTGGTACTAATAATATTATCAAAGCTTGTTCTATTTCTAATTTGATCTATATTCTTATTATAATTTACCACGGCGTAAACGTTGGTATAATTAAACAGATTAAAACTAAAATAATTTAACCTCAAATTATGGGATAATGCATTTTGCAATTCTGGGTTACCGGCTTGAAGACTATTGTAATTATTAAACACTAAACCTTCCGCTAATTTGGTAACATCTGTAAAAGAATTGGTCATGTTGTAGCGGAAGGTGAGATTCTCACTTTTTTTGAATTGAATTCTGGTTTCGAAATCAGGTAACACTCTAAAGAAATTATCTTCATAGGTTTCACCAAATTGGGTATTTTTATTTCCGTAGGCATGAACAGAAACCCCTGGAGTAATGGTGAATTTTCCTGTCTTGAGTCTATAGTGTAGTCCCAAATAAATATCACTAAAGTTATATTCGGTGTCATTAGAATCTAAGCCATCATTAATGGTCGGTTCAGGATTAAAGACACTACCATCATCTAAAAACTGGAAGATGTTTGAGTTAAATTTTTGATTGCTTAAAATGGTTCCTAAAGTAAGGTTGATGTTACTCTTTTGATTTAAAATATTATAGTAATCTAATTTCGCATCCAATTGATTGGATTTTATGCGTCGATCTTGATTAATATTATAAACGTTCTGCGTTCTGTCAAACCCTATGGCATCTGCGGTATTGTCAAAGGCATCTTCGTTTGGAATGTCATCATTACCAAAGCCATTTTCATTATTGGTTGGATCATTAACCAATAAAGCATTGTAGAACGGGTCTTCATCTTTAATAAGGTGCTGCGCCTCAAAAGCAAAAATATTAGTCTCATTAAGTGTGTAATAATAATTTAAACTTTGATTGATACTAAAAGGTTTTACTGCATCGATTTGATTGGTATTGCCCACAACAGAAGACAATAAATTTTGTGCTTCGCGATCATCAGAGATTCTTCCCAATATATCGTAATTCAATTGGTTATTGGCGTTTGGCTTATAGGCAGCACTCAGTTTTGCTAATCCCTGATTTGTAGATTCCCTTCCGGTTTGTATGGTACGTTCATCTGGTATTCCTAAATCTGAATCAATATAACTTACAAAACGCTCTTCTCTAGTAAGTAGTCTAGAACTATTATAAATCAAAAAACCACTAATATCTAATGCTTTATTTGGAGAATAACTAAAGTTTGCGGCGCTCAACTTTGTGGTAACCTCTTGAGCACTGGCCACATTAGAAAGCCCATTAAGTCCATTATCTCCTAAATTAATAGACGTGCCACTACTTTGGCTAGGTGGCCTAAAGCCGCCACCAAAGTTTCTGATATCTCTATTGGTTAAGGCCACCTCACCTATATTGTTCATATCGCCAATAAGGTTAATGCTATATTTTGGGCTGTAATAAAACAGTTTTGGCTGCACCAAATAATAACCGTCATTGTTGGCAATACCAGAGCCCGCCGTAACATCTCCAAACCAAAAATTCTTTTTACCTTCTTTTAGTTTGATATTTATGGCGACATTATCCTGATTATTGGTCACACTACTCATTTGACCTACTTCGGAATAATTACGCAACACCTGAATTTTATCTACCGCATTAGAAGGAATGTTCTTAGTTGCTAATTTAGAATCCCCATCAAAAAAATCTTTACCATCTACCATCAATTTAGTGACCACCTTACCTTCAACTTCAATTTGGCCATCGGCATTGATTTCTACACCAGGCAATTTTTTTAAAACGTCCTCTAATTTACGTTCCGTTCCGTCTTTAAAGGAATCGGCATTATAAACTAAAGTGTCTCCTTTTATCGTCACGGGCATTTCGTAAGTCAATTCAACTTCTGCCAATGAGTTATCACTTTGCAGCGTATAATCTTGCTCTATACTGGTCTCCTTAGTGCTTAAGGTTTCCGAAGCAGACTTCATCCCGATGTAACTTACTTGCACCGTGTAAGTCGTGTTTTTTTCTAGGTTCAATTTAAATTGACCTTTATCATTGGTGATGGCATAAGAGGCCATAGCTTTGGTTTGGGCATTAATTGCAATGACGTTTGCCAGTTCTAAAGGCTCGCCAATACTGTCTTTAACTACCCCATTAACGGTGATTTGAGCACTACAAATACTTGTTACAAAAAGTAACGTTAGGAATATAATCTGTTTCATTGAATTGATTTCTCTGGTTAGTGAGTAGAAAATTGATGATGCTTGGTTGATTTCTAGAATTTCTTTTTTTGAAGATTAATCTCTTCTGCCCCGTCCTCTACCGCCATACATTTGGCGCATTTCCTCTATTTTATCTTTCATAATGGTATTGTACTCCTCTCGTGAAACCACCTCTCCTTTTTCTGGCTTCTCAATTTTTTGCTTGTCCTGCGGATTCATAACAATTTTTGTACAAAGCATAACGGTTTTATCTGCTGTTACTTCTAAAATTAAACCGGGCAAACCATGATATTCTCCAGGTCCATTATTAACCGGGATTTGCGGTGTGTACCAAGCCGTAACGATAATGAATTCTGGTACTTCAACCTCATCAAAAGGATCTGCGGTTTTAGTAGTATCTGCAGTTTCTTTAGATTCCTTCTTTTCGTCATCTTTATTTTTTCGACGCATTTTTGTAAAATCCATCTCATCTACTTTTTTTGTCGTGGTTGCCTTAAAGCAAGTATATTGTCCAATTTGTTTGGTTTCGTTTTCCAGCTTCCATTCTAATTTTGGAAGAGAATCCTTGACGAGAAATTGCTTTCCGAAGAACTCTTGCTCTTGTAAAATGACGTTCTCCTTGATATTTTTGTACTGGGGACCTCCTGTAAAACTGCTCATCATACCTCCCCAACGGCTGCCGCCTGCTCCAGGAGCTTCTAATTTGTCTTCTTCCTTATAAGTAGATTCACTGCGGTTAAAGTTGAGCACGTACACTTTTTCTAACATGCTCTTCATGCGCTCTGCAATCATTTTCTTTTGCTGTTCGCTCATTTGACCGCCACCCCAATCTCCCATATCAACGGTAGTCTTCGTTTGATAAATGGCTTGGCCCTGAAAGTCTTGTGCAGTTACTATAGACGTTATACAAAAAAGGACTGAAAAAATGGTAAGTGTAAGAGTTCTCATAGGTTTTGGAAATAAATTAGACTATAAAATTAACCGATTATAGTCTGTTAGACCCAAAAGCCATGTAATAGTTAAGCCTGTAAACGTTAAACTATTCCTAAAAACTCAGTCTCCAAATGAAATGATCTTCATCTCACCGTTTCGGCTTCTTGATTTTAGATCTTCCATTTGCTCTTCCATCTTCTTATTTACTATAGCATCATACTCACTTTGGCTCACTTCCTTACCTCTTGAAGGTTCCTTAACCTCTACCTTTTTTTCGGGATTGAGCACAATCTTACTACAGATTAAGGTTAATTCACCGTCATTTATCTCAAGGATGAGTCCTGGTAATCCTTGGAAATCCTCAGGGCCATGACTTAAGGGGATTTGGGGCGTGTACCAAGCCGTAGTTGTTTTTTCTTTTTCAACATCCTCTAATTTGCCATCATCTGTAAAAGTTTTATCGGTGTAGTTCTTTGTAAATTCAGCCTTAAAGCAAGTATAGTTGCCAATATTCTTAGTTTCATTTACCAATTTCCACTCAATGGGGTTTATACTATCCTTTATTAAAAAGGCCTTGCCAAAAATCTCATTAGCGCTTGTGTAGCGTTGCTCCTTAATATTTTTATAGCGAACATCAGAACCATTAGACATTGTCACTGTGATACCACCCGCAGATGGCTTTGGTGTAGAAAGCACCTCTTCCTGTTTGTAAAGAGATTCCTCTCTATTGAAACTTAAAAAATAGGTTTTTTGAGATTGTTTTTTGATTTGCTCATAGATTTGCTTTTTCATGGCATCGTTTAAATTGTCACCTTCCATTTTCATTTCTATTTTTCGATGGGATTTATAAGTCGCGATCCCTGAAAATTCTTGAGCATTTAGCGTACAGCAAATTGATACTATTGCCACTAAAAATAGTTTTGATATAAAGTTCATTATATTCATTTTTTAGAATTATAAAAATTAATAGCAGCTGTTCTTACTTTTTCGACCGATTTAAGAAACCCCACTCTATCGCTAGTATTCCCCTTGACTTTATAAGTCAAGGATCTATTGACGTCTTTGCTTATTTTCTCTCCATTGCAAATAATTTCAAAAGAGATCTGTTCGTCATTATCAGACATATCCATAAACTCCTCAATATCTTCCATCTTAATTGAGTTTTCCAATTCTTCCTTAGAATCGACCGTTATGGATATTTTCAAATCAGATACCGTTGCTTTAGATTGCGATTTGTTTTCTTCTGGGTTGTTTGACTGTGAAAAGCCAAGCGTCGCTACGGATAGCATAAGCATTGTAACTAGATGTTTCATTTTTATTTGTTTTAAGTTGAATACATTACAAACTTAAACCGAGAGGAGCAGTTACTTAGTTAACCAACGTTAACGTGTGTTAACCAATAGTTTAAATTACAATCAATACGCTTACTTTTGAACTATGGACAATAAGCTCTATCAAAGAATCCTATATTTTATTATCGTGACCATTGCGCTCACCTTGACGGTGCAACTCTATTGGAACTATAAAAACTATCAAAAAAATCTTCAAAATTTTCAAAATGAAGTCCAAATTAGCTTAGACAATGCCCTGGACCTCTATTATGCTGAACTTACCAAAAAGAACCACATGACCTTTATAGATCTTGAGGCTACAGACAATAGCATTGAAAACCTAGAAGGCTTAATGGACAAATTGGAAATGGACTCGGTATACCGAGAGTTTCAGGCAAGCTATTCTAAAGATGTTGACTCTATCACCCAGATTGTAAAAACGGAAACCGGGGAACAAGCTCTAACCTTTTCAAACAACTCCAATAAAATCTCCAGTCTTAAAGTGATACGTGGTAAAAAAGCGGCAGACAGCATCAAGTTGCTTAAGAATATCACGTCTATTTATATATCTATTCAAGACGATTCTCTAAAGCTTAGCGATCTTTCTCCGCTTATCGAAAAAGAACTGCAACGTAAACAACTGAGCATTCCGTTTGCCTTGAAATATAACGGTACAGACAGTATCAAACTCAATTTTAACCAAAAGATTGTTGAACCAAACTTCTTCCAAACAGAAGCCAAATCAAAATTTTTAAAGTCTAATGAATCGTTACTCCTATTTTACCCAAATGCTACCAATATTGTGCTTCAGCAAGGGCTTGCAGGCTTGCTCATTTCCGTAGTATTACTGTTGGGAATTATGGCATGCCTCATTTATTTATTAAAAGTCATTAAAAATCAACGGCAACTTTCTGAATTAAAAAATGACCTCATCAGTAACATTACACATGAGTTTAAAACACCCATCTCCACCATTGGCGCTGCTTTAGAAGGCATTCAAAATTTTAACGCCATTGACGATAAACTAAAGACTAAAAACTATCTGGATATTTCGACCTTACAGTTATCCAAACTCAACAACATGGTTGAAAAATTATTGGAAACCGCCACCTTAGACAGTGAACATTTAGAGCTTCATAAAGAAATAGTTGATATTTCGGAATTAGTATTGACCATAGCCCAGAAACATCAATTTCAAAATAATTCTAAAACCCTAAGCACGTCTATTGAGACTGTTTGTAAGGCAAAAGTTGACTTGTTTCATTTTGAAAACGCCATTAACAACCTTCTAGATAATGCTTATAAATATGGCGGCAAGCACATCAGCGTTACCCTAAAGCAGATTAAAAATTTTGTTGAGATTAGCATTGCCGATGATGGCAACACACTCACCAAGCAAAATCAAGATCTTGTTTTTGAGAAGTTTTACCGCGTCCCAAAAGGTAACACCCATGATGTTAAAGGGTTTGGTATAGGTTTATATTACACCAAGAACATTATCGAAAAACATAACGGCAAAATTATTTTAGAGTTAAAGCCACAGCAAACTACATTTAAAATCCATCTCCCAAATGACTGAACCCATTACCATACTGCTTGCCGAAGATGAGCCCGCTTTGGGACAAATCATAAAGGAAAGTTTAGAAACCAGAAATTTCAAGGTCTTACTTTGCGAAGATGGAGAAAAGGCCTTTAAAGTGTATACCGCTGAGCAACCCGAATTGCTGGTTTTAGACGTGATGATGCCAAAAAAAGACGGCTTCACTTTAGCCAAAGACATTAGAGCTATTGATGACACCATCCCCATTATTTTCTTGACCGCTAAATCACAAACCCAAGATGTGGTTGAAGGTTTTAGTATTGGCGGTGATGACTATCTCAAAAAACCTTTTAGTATGGAGGAGCTCATTGTTAGAATCAACAATTTACTCCATCGTAAATCGACTCAAAAGGCTTCGGAAATTTTAACGGTGGGGCAATTTCGTTTTGATTTCCCTAAGCAACAACTTCATTTTAAAGAGGAGACACAACAGTTGACCCACAGAGAAGCACATTTATTATTTCATTTGGTAAAGAACAAAAATCAAGTGCTAGATCGCTCTCTTATTTTAAATAAACTTTGGGGAACCGATGATTTTTTCTCTGCCCGAAGTATGGATGTGTTTATCACAAAACTTCGCAAAAAATTGAAACAAGACGAGGCCGTACAGATTTTAAATGTTCGTGGCTTTGGCTATAAGCTGGTTTGTTAGTTCACTACTAAGCAACCTTCCTCTTAGGATCATCATAACAGTCTTTTTTCAGAATTGTAATAGAATGAGCAACGCCTCGTTATCTAAAAAGGTAATACGTTTCATTTTTCGTACTTTTCCGAAGCCTAATTTGTCATCATGCAATTTCTAAAATTTCTTTGTATCATTTGCTCAATGTCTTGTTTTGCACAACAAAGCATGACCGCCGTTTTAACAGACTCCGTTCAAGTAGAAGCAGACCAAATTGTTGCCATCGATAATTTTGACACGATGTATTACACCATCAATTCTGCTATACATAAAAAGCCGAAAAACAATCCTGCCCTGAACTACAGTAACGTACAGTTGGGAGTTCCTACGGCAGTAAATGCCTTTAACCCATTAAAAATAAATGTATTTTATCAGGATTTCAATACCGTGGTTATACTTGACAACCGCTTTGCAGAAATTTTTAAAATAGACTTCAATACCAAGCAACCCTATAAAAACGTGACCCACGTGTCTACGGGGTATGACAATACGATTTGGATCTTTAACCAAGATCTTCAGCAATTAGAACTTTACGATTATAAAGCCGATAAAATAAAAGCCACTACCCTTCCCGTTCAATCCAACGTATTAGATCTCAAAAGCGATTATAATTATTGTTGGATGCTCACCGAAAACTATTTATATCAATACACCTATTTTGGAAGTCTTGTTTCAAAAATAAAAAACAAAGGCTTTAAAAGCATTGCAGTAACAAATGAGAATTTGGTAATTGAGACAGAAACCGGCCTGCTCTATAAGCCCACAAATAGTGAAACACTCATTACCATAGCAACAAAAGGAATGTTGATAAAACAGTTTTTATTGACCAATGAAACCTTGTATATTTACGACCGTAATACGCTTCGCAAATACCAATTAAAAATCAAGTAAGATATGCACGTCGCCGTCGCAGGAAACATAGGTGCTGGCAAGACCACACTCACTAAATTATTAGCCAAACATTATCGCTGGGAACCCCAATTAGAAGATGTGGTTGACAACCCTTATCTAGATGATTTTTACAACCAAATGGAGCGTTGGAGTTTTAACCTTCAAGTTTATTTTCTCAATAGCAGATTTCGGCAAGTAGCACAAATTAGAGAGAGTGGCAAAGACATCATTCAAGATAGAACCATCTACGAAGATGCACACATATTTGCGCCCAATCTTCATGCCATGGGATTGATGACCAATCGGGATTATGAAAACTATCGCTCACTTTTTGACCTTATGGAATCTTTTGTGGAGGGTCCAGATCTCTTGATTTACTTGCGCAGCTCCATTCAAAATTTAGTGGCACAAATACACAGACGCGGTCGTGAGTATGAAAACTCCATAAGTATAGATTATCTCAGCAGATTGAACGAACGCTACGAAGCATGGATTCACGGCTATTCTAAAGGAAACTTACTTATCATTGATGTTGATCAATTAGATTTTGTGATGAATCCTGAAGACTTAGGTGGCATCATCAATAAAATTGATGCTCAAATAAATGGTCTCTTTTAAATCTTAGCATTTAGCTAACACAACTCCTTTTTTTATTTTATTATTTTACGATTATGAAATTGTACAATACCAAATTTTATCATCGTGACCTCTCTTGGCTTCGGTTTAACCATCGTGTGCTACAAGAAGCGGCAGATCATAGAAATCCATTATACGAACGTATTAAGTTCTTAGCCATATTCTCATCAAATCTTGATGAATTTTTTAGGGTGCGTGTCTCTGATATTCGCCAAATCAAAAAAATAGAAAAACCGCTTAGAAAGAAACTGATTACCAAACCCAATAAGGTTTTAAAGGAAATCAAAATTCAAGTCGATCAATTGCAGGAGGCTTTTGGCGCTATTTTTAAGGATGGGATTATTCCCGACCTTAAAAAACAAGACATCCACTTGATCGATTATCATGATTTTAGTGAGGAGCAAGAAGCCATTGCAACCACCTATTTTGAAGACACCTTAAAACCAAAAATAGATTTAAAAAACACATATCACGATAATAGTGATACCATTTTTATAGAGAACGAAGCGTCCTATTTGACCACCATGTCTGGAGAGACCCTTCATCTCGTGAAAATTCCAGATGATGAACCGCGTTTTTTTACATTTCCTTCGGAAAACGGACACCACTACATCACCTTTATCGATGATATTCTAAAATTTGGTTTGGCCAAAATACATCCAGATGACGAGGTAAGATATTATGCCCTGAAAATCTCAAGGGATGCCGAGCTTTATATTGAAGATGAATTTTCGGGCAATTTGATGAAGAAAATCAAAGAGTCACTTCCCAAAAGAGATAAAGGGCAACCCACACGTGTGTTGATTGACAAGAGGATGCCAGAATCGTTTCAAACGCTTCTAAAAAGAGCTTTAGACGTTTATAATATCGATTTGGTTTTGGGTGGACGCCACCATAATTTCAAGGATTTCTTTTCGTTTCCCAACCCTTCCAAAAATGAGGGACTTACCTTTAAGCCCCTTCCTCAATTAGCGCATCCAGTTCTCTCCAAAACAAAAAATATATTTAAAACCATTGCAGCTAAAGATCAACTCCTTCACTTTCCGTATCAATCTTTTGAGCCGGTGATTGACCTTGTAGAAACTGCAGCGCAAGACCCAACGGTCACCACCATAAAGATGACCATGTATAGGCTGGCCAGCGAGTCTCGGCTAAACACGGCCATAGCTCAAGCCGCAAAAAACGGAAAAAAGGTCATTATTTTCATAGAAGTAAAAGCACGTTTTGATGAAAAAAACAACATCAAATGGGGCACCATCTTTAAAGAAAACGGCGCTCAAGTCATCTATAGTTACGCCGATATTAAGGTACATTCAAAGGTTCTTTATATTGAACGTGAAGAGGACAATGTCTCCAAAAGTTATGCTTACATCAGCACCGGTAACTTTAATGAAAAAACAGCAAAGCTTTATGCCGATTATGGTTTGATGACTGCCAATAAAAAAATCACTAAAGACCTCAATAAAGTGTTTATGGTATTGGAGGGCATCACCATCGTACCAAAAACAAAACGCTTATTAGTTTCACCTTATACCACTAGACAAGCTCTAGAGCGTCTGATAAATCAGGAGATTGAGCATGCCAAGGCCGGTAAAGATGCCTTTATCATCTTAAAAATGAACAGTCTCCAAGACCATGAGTTGATTGAAAAACTTTATGAAGCTAGTAACGCCGGAGTAAACGTTCGTTTAATTGTAAGAGGCATGTGCAGCTTAGTTGCCGGTATTAAAAATCAAAGTGAAAATATTTACATCACCAGTATTTTAGATCGTTTTCTTGAACATGGACGCGTGTATATTTTTGGGAACGACGGTGATGAGCAAATGTATATTGGATCTGCAGATTGGATGACCCGTAACCTCAATCACCGTATTGAGGTGCTTACACCCATTTTAGACAAAGATATCCATCAAACGCTTCGCGAACTTATAGAGATTCAACTTTCAGATACTGTTAAAGCTCGCGTGATTGATGCTGAACAACAAAACAATTACGTAGAGAGTTCCGAAGAAAAAATTAGAGCGCAATACGCCACTTATGATTATTTTTTGAAAAATGAATAATCCAGCTATGGTAAGACTACAATATTGAAAGAGAAAAGCAGACGCTTATTTAATAAAACCATTCTCACGTGCGTGCTCAATGGCCTCATGACTACTTTCTACCAATAAAACGGGAACTTGCTCATAATCTTTGAATAGACCACTCACCCGCAGCATTTTCTTTTTATGTTTCACGCTGCGCAAATAAATGGCTAAAATACGATCAGGATGGTTCTCCGCAATTTCAATATAAATATCGGCATCATGCTCTCCACTATCACCAATTAAAATAAATGGGAGCTTGGGATAGGTTTTTAAAAGGTTGATGATTTCCTTTTGCTTTTGCGGCTTCTCGTCCTTATTTTTTCGTTGTAAAAAACTTCCGAGACTTCTTAATAAAATTGGTCCCTTAGGAAAACGATTCTGTTTTAAGAATAACTCCAAATACCGGTATAGGTTCCAAGGGCTATGGCTTACATAAAAAATGGGGTTGGCATTTTCTCCAGAAACCCCTCGGTGTAGAAGGTGGTAAAATGCTGCAGCACCATCTAATGGCAATCTACTCTTAGCATTTTTAAATATGGAATTGTAAATGACCCGCCATTTTAAAGTAGATACAACACCTGTGTGCAAAATGGTATCATCAATGTCACTGGCTACACCAAACTGCGCATCATCTGAAGGAATTAGCAATTCTCCAGGAAAACGATTGTTATTTATAATCGTACGCTCAATAGTAACATCGTCATAAGAGAGTTCAAACGGCACCCAACCTTCTTCGTTGCTCAGCGCTCTCAAATTCTCTAAGCTTTCCTCTACTCTAAAGTAACCCTCATCATCTGTAGTGGCCTTTATAAAGCGATTATTGGGCAACTTAATCTTTATGGCCACATGCTTAATCTCATCAGTTTCAAAACGCTTCCACGCGTTCACAGCAAGATGGAGGATGTTTTGAGATTCTAAATCTATGGACTCATCTTCAAGCGCACGGCCTCGCGCATAAAAATGCTCATTAGTACCATAACTTTGAAAGGCAATTATTTGTAAAGGATCTTTTTTGAACCACGCCATCTGTAACAATGATTAAGAAATTAAAAGTAACAAAAAGCCACCAATTTCTTGAGCAATGCTCAGGAAATTGGTGGCTTTACACCTTATGAGTTAAGATTTTATTTTTTTTGCTTTTCTGCTCTCGCGTAAGTTCTAGACTGTTCAGTCACTTCTTCTAAAGTTCCTTCAAATCGCTTTTCTACAACAACCTTTTTATCATTCTCGATTTTGGTAGTGGTGACTTTTGCAGTAGCCACTTCTGCCATATCGCCATTTTTACCAGTCTCTATTGAAATTTCCCTAATCACTTCTACCTCGCTATTTTCAAGAGCCATCCCTTCTTCTGTAGCATGACCGCCCAATATTGGAGCAATGACCAAACCAATTAAACAGGTCAATTTAATTAAAATATTCATTGATGGGCCTGATGTATCTTTAAATGGATCTCCAACCGTATCTCCAGTAACCGCAGCTTTATGGGCATCTGATCCTTTATAGGTCATTTCGCCATTGATCATCACCCCAGCTTCAAAGGATTTTTTAGCATTATCCCAGGCACCTCCAGCGTTATTCTGAAAAATAGCCCAAAGCACACCACTTACCGTAACACCTGCCATATAGCCGCCTAACATTTCAGCAATTTCTTGATGATCCATACCAAATACCATTGGAAGAAACGTAATCACTAAAGGGAAACCAATGGTCAATAGTCCCGGTAACATCATTTCCTTCAAAGAAGCCTTAGTTGAAATTTCAACACATTTATCGTATTGCGGTTTTCCTGTACCTTCCATAATTCCCGGGATTTCTTTGAACTGGCGACGTACTTCATACACCATTTCCATCGCTGCTTTACCAACGGCATTCATTGCCAAAGCTGAAAACACAACTGGAATCATACCTCCCACAAAAAGCATTGCCAACACAGGTGCCTTAAAGATGTTAATCCCATCAATCCCTGTAAAGGTGACGTAAGCTGCAAATAAAGCTAAAGAGGTTAAGGCTGCAGAAGCAATTGCAAAGCCTTTTCCGGTAGCCGCTGTTGTATTACCTACTGAATCTAAAATATCGGTACGCTCTCTAACAATGGGATCTTGCTCGCTCATTTCTGCAATACCTCCTGCGTTATCTGAAATAGGACCAAAAGCATCAATAGCCAATTGCATTGCTGTAGTTGCCATCATTGCCGAAGCTGCTAATGCTACCCCATAGAAGCCTGCAAACGCGTAAGATGCCCAAATAGCACCCGCAAATAATAAGACCGATGGAAACGTAGAAATCATACCTGTTGCCAAACCAGCAATAATATTTGTTCCTGCGCCTGTACTTGATTTTTGGACGATTGCTAAAATTGGTTTTTTACCTAAACCTGTATAATATTCTGTAATAGAGGAAATCAATCCGCCAACTACCAGACCTACCAGTGTAGCATAAAATACACGCATTGAAGAAATTTCAACTAGGTTCGCTTTTCCGAAGAAATCCATTTGCATGGTTTCTGGTAACATCCACTTACATAAGGCGAAACAAGACACTGCAACTAACACGATAGATGTCCAGTTACCAATATTTAAAGCACCCATCACTTGGGCTTCTTTCGCATCGTTATTTTTTATTTTTACCAACATGGTGCCAATAACCGAAATAATAATTCCGACGCCAGCAATGGCCATTGGTAGTAAAATTGGACCAATACCCCCAAATCCAAATTCGGTAATATCTCCTCCCATATCTTTAATTACATAATTACCTAGTACCATTGCAGCCAAAACGGTAGCAACATAAGATCCAAAAAGATCGGCACCCATACCAGCAACATCTCCTACGTTATCACCCACGTTATCTGCAATAGTTGCAGGGTTACGAGGATCATCTTCAGGAATACCTGCTTCTACTTTACCTACCAAATCTGCACCAACATCGGCGGCTTTGGTATAAATACCACCACCAACTCTAGCAAAAAGTGCAATACTTTCTGCACCCAGAGAGAATCCTGCAAGTGTTTCTAGAACAACCGTCATATCCATGGTATTGGTCCAAGTACTATCCATAAAAAAGTAAAAGAACCCAATAAAAAAGGCTGTTAAGCCCAAAACTGCTAAACCTGCAACGCCAAGCCCCATGACGGTACCGCCACCAAACGAAATTTTTAAAGCTTGAGGCAAACTCGTACGCGCCGCCTGTGTGGTACGAACATTGGTTTTAGTAGCGATTTTCATTCCGATATTACCTGCAAAAGCAGAGAAAAATGCGCCGAATATAAATGCTACCACAATTAATATATGTGTGGTTGGAACTACAAAAGATACAATAGCCAATAACACACTTACAATCACCACAAAAATAGCAAGAAGCTTATATTCTGCATTGAGAAACGCCAGAGCGCCTTCATAAATGTGTTCTGAAATTTCTTTCATTTTACCATCTCCAGCATGTTGTTTCATGACCCATGATTGTTTGATGATCATGTAAATCAGCCCTAAGACTGCCATTGCGATTGGCATATAAATCATTAATGATTCCATAAAGATTTTGTATTTATTTTGTTAATTTGATGGGTAAAAGTAGTGAAATACATCAAAACTGAAAAAAGCTCGATGCATTAAATGCACCGAGCTTTTGATTTTAGATGTGAAATCCGATTTTTAGATCTTAAAACTGTTGTTTTTCTTGTGTTCGCTATTGTTGTAACGCGCTACACATTCGTCGTAAATCTCCACAGCTTCCTCAGCATTTCCCCAGCCACCAACATCAACTTTCTTTTTTTCTAAATCTTTATAGACTTGAAAAAAGTGCTCAATCTCTTTTAAGCGATGTGGATTAAGATCTGAGATATCATGGTTATTGCTCCAGATAGGATCTGAAACTGGTACACAAATGATTTTTTCATCTGGTCCTTTTTCATCGGTCATATGAAACACACCAATTGGCCTTACTTCCATAACCACCATTGGGTAAGTTGGTTCTGCCCCCAAGACTAAAACGTCTAATGGGTCTTTATCTAAAGCTAAGGTTTCTGGAATAAATCCATAATCACCAGGATACATCATTGATGAAAATAACATGCGGTCAAAACGTATTTTGTGCAGATCAAAATCATACTCATATTTATTTCTGCTTCCTTTAGGTATCTCAATCAATACATCAAAGGTCAATTGTACTTTCTTTGTCATGGTAAAATCTATATGTTGTTCTAATAGTCTCGCTTTGAGGGGTGCAAATATAAAGGATTGTTTGGGTTTGAACAATTAAAAATTGATTTGAGTTTATCATCAAAATTCACGAACTTTAGAAGATGAATCTTAATGAGATAAAAATATTGGGTTTAATCATAGGGTTCGCTTTTTTTAATTACCATACTATGAACGCTCAAGATCTCAAAAAACACCAATGGGAAGACAGGCTTATTCTAGTATTCGCCAAGACTTCAGAAAACCTCGAATTTCAGAAACAATTAAATGAGCTTAAAGCTCATGAAGACGGCTTAAAAGACCGTAAACTTATCGTCTACAGAATAACGCCACAATCATACGCAACCGGATTTTCGAAAAACACACCATGGTCTCAAAATGCAACGCTTTTTACTGATTTTATGAAAAGCAATGACCGCTTTAAAATACTACTCATTGGACTAGACGGCGGTATTAAACTCAAAGCTTCAAAAATAGTTGCTGCAGGAACACTTTTTGAAACTATAGATGCCATGCCAATGAGACGCGCCGAGCTGGGAGACGACTAAATGCTTTAAAAACTAAATCCAAAACTACCCGTCACTCCAAAAGGTCTTGCCATTGGACGGTCTAAATAATTGCCTCGGAAGTTAAAGTCAATTCTCAGGATTTTAAAAATATTGCCAACCCCAACACTATACTCATAGTAAATTTCTTCATTTGGTGCTACTAATGGCGTCTCTACTGGATTTCCAGTTCTATTCAACTCAATATTCTCATCTGAGATTTCTCCCCAAACACCTCTTAAACCAACGATAGCTCGAAGATTATATTTTTTTAGAAACGGAATTCTTGAAAAGATACGACCGTTAAAATTATGTTCTATATGCATAGAACTATAGGTATCGGTCACAAATTCATAAAAATCCAGCTGTGGGAACGTATTGTATATGGAGAAGTAAGACTGGTTACCAGGTACCACACTCAAAAGCCCTAAAGGTACCGCACCAAAAGTTTTACCTACCTCTAAGGTTGTGGTTAACCTCCCAAAACCTCCCAATTGCCAAGGTTGGGTATAAGAGAACTGAAGCTTAGTATAATCAAAATCACTATCAAAAATACTCTTATCGCCTCTTGTAACCTGTGCAAAAAGACTGGCAAATCCATCATTGGCCACTCGTCGTTCTACCCCATAACCCGTCATTTTTCGGTTCGGAAAATAAGAAAATGATAAAGCTGTTTCGTATTGAGTAATTAAGGTAGATATGCCGGTTGGCGATTCTGGATCATTATAGGCCAAGCTAAACGTTGGTGATGCAGACTCTAGAGTTCTAAATGTACCACTGGTGCGCACCACAAAGTTTTTAGAGGGTTCCATTTCTAAAGCTACCGTGGTGAGATTGACGTTTGTCAACTTATCATTGGTACTTGTACCCACTACTGCCGAAGAGGCTAAGCTCCTGCCCAAAACATCGGTTGAGGCCGTAAGGTTAGCTCCTATTTGTTCTACATCACGACGATTTCCGCCGGAGACAATAAGACGCATCCTTTTATCTAAGAGCCATTTTCCTGAAATACCGTATTTAAACTTGTCATCCCTAAAGCCATAAGCTAAGAATCCTTCAATACGCCAAAGATCGTTTGGCCCAAAATAAGTTCTTCCACCACCACGAACACGCACGCCTTCCACTTCATTGTAACCAAAAACAGAAAAAACAGGACCAATGTCTAAATTGACACTGGGCACCTCAACGTAGCCAGAGGCAAGAATGCTTCCAACATTATAAAGCCTTTGAAATTTTTTAACCGTCTTTAAGGTATCTAGCATTTTATAAACGCCTTTCTCGTCTTTATTTAAAGACTCCATCCGGTTTTTCTCCCAGAAATCGTCTTCACGATTGTAAGCGTCCTCATTATAGCTATATACCTGCTGACTGTAAAATGAGTCGTCTTTAGGAATATCAAATTCGTAATTATCGTAAAGGGTCGTCCGTTTTCCGTAGACACCACGAGACGATTCTTTTTTATTTAAAGCAAAATCAGAGAGCATGTAATCGCGCTTCAATAAAAACACCGAGTCATTGAGTACTTCAAACTCCTGTTCAATATAAATTTCTTTGACCCAGTTGATATTGGCGCTTTTAGAAGCCTGCAGATTAATATTCTTTATGGCATAGGTAGAGTCATTAACCCAAAAATCGCCCTTAAAAGTGAGCTCATTTTTTCGCCTTGGATAATAGATAATGTTATAGCACCATTTATTATCAATATAGGCACTATCTGATAAAACGTAGTTATAGGTATTAACGCCTGTTTTAGATAACGGACTCACAAAACTTTTATCAAAGAATTTGAGGTAATTATCGTAAATATCAAAATCGGCATAAAGATCATCCACAAAATCAATGATGATTTGGTTGTTGCTAAAGCCCGAGTTTTTATTTCCCTTTAAATCTTCTTTCTCCTCATTTAAATTATTGTCCCCATAAACTTTGCTCACCGCTTCATTAATGAAAATGGGCAAGTAGGTTTTTCCTGTAATGTTTGAGGTATCCACTTCTTTAAAAACAAACTCCATACCTTTAAATAACTTGCTTTTTATCAAGGCACTGTCAATGGTATTTAAATCAAACTCCACCTTCTCGTACTTATCATACTGGTATTGGTCAAATTGGCGAAGTCCGTTTTGACGCTTTCGAGCCCAAATTTTCTGAAGAATGGCAATAGCAGGATTTTCGGAAGCTTTTTTGGACTGTTTTCCTGTAACAATAACCACCTCGTTTAAAGCTGAAGCTTCTTCCTTTAGAACAAATCTCAAATCGTAATTCACCTTTTTCTCCAAAGGAATTTCTTTGATTTCATACCCCAAGAAAGAAATCACCAAAGCATTCCAAGTATTATCAGACTCAAGATAAAACCGGCCCTCCTCATTGGTAATGGTGCCCTCAGTAGAACCTTTAAACAAAACGTTGGCAAAAGCCACTGGCTGGTCTAGTTCATCAAAAACATAACCGCTCACCTTGGTTTGTGACCAAGTGGCACATATTCCGAGGAAAAAAAATAGATATTGGAGCGTTGTTTTCATCTATTGCTACTATTGATTTTCGATACTTAGACGACACATTACATTGAAACTTATTTTTTATGAAATCAATCTCAAAAACCAGTATGTCCTATGCAAAAAAAACTTCATCTACTATCGTGCTAAATCGGTTTGCCGATAGAAGATGAAGTTTATATAACGCAGATACTGCGATTTTATTTGTAGAGTACTTTTTTGACTGCCTTGATGACTTCATCTTTATTTGGCAACCACTCTTCTAACAATACAGGCGAGTACGGTGCTGGCGTATCAGCAGTATTTATTTTTACAACAGGCGCATCTAAATAATCAAATATTTCAGATTGTACCATATAGGTGATATCCGTAGAGATATTTCCAAAGGGCCAAGCCTCTTCAAGAACTACCAAACGATTTGTTTTTTTAACAGATTTTAAAATGGCTTCGCGATCCATAGGGCGAACCGTTCTAAGATCTATGATTTCACAAGAGATTCCTTCTTTTTCCAATTCATCGGCAGCTTTGTAAGCTTCCTTAATGATTTTTCCAAAAGACACGATAGTAACATCTGTACCCTCTCTTACAATCTCTGCAACACCCAAAGGAATTGTGTACTCTCCTTCTGGCACTTCTCCTTTATCTCCATACATCTGCTCACTTTCCATAAAAATCACAGGATCATCATCTCTAATGGCAGATTTTAAAAGTCCCTTAGCATCGTAAGGGTTTGAAGGCACTACAACTTTTAATCCTGGCGTATTTGCAAACCAACTCTCAAAAGCTTGTGAGTGCGTTGCAGCCAATTGACCTGCTGAAGCTGTTGGTCCACGAAAAACGATAGGACATTTAAACTGTCCGCCAGACATTTGGCGAATTTTAGCAGCGTTATTTATAATTTGATCTATCCCAACTAAAGAAAAGTTGAACGTCATGTATTCTACAATAGGTCGGTTTCCCGTCATGGTTGAACCTATAGCGATCCCGGCAAAACCAAGTTCGGCAATAGGCGTATCAATAACGCGTTTAGCGCCAAACTCGTCCAACATGCCTTTGGAAGCCTTATAGGCTCCGTTATATTCTGCTACTTCCTCACCCATCAAATATACGCTCTCATCGCGGCGCATCTCTTCACTCATGGCTTCACAAATAGCTTCTCTAAATTGAATCGTCTTCATTATTGCTTTTTTTTACGAGTAGCAAAAATAAGAATTATAGATTATAATTTGACATAAAAAACGCGGGATCGCCTTGAATTATGATATCGTTAAAAAGAATGTCTAAAAAGGCGGTCACATTTTCTTTTCTTCGGAAAATTCAACAATCATAAAACCTTTTGTATACTTTTAACTAAATGCTACCTACTATGCAGAAAATCTATGCTTTTTTGATTGGTTTTTGTATCCTCTTTTTTTCAGGATATAGTCAAGAAAACCCACTGTGCCCTGTTCTCAAAATTTTTGTGACCATTTCAAACGCCGATAATGTACCGACGGTAACCTCTAATGATGACGGCACAGTTACATTAATCCATCCTGAGCAGTACATCACGGATATTTTTGCAAATCATATTATTTATGATTTTTATCAAACCTATCCAGGCGAAAGTTTTGAAACACAATTTACGCTCGGGGTGAAATCTAAAGATCTCATCGTGGATCTTGTTAATAGCGTCCCTAGCGATATCATGTCCTTTAGCGATGGGTATTTAAACCTTAACCAACTCCCAATATCGAGTAGTATTGGTGCAGAAATCATAACCTTTCTGGACAATAAGCAGTTTGAAATATTGAGTGTCATGAATGATTATGACGGTTCTGATTGCCCTGGCAATTGTCCTTTTATTAATACTCCTGATGATTTTGACTTAGAAATAGCTTTTAATTATGATGAAGACAACGACATTCTATATGCCCAAAGCACAGATATAACGCCATGTGGAAATAGTTTTTCATTGGCATTTAAAGGTGGAAATCCTATAGACGATTTCCCTGACTTGGATACCACCTTACAAACTTGGGAATCTACACCTGGGCAAACCACATCAAGCAGTTATGATTTGCCTTGTCATAATATTGAACTAACGCTTTTTAACATCTTCGGACTCGGCTGCTCAGAATACAACTACGGAAACATTAGAGTGTTAATAGATAACGAGAATAATGTGATCACGTTTGGCAGACCCAATGCTATTTTTGGTTACGATGCCGTCCGGTTTTCTGAAGCTAATCTTTCTACCAAAACAGCTCCTTTTACTAAAATGTATCCCTATCTTAAAGACGGTAGCACTTTCTTAGAACTTTCAAATTATGAAAATCATTCCGTAGCTGTTAAAATTCTGAATCTATCAGGTCAGATTGTGGTCGCTGAAAAGCAGTTTGAACCGCATTCAATTGACGTTTCTGCTTTGTCTAACGGACTATATCTCATTAAAGTTAGATGTAGACAATCAGCAAAAAGTGTTTAAATTTTTAAAGAATTAACATTAAAGCCCTCGTAAACCTCAATTTTCACAAAAATTTATTATGCACGCATAGTAAAATCGATTTTTTATAATTATCTTCGTGCTTAGATTTACGCAAACGTTATAAAACAATCAAGTATGAAAATATTAGTATGTATTAGTCACGTTCCTGATACGACTTCAAAAATCAATTTTACCGATGATAATACAAAGTTTGACACCAACGGTGTTCAATTTGTAATCAACCCTAATGATGAGTTTGGGTTAACACGTGCCATGTGGTTCAAAGAAAAACAAGGCGCTAGTGTTGATGTGGTAAATGTTGGTGGTGCAGAAACAGAACCCACCTTACGTAAAGCATTAGCAATTGGTGCAGATGCTGCCATACGTGTTAATACTGAGGCCAAAGATGGTTTCCAAGTTGCAAAAGAATTAGCCAAGGTTGTAAAAGATGGTGGTTATGATTTAGTGATTGCAGGAAGAGAATCTATTGATTATAATGGCGGAATGGTTCCTGGAATGTTAGCTGCCTTAATTGACGCTAATTTTGTGACCAACTGTATCAGTTTAGAAGTCGATGGTAGCGATGCTAAAGCCGTTAGAGAAATTGATGGTGGTAAAGAGTCTGTTTCTACAAGCTTACCATTGGTTATTGGTGGACAAAAAGGATTGGTTGAAGAAAGTGATCTTCGTATTCCAAATATGCGAGGCATCATGATGGCCCGTAAAAAACCTTTAAATGTTGTTGAGCCTTCAAGTGCTGAGACTGAAACAGCCTCTGTTAAATTTGAGAAACCCGCTCCAAGAGGAGAGGTTACTCTTGTAGACGCAGACAATCTCGACGAGTTGGTCAACTTACTTCACAACGAAGCGAAAGTTATATAAATTCAAAAAATCAAATTTCGAATTCCTACCAAATAATGGGGTTTGACACTTGTAATTTTAATTTTTAAAAAGATATTATGTCAGTTTTAGTATATACAGAATCAGAAAAAGGCAAATTTAAAAAAACAGCATTTGAGGTAGCTTCATACGCAAAGGCTGTAGCCGATCAAATGGGGACTACAGTTACTGCTGTTGCGGTCAATGCAGACGACACTTCCGAATTAGGTAATTATGGAGTTGATAAAGTTCTAAATGTCAATTCTGGCGATTTAGAAAAATTCAACGCTAATAATTATGCCAATGTGCTTAAGCAAGCTGCAGAAAAAGAAAGTTCAAAAGTAGTGATCTTAAGTTCTAGTGCCGATAGTAAGTATTTAGCACCCATGCTAGCGGTTAATTTGCACGCAGGTTATGCATCTAATGTTGTAGATGCACCTTCTAGCACCTCACCGTTTACAGTAAAAAGAACAGCATTTACAAATAAGGCCTTTAATATGACCACTATTGATACCGAAATAAAAATAGTAGGTGTTTCTAAAAATGCCTTCGGATTAAAAGAAAAAACGGCAGATGCTGCTGCTGAAGATTTTTCGCCTTCTATTCCAGAATCTGGAGTACATGTAGAAAGTGTTGACAAAGCTACCGACAAAGTGACTATAGCCGATGCTGAAATCGTAGTCTCTGCAGGACGCGGTTTAAAAGGTCCTGAAAACTGGGGAATGATTGAAGAATTAGCAGGAGTTCTTGGAGCTGCAACTGCGTGCTCTAAGCCTGTTTCTGATTTAGGGTGGAGACCTCACGGAGAACACGTAGGACAAACAGGAAAACCTGTAGCATCCAATCTATATATTGCCATAGGGATTTCTGGAGCCATTCAACATTTAGCAGGAATCAACGCCTCTAAAGTAAAAGTAGTCATCAATACAGATCCAGAAGCACCCTTCTTTAAGGCTGCTGATTATGGTGTAGTTGGAGATGCTTTTGAAGTGGTACCAGCACTAATTGAAAAATTAAAAGCTTTTAAGGCGCAAAACGCCTAATTTTTTTATAAATTGTAGCTTTAAAGGGCTGTTTAAATTACTATTTTATCCAATATCTGTTTTGTTGAGTTGGTAAAGTCCTAATTTAAACAGTTCTTTGCGTTTTATAAAGTATGAGCTTAGTTAGACTAAACATAAAAGGCATTTCGTATAGCCAAACTCAAAATGGCGCTTATGCCTTAATTTTAAATGAAGTAGATGGTGACCGTAAACTTCCTATAGTTATCGGTGCCTTCGAAGCTCAATCTATAGCCATTGCTCTTGAGAAGGAAATTAGGCCTCCTAGACCTTTAACTCACGATCTTTTTAAAAATTTCTCAGACCGTTTTGATATTGTAGTCAAACAAGTCATCATTCATAAATTGGTAGATGGTGTGTTTTATTCAAGTCTTATTTGTGAGCGCGATAAAATTGAAGAAATTATCGATGCCAGAACTAGCGATGCCATTGCACTAGCATTACGTTTTAAGGCTCCTATTTTTACGTATAAAAATATTCTTGATAAAGCCGGGATTTATTTAAAAGTGAATCCTAAAAAAGAACAAGAGGACGAAGATTCGATTCTTGTGGATGAATTGGTGGTTGAAGAAATTGAAACCGGAAGCCAAGAAAATTACAAGGACAAATCACTTCAAGATTTGAATGCATTGTTGGACGAAGCTGTTGCCAATGAGGACTACGAAAAGGCCGCCAAAATAAGAGACGAAATCTCCAAACGCTAACACATTATTACAATGAAACAATTTTTACTAGCTGTTACAGCTATTTTTTTTGTGTCAATGGTCGGTTTTGGTCAAGACCTCGAAAAGAAATGGCAGATAGAGGCAGTAAAAAATAATTCGGGAGTTGGTCTCTATAACATTAATGACGTTGATTCTTTTCAACTTAAGGATGGTAGTTTTAACTACAGCATCCATTCGCTAGATAGTTTAGGCAATTTCTCGGGAAATTATATTAGACAAAACAACTTGCTTGTTCTTTATTATGACACTCCAGAAGAAGACACAGCGCGTTTTCGCATCACCACCCTTACAGACTCCACGTTAATACTAGCTAATAAAGACTTTAGTTTCGGTTTAAAAGACACCACTAAAATGTCTTCAGCAGTCGCTCAAGACCTTACAGGTCCTTCTGCAGAACTAGTGGGCATTGTGCCGAGCCAAGGCTTTTCATTTAATAGTTTATGGCGCGGTCTTTTAGGGATGTTCTCTCTCATTTGTATTGCATTTCTATTTAGCAGCAATCGTAAAGGTATCAATTGGAAAACAGTTGGACTGGGCTTAGCATTTCAGCTAGTCATTTCCATTGGCGTACTTCGAGTTGAATTTGTAAAAGATATTTTTGAAGTCATCGGACAAGGTTTTATTGCCATTCTTGGATTTACACAAGCAGGCAGCGAGTTTCTATTTGGGGGCATGCTAGATGTCAAAAGCTTCGGCTTTATCTTTGCTTTTCAAGTCTTGCCTACAATCATATTCTTTTCTGCACTCACTTCTGTGTTGTTTTATCTAGGAGTCATTCAAAAGGTAGTACAAGGTATGGGTTGGCTTTTATCTAAGGTTTTAGGAATCTCTGGACCCGAAAGCTTAAGTGTTGCAGGTAATATCTTTTTAGGCCAAACAGAAGCACCGCTTTTGATTAAAGCCTATCTAGAGCGCATGAATAAATCTGAAATACTGTTGGTCATGATTGGCGGTATGGCAACCGTTGCAGGTGCCGTTTTAGCAGCTTACATTGGGTTTTTAGGTGGAGAAGATTTGGAGTTACAGTTGTTCTATGCTAAACATTTATTGGCAGCTTCTGTGATGGCCGCTCCTGGCGCTATCGTTATTTCTAAAATTCTTTATCCTCAAACTGAAAAAATAGATACAGACATTCATGTATCCCAAGAAAAAATAGGCTCTAATCTTTTAGAATCTATTGCTAATGGCACAACAGAAGGGCTTCGTCTAGCCGTTAATGTGGGGGCAATGCTTCTAGTTTTTGTAGCATTTATTGCCATGTTTAATGGAATTTTGGGAGGTATCGCAGGGTTTGATGGTTTTACTATAAATGCATTAAACATCGATTGGCATTTTACATCGCTAAATACCATTATTGCTCAAAACACACCATACGATTCACTCTCACTAGAATTTATTTTAGGCTATCTTTTTGCCCCCCTCATGTGGCTCATCGGGATTGCTTCAGAAGATATGGCACTTATGGGGCAGCTGTTGGGTATCAAATTAGCCGCTAGTGAATTTATTGGGTACATTCAATTGGCCGACTTGAAAAATGTGGCCAATGCCACGCATTTAAAGTACGAGAAGTCTGTAATTATGGCCACATACATGCTTTGCGGTTTCGCTAATTTTGCCTCTATTGGTATTCAGATTGGAGGTATTGGCTCTCTTGCCCCCGGTCAGCGCGCTACCTTGTCTAAATTTGGAATTAAAGCCCTTATAGGTGGTACTATTGCTTCATTGATTTCGGCTACTATTGCGGGAATGATCATTGGATAAAGCATCTCGTTTTACGTTCTATTTCTGAAGTTAAAACTTAAGATATTACCATGATATCATGTCCGTTGATAACTTTTGAAATCTCCTATTCAAAAAATGAAGCTGCTCCTCACTGTTTTCTTTAAATTCGTTTTTCAACTGAAATTACATCAGTCATAATTTTATAATTTTTAAAGTTCCGTTTTGGCGGAAATTAAACATGAAACAATACCACGACTTAGTAAAGCACGTTCTAGATCAAGGCAATGATAAAGGTGACCGCACAGGAACCGGAACCAAAAGTGTATTTGGTTATCAAATGCGTTTTGATTTATCAGAAGGGTTCCCTATGGTGACCACTAAAAAACTGCATTTAAAATCTATTGTTTATGAGTTGCTTTGGTTTTTAAAAGGCGATACCAACATCGATTATCTTACGGAAAATGGGGTCCGCATTTGGAACGAATGGGCAGATGAAAATGGCGATCTTGGTCCTGTTTACGGACATCAATGGCGCAACTGGAATAGCGAAGATATTGACCAAATCAAAGAAGTTGTTGAAACCCTAAAGAAAAACCCAAACAGCAGAAGAATGCTGGTTTCTGCCTGGAATCCATCAGTTTTACCCGACACCTCTAAATCCTTTAGTGAGAACGTGGCCAACGGAAAAGCAGCCTTGCCACCTTGCCACGCCTTTTTTCAATTTTACGTCGCTAACGGGAAATTATCTTGCCAACTGTATCAACGAAGCGCAGATATCTTTTTGGGCGTACCGTTTAATATCGCGTCTTACGCCCTATTTACGATGATGATGGCTCAGGTTTGTGGCTACGAAGCGGGTGATTTTATACACACCTTTGGCGATGCCCATATTTACAGCAACCATTTAGAACAATTAGAGCTTCAATTGTCTCGTGATTTGAGGCCATTACCAAAAATGAAACTCAATCCAAACGTAAAAAATATTTTCGATTTTAAGTTTGAGGATTTTACACTGGAAGATTACAACCCGCATCCACACATAAAGGGAGCAGTGGCAATTTAATATCGATCTTATGAACGGAAAACTTCCTTTATTTTTATTTTTGTTAGTTTCTAATATTTATTGTCAGAATCAAACACAGGAATCATCAGTAAAAGAGTTACAAGAAAATGAGAAAATTCGGAAAAGTCGATTTTTGATTTATCCAGGTTGCGAAAATCAAGATGATTTATATGAATGCTACTCAGATAAATTACAAGATTTTTTATCTCAAAACCTTAGAAATAAAACAAAATCATTCATAGTAGAAAATTCTGTAAGTGATACAATTGTTTTCCTTGCGAATATAAAATATAATAAAATAGGTAAGGTAGATTTTGAAGAATCAAAAATAACAGCTTTTATAAAGGAAGTGAATGGTTCTATCGATTCGTTAAAGTACATACTTCCTTCTGTCGTACCCGCAATGAATAGTGAAGGACATCCAATCGAGAATTCAGTTGCATATACAGTAGGTTTCATAATAAACCGAGACAAAATTTTGTTGCAACCAATATATGGGTATCAACCAAAATTAACCTTAAAACAGCATGACTTTCTTAAAACAAAATCTGAAACTCCGCCTGTATATCCAAACTGTGAAATTTATAAAGACCAGGCTCAATTGAGAAAATGCTTTTCTGAAAACCTCACAAAGCTCATACTGGATAATTTTGATTCTAAGAAGATCAAGGAGTCTCGTTTAAAATCAGGAATCTATAATATAACAGCTTCATTTAAAATAGAGACCGACGGTTCTATTTCAAACCATAAGGTCCATGCCCCTACAAAGCTTTTAGAAATGGAAACATTACGGATTTTAAGACGTATACCAACCATTACACCAGCTGAGGTAAATGGAAATAAAGTTATAACTCCATATTCTCTACCTATTACATTTCAGGTAAAATAAAAAGAGCCCAAAAAGGCTCTTTTTATTTTACCTGAAACACGCGTTTCTTTACAGACTCAACACACTATTCTCTGCACCGGCAAAATCATTCCAAGCGTAAGCATCTGCTTGATCATCGTTGATGTAAGTTGTGCCGTCAACCAAATATCTAAATTCGTAAGCGTTGTCTTTTTCTAAATCGACAGTGCCTTTGAAAGTTCCGTTCTTCAATTTTTTCAATTGAACAGCTTTCTTCTCGTTCCAATCATTGAAACTTCCAACTACTGCTACTTTTTTAGCTTCTTCAGCAGGCACAGCAAATGTGACCTTACATAGTGGCTTGCTCTTTAAGTATTTTTTTGTAATCGCCATAATCGTATATGAATTAATTTCTTCGACAAATGTATAAAAGAAATATGCTCGTTCAAATATTAGTATGTTCAAAATGAAAGATTTATCAATTTCATAATATTGAACTTCCTTTGCTATAGAAAAATAAACTTTTAATAGGATTCTCTAAGATATTATCAATAAAAATTACCGCTCTTAAATATTGATAATCAGCTTTTAAACTCTATAACGTTTGCGTATAAAGGCTTTTATAGACCAACTTAATAATTACATCGTTTGCGAAAAAAAGAGTAATTTTACTTTACGAAATTCTACAAAAACATGTTCGGAAAGAAAAAGCCCATCCCACAGATTGATAAAGAACAATTAGCACTTATAAAAAATGCTGAAAAACGAATCAAACAGAAAAAGCGATTGTACATTCATTTCGTCATTTTTTTAATTGGTGCGGTTTTCTTGATAGTCGCCAACACTGTGTTGGGAATAGGTAAAGACCTTTTGATTTTTGGTCTTGAATGGTTTGTGATTGCCATTATCTTATGGTTCATTCTGTTCATTTATCATTTTATAAGCGTTTTCATTACCAATAAATTTATGGGTAAAGATTGGGAGGATCAACAACGGGATTTGTTAGTGGCAAAGCAACAAGATCGAATTGATCAACTTAAAGCCGAATTTTTGAAAAAAGAGAGCAAGATCGCTAAAGAGCAGGCTTTTGATCAAATTTCAAAAACAAACGCTGCTCCTCAAAAAAAAAAATCTGAATTAACGCTCATTGCTGCTGCAGGAGAAGACAATGCTATCGGTAAGGATAACGACCTGATCTGGCATCTGAGTGATGACCTGAAACGCTTTAAGAGTCTAACTAATGGCCACTATATCATTATGGGGCGCAAGACCTTTGAAAGTTTTTCTAAACCATTACCAAATAGAACCCATGTAGTAATCACTAGACAAGAAGACTATCAGGTTCCAGAGGGTGTGATTGTGGTGCATAACTTAGATGATGCTATTGATGCTGCTCGACATGATCCTCAACCTTTTATTATAGGTGGTGGTGAAATTTATAAGCAATCTATTTCTAGAGCCGATAAGATTGAGCTTACCAGAGTTCATGAAAGCTTCAAGGAAGAGGCCGATGCTTTTTTCCCAGAATTAGATACCTACCTTTGGAAGGAAACCTTTAGAAAAGAGCACGGCAAGGATGACAAACACGATTATGCGTTTACGTTTTTGACTTACGAACGTCAATAAATTGCCTTACAATAAATTTATGACATGGTAAAGTCCCTACAACTCCGTATTACGCTTCAAGAAGAACGCCAATCGGATGTCTTGATTAGAAAAGCCTCCCAGAACCTAAATGTTAAGGTCGAGGATATTTCCGCAGTAAAGATATTGCGAAAATCAATCGATGCCCGAAAAAAACAGATCATCAT
This sequence comes from Sediminibacter sp. Hel_I_10, assembly GCF_000688335.1. Taxonomy (NCBI): domain Bacteria; kingdom Pseudomonadati; phylum Bacteroidota; class Flavobacteriia; order Flavobacteriales; family Flavobacteriaceae; genus Sediminibacter; species Sediminibacter sp. Hel_I_10. The sequence goes on from NZ_JHZX01000001.1 coordinate 1,535,771, forward strand.
CAACTACAAGGTGGAGGTCTTTGTTAATGAACCGGCCCCAGCAGATGCGTCTTACAAGTTCAATTACCAAGATGTTTCCAACGGTAAGCCCATTCATATCATTGGATTTGGTCCTGCTGGAATGTGGGCGGCCTTAAGGTGCATAGAGCTCGGTTACAAACCTATTGTTTTAGAGCGTGGCAAAAATGTAAAAGACAGACGTCGCGACTTAAAGGCCATCAACCAAGATCAAACGGTCAATGAAGATTCTAATTATTGTTTTGGTGAAGGTGGAGCAGGCACTTATAGTGATGGCAAACTTTATACCCGTAGCTTAAAGCGTGGTGATGTGCGTAAAATCTTTGAAAACCTTGTGTATCATGGCGCTACAGATCAAATTCTTATTGATGCTCACCCGCATATAGGTACAAACAAATTACCTAAGGTGGTTCAAAATATTAGGGAAACTATTTTAAAGTTTGGTGGTGAAATTCATTTTGAAACTCGTGTTGTTGATTTCGATATCAAAAATAATAGTATCAAAACCCTACGGCTTGAGAACGGCCATGAATTAAATGTAGACAAGGTCATTTTAGCGACGGGACATTCTGCTCGAGATATATTCTATCTTCTTGACGAAAAAAACATCCAACTCAAAGCCAAGTCTTTTGCTATGGGTGTGCGTGTAGAACACCCGCAACAAATTATAGATGGCATTCAATACAACTGTAAAGGCGAAGAGCGAGATGAGCTCCTACCGCCAGCAGCATATAGCCTAGTGGAGCAAATTAACCACAAGGGCGTATACTCTTTTTGCATGTGTCCTGGTGGCTTTATAGTTCCCGCGGCCACAGCAAATGGTGAAGTTGTGGTTAATGGGATGTCTCCTTCTAGACGTAATAATATTTATGCAAATTCTGGAATTGTTGTAGAAATTGATGCCGATCGCGACCTTTATAAATATGAGAATTTTGGGGCGTTAAAAGGATTGGAGTATCAAAAAGATTTAGAGCGCTTGGCTTTTACTGCTGGCGGAAGATCACAAACAGCACCTGGACAACGGTTAACAGATTTTGTTGAAGGTAAATTATCACCTCATTTAAATGCCACTTCCTACCAACCCGGACTTAATTCTGCACCGCTGCATTCCCTATTACCTAAAATGATTGGGAGCTCACTTCGAAAGGGGTTTAAAGCTTTTGGAGAAAAAATGCACGGTTACTATACTGAAGAAGCTAATGTTATTGGTGTTGAATCCAGAACCTCTTCACCAGTCAATATTCCCAGAACTGAACGCTTAGAACATCCTGAAATCTCAAATCTTTTTCCCTGTGGTGAAGGTGGTGGATATGCTGGAGGCATTGTTTCTGCGGCCATGGATGGTGAGCGTTGTGCTGAAGCAGCTTGCGGATTATTGGGCTAAACCGCTTCCTTACATTTAACATTAGAATGATATCTCAAATCACTTCGGAAATGTGATTCCTTTAGAATTTCAGAAAAACAAAAAATATGCTTACCGAAAAACAAAAAATGATCGCTGGCGAACTCTACAGGTCTCAAGATCCTGAATTGGTAAAAGAACACCAGCATGCAAAATTGCTGTTTCAAAAATTCAATGCCATGGATGATACCCTAAAAACACAACGTCAAGACATACTCTTGGCGTTATTAGGTGCCACTGGCGAGAACCTCTGTGTTGAACCGCCATTTTATTGTGATTATGGTTACAATATCAGTATGGGCAAAAATGTTTTTATCAATTACAACTGCTGTATTCTCGATGGTTCATATGTTCGCATTGGTGATAACTGCATGCTTGGTCCAAACGTTCAAATTTATACCGCGACACATCCTTTAGAACACAAGGCTAGAAATAGCGGTAAGGAATTCTCTAAACCCATAACTATAGGCCACAATGTATGGATTGGGGGCAATGCTACCATTTGTCCCGGAGTGACCATTGGCAATGGGGCTGTTATCGCAGCAGGAGCCGTAGTGACAAAGAACGTTTCTGATAACGTAGTGGTTGGAGGAAATCCGGCCAAAGTCATCAAAGCAATAAATAATTAATTCCTATTTTTGCAGCACTAATTAAGAACATCATGAACGCATATATATTTCCAGGTCAAGGGGCACAATTTTCAGGAATGGGCCTTGACCTCTACGAGAACTCATCTTTGGCACAAGAACTTTTTGAAAAAGCCAATGATATTTTAGGATTTCACATCACAGATATCATGTTTGAAGGCTCCGCAGAGGATCTTAAACAAACAAAAGTTACCCAACCCGCAATTTTTTTACACTCCGTGATCTTAGCGAAAACACTTGGAGACACCTTCAAACCAGATATGGTTGCAGGGCACTCTCTTGGTGAATTTTCTGCTTTGGTGGCCAATGGCACTTTAAATTTTGAGGACGGATTAAAATTAGTATCTCAGCGTGCACAAGCCATGCAAAAAGCTTGCGAAGCAAAACCTAGCACTATGGCTGCAGTCTTAGGTCTAGAAGACAGCATTGTTGAAGACGTTTGTGCGCATACAGAAGGCATAGTCGTAGCTGCCAATTACAACTGTCCTGGACAACTAGTAATTTCAGGAGAAGTTGAAGCTGTAGAAAAAGCATGTGAAGCTTTAAAAGCAAAAGGGGCAAGACGTGCTTTAATTTTACCCGTTGGCGGAGCCTTTCACTCTCCTTTAATGCAACCTGCTCAAGCAGAGTTAGCAGCTGCCATTGAAAACACTCACTTTTCAAAACCAAATTGTCCTATTTATCAAAACGTAACGGCATCAGCGGTTATTAATGAAATGGAGATAAAGGCCAATTTGATCTCACAATTAACGGCGCCAGTAAGATGGACGCAATCTGTACAACAAATGGTAGCCGATGGGGCACTTCATTTTACAGAGGTAGGTCCAGGTAAAGTGTTACAGGGTCTCGTGAAGAAAATCCACAATGGGGCTGAAACTGCTTCTACAACCTTTAACTAAGAAGTACACATCTCATGAAGTTATCCCGTACGGCAAGTATCTTACTCCTTATTATCCTTAATATTGCCATTGATCAAATTTCGAAAGTTATTGTAAGAGCAACGATTTCTCCTGGTGAGCGCATCAAGGTGATTGATGATATTTTTTTAATGATGAATGTTGAAAATGAAGGTGCTTTTCTAGGAATGGGAAGCGATATGAATGCTACACTAAAATTGATTTTTTTATTGGTGCTTCCTGTTTTAGTTTTAGGCTATCTTGTATACTACATCAATACGAACAAATCACTTGATAAACTTAGCTTGATTGCACTTAGCTGTATCGCTGGAGGCGGAATCGCTAATGTTTTTGACCGAATAGCCTTTGGCTCTGTAACTGATTTTTTCTACCTAGACTTTGGAGGAATGTTCCATACCGGAATTTTCAATGTCGCGGACATGTCTGTCACCTTTGGAATGATCGTGCTGCTATACACCAGCTTTTTTGCTAAAAAGAAAACAGTAAACGCATAAAAAAAACCTCAAAAAGAGGTTTTTCAATGTATGGATTTTCAGTTTATTTTGCGAGATTACAATCTTCGCAATCCTTAACTTCTCCGTAGTAAGTTTCTCGGTACTTATGAAGCGTTTTGTAAGGAATACTCATAAATTGCTTCTTAATGTAAGTCACATTAGTCATGAACGATCCCATCTTTCTTGTAAATCGTCCTTCGGGTTGTGTTTCTCTTTTAATGCTTATCAGTTTCATTGTTTATCCGTTATCATGAAATACAAAGAAACGAAGATTCTCGATAAAATACAAATTACAAGGGTTAATTGCTTGTTAAGCTTCTCGATTATAGAGAATAATGCAATAAATATATATTTTTTGTGATAAATCTATAATTAAAGAGGGGTAAAATTAGGAACTTCAAATTTTATTTTTGTAGATTTTTCCGTCTTTCATCACAAAAACAACGTTTTCCATAGTAGCAATGTTCACCGTAGGATCCTCGTTTACAGCAATAATATCTGCCACGAAACCCTCTTTTATCTGGCCTATTTGATCTTCCATTTTTAAGATCATGGCATTTGTAAGAGTTGCACTTTGTATGGCCTCGATAGCAGGCATACCTGCTTCAACCATAAACCCAAATTCCTTTCCATTTTCGCCGTGAAAAAAGACACCAGCGTCTGTCCCAAAGGCTATTCCCACTCCCATTTTATAAGCTTTCCCAAAGGTATCTTGAATTTTAGGTCCAATATGTAATGCTTTTGCAACAATCATCTCTGGATAGTAGTTGGGGATTTTCGCTTTTTCAGTAACAGCTTTTCCTGCGGTAATGGTTGGTACTAAATAGACATCATATTCTTTCATGAGTGCCATAGTTTCTTCGCTCATCAAGGTGCCGTGCTCAATGGTTTTTACACCTCCCTTTATGGCGCGTTGCATGCCTTCGTCTCCATGAGCATGTGCTGCAACGTGAAAACCGTAGTCTTTTGCCGTCTCACAGATTGCTTTTATTTCCTCTATAGAAAACTGAGGATTTTGTCCACTTTTAGCAACACTTAAAACCCCGCCCGTAGCTGTAATTTTAATTAAATCGGCTCCGTTTTTATAACGCTGTCTCACTGCTTTTTTAGCATCATCCACGCCATTAACCACGCCTTCTTTAGGGCCAGGATCTCCCATTAACGCTCTACTTGCTCCATTGGTAGGATCTGCGTGACCACCAGTTGTAGCAAGCGATTTTTCTGCGGTAAAAATTCTTGGTCCTTCTACTTTTCCTGCATTGATTGCATTTCTTAAAGACACGTTCACACCTGTCCCTCCTAAATCTCGAACTGTTGTAAAGCCACTCAAGAGCGTTTCTTTGGCAAAATGGAGCGAATTGAAGGCAACATCTGCATCATTTAAGGTGTACTCCTCAAGATAAGATCCTGGATTGGTTTCACTTTCAATGTGAACGTGCATGTCAATTAAGCCAGGCATTACCGTTTTAGATCTTAGGTCAATTATGGTGTCTTCAGAAGATGTGGCTTCAATATAACCATTTTCAACTGCAACAATTTTATCTTCTACAATGACAATGGTCTTTTCATTTAGAATTTTACCACTTTTGGTGTCTACCACCTTTCCGCAATGCAAATAAATGCTTTGTCCAACTGCTGAAAATGTTAGCAAGAGGACTAAAAATTGAATACAGGTTTTCATTATGTTGGTTTTATAGATTTCTAATCTTTTTCTCCCAATCCCATGCAGACTTCATGGCATCGTCAAGTGTAGATTCTGCTTTCCAACCCAGATCGCTATTTGCTTTATGAGTATCGGCATAAGCAGAAATCACATCTCCTTCACGCTTAGGAGCAAATTGATAATTGAGTGATTGGTTTGACACACGCTCAAAAGATTGAATTACCTCTAACACAGAGCTTCCTACGCCTGTACCAATATTGAAGGTTTCAAAATTAGAACTGTTCTTATTTGCGATAAGTCTCTTTAGTGCTACAACATGAGCCTTGGCCAAGTCAACTACGTGAATGTAGTCTCTTATACATGTACCGTCTGGTGTTGGATAATCGTCTCCAAACACAGACAAGCTCTCTCGAAGACCTGCTGCTGTTTGCGTAATAAAGGGTACTAAATTTTGAGGTACACCTATGGGCAACTCACCAATCTTAGCCGAAGTATGTGCGCCTATAGGGTTAAAATATCTTAAGGCAATAGCCTTTAATTCATTTTCTACCTTACAAACATCCTTTATGATCTCTTCCCCTATTTGCTTCGTGTTTCCATAAGGAGATTCGGCTGGTTTTATTGGTGCACTTTCAGTAATTGGCATTTTATCGGCCTGACCGTAAACCGTACACGATGAACTAAAAATGATGTTTGAAGTTTGCAGTCCTAGAACCGCTTTCAAAATATAAACGAGGGTATTTAGGTTATTCTCGTAGTAATGTAAAGGTTTTTGAACGCTTTCACCAACTGCTTTGCTTGCTGCAAAATGAATGACCCCTGAAATATCATCATGCCTTTGAAAAAAATCGATCAAAGCCCTTTGATCTTTCATATCAAGTTTCTCGAAAATTGGCGCTTTACCTGTTATGGCTGTTATGCCGTCAATAACCTTTAGAGATGAATTAGATAAATCGTCAATAATGACCACCTCAAAGCCTTCATTTTGAAGTTCTACCACGGTATGTGACCCAATAAAACCAAGACCACCAGTAACAAGAATTTTTTTCATTTTAATTTAAGCGTTTACGAAACTGATTACCGTTGTGGTAATAAATTCAATTTGATCGTCGTCTAGTTCGGTATGCATTGGTAAAGAGATGACCTCTTTTGCCAATTGATTGGTAACCGGGAAATCGGCTTCATTATACCGTGAATCTTTATAAGCCTTTTGCAGATGTAAAGGAATAGGATAATATACCCCGCAAGGAATTCCATTTTCGTTTAAATGCTTCACTAAACCGTCGCGAGTTCCATTTAAAATGCGCAGCGTATATTGATGAAATACATGACAGTCACAAGTATCACAAATACCAGAACACACATCACGACCAATTGGGATTACGATATGCTCCTGATCTTTAAAAGCCTTATTATATGCTCTCGCCGCATCTTGACGTCGCTTATTGTAAGTATTGAGCTGCTTAAGTTTAATATCTAAAATTGCTGCTTGAACAGAATCTAATCTCGAGTTCACTCCTACCACATCATGATGATAGCGCTCATACATACCATGGTTTACAATGCCACGAATGGTATGTGCCAGATCATCATCATTGGTAAAGATGGCGCCGCCATCTCCATAACAGCCTAAATTTTTTGATGGGAAAAAAGAGGTAGAAGCGACGTGACCTATAGTACCCGATTTTGCTTTTTTGCCATCACTATAAGTGTAATTTGCACCTATGCCTTGGGCATTATCTTCTATAACATACAGATCATGTTCTTCTGCTATTTCCATTATGGCTTCCATATTGGCACAGAGTCCAAAGAGATGTACAGGAACAATCGCTTTTGTTTTTGGAGTGATGGCTTTCTTGATGGCTTCAATGTCGATATTAAAGGTAGTCTCATTAACATCTACAAGAACAGGTGTTAACTGCAACAGTGCAATGACCTCTACGGTTGCTGCAAAGGTAAAATCTGCAGTAATTACTTCATCACCTGGCTTGAGTCCAAGACCCATCATGGCAATTTGCAAAGCATCGGTTCCATTCGCACATGGAATTACATGTTTTACGCCAAGATATTGCTCTAAATTTTTTTGAAACTCATGAACCTTTGGCCCGTTTATGTATGCTGTGGAATCTAAAACCTCCAGAACAGAGGCATCTACAGCGTCTTTTATTTGGTTATATTGACCTTTGAGGTCAACCATTTGAATTTTTTTCATACCCCACGAAATTACGAAAATCATCGCCACCAAGCAACGAATTTATTTCAAATACATTATTTTCGTAGAGAACTAACTAAGACATCTTGTACACGTTTGGCATCTATATTTTAGGTTTTATTTTGAAAATTCTCGCAGCATTCCATCCTAAAATTAAAAAAGGGGTGCTTGGAAGACGAGAAACCTTCTTGAAACTCAAAAATGACATTTTAATTACAGATCAAACGCTTTGGTTTCATTGCGCTTCTTTAGGCGAGTACGAACAAGGACTTCCCGTTTTTGAAGTGCTTCGAAAAGACTATCCTTCACACAAAATCATCTTAAGCTTTTTCTCTCCTTCTGGATATGAGATTCGAAAACATTCAAAAGTGGCAGATCTTGTCGTTTACCTACCATTAGACACTAAAAAAAATGCCATAAAGTTTATAGAACTCACTCATCCTGATCTTGTTGTTTTTGTAAAATATGACATTTGGCCAAATCTTTTGAAGCAAGTGAAAGCACATCAGATTCGTGCCATTTTAATTTCAGCTCGTTTCAGAAAAACACAAGCTTATTTTAAATGCTATGGAAATCGTCTTCGTCAATCTCTTTTTGCCTTTGGGCATATTTTTGTTCAAGATGAAAAATCACATCACTTATTGAAATCTATAGGTTTTAATTCTAGCACTATTAGTGGGGACACTCGTTACGATAGAGTCTACAATCAACTGCAACAAAATAATCAATTGGATTTTATAGAAGCATTTAAAAGCTCTGCAACTTGCATTGTAATAGGGAGCAGTTGGCCAGAAGATGAATCGATTTTGATACCCTATATTAATGAACGTGCCTCTGCCCAATTAAAATTTATCATTGCCCCTCACGAAATTCATCACAATCACATTCAAAGCCTCATTTCAAAACTTCAGGTCAAAACCATTAAGAAATCTGAAGTGGCAGAACATCACTTAGAGGATTTTAAGGTCTTAATTGTGGACAACGTAGGATTGCTGTCAAAAATATACGGTAGCGCCTCTATCGCTTATGTTGGTGGTGCGATGGGCAGTACTGGATTGCATAATATTTTGGAACCTGCTGTTTTTGGAGTCCCCATAATTATTGGTCAGAACTATGACAGATTTCCTGAAGCCAAAGCAATGATTGAGACTGCAGGTGTAACTTCGGTAAAAAATACAGAAGAACTAAGCACTGTTTTGAACACTTTAATTACGTCATCAGATTACTGTAAGGCAGAGGGAGAAAAAAATGCCGCTTTCGTAAACAAAAATAGAGGTGCTGTAAACCAAATTACAGATTACCTTCGTAATTAATAACATAATTATACAATCTGAATTGCAATTCAATTTAAGTTTATATTTTAGCCATCTATTTAACACTAAATTATTTATTATGAAAAAACCAATTTTGAACCTTGCCTTAGCAATAGCCCTTGTCGTTTCTGTTAGTTCTTGTAGAGAAACTAAAGAAGGTGCAGATAATGCTGCTGATGCTGTAGAAAACAGCGCGGAAGACGCTGCTGAAGCTACCGAAGGCGCTTTAGAAAAAGCTGGCAAAGCTATTGACAATGCGGTTGAAGAAACCAAAGAAGCAGGTGAAGCTGTTGAGCAAGCTGTCGATTCTATCGATGGTGAGAACAACTAAACACACCATAACTTTATAACAAAAGGCCTGATAATTTTATCAGGCCTTTTCATTTTATGAAAAAATTGACATTGATCTAAATCAATGCTTAATTAGAACTTAATCTTGTACTTTAAAGACAATAGGCAAGTTGTATAAAACCGAAACAGGCTTTTTCTGTTGCAATCCAGGTTTCATAACAGGTATTTTACCGGTCATACGCAAAGCTTCTTGCTCTAATCTCGGATGTGGAGCTCTGGTCAAGACTTCGGTGATTTTTCCAGATTTATCGATTTTAAATTGCACGTTGATACGCTGTACTCCCGAAAGGCCAAGCTCAGCCGCTAGACCGGTATCGAATTTTCTTTGAATCAATTGAGCTAATTTATCAGACATGCATTGAACACGATCCTTGTTATTGGTCATTCCTTCACAACCTGGATAAATAGGTACCATTTCAAGATCTCTCAAGTTGAATATTTCTGGTAGGGTCTCACCAACAGGTTCATCTTCATCTGTAAAAATAGAAGGATCAATAACAATACCAGTAGGCTGAGGTTTTGTAATTATATCTATTGGCTCTAATACAACATCATCATCTTTGATCTCGAACTTATTGGTGATCACTTGTTTTTTAACTTGCTTTACAGGTTCGACCTTCGGAATATCTGGCTCTGGAATATAATTTCTAGCGTCGAACGTGTGGTCTTCCGGAAGCAATCCCGCCAAATCTGGTTGCTTGTAGGTCTTATCCTCAAATTTCATCTCAAATAATCCGTAAGTACCCAAAAGGCAAAGAATTAATCCGATTTGAAAATACAAGGATGAGTTTTTTCGTAAATTTGCATCATGCTTTTGTGATTTTCGCACATTATCATTGCTCTGACCAGCAATGTCGTGCGTTTTTTTAAGATTTTTCATAATAGTTCTAATTTAAAATGTTAATGTTATGAGAAAATCACAATAAGCGTACCAAAGTAAAAATCCCATCTAATTTCTTAGATGGGATTTTGAATTTATAAGATATGTAATCTAAATTTAGTCTTGTACCTGAAATAAGATTGGTAAAGAATAGGGCACAATTACGGCCTTTCCTCTTTGTTTTCCAGGTTGCATTTTAGGTAATAAACCGATAACGCGCTGTGCTTCTTTTTCAAGACCTGGATGCGGAGCTCTTGCTCTAACACCAACAATATTACCTGTTTTATCAATCTTGAATATCACATTAATACGTTGTCTTCCTGAAAGCCCTAACTCACCAGCAAGTTCTGTATTAAACTTCCGGCTTACAAATTGAGTGATTTTATCAGACATACATTGCTTTTTAGCATTATTCCCCTTTTCATTTTCACATCCAGGGAACACAGGAACATTCTCAATTACTGAAAATGGCACCTCAATGTCTTCTTCTACCTCAGCAACTTCAACTTCCTCTACCTCAACAATCTCTTCTTCTTGACTAGTTTCGGTTGACTCAATTACCGTTTCTTCAATTTCCTTTTCATCTTCTACAATCTCAATTTCTTCGGGAACCTTTGGTGGCGGTGGTGGCGGTGGCGGTGGAATTATTTGTTGTTGGGTGATTGGAATTTCTTCATCTTCCAATTCACCTAAATCCAACTGACCAATATCAATAACTTCTTCTTCGTAAGACCTATAATTGATTGTCAAATACGTCAAAGTCATCATCAATGCCAGACCAACAGCAAAATAGAGCGAACTATTTCTGCTAACGTCTGATTTTGTATTCTTTTTAGGTTCCATGTGCTTTAAAAGGTTTTTCGAATGCTAAATTAACTAATTTTTTACCAAAAAAACAAGCTAAGCATTCATTTTTAAATTCATTCGTTTTCTTAAGACCAATGCTATTACAGCTAATAGAACTCCCAAAGAGTTCGCTAAAACATCATAAGCGTCTAAGGTTCTGTTCGATGTAAGAACATGTTGTAACACCTCAATAACAATGCCATAAACGATTACAAAAACAGCGGCATATAAAATTTTATGCTTTTTCTGCTTATAGCTAAAGTAGTTATAAGCTAATATGGTAAACATGCTATAGGCTATAAAATGATAGATTTTATCATCGTAACTAGAGCCCAACTCTGGCATCCCGCCAGTATTTATTAAACTACCAATGGTAAGCGCTGTAGCGTAGCCAATCACGAGGATAAGCGACCATTTCTTAAGCACCAACAAGTTCCTTGTAGGCATCTGCAGAGAGTAAGCCGTCTATTTGAGAAGCGTCTGAAAATTTTAATTTGATCATCCAACCTTTACCATAAGGATCTGTATTTACCAATTCTGGTTCATCCTCTAATTGTTCGTTAAATGCTGTAATTTCTCCAGCTAGTGGTAAAAATAAATCTGAAACTGTTTTAACGGCTTCAACTGTTCCGAATACTTCTTCAAGATCTAAAGTTTCATCTACTGTTTCTACTTCTACATAGACAATATCACCTAATTCGCCTTGTGCAAAATCAGTAATACCGACAGTAGCAGTATCGCCGTCAATCATTACCCATTCGTGGTCTTTGGTGTATTTTAAATTTGATGGTATGTTCATCTTCTAAAGATTTTTTATGTGTTCCACAAAAGTAATTTTTTTAGCAGTGAATTACTACTTAATTCCCAAAATTGTAGCGCAGGGTAAATCCAGATCTAATCGTGGTTTGTGGAAAGGCTGTTGATATTTCGTATTCTGAAAATGTATAGTCAAAATAGAAAATAGCCGTCAAGTTTTGGGTAAAAGCGTAATCTGCAGAGTATTTAATTCCCCAAATGGTTTGTCCTTGCGTCACCTGATTATTCTCAATGTCTAAATACCGAATAATCGTTTTGTTGTTTCTTACCGAAACATCCGCCTTCATATTTAAATCACTTTTTATAACCTGCTTAGGGCCTGCAAGCTTAGACCTAATTCTAAAGTCCTTGATGCGGTAACCTAAACCTAAAATATATTCATTTCCTCTAATTTCGGTCATTAAATTGTTATCAAAACTTAAGGACAAAATCCTGTCTTTTTTCATTTCAGCTAAAATCTTAACCGAATTTTTCATTTCAAAATCCAATCTGAACAATGGGCTAAACTGTTCTTCTAAATTGATATTGCTAAAAAGCGTACTACTCTTGAAATTACCAGATTGATCTAATACTTCATCTAAAGCTTGCTCCTCATAAGGCACTCCTGGCTGTAAATCTCCTGGTGCCAAATCAAGATTGGTTCTAAACTGATTAATGGTGTAATTTGAACGATACCCATGGGTTACAGAAAAACGTTTGAAGCGTTTTTTAAACCACTCCATCTTCATAAAGCCGGTATATTTTAATTGCCAATTCGGGATTGGAATATCCCTAAATGCAGAGAGGCCAATCTTGTCTGGGCTTGTACCCTTGTAAGCCGATAAAAATGCTGGTAATAAAACGCGTTGACTTGTTTTGCCAAATCCCAAAGGATAGCCTTCACCATCTACATCATAATTGGTAGTTCCATAAAATTCTCGGGCCAATCTATTGGCAATCACCAAACGGTTGCTTCTAAAATCATCAAAAGCTTGTGATTGGGTTTCATCACTTTTACTAAATGCCGTACCAATTAATGCTGTGGAAATACTAAAGTTTCCGAAAGTATTTGGGTTTAGACCTCTATAATCTAAAACACCATCGGTGCCTTCTTCTCCATTAGGCAACAAATAATCTTCTACCCTAAAACTTTCGGTTGTATTACTGGCGTAAGTTCTATTTCCTGTTAAATCAATCTTTAAATCCTCAACCAATTCAAGCTCTGCAGAAATATCTAAAATACGGTTGGTGGTTTCAGCGTATTGTTGGTTAAATTCTGGATAAACAGTTAACCAACCATTTCTAGCAGCTAAGTCTCTAATATCACCTTGACCTCCAAATGTAAAGCCAACGGTTGGTCGCAAAGTTCCGATAAAACCAGGTGTATTAAGGTAACCTGGCAAAAAGGTCCCGTTATTTTCTGTATAGTTTATTTGAACACGTTTTACCGCTGTTGCCAATCCTACCAAACTATTTAGAGCTTGCCTGCCAGCACTATCTTTATTTTCTGCAGGATCTTGCTGATCTTGTCGTTGTGAATCAAGTTTTTGAGAGGTTTGCTTTAAATCTCTACCCGGTGTTGCACGTCTGCTTGCTGCTCGTGTTGGTGCCTTTTTCTTTTTGACTAATCCAACGTGCTTATACAGGGTTTCCATATTAAAAGCCGAGTTGATATTGTGCGTGTTGGCATTTTGTATGGAGTTCCCTAAATTATAAGTGGTAAAACCTTGGCTCGGGTCATCTAGGTTATTCAAAACTTGAAGGTTATTATTTAAATCTGAACCCTTTTGCCATTGAAAATCTCCAGTATAAGAATAGGTTGCCCTTACAAAACTTAAGGTAGGAATCTTGTATAATGGAATCTCATAATTAATTTGTAATTGCTGACTTTGGATGTTTGGATCTCCTACGTCAAAAAAGCCGTCCCAAACATTACGAGTAGGATCCTGCCGTCCGTTAAGCTCGTCATTGATAAAATAATTACGAACAATATTATTATTTGAAGCCGTGAAATTCATGCTCAAGGCCTTGGTGAAATTATAATTAATGGTGTATTGTGAGTTGAAATTATAATTTCTACGGAATAGTTCATCTAAGCCAATATTACCGCCCGCCAACTCGATTTCCCTAAATTTCTGGCGGTTAAATTGCCTTACAATATCAGAATTTACAGAAAAACTTGTGGGGATCGGGTTGAAATTGAAGTCTTTTAAAATTTTCCAATACTTGCCTGTAAATAAACTGTCGTTCTTCTTAAAAGGCTCAATAGATAGTGGTACAAAATTGTAATTGTAATTGGCACCTGCTCTAATATTTTGATCCAATGATCTTGCAATCTCGAAATCGCGATGCTCTACCTGATTGTATGAATAATTAAACGTGAAGTTCTCCACATCATAAAAACGCGGTACAGTCTCACCTGTTCTTTGTTTTCTAACTCCAATGAAATTAATACTTTTTCGCTTGGTATAATCTTCAGATTGGGTTCTAATGGTTTCACGTTCTGCTTCAGATTCCGCTGCGTCTAATCTCGATTCTAACTTTAAATCTTGATAAAACTGATCGTATTCTGGAGTGATGAGCTCTTCACCAACACCGTAATTAAAAGGGATTTGAAGTCCCCATTTCTTCGGAAACAACTGCCCAACATTTACATTGGTAACCACATCATACTGTTGCACATCTTCTCGACTTCGCTCATTAGGACGCTGCTCTACAGAACCAAAACCAATGGTGCTCTTTCTTCCCGTTGCACTTATGTTTGCAAAGTCGGCAATATTACTATCTAAACCTGCCACGGCTGCCCAACCACCTTCATTATCCAAATCTGACAACCTCAACTCATTGAACCAAATTTCACCACATGCTGGCAATCCTGAAGTTCCTGGGTTTTTAACACCCACCATGAGCACTCTAATATCTCCAAAATTTGGATTTCCTTTAATAGCCACACGCTGCTGACCTAATTCTGTATAGGGCGCAAATTCATCAACTTCTGTTAATTGACCGTTGTTCACATCATAGAACGTAGGATCTATATCTGCCAAGGTTCCTGCTGATATCCCTAGTGATTTGATTTGTTCTAAAACCTCCAACGGTAAATTGATCTCATTAACCTCGGGCCAAACATTTTCAGCTACAATAGAGCCAGAAGATACTTGTAATGGCACTTCTATTTGATAATAGTTCTGTGTAAAATCATTACCCATCCTAATAAAACCTACCAACTCACCATCATTCAAACTGCCAACCTCTCCTTCTTCTGCGTGAATAAACATGCGCAAATTATTATACTGGCGCATATCTACATTAATGTTTTTATAAACCCCTCGGTAATCTTCTGGTTCTAAATCACAAACTTCAACTTGCAAAGACTGCTCATTTTGACGAATAATATTATTGTTATTGTTCAATTGCTCTAAAACCACACCAGGAGGCAGCACATAATTACCGTCATTATCCTGTAATCCAACCACACCTACATTTAAAGTGGTATTATCCCCATCATTATTAGGCTCATCATCCAAGGACAAACGGTAGCGTCTCCAATCACTTCTCACCAAATCTAAAGTAGCAAAACGCAATGTTGTGGTTTGTGTAAAATCAGTTAAAAACATACGCGCAAAACGCACCGATCTAATATCTGAAATTCCTCCTATAGCTTCAGTTGGCTCAGAAATCGGAATTCTAAATTGGTAGTAAGTCACTTGATCTGTAGAACCATTTGGCAAGGTAATATCACGCGTTTTAATATCGTTGATCTGAGGATTACCTGCGCTTAAAGATAGCGGAGTGATGTCTATTTCATATTGAAAATAGCTATCAATAGTGTTCATGGTATTATCTCGGTTGATGTCTTCTACATCTGGCTGAGCGGTGGACCCACGATTGGTATCACTAAAAGTATCTGGTGAATTTCCTTCTTGACCATTATATTGCCTATAACGCTGGAAGATATCACCTTCTCTATTTAAATAATACACGTAATTATCTTTAGAGGGATCTGGACCAAACTGTGGACCAAACCGCTCTATTTCCTGAGCATCATCATAACCATCATAACCTACATCTTGGTTGGTACGCGCTTCTCCGGCCGTATCAAACGTATAAATCAAAGATTGATTTAATGGTACCACAGCACCAAAAGAAGTTGGTGTTAATCCTGATATATCTCCATTCTCAGGTAATCCGTTCTCGTATTGTTTCTTTCCATCTTTAATAACGTCTTCGGAAATATTACCCAAATTGATAAACAGTTTACCACCATTTGTTGGTGCGTCGTCATTTAAAAACGGATCTAAAAGCCAGAATTCAATATATTCTACATTGGCCTGTTCAAAATCTGTAGAGGTAATTTGTCTTGTAATACCTGCCCAACTGTCTTGTGGATCGACGGTATCATCTGCTGAAGTCGGGTCAAAATTGTAAGGTCCTCTTTCCGTAGGATAATAGGTTAAATCTAAACTGTTGATGACCGTAGTTTGCCCCTGTGCAATATCTATTTCAGGAAAAATTTCATCAATAAAAATACGACGTGTATATAAGTTTGACACATCGTCATCATTAATTTCATTAGGGCGCTGGCTACTGTAGAATATAGGATCTATGGTGTACCAGTTTAATAGGGCACGGTCAAACCCATTTTGCAGTCCTGGATCATCCTCATCTGGAAATCCAGCATAAGTTTTTTCTAGATTTCTAGGTCGACTTGACAAAAACCAAGACAATGGCGACAGTAAACTTATTTCGCCTTGTGATCCTTCAAAATCATCCACATAGGCAGTTGCTTCATTATTAAAATCAGTGCCTTTTGGAGCACCTGGCTTAAGATAAGCTACCTCTCCTCTCACCGAAAGATTAGAAGGTACATCGGTATCAATATTTGGCAACTTGTTTGCCAATCTGGTCAAAAACGGTACTTCCGTTGAATAATTCCCATTGAAACCAAAAATCGTATTGTTAATTGGTTCTGTATTATAATTGGCCTTTTGGGTAATTGGTCGTTCACTTAAATTTAAAAGCGTAGCACCCATCACAAAATTCTCATTAAACTGATGCTCTACATTAAAGCCTGTAAATCGTCGTGTTTGCTGACCAAAAACGGCATTATTTTCTACGGAAACATTAATTGGTGTATTTGAGGCCTTTAAGGCTTCATCTATAATATTAACACGACCTATTTGATAGTTTACGGTATAATCTACACCTTCAACCAAGGTACGCCCACCAGCAGTTACTATAACCGAACCTCTTGGCACATTAAATGCTCCCAAAGGAATCCCATCGTCACCAGAAGATTTGTAACGTCCCTTAATTTGAAATTTATTCTTTTCCGCTTCGTCTAAAGCAGCTGTTTTGGTCTGCTTATAGAGAATGTCATAAACGTATTTTTGCTGATTGAGGTTATAAGGATTAGGGCCAGCATCATCATCTTCGTACTGATAATCGCTTTCGTTGTCTTGAGTGTCTCCATCATCATCCAAGATATCAAAAAGGTAGCGGCCGAAAGGCTCTACTTTTGTAAAGACGATTTTTCCATTTTGGGGAATGACCGTTGTACCAGGTACAAAATCGAAAAAACCATCACCACCAACCTGAGGATCATTGTTAAAATTTAATCGGTCTAAATGAAACAGTCTGATAAGAGGTACATCCTGAATTTCTGAATCATCAGAATCTATAAACTGTGAGTTATTATCGAATATAGGAAATGCAGTGCCATCAACTGGTGTAATGTAGTTTAAAGGAGAGGTTTCGTTATAAAAAATGTTCAACTTAAAATCCTCTCGCTCCAATTGAAACGCCCCCGTATCATAAATGTTTTTCATCATCAAATCCCAAATAGGTTGGTTCACATTTGTAATAGGACTCTTCAGCATTTTTACAATCAAACTTTGGGTAGTTCCTTCGGCAAAAAAGAAATTATCATTGATCCCGTCGTTATTTAGGTCTGGGCCATTATCAATTACACCATCACCATCAACATCGGCATCTGCAGCATCTCTTATCCCATCCCCATCGGTATCTGGACCATTTTCAATCACACCGTCACCATCGGCATCGGCATCAATATCATTAGGTATTCCGTCGCTATCAGTATCATTACTAGCACCCGCAGTAGAATTCACGCCCCCATTTGCAAATTCTCCAACTTGATATACTGTACCTCCCACTGTATACTGAAAGGCAACAGCTAAAATTTCGTCATTCAACAACCGCTGGTTTAAGGAGATGTACCCTAATTGCTGGTTAAGTACGTAATCTCGACCTTGCTGCAGTTGTTTGGCATTTTCTAATTTTCCAAAATCAAAACCTTCATTGGCAGGTGTTAAAATACCTTGTTCTACAGTGGTGACATCTCTCACTGCCGCAGATAATAATGACCCAGCACCACCAATATTAGTAGGATCAAATGCATTATTCTCGTTATCTGGAAATGGTCCCGTCCCTGGGGTAATAAAACCAGCAGGAGGATTGGTTAGCCCAATGTTATCATTATCAGGATTACTCGCATCATACTCAGACTCACCCAAATCTTGAAAAGCCACTACATTTCTAACATTATCGGTTTGATTACTTCTGTTGGTTACCCAAACTTCAATTCGCGTTACTTGAATATTATTTTCTACAAAAGGATAGCGCAAAAGAGACCTGTCATAAGTATCTCTAAAGTAATGCGCCAAAAAGTAGTGTCTATTTTCATCATAATCACGTGCAAAAAACTCAAACTCATCTAGAGTCCCACCACCTTGTGCGGTAACCGACTGTGACTGTGATTTTTGTTCAGAAAATATGGCGGTAACCGTAGTCTTGCCAAACTGTAATTGGGTTTTAACCCCAAAAAGACTTTGCGCTCCCGTAATCAAAGAACTGTTTATGGGCATGGCCACGTTACCTACTTCAATTTTTCTTACGATATCATCTTCAGTAGGCGTGTATTCTAACTTTACCAAATTTTGAAAGTCGAACGTAGATTCTGTGTCGTAGTTAGCAGTTACCTGAAGTCTCGTTCCTACTTTACCCAATAAACTTAGACTGATACGTTGGTCAAAATCAAAGGTAAAATTACTTCTGTTTCTTGGGGAAAAGGTAGGATTATCTTGTTTGGTAAACAGAACACCCAAGTCCATCTCTACAGTACCTTGTGGGATGACCTCAATGGTGTTTCCACCAAAAATAGTTTCAAAAAAACCTGAATTGACATAAAATTCTGGAAGTAAGTTTTTTTGTTCGTCCCCAGTACCATCTTTAATACCAGCAATAGCATCCATTTTTTGCTTGTAATAATTGCGTTGCTGCTCTGCCAATACCAATTTCTGGTACTCTTCTGGCGTTAAGATGATGGGGTAATTTATATTGAATTTACCTACGGTTTCGGTATAGATATAACGGTCTGTTGCAGGGTCATAAGTATATTTGGAAACAATACTTTGGGGGTTAGGAATTTTAATATTTCCGAGGGAATAACCTGTTTTTGTAGAATCTGTGTCGTCTGGATCTGGATCGTCTTGTGAAAAAGAAGATTGGCTTACAAAAACCAAAAAGGAAATTACAATAAGACGCTGTAATGACTTTGAAAAAGTGTCGTAAGTTGAAATCAAATCCTTATAAATTTTTTAAAGCTTGCTTTATAATGGTCTCTACATTTGCCTCTGGCTGTTGCGCAACGACTTTGTCGATAACACGTTCTGCTTGCTTTTTCGCAAACCCTAAAACTTCTAAAGCAGATAACGCTTCATCTCTACTTGTATTGTTTGGACGAATAGAAACTTCATCGATATCATAAACTTTAAGAACCTTGTCTTTCAAATCTAAAATAACTCTCGCGGCTGTTTTTGCCCCAATGCCTTTTATTGACTGAATCAAAGCAACATCGCCGTGAGCAATACCTTCCTTGACTTGTTGAGGAGTCAAAGAAGACAACATCATTCTGGCTGTATTGGCTCCAATACCACTTACCGAAATCAATAGCTTAAATATCTCACGCTCTGCTGTAGACGCAAAACCATACAAGGTATGTGAATCTTCACGAACTAATAAGTATGTATATAGTTTGAGATGTTCCTGATCTGGAATCTGTGAAAACGTGTGCAATGAAATATTAAGAAGATAACCTACGCCGTTGCAATCTATAACAACATCTGTAGGATTCTTTTCCACTAATTTTCCAGCAATGTGGGTAATCATGAGGCAGTCTGAGTTAAAGAGCCAAATGTAATAAAATTATTTACATTATAAAGTGACTCATTTGGCTGATGTTGTTTGCCTTTGCTTTTCTCTTTTTTCCTTTTGTTGCGCATCAATTACAGCAATAGCAGTCATATTTACAATCTCATCAACACTAGCACCCAATTGTAAAATATGCACCGGTTTCTTCATGCCCATCATGATAGGACCAATAGAATCGGCCTTATTAAGCTCTTTCAAGAGTTTATAAGTAATATTTGCAGATTCTAAATTTGGAAAAATCAACGTATTCACTTTTTTACCGGCCAGCTTCGAAAACGGAAAAATCTCCTGAAGCATGTCTTTATTTAAAGCAAAATCGGTCTGTAATTCTCCATCAACAATTAAGCTCGGATGTCTTTTATGCAAGTAATCTACTGCTTCTCTCACCTTTACCGCCGTTTCATTTTTTGAAGAGCCAAAATTAGAATACGAGATCATAGCCATGACAGGCTCCATTCCAAACATTTTTACAACGCCTGCCGTCATCTGTGCAATCTTGGTTAAATCTACGGCTGAAGGATTGATGTTGATTGAGGTATCACTTAAAAACATTGGTCCGCGTTGCGTCATCATCACATTAGTTGTTGCAGCACGGGTTGAACCCTGGTCTAGGCCAATAACCTCTAACATAGGTTTTACTACAATTGGATAACTCCTAGAATATCCTGAAATAAGTGCATCTGCATCCCCTTCATTAATCATCATTGCGGCGTAATAATTACGCTCACGCATTAATTTTTCTGCGGAATACAATGTAACGCCTTTACGCTTTCGCTGTTCCCAGTAAACTCTAGCATATCGGTTTTTACGTTCTTCTTCATCGTCAGATTTTGGATCAAGGATTTCGATGTCGCCTTCAAAGTCGATTTCTTCCATCAATTTCAAAATCGTGTCTTTTCTTCCCAATAAAATCGGAACAGCAATGCCTTCGTCATGAACAATTTGCGCCGCCTTTAACACCGCCATTTGATCTGCTTCAGCAAAAACCACGCGCTTAGGTTCCATTTTTGCTCTGTTGATCAGAAGTCTAACAATTTTATTATCAGAACCCAAACGCTCTAAAAGCTCATCTCTATATTTATCCCAATCTTCTATGGGCTCTTTAGCTACTCCACTTTCCATAGCCGCTTTTGCTACCGCTGGAGGTACTTCAGCGATAAGTCTAGGGTCAAAAGGTTTTGGAATAATATAATCACGTCCAAAAGTTAAACGTGTTTCACCGTAGGCAATGTTAACTTGTTCTGGCACAGGGTCTTTTGCCAAATTGGCTAAAGCGTACACCGCCGCCATTTTCATTTCCTCATTAATTTTTGTGGCTCTAACATCTAGAGCACCTCTAAAAATAAACGGAAATCCTAATACATTGTTGACTTGGTTAGGATGATCACTTCGTCCTGTAGCCATAATAATATCCTTTCTTGTTGCCACGGCAATGTCATAAGGAATTTCTGGATCAGGATTTGCCATCGCAAAAACGATAGGATTATCGGCCATAGCCAATAACATGTCTGGGTTAACAATATCTGCCATAGACAGGCCAATAAAGACATCGGCATCTGTCATGGCCTCCATTAGGGTGTCAATTTTTTTATGGGTTGCAAACTCTGCCTTTTCGGTAGACAACTGCTCACGGTCATTTCTAATAACGCCCTTGCTATCTAACATGACCATATTCTCACGTTTTGCTCCACAAGCTTGGTATAAACGAGAGCAAGAAATCGCAGCGGCTCCTGCACCACTAATCACGATTTGAACGTCTTCAATTTTTTTGTCTGCTAATTCTAGTGCATTGATCAAGGCCGCCGCAGAGATAATTGCTGTACCATGTTGATCATCATGCATTACCGGAATATCCAGTTCTTCTTTGAGACGACGTTCAATTTCAAATGCTTCGGGCGCTTTGATGTCTTCTAGATTAATACCACCAAAGGTTGGTGCTATATGCTTTACGGTTGCAATAAATTCTTCAATGTTTTCTGTACCTACTTCAATATCAAATACATCAATATCTGCAAAAATCTTAAAGAGCAATCCTTTTCCTTCCATTACCGGTTTAGAGGCTTCAGGGCCGATGTTACCTAGACCTAAAACTGCCGTTCCGTTAGAAATTACGGCTACCAAATTACCTTTTGCGGTATATTTATAAACGTTGTTTACATCTTTCTCAATCTCTAAACAAGGCTCTGCCACTCCTGGAGAGTAGGCTAAAGACAAATCTCTTTGCGTAGCGTATTTTTTGGTTGGAACAACTTGTATTTTTCCTGGAGTAGGTTTAGCGTGATATACTAAAGCCTCACGACGTCTGCTTTGCTTGCTCATAAAAACTTAGATTTTTGTTGAAAAATTGACAACCTATAAAACAAAGGTAATAATACCAATAGTACTTCAAACAATTATCTTTTTTAATGTTCAACTTTTGTAAATACAATAATTTGTGGAGCGTATTTTTCAAAAAAAAGGGTCATCTCAAATCAACATTTGAAATGACCCTATGTAATATGGGTGTAAACTGATATTAAAATCACATTGTAAAGCATCAAACCATTGCATCTGATAATAGCAACTCTAAGCTTGATGTTTACTTATGACAAGTACTCTATTTTACTTTCGGAAACTTTTCAAACATGTCATCTACAAATTTGGAGATGGCTTTAGATTCATTTTGTTTAAAGATCAGGTCTGACGCTGTGCCTTTCCAAATCACATTTTTAGTAGCACTGTCAACTAAATTTAAAACCAATGTGCCCTCCTTGTACTTATTAACATCTGTTTCATAGCCTACAACATTATTAAAGGTGTTGTAATCATAATAATAGTAATTCTGGTAATATGGACTAACGGCATAACCACTGTTATAATATCTGGGATATCTAGCATATACAGGCTCTCTAGTGACTGTTTTCTCAACGTCGGTCATGGTGCTTAATAGTACCAACAGATCTGGATTATCTCGATCTATATCGTAACCTTGTTTTTTCATATTTTGATTGATATTATCAATTACCTGCAAACCGACAGTATTATCATCTTCAAATTTATTAAACTCATCAAAATTGCTATTTGGCAAATAAGCAAAGGTTTCAAAACTTCCTAAATCTTTACTGCTCATTTTCTCTGTAGTTACCTTTGGCCCGCAAGACATTATTACTAATAATGCGACATAAATAATTCCATTTTTCATTCTATAGTTATTTTTTGTTTTCCTTAATATGACTAATATCAAATACATATCTGTTCGTAATCGTTATAATTCTTGACTCATTAGCTAGATTGTACTTTAGAAGCTTTTTTTTGAGGATAATGTGTTATTTTTAAACTCCTGATATGTACTAATGAGATTTATTACAACGCTAATTTTGTTTATTGGGTTTATAAGCCAAGCACAAAACAAACTCAGTTTTAAACTTATAGATTCTGAGACGAAAGCGCCCATTGCTTTTGCCAACGTTATTTTTAATGATAACGATCGTAATGGTACCATTTCAGATATTGATGGCATCTTCAATGTACCTCAAGAAGTAGAGACTATATTCATTAGCTATATTGGCTACAAAAAAGAACGTTTACAGTTAGCCGAACTAGATTCAAACATCATCCCATTACAGGCAGAGCTAAGCACCCTTGACGAGGTTGTGATTACCAATACCCAAAATCCGGCACATCGCATTATCAAAAATGCGATAGCCAACAAAGCATTGAACAATCCCGAGAATCTCAACTCCTTTACCTACCAATCGTATGACAAGATTATTATAGACTCTGGAAAAGATGCCGTTAAAAAAGACTCCTTAAATGATTTGGAGACTTTTTTAGAATCCTCCTTTTTCTTTATCACCGAAACGGTTGCCAAACGCAAATATCTCAAACCCCGTTTTGATGAAGACAGTATCATAGCCACCAAATCTTCAGGTTTTAAATCGCCTAATTTTGCGCTATTAGCTAACAATTTACAGCCATTTTCATTTTACGAAGATTACATTAGTCTGTTTGAGGTGGACTATTTAAATCCTATTTCAAAAGGAAGCACCAAAAAATATAAATTTAGTCTTAGAGAAGAATACCTCAAGGGAAAGGATACGATTTTTGCCATTTCATTTGAGCCTAACGCCAATAGAAATTTTGAGGGATTAGAAGGTTTGATCTACATCAACTCCAACAATTACGCCGTACAAAGTGTAGACGCTAAAACTTCTAATTCTGGTAAAATTGAGGTCGCTATTCAACAAAAGTATGCCTTTGTCAACAATTCGCATTGGTTTCCAGAACAACTCAATTTTGTGATTACGGTTGGAGACAGGCTTGAAGCCATTAAATATGTTGGCAAAAGTTATCTTTCTCAAATTGAATTGAATGCCCCCTTAAAGAAAAAGCAGTTCGCTGTACTTCCTTTGGGTATTGACCAAGACGCGGTTAAAAAAGATGACGATTTCTGGAAGGCCTTTAGAAGGGACAGTTTAAATATGAAAGAAGCACGCACCTATGTGGTAATTGATAGTTTGGGCGAAGCTTTTAAATTTGACAAGATATTATCATATTCTGAAAGTCTTGCAAAAGGTAGACTTCCCTTACCATATGTTGATCTCGATCTGCTCAAAATCTTTCAATACAATAAGTACGAAGGTTTGAGATTAGGCGCTGGCTTTTATACCAATGATGATGTTTTAGAACATATTTCCATCGGTGCTTTTGCCGGGTATGGTTTTAAAGATCATACTTGGAAATATGGAGGAGAAGTCCTAATAGATATCCCTAGCAAAAAAGATATTTCTGTCAATCTAAAATACGAGAGCAATCTCAAAGAGGTCGGACGCTCTTATTTTGAGCAAAACCAATCTTTATTTGATTCAAGATCTATTATTGCCGATCACATGGATCAAATCAAGGCTTTAAGCATCAGTACCAAAATGAAATTACTACGGAATATAGATTGGTCCGTCGGCTTTAGCACTTCTGAAATCAAACCGTTGTACAACTATCAGTTTCGCTCTAACTCAGGGCCAATAGTAAATTACAAAAACTCTGAAGTTCATTTCAGTCTAAATTATTTTGTGAACGAAAAGTTGACTACCGTTTTCAATCAACTGTCACGTTTAGAAAGTGATGATCCCATTTTCAATTTAACCTATGCCCGTGGGATCAAAGGTGTTTTTGGCAGCGAACTAAGCTATAACAAATTCCTTTTTACAATGGATGACAGCTTTAGGATAAAGGGATTGGGAAAAACCACTTACAGATTTGATATGGGTTATCTAGACACATCTGTACCCTACGGGCAGCTCTTTACGGGAGAGGGGAGTTTTGATTCTAAATTTCGCTATGTGTTTCAAAATTATTTCCAAACCGTCAGGCCTTATGAATTTTTGTCTGATCGTTATGTACACCTATTCACCAATCATAATCTAGGCATGTTACTCAATAACAAAGGATCTTTCACCCCCGAGATTGTGATTCATAACAACCTTGGTATTGGTCATCTTGAGAAGCCCGAAAACCATGAAGCCATTGACTTTACCATTAAGAATGAGCTGTTTTTAGAAAGCGGACTAGAGCTTCGAAACCTCATTAAACTCAATTATCTCGATATTGGGTATTTGGGTATTGGTGCCGGTGGATTTTACCGTTATGGCTTTTACAGTTTACCTGAAACCAAGGATAATTTGGTCTTTAAATTCGCTATGGGGTTTACGTTTAAGTGATTTTTATTCGCTTCGGAAATTTTAACTCAATTATAATTGATTAATAGTAAGGTCATTTGAAAGTTTTCCTAGATTTTGCGATTTTATGCTCGCCAATTCCTTGGTTAAACACTTTGTTCTGGCACCAAGATCATGAAAATAGTCAAAAATAAAATCCTCAGATTTCTTTTCATTAAATAATCTAAAACAATCCTTCTCACTTAATTTAACTAGTGGATCAAAATATTACATTTGGACTCACCTCAATGAGGTAAATGCTAATTAAGGAAATGAAGCTAAAACAATTTGCCCTTATTATTTTAATTTTTAATGGCTACTGTGCTTTTGCCCAAGTGAATGATACCAAAAAGGATTCTGCGAATGTTTATGAAAAACTAGAGCAGTATTCAAAAAAAAGAAAAACCACCAAGTTTCTGCATAAACTGTTATTTAAGTCCTCTAACAAAAAGCCCAACAAGCAAGTAAATCAAACCAAAAAGCAGAATATGAAACCCTATGAGGGTAAAATCATTAGACGCATTGTGGTAGAGAGCCATGATCCCTTTGGCTTTTCATTTACCGATTCTACTAAAACAGCGAATAGCTGGTTAGAAAAAACAGGGAACCATATCCACAACAAAACAAAAAAATTTACAATCCGTAATTTTTTGTTGATCAAAGAAAATGAACCTTTTGATAATTTGTCCTTTCAAGAATCGGCGCGTTTATTGCGTTCGCAAAATTACATTCGAAGCGTGGAAACTAAGGTAAAAGCGATTGGAAAGACTAAAGATTCCGTAGATGTGTATGTCGCTGTCCTAGACTCTTGGAGCTTGATCCCAAAAGCGGATATTTCCACCTCAAAAAACACTTTCCGATTGAGGGACCGAAATTTTCTGGGATTTGGGCACCAGTTCGACAATAGTTTCACAAACCGCTTATCGGATGGGAAAAACGCTTATAGCTTCCGGTATACGGTTCCCAATTTCAAGAATACATTCATAAACACCTCGATAGGATACAACATCGATTTAAATGGTTTCTACGGAAAATACTTTAATGTCAATCGACCGTTTTATTCGGCTTTAGCCAAATGGTCGGGAGGAATTTATCTCGATGAACAATACAGACAGGAACTTCTTCTTAATGACGTTATGGAATCGAGCGCGGAAAACTTCAAATACCAATCACAGGATATTTGGACGGCACGTTCCTTTAACCTATTTGAAGGCAGTTCTGAAAAAGAACGTTCCACCAACTTGATCGTTGCGGCTCGCCTATTGCATTTGGACTATAGCGATACGCCAAGTATTGCGCAAGACAGTATTCGCTATTTTTCGAGTGAAACTTTTTATATGGGCAGTATGGGGTTTTCTTCCCGACAATTTATTCAAGATGCTTATCTGTTTAGGGACGGCATTACCGAAGATGTGCCTGTGGGCACAGTCTATGCCGTTACTGGAGGCCTTCAGCATAAAAACCAAAAAGACCTTGTGTATGTGGGCGCAAAAGTATCTCATGGCAAGTATTTTAGCTGGGGTTATTTGAGCTCCAATTTTGAATATGGCACCTTTGTTTATAAAGGTCAAACCCAACAAACGGCGTATTTATTTCAGGCAAATTATTTTACCAACCTGATATCACTTGGTGATAAGTGGAAAATGCGCCAATTTGTAAAACCCCAGTTTTTGATAGGTACCAATCGGTTAAATACTATTGGAGATCGGTTGAGCCTTAATGAAAACAATCGGTTTCAAGGTGTTTATGCAGATGATGAACAGCGCCGAAACAGTGCTGGAATCCCAAATTTTAGCAATGAACTATTAGGCACAAAAAAATATGTGCTCTCTTTCCAAACACAGTTTTATTCACCTTGGGAAGTTTTGGGATTTCGTTTAAATCCTTACGTCAATGCGGTAGCAGGGGTTCTTGGCAATGAAGGAACAAGCATCACTAAAAGCCGTGTGTTTTCCGCTTTCGGATTGGGCTTTATTATTCGAAATGATTATTTGGTATTCAGTTCATTTCAATTCTCCTTATCCTATTATCCTTCGATTCCTGGACAAGGCGACCATATCATTGGAACCAATTCGTTTGAAACCGAAGACTTTGGTTTCCAAAATTTTGAACTTGGAAAACCAAGGCCTGTTTGGTATAACTAATCCTTCAAAAATTGAATATTACGCTTCAAGCCCTCAAATTTGGTACGTTTCACTGCAGATTTTTGAAACACTTTATTAAAGGTGTCTTTTGTAATCTCTTCCCAATCTTTTTTAGTCATGGAAAGTACTTCTGGGTGCGGATTAAAAAGCGGTTCACTGTGTGGTTTAGAAAATCGGTTCCAAGGACAAACATCCTGGCAAATGTCACAGCCAAACATCCAATCGTCAAATTGACCTTTAAATTCACTGGGAATATTCTCCTTCAATTCAATTGTAAAATAAGAAATACACTTGCTGCCATCTACTACATAGGGCTCTGTAATGGCTTGCGTTGGGCAGGCATCAATGCATTTGGTGCAAGTGCCACAATGATCGGTCACCGCATGATCATATTCCAGTTCCAGATCGATAATTAATTCTGCAATAAAATAAAAGGACCCCACTTGTTGCGTCAATAAATTACTGTGTTTGCCAATCCAACCTAAACCTGATTTTGCTGCCCAAGCCTTATCTAGCACTGGTGCAGAATCTACAAATGCACGACCATGCACCTCTCCTATTTCTTCTTGAATGACATTTAAAAGTGACTTTAGTTTGTCCTTGATTACAAAATGATAATCGGTTCCGTAAGCATATTTTGAGAGCTTAAAGGTGTTTTGGTTTTGAGTTTCTTGCGGAAAGTAATTCAACAATAATGAGATGACGGATTTTGAACCTTCAACAAGTTTTGTGGGATCCAGACGCTTGTCAAAATGGTTCTCCATGTAATGCATCTCGCCATGGGCATTGTTCTTAAGCCATTTTTCAAGCCTTGGAGCTTCCTCTTCTAAAAATTGCGCTTGACTAATACCACAGGATAAAAATCCGAGACGTTTGGCTTCAGATTTTATAAGTTGGCTGTATTTAGATTTGTTTTCTATCAACGCTTTCGTTTTTCAAATCTGAGATGCGCATTTTTAGGCTTTAAGGTAATTAGTGGCGTGATCCCAATCGCCTCAAATTGTGCTTGTATTTTATAGGTTTTTATAAGATCTGTAATAGCAATAATCATTTCAAACATTGCGAAATTATTGCCAATGCACTTTCTCGGTCCCGCACCAAAAGGAAAATAATGCGAAGAAAATTGTCGGCTCCCTTCCTCAAAACGTTCTGGTTTAAATTGTTCTGGCTGCACCCACAATTCTGGGTGACGGTGAATTTCGTAAACAGAGAATAATAAATTGGCGCCTTTGTCTAAGACCATTCCATTAAATTCGTCAGGTTCCAGATTCACACGGTCTATAAAATAAGCGGGAGGATATAAGCGCATGGCTTCCTCCAAAACCTGTTGGCAAACTTTTGAATTGGTCACCACCGACATCAAATCGGGCTGATCTCCAAATTCTAAAGTTTCCGCATAAATCTTCTCCTGCCATTCTGGGTGCAAGGCCAACAATTGGCAAGTAAAGGTCAAGGCATTAGAAGTAGTTTCGTGACCTGCTGTAAACAAAATAAGAATCTCATCTATAAGCTGCTCCTCATCCATAAAGTTGCCGTCCTCATACCTTGCCTCCAATAACATATCTAATAAATCATCATACTTTTCTTCTGAAATGCGACGATCATTCACAATGCTCTTAAGAATTTGCCTAGCCTCTTGAGTTAAATCTGTGTAGGTTTTGATGGTTCCGCTTAGCTTAAACCACCAGCCCAAATAAGGTTGTCTTAACTCTCGAACTAGCATTTTTTGAGCAGACTCTGTTATAAATTGTAACCGATTGATTTGTTCTGGATTGGCAGCACTACTAAATAAAGATTTTACTACGGTTTGAAAAGCCAAATCATTAAATAGTGGAAAGACATCAAAAGTTTTATTAGTCTCTATGTTTTGATATTCTGAAACAATCGCTGATTGAATGCTTCCCAATAAGTTTTCTAATTTCTTTTTATGAAATGCAGGCTGAATGAGTTTTCGCTGCTTTTTCCAGTGCTCGCCTTCAGAAGTCAATAAACCGCGACCCACATATTTGACCAAATCTTCAGTTTGAATTTTAGACTTGGTATAATTTCTCTGATTTTTTTGAAGCACATATTCTGCAAAGGCTGCATCTCTAGAGAAAAACACTTCGGAAGTAAATCCAATTTTCAATCTGAAAGTATCGCCCTGCGCTTTAAAATTTTGATGATGAAACGGTAGTGGATTTTTTAAAATTTCCAACGAATGTTTTAAAAAACGTCTTAATGGTACTGAAGGTATGCTACTGTTGTTCGTCATCAAATTTGGGAAATTAAAACGTCATATGTTGCAACTCTAGTTGCGAAAGTTATACTTTAAAAAAGTCCGCCTTGAGTGGGGCCTTTAATCTTACCTAAATGATGATAAGCTTTTTCTGTAACCTCGCGACCTCGCGGCGTTCTCATGATAAATCCTTGTTGAATTAAAAAGGGTTCATAAACTTCTTCAATGGTTTCTGAACTTTCACTCACTGCAGTTGCTACAGTAGTAAGACCAACAGGACCTCCTTTAAACTTTTCAATGATGGTTAACAAGATCTTATTATCCATATCATCCAAGCCGTGAGCATCTACATTAAGCGCTTCTAAGGCAAACTTTGCAATCTTAATGTCAATGCTGCCATTGCCCTTTATTTGAGCAAAATCACGCACCCTACGCAGTAGAGCATTCGCAATTCTTGGTGTTCCTCTACTTCTACCTGCGATCTCAACGGCTGCTTCCATAGAAATGGGCACATTTAAGATTGAGGCACTACGTTGTAAGATGGTGGTAAGTAACTCGGTATTGTAATATTGTAGTCGGCTTTGAATCCCAAAACGCGCACGCATTGGTGAAGTTAATAATCCCGAACGTGTTGTTGCACCAACTAAGGTAAATGGATTGAGATTGATTTGTACGGTCCTGGCGTTTGGCCCAGACTCTATCATGATATCAATCTTGAAATCTTCCATTGCAGAATACAGATATTCTTCTACAATAGGGCTCAAACGATGAATTTCATCAATAAAAAGCACATCCCGATCATCAAGATTGGTCAATAAGCCAGCCAAATCTCCTGGCTTGTCTAAAACCGGTCCAGAGGTGACCTTAATACCAACGTTTAATTCACTGGCTAAAATATGCGCTAAGGTGGTTTTACCTAAGCCAGGAGGTCCATGAAACAAGGTGTGATCTAAAGCCTCATCTCTACCATTTGCGGCAGCCACAAATATCTGAAGATTTTCCAGCACTTGATCCTGACCTGTAAAATCATCAAAGGACAAGGGTCTTAACTTCTTTTCAACATCCAGCTCCTCTGGAGTAAAATTATCGTCTGTAGGGTCTAGGTTTTCGTTCATATCATGGTCCTTCCAAAGAGGAACTTTTTGAATTTTTGCTTTTCAATTCTAATAGTAGACAGAAAAAAAGCAGTCGTACTATTAATGTAGAGCTTATGTTTTGCTTCCGAAGAAAAACGTACTGTTCTTCTTTTGGATGGTTATTCAAAGATAAAGAAAAGATAGTCTGTACAGAGTGAGAATAGAAGAGAAAAAATGGTTGTGTAAAGGCAAAAGAAATTTAAAAATTGCAGCGTCTATACTTCTTACCCATACTAAACTTAGAAACAGCCCTAAAAAAAAGACCCTTAGAAAGTTAAACTCTCCAAGGATCTTTATATGAATAAGACATCTGCCTAAGCAAATATATATTAATGCTGTAATTCTTCTTCACCCTCTTTTAAAGGTATATTCTGTGGTACAAAATCCTCATCATGTCCTGGCTTACTATAATCATAAGCCCAACGGTGTACGAAAGGAATTGCTCCAGGCCAGTTACCATGAATGTGCTCTACTGGTGTAGTCCACTCCAAAGTATTGGATCTCCATGGGTTTTGAACTGCTTTTTTTCCGAAGAAAATGCTCGCAAAGAAATTGTATAAAAACACCAATTGGAAGACACCTCCTACAAGCGCAAATATGGTAATAACCGCTTGTGCGTTAGTTGTGTCATCAAATAATGGGAAATTAGAGTTCGTGTAATAACGTCTTGGTAATCCCGCCATACCTATAAAGTGCATTGGGAAAAATACGCCGTAAGCACAGACTGCTGTTACCCAAAAGTGTAAATAACCCATGTTCTTGTTCATCATTCGCCCAAACATTTTAGGGAACCAATGGTAAACCCCTGCGAATAGACCGTAAAGTGCAGAAATTCCCATAACCAAGTGGAAATGCGCTACAACAAAGTAGGTATCATGAACATTAATATCTAAGGCACTATCCCCTAAAATAATTCCTGTAAGACCACCTGTAATAAAAGTAGAAACCAAACCAATAGAAAATAACATGGCAGGGTTCATTTGAAGGTTTCCTTTCCAGAGCGTGGTAATATAGTTAAATGCTTTTACTGCGGAAGGGATTGCAATCAATAAGGTTGTAAATGTAAATACAGACCCTAAAAATGGATTCATTCCCGAGATAAACATGTGGTGACCCCAAACAATAGTTGATAAGAACGCAATGGCTAAAATAGACATTACCATCGCACGATAACCAAAAATAGGCTTACGTGAGTTGGTTGCAATAACTTCTGAAGTAATCCCCAATGCTGGTAATAAAACGATATATACCTCTGGGTGACCTAAGAACCAAAACAAGTGCTCAAATAATACTGGCGAACCACCTTGATAATGTAATACTTCTCCCTGAATGAAAATATCAGATAAGAAGAAAGAGGTTCCAAAACTTCTGTCCATTATAAGCAACAACGCTGCAGATAATAGTACTGGAAACGATATGACACCGATAATGGCAGTTACAAAAAATGCCCAGATGGTTAAAGGTAGTCTTGTCATAGACATCCCTCTAGTTCTTAAATTAATAACGGTTACAATGTAGTTAAGAGATCCTAAAAGTGAGGACGCAATAAATATGGCCATAGATACTAACCATAACGTCATCCCCATACCAGAGCCTCCTTGTGCCATTGGAAGTGCACTCAACGGCGGATAAATAGTCCACCCAGCAGCCGCGGGTCCTGCTTCAACAAATAGTGAAATGATCATGATCACTGCAGAGGTGAAAAATAACCAGTATGACACCATGTTCAAAAATCCTGACGCCATATCTCTAGCACCAATTTGCAATGGAATCAATAGATTACTAAACGTTCCACTCAAACCAGCTGTTAGTACAAAGAATACCATGATGGTACCATGAATAGTTACTAATGCTAAATAAATGTCGGCATCCATAACACCTCCCGGTGCCCATCTACCTAATAGTGCTTCAAAAATTACATTTGGCTTTTCTGGCCATGCAATTTGCATACGCATCATCAAAGACATTAGAATCCCAATAACACCCATAATAATACCAGTAATAAGATATTGCTTAGCAATCATCTTATGGTCTTGACTAAAGATGTATTTGGTTACAAAGGTCTCCTTGTGATGATGCCCGTGATCGTCGTGTTCGTGAGTAACTGCGTGTGCTGACATAATCTCTTTTCTTTTTATAGTCTTTTTTTTATTATTCTGCTTGAACTACGGATTTAGCAAAAGTCTTTTGCTCCTTAATCCATGCATCATATTCTTCTTGGGTCTCTACAATAATCTTCATTTGCATGTTGTAGTGTGATTTTCCACAAATCTTATTACAAAGTAACAAATAATCAAACTCGTAGTACACCTCTTGGCCCTTAGCCAAAATCTCTTCACTGTTTTCTTTTCTGATAGCGTTGATATTAGCCACTTTCTCTATCATATCAGGATTTTGACGCATCTCTTCGGTAGTTACTGCAGGAGTAAAGCCAAATTGAGTGATCATTCCCGGTACACAGTTCATCTGTGCTCTAAAGTGTGGCATATATGCCGAGTGCAATACATCTTGAGAACGCATTTTGAAAAGCACAGGCTTACCAACAGGCAAGTGTAATTCTGTGGTGATGATATCATCTTGAGCATTAGGATCAGCTTCATCTAAACCTAAGATGTTGGCTTTATCAATGTCAATCAATCTTACGTTGGCTAAACCTAACACATTATCATCTCCAGAGTATCTTGCTTTCCAGTTAAATTGTTGCGCGTATAACTCAATCACCATAGGATCTTCGCTTTCATCAACGTTCATAATGCTCGTCCAAGTAAACAGACCATAGATGATCAATCCAGCCAAAACAATTACAGGAATAAACGTCCAGATCGCCTCTAAGGTATTATTATCAGCATAAAACAACGCTTTTCTTCCTTTTTCACCTTTGTATTTAAAAGCAAAATAGTGAAGCAAGAATTGCGTAAAAATTTGCACTATAAAGATAACAATCATAGAGATGATCATCAAATTATCAATTCCAGGACCGTGCTCAGAAGCCGAGTTAGATACTAAAGGTAAATCTCCTAGATAGTAAAAACTCAATATGGTAATGGCATAAATGAAAACTAAAAAGCCCATCATTAAGTAACCATTGATTCTATTGTCTTTATCTGTAGCTATAGCGCCATCATCTGGTGTGCCTACTTGAGACAAATCAAATATCTTAACCATTTGCCAAATGGCAACTGCTACGAAAAGTACTATTATAAGTGTTAAAAAACCAGTCATTGTCGTTTCTCTTCTTTATAAATTTTATTAATAATGAAAGTGTTCACTCTCTTTTATCAGTGGATGGCGTTTAGCCTCTAATGGTGCTTTGGTTAAAGCTGTAAATACAATGAAGATAAATAAACCTCCAAAGAGTAAAAGCGAACTAATTTCTGGAATCCCAATGTACCACTGATCTCCAACGGTAGCTGGCATTATCATATTGAATACATCAATATAGTGTCCCGCCAAAATTACAACACCCGCCATAATAACGAACCAAGGAATACGCTTAAAATCACTGTTCATTAAGATTAACAATGGAAACACAAAGTTCATTACAACCATTCCTAAGAAAGGTAATTGGTAATCTTGAAATCTCGTCACAAAATAAGTCACCTCTTCTGGAATGTTTGAATACCAGATTAGCATAAATTGAGAGAACCATAAATAGGTCCAGAAAATACTAAACCCAAACATGAATTTAGCTAAATCATGAATATGGCTATCATTTACCTTAGGAAGCAATGCTAGAGATTTTAAGTACATAGTTACCATAGAAATTACGGTAATTCCACAAACCATCATACCCGCTAAAATGTACCATCCAAATAAGGTTGAAAACCAGTGTGGATCCACACTCATAATCCAGTCCCAAGACATCATTGATTCTGTATATAAAAAGAACACCAAGAAACCCGCGGAAATACGGAATGTTTTGATAAAGTTCTTATTATCATCGGCATCATCTTGTGCGATAGAATATTTACGAGAAAAGTGTCTGTATAAATACCAACCCCCAATAAAGATAAAGCCTCTTATAGCAAACCAAGTTAAATTTAACCAATCCGATTTTCCTTGAATAAGTTCATCGTGAGCAACCACTTCTGGATCCATCCAAACAAAGAGGTTGTAGTGTCCTATAATACCCGAGAGTAATGCAATAGTCAATACAATAAGAGCTCCTGGAAGCATGTAAGCCGTGATTCCTTCCATCACTCTTAATAATAAGGGCGACCATCCTGCTTGCGCAGCATATTGTACCGCATAAAATGCCAATACACCTAATGAGATCATAAAGAAGAAAAAGGCTGCAACATATAGAGCAGACCAAGGTCTATTTGCCAATTGGTGTTGCACATGCTCTGCATGTTTATCGTCATGGTTTGCATTGTCGTGACCAGATTCTGCCATAGCGTGAGATGCCTCATCATCACCATGATTCATATCACCATGAGCAATATCATCAGTATCTGCTAGTGCATCATGTGCTCCTTCATCGTGTGCGTTGTCAGAATGATCGTTTCCTCCAGCAACAACGTGTGCTTTGGTATCGGCTTCATGACCACCACCGTGATGACCTGCATTTTCAGCAGCGAGCATCTCCTTAACTTCATCTAAAGATTTATGAGATGAAATAAATCCAATAACAACGCCAATCGCACCTAAAATCATAAGTACAAAAGCAACTGTTCTTAATTTACCTGAAATTGTGTACATATCTATATATAATCTTTATCTATCTTAGTTAGTTTCGGTCATCGCAGTTTCTGCTGGAGCCTCTTCCTTAGGTGCCGATTTACCCATCAGTTCCTTTTTGAGGTCCATAACATAATTGACTACTTGCCAGCGCTCTTTCTCATTTAACTGATTTTTATAAGAACCCATAGCGTTTTTTCCGTAGTAAATGACGTGATAGATGCTGCCTTCGTTAATAGCTCTACCTACATCATCGTAACTTGGCACACCCAATATTTTTTCATTCTTCACCAAGGTACCTTGGCCATTACCATTTTTACCATGACAAATAGCACAGTAAATATCGTAATTTTGACCACCTTCCATACTTGATAAAGCCATTGAATCTAAAGGATTAGTCAAATTTGCTTTGGCATTAAGATAACCGTCATTATTGTTTTCAAACTCAAACGGTAAGTGTCCTCCTCTTGCAACAGATCCTTCGGCGGGTAATTTTGCCTCCATATCCATGTCAAACGGTTCTGCTTCTTGATAAGCCTCGTAACCTACAGACTCATACATATTAGGCATATACTCATAATTAGGCGAGCCTTTTTGATTGCAAGCCACTAAGCATAGTGCTAAAAATAATACTAGTGTTATTTGAATTAAGCTTTTCATCTGTATGTTTTAATGCGCTTTATCAATTAAATTTATTTCAACTGCTCCAGTTTCCTTAAGCAAGTTGGTCAACTCATCTTCATTATTATTAACGGAAATTTCCATTAAAAAATGATCATCTGTTGTTCTTGGATCTGGGTTCTCAGCTTTTTTAAATGGCCACATTCTACTTCTCATGTAAAACGTAATTACCATTAAGTGCGCTGCAAAGAACACCGTCAACTCAAACATAATTGGCACAAAAGCCGGCATGTTCTCGATGTAACTAAAGCTTGGCTTACCACCAATGTCTTGTGGCCAATCTTCTATCATAATGAAATTCATCATCACAACAGCAACCGTTAATCCTACACAGCCATACAAAAATGATGTGATAGCGATTCTTGTGGGTGCCAGCCCCATAGCCTTGTCTAACCCGTGCACTGGGAACGGTGTAAAAATTTCCTCTATATGATGATGCGCTGCCTTGACTTTCTTGACAGCTGCCATTAGAACGTCATCATCTGTATAAATAGCGTGAATTACTTTTGAAGCTTCCATGTACTATTTTAGTTTTTTAATTTTTTTGCTTGACCTGACCAATCATCTTGTGCTGCTCTTGCTGAAGAAATAGTGGTAATATCTCCTAGTAAGTCATACTCGCGTTTCGTCATTTTACTTACTTGAGCGTAAGTAAAAATATCAATGTTATTTAACGTTTCTTCAGTGTTGACATCAATACCATTAATGAGTTTTAAATCATCTGGGGTTTGTAAAGTTGCATCAAAAGTACCTACTGCTTCTAGTAAGTGCTCTAACTTATCTTGTTTGGATTGCAAAGGACGTTTAGAGGTTGTCTCTTCTTCAATTTTTAAAACCGAAGTTCTTTCATCTGCACCAGTACCTACCAAGCTATCTCCATTTTCACGAATGCGTTTGTAACGCTCTCCTGAAGATTTCAATATCGTCTTAACTTCAGCCTGAGCAATTACAGGGAATGTTCTTGAGTACAATAAGAATAATACAAAGAAGAATCCAATTGTTCCTATAAAAATACCAATATCTACAAATGTTGGTGAGAACATCGTCCAAGAAGAAGGTAAGTAATCTCTGTGCAATGAGGTAACGATAATTACAAAACGCTCAAACCACATCCCAACGTTTACCACGATAGAAATAAAGAATGAAAACATAATGCTTGTTCTTAATCTCTTAAACCACATAAATTGTGGAGAGAACACATTACAAGACATCATCATCCAGTAAGCCCAAGCATAAGGACCAGTTGCTCTGTTTAAGAACGCATATTGTTCATATTCTACACCAGAATACCATGCAATGAACAACTCTGTAATATAAGCCACACCAACGATAGAACCGGTAAGCATGATTACGATGTTCATAAGCTCTATATGTTGTACTGTAATGTAATCTTCTAAACTACATACCTTTCTCATAATGATTAACAACGTGTTTACCATGGCAAAACCAGAGAAGATCGCACCTGCAACAAAGTAAGGAGGGAAAATGGTGGTATGCCAACCTGGTATCACAGATGTCGCAAAGTCAAAAGATACAATGGTGTGTACAGAAAGTACAAGTGGTGTTGCTAAACCAGCAAGAACCAAAGATACTTCTTCAAAACGTTGCCAATCTTTAGCACGACCAGACCATCCAAAACTCAACAATGAGTAGATTTTTTTCTGAAAAGGTTTTACTGCTCTATCACGAATCATTGCAAAATCTGGAAGTAAACCTGTCCACCAGAATACTAAAGATACCGATAGATAGGTAGAAATCGCAAATACATCCCATAGTAACGGTGAGTTAAAGTTTACCCATAGAGATCCAAATTGGTTTGGAATTGGTAATACCCAATACGCCAACCATGGACGACCCATGTGAATAATTGGAAACAAACCTGCCTGAACTACAGAGAAGATTGTCATGGCTTCCGCAGAACGGTTAATTGCCATTCTCCATTTTTGACGGAATAATAAAAGTACCGCAGAAATTAAGGTTCCTGCGTGACCGATACCAACCCACCAAACGAAGTTAGTAATATCCCAGGCCCAACCAACGGTCTTATTTAGACCCCAAGTTCCGATACCTGTAGATACCGTATAGATAATACACCCAATTCCCCAAAGGAAAGCGACTAGTGCAATTGAAAATACAATCCACCAAGATTTGTTTGCTTTGCCTTCAACAGGGGCTGCCACATCAATCGATACATCGTGATATGATTTCTCTCCTGTAACTAAGGGTCTTCTAATAGGTGCTTCGTAATGAGACGCCATAATCTATTATAATTGTTTCTTATTAATGTTTAAGCTTCTATAGTGTTTCTCACTTTGACGTGGTACTGCACATTCGGTTTTGTACCCACGTGTTCTAACAAGTGATACATACGATCATCTTCTAAAAGTTCTGCAACAACACTTTCTTCATCATTGATATCTCCAAAAGCTATTGCTCCAGAGCTACATGCTGCTGAACATGCGGTTTGAAACTCTCCGTCTTTTATTTGACGTCCATCTCTCTTAGCATCTAAGATTGTTTTCTGTGTCATTTGAATACACATCGAACATTTCTCCATAACACCACGAGAACGTACAGTAACATCTGGGTTTAATACCATTCGACCTAAATCGTCATTCATATGGTAATCAAACTCATCGTTTTGGTTATATAAGAACCAGTTGAAACGACGTACCTTATAAGGACAGTTGTTTGCACAATATCTTGTACCCACACAACGGTTGTAAATCATGTGGTTTTGACCTTGACGACCATGTGACGATGCTGCCACAGGGCAAACGGTTTCACAAGGGGCGTGATTACAATGCTGACACATGACTGGCTGAAAAGCCACCTGTGGATTATCTGAAGGATGCTCCAACTCACCAAATCCTCCTAAAGATCCTTTATCTCCCCAAAGTCCAGAAAAATCATCTTTTTTCTGATCATCGCTTTCAAAAGTTTCTTCCGAAGAATAATAACGGTCAATACGCAACCAGTGCATATCACGGCTTCGTCTAATTTCTTCTTTACCAACAACAGGAACGTTGTTTTCTGCATGACAAGCAATAACGCAAGCCCCACAACCTGTACAAGCATTTAAATCTATCGCCAAGTTGAAATGATGTCCTATTGAACGATCAAACTCATCCCAAAGATCTACTTCTGGAGAGGTCACCGGAGTTTCTTCATGATTTAAAGACACTTTAGGTATCGCATTCCAGTGCTCTTTATCTTTGGTATTAAAGATCTCGAGTGTTGTTTCTTTGATAATATCTCCACGACCCATCAACGTATTTTGCAATTGAACACATGCAAATTCATGAATGCCTGCCACTTTTTTCAAAGTAACAGTTTGAGAGGTATTAAAATCTTGATATAAAGGATACGCGTTAACACCCGTTTTCATTTCTTCTTTTAAGCCCGTAGTTCTTCCGTATCCTAGAGATAAACCAACAGAACCTTTAGCCTGACCTGGCTGAATGATTACCGGTACGTTTTTAACGGTGACACCGTTAACAGTTACATCTGCATAACTTCCATTTAACGCACCCGTAGCCTCATTTTGGTTGATAAACTCCATCTTCTCAGCATCTGCCGCAGAAATAGTTAAGTAGTTATCCCATGAGGTTCTGGTAATTGGATCTGGAAATTCTTGTAACCATGGGTTACTAGCCTGTTGACCATCACCCATACCAACCTTAGTATAAAGTGACAACTCCATACCTTGAGAGACAGCAGATTTCGCTAAGTCGCGAGCTGCGGTTCCTTCGGAAATAGTTCCAACACCACCAGAAACGGTAGTTGTTGATGATGACGTTGTGGTTGTATATTCGTCTTGATCTTCATTTTTAACCCCAACTCCTACAGCAACATCATGAATGACGCCACCTACGAAAGTGCGATCTTTTTTATCTTTTAATTCAGAAGACGTGGTCTCAATACTGCTTGAAGAAGATCCACCTGGAGTGTTACCCAACATCCCTGGAACATAAACACCATCTTGTAGTGCTGTGTTGAAAGAACTTCCTCCTAAAATACCACCGTCCCAATTTGACTTGATGTATTCGCGGTAGGTTTGATCACTTCCATTCCATAACAATAAGGCTTGTTGGAATTGACGGGTGTCAAACAATGGACGAATAGTAGGTTGCATAAGGCTGAAATGCCCTTTTTTCAACTCTACATCACCCCAAGACTCTAAATAATGAGGCGCTGCTGCAATATATTGTGCTGCAGAAGCAGACTCATCGGCCTTCATAGAAAAGGCGATGGATAATTCAGTATTTTTCAAAGCTTCGGTAAACTCTGAAGCATTTGGCAAAGAATAAGATGGGTTAACACCACTCATAATAATAGCACCAACTTTTCCAGCTTTCATGTCTGAAATTAATTGCGCTACCTTTTGGTTACTTCCTTGTCTTGTTAAAATTGGAGTAGAAGGATCAAAAGCCTTACTTCCTAATGAAGCATTTATTGCTAAAGCCACGGCTTGTGCATTGACATCTTGTATGCCAGTGACCAAAACGCCATTGCTTCCCGCCTTCTTCAATTCTGAAGCAGCCATTTGAACTGCTTTCTCTATATTTTCAGGTAATTCTGTTGAAACAGATCCTCCTGTGACTAAGCTATATAATTTTGAAAGTGCTTGCTTTTGCTGACTAGGTGTTAAAGGCACACGCTTATCTGCATTAGCTCCAGTTAAAGACATATTGGACTCAAACTGAATATGACGTGACATTTTTCCATTCTTTGGAACACGTCCTCTAGAATATCCTGCATCAAAACCGCCACCTTGCCAATCTCCTAAAAAGTCTGCACCCACAGAAACTATGGTCATCGCTTTTTCGAAATCATAACTAGGTAACGCTCTCGTTCCATACTTAGACTCAAAAGCATCTAAAGCCGCAGATTCTGACACGGCATCATAAACCACATGGTTTACATTTCCGTATTTAGATTGAAATTCACTAATAAGTTTGGTAGTAGAAGGGCTCGCAAATGTTTGGGTTAGCAAAACAATTTGCTTCCCTGAATTTCTTGCGTTGGTTAATGCCGTATTGGTTTCTGAGTCAAACGTTTCCCAAGAGATCGCTTTGCCATCTTTCATAGGAGACTTTACTCTCATATTGTCATACAAATCCAAAACAGAAGCATTCACCCTTGCATTGGCACCATTATGTGTTTTAGCAAGATTATTATTTTCAATCTTAATAGGTCGACCTTCTCGAGTTTTAATTAAAACGCTCGCAAAATCAAATCCATTAGCGATGGTTGTTGCATAGTAATTAGCAACTCCTGGAATAATCTCTTCTGGTTGAACTACGTAAGGGATAGATTTTACAACAGGTCCCTCACAAGCTGCCAAAGAAGCAGCAGCAGTACTAAAGCCCACATATTTCAGAAAGTCACGACGCGTTGTAGACGAAGATCCCAAAGATTCTTTATTACCTAAAAACTCTTCAGTAGGAATCTCATTTACAAATTCGTTCTGCTTTAGCGTCTCAACAATAGAGCTATCTTTTAGCTCTCCAACACTTTTCCAGTATTTCTTGTTTGATGACATATTATATAATTGAATTACTTTCTTGTTAATTTTGTTTTTTTAAATCCCTTTTAAGGATTTCCGAGTCAACGAATGTATGCTATCCCAGTATGTTTAGTAGTGGCACTTACCACATTCTAAACCACCCATTTGAGCAGCCGTTAACTGATCAACACCATACTTCTTAGATAATTCATCATGAATTTTCTCGTAGTAAGCATTACCCTCTGTCTTCACATTTGTTTCTCTGTGACAGTTAATACACCAACCCATTGTTAATGGTGAGTATTGGTACATGATCTCCATTTCTTGAACAGGACCATGGCAGGTTTGACATTGGATACCACCAACCATAACGTGTTGCGAGTGGTTAAAGTAAGCGAAATCTGGTAGATTGTGAATTCTAACCCATTTTACCGGTTGTGTTTCACCTGTGTATTTTTGTTCATCTTCATTCCACCCTACAGCCTTGTAAAGCTTTTGGATTTCTTTATTGTAATCTACACCGTACTCATCAAGACCTGTTTGTTGTACAGACTCTGCTACTTGATAAATAGACTTATGACAGTTCATACAAATATTTAAAGATGGAATACCTGAGTGCTTGCTTACTCTTGCAGAAGAGTGACAGTACTTACAATCAATTGCATTTTCACCAGCATGAATTCTATGCGAATAGTGTATGGGTTGTATTGGTTCGTAACCTTGATTCACGCCTACTTGCATTAAGTAGCCATACACAAAGTAAGCACTTGCTAACAATAAGAAGATCACAGAAACCAATACTAAGAATTGGTTTTGAGCAAAGGCTTTCCAGATTGGAGTCCTCTTTTGTTTCACAGGAGCGGCCATGCCTTTATCATCAGCAAAACGGTTTAGAGTTTTTCTCACTAGCACCAAAGCAACAGCCAACAATGCAAATAAAATTGCTAGTGCAGCCAGAATTATGGTGTTTGATGCTCCATCATTTTGAACAACAACTTGCTGATCTCCTCCTCCTGCAGGAGCAGGCTCCTCTTTTTTCTCTTCAGCCGTATACGCTAAAATATCATCAATTTGTTGCTCAGACAATTGAGGAAAAGCCGTCATAGCCGTACCGTTATACTCATTGTAAATTTGGTTGGCATAAGCGTCTCCAGATTTAACCATTCCTGCACTATTATGAATCCAAGAGTACAACCACTGTCTATCTAGACCTTGTTCTTCTGCTAACCGTGACTCTACATTTCTCAATGCAGGACCAGTCATTTTACGATCTAATTGGTGGCATGATGCACAATTGGTGTTGAAGAGCTTTTTTCCATTTGCTGGATCACCCTCCTGGGCTGAAAGCGAAGTAGCTAACGTAAGTAAAAAAACCAACCCTAAGTTGAGGACTTTTGATGCTAGTTTTCGGTAGATTACCTGTGTCATATTTTAAATTGAATTATCTTCTAATCTTTGGTACGGTTTTTTCAATGATAGCAATGAAAACACGGTTTTATAAACTGCTGCAAAAATAACACTTAAAGTCGATTTCGAAAATGTTAGAGAAGCGTTAATTATCAATTTATAAACATTCTAAATAATAAAAAAGTGACTATTTAAGTTTAATATATGAAGGCTAAAACCTTGCGCTTAAAAAAAAATAGTTTCTTTGTATAAATCTAAAAAACATGACTGCAAATATCCTAAAAATTGCTCTTTTAACCCTTATTTTTTTATCTTTTTCTGAAGTAACTCATGGTCAAAATGGTAAAGTTACAGTAGATCAGGATGCTGTAATCACAAAATTATTAGAGTATAAAAAAGATGTAAAGACGGTTGACCTCTATAAAATCCAGCTCGATTTTGGTTCTAGATCAGAAGCAGAGGCCTTAAAATCTAAGTTTTTGAATGAATTTAGCGAATGGCCAGCAGAGATGGTTTATGAAACCCCAAACTATAAAGTATGGGTTGGAAACTTTAGCACGCGGTTAGAAGCAGATATTGCTCTAATGAAAATAAAGAAGTCGTTTACAAAGGCTATGGTATTTGAACCAAAAAAGGAGAAATAACCTATTAAAAACGGAATCCTCCTGAAAAAAAAACGCATTTACCTCTAAGCTAAAAGCAATTTGCCCACTTTAAAACATAAGCTACCCCAACTAGGCGAGTGCTGTATGCCATAGTTTTCGTAACTCAAATGCAGCATTTACGAGTTGTCTATTTCTATGTTCTCAATAGGCCGAAAGACATCTGGCATCTATTTATATTTTAAAAAAACGCTCATAAAAAAAGCGATTTCTATTTCTAGAAATCGCTTTTTTACTTTTAAAAAGAAGTTTGAAATGGGCTTATTTCAACTTTTTCTTGACCTCTACTTCTTTGAAAGCCTCGATGGTGTCATCAATTTGAATGTCGTTGTAGTTCTTCAATTGAATACCACAATCATATCCTTTGGCCACTTCTCTAACATCATCCTTAAATCGTTTTAAAGAAGTAAGTTCTCCTGTATGAATCACGACACCGTCTCTAATTAAACGAATGCCTGAGTTTCTAAAGATCTTACCGCTAATTACCATACAACCTGCAATGGTTCCGATTTTAGAAATCTTAAAGGTCTCTCTAATCTCTGCGGTACCGGTAATTTCCTCTTTAAGCTCTGGAGACAACATGCCTTCCATTGCATCTTTAAGGTCGTTAATGGCATCATAGATAATAG
The DNA here is from genome assembly GCF_000688335.1 of Sediminibacter sp. Hel_I_10. Taxonomy (NCBI): domain Bacteria; kingdom Pseudomonadati; phylum Bacteroidota; class Flavobacteriia; order Flavobacteriales; family Flavobacteriaceae; genus Sediminibacter; species Sediminibacter sp. Hel_I_10. Next base: position 1,580,297 of record NZ_JHZX01000001.1, read on the forward strand.
AATACATTCTAATATCAATTTCTTCTTGATCGGCAATCTGTCTTGCATTACCCATTGGTCTCACGTTGAAACCGATAATAATAGCATCTGACGCCGTGGCGAGTAACACATCACTTTCTGTAATGGCACCAACACCTTTATGAATAATATTCACCTGTATTTCTTCCGTAGATAATTTTTGGAAAGAATCGGTAAGTGCTTCCACAGAACCATCAACATCACCTTTAAGGATAATGTTCAATTCTTGGAAATCACCAAGTGCAATTCGACGTCCAATTTCATCTAAAGTAATATGACGTTGCGTTCTAACAGACTGCTCACGTTGTAACTGTGTACGTTTGGCAGCAATTTGTTTTGCTTCGCGTTCATCTTCATAGACATTAAACTTATCACCAGCTTGTGGTGCGCCGTCTAATCCTAAGATAGACACTGGCGTAGAAGGCCCAGCAGTTTTAACGTCTTTTCCACGTTCATCCTGCATTGCTCTTACCTTACCACTGTTTTTACCTGCCAAAACGTAATCTCCAATTTTAAGCGTACCCGCTTGTACTAAAATTGTGGATACATAACCACGTCCTTTATCTAAAAAGGCCTCAACTACAGTACCATTAGCACGTTTATCTGGATTAGCTTTAAGCTCTAAAATTTCAGCTTCAAGCAAAACTTTTTCTAATAACTCCTTAACTCCTGTTCCGTTTTTAGCAGAAATATCATGAGATTGAATTTTACCACCCCAATCTTCTACCAAAAGGTTCATATTTGCTAATCCTTCTTTTACTTTTTCTGGGTTAGCACCAGGCTTATCAATTTTATTGATTGCAAAAACTATAGGTACGCCAGCTGCTTGAGCGTGAGCGATTGCCTCTTTTGTTTGAGGCATGATAGCATCATCTGCTGCAATAACAATAATTGCTAAATCTGTTACTTGAGCACCTCTGGCACGCATGGCTGTAAAGGCCTCGTGACCTGGTGTATCTAAGAAGGCCATTTTTTGACCGCCATCTAATTCTACACCATAAGCACCAATGTGCTGTGTGATACCACCAGACTCACCTGCAATTACATTTTCTTTACGGATATAATCCAAAAGCGATGTTTTACCGTGATCTACGTGACCCATGACCGTAACAATTGGCGCACGAGGTTTTAAATCTTCAGGGTTTTCTTCAATAACTTCTGAAGATTCTTCGATATCTGCAGTTACAAAATCAACTTCATAACCAAATTCATCTGCTACAACAGATAAGGTTTCGGCATCTAAACGCTGATTCATCGTTACCATCATACCAAGTGACATACATGCTGAAATCACTTCTGTTACAGAAACATTCATCATTGTTGCGACTTCACTTGCCGTAACAAATTCTGTAACTTTTAATACTTTGCTATCTGCTGCTTCTGCTGCTTGATCTTTCTCAGTTTGCTCTCTGTGAGAGTCTCTCTTATCTCTACGATACTTCGCACCTTTTCCTTTAGAAGATTTACCTTGTAACTTCTCTAAAGTTTCACGTACTTGTTTTTGTACTTCTGCTTCGCTTGGCTCTTCTTTAACAGTAGATCCTCGCTTATTGTTAGCTGGTCTTCCTTTAAAGCCTCCTCTTTGATTGCCACCAGGACGATTATCTCCTCCAGACGCTGGCCCTTTACTTATACGGCGACGTTTACGTTTATCAACAGCAGGTTTTGCTTCTTCTTTTTTCTTTTTAGGCCTTGCAAACTTGGAAAGATCAATTTTATCTCCCGCAATTTTTGGACCTGTAAGTTTCTTGTATTGCGTAACTAAAGTCTCTTCTATTGGTTCTCCGTTTTCGTTGAACTTCTTCTCTTCTTTGACTTCTTCCTTAACCTCTTCTTTAGGTGCCTTTTCTTCAGTTTTAGCCACTGGCTCAACCTCTTTCTTAGGCTCAACTTTAGGTGCTTCTGATTCTTTAGGCTTCGTAGGCTCTGCTTTTTCTTCAGCTACAGGAGTTTTAGGAGCTTCGTCATCTTTCTTAACGTCCTCTTTTTTCTCCTCTTTCTTGACTTCCTCTACCTTCTTAACATCTTCTTTGACGTCTTCTTCTTTTTTAGGAGCAGGAGCCTCTTCTTTTTTGACTTCAGGCTTTTTGACTTCTGGTTTGCCACCATCTAAATCAATTTTACCAACTTGTTTTGGTCCGCTTAATTCAGCTCTAGCCCTAACAACTTCGTTTTGTTTAGCCTCACGCGCCGCTTTTTCTTCTAACTCACGCTCACGCTGTTCACGCAACTCTTCTTTTTCTTTCTGCTTAGCCTCACTAACTTCTTGGGATTCTGCCTTTTTGTTGGCATCCGTTTGAAATTCGTCTGAAAGAACTGCATAAACGTCTTCGGATATTTTTGTATTTGGGCTCTTCTCGATCTCCACGCCTTTTGATTCCAAGAAATCAACTGCACGATCAATGGAGATGTTAAGTTCCCTTAATACTTTATTTAATCTAGTTTGAGCCATAAATTGCCTATAATATACTTAAAAATCTTTTATACAAACCAACGTTTCAGTCAACCTGTATTATTCTTCAAATTCCTCTTTGAGGATTGTGATCACTTCTAATATTGTTTCTTCTTCAAGATCGGTACGCTTGACAAGGTCAACAATATCTTGTTCTAAAATACTCTTAGCTGTATCTAAACCAGCTTTACTGAATTCTTCAATAATCCAGCTTTCAATTTCATCTGAGAATTCTTTCAATTCTACATCTTCCTCAGCACCTTCTCTAAACACGTCAATTTCATAACCTGTTAATTTACCTGCTAATCTAATGTTATGTCCACCTCTACCAATAGCTTTAGAAACCTCTTCTGGTTTCAACAAGACCTCAGCGCGTTTATTTTCTTCATCCAATTTAATAGAGGTTACCCTTGCTGGGCTTAACGCTCTAGTGATGAACAATTGAATATTATTAGTGTAATTGATAACATCAATATTCTCATTACCAAGTTCACGAACAATACCGTGAATTCTTGATCCCTTCATCCCAACACAAGCGCCAACAGGGTCAATTCTATCATCATAAGAATCTACCGCCACTTTAGCCTTTTCACCAGGAATCCTTACCACATGTTTCACCGTAATCAAACCGTCAAACACTTCTGGTATTTCTTGTTCAAATAATTTCTCCAAAAATGCAGGAGACGTTCTTGACATCACAATTGCTGGCTTATTCCCTTTAAGCTCTACGCTTTCAATAATACCTCTAACATTTTCTCCTTTTCTGAAAAAATCTGAAGGAATTTGCTTGTCTTTTGGCAATATGATCTCATTGCCTTCATCATCTAAAAGAATAATAGCTCTGTGACGTATGTGGTGAACTTCCGCAGAATATATTTCTCCTTCAAGTTCTTTAAACTGCTTATATATGTTGGTATTATCGTGCTCGTGGATTTTAGCGATCAAGTTTTGACGTAATGCCAAAATAGAACGACGCCCTAAATCTATTAATTTCACTTCTTCTGCAACATCTTCTCCAACTTCAAAATCTGGTTCAATTTTTTGCGCTTCTGATAATGCAATTTCTTGGTTAGGTTCTTCAACCTCATCATCGGCAACTACAATTCTATTTCTCCAAATTTCTAAATCCCCTTTATCTGGGTTGATTATGATATCAAAGTTATCATCATCGCCATACTTCTTCTTTAATGCACTTCTTAATACATCTTCCAAAATGGCCATTAGCGTGACACGATCAATTAATTTATCGTCTTTAAATTCTGAGAACGAATCAATTAACGCAATATTTTCCATAATTACTTTGACTTAAAATTTTATTACAACTTGAGCTTTTGAAATAACGTCATACGCTAGTTCAGCTTGTTTTTTTACGGTGACTTTGCCTTTACCTACAGGCTTAGGCTCTCTTGTTTTCCATTCTAAAAGAATAGCATCATCAGTAGCTTCAGAAAGCGTGCCTTCAATAACCTCATCTCCCTTTGTTTGCACGTTTAACGTTCTACCAATGTTTTTTTTGTATTGACGCTTATTGGTCAATGGTGATGTTGCACCTGCAGAAAGCACTTCTAAAGAAAAATCAACTTCTTCCCTATCTAGGTTATGTTCAATACCTCTGCTCACAAACATGCAGTCTTCGACCAGCACGCCATTATCGCCGTCTATGATTACTTTGATTGCATTATCGCCTTGTACCTCAAAATCAATGAGGAATAGGTCTGGGCGCTCATCTAAGGCGTTATTTAATAAATTCTTTACGGTTTCCTTGAACATTATTAGTATAAAAAGAGCGGACTTCCCGTCCGCTCATTATTCTTTTTTCTTCAAACAACGCTGCAAATATACAATAAATTTATTGATTCTCCCAAGTGCTTAAGTTTGGATTTTTATTATTAAATTTAGTGTAATTAATTAAACATCACCCTCATGAAAAAAATACTTGTTCCAACCGATTTTTCCAAGGAAGCAGAAAACGCACTTAAAGTGGCATCAAAAATTGCCAAAATGCATCAAAGTGAAATCTATCTATTGCACTTGTTAGAGATTCCTTTGACAGAAACTGACGCCGTTACTGCCACTGCAGATGTACCTGAAGTGATGTTTTTTATGAAGATGGCTCACCAACGTTTTGAAGATTTGATGTCTAGTGATTACCTCTCTGGCATTAAAGTTCATGAGATTGTTAAACCTGACGGCGCTTTCAATGGTATTGCCGATATTTCTAAAGAGCATGGCGCAGACCTCATCGTTATGGGCTCGCACGGCGCCAGTGGTTTTCATGAAATGTTTGTGGGATCCAACGCTGAAAAGGTGGTGCGCTCATCAGACATTCCCGTATTGGTTATCAAAGATGAACACGATGACTTTAGCGTTAATGATATTGTCTTTGCATCAGATTTCAACAATGATAACAAAGAGACGTATAGACAGGCCACAGAGGTTGCCACAAGCTTTGGAGCCAAATTGCACTTACTCATGGTAAATACTCCTAATACTTTCTCGACTACAAAAAAAGCCCATGAACGCATTCACGACTTTATAAAGGACTACCCTTTTGAAAATTACACCATCAGTATTTATAATGATGATAGTGTAGAAAAAGGCATTCTTAATTTTTCTGCCGATGTTAATGCTGACCTCATAGGCATTAGCACTCATGGCAGACAAGGCATTGCTCACTTTTTCAATGGTAGCATAAGCGAAGATCTTGTGAACCACTCCAGAAGACCTGTGATGACCTTTAAGATTTAGACATAAAAAAATCCCAATCAACAGATTGGGATTTTAATTTTGTTTACGCTCTTAATTACAGCTTCAGAAAACGCTTAACGCCATTGGTTTTAGTTTTTATAATGTAAACGCCAGTGCTCAAATGTGATACATTTAGAGTCGTTTCATTATCAAACTGCTTCACTTCTTGACCGTTTATATTATATACACTTCCCGAGAGTCTTTTGTTGAATTTCAAAGTGCCTTGCGCTACAGGGTTAGGAAATATCATAAAATCGTTATCGGCAACCAAGTCACTTACACTTAAAGCATCTTCATCTATTTGAATGATTCCCAAAGACCCACTAACCTCATATCCTACTAGAAGTAAATTTTGGGAATTAGGACTTTCTGCAGCTGAAACAAATTTTATGATTTCTGGAGCAGTGTCTCCCAAATCTCTATTGCCTTTGTAATAGGTAATGAATTCTACGTCTTTAGGATCTGTAATATCATACATTAATATAGAACTCTGTCTCTCTAATCCGATAAACGCATACGTTTTATTACCTATAGTCCCAATTGTCACAGCCTCTGGTTCTGCGCCTTTATCATCAGATCTTCCATCAAACTCACCCTCGTCTTCATTAAAAAGAGCGGCTTCTTCAGCAGCAACCGTTAATCCAAATTGGTTTGCACTATCAAATACCAGGTTTCCGTATTGATCAAAAATAGAAAAGGATCGCGCTCCATAAGAGTAAATTTGCTCAAATTCACCATCTCCATTGTAATCACCATCTACAGTTGTGGTTTTTAACCTTCCAAGATCATCGTTTAACTGAAGCGTTGCGGCCTCTGGATAATACTCTGCGTTTAAGGTTAAATCATCTACACGCACTTCTTCGGAATAGCCATCGTAATCTCGGGAATCACCTTCGTTGGCTGTAACAATGTAATCTATTCCATCAACAGTGTAAGATGTTATACCATCTGGCATAAACATTCCCAAGGTTGGATGTTGTGTGATGTTCACCACCCCATCGGTATTTGAAGCATCAAAGCCATAATCATTTGCAAAAGAAATAATCCCAAGTACACTATTATCTGTAATTCCCGCACCTGCAAGACCAAAATCGTTATCATTAATTATAGCGATTTCATTGTTTGGCAACAAGGCAATACCCTCCGCTTTATCAGAACCTTGGTAACCAATACTAGGCAAATTAATCACTTTTAGCTTGTGTACAGGACGAATGTTTTGGGCCACAATCTCATCTGCAGTTAATTCTTCCAATTCACTATCTCCAGAAATTTCAACATCTAGAATATTTGTTGCGAAATTAATGTCTATTTCAAACACATATTTTTTTCCATAAGCAACTTCTGGCCCTTCAGAATCTCTTTCAATTACCAAAAATTTACCGTTACCAACATATACAGCATCTCCAATTTTATCAACTCTTGATGAAGAGAAACCAGCATCTTTATTTCTTTCAAGAAGATAGACATACTCACTTACAGGATTTCCTGTTTGAGCATCTATTCCCAAAATTCTAATCACATCAGAATTGTTTTGAGTACTATTTGACGGGTTGTAAAGAGGTGATTGAATAAAACCGTAAATAATATTGTTTACTTCGTCATAAGCAATACCTTCAAAACCTCTATTGGCACGCCTTTTTGAATACACTTCTGGTAAAGTCTCTGCTCCATATGTTCCAACAGGCTGTGGCGTTGTTCCTAACAAAGACGTCCCATTTGGCACAAAACGATCGATAAGCACACCATCACTATCAAATTTATATAATGCTGGTCTGTACTCGTCGCACATCCAAAAATTTCCTTCAGAATCTTTAAGAATACCTTCAAAGTCACCTCCAAATTCATCATAAGGCAACGCATGATACGTTTCCGAAGCATCATTTAAAAAATCAGCATTTGCATAATCTGTATCAGCATCTGTATAAGTTACAGGAACCTCATCAAAGCCAGGGATATTTCCCTTACCAGTTATTGGCGTTACCCCATCTTGTCGTGTTAAAAGAATTTCTTCATTCAATTCTACATTTCCTGTTGCTTTGTTCAAGGTGAATTTTGCTATTCTCCCTTGATAATCTGGTAATTTAAATGGTCTTAAATTTTGATTGGTTGCAGGAGTGACGCTAGCTTTAGCTACAGGGCCGTCATTAGGCCCTCTATCTGGCACAGCATAAAACACGTATGAAGTTTCCGTAGAATTTACGGCATCGTAAAACAAACCCGAGAATCCTCCCAAATCTACTGTTGGCTGACCATTATCATAAACAGGCGTTCCCAAAGCTGGCCAATTAGGATCTAGTTCATTTAAAATATAGCTCGTTACGGTTGGCGTTCCCAACATGTGGTTTTTATAACCAAGTGGCAAAATATCTAAAATGGTATTGTTTGTCAAGTCAACTACAACAAGTGCGTTATTCTCTTGGCAGCTCACGTAGGCTTTTGATCCATCTTCTGAAACTGCAATGTACTCTGGCTCTAAATCTTGAGACACTGAAGCCGCTCCGTCATTTCCAAAAATACGAATGCCTTTATTTTGTAATGCTACTTTTTTTGTGTCATAATCATTAAAGTCTATAGAGGTCACTGAAGCAGAAGCTACTCCCGTACTTAAATCGATAATAGAGACTGTTCCTTCTGGATCCACAGTATAGTCCGACGAAGGCTCTCCTTCATTAGCAACTAATAATGACAACCCATCTGGAGTAAAAGTAATCATATCTGGAAGCGCGCCTACAGTAACTTCACCCACGTAAGTACCATCTAGATCAAAAAATACAACTTTACCTGGATCTTGTTTAGGATCTGCTTCTACAGCAATTGCTACAATGTCTCCCTTAATAGCTATGGAGTTTGGACCTGCACCATAAGGAGAAAGATCTACGTTTTGAATAAGGGTTGGCAAATCTGGATTGGTAATATCTACCATAGTAAATGAATTACTATCAGAATTGGTAAAAAACGCATGACTGTTAGTCGCATCATACGCTACAGTTTCTGCAGAATTTTCTACGTTCGTCTGATAGCTTGAGAGGTGTTGAAGTTCATCTTGCGCATGTACCGCAGTTAAACTTAATGCCAATACGCTGGCAAACATTGTAATTTTCTTCATGTTTCTTATTTATGAGATTAATTGATCCCACAAATAGAAGGCTTAACGTTTGCCTGAATGTTACGAGCGTATTATGTTGGTGTAAATTACCACCGCCTACGTTAATCTAATGTAAAGCCTTGCCATGCTTAGAAGTATCGAACCAAAAAACGCAATTGTTTTGTTGATGATTTATTGATATCGAATTAAGATTCAGAAATAAAAGGCAAAAAAAATCCCGATTGCGTTAGCAATCAGGATTTTCTCTTTCAGTTGGCCCACTAGGTCTCGAACCTAGACTCTTTGGTACCAAAAACCAACGTGTTACCAGTTACACCATAGGCCAATACTCTTAAGAGAGTGCAAATTTAATACAAAGTTTTATTTGCACAAATAATTTGTTGTAAAAAAATTCAAATTACTTAACGTTTACTTAAAAACTTAAGCGTTTGTGATATTTATTAGTAAATTCGCCCGCATCAAATAGACTTTCTTTATGACACATTTCAACTTCAAGAAATGGAATACCATCTTGGGGTGGTTTGCTTTTGCTGTTGCGCTATTGACCTATGCTCTTACTATAGAACCAACAGTTAGTTTTTGGGATGCAGGTGAGTACATTTTAACCTCCTCTAAACTTCAAGTTGGGCACCCACCGGGCGCACCTTTATTTCAAATGCTTGGTGCTTTTTTCTCGATGTTTGCACTAGAACCCGCCCAAATTGGGATGATGTTGAACATGATGAGTGCCGTAGCAAGTGCATTTACCATATTATTTATGTTTTGGACCATCAGCATTCTGCTTAGAAAAATAGCAGTTGCAGGCCAACCAAATAAAGATGGTTTTGATGATCATAGAAAAACCCCACTTTCAAAAAATCAATATATGGGCATCCTTGGTGGTGCTTTGGTAGGAAGTTTGGCGTTCACCTTTACAGATTCCTTTTGGTTCAACGCTGTGGAGACCGAAGTGTATGCCATGGCTACTTTAATCATGGCCATTTTATTTTATTTAGGGCTACGTTGGGAACGCGATATGTTTAAACCTAGAGGTCATAAGTGGCTTATTTTAATTGCTTTTGTCATTGGTTTATCATTTGGGGTCCACTTTATGGGATTACTAACCATTCCCGCACTGGGACTTATCTATTTCTTCAAGAACTACAAGACGGTTACCGTTAAAAACTTCATCATCGCCAACGTAGTTGCGGCAGCCATATTACTTTTCATCTTTAAATTATTACTGCCAAACGCACTGCGATTATTTAGTGCTTCGGAAATTTTCTTTGTCAACACCATTGGGTTACCCTTTAATTCAGGATCTATCATTGCAGGAATTGCTGTAGTGGCTGCGTTCTATTTCGGTCTAAAATATACCCGTGACAAAGGCTACAAATATGCCAATACGCTCACGCTCTGCTTGATCTTTATATTTATTGGGTTCTCTTCTTGGATCATGCTGCCTATAAGAGCAAATGCCAACGTGATTATTAATGAAAATAATCCGTCAAGTGCCAGAGAGTTACTTGCCTATTACAACTTAGAGCAATATCCGGAAACACACCTGTTTTACGGCCCCTTGTTTACCGATCAATATTCGGGCTTGGATAAAAACAATCCTTACTTAGATGATAAACCAAAATATGAGAAGGATGAAACTACTGGAGAATACATCATCGTTAACCAGTGGAAAAACGCCAAACAAAATTACAACTCCAAACACGCTTCTATTCTACCTCGTATGTGGAGTACAGAGCATGCTGAAAATTATATGATGTTTACAGGGCTACTTGATTTTAAAATCAAGCCTGAATATCAAATGGAAAATGAAGTTAGAACTTTGGTCAATGAGTTTAGGGCAGACGTCTCTAAAGGCAATGTCGATTATGAAGATTACAACAGCTTCCTAAAACAGTTTGGCCGCGATCTTCTTGATGTTGAAAAACCGTCTATTGGTGACAACCTCTATTATATGTTTGACTACCAGTTGGGCTATATGTACTGGCGTTACTTTATGTGGAATTTTACAGGCAGACAAGATGATATTCAAGGTAAATACGATGATCTCCACGGAAATTGGATTAGCGGTATTGGCTTTATAGACGATATGCATTTAGGGATGTCTCAAGATAATCTCCCTAGTGATGTTGAAAACAATAAAGCCCGAAACACCTATTATTTTTTACCGTTAATTTTGGGATTAATTGGCTTTTTGTTCTTAATGGGTAGAGATCCAAAATTATTTTGGGTCATGTTGGTCTTCTTTTTATTTACAGGTCTGGCCATTCAGTTTTACACCAACGTAAGACCATTTGAGCCTAGAGAACGGGATTACTCTGTAGTTGGTTCGTTTTATGTATTTGCCATCTGGATTGGTTTTGGAGTGTATGCTATTTATAATGCCCTTCGGAAATTCTCCAACTCGACATTTATAGCACCAGCAGTCACTTTAGTCTGTTTGATTTTGGTTCCTGGCATCCTGGCCGCCAATAATTGGGATGACCACGACCGTTCAGAAAAATATACCGCACAAGCCATGGCGCGTAAATATTTAGAATCTTGTGCTCCAAATGCCATTCTCTTTAGTATTGGGGATAATGACAGTTTTCCATTATGGTATCTGCAAGAAATTGAAGGCGTAAGAACCGATGTGCGTGTGGTAAATACCAGTCTTTTCCAAACCGATTGGTACATTGATCAAATGAAGCGTCAAGCTTATGAAAGCGATCCTATTCCGTCCCAATTGACGCATGAGCAATACCGCTTTGGAACCAGGGACTACATTATGAAGAACGAAATCACAAGAGATACCTTTTTGATCAAGGATTTTATGAACTTTATTTCTAGTGATGATCCAAAATATAAATTAAAATATGCCTTAAAGGCTCAAGGAGAGGATCCTTCTGGCTATCCTGCGCAACTCTTAAACTCTAATTATCTACCAACAACTCATGTAAGAGTTCCTGTAGATAAGCAAGCCGTTTTAGAGAATGGTATCGTAAAAGAAAAAGATGCCGATAAGATTGTCCCTTATATTGATATTAATATTTCTGGTGGTGCACTTTACAAAAACCGTTTATTGATGCTCGACGTGATTGCCAATAACAACTGGAAGCGCCCTATCTATTTTACGGGAGGTGCCTTTAGTGATGACGATTATATTTGGATGAAAGACTATCTGCAGTTGGATGGTTTATGCTATAAATTAGTTCCTATAAGAACGCCTGTAGATCGTGCAAACCCTTTTAATATGGGCCGCGTAGATACTGATTTGATGTATGATCAAGTCATGGCATGGGATTGGGGAAATAGTGGTAGCGATAAGATTTATCATGATGTGGAAACTCGTAAAAACGGAATTACCTATCGTGGAAATCTAGCCAGATTATTGGAAGACCTTATCAATGAAAACCAATTAGAAAAGGCAGAAAACATTGCCGACTTGGCCATGGAAAAAATGCCTGTAGATAAGTTTGGCTTTTATACGCTGCTAGAACCTTATATTGGTGGCTACTACGAAGTAGGCAACAAAGAGAAAGCACGTAATCTCTATAAAGAGGTTGCTCGTAAGTATCAAGAGAACTTGACGTATTGGAGCGGGCTTACCATTGAAAACCAAACCCGTTATATTGATGAAATTGTAACCGATATTGAACGCTACCGCAGTTTAGTAGATCTATTGGTCATTTATAAAGATCAAGACTTTGCTATGAAAGAAACGGCCAAGTTCAATAACTATCTTGAGTTATTCAAGCATTTCTCCAGCAGTGAAACGGAAGACGTTGAGCCTGTTTTAGAAGAGCGAGACTTGCAGAGTGACACCATAGACAATTTGCTTAAACTAAACGAGTAACTTGAAAATTGCTCCTGTAAAAACTCCGTGGCTCGCCAAACGCATCTTTCCAAATTATGTGTGGAGCGTTGCCACGGACCAAAAGGAGCTTTACCTTACTTTTGATGATGGCCCTACGCCAAAAGTTACCGATTTTGTATTGGAGCAACTTGCTGAGTATCATGCAAAGGCCACCTTTTTTTGTATTGGTAACAATGTAGAAAAGCACCCAGATCTATTTAAAAAGACTATAGCAGCAGGTCACAGCATTGGCAACCATACGCAAGAGCATTTTAAAGGTTGGAAAACAAGTACCCAAGCGTATTTAAAAGGCGTTGAGAAAGCGGAACAGGCATTTATGCAAGCACAAATGACGACGACTTCTAGCAGTGACTCAAAGCTCTTTCGCCCACCCTACGGACAAATTAAGCGCAGCCAAGGGAAACAACTCATTGCTCTAAATTACAAAATCATCATGTGGGATGTACTGTCTTTTGATTGGGATCACAGCGTTTCCGAAGATCAGTGTTTGAAGAATGTTATACAAAATAGTGTTGCGGGAAGCATTGTAGTCTTTCACGATAGCGTAAAAGCCTCTAGAAATATGCAATATGCACTTCCTAAAGTGTTAGACTATTTTAGCAATGAAGGCTTTGTTTTTAAAGGGCTGCCTCCAACAATGCCGTCAATAATAAAATCTTAAATATATTCTTGTACGATGGCGATAAGTGTATTAGCATCTTGCTCTCCGCTATAACGCCATTTCATTTCACCATTTTTGTAGATAATTAATGTGGGCAACCCCTTAACCCGAAGTGCTTCGGCAAGTTCTTTATTCTTGTCAACATCAATTTTTATAACTTTTGCCTTATCACCAAGAGCGGCGGCTACATCTCGCATTACCGGATGCATGGCTGTAGATTGTTCGTTCCATTCGGTAAAGAAATCCAATAGAACTGGCATATCAACATCGATGAGTTCCCCAAATTTTGACATACGTTTAAACTTTTAAATCAGATATGTATATACAAAGATAACATTTCCACTCTATTAAGCATTATTTGTGCCCTTTTTAAGAGTGATCACGGTTACTTCAGGCCAAATCCCAACACGACCAGGGTATCCTAAATATCCAAAACCTCGATTAACATTAATATATTGGCCCAATTGTTCATAAATTCCCGCCCATTGTTTGTAGCGCCATTTTACAGGGCTCCACTTGATCCAACCAGGAATTTCAATACCAAATTGCATCCCGTGGGTATGGCCACTCAAAGTTAAATGATAGTGGTAATCGTCCTTTAACACCTCAGCTTCCCAATGGCTGGGATCATGAGACATTAGGATCTTAAAATCATCGGCATTGACGCCTCGCTTTGCCTTTTGAAGATCACCAGCCTTTTTAAAGCCGCCTTTGCCCCAATTTTCTACACCTATTAAAGCAATGCGCTGCCCATCCCGTTCTATAAATCGGTTTTCGTTGAGCAATAAATCATAGCCCATCGTTTTTTGCAATTGTACCAAATCTGCCAAATTTTGTGCTTTTGCATCAGCAGATGACCAATCGATATAATCGCCGTAATCGTGATTTCCTAAAACACTATAAACCCCATCCTTAGCTTTTAATTCACCAAACATGTCTGCCCATGGTAACATTTCCGAAGACTTATTATTAACCATATCGCCAGTAAACAAAATAATATCACTGTTTTGCGACTTGATCAAGTCCACTCCATATTTAATTTTTTCCCGATTGTCAAAACTACCAGAATGAATGTCGCTAATTTGTGTCACCTTATAGCCATCAAAGGCTTCTGGTAAATCCTCAAAATGTAAGGTATACTCTAAAACCCTAAAACGGTATTTCCCTTTATACATGCCATAAAGCAAAGAGGTGAAGGGAATAGCCGCGAGACCAAGCGCAATAGCACTTACAAATTTCCGCCTAGAAGGCACATGAAACGTCTCCTTACCACCCACTACTTTATGGTAAAGTCCCGTAAGGGTTCTAACAATATCTTCTAAGAACAATATGGGAATCAAAATAAAACTAATCGATAAAAAAGCGATCAAAAACCCAAAAGCATAGCTTTTTGCAGGATCCAAAACTCGTCCTTCTGAACCTGTATTGAATTGATAAATAAAATTACCTAGAACAATAAGTGCGACGCCCAGATACACATAATGAATCCATGACATCTTGAAAATGGTTTTTATGGCTTGAAATCCATAAACGGTAAAAAGAATGTAAATAATGATAAATAGAATCCAGCGAAGCATAGGTCTGTTTGCAGTTCAATCAAATATAATCGTTTTACAAAAGAGAAGTGATTTATCAAAAATTATTTAACGCAACGTTAAGATTTAGTATCTTTTCCAGAAATTACGTTCTTGATGGGCCTTGATACAAAAGCCATCATTAAAATGATGTATTCAAAATGAAGCGAAGACATTTTTTAAAAAGGGTTTCTATTTCTAGCTTGGGGATGTCTATAGTCCCCTCTCTATTTACTTTTGCCGAAACCTCCGAGACCACAAAAAACAACATGACCATATCACAAAAAAAGAAACCCATTGCCATTTGCACTTGGGCATTTAAAAATGCAACCGCAATGGCAGGTGAAGCGCTATCAAAAGGCGCAAAGGCTCTGGATGCTGCAGTTATTGGCGCCGAGGTGGAAGAAAACAACTTAAAAAACACTACCGTGGGTAAAGGCGGCACACCAGACCGTGAAGGTAACGTGACCTTAGATGCTTGTGTGATGGATAGTAATGGCGATTGTGGCGCCGTGGTTTGTGTAGAGCATATTACCAACGTTGCTGCATTGGCAAAAAAGGTCATGACCGAAACACCACATGTGATGCTCTCGGGGAAAGGTGCCGAAGAATTTGGATACCAGCAAGGTTTTAAAAAAGAAGAACTGTTAACTCCAAGTTCCATAGAAGCTTTTGAGGCTTGGAAAAAATCGCCAGAATACAAACCCATTATCAATATTGAAAATCACGATACCATTGGGATGCTGTGTATGGATGAAGATGGCGATATTGCTGGCGCCTGTTCTACTTCTGGTTTGTCCTATAAAATGAAGGGCCGTATTGGCGACTCGCCCATTATTGGTTCTGGTCTTTTTATAGACAATGAGATTGGCGGTGCTGCAGCTACAGGCCTAGGAGAAGAGGTCATGAAAACCGTAGGCAGTTTCCTTATTGTAGAACTGATGCGAAATGGCATGTCTCCTCAACAAGCCTGTAAGGAGGCGGTAGAGCGCATTGTAAAAAAGAACAAGGGCTATAAAGACTTTCAAATTGCCTATATCGCCATGAACAAGGCTGGCGAAGTGGGTTCTTATTGCATTCATAAGGGATTCAGTTACATGACCTATAAAGATGGCGAAAATACAGAGACCGCTTCCCAGTCTTATATCAAAGATTAGATAACGATCTCCTAAAACATTAAAACCATTTTAAGGTCAAGTCCACCAACTTCTGTTTAAAAGACGTGTAAGGCGGCGTTAATAAATCAACAGCGCCAAAAGTGTGCTGTTTTAAAATGGAGCGCTGATTGGTAAATTCCAAAAACCCAAAATAACCGTGCGATTTTCCAATCCCGCTATGATTGCTTCCCCCAAAAGGCAAGTTGTGATTAAGGTATTGCAATAAATTGTGATTGATGCATGTCCCGCCTGCCCTCGTATTATTGATCATAAATTGCACATTCTTTTTATGCTTACTAAACATGTATAAGGCCAAAGGTTTTTCTCGTTCATTAATATAAGAGGCCACATCCTCTAATTTCGAAAAGCTTTTTATGGGCAGAATAGGTCCAAAAATCTCATTCTGCATGAGGTCACTGTCATCGGTGGGATCTAGAACCAATGTGGGCTCGATGTAATTCTGTTTTTCTTCGGAAGCTCCGCCATGAACAATCTCTAGGTTTCTAACCTTCGCATCATCTAAATAGCCCGACAGCCTTTTAAAGTGTTTTTGATTCACAATTCGGGCGTAAGATTCAGAAGTTGATGGATTAGAGCCATAGTGTTCCGTGAGTGACTCCTTAAACGTTTTCAGAAAAGTATCTTTAACCGATTGGTGTACAAAAACATAATCTGGCGCAATGCAGGTTTGTCCGCAATTGACAAACTTTCCGAAGATAATTCGTTTTACCGCACGAGCTATATCTGCAGTATCATCGACAATAACCGGAGACTTACCGCCTAACTCTAAAGTTACCGAGCTCAGATGTTTTGAGGCCGCTTTCATTACAATCTTTCCTACTTGTGGTGATCCTGTGAAAAATATATGATTAAAAGGAAGCTTGAGCAACTCTGTAGACGTCTCAACTTCCCCTTGCACCAAAGCCACCTCATCGGTATTAAAAATAGCAGTGATCATTTTTGACATGACGTTTGACGCATTGGGCGTCATTTCGCTAGGTTTTATGATGACGGTATTGCCTGCAGCAATAGCTGACACCAATGGACCTAATGTTAGGTTGATGGGAAAATTCCATGGGGATATGATGAGGCACACCCCTTTAGGCTCATTCTTGATCCAAGAGGAGCTCCCCAAAAGCGCTATTGGTGTATCGACCTTTTGCCGACCTAACCAAGATTTTAATTGGCCCTTTACAAATTTGATCTCATCTATAACGGGATAGATCTCTGTAAGGTCTGTTTCTAAATGTGGTTTTCTAAAGTCTTTATAGAGCGCTTCCCGAATCTCCTGTTTAAAATCAACTTCTAAGGCCTTCTTTAAAGCATTTAACTTTTTGACACGTGCTTTATAGGATGTATTCCCCACCTTAAACTGATTTGATTTCTGCGACTCAAAAAGTGCCGCGTGCATGTTATCTGTATAATCTTTCATTTAAACGTCAACGTGTTTATTGGGCTGCGAGCCTTATTTGTGTATTTCATCGATGTTTTTGGCGTCGGCTTTCAGAACAGCCAAAATATAATCGGTTTAACTAATATATTCATTTTCAGCCAACATGTTCTCTTTCTTTGTAATGAGTTTGAATCTAAGCACACAGTATATCATGAAAAAAGCAATCTTAATTTTAGCATTTATTTCTTTACCACTTATCACTTTTGCTCAAGTAGAAACAACAACTGCTGCAACTGAGATTTCTGTGGAAAAAGACATTAAAGAAACCACTTCTGAAGCTAAAAGCATGACGTTAAAGGCTGATTCAAATTCAACTGCAAAATCTCAACTTTTGAAAATCAATCGTAAAAAGAGTTCTGAGATCATTAGCATTAAAGCTTACAGAAAAAGTTTACAGATTAAAGTGAAGGAAGTAAAACTTTGCTAGTCTAAGACACAAAACTCATAAATAAAAAAATCCGAAAGTTGATACTTTCGGATTTTTTTATGGGCTCTTTTCAAGGTTTATTCAAATACCAATTCTCCTTTTGCCTCCAACTCCTTAAATTTCTTCACCAAGTCTAGAGCATCAGGGATCACATCACTACAAAGAATGATCAACGATCCTTTTGTAGCCGTTTTAACTGCATGGGTAATGGCTTCTTTTTCAGAAGGGATCACTGTGGTCTTTTTATTTGGGTCTTTCATAAGGATGCCATCTCTCAACATCTTGATCAATTCATCCTCAGTCTTCCCTCTCAATTGCTTGTCTTGACGAATAATGATTTCATCAAACATTTCCGCAGCAATACTTCCCATCTCATTATTATCTTCTACCCTACGATCGCCAATACCTGCAATGATTCCCACTTTTACCGTGGCATCCAATGCATCTGTAAATTTTTGAAGCGCGCGCATGCCCGCAGGATTATGGGCATAATCCAACAGAATGGAGAAGTTTTTAAACTCAAATAAATTTAAGCGTCCTGGTGTTTGGGAAGCTGAGGGAATAAAGGTTTCTAAACCTGCTTTCATATCCTCAATGCTGATGCCTTGCACATGAGCCGCAAGAATAGCTGCCAATACATTCTGAATCATAAATGGCGCTTTACCACCATAGGTTAATGGTATATTTTCGGCACTCATGATGCGCATCTTCCATTCGCCTCTGCAAATGGTAACATACCCATTTTCGTACACTGCTGTAATTCCGTTTAAGCGTTGCATGGCCTTGATTCTTGGGTGATGCTCATCCATAGAAAACAAAGCAATATTACAATTAAGATTGCGTCTCATATCATACACCAAATCGTCATCGGCATTAAGAATCGCGTAGCCATCGGGCAATACGGTTTCTGGGACAACGCCTTTTACTTTTGCCAATTGCTCAATGGTATGGATGCCTTTAAGCCCCAAGTGATCGGCAGCAATGTTGGTAACAATGGCGACATCACATTTTTTAAATCCAAGACCTGCTCTTAACAAGCCGCCTCGAGCACATTCTAAAACGGCAAAATTTACGGTGGGATCTCTTAGTACAAATTCTGCACTTGTTGGTCCGGTGCAATCTCCCGTCATCAATAATCGGTTTTGGATGTAAACCCCGTCACTCGTGGTGTACCCCACCCGATAGCCTTTCATTTTGGCCATGTGGGCAACTAATCTTGAGGTGGTGGTTTTTCCGTTAGTGCCGGTAATCGCTACTATAGGAATACGTCCTGTTTCGCCATAATTAGGAAAGAGCTTATCTATAACTGGTGCCGCAACATTTCTCGGCAATCCTGTGGTTGGTGCCAAGTGCATTCTAAATCCTGGTCCCGCATTGACCTCGAGCACTGCGCCTCCAGTTTCAGAGAGTGGTAAGGTAATATCATTGGTCATGATATCAATCCCACAGATATCTAAATCTATAATTTTTGAGATGCGCTCTGCCATAGAGACGTTTGCAGGGTGAACAATATCTGTAATATCTTCTGCCGTACCTCCTGTACTCAGGTTGGCGGTATCTTTTAACAGCAATCGTTCGCCTTCTGGCAAGACACTGTCTAGCGTATACCCCGCATCTTTTATAATGGTTTTGGTCAAATCATTGACACTAATTTGTGTCAACACATTCTCATGGCCATACCCACGTCTCGGGTCTTTATTGACCTCAAGAATCAGCTCGTTAACCGTTGATTTGCCATTACCAACCACATGGGCCGGTGTTCGTTTTGCAGCCGCAACGAGTTTATGGTTAATCACTAAAAGTCGGTGGTCTTCCCCAGTAATATATTTTTCTACAATAACACGTCTCGACACTGCTTTAGCGGCATGAAATGCAACCAAAGCATCTTCGTAATTCTGAATATCTACAGTAATACCGCGTCCATGGTTACCATCAATGGGTTTCATAACCAACGGATAGCCCACATATTTACATGAGGCCTCTAAACTACTTTCTCTACTAATAATGTCGCCACGGGGCACGGCAACCTCAGCTTGTTCCAGTAAATATTTAGTATCCTCTTTATCGCAGGCCAACTCCACACCAATACTACTGGTATCACTGGTAACTGTGGCTTGTATTCGTTTTTGATTGGCACCGTATCCTAATTGTACCAAAGAGTATTTATTAAGACGAATCCAAGGAATGCCTCGTGATTGGGCTTCTTCAACTATAGAACCAGTACTTGGGCCCAAGCGCTCCTTTTCACGAAGTTCACGCATGTGCTGGATGTCGTTATCCATATCGTACTCTTCTGCAGCAATCAAGGCTTCGCAAATATCAACTGCCATTTTAGCGGCGTATCGCCCTACGCTTTCTTCTTCATATGAAAATACCACGTTGTACACGCCTTTCTCTCCATAGCCTCGCGTTCTGCCAAATCCAGTATCCATGCCAGCTAAGGTTTGGATTTCTAAAGCGATATGCTCTACAATATGCCCCATCCAAGTACCTTCTTCTACCCGCTCAAAAAAACCGCCGGCAGTACCTACAGAGCAACGGTGTGAATACATTGTGGGAAACATCTTTTGAAGTCGTTCTGAAAATCCGGGAATTTCATTGGAAGGATACTCTTCCATCTTTTCTAGATCTAGAACCATCACTATTAATTTATGGCGTCTTACAGACCAATAGTTTGGACCTCTCATTGCATTGATTTCCCGTATTTTCATGTAGTTTTCAGTTATAAGGTGAGTTACGTTTCTTTTTTGAATAGTCATAAATATAAAATAATTTGACCAAATAAGCTTATTTTTGCAGCCGTATTGCCACTATTTACAACATATCTAATTTTGGCTTATTAAAATTGATGAAATGATAAAAGGAACGCTTATTCCTATTGGCGGAAATGAAGATAAGGGACTTACAGACGACGACTCCTACACCCTGGATTATGTCAAAGAAGGCATCTTGCATCATGTGGTGGTAGAAAGCGGAGGCGTTAACGCCAAGATTTTGGTCTTGCCTGCAGCATCCAGTATCCCTGTTGAAGTTGGTGATAATTACCTCACCGCTTTTGACACTTTAGGTTGTACTGACGTTACAGTTATACAAACCAACAACCCTAAAGAAACCGATGCTCCAGAACATTTAGAGCTTTTAGAAGCTGCCGATTGTGTGATGTTTTCTGGTGGTGATCAATCTAAAATAAGTCGGAAAATTAGAGGCACAAAATTTCACGAGTTACTTCTGAAAAAGTACAACACTGAAAAGTTTGTAATCGCCGGTACAAGTGCTGGTGCCATGGTGATGGCCGAAGAAATGATTACGGGCGGAAGTGCCAAAGAGGCCTTTCTCAAAGGCGCTGTACGCATGCATAAAGGCTTGTCCTTAATTCCAGAATTGATCATTGACACCCATTTTATACAACGCGGGCGTTTTGGCAGAATTACCGAAGCGGTTGCTCAGTTTCCAGAATTAATAGGACTAGGACTTGCCGAAGACACCGGATTAATCATTAAGAACAATTGGTTTGAAGTGATTGGGTCTGGAATGGTGATTGTTTTTGACGGGAGACGCATTCGGCATAATAACCATGCCATCTTAAATGAGGGCACACCCATGTCTCTAGTTGGTTTGAGAACTCACATTTTGTCTAACGGAGACCGTTTCAACATAAAAAAGAAAAAGGTAGAGGTCCTACCAATGACATCCCCCTTTGTCTAGCTCCAAATTAAAAGGATTAAAACGCTTACATCCTATTATTCCTTATGGTATAACTCGCTAATTGCGCTATATTTTATGGCGCAATTAGCTGGATTCTTTTATTTTAAAATTGTCCTAAATTAGTTCATATCCTATTTCGGCTCATCCATGGATTACCTACGGACTATCTAGTGAGTATCTAGGGAGTACCGATTTATGATTTTTAACGATTTGCGCCAACACAACTGACCCGTTTCAAATATGATTTCGTTTAAACTTTTTCGATTGGCTAAAAATTGGCCTTTTTCATCCACTTTTTGTCATTTTTTCCTTCTATAACGATGCTATACAATTCAAAAATGACTTCATTTGGGCAAGTAACATCTAATGTTCACTTCAATCTAAAACTTTTGAATAAATGTATATTGGAGCAAAGAATTAAGAAACCACCATGCCATCTTGCATGAGGGGGTACCCCCAATGTCTATAGTTGGTTTAAGAACGCACATTTTGTCTAACGGAAACCGTTTCGACATAAAAAAGAAAAAGGTAGAGGCCCTACCAATGACATCCCTCTTTGTCTAGCTTTTACAAGCCCTTCTATTTATAAATAGCAATGGTTTCTGTGCCTTCTGAAGATCTAGAGGCACGGTACATGCCTTCCGTATTAAAGGGCATGGCAATATTACCTTTGGCGTCTACAGCAATTAAACCGCCGTCGCCACCTATTTCTGCAACTCGGGTATGAATCACTTCTTTGGCAGCAGCCTCCAAGCTCATCTGTTTGTGTTCTATTAAGCAAGCCACATCGTAAGCCACCACGCCTCGAATAAAAAACTCGCCACTACCCGTACAACTAATCGCACAGGTTTTATTATGAGCATAGTTGCCTGCACCAATCATCGGGCTATCGCCTACACGTCCCCATTTTTTATTGGTCATCCCACCGGTAGAAGTGGCTGCCGCAATATTCCCGTCTTTATCACAGGCCACAGCGCCAACCGTCCCAAATTTTGAGTCCTTTTTTGTAGAATGATCTAATTGAAAGGTATCGGTGTCTTTTAAATCTAACCACTGTTGGTGACGCAGTTCATCATAAAAATAAGATGTGTCTTCTAAGGCATAGTTCAAATCTTTGGCAAAAGCCATGGCTCCTTCACCAGCTAAAAATACGTGCTCGCTCTTTTCCATAACATCACGAGCCAAACTTACGGGGTTTTTTATACCTGTAATTAAACTCACTGCGCCTGCATTCAACGTCTTACCATCCATGATACTGGCGTCCATTTCATGAGTTTCGGTAGCGGTAAAAACGGCTCCTTTTCCTGCGTTAAATAAAGGCGAATCCTCTAAGATTTGAACAGCTCGCTCAACGGCATCAACGGCCGTGCCTCCCTGCTCAAGAAGCTCATACCCTGTAGTTAAGGCGCTTTTTAATGCGGCTCTATATTTGGCCTCTAGTTCTGGCGTCATCATCCCTTTGACCAAAGTACCTGCTCCGCCGTGAATGGCGATAGAAAATGTATTCATAGCTAATTAATTTCTGCTGCAAAGATAAGCGATGTGTCTAAAAAATTGAACTTTCACAGACCAAGTTTAGGGCTTTAAAACGGTTTGGGTCTATCCAATTTTTCGTAGTTTTATAAACTTCAAAATGTATACAAATGTCAGATCAAAAACGCCTTTTTCTAGTTGATGCCTATGCGCTCATTTTCCGAGGCTACTATGCTTTTATAAAAAATCCAAGAATCAACTCCAAGGGCCAAGATACCTCAGCCATTATGGGGTTTATGAATTCGCTTTTAGATGTTATCAAACGTGAGCGCCCAGACCATTTGGCAGTATGTTTTGATAAAGGCGGCAGTGTAGACCGAGTAGAAATGTACGAAGAATACAAGGCCAACAGAGACGAAACGCCTGAGGGCATTAAAACCGCCATTCCTCATATTTGTGAGATTCTTGAGGCCATGCACATTCCCATTATGGTAAAAGAAGGTTATGAGGCCGATGATGTGATTGGCACACTTTCTCGACAAGCAGAAAAAGAAGGCTATAAAACCTTTATGGTCACCCCAGACAAGGATTTTGCCCAATTGGTGACCGAAAATATCTTTATGTACCGTCCAAAATCGTTTGGTGGCGGCTACGAAACTTGGGGCATCCCTGAGGTTCAGAAAAAATTTGAAGTTGAGCGTCCAGAGCAGGTTATCGACTTTTTGGGGATGATGGGTGATGCCTCTGATAATATCCCAGGACTTCCTGGTGTGGGTGAAAAGACCGCTAAAAAATTCATTAAGCAATTTGGTTCTATGGAAGGGCTTTTGGCCAATACCGACCAGCTTAAAGGCAAAATGAAAGAAAAAATTGAGGCCAATAATGAGCTGGGCTTACTGTCAAAACAGTTGGCCACCATCATGTTGGATGTTCCCGTAACCTTTAACGCTGAAGACTTTGAACTATCTGAACCCGATATCGAAAAGGTAAAAGACATCTTTCAGGAGCTGGAGTTTAGACGTTTGCTAGACAACTTTATAAAAACCTTTGCGCCTCAAGAGGATGCCGCCCAAAACAATGGCGCTTCCACTTCAGCCAAAGCACAAACATCGAATGCTTCGGAAAGCACGATTTCGGAAGCTGGCGCAGGACAATTCAGTTTATTTGGTGGGTCGCCCAGTGATGCGCCTTCCTCGGCAAACCAAAGTCAAGCCACCAACCAAGACGGCCGACAAACAGCTGCCACGGTTTCTCATTTTTACCAAAGTGTAGCGCCTGGAATGGCCACCACCTTATTTGTGAAGACCCTGATGTCTCAAACCTCTGTGTGTTTTGACACCGAAACTACCGGCTTAAACCCATTAACCGCAGAGCTGGTTGGGATTGCCTTTTCATGGGAGGCCGGCAAAGGCTTTTACGTCCCATTTCCGAAGGAAAAAGAAAAAGCCCAAGAGCTCATTGAAATCTTAAGACCCTTTTTTGAAAGTGAGTCTATCGAGAAAATAGGCCAAAATCTCAAGTACGATATTAAAGTATTGGCCAAGTACCAGATTGAGGTCAAGGGGAAATTGTTTGACACCATGTTGGCGCACTACCTCATCAATCCAGATATGCGACACAATATGGAGGTGCTGGCTGAAACTTATTTAAACTATACCCCAATTTCCATTACCGAATTGATTGGCAAAAAAGGCAAGAACCAACTCTCAATGCGTGACGTGCCTTTAGAACAGCAAACCGAATACGGCGTTGAAGATGCTGACATCACACTACAACTCAAAAAGCATTTTGAAAAAGAACTGGGCGATGCCAATACCCAAACCTTATTTGATGATATTGAGGTGCCACTACTTCGGGTTTTGGCGGCTATGGAATTGGAAGGTATTAATTTAGATACCAAATTTCTTGACTCCCTTTCTGAAGCGCTCAATACTGATATTGCAAATTTAGAACAGCAGATTTACGAGGCCGCTGGCGAAGAATTTAACATTGCCTCACCCAAACAATTGGGCGTGATTCTTTTTGAAAAATTAAAACTGGTAGACAAGCCCAAAAAGACCAAAACCGGTCAATATTCTACTGCCGAAGATGTGTTGAGCTATTTGGCCAAAGATCATGACATTATTCAAAATGTGTTAGACTATCGCGGGCTCGCCAAATTAAAGAGTACCTATGTAGATGCCCTGCCCACCCAAGTAGAAGAGAGTACCGGCAGAGTGCATACCGATTATATGCAAACCGTTGCCGCTACTGGCAGGTTGAGCAGCAACAATCCTAACTTACAGAACATCCCGATACGTACAGAACGCGGCAGGCAGGTGCGTAAGGCTTTTGTACCAAGAAACGACGATTACATCTTACTTGCTGCCGATTATTCACAAATAGAACTGCGTATTATTGCAGCCTTGAGTGAAGAGGAAACCATGATGGAAGCCTTTAAAAACGGGGAGGACATTCATGCCTCTACCGCTTCAAAAGTATTTAACGTGCCAATCGAAGAGGTCTCTAGAGCACAACGTAGCAATGCCAAAACCGTCAACTTTGGGATCATTTATGGAGTTTCTGCCTTTGGGTTGAGCAACCAAACCGATTTATCCCGTGCCGAATCCAAGGAGTTGATAGACACTTATTACGAGACCTACCCTAAACTGAAAGCCTATATGGGCAAGCAAGTTGACTTTGCCCGAGATAATGGTTACGTGCAAACCGTTTTGGGGCGCCGTCGGTATTTAAAAGACATCAATTCTCGTAATGCTGTGGTACGTGGTGCGGCAGAGCGTAATGCGGTAAATGCGCCCATTCAAGGGAGCGCGGCCGACATTATTAAGTTGGCGATGATCAATATTTATAACAAATTACACGACGGAAACTTTAAAACCAAAATGCTCTTACAAGTGCATGATGAATTGGTATTTGATGTGTACAAGCCTGAATTGGAAGAAATGAAAACTCTAATCAAAACTGAGATGGAAGGTGCTTTTAAAATGAGCGTTCCTTTGGATGTTGAAGTTGGCGTTGGTGATGATTGGTTGGAAGCGCATTAGGAATCATTTCGTTATATTGTAACAAAAAAATTAATTTATGGCAAATAAATACTTGGATTATATATCTGACGAACATCTTTTGTTCTGTGTTGAAAATTTATATAATTCATATCAAAAGGCTAAAGCTAATATTAGTAAAACTAAATTTTACAAAAACAAAATCGATACATTTAAATTAACTTTTGACTCTAAATTCAATGATTTAGATGAACAAACCTTAATTAAGACCGAAATTAATCGCCAGATCGATAAATCCATCAATAACTCCATTGGTACATTTCATGAAGAAGTACTTGGGGTAGTTGAGGGTTATGAAATAGGTAAATTTAGCGGATTTGATATTAAAGCAAAGGATGACACTTTATTCGCCGATATTAAGAATAAGCACAATACAATGAATAGTAGCTCTGCTGAAAGTCTTTTTCAAAAATTAGCCACTTATGCAGATCGTTATAAACAGGCAAAGTGCTATTGGGTTCAAATTTTAGCTAAAGGAAGTTTTTGTGAAAAATGGTTAGGTGATATAAATGGCAAAGAGTATAGTCATAGTAGAGTATATAAAATATCTGGAGATCAATTCTACCAATTAGTAACGGGAAATGAAAAAGCTTTTTTTGAATTATATTCTATCTTGCCAAAAGTAATCAATGATTTTATTGATACTAAAGAAGATAATAAAGGGAATAAAGATTCGGCCTTGAAAGAAATTACTGAAAGTGCGAGTGAAAGCAAACGTTCTATTTTAAACGAAATAACTTTTGAAAATTATAGCTATTATTTAGGATTCAATAGACTACAATAATAATTATTTAAAAACTTCACAATAGAATAACCTATTTCCTTACCTAAATTACAAGGAACGGCATTTCCTATTTGCTTATACTGTTGGGATACTGATCCAGCAAAATTCCATTCATCAGGAAATGTTTGTATACGTGCATATTCACGAACAGTAAAAGGCCTTGTTTCATCTGGATGGCATCTTTCCGTTTGTTTTTGAGCAGGGCTACATGTTAATGTTAAACTTGGTTCATCCCAACCAATACGCCTTGCCATACCTGTTTTGCCACCTCCTAAGTAAAAACTTTTACCCATATACTCTTTTTGTAACTCTAAAGGCAAATCTCTCCAATAGCCTTTTGGAGGCACTAAATCAAGAACTTCCTTTTTGTGCTGGGGATATTTTGAGCCTTCCGATTTAGGTACATTGGATTTATATAGTTTTCCTTTCTTTAGAGCATCAGACAAATTATAAATTGTTTGGTATGGTTTAGGATATTCATATCTGACATCTATATCTTTTCTTACTCCAACTAAAATCAATCGCTCTCGTTTCTGTGGAACCTTATAATTAACTGCTTTCAATACCTTTACAGGCATGACATTATAGCCAATTTCATCAAGAATGGAAATCATGCCTTTCAATGTATCGCCTTTTTCATGAGATAGTAAACCCTTTACGTTTTCACCGATGCATATAGGCGGATTAACCTCTTTAACAGCACGAGCAAATTCATAAAACAAAGTGCCTCTAGCATCTTCTAACCCTAATTTTTTTCCAGCGTAACTAAAAGCTTGGCAAGGAAAACCACCAGTAACTATATCAACTTCGCCATTAAATTCTTCAAAATTAAAAGACTTTATATCGCCTTCTAAAACATTCCAACTTGGTCTATTCTCTCGAAGAGTTTGGCAAGCCCATCTATCAATTTCATTTAAAGCAGCACACTTTACTCCTGCCTTTTCAAGTCCAATCGCTAAACCGCCTGCTCCTGCAAATAATTCGAGAACCTTATATTCTTTTAGTGGCTTTTCATAATTATCTACTACCTCGTCAAGGTCGTCAAACAAAGGTTTTAAAAGATTATTAATATCATCTTTTTTATATATACGATATTCGCTTATAGGTTCTCTGAAGGCAGGAAGTTTACCTTCCTTATCCCATCTTCTCAAAGTTTCTTTACTTTTACCTAATAGCTCTGCAGCTTCCGAAAGCGAATAACAATCTTTTATAACCATACTATACAACCTTATACAAGGGTTACAAATTTAAAAAAGTTTTTTAATTAATTACAAAATATTATCAAAACTTAAAGGAATGATTCCAATCGGATTCTTTCGAACTCTTCAAAGGATTTATCCCGTGCCTTTTAATGTCTTGTTCATCCATTCTACTTTGAATTTATAAAACATCAAAATAAGGCACTATTTGTTTAGTTAATAAATCATCCACCTCTAAATCCTCAGCCAAGACAATGCTAATTGAAGCAAGCCAAAAGCCTGCATTTAATGCTTGAATTTTTGCTCTTCTTCTACAACCGTCTTCTATGTATTCAAGAATAATATAAAAGCTGTTCAGGATTTTCATCTTCATACGGCGTGTGAAATTTTACGATTTGCCCTCTTCTACTTGGTTTCATAACATGATTGTTTTTAACAAAAATAGAACCTAAACCAAAGGCAGTCAACATACAACGTGTAGCATTTTCTTATTCTAAAATCTGCCTCATAATAATAGTAATGGCTTCTGGTTTATCTAAAATAACACCAATTTCACTAAGTGATTCTTCATCTCTATAAATACCATTTCGATCATTCCATGACAACCAATCAATCAATTCTAATCGAGTCCAAGTGTTTAACTCAGCTTCAAGCTTTGCTGGACTTAATTCCATGATTTGATAATACGGATGTCTTAATTTTTCACGTTCACTAATACTAGAATACATGTGCTTTTTTGATTAAAAATTTACATATAAATATAACTAGATTTATTCACATAATTCTGATTTTCAGTTATTTAATTTGATAAATGAATTATAAAATAGTTTTCTCTGTTGCGAAAAAGCAAAAAACGAATTTGGAAAAAGCCTTGGATACGTTTTTATTGGCGAAGGTAATTTGAAAGACTATTATGGCTCAAAACCAATGAGCATCAATTGGGAACTAGAAGAACCAATGCCTCATTATTTATGGAAAGATGCCGCTAAATTGGCGATTGGATAATCTTCGTCTTACTAATCCAAACGCTTCCATTATAATCAACCACATAAAACCCGAAGCCATGGGATTAAAGCAAAAAAAAAAACCAAAACAAACGTTTTGGCTTTTTTAAACTATCATAAACTGATACTATTTATTGTTTGGTGTAGATATAAGTGATATCTGAAGTGACTTCAACACTAGAGTCATCATCAGGACTAGAAGCATAAAAACCTCCTGGTAGCAATAAAATAATTTGAGATCCACTTATAGTTAAACTAGAATCAGGATCATTATCGTCTGGATTAGTGATTTGATTACCGTTTTGAACCCAATTAAATGTATCAAACTCAATCTCGTCTATACATTCTACTGTATAAATAGGA
This sequence comes from Sediminibacter sp. Hel_I_10, assembly GCF_000688335.1. Taxonomy (NCBI): domain Bacteria; kingdom Pseudomonadati; phylum Bacteroidota; class Flavobacteriia; order Flavobacteriales; family Flavobacteriaceae; genus Sediminibacter; species Sediminibacter sp. Hel_I_10. The sequence continues at coordinate 1,609,336 of NZ_JHZX01000001.1, forward strand.
TCCTCGTTGGTATCCATATTGAGCTCAATTCCGATTTCAGCGTAAGAGGTATAGTTGAATGACCCTGTTCCATCTGCATTAAAAAGAATGGTTTCATTTTGATAACAATCGGTTTCCGCCATAAAATTTGTTGAAGCTGTACCATCCATGTTGAGATCGAAGGGGGTTTCTAAATTGATGGCAGTTAATTTCCATATACCTACTGCAGATACTGCACTGTCATTGTCATCATCATCTGATGAACAAGAAAATACGGTTACGCATAAGATTGACAATAAAAGTAATTTTGATAATTTCATATTTTTTGAGATTTAGTTCGCGCAAATATATCTTATTTTCAGAAAGCACCAACGTTTTAAATCAAAGATATTTAAGAGTGTATCTTCTAAGATTTTCAGTTACTTAAAAGCTATAAATGTTCTCATTTCTACGAAAAAAAGTAACATCAAAAAAGATTCAAAAATGATCCTTTAAAGCATCAATCTACAAATCCAACCCCTTCAAACTCTCCACCCGATTTCGGGCCAAGAAATCGTCAATGGTTTCAAAATGCTCAATCACACGTTGGTCTTTAAACTCAAACACTTTTTTAGACAAGCCTTGAAGAAAGTCCCTGTCGTGAGAGACCAATACCAGCGTACCGTCAAAATCTTGTAAGGCTTCTTTTAAGACGTCTTTAGATTTTAAATCGAGGTGATTGGTGGGCTCATCGAGAATCAACAGGTTTACAGGTTCTAATAACAGCTTCACCATGGCCAATCTGGTTTTTTCGCCACCAGACAGCACACTTACTTTTTTATCAATATCATCGCCCTTAAACATAAAACGCCCAAGAATGTTTTTAATTTGAGTGCGCACATCGCCTTTGGCCACCTCATCCACGGTTTGAAAAATGGTAAGGTCTTCATCTAACAACGCAGCTTGGTTTTGTGCAAAATAGCCCACCTTAACATTATGCCCTAAACTGCAGGTGCCTTCAACATCAATATCGCCTAAAATGGCTTTGATCATGGTGGATTTACCTTCGCCATTTCTTCCTACAAAACACACTTTTTCGCCTCTAGCAATAGACATGTTCGCATTTTTAAACACCACATGATCGCCATAAGCTTTAGAAACATCCTTAACCGTCACTGGATAATCTCCCGAACGGTTGGTGGGTGGAAAACGCAATTTTAACGCCAAGGTATCAACGTCGTCAATTTCTATGATCTCTAATTTTTCAAGCATGCGCTCACGGGAAGACACTTGGTTGGTTTTTGAGTAAGTGCCCTTAAAACGCTCAATAAAGGCCATATTATCTGCAATAAACTTTTGCTGCTCTTGGTAAGCCTTAACTTGATGGGCGCGTCGGTCTTGACGCAATTGCAAGTAATGGGTATAGTTGGCCTTATAATCATAAATACGCCCCATGGTGACCTCTATGGTACGGTTGGTAATATGATCTATAAAAGCCCGATCATGAGAAATCACCACCACGGCATTGGCCTTGTTGACCAAAAAATCCTCTAGCCAAATCACCGACTCGATATCAATGTGATTGGTAGGCTCATCTAACAGAATTAAATCTGGTTTTTGGAGTAAGATTTTAGCGAGTTCAATACGCATGCGCCATCCGCCAGAAAACTCCTTGGTTTGTCTGCTGAAATCGTCTGGTTTAAAGCCCAAACCCTTCAGCGCTTTTTCTACCTCGGCATCATAGTTAACATCTTCTAAGGCATAATATTTTTCACCTAAATCTGAAACACGCTCAATGATCTTCATGTACGCGTCAGACTCGTAATCGGTTCGTGTTTCGAGCTGTTTGTTAAGCGCATCCATTTCATCACGCATAGCATACACATGACGAAAAGCCTTTGAGGCCTCGTCAAAAACCGTAGTATCATCTTCGGTTAACAGATGCTGTGGCAAATAAGCGATCACCGCCTCTTTGGGACATCTTACATGACCACGGCTGGCACTTTGAACGCCGGCAATAATTTTCATCATGGTCGATTTTCCTGCGCCATTTTTACCCATTAAGGCAATCTTATCGTTCTCATTAATGGTAAAGGACACGTCACTAAAAAGGGTGTGTCCACTAAACTCTACGGCTAAATTATCGACTGAAATCATAAGGTGTTTTTTACAGCGGCAAAACTAATAAAAGTTCCCTTAGATTGATAGCCTGATGGTCGTCTTAATTAGCATATCAACAATCCATTTCAATGGTTCCTGTTTCTAGACCGTTTAAGCAAGTCGTAGATTTTTAGTATATTATAAGTCCTAACCAATACTTTCTTTAACATGATGTCAAGAATTACCTGTGCTAAGATGGCTTTCGCATATCTTTTGATATCCCTATTGTGCATTGCTAGTTGTGGGCCGTCAGACCAATCTACCATAGAGACCGATACATTAATTGAAGCCCCCATTATCACGCGAGATTTAGAGGCCATCAAAAAAGAGGGAAAACTAAGAGCACTTACCGTATATAGTGGTACAAGCTATTTTTTGTATAAAGGACAACCCATGGGTTACGAGTTTGATATGCTGAAACGTTTTGCCAAACATTTAGACGTCGAACTTGAAATTGTAGTCGTCAAGAACTTAGATGAGCTCATTACCAAGCTGAATAAAGGCGAAGGAGATCTATTGGCACACGGCCTTACGATTACTTCCAACCGAAAAAAAGCAGTGTCCTTTACAAATTACCTCTATTTGACCAAACAGGTCTTGGTACAAAAAAAGCCAGATAACTGGCGAACCATGCATTGGCACAAATTAGAAAATGCATTGATACACGATGCCATAGAATTACTACAAGATACGGTCTCTATTAGAAAAGGATCTTCTTACAGTAAGCGCGTGGCCAATCTTTCCGAAGAACTTGGCGGTCCTATTTTTGTCAATGAGCTTTCTGGTGAAATGTCTACAGATCAAATCATCAAGAAAGTGGTGAGCGGCGACCTTAAATATACCATTGCAGACAGCAACATTGCCAAAATCATGGCTTCCTATTATCCCATACTTGATGTAGATGTGCCCGTGAGTTTTTCGCAACGGATTGCCTGGGCAACACGATCTAACTCTCCCGAACTCTTAAAGGAAACCAATCTTTGGCTAGAAAACCTCAAAAAGGAAGTGGATTACAATGTGATCTATAATAAGTATTTCAAAAACAAAAAAGATTTTAGAAGACGGGTCAAAAGTGATTTTTACAGTTTGAATAAAGAAGAGATTAGCCCATACGATGCGCTTATTCAAACCCATTCCCAGCGCATCAACTGGGATTGGCGCCTTGTGGCTGCGCTCATTTATCAAGAATCTCGATTTGATCCCAAAAATAGTTCTTGGGCCAATGCCGAAGGTCTCATGCAACTGATGCCGAAAACCGCAGAAGAGTTAGGCGTTACCGATAGAAGCGATCCCGTACAGAGCATTAGAGGCGGCACCACTTACCTCAATGATATTTGGAATAATTTTGAGACTATTGAAGATTCCACTCAACGTGCAAAATTTACGATGGCCTCCTATAATTGCGGACTTTATCACGTAATAGACGCCCAAAATCTAGCCCAAAAAAATGGACTTGACGCCTCGCGTTGGGATGACAATGTGGAAGACATGGTTTTAGCACTCAGTTCTCCCAAACATTATAATGATCCCGTGGTAAAATACGGCTACGTAAGAGGTGTTGAACCTTACAATTACGTCAATCAAATTTATGAGCGCTACTCACATTACAAGCAGTTTATTGGGGAATGATGTAATACAATTCTTTTCTATCAATGAATTTTACATTTTAACACATACCCTAAATTCATGAAGTTGGTGTGCTCAGTCAAGATCGACCTGTATTTATCTTAATAATTTGTTTTGGGTTAAGTTCCATTGTATTTAAGTTCAACTACGAGCATTCAATTCCTTAAATTGAATTCCTATTGAAAACATCGATTTAAACACATTAAAGGAAAACATATTATGATTATTACAAAAGTTTTAGGTTTAACAGGAGCATTTACTAAAAGTAAAAAAGCAAAGCTGGCCATATTGGGATTGGAGATGGCTATTTTAGCCTACGCCCTATACCAACAAAAAGAAGAAAAGAAAAAAGTGAAGAATATCAAACAACTGAAGCGCTAGTAGTCTAGCCTCAATACAACCCTTTTGTCCTTAAGTTAGAAGTTTTACCTTCTAACTTTTTTTGTGATCTACGATGAAAGGTTTTAAATCGAACCATTAGCGTAAATAGGCACTCTTTATTACCAATAACGCTCAATAAGTGTTCGTTTAAATGATATTTTTATTTTTTTATGTTAAAAAATGCTAATTATAAAAACCGACCTGTCCTTTTTTTCGTTAAGTATTATATATGGAGGTACAGTTTCAATAACATCACGCTTCCACCGAAGATAAGATATCAACCGAAAGTTTAATCAAAATCACAAACAAAATGAAAAACAAGCAAATTTTAAAAGTAAGTACTACATCGAGTAGATCTTCCAAAAGTAGACGCCAATTTCTAAAACTAAGTGGAATGGCGGCCTTAGGATCAGGTCTTTTAATAGCCTGTAGTGACGATGACGACATGATGAACAACGGTCCTCAACCTTCCATATTTGATCTTGGGTCTGGAGATTTAGGTGTTTTAAATTACGCTTATGCACTTGAGCAACTAGAAGCCGATTTTTATACTAAGGTACTTAATGGTTCTTATTGGTCTGGCGCAAACGAAATTGAAAAGCAAGTACTTCAAGACTTATATAATCACGAGGTGAACCATAGAGAGTTTTTTAGCGCAGCAATTTCTGCAGCTGTAGGTGAAAATATTTCGGCAAAATTACCAGATTTAGAGTTTGATTATGGCGGTTTAGACTTCAATAATCGAAATGCCGTTTTAGGAACAGCAAAGGTTCTAGAAGATACTGGAGTTTCTGCTTACAATGGTGCTGGTAAATTAATTACTGATCCAGGCTATTTGGTACTGGCCGGTAAAATTGTTTCTGTAGAAGCAAGACATGCTTCTGCTATTAGAACCTTGATCAATCCAGGTTCTGCAGATTTCGCAGGAGATGATGTTGTAGATCCAGCTACGGGATTGGATCGCGCTCAAGATCCATCTGCAATTTTAGCGGCAGTGGGTGATACTGGATTTATTGTGACGCCTTTTACTGCAAATAACTTACCGTAATTAATTACTAACTCATTAAATCGAATATTATGAATATTATAAAATTTTTAGACGAATTTACTAACGAAAGTCTTAACGAGAAGAAGTCTTCAAGACGTGATGCTTTCGGACAATTAGGATCATTGAGCAAAAAAGCGCTTTTAGCGGCCATTCCTTTAGGATTAGCGGCGGTTCCAAATAAAACCTATGCCTATCAAAATGCCAATAACGCAGTAGATGCGCTTCAATTAGCATTAACCCTAGAATATTTAGAAGACGAATTTTACGATTTGGCCCTTGCCTCTAATGTGATAACAGATCCTGATGTGATTACCGTCTACCAAAAAATATCCCAGCATGAGCAAGCGCACGTTGACTTTTTAATTGCTGGATTGACCAATGCAGGTGCTACACCCATTGAAAAACCAGAATTTGACTTTACCGCTGGAGGTTTATTCGATCCATTCAATCCCGATAATCCAAATGCCTATGCTCAGCTTTTAGCTTTAGCACAAGCTTTTGAAGATACTGGTGTAAGAGCATATAAAGGACAAGCAGGAAACCTGCAGGGATCTGCATTTTTAACAGCTGGTTTACAAATACATTCTGTTGAAGCCAGACATGCTTCAGAAATTAGAAGAATTAGAGGCCTAAAAGGATGGATTACAAGAGACGAGCGCGGTGCTGGCATGCCTACACAAACACAAGCCGTATATGATGGCGAAGAGAATGTGATGCAAGGTGGTCTAGATGTAACCACACTTGGCGATGGATTACCATTTTCAGTAGATGCTTCAACCGAAGCTTATGATGAAATTTTAACTGGAGCTGAAGCAACAGCAATTGCAAGTTTATTCATTGTTAGTTAATTTTTGTTTCGTAATTAAAAAACTGCCCTACACGGCAGTTTTTTTTTGCCCTGACATGAAGTTTTAACAAATTGATCGCTATGACTATCTATCATAAGAAATATTTCAAAATTTCGAAAGCCCGCTATTTGGTAATCAAATATATAATCGTAAATTTGCAAACTCTTTTGGAAAGAGGAATGTTTAACTAATCACGTCACAAGGCGTGATGCAAATCAATACGTGTGGATACATTAAGCTACAAAACGATTTCAGCAAACAAAGCTACTGTTAATAAAGAGTGGGTTTTGGTTGACGCTGCAGATCAAACGCTAGGGCGTTTAGCTTCTAAAGTAGCGATACTTTTAAGAGGCAAACACAAGCCAAACTTCACACCACATGTTGATTGTGGAGATAACGTCATTGTTATCAACGCAGAGAAAATCAACTTAACCGGAAACAAGTGGAAAGACAAGACGTACATTCGTCACACAGGTTATCCAGGTGGTCAAAGAAGTTTAACTGCGACAGAACTGTTTGGAAAAGATCCAGCAAGGCTCGTGGAAAAATCAGTAAAGGGAATGCTGCCGAAAAACAAATTGGGTGCAGTATTATTCCGTAATCTCAATGTTGTTGTTGGTTCAGAGCACAAATACGATGCTCAAAAACCAAAAACAATTAATTTAAACGAATTTAACTAATGGAAGTAATTCACAAAATCGGCCGTAGAAAGACGGCTGTTGCTCGTGTGTACCTTGCCGAAGGAAACGGCAAAATCACGGTGAACAAAAAAGACGTGGCGGCTTATTTTCCTACTGCAACATTGCAGTACAAAGTAAACCAACCTTTAGCCATGACTAACAATGATGGCAACTTTGATATTACAGTAAACGTTTTTGGTGGTGGGGTAACCGGCCAAGCAGAAGCGATCCGTTTAGCATTATCTCGCGCTATGTGTGAGCTTGATGCAGAAAACAGATTAATATTAAAGCCAGAAGGATTATTAACAAGAGACCCAAGAATGGTTGAGCGTAAGAAATTCGGTCAGAAGAAAGCGCGTAAGAAATTCCAATTCTCTAAACGTTAAGATTTACCAATCAATTGGGTATTGCTCTGCAATAATCTCAATCTGGTTCAATCAAAACAAAACATCTATTTCTCAATAATATATTGAGAAGTAGATGTCTTTTAAAAAAAATTCCGGAATCAATTCGGGAGCAAAAAAGTTTAGCATCTAAATGGTTGAGGCGATCGAAAGTGACCACTTGATCATTGCTAATTAACAGAACGTAAACAATTACAACATGGAAAAAGTAGAAGTAAAAGACTTACTTGAAGCAGGTGTACACTTTGGTCACCTTACAAGAAAATGGGATCCAAACATGGCTCCTTATATTTATATGGAACGTAATGGTATCCATATTATCAACCTTTACAAGACTGCAGCAAAAATTCAAGAAACTGGAGAAGCTCTTCAAAAAATAGCGGCTTCTGGAAAGAAAATTCTTTTTGTTGCTACAAAAAAACAAGCAAAAGATATTGTTGCTGAAAAAGCTGGCAATGTTAATATGCCTTATATCACAGAAAGATGGCCTGGTGGCATGTTAACCAACTTTATCACTATTAGAAAAGCGGTGAAGAAAATGGCCTCTATTGATAGAATGAAAAAGGACGGTACGTTCAATTCCCTTTCCAAGAAAGAGCGTTTACAAGTAGATCGTCAACGTGCTAAACTAGAAAAAAACTTAGGTTCCATTTCTGACATGACACGTTTACCAGGTGCTTTGTTCGTAGTTGATATCAAACGTGAGCATATTGCCATTAAAGAAGCTCAAAAATTAAATATTCCAATTTTCGCAATGGTGGATACCAATTCAGATCCTCGCGAAGTAGATTATTTAATCCCGTCTAATGACGATGCTTCTAAATCTATCGAGAAAATCATGTCTTGTGTAACTTCAGCAGTTGCAGATGGTCTTTCTGAAAGAAAATCTGAGAAAACTGAAAAAGAAGCGAAGAGCGAAAAATCTTCAGCTGCTAAAAAAGAAGTAAAATCAGAATCAAAAGATGATGCTAAAGCTGAACCTAAAAAAGCAAAAGCAGTATCTAGCGAAGAAGAAGAATAAATAACAATTTCAAAACATTTAAAAGTCGTTTAATTCTTTTCTTTGCACTTTGGCCCAGAGCCAGCAAAGTCAAAAAATTAAACGACTTTTTTTAATTCAAAATAACATACATTATGGTTAAAGTAACAGCCGCAGAAGTAAATAAATTAAGACAAGCAACTGGTGCAGGTATGATGGACTGCAAAAAAGCGTTGGTTGAAGCTGAAGGTGATTTTGATAAAGCTATCGAAGTTTTACGTAAAAAAGGTCAAAAAGTTGCTGAGAAAAGAGCCGATAGAGATTCCTCTGAAGGTGCAGCTATAGCTAATATTAATGATGACAACACTTCTGGTGTTGCTATCGTGTTAGGTTGCGAAACTGATTTCGTTGGAAAAAACGAGAACTTCGTAGCATTGGCAAATGACATGGGAGACGTTGCTTTAAACTTTAGTACTAAAGAAGCATTTCTTGATGCTGATTTTAAAGGAATGACCGTTGCTGATAAATTAACAGAACAAACTGGTGTGATTGGTGAGAAATTAGACATCACAGCTTTTGAAAAATTAGATGCCCCTTACGTAGGTCAGTACGTGCACATCAATAAAATTGCAGCTTTGGTAGGTCTTTCTAAATCTGTTGATAATGTTGAGACGCTAGTTAAAGATGTCGCAATGCAAGTAGCCTCTATGGGCGCGACAACATTGTCTTACAAAGATTTTGATCCTGCTTACATCGCTTCAGAAACTGAAGCTAGAATTGCAGAGATCGAAAAAGATAATATTGAGTTGGGACGTTTGGGTAAAACTCAAAAAAACGTACCATCATACATCTCTATGGCACAATTAACTCCAGAAGTTATGGCAGAAGCTGAAGAAGCTGCTAAAGCAGAACTTAAAGCTGAAGGTAAGCCTGAGCAAATTTGGGATCGTATTCTTCCAGGAAAAATGGAGCGTTTCATCTCTGATAACACGACATTAGATCAAGAACAATGTCTTTTAGACCAAAAATTCATTAAAGATGATAAGCTAACCGTAGCCGAATACGTGAAGACTTACGGTGATGTTGAAGTTACAGGATTCAAAAGAGTAACCGTTGGTTAATTCTTAAAACCCTTTATAAAAAAAACCTCTCTTAACCGAGAGGTTTTTTTATGTCTAATATCTACTTTTGTAAATTGCAATTATGATTATATTTGCTTAATCTAAGTTTTACAGACTCCGAAAGACATTTAAAATGAAATACAAAAGAATTCTCCTAAAATTATCTGGCGAGGCACTCATGGGATCAAGGCAATACGGCATTGACCCAGATCGTTTATCAGAGTATGCCAAAGATATTAAGGAAATTACAGAACTAGGAGTTGAAGTTGCCATTGTTATTGGCGGTGGAAACATTTTTCGTGGGGTCGCTGGCGCCATGAACGGTATGGATCGGGTTCAAGGAGATTACATGGGCATGTTGGCCACAGTAATCAATGGTTTGGCATTGCAAAATGCCTTAGAAGATGCTGAAGTAAAAACGAGATTGCAAACAGCCATTAAAATTAATGAAGTTGCCGAACCGTTTATTAGACGTAAGGCAATGAGCCACCTTAATAAAGGACGCGTCGTTATCTTTGGTGGTGGCACAGGAAATCCTTATTTCACAACAGATTCTGCCGCCGTTTTAAGAGCTATAGAAATTGAAGCCGATGTGATTTTAAAAGGCACTCGCGTAGATGGCATCTATGACGCAGATCCTGAAAAAAACACCAATGCCATTAAATTTGAACATATTACCTTTGATGATGTACTTAGAAAAGGATTAAAGGTGATGGATACCACTGCCTTTACCTTAAGCCAAGAGAACAACTTACCCATCATTGTGTTTGATATGAACAAGAAAGGTAATTTGATGAAAGTGGTCACTGGCGAAAATATTGGCACCAAAGTCAATCTTTAAGTCTTGCACTCAAGAATAGACACTAAAGTTGTTGTTTTAGAACAATCAAAATTTAAAATACAATGAACGAAGACATTAAATTTATAATCGATTCCACTAAGGAATCTATGCAGAACGCGATAAAGCATCTGGAAAAACAATTTGTAAACATTAGAGCCGGTAAAGCCAGTCCTGCCATGTTAGGAAGTGTTATGGTAGATTATTACGGTTCACAAACACCGTTAAGTCAAGTTGCCAATGTGAATACCCCAGATGGTAGAACCATAACCGTACAACCTTGGGAAAAAAACATGCTTCAAGAAATTGAGCGTAGCATTATGAACGCCAATCTTGGATTGAATCCAATGAATAACGGAGATCTCATCATCATCAATGTACCACCTTTAACTGAGGAGCGTAGAAAAACCCTTTCTAAGCAGGCCAAAGCAGAAGCAGAAGATGCTAAAGTGAGTATTCGCGCAGCAAGAAAAGACGCCAATAATGATATCAAGGATCTTGAAGATGCTTCTGAAGATTTAAAAGCAAATGCAGAAATAGACGTACAACAATTAACAGATAAGTACGTTAAGAAAGTTGATGAAGTCTATGAGGTCAAGGAAAAAGAAATCATGACCGTTTAAAACATAAAGCGACTAAAAAAGTCGCTTTTTTTTGCAATTAATTAATCTCCCCTTACCGTCCCTCAATGCATAAACTGGTAGTTCTGCTATTTTTAATTTGTTCTTCGTTTGTGATGTACGCTCAAGTACCCACAACTGAAATTGATTCTGCCGGTGTTGATAACGATTCTTTAAGTAAAAAGCGTTACCTCAAACAGCTTGGCAACGGGTATTTTCCTACCAAGTTTTTAAATATTGATTTGAGGTACTTGGTTAAATTCAACCAGTATGAAGGCTTAAGGTCTGGATTGGGCGGCGTTACCAATGATGCCTTCTCAGAAAAATACCGTATCAATAGTTATGTGGTTTACGGTTTTAAAGATCATCGCTTTAAATATCGCATTGGCGGTGGTTTTAGAGTTAGTGAATCGACCAATACGTGGGTCAACCTTTCCTACACCGATGATTTGACTGAAACTGGGAGCTATACCTTTATGACAGATAAACGGTTTTTCTCATTTTTTGAACCACGCCTTCTCAATATCGACCTTTTTCACAAGCACATCACAAAGGCCGTTTCTGTAGAACATGAGATTACCAAACATCTGCTTTCTGAGACAGAATTTGCCATTAGCAAAGTAAGCCCCACCTACAATTATGCTTTTAATGTAGACGATAAAGCGTTTAGGTCCTGGGATATCTCTACGGCAAAGATGTCGTTACAATGGAGCCCATTCGACAAATTTGAGGTTAATGATTTGGGGGTTTCCGAAGCAACATCAGGCTATCCAAAATTTACGCTTCAATTGACCCAGAGCTTCAAGGATGTGGCCAAGGGTGATTTCAACTTCTTTAAGGCAGATTTTAGAACCATCCACAAGTTTCAATATAATGATGAGGTATTTACAGAGGCCACTGTCACTGGTGGTATTGCCACGGGAAAGACGCCTTTGGCTCATTTATACCATGCGTATCCAAACAATATCAATAAAGAAACGATTTTACAACGTTTTTCTGTAGCAGGAATCAACAGTTTTGAAACTATGTATTTTAATGAGTTTTTCTCAGATCGATTTGCGATCCTTCAATTAAAACATTTTGTAAAGCCTTTTAAGTTTACAGACAGCTACCAACCGCAATTGGTACTCATCTCAAGGCATGCCATAGGTAATATGCACGACATTGAACGCCATCAAAATATTAGCTTTGGCACCCTATCCAAAGGCTATTCTGAAGCAGGGTTTGAGCTTAACAAACTACTCTTAGGCTTTGGTTTGAGCTTTGCCTACAGATATGGAAGTTATCACCTTCCTGTATTTGAAGATAATATTGCTTTAAAATTTACCTTTAATATTAGTTTAGAGTAGCAATAATATATCTTTATTTTATAAGCCTTATCCTCAGCTTTTTTCTACCTTTACGGTTCTTTCAACAGGAAAATGTCTAAACTATTTACAACTAGATTTTGGGAGATTGCCGCGCGAATAATTCTTCGCAATAAAATCGGCATCCTTTTCGTCATTATTCTCGCTACTATATTTTTTAGTTCTCAGTGGAAATACATGCGATTCACCTACTCTGAGGCTAATTTATTACCAGATGATCACGAGGTCAATATCGTGTATAACGATTTCCTCAAAGTGTTTGGAGAAGAAGGTAACCTTATTGTTTTAGGGGTTAAAGACTCCTCTTTTTTTACGGCGGAAAAGCTAAATGCTTGGAACCAACTTTCTGATGACTTTAAAGCTTATGATGCGGTAGAAACTGTAGTTTCTATAAAAGATCTTCAAAAACTGGTCAAGAATACTTCTGCCCAAAAATTTGATTTGGAACCTTTTATAAAGGACAGCCTATCCTCTCAAGCCCAAGTTGATGAGTTGCAAAGGGAACTCTTTGAGCAATATCCATTTTACGACAATTTTCTCTTCAACAAAAAAAACAAAACGGTTAGGACCGCTATCTACCTCAAAAAAGATATCGTTAACACCGAGGCCCGTAAAGATTTTATTGTTAACACCTTAGAAAAAAGGATTAAGACCTTTGAAGAGGTCAATGATTTAGATGTTAGAGTTTCTGGCATGCCTTATATCAGGACCCTTAACTCACAAAATATTGTTGACGAAATCGGCCTATTTATAGGTGCCGCACTGTTGGTAACCTCACTGATTTTCTTTTTGTTTTTCAGATCATTTCGGGCTACGTTCATTTCCTTAATCGTAGTTTGTGTTGGGGTAATGTGGACGTTTGGCATCATTGGATTATTACGATACGAGATCACCGTTTTAACGGCTTTAATCCCACCACTCATTATTGTTATCGGGATTCCAAACTGTATTTTCCTTATTAATAAATACCAACACGAAGTCCAGTTACATGGCAATAAGGTAAAATCGCTTCAAAGGGTCATCACCAAAATTGGGAACGCCACATTGATGACAAATGTGACTACCGCTTCAGGTTTTGCCACCTTCATCTTAACAGAAAGCACCCTTTTAAAAGAGTTTGGTATAGTAGCCTCCTTGAGTATTTTGGCCATATTTTTCTTGTGCCTGTTGGTAATCCCTATCATTTATACCTTTTTACCTTACCCTAAAGACCGTCATCTTGAGCACTTAAACAAACGATGGATTGGCACTTTTGTAGATTGGACGGTCATGATGGTAAAAGAGCAAAAAATTGCGATTTACGCCTCGGCCCTCATTCTTGTCGTTGCAGGAATTATAGGCATCTACCAAATCAAGATTTCTGGAAGCATGATTGAAGACATGCCCCAAGAAGAACCCTTTTTTAAGGACATCCGCTTTTTTGAAAAAGAATTCAATGGCATTATGCCTTTAGAAATCATGATAGACACCAAACGTAAAAAAGGTGTTATGAAGTTAAGTACTTTGGAGCGTATGGAACGCTTAGAGGAGCTCATCTCAGAGATTCCTGAGCTATCCAGACCTATTTCTATAGTAAGTCTCGTAAAGTATAGCAAACAGGCTTATTACAACGGTAATCCCAAATACTACCAACTTCCAACGAGACAAGAGAACAGCTTTATCTTAAGCTATGCTAAAAACTCGTCATCAGATGTTAACCTCCTTAAAAATTTGGTGGACAGCACTGGTCAATATGCTCGCATCACCACCTTTCTTATGGATGTGAGTACTGAACGTATTGAACGTATTGAAGAAGATCTGCAAGCCAAGATCAATAAAGAATTTCCAGAAGACCGTTATGACGTCATCTTAACCGGTAAGGCTTTGGTGTTTCAAAAAGGCACCAAGTATTTGGTCAAGAATTTAGCCATTTCATTATCGCTCGCTATTCTATTGATTTCGTTATTTATGGCCTACATGTTCCGGTCTTTTAAAATGATTATTGTATCGCTTATCCCTAATATTCTGCCTTTGGTAGTTACCGCTGGCCTTATGGGTTATGTCGGGGTCCCGATAAAACCTTCTACTATTTTAGTGTTTAGCATCGCCTTTGGTATTTCGGTAGATGACACCATTCACTTTTTGGCAAAATACCGTCAAGAATTACAGGCCAATCATTGGAAGATTCGTAAATCGGTGTTTAAAGCCCTTAGAGAAACGGGTGTAAGCATGTTTTATACATCGATTGTGCTGTTCTTCGGCTTTAGTGTTTTCACCATATCCAGTTTTGGAGGTACTGTTGCCTTAGGGGCCTTAGTCTCTACGACCCTACTTTTTGCCATGCTATCCAATTTACTACTGCTTCCTGCACTTCTATTGGCGTTAGAACGCAGCATTGCCAATAAGGAAGTCATGCGAGAACCAACTATCAATATCATCCCAGAGGACGACGACGATTCTGAGGAAAAATCAAATTCATAAAATTATATTTGCAAAAAAAATCAATGGTAATGACCTATTCTGTTTCACAATTATTGACTAAAGATATTAACCTACAGCCTATAGAAATCAAAGGCTGGGTAAGAACGTTTAGAGCCAATCGTTTTATTGCACTAAATGACGGTTCTACCCTACATAATATCCAATGTGTGGTAGATTTTGAAAACACAGATGAAGCTACTTTAAAGCGTATTACGACTGGAGCTGCCGTTCACATTAAAGGCGAATTGGTAGAAAGTCAAGGAAAAGGCCAAAAAGTAGAAATTCAAGTGACCTCATTAGATATTTTGGGAGATTCACATCCAGATGAATACCCTATACAACCTAAAAAACACTCCTTTGAATTTCTTCGTGAGAATGCGCACTTACGCACAAGAACAAGTACGTTTAGTGCCGTGATGCGTTTAAGATCTTCACTTTCTTTTGCCATTCATAAGTATTTTAATGACAATGGGTTTTACCATATGCACACGCCTATTATTACCGGAAGTGATGCTGAAGGTGCCGGCGAAATGTTTCGAGTGAGCGGCTTAGATCCTAAAAACCCACCGTTAAAAGATAACGGCGACATTAACTATAAAAAAGATTTCTTTGGAAAGGAAACCAACTTAACAGTTTCAGGACAGTTGGAAGCAGAAACCTACGCCATGGCACTTGGTAAGGTCTATACATTTGGCCCTACGTTTAGAGCAGAAAACTCAAACACCTCTCGCCATTTGGCCGAATTCTGGATGATTGAGCCAGAAGTTGCCTTTATGGATTTGGCAGGTAACATGGATTTGGCAGAAGCCTTTATGAAGTCGGTTTTAAATTACGTGTTAGAGCACAATCGTGAAGACTTGGAGTTTCTAGAACAACGCCTATTAGACGAAGAGAAAACCAAACCTCAGGCTGAGCGTTCAGACATGAGCCTAATTGAAAAAATAAAATTTGTTGTAGATAACAATTTTAAACGCGTTAGCTATACAGAGGCTATTGATATTCTAAAAAACAGCAAACCCAATAAGAAGAAAAAATTCAACTATATTATTGAAGAATGGGGTGCCGACTTACAAAGTGAGCACGAACGCTTCTTGGTAGAAAAACACTTTAAATGTCCTGTGATATTGTTTGATTACCCAGCAAACATCAAGGCCTTTTATATGCGCTTAAATGAGGATGGCAAAACCGTTCGCGCTATGGATATCTTGTTTCCTGGTATTGGCGAAATGGTAGGAGGCTCTCAACGTGAAGAACGTTTAGAAGTGTTAAAAGAAAAAATGAAGGCTCTAGACATTGATGAAAAAGAATTGTGGTGGTACTTAGATTTACGTAAATATGGTACAGCAGTTCACTCTGGCTTTGGTCTTGGCTTTGAACGATTGGTGATGTTTGCTACTGGTATGGGCAACATTCGTGACGTCATTCCTTACCCAAGAACACCACAAAATGCAGAGTTCTAATGTCTGCTATTAAAATATACTAGACATCCGCTTTTTAATTGATATAACCGTTCTGCACCCACAGAACGGTTTTTTTGGGGATGATTGCTTCAGAAATGTTCTGAACTCAAGATGCTGTTTCGACTAAAGACTTAAATCTAACTCTTAAAAGAATCTTATCAAAACCCCTAATCTCAATAGTTTTTTTAACTTTACTCATACAGTTTATCTCAATTAACACATGCTTAAGCAATATCTTCAGTTTAAATTATCACAAAAGCTATCGCCTCAACAAATCCAGTTGATGAAGTTGATACAATTGCCTACGCAAGCTTTTGAACAACGCCTAAAACAAGAATTGGAGGAAAATCCGGCCTTGGAGACCGGTAAAGAAAATAACGATGAGTTTGACGATAATTTTGATGAGTTTGACAACTCTGAAGATGATTACAATGATAATGATACGATTGAAGCTGAAGACATCAACATTGATGAATATCTAAGTGATGATGACGTCCCCGATTACCGCACCCAAGCTAATAACTACAGTGCCGATGATGAGGAAAAGCACGTACCCTATGCCGCAGGAACCTCTTTTACCCAGCATTTAAATAATCAGCTCAACACCTTTAGACTTACTGACGACGAGCGCGATATTGCCGAGTTTCTAGTGGGAAGTGTTGACGAAAGTGGTTACATCAGACGTTCCCTTAGTGATATTATGGATGATCTTGCCTTTACGCAAAACATCTTTACAACAGAGGCGCAAATAGAAAAAGTACTACATAAGGTTCATGAATTGGATCCTGCCGGAGTTGGAGCACGTAATCTCCAGGAATGTTTAAGCATACAGCTTCACCGAAAGGAAAAACACCCCGATGTAGAATTGGCCATAGATATCATTGATAAAGCCTTTGATCAATTTACTAAAAAGCATTATAAAAAATTACTGCATAAATTTGACATTACCGAAGAACAACTCAAAGATGCCATTGAAGCCATTGAGCATCTCAACCCAAAACCAGGTGGCTCCTATTCTGGAAATAATCGCATTGTAGAACATGTGGTCCCTGATTTTGCCATTAGAATTGTAGATGGCGAATTAGACTTGACCTTAAACGGCAGAAATGCACCCGAACTTCATGTCTCTCGAGAATATAGCAACATGATGAAAGGCTATAAAGAGGCCAAGGATAAAAGCAAATCACAAAAGGATGCGGTCATGTTCATCAAACAAAAATTAGACGCCGCAAAATGGTTTATAGAGGCTATTAGACAACGCCAACAAACGCTATTTGTAACCATGAGCTCGATTATGCATTATCAAAAAGAATACTTTTTAACAGGTGATGAGCGTAAATTACGCCCAATGATCTTAAAGGATATTGCTGATGAGATTGAAATGGATGTCTCAACCGTTTCTCGTGTAGCCAATAGCAAATATGTGGACACACCCTATGGCACCAAACTCATCAAAGAGTTTTTTAGTGAATCCATGACCAATGATCAAGGCGAAGAAGTCTCCACACGAGAAATCAAAAAGATTTTGGAAACGGTGCTTGAAGATGAAGACAAACGCAAACCCTTAACCGACGAAAAATTAGCGAAGATTCTTAAAGAAAAAGGCTACCCTATTGCAAGACGGACAGTTGCTAAATATCGGGAACAGTTAGATATTCCTGTGGCTAGGTTGCGTAAAAAGATTTGATGAATCGTTTACTGAATCTCATATCCTATATCTTCCACCCCTTATTGATGCCATTGCTTGGGGTGATTTTCTATTTTCATAAAACCCCGCGTTTTATTCCAGAAACCGTCGTTTATGCCAAGGTTTTTTCCTTGAGCATTTTGACCGTATTGCTTCCCATTCTGCTTTACTTTCTATTAAAAACTATAAAAAAGGTAGAGTCCATACACTTAGCAACTGCCAATGAACGTCGTCTGCCCCTATTTATAAATGGTATTTTGATCTTATTAATCATCAATAGAGTGTTACCCATAGATGACATACCAGAACTGTATTACTTTTTCTTAGGAATTTTAATATCAACAATTACCTGTTTTGCCTTAGCGCTCGTCAATTTTAAAGCGAGTATTCATATGATTGGTGCGGCTGGATTCTTTATGTTCGCCATTGCTCTTAGCATTCATTTTAAGATCAACATTAATGGCACTATGGCCTTAATGTGCATCATTATGGGAGCCATTGCCACCTCAAGGCTTCATCTTAAGGCACACACCGTCATTGAACTTGTGATTGGCTTTTTTGTGGGACTATTACCCCAACTACTCATCCTAAACTATTGGATCTAGTCTCATAAGATGTAAAACATCAATCCAATTTTAATGGCGTTCATATCTACCATTTCGCCATTATTAGCAACAATAGCATCAGAATTGAACATGGTGTTTAAGGCATAATAAATATGAAAACTGATATTGGAATAGCCAACACTAAAGGTAAGGCCGTACTGAAGTCTATTGATATCCTCAATTTGAGAAAGCTTAACATCTCCTAGACTACTGTTAAATTTGGATGAATTATAAACCACATATCCCAACTTAAAACCAGTATAGATGCGCCAAAAGTTATATTCTGTTGCCGTTGACGTTCGCCATCTTAGTTCTAAAGGAATTTCAACCAGATAATTTGTAAACTTATTCTTGTCATAACTGATATCGCTATCAAGAACGGTATACTCGTAACCACTAATGCTCTCAGAGATCAACAAGGTATTATTATAAGAGTTGGTAGATACTCCTAGCCCTAGACCAATAGCTACATTACGACGAGGATTAATAGGCATGTCTCTAATAAAACCGAAGTGATATCCTGTTGAAAACCCGCTTTGAGATACGCCAATAGGTTTATTTCCTAATAGGTTATACGTAATGGAAGCATAGAACTGATCTTCGCGATAACGATTGTCTACGACCTTTAGCGTGTCATTCTCTATAGCTAACGTCACTGGATCGCCTTCTTCTTGTGCTGAAAGACCTGCACCTAAGAATATAAAAATTAAAATAAATAACACTTCTTTCATAACTCAAAGATAAGTGAATAACCAAGTATTTGAGAAATGCTATAAACAAAAAAAAGCATCCTTTTCAGAATGCTTTTAATTAAAAATTTAATTTGAATATTATTTATTCATGTTATCTAGTGCGTCACCTGTACCAGTAGTATAGTTGATCTTTAATGCATTTGCTTTTCTTAATTCTTGCTTCACATCACCAACAATACCCATATTTGCATCTCTATCTACTTTAAGCGATACCGTTAAATAAGGAATCAACTCTTCTCTTAGAGCTGCACGCTCGGCATTAATAAAAGATTGTACTTCATCAATTTGGGCAAACTTATCGTTTAACTGTAATCTTGCTTCTGTACCAAACTTTTCATAACCTTTAGCCGGCTTACCCATATAGATATAACTAATTGGATTTTTCTTGTCTAACTTTTCGACTTGGTTAGCCAATGGCAACTTGTTTTCGATAAGCAAAGTGTCCTCTCTCATCACAGTAACCACCATGAAGAAGAATAACAACATAAATACAATATCTGGCAAAGACGCCGTATTTACAGCTGGTAATGCATTATCTTTTTTATTCTTAAATTTAGACATCTAACTTAGATTTTTCTTATTGAACTTCAGACAACTTCTCAGGATATTCATTTCTGATTTGATCAATCACATCCTTAAGTTTGTCTTTGTTTCCGTTAAATTTAGGATCTCCATAATTCTTTTCCATCTCCACAAAAGTCATATCAGGAAAACCACGTTTTGGGCCAATCTGCTCTGCTCTTCTGTTACGTAAATCATTATAAGCCGCTACCAATTCGTTTTGAACTGAAATATATGCAGCGTATGATGTTTCACGCTCATTCTTCAATGAGATAATCGCTTTATCTGGATTATCTGAAGATTTAGGATCCTTTTCTCCCTGACAATAAGCACAGCTACCATCACCACCATTATCTAAAAATGCAATGGCCAATGATCTCACGTCCTTAAGCTCTGTCACTTCATCTTCGACTAACAGTTGATCCTTTTTGTTAATCAAAACAGTAAAGATATTTTTCTGTTTGATCACAACATCCTCATCATTCTCTTCAATAGGAGGAAGCTTTCTGTTAATTCCAGAATCTTTAGGGATGGTTGTTGTTACCAAGAAAAATATAAGAAGCAAGAATGCGATATCTGCCATAGAACCTGCATTCACTTCTGGTGCTGCTCGTTTCGCCATAATTTATCTTATTATTTACTTAGCATTTTCTTAACCCCAAATACCAACATTAAACCTGCTGCTAATACGATTAAGATATAAAATGCCTTGATTCCTGCTTCAATAATTTGTGATTGTGTTGCTGTTAATGTTGTGCCATCATTCAATTCTCTGGCTTCACCAGAAGATATAAAGAATGCTACAAGCAATACTGCTGCAAAAACACCGAATGACAATAGTGATTTTTTCAATTTCTCTGGACTACTCACCAGATTAATCAAACTAAATAACACTGCTGAAATTGTTGCAATTGCCAAAACAATATAGGCTAAAGTTGCAAAACTAGATAACACGCCTTGATTAGCAACATCTGCCTCAATTGCCTCATCACCGATCATCATGATTCTCACCAAGAAAAACACAGCAATCAACCCAATTACTAAAGCTATTATTTTAATTATTTTTTGAATAGTCATATGTAATATGATTTATTAAATTGATCTCTATACGCTTATCTGCAATTATACAGTACGGCCGCCTTTTTGCTTATACCTTACCAATAAATCCATTAAAGTAATAGAGGCATCTTCCATATCATTAACAATACTATCAATTTTCGCAATAATATAGTTATAAAAAATCTGCAAGATAATAGCAACAATAAGACCAAATACTGTAGTCAAAAGTGCCACTTTAATACCACCCGCTACTAAAGATGGGTTCATATCACCCGCTGCTTCAATTTTATCGAAGGCATCAATCATACCTAATACAGTACCCATGAAACCAAGCATTGGTGCCAATGCTATAAACAATGAAATCCATGATACGTTTTTCTCAAGTTGTCCCATTTGAACACCACCGTAAGCTACAACAGCTTTTTCAGCAGCATCAATATCTTCATCTGCACGGTCTAAACCTTGATAAAAGATAGAGGCAACAGGACCTTTTGTATTTCTGCAAACTTCCTTAGCTGACTCGATACCACCAGAATTTAAAGCATCCTCAACATTTTGAGTTAACTTCTTAGTGTTTGTGGTAGCAAGATTTAAATAAATGATTCTTTCAATAGCAATCGCTAAACCTAAAATCAAACATAGCAATACAATACCCATAAAAAATGGACCACCTTCAATAAAACGTTCTTTTACTTTTTCAGTAAAAGACAATTCAACAACCTCATCGGTTGCATCATCTGCCTCTTGAAATGTAGTCGCAACAGCAGTTGTAGTTGCAGCTTCTACTGCATATGCATTGTTACTTGCATTTACAGTTCCGAAAGCCATTATAGTTGCTATGGCTAAGATAGAAAATAGTCTTTTCATCGTTCTTGTTCTTAATTTTATTAGTTAAAGTGTTAAAGATATAAAAAATTTATTACTAAAAAATAAAAATGCAAACCGCCCAACTAGGTTTAACTATGTTTAACTTTTTTTGCATTTTAGATGCGACGAATTTAAATAAAATGTTTTGGATATTCGGGTACAACTTTCAAAAATCTTCTCAATTGCCTTTAGAATCTTTAGTTTTTAGTAAAATTTCTCATAATTGATCCTGCCATTTCTAAATAAAAAACACTCCAATCGCTCTTAGATTACAGCATCTATGGCTTTAATGAATTGGTTATCAATAACCGTTTTATTTCTGCCTGCATTTCTCGGACAAGAATCCTCTTATTTACAGTATGACTAAAAATACGTTTCAAAATTGATCAGTTATTAAAAAAACACATTCAATCTGTGAACGGAACGCAAAAAAGACCCCTTTAAAACACCAAATTCTAAAGGCATCATCACAAAAACCTCAGATATGAAGTTCAAAAAGAGTGTTTTTATCTTGATGATGGCAAAAGATTACATATAAATCTAGAACGTAATTTATTTAAAGACATCTAAGTTTGGTAACTATAATCCTTAAAAAACAAGAATCCCGATCTGCATAATGCAAATCGGGACTTAATGAAGCAGGGAGGAAGGGATTCACTCCGTGCATACCAAATTGGATTCCTGGCCAAGCATGGAAACCTCAACACCTAAATAGGTGTTTGCTTTTTCCATTTAAAAAATTATGCTTCAAGCAATTGCTTAGCAACTTTTTTAAATGAAAAAACCTACAACTTCAGTTGCAGGTTTCCTTTTGCAGAGAGGAAGGGATTCGAACCCTCGATACCCTTTTGGAGTATACACACTTTCCAGGCGTGCGCCTTCGACCACTCGGCCACCTCTCTAATTTTGAATGCGCAAATGTACAACGCAATTCAAAGTAAAAAAAATTAAATCTCAACTTCTAAGACATCTCTCCTCTTAAAGAGGTTTCAAAGATGGTCTTGAAACTTCCAAAAGATACTTTCTCCCCAAGCATGTACATCAATTTGGCCAAAGCGGATTCTGTAGTAATGTCTTTGCCAGAAATGACGCCAATGGTTTTTAGACGTGTACTGGTATCATACTGTCCCATGGCAACACTCCCACCAGCACATTGTGTTACATTTATAATAGGAGTTCCCTTTTTAATAGTGGTTTTTAAAACATCAATAAACCAAGGCTCGGTCATAGTATTGCCCGATCCATAGGTTTCTAAAACAAATCCTTTAATAGTATCAATGCCAAACAAGCTTTCTACAATAGGCTGGGAAATGCCTGGAAACAATTTAATCAATAGAATATTGGTTTCAAAGGTCTTGTGCACCACTAACTTTTTTTTAGAGTTTGGCTTAAAGAGCCGATCGTTATTCACCTTTAAATGAACGCCAGATTCCGCTAAAAACGGATAATTTAATGATTCAAAAGCTTCAAAATGCTCTGTATTGATCTTAGTGGTTCGATTTCCGCGGTATAATTTATATTCAAAATACAGGCCGACCTCTTTGATCACCGGCTTCCCATATCGCTGTAAGGATGCCATTTGTATCGATGTGATCAGGTTTTCTTTTGCATCTGTACGAAGATCACCAATTGGCAATTGGGATCCTGTAAAAATAACGGGCTTTGCTAAATTCTCTAACATAAAACTCAAAGCAGCGGCCGAATAGCTCATAGTATCACTGCCATGAAGCACCACAAAACCTTCAAAATTGTTGTAATTGTCCTCTATAAGCTCAGCAATTTTTATCCAATAATCAGGATTCATATTGCTAGAATCTATGGGATCTTCAAAAGACACCGTCTCGATGTCGCAATCCAATAAACGCAATTCTGGTATTCGTTTTAAAAGATTTTTAAAGTCAAAAGCTTTTAATGCGCCATCTTTAGGATCTTTAATCATACCAATGGTGCCACCGGTGTAGATCAATAATATGTTAGGTTGGGTTGTAGGCATCTTAAATCTTAAAAATTTCTTCTGAATTTTTTGTCGTAATCTCTGCTATTTCTGCTTCGGAAATGTTATATATCTCAGCCAGTTTTTCTAAAACATTGACCACATAGGCACTTTCGTTACGTTTTCCACGGAACGGTTTTGGCGCTAGATAAGGTGAGTCTGTCTCTAAGACAATATGCTTTAGGGCAATCTCATTCAGAAACTGATCAATTTTTCCATTCTTAAAGGTCACCACGCCACCAATACCAAGTTTCATATTTAACGAAATAGCGCGCTTTGCTTGTTCTAAAGTTCCTGTAAAGCAGTGAAAAATTCCGAAGAGACGGTCATCCTTCTCTTGCTCTAAAATTTCAAAAACCTCATCAAAAGCTTCTCTGCAATGAATTACAATAGGCAAACCATGCTTTTTAGCTAAGACTATTTGATGTCTAAAGGCCAACTGTTGAATTTCTAACGTTGATTGATCCCAATATAGATCAATTCCAATTTCACCAACCGCATAAAATGTATGCGTGTCTAACATCTCTTCAACATGCTCAAGCTCTTCCTTATAATTTTCTTTAACGTGGGTAGGATGCAATCCCATCATTAAAAATACATGATCAGGATAATTGTTCTTGAGCTCCAACATAGATTTTGTGTAGGTAGAATCAATTGCAGGAATAAAAAAGCGTTTCACATTCTTTGCCAAGGCACGCTCAATCATTTCTGATCGATCCTCGTCAAAGGCTTCGCTATATAAATGGGTATGGGTATCTGTAATTATCATACCACAAAATTAATTGATTTTATTGGCTTCGCTGAATTCGTGACCGCATAATCTGCTAGAAGAATAAAAATCAGTTTGATTGAAAACTAAGTTGATTGTTTTAAAATAAAATAAGGCCACTTCAGTACATTAAGCCCTATCGTTTTATATTTGTGTAAATTCTTAAAGAATTATGGAGCAAGAGTTACAAAGTTTTCTCATTAACAGAGGATACACCAAGGTCAAGTTGAAATTGACCAAGACCAATCATTTTGAGATCAAAGCCGTTATCAATGGCATTAAAGGCCTTTTTATTTTAGATACCGGAGCATCTACATCTTGTGTTGGTTTTGAGGCCATCAAAACCTTTAAGCTCATCGCCACCGATTCTCCTATTAAAGCGGCAGGCGCTGGAGCTACAGATATGCTCACTCAAATGTCTAAGAAAAATACCCTTAAAATCGGGAAATGGAAGAAAGAAAAAGTAGCGCTTATCTTATTTAACCTTACACACGTTAATACGGCCTTAACCAGCCATAATTCAAAACCTGTTGATGGCATCATAGGCGCAGACGTTCTTAAAAAAGGAAAGGCCATTATTGATTACGAAAAGAAATATCTTTACCTCAAGTTGTAAGGGTTTTATGGCATTTTAATTAAAATCTACCTATCTTTAATGCATAATCCCTCTGATTAATAGCATTAATGCCTACCTCTATAGTAATTGCAGACGATCATCCTTTAATCCTTAAAGGGTTAAACGATTTTTTAACTGAAAAAAAATACGATGTTCTTGCCAAGGCCAAAAATGGCAAAGACGCTCTAACGTTAATCAAAGCTCATGAACCTGAAATAGCGGTTTTAGACATACAAATGCCATTTCTCACAGGTATTGAAGTCGCCAAGCAGTGCAAAGCATCTGATATTTCAACAAAAATCATTCTTATTACCTTCGAGAAAAGTGAAACTATATTTAAGGAAGCCATGTCTAATAGTAATACCTATGGTTATATTCTAAAAGAGTTTGCTATTGAAGAAATCGAGAACTGTATTGCTGAGGTTTTATTGGGACGCCGGTATTCTAGTCCTGAACTACTTGACTACCTTGAAAAAAAAGAGATTCCAGCAGAATTAAAGACACTTACCGACACCGAATTGAAAATTTTGAAATTGGTCTTGGAGAATAAAACCGCCAAAGAAATTGGAAAATTGCTGTTTTGCTCTGATAGAACCGTTGAAAAACATAAAAGTCATATTAGAACAAAACTTAATTTATCTTCAAAAATGCAGAGCATGGCCATTTATGCAAAAGAATATGAAGCATTTTTATTAAAATATACGTAGAACTACGTATTGACATCCTCGAATTAATTGTGCAACTTTGTAAGGCTATTAATTCTTTAGGGAGAATTATATTTCTGAAACCTGAATCATTCTTTTGATTCGGGTTTCTTTTTTTGTTATTTTTCAAAAGCACAGATCATAAAACCACCCAATCTCTGCTCATGCGCTTTACCGCTATTTCAAGTGCAAATCGCATAAAACTTAGGAAGCTAAGAACATCTTGAGAGCATAATTTCACGAAATCTTCTAAAAATAGAGTTTTTAAAATTAATAAATAACTGTATTTCAGTATTTTAGGTTTTAAAATTTGAAATATACGTAGTTCTACGTATTGTGGCGCATCTATATAATGTCGAAATTTACACTAAGCTATTAATCATTCTTAGTTTTTATCCTTTATGAATTAAGGGATTTTAAAGCCTTAGATTTCAAACCTCTAAGGCTTTTAATAAAAAACTCAGAACTCTATAAAATTGAAAATATATGGAAACCATGAAAGACAAAGACAGCATTACCAATAAAACATTTATTGTAGGCTTAATCTTAAGTGCCGTTTTAATTATCGCAATAAATGTTCTTGTTAATTTCTTTTAGTTAGTTACCTGTTAGTTAAAAACGAAAAAGCGCAAACCAAGTTATTGGTATTGCGCTTTTTTTATATCGTTGAAATAGAGTTTACATCTCTAAGGCACGCTTAACATCACCATCCATCAATAATTCTGTTGGATTTTCAAGTGCTTCTTTAATGGCTACTAAGAACCCTACAGATTCTTTACCATCAATAATTCTATGATCATAAGACAGCGCTACGTACATGATAGGTCTAATTTCTACGTGACCATCAATAGCAACAGGACGCTCTACAATATTATGCATTCCTAAAATTCCACTCTGTGGTGGGTTAATGATTGGGGTGGATAGCATCGATCCAAAAACACCTCCATTAGAAATGGTAAATGTTCCTCCAGTCATTTCATCAACAGTAATTTTACCATCGCGAGCTCTTAGTGCCAAACGCTTAACTTCTGCTTCAACACCTCTAAAACTCAAGTTTTCTGCATTTCTAATAACAGGTACCATTAATCCTTTTGGCCCTGATACCGCAATACTAATATCACAAAAATCATAACTTAGCATTTCTTTGCCATCAATCATTGAGTTTACAGCAGGATACATTTTTAACGCACGAACTACAGCTAAGGTAAAGAAACTCATAAACCCAAGTCCTACGCCATGTTTTGCCTTAAAGTCTTCTTTATACTGCTTACGCAATTCAAAAATAGGTGACATATCTACTTCGTTAAAAGTAGTTAGCATGGCTGTAGTATTCTTAGCTTCTACCAAACGCTCTGCGACTTTACGTCTCAGCATTGACATTTTACTTCTAGACTCTCCACGTTTTCCACCACCAGGTGTTCCCATAGAAGGCTTAGCATTTACAGCATCGTCTTTTGTAATGCGTCCGTCCTTTCCTGTCCCAGAAACTGAAGAAGCATCCATACCTTTTTCTGCTAATACTTTTTTAGCTGCCGGACTAGCCGTGCCAGAAGCATAAGTTTTCTCTGCAGGATTATCCGCTTTTGCATGATTCTCCTCATTTGGTGTAGCCTTTTGGTCTTTAGCAACGTCTTCTTCTGCGCTAGAGTTGCCACCTTCATCTCCTCCTTTATAAGTATCTGGCTCATCTTTTGCCGCATCGGTACTTGGCTTTTCGGCACTAGTATCAATTAAGCAAACCACTTGACCTACTTCTACCGCATCTCCTTCTTCAGCTTTAAGGGTAATTATCCCACTCGCTTCTGCAGGAAGTTCTAATGTGGCTTTATCGCTATCAACCTCAGCAATTGCTTGGTCTTTTTCTACATAATCCCCGTCTTCTACTAACCATTCTGCAATTTCTACTTCGGTTATCGATTCGCCTGGCGAAGGCACTTTCATTTCTAGAATCATACGTTTTGTTGTTTATACTTTTATTCCTGTTGTGGGAAACTATTCTTTTTTTGCTTTATTGTTATCTCCTAATCGCTATTGATCTGGCAGCTTAACGTTGTTGATTGTCCTTGCTTTTATCAAAAACAAAATCAATGACTTCTTGGTGACGTTTTTTAGATCTCACGGCACTACCTGCAGCAGGAGCACCATAAGGTCGTCTTGTTGCAGCTCTAAACGTTTTAGCTTCGTCAAGATGCATCAACATATGACTGTAAGCCCCCATGTTTCTTGGTTCTTCTTGAGCCCAAACAATATCTTTGGCCTTACTGTATTTTTTAATCATTGCCTTAATTTGCTCAGCAGGCAAAGGAAATAATTGTTCCACTCTTACCAAGGCCACATCCTTTCGTTCTAATTGGCCACGCTCTTCTAGCAAATCATAATAAAACTTACCAGTGACAAAAACTAAGGTTTTTGCGTCATCTGCCTTTATCGTCTCATCATCGATCACCATTTTAAAGCTACCATTTGCAAACTCGTCAACAGTAGATACAACCAACGGGTGGCGCAGTAAACTTTTAGGTGTAAAAATAATTAATGGCTTTCTAAATTCGGCCTTCATCTGCTTGCGCAACAAGTGATACATGTTAGCAGGTGTTGTACAGTCCATCACAAACATGTTGTCTTTAGCACATAATTGAAGGTAGCGTTCCATTCTTGCAGAAGAATGCTCTGCTCCTTGGCCTTCATACCCATGAGGCAGTAACATCACCAATCCGTTTTGCAGCTTCCATTTATCTTCTGCTGCGGAAATGTATTGGTCGAGCATAATTTGCGCGCCATTACTAAAATCTCCAAATTGAGCTTCCCAAATGGTAAGTGTCTTAGGGCTTGCCATGGCATAACCATAATCAAAACCTACAACGCCATATTCTGAAAGAAGCGAATTATAAATATAAAAATTCCCTTGTTTCTCGCTAATTTGGTTGAGCAGTAGGATTTCCTCTTCGCTATCTTCCACTTTAACTACGGCATGTCTATGAGAAAAAGTACCACGTTCAACATCTTGTCCAGACATTCTGACATCGTAACCTTCTTCTAATAAAGTTCCGTAAGCCAAATGTTCTGCCATGGCCCAATCCAATTTATTCTCATCAAACATGGTTTGTCGAGATTGTACTAAGCGCTCTATTTTACGAATAAACTTCTTATCCTCTGGCAAGTTGCTGATCACCTTAGTGATTTTAGCCAAACCTTCCCTAGAATACGTCGTATCTATATCTTGAATCATCTTGTCTTCAATAACGTTATGGTAGTTTTCCCATTCGTCTTGCATGAAAGGCGTGATGACTGTTTTATCTATTTTTCTGGAATCCTCAAGGTTCTCCTCAAGTTTTTCCTTGTAATCTTTTTCTAGTTTAGAAACATAATCGTCTGAAATAACGCCGTCGGCGATCAATTTTTCAGCATAGATGTCTCTTGGATTTTGATGTTTTGAAATGGCTTTATACAACTTAGGTTGCGTAAAACGCGGCTCGTCTCCTTCGTTATGTCCATATTTACGATAGCCCAATAGATCAATAAACACGTCGCGTTTAAACGTCATTCTAAAATGAAGCGCAAACAACATGGCATGTACCACAGCTTCTGCATCATCGGCATTAACATGCAATACTGGTGACAGCGTTACTTTACCAACATCTGTACAATAGGTACTAGACCTTCCGTCAAGATAGTTTGTGGTAAATCCAATTTGGTTATTGACTACAATGTGAATGGTCCCATTGGTTTTGTAACCATCAAGGTTAGCCATTTGTACCACTTCGTAAACAACACCTTGCCCAGCAATGGCGGCATCTCCATGTACAATAATTGGTAACACTTGAGAAGGATCATCTTTATATTTATGATCTTGTTTAGCTCTAACAATCCCTTCAACAACGGCACCTACAGTTTCTAGATGCGAAGGGTTTGGTGCAATATTCAAATTGATATCGTGGCCACCTTCTGTTTTGCGATTGCTCGTCCAACCTAAATGGTACTTAACATCTCCATCAAATACTTCTTGTTCGTAATCCTTTCCGTCAAATTCACTAAAAATATCCTCAGCAGATTTTCCGAAGATATTTGTTAAGGTACTCAAACGACCACGGTGGGCCATGCCCATTACAAACTCCTTAACCCCTTTTTTGGCCGCATTTTCAATAAGAGAATCTAAGGCAGGAATTAAAGATTCGTTACCCTCTAATGAAAATCGCTTTTGACCAACGTATTTTGTATGAAGGAAACTTTCAAAAGAAACAGCTTCATTTAACTTTTTGAGAATATGCTTTTTTTCTTCAGCAGAAAAATTAGGTTGATTGTCATTGATGTTGAGTTGATCTTGAATCCACTGTATTTCCTTTGGATTTCTAATATACATGTACTCAACTCCAATGGCATCACAATAAATACTCTCTAAATGCTCAATGATTTTACGTAAAGACTGTTTGCCAATACCTAAAATATCACCAGCATCAAATTCGGTATCTAAATCGGAATTAGAAAGTCCAAAGTTTTCAAGAGCTAAAGTAGGCTCGTACTGCCTACGGGCTCTAACGGGGTTGGTCTTGGTGAATAAATGGCCTCGATTACGATAGCCGTCTATCAATTTAACCACTTGAAACTCTTTTTGCACATGCTCGGGAACTTGAGCTGTCGCTTTTTCTCCAGCATTAGTTTCAACAACGTAATCATCGCTGCCAACACTTTCGCTACCAAAATCGAAGCCCTGAAAAAAGGCGCGCCAACTAGGTTCAACGGAGTCTGGGTTTTCTAAATATTGGTCGTATAAATCGGCAAAATAAGCCGTATGTGCTGCGTTTAAAAAGGAATATTTATCCATTATGGGGTTTGAATCGTTTTCGCTTCAACAAAATTTAATCAAAAATACAACTTTTACTAAAAACAGTGGTGATTTTGATATATTTATGGCAGTTTTAGACTTCAATTTTTACGATATGAACCTTTCAATAGCCATCAAGACAAAAACGTTAACAGTTTTTATGATTTGTAGCCTACTTAGCTTGGCTTCATTTACGCAAAATCAAGAAGAAAACTCTCAATTTTGGAGACATGTTCGTTTTGGTGGAGGTTTAGGTCTAAGTTTTGGTGATGGCTTTTTTAGTGCCAGCTTGGCCCCAAGTGCTATTTATCAATTTGAAGCACCTTTTGCTTTAGGTGTGGGTTTAAATGGTACCTACAACAGCTTAAAAAACGCTTATAGCTCGACGATATTTGGAGGGAGTATTATAGGCCTATTTAATCCCATAAATGAAATTCAACTTTCAGCAGAATTTGAAGAGCTCAACGTCAACCGTAAATTTGATAGCGAGATCTTGAATGATGAAAATTACTGGTATCCTGCACTTTTTGTAGGTGTAGGCTATAGTTCTAAAAATGTGACTTTTGGAATTAGGTACGATCTATTATATGATAAGGATAAAAGCATTTACATCGATCCGTTTGTACCGTTTGTGAGGTTCTATTTTTAAGTTTAAGAATACATCTTTCTAAACCACACCTTTTGCCACTCCCGCTGGCATATTAAAAACGTGACGTCTTCAGAGAGCTTAAACATATCACTACCATCGAGTTGCTTAATTTTATCTTCGGAAACATCTATGATGTAAAGCACATTGAGATACTCTGCAAATTTTTGCTGAATCAACTTATAGACCACTTCATGCAACATCACCTTTAGACTTGTGGGAAGAATTTCGAGATCAAAATCTAAGTCAATATTAGCAAGTAGAAAGTCTTTATTGAGCTGTTCAACAAACTTTGTATACAAATCAGATTGCTGAGCTTCTTGTATCAAAGCATCAAAAGTGGATGGTAATACCATTAGACCGTTCGATTCATAAGCTGGTTTCCAAAAGCTTTGAGCGCTGTTTTGTTTTCTTCTGAAATTTTAAGATCCTCTAACACAGAAAATGCCAACTGGGTATAGTTTTCAATTTCTTGCTTGGTAGCATTTGCCGCCCCACTAGACTCAAATAAACGCTTAACTGTCTCTATCTTATCGGTGGCATCGGTGGGGTTAATACCATATAGGTGCATCAACTGTCTTTGGTCTGCTGTATTAGAAAACTCTACTGCCTTTAAGTACAGGTATGTTTTCTTATTTTCAATAATATCCCCTCCTACTTGCTTTCCAAAAGTTTCTGGATCTCCAAAAGCATCCAAATAATCGTCTTGTAACTGAAAAGCAATTCCTAGATTTTTTCCGAAGTCATAAATAGCACGTTGACACTGTGGTGATGCTTTGGCCACAATCGCACCCATTTTCATGGCAGCGCCTACGAGTACTGCCGTTTTGAATTCAATCATTTTGAGATATTCAGCAATAGTGACATCGTCCCTAGACTCAAAATCAACATCGTATTGCTGACCTTCACAAACTTCTAAAGCCGTTTTACTAAATAATCTTGCTAATGCTTGAAACACCTCTGGCTCGTAATTTTCAAACAACTGATAAGCCATAATCAACATGGCGTCTCCAGAGAGAATGCCCGTATTAATATCCCATTTTTCATGTACGGTTTCTTGACCTCTACGCAAAGGGGCATCGTCCATAATATCATCATGAACCAAGGAAAAATTATGAAACACTTCAATGCTCAAGGCTGCATCTAAGCCATTATTATAGTTGCCGCCAAAGATTTCTGTAGTCATTAAGGTCAAGACTGGTCTTAGACGCTTACCTCCCAGTTGCAGGATGTAATGAATAGGATCATATAGAGAGCTAGGTTCTTGAGGCTTGACAAAAGTGTTGAGATAATTCACGAAAGCATCGTGATAAGTCTTAATGTGCTGCATCCTGCAAAAATAATCGAAATTGTTTTTAAACTCAATAAATAATAGGGAGAAGTGCCAATGTTAAATTAACATTAATACTAAGGAAACTATTTTTGTTTTTAAAGTTTCCTGTTGTACATTTGCGCCATCGTTAAAAAGTAGTACCACTATTTTTTTAAGACCTACAAATGAAACAACAAATTATAATAAAGTCTGCAGATCTGTTTTTAAACCTAGGGTTCAAAAGCGTTACTATGGATGACATTGCTCATGAGATGGGTATTTCCAAAAAAACCATCTATCAGCATTTTGACAATAAAACCAAATTGGTAGAAGCAGCGATGCTCCACGTTTTTGAGAATGTTGCCTGTGGTATAGACCACATTCGCGAACTTAATGTCAATCCTATTGAAGAAATATTTAAGATCAAGCAATTTGTAATGGAGCATTTAAAGGATGAAAAATCGTCGCCACAGTACCAGCTTCAAAAATATTATCCTAAAATATATGCTGGCTTAAGAATAAAGCAATTTGAGGTAATGCAAAGTTGTGTCAAACAAAATTTACAGCGTGGTGTTGAACTAGGCCTTTATAGAGATAGCATAAATATTGAGTTTGTATCAAGAATTTATTTCAACGGCATGCTCGCACTAAAAGATCAGGAGCTATTCCCTCTTAAAAAGTTTTCTATGAATGCGCTTATGGAGCACTATTTAGAATATCACCTTCGAGGCATTTGCTCACCCAAAGGTGTTGAATTCTTATTATCATTAAATCAATTAAAACCAACCAATTAATTAAAAGTAATGACAAAGTATTTTATATATTTAGCGGTTTTACTCGCTGCTAACCTGGGTTTGGCACAAGAAGTGCCATCAAGCCTGTCCCTGCAAGAAGCTATAGACTATGCGTTAACACATAACCGTACGGCCATTAATGCCGCACGCGATATTGACGCCGCCGAACAACAAAAATGGGAAACCACAGCAAGCGGACTTCCACAAATAAGTGCAAGTGTTGACTATCAAAATTATCTAAAACAACAAGTACAGGTTATTCCTGCAGAGTTTTTTGGTGGTGTTCAAGGCGAATTTGCAGAAGTGGTATTTGGCACAAAGCAAAGCGTTAATGCTTTTGCACGATTAGATCAGCAAATTTTTGATGGTTCTTATATCGTGGCGTTACAATCTGCCAAAGTATTTTTAGACATCTCAAAAAATTCTAAAATCAAGACCGATCTAGAAGTTAGAAAATCGGTAATTGATGCCTACGGAAATGTGCTTTTAGCAGAAGAAAGCGTCACTATTTTGGAACGTAATATCGAAGTGCTTGAGAAAAATCTTTATGAAACCAATAAAATCTATGAAAATGGATTGGAAGAAGAAGAGAGCGTAGAGCAACTTCAAATTACCTTATCGGGTGTTCAAAGCAACCTCAATAATACGCAGCGCCTTAAGAAATTAGCTTATCAAATGCTCAATATTAATTTAGGCATAGATGTGTATCATAATCTATCGCTTACTGATGATCTAGAGTCACTAGCGCAAGCCAATCAGTCTTTAGCTTTATTGGAAGCAGATAATAATCCGTCTACTACGATTGATTATCAAATTGCCGAAAATGACACTAGAGCCAAAGAGCTTCAGTTAAAACTTGAAAAAAGCAAGGCACTCCCAACGCTTAATGCCTTTATAAATGGGGGCTACTCTGCTTTTGAAGATGACTTCAATTTTCTAAAAAAAGAGCAAGACTGGTTCGGCTCATCTTTAATAGGTGTCAATCTCAGTATTCCTATTTTTAGTTCAGGAATGCGACATGCCTCAACCCAACGTGCAAAAATAAATTTGGAAAAATCTAAAACCGAGCTGAATCAAACAGAACAGCGCTTAAAGCTAGAAATTGAATCTGCTAAAAGTGACTACCAGTTTGCTCTTGAAGATTACAATAATAAAAAAGAAAATCTCGCACTCGCAGAACGCATCGAGCAAAAAAACCAAACTAAATTCTTTGAAGGTATCGGCTCTAGTTTTGAACTGAGACAGGCTCAAACCCAATTATATACCGCACAACAAGAATTGCTTCAAGCCATGCTGGATGTCATCAATTCTAAAGCGGCATTAGAAACCGTATTAAATTCACCAATCAACAATTAAAAATCCAATCCAAATGAAACATATATTTCAAATTTTTATTTTAGCCCTTATCGTGGTCTCGTGTTCTGGAGAGAAAAAGAACTCGGTAGAGAACGTTTTAGAAAACGGTAATATTGAAACACTTAGAAAAAAACGTGGAGAACTTGTTAACGAAAGACAAGCGCTCAATGATGACATCAAACTTTTAGATGATAAAATAAAGACCATAGACACTACCAAGAACATTCCTCTCATCTCTACGCATAAGGTAGACACAGAAGTATTTAAACACGTACTTGAGCTTCAAGGTAATGTTACCACCAAAAACCTTCTTACCATTACACCAGAGTACAACGGTATTTTGACCAATGTTTACGTTAAAGAAGGTCAAAAAGTAACTAAAGGTCAGTTACTTGCCAAAATTGATGATGGCGGATTAAGCCAACAGGTTGCACAATTACAAATTCAAACCGAATTGGCTAAAACCACCTATGAGCGTCAAAAGAGACTTTGGGAGCAAAACATTGGTAGTGAGATTCAATATTTACAAGCAAAATCTACTTATGAGTCTCAACAAGAGGCTGTAAACCAACAACAGCAGCAAGTTGCTAAAACAATGATCAAGGCGCCTTTTTCAGGAACCATTGACGATGTTATTACAGAGCAAGGAAGTGTTGTTGCTGCAGGCCAAACACCATTGATGCGCATTGTTAACCTTGATGACATGTATATTGAAACCGAAGTACCTGAGCGTTATGTCTCTGATGTTGTAAAAGGTAAAAATGTAAAAGTTGAACTTCCTGTTCTTGGAAAAACGGTAGATACTGAAATTCGCCAAGCAAGTAATTTCATCAACCCTGCCAACAGAACATTTAAGGTTGAGGTCGAAATCCCTAATAAGGATAAAAGCATCAAGCCCAACTTAACCGCGAGATTGAAAATAAACGACTATACCAGTGAAGATGCCATTTTGATTCCACAAAGTGTGATTTCAGAAAATGCTGAAGGTGATCAATATGTGTACGTAGTTAAAGATAAAAATTCTAAAAATGTCGGTACAGCCAAACGTGTTATTATTGAAACTGGACGTACCCAAGGCGATGTTATTGAAGTATTAAGCGGCCTAGAAAAAAATGACGAGATTATTGAAGAAGGCGCAAGAAGCGTTAGAGATGGCCAATCTGTAGAAGTTATTAACTATAAAGAAACCCAAGTCAATGGAAACTAAAAAGAAAAAATTTGTAGACAAGGAATTTGGGATGTCTTCGTGGGCAATCAACAACAAAACCACGATGTATGTTCTTATTCTCGTATTCTTTTACTTAGGCGTTTCTGCGTTTTTCAGCATGCCCAGGGAAAACTTCCCAGAGGTTAATGAAACAAAGATTTATATAAGCTCCATTTTTCCCGGTAATACCGCGGAAGATATTGAAAAGCTTGTCACTGATCCTTTAGAAGATCAGCTCAAAACAGTGAGTAATGTTGTAGAAATCACCTCAACCTCTCAAGAAGACTATTCTATAGTGGTGGTAGAGTTTGATGAGCACATCACTGTTGAAGAAGCTAAGCAAAAAGTCAAAGATGAAATTGATAGTGAAACTTCTGGTGAAGATTGGCCAACCTTTAATGGTGCTAAAGTAGAACCAGATGTATTTGCCTTGAGTTTATCTGAAGAACAGCCTATCTTGAACATTAATATTTCCGGAGATTACCCTGTAGAAAAATTAAAAGATTTTGCCGAATACCTTCAAGATGAAATTGAGGATTTGCAAGAAATCAAAAAGGCAGACATTAGAGGTGCTCAAGATAAAGAGGTGGAAGTTGCTGTTGACATCTACAAAATGATGGCCGCTAAGGTCACGTTTACAGATATCATCAATGCCATAAACGGAGGCAATACCACCATGTCTGCTGGAAATTTGAAGGCTAGCGGACAACGACGTACCATTAGAATTTTAGGAGAGATCGATGATCCTGAAGAGTTAGAGAATTTTGTGGTAAAGGCAGAAAATGGCAATCCTATCTACCTTAAAGATGTTGGCACTGTAACCTTCCATGAAGAAGACAAAACCACTTTTGCTAGAAAATCTGGTGACCCTGTGGTCATGTTAGACGTTAAAAAACGTGCTGGTAAAAACATGGTGGCAGCGGCAGAGCAAATCCAAGTGATTGTTCAAGATGCCATTGAAAATGAGTTTCCGCAAGATTTAAATGTATCTATAACCAATGATCAATCTGAAAAGACCATTGGACAAGTAGATGATCTGGTTAACAATATCATTTTTGGTGTAATCTTGGTTGTCACTGTTTTAATGTTCTTTTTAGGATTTAAAAATGCCCTATTTGTAGGTTTTGCAATCCCTATGTCTATGTTCATGTCTCTCATGATCTTAAACCTGATGGGCTATAGCTTAAACACCATGGTGCTTTTTGGCCTTATTATGGGACTTGGTATGTTGGTGGATA
Organism: Sediminibacter sp. Hel_I_10; assembly: GCF_000688335.1. Classification (NCBI taxonomy): domain Bacteria; kingdom Pseudomonadati; phylum Bacteroidota; class Flavobacteriia; order Flavobacteriales; family Flavobacteriaceae; genus Sediminibacter; species Sediminibacter sp. Hel_I_10. Next base: position 1,646,271 of record NZ_JHZX01000001.1, read on the forward strand.
ATGGTATTGTGGTTGTAGAAAACGTATACCGTTTGATGGAAGATGAAGGTATGAGTAGAACTGAAGCCGCTAAAAAAGGCATTGGTGAAATTGCCTTCCCTATTATCATTTCGACCTTAACTACGGTGGCGGCATTTGTGCCCTTAGGTCTTTGGCCTGGTATTATGGGAGAGTTCATGAAGATTTTACCAATTACCTTATCTGTAGTATTAGGATCCTCACTATTTGTGGCCATATTTTTCAACTCCGTTTTGGTGTCTCAATACATGAAAATTGATGATAAGGAAATGCCATTAAAAGAGATTATTAGAACAACGGCCATCATGACCGTAATTGGGGTGGCCATTCTTATTTTTGGAGGAGCCTACAGCGCATTGGGATCTGTAATGATCTTTACCGCTATTTTACTCTGGGCCTATCGCCTATTTCTTAGAAACTGGGCCAATAGTTTTCAGAACAAATCACTGGTCTCTTTAGAAAACTGGTATGAGCGCATGCTAAGAGGTGCACTTTCTAAAAAGCGTCCTTACATCTTAACCATAGGCACAGTTGTATTATTAATTGCCGCGTTTATTGCTTTTGGCATATCCTTGGGCACACAGCGTACCAAAGTGGAATTTTTTCCAGACAACAAACCCAACCAGATTATTGTCTATATAGAATACCCTCAGGGCACCGCTATAGAAAAAACAAATGCCATTACAAAGCAAATAGAAGAGCGGGTTTATGACGTGATCAATCAAGGTCAGTACATGGATGATGGCAGAAACTTCTTAGTAGAAAGTGCGGTTTCTCAAGTTGGCGAAGGCGCTGGAAATCCACAAACCGATGGCGGTTCTGCTGCAGAAATGCCCCATAAAGCAAAAATAACAGCTTCTATGCGCGAGTATAAGTACAGACGTGGTGAGGACAGTGAGTTATTGAGACAAAAAGTTCAAGAAGCACTTGTTGGTATTTATCCAGGGGTACTAATTTCCGTAGAAAAAGATGCCAATGGTCCACCAGCTGGTTCTCCAATTAACATTGAACTTCAGGGTAATGATTACAATGAACTTATTGGTGCTGCAGAACAGATGCGAGCGTTTATCAATTCGAAAAACATTGCTGGTATTGATGAGCTCAAGATTGATGTCAATAAAGATAAGCCAACAATGCTTGTTCAGGTTGATCGTGAAAAAGCAGGTGAATTAGGCATTAGTGCCTCTCAAGTAGGACAGCAGTTAAGAAATTCTATTTTTGGAGCTAAGGCAGGAATCTACAAAGAGGATGGTGACGATTTTGATATCTACGTGCGTTTTAACGAAGAGAACAGATATAATACCAGCGCCTTATTTAACCAGAACATAACCTTTAGAGATAATACTGGTCAAATCAAGGAAGTGCCTTTGTCTGCCGTAGCAAAACAGAAAAACAATTCGGGGTTTAGCGCTATTAAACACAAAGACACCAAGCGTGTGGTAACAGTGTATTCTGCCTTGGCTCCAGGATTTACAGATGCTGGTGCTATTGTGACCCAAATTCAAAATGAAATGAAAAGTTTTGAGGGGCTTCCAGAAGATATCAATATTGATTACACAGGTCAAATTGAAGAACAAAATAAGCAAATGGCCTTCTTGGTTGGAGCATTCTTTACTGGTTTGGGACTGATTTTCTTTATTTTGATATTTCAGTTTAATTCGGTTTCAAAACCGGCCATCATTATGATCGCTATTTTCTTAAGTTTTATTGGAGTATTTGGAGGTATCGTTATCTCTGGAAGTGCCTTCGTGATCATGATGACCATGGTTGGTATTATTTCATTGGCAGGGATTGTAGTTAACAATGGGGTGGTGCTCTTGGATTATGCCCAGTTATTAGTAGACAGAAAGAAAAATGATCTGGACCTAGAAGAAGATGATTACCTCGAGACCGAAGATCTTTTTGAATGTGTTGTGAGAGCTGGTAAAGCGCGTTTAAGACCTGTATTGTTAACGGCAATTACCACTATTTTAGGATTGATTCCATTAGCAATAGGTCTGAACATTAACTTTTTTACCTTGTTTTCAGAGCTCGATGCCAATATTTATATGGGTGGAGATAACGTGGTCTTTTGGGGTCCTTTAGCTTGGACCGTGATTTACGGATTACTTATAGCGACCTTCCTTACGCTTATTGTAGTTCCTATTTTATACTTTTTAAGCACAAAACTTAAAATGTGGAAAAGAGCAAAATTTAGTTCTAAAGAATTAAGGGATTCCAACGATAAAGAAATTGAATCTATTGGTCATGGTAAAGTTGCCCTAGACAAATAATAGTAAGCTTATTTTAAAACGTAGAAAATCCGGAGTTTTGACTTCGGATTTTTTACTTTTGCAATTCTAATAAATTGATATGTACAGAAGTCATAATTGTGGTGAGTTAAGAGCATCACATATTCAAACAGAAGTCACACTTGCAGGCTGGGTTCAAAAATCACGTAACAAAGGATTTATCGTTTGGGTAGATCTTCGCGATCGCTACGGCGTCACGCAACTCGTTTTTGATGAAGAGCGCACACCAAAAGAAATGATGGCTCGTGCAGAAGATCTTGGTCGTGAATTTGTAATTCAAGTTAAAGGAGAGGTGATTGAGCGTGCTTCAAAAAACCCGAACATGCCTACTGGCGATGTGGAGATTTTAGTAAAGGAACTTACGGTATTAAATGAGGCCAAATTACCACCATTTACTATTGAAGACCAAACTGACGGCGGAGAAGAGTTACGAATGAAATACCGCTACTTGGATATTCGTCGTAATCCTGTAAAAAACAGCTTGATTTTTAGACATAAAGTGACCCAAGAGGTAAGAAACTACCTTTCTAAAGAAGGCTTTATAGAAGTAGAAACACCTTACCTTATCAAATCTACACCAGAAGGTGCGCGTGATTTTGTAGTGCCTTCAAGAATGAATGAAGGTCAGTTCTACGCCCTCCCGCAATCCCCACAAACCTTTAAGCAATTGCTTATGGTTGGTGGTATGGATAAATATTTCCAAATTGTAAAATGTTTCCGTGACGAAGATCTTCGTGCCGATAGACAGCCAGAGTTTACTCAAATAGATTGTGAGATGGCCTTTATAGAGCAAGAGGATATCCTCAATGCTTTTGAAGGATTGACCCGTCATTTGCTTAAAGAAGTCAATGGTGTTGCCGTTGAAAAATTTCCGCGATTACTGTATGATGATGCCATGCGTCTCTACGGAAATGATAAACCAGACACCCGTTTTGGGATGGAGTTTGGAGAACTTAACGCTGTAGCACAACACAAGGATTTTAAAGTGTTTAATACTGCTGAATTAGTTGTAGGCATCGCCGTTCCTGGCGGAAATAGTTACACCAGAAAAGAAATTGACAAATTGATTGATTGGGTGAAGCGTCCACAAGTTGGTGCTTTAGGCATGGTCTACTCAAGATGTAATGACGATGGTAGCTATAAATCTTCAGTAGATAAATTCTATGACCAAGAAGATTTAGCGAAATGGGCAGAAGTTACTGGTGCTAAAGCCGGTGATTTAATCTGCGTACTTTCCGGAGATAAAAATAAAGTAAGAGCACAGTTAAGTGCCTTAAGAATGGAATTGGCAACGCAATTGGGCCTTAGAGACCCTAAAACTTTTGCACCACTGTGGGTCATGGATTTTCCATTATTAGAATGGGATGAAGACACAGAGCGCTACCACGCCATGCACCATCCATTTACGTCTCCAAAACCAGGACAGTTAGAACTTTTAAAAACCGATCCCGGAGCTGTTAAAGCCAATGCATATGACTTAGTACTCAACGGAAATGAAATTGGAGGTGGCTCTATTCGTATTCATGATAGAGAAACTCAAGCTCTCATGTTTGATTACTTAGGTTTTACTAAAGAAGAAGCCCAAGCACAATTTGGATTCTTAATGGATGCCTTTCAATACGGCGCTCCACCACACGGTGGGTTGGCGTTTGGATTGGACAGATTGGTTGCCATATTGGGCGGACAAGAAACCATACGTGACTTTATTGCTTTCCCTAAAAACAACAACGGCCGTGATGTTATGATTGATGCACCAGCACCAATTGATGATGAACAACTGGCAGAACTGAGTTTAAAATTAAACTTGAAAAAATAAAAAAATGAATCCTGCTTCTAGCAGGATTTTTTATTAGATTTATTCTATGGGATTTGGTAAATTTTTAAAGCTATTAGGGATTACTTTTGGGGTAATCATGTTTATCGTTGCTGGCGTCATCGGGTATGGATATTATATGTTTGACAGTAGCCTAATGCCAGAAAAGCAACCGTTTGAATATGCCGCGCATTATATCAATCCAGATACGGCACTTCTTAATGATGGTTTTAAAGTTTGTGATGACACTTATATAGCACAATATTACAATACACCCGCATCTCCATATCCCAATGGAAAAAATGGTTTTAGAACCTACATCAATTCCAATTATGAAAACCGAAATTATTCAGATTCCGGTTATTTAAATATAAGGTTCATTATCAATTGTGAAGGAGATACAGGTCGATTTGTAATTCATGAGAATAATTTGGATCTGGAACCAAAAACCTTCAATAAAGATTTAGTAGATCAGCTTTTTAAATTGACTTCAGAATTAAAAGATTGGAAACCCACCATTTTACGTGAAGACCCTAAAGATGCATATATGTATGTTTCATACCGAATTGAACATGGCGAGATTGTTGAAATTATTCCTTAGTATCCTTTTTTTATGCAGTGCTTTATCTTGTGATTCTAAAAGGGAGCACGCCGAAGCCGTTTATAAAAGAGCCATTCATTATCCTCAAGGATCAATGATGAGCTTGAACGGGATTAAACGAGCAACAGAAATTGATTCTACCTACCAACAAGCGGTCTATGAACTTTCTGTGGCCTACTTAAAAAGAGGCCTACCCCATAAATGGAAACCACAATATAACAAAGCAGTGTTATTAGACTCGGTTGAAAGAATTCCATGGCGAGGTTATCTTTACCTTTGGTTTTATAGAGATTATAAAAAAGCTATTGCAGATTTTGATGCATCAGACAAGCTAACGCCTAATTTCATAGATCAACCCCAAGGGCACAGCGTTGATTATTGGCGAGGCATCGCTTATCTTGGGCTTAAGGACTATGATACGTCCATTACTTATTTTGACAAGTATGTTAAACAAGAAACGGAGGAGTCTGGTGAAGATTGGGTAGAATTAACTACATTTTTATACCGAGGCATTGCTTATTTTGAAAAGCAACAGTATGACGAAGCGCTTATTAACTTTGATAAACAACTTCAATACTCAAGAAATCTAAGTGCAGACGCTAAATATTACAAAGCGCTCATTGCCCAAAAACAGGGTGATTTAATCTTAGCTAAAACATTGATAGATTCTGCTATTGAAGATTTTGAAAACGGCTACTTCAACAACAGACCCTATGTGGAAACCTTACGTCAAATTTATTTGGAAGATTTAGAAGCATTACAACTAAATATAGAAACTGAAAATGCCTAAAAAACCAATATTCAAACGCTTTTTAATATGGAGGGCTAAGCATGTCTCACAAAAGCAGTTTGTGTACTTGTTGAGTATAGTGGTAGGATTTACTTCTGGAGTTGGGGCTGTAGTTTTAAAAAATGCAACACACTTTATTCAGCACCTTTTAGAAAATAGACTGGTGCAATATTACCAGCAGGCCTTTTATTTTGTATTTCCTATTATTGGTTTCACTCTGGTCTATTTGATCATGAAATACGTGATCAGGCAAAAAGTGAGTCACGGTATTCCTTCTACGCTTTTCGCTATTGCCAAACGCAAAGGTCTTATGCCCCGTTATCAAATGTTCGGTTCTATATTAACCGCTCCAATTACAGTTGGTTTTGGAGGTTCGGTTGGTTTGGAGGGGCCAACTGTAGCAACAGGTGCCGCATTAGGTTCTAATATATCGAGATTGTTTCACATGAATCAATCTACACGTAACTTATTGGTGAGCTGTGCTGCGGCAGGCGCTATGTCTTCTATTTTTAAAGCGCCTATTGCTGCTATTATTTTTGCAATTGAAGTGTTTAGTCTAGATCTCACTATTGCTTCAATGCTTCCCTTATTGCTTGCATCCCTATCGGCAATACTAACATCCTACTTCTTTTTTGGGAGCGACGTTCTTTTGCCCTTCGAAGTAGTCGATGAGTTTAAGGCTTCAGATGCCCCTTTTTATGCTATTTTGGGTGTAGTGGCTGCTATGGTTTCTATTTATTTTACTGAAATTTATGATAGAATCCAGAAGATTTTTGATAAGATCGACTCGCCTTTTAAACGTGTCGCTATCGGCGGCATTTCTATTGGTATTTTGGTTTATTTGATTCCCCCGCTATACGGTGAAGGTTTTGAAGTGATAAATAATCTCGTCGCAGGAAATCCTGAAAAGGCCTTGCAAAACAATTTTCTAGATATGGATCTTTCCAACGTTTGGATTGTTGTTGCCTTACTTGTTGGGTTGGTGTTTTTTAAAATTATAGCCAGCGCACTTACTTTTGGTGCTGGTGGTGTTGGAGGTATTTTTGCCCCAGTACTTTTTATGGGAAGCATTATGGGCAACTGTATTGCAAAAATTATTAATCTTAGTGGTTTGGTGACCAATCAAGTTTCTGAAAGTAATTTCACCCTAGTAGGAATGGCAGGTCTGCTCGCAGGAGTACTACAGGCACCGCTAACTGCCATCTTTCTTATAGCAGAACTTACAGGTGGATATGATTTGTTTATCCCCTTAATGATTACCTCTGCCCTAGCCTTTAGTGTGACCAAACATTTTGTACCACATTCTGTTTATACTATGGAATTGGGCCGTAAAGGAGATCTCATCACGCACAATAAAGATCATGCCGTGCTTACCTTAATGAATATTGACTCTGTGATTGAAACCAACTTTAAGAAAGTGAGCTCTACAATGAATTTAGGAGAAATTGTGCATGATGCCGTCACCAAATCTAGCCGAAATATATTTCCCGTAATTTCTGAAAAAACAGGAAAATTAGAAGGCATTATTCTTTTAGATGATATCCGATCCATTATGTTTGACCAAACCCTTTATAAGGAAGTTAAGGCAAGTGACGTCATGCACAGTCCCCCTGCCGTTATAGATCTTGAAAAAGATAAGATGACGGTGATTATGAAAAAATTTCAAGATAGCAATGCCTGGAATCTTCCCGTGGTGAAAGACGGGATCTATATTGGCTTCATTTCCAAATCTAAGCTATTGACCGCCTACCGAAGAAAACTAATTGCATTGACCCATTAAATCTCAACTTATGAAATACCTCATTATTTTTTGTTTTTTGGCATCCTTAGGCTCAATTGCTCTTGGCGCTCTGCTAGAGGTGGAGTATTCCGAAAAACTTATTGGCTTTGGTACCGTAGGCCTTTTTATGGTGGCATTTCCTCTATTTATCTACTACCGATGGAAAGATAAAAGCCTGAAGGATTACATGCTCAATCAAGAAAATCTCGATAAGATGCGGAAGAGTCAAAAAAAAGAAAAAGATCAATAAGATGATAAGCCTAAGGCGGCTTGATGAATTCTATCAAATTCTACTAGGGGTAAAATATAAGATTCTCAAAAATTAAGCGCTTCAATTACCTAAACTTCAATTCTTTAAAAAATCACAATTCCTTAACATAGCATATGGTATAAAATTTTATTTTTACGTATTAATTAATATATTTTTTACCATGACTGGAACAGTTAAATTTTTTAATGATTCAAAAGGATTTGGATTCATTACCAACGAAGAAACAGGAAAAGACATTTTTGTACATGTATCTAACCTTAACGGTGTAGAATTACGCGAAGGTGATCATGTAGAGTACTCAGAAGAAGAAGGAAGAAAAGGGATGGTTGCCGCTAATGTGGAAGTTCTCTAAGTAATATACAATATTACAGTTTCAGCGCTCAACTATAGGTTGGGCGTTTTTTTTACAAAATATTTAATTAATTAGTAATGCAGATTCAAAAATCACGAATTGCAACTGCATGATCTTGAACTTTTTATTTTAATTAAAAACTATTTAAAGGTAATTGGCAAGTCTTGTTTTTTGATTTTAGCAATATAAAAAGGCTGTGTCATAACCATAGTTGCATTTCCTTCAGGACCGTCATAAATAACCTCTATTACTATATCTTCAGAATTTCTTATGATCTCCAGATCTAAGCCATGCCCTCCAGAATTCCTCACCTCGTCGAATACAGCGATAATGGAATATTCGGAAAAATCAATGTCAGTTTCAGAAAATTCCTCAGACACTTTATTTACTGTATCCATCTTAGACATTAAGCTGCTCCATTCTTCAGTATTGGTAATGATTTCATTTTGTTTTTTTATTCCTTCGGCTCCCGCACCGTAAAGATTTCCCTTAGCGATAAGCATCTCATCTAAATTATTAATGTTTGATTGATTTACATTTGATTTACATTGCAGTAAAACCATAGAAATTAAGACTACAACCATTTTTTTCATTCTGAATATATTTTTTAATTTAAATTCCTCCTTTGTATAAAAAATCGCTTTAACAATTGAGACGCTTCATCAGCTAAAACACCTCCAGTAACCATAGTTTTGGGATGTAAAACGGTATTTAAGTTTAAGCAACCGCGTTCTTCATCTCTTGCACCATAGACAATATTTGAGATTTGACTCCAATATAAAGCTCCAGCACACATTTGACAGGGTTCCAAGGTGACATAAAGCGTACAGTTGGTTAAATATTTTCCGCCTAAAAAATTAGCAGCAGCAGTAATCGCTTGCATCTCGGCATGAGCTGTAACATCGTTTAACAATTCGGTCAAATTGTGCGCTCTTGCGATAATCCGGTCTTTGACTACGATAACTGCTCCAACCGGTATTTCTCCTTTATCAAAAGCTATTTCGGCCTCTTGCAAGGCCCTTTTCATAAAATAAGTATCGTTAAAAGGTGTCTCCATAGCTGTAAAAATAAGTTTTCAAGTGGTACATTTGCTATGCAATGCTAAAAATATTAGATCAAATAAATCGTCTGGAGGATTTAAGAACATTAAGTCTTAGTCAACTCCCAAAACTCGCCAAAGAGCTCAGGGATTTTATTATCAATATTGTTGCAACAAAAGAAGGTCATTTAGGAGCGAGTCTTGGAGTTGTTGAGCTTACAATTGCTTTACATTATGTATATCATACACCAGACGATTTACTAGTATGGGATGTTGGTCATCAAGCATATGGCCATAAAATACTAACAGGAAGAAAAAGCATATTCAATACCAACAGACAGTTTGGTGGTATTAGCGGTTTCCCTAATCGCAACGAAAGTATTTATGATACGTTTGGCGTAGGACATTCCTCTACATCTATCTCTGCGGCTTTAGGAATGGCCATCGCTTCTCAATTAAAAGGCAATAATAGACACCATGTGGCCATTATTGGCGATGCCTCTATTGCGAGCGGAATGGCTTTTGAAGGGCTCAACCATGCAGGTGTTACAACTGTTGATCTTCTTGTTATCTTAAATGATAATGCCATTGGAATCGACCCGAGTGTTGGAGCGCTTAAGCAATATCTTACCAACGTCAAAAAAGGAAATGAAAAACAAGACAACATCTTCGAAGCCTTGAATTTTGATTACTCAGGCCCTATAGATGGACATGATTTACCTTTACTAATTTCAGAACTGCAACGTTTAAAGTCTGTAAAAGGCCCTAAGTTTTTGCACGTTATCACAAAAAAAGGCAAAGGCTTAAAGCAAGCCGAAGAAGATCAGGTAAAATACCATGCCCCTGGTAAATTTGATTCTGTAACCGGCGATCTTTTTTCGAAGGAAGACAAGATTCAGCCACCAAAATTTCAAGATGTTTTTGGGCATACGCTTGTTGAATTAGCCCAACAAAACAAAGACATCGTAGGGATAACACCGGCAATGCCCACTGGAAGTTCCTTAAAATATATGATGGAACAAATTCCCGATCGTGCTTTTGATGTAGGGATTGCAGAGCAACATGCCGTTACGCTAGCAGCAGGTATGGCAACGCAAGGTTTAATCCCTTTCTGTAACATTTATTCTACATTTTTACAACGTGCTTATGATCAAGTCATTCACGATGTGGCTCTGCAAAATCTGCCTGTTATTTTTTGTTTGGACCGTGCCGGTTTAGTGGGCGAAGATGGTGCAACACACCACGGTGTTTTTGATTTGGCTTATTTACGTTGTATCCCAAACCTCATTATTACCGCACCAAGAAACGAGGTGGAGTTAAGAAATATTATGTATACGGCTCAATTAGGATTAGGTCAATCCATTGCCATTAGATACCCAAGAGGACGAGGCTCTATAATTGATTGGAAACAATCGTTTTCTAAAATTAAAATTGGTGAAGGCGTTCAACTTCAAAAAGGTTCTCAATTGGCTATTTTATCGGTGGGGCCAATTGCTTATGCGGTTTCCGAGGCTATTGAAATGAGTGAACATCCCGATAACATTTCGCACTATGATATGCGTTTTATAAAACCTTTGGACGAAAAATTATTACACACTATTTTTAAAAATCACAAGTCTATTATAACAGTTGAAGATGGAGTCGCTGCTGGAGGCTTCGGAAGTGCTCTATTAGAATTTGCATCACATCATCACTATCAACTACCCATTAAGGTGATGGGTATCGCAGATGTTTTCATAGAACATGGATCTATTCATGAACTACAAAAATTAGTGGGTTTAGATTCTGAAAACCTCAAAAAGATAATCAATCAAGAAATATCGCTCTATTCTTGATCAATATCAATTGTAGCCAAATTTGCTTCTGATGTTGCTGGCAAAACTTCAACTTGAGCACTTTGATTTTCTAATGCGCCATTACGCTTGATATCTTGCACTACAACGATAAGTGCAATAAGTACCATTGCGAAAACTACGGCACGAGTGGTGACATTTTTCATAGTAGGTATATTAGATTTGGGATTATAAAGATATTGAAATGTCGCTCATATGCAAATTTATTCGATGAAATGCATATGTTGTATAGTTAATGATGATCTGAATTTAAAATTGACTTCCATTTAATTGCTTGTAAGTGAGCATCGCATTACTATCTGACATCTTAGAGACATATAAGCAAATTGATAATAGCAAATCATAAACACTTTTTTGCTTGGCATCTATATGGTTCTCCACTAATTTTAAAATGAGATTATCATAGCTCGAGGTTTCACCATTAAACTTATTAAATGACGATTTAATGAAATTATTTAAAAGTTCCTCAATAATTTTATAACCTACAATTTCCTTACGCACCACTTCATCCGATTGATAAATATTAGAAACACTCAAACTAATAATATCCTTGATTTGCGCTTCATATTGGCTACAATCCATAAGTGCCTTTGAGAACTCTCCCGCTAAAATAGCATCCTCATTTGCCATGAAGGTCTCTACCGCTTCGTTAATAAGTGTATTTATGGCTAAAGCCCTGAGGTAGCTTAGTCTATCTTGGGTATTTTGCAGTTCATTATAGGTTTTTGTTTGTATGGATGATCTCACTAAATTAATAAGATACTCCAATGCAAACTCTTCTTGGATTAACCCTAGATTAATCCCGTCTTCAAAATCGATTATGGTGTAGCAAATATCATCTGCAGCTTCTACCAAATAAGCTAAGGGGTGACGACAATAACTGGAGTGCTCACCATCTCCTCTTTTGATAAGCCCTAACTCATTAGCCACATCTTCAAATTGATCTTTCTCACTTTGAAAAAAGCCGTACTTTTTATCTGCAATATGAGATGAGGGTTTCTTCGGAAGGGATTCTTTAGGGTATTTTGTAAAGGCACCAAGCGTAGCATAGCTCAATCGAAGACCGCCGTTACGACCGCGACGACTCTCTGTTAAAATCTTAAATCCATTGGCATTGCCTTCAAAATCACATAAATCCTGATACTCCTTTTTGGTCAATTGATCTTCAAAATACCGCCCCTCTCCTGTTTTAAAAAACTGACCAATTGCTTTTTCTCCAGAATGTCCAAAAGGAGGATTCCCAATATCATGAGCTAGCGCGGCTGCAGCTACTATTGCTCCAAAATCATTGATCTGGTAACCGTGTACATCTCGCAGTTGCGGATGTTTCTCTAAAACCCGTTGTCCCACCTTTCTACCTAAAGAACGTCCCACAACGCTTACTTCTAAACTATGGGTCAATCTGGTATGTACAAAATCTGTTTTAGATAACGGAATGACCTGAGTCTTATCTTGTAAGCTTCTAAATTCCGAAGAAAAAATGATGCGATCGTAATCTACTTCAAAACCTAATCGCGTCTCGTCTTGTTCTTTTCTAAGTCGCTTATTTTTATCACCATAACGTTTTAAAGACAGTAATTGTTCCCAGTTCATGCTTTGTTTTTTGGGGAAGCAAGATAAGTATTTGAATGTTAAATTAATGTTTCCTAATCTATAAAAACGTCCCTACTTAGTTAACGTTGACATAACGGTTTTATCACTTAGGTTTAATGTCTAATTAACCCATACTTTACAAAGTCGTGGTTTCTTTGCAACGTAAATTTATAACCAATAATGAAGACACTATACTTAATTTTTGCTTTACTAATAACATCAGTTACTTTAGCTCAAAACGAAGGTTCTATCGTAGGAAAGTTAACCGATAAAGAATACAATGATGAGCCATTAGCTTTTGCTAATGTTTTAATTAAAGGAACCACTACGGGGACTACTTCTGATTTTGACGGACTCTATACATTTGAAAAATTAGATCCAGGAAGCTATACATTGGTGTTTAGTTTTGTAGGCTATGAGACCCAAGAAATCACAGTTGATGTAGTTGCAGGAAAGGTAACCGAAGTCAATGTGCCTATGGGTGCAAATTCTTCTTTGGATGAAATTATTATTACCACAACCACTAGAAAAGAGAGTCAAGCAGCTTTATTGCTAGACCAAAAGAAAGCGACCGAAATCAAACAAAGTATTGGCGCTATAGAATTGGCTCAAAAAGGGGTAAGTAACGCGGCAGGAGCAATTGCCAAGATCTCTGGGGTTTCCAAACAAGAGGGATCTAGCAACGTATATGTACGTGGATTAGGAGATCGTTACCAAAACACAACACTTAACGGCTTGTCTTTACCGTCTAATGATATCAATAAGAAAAACATTAATTTAGATTTATTTACTACAGACATTATAGAGAATGTATCTATAAGCAAGGCCTATTCTTCTCGTTTCTATGGCGATTTCTCTGCAGGAAATGTTGACATCACATCAAAAGATTACAAAGGAAATGGTTTCTTCGATTTTGGAGTAGGGTCATCAATAAACACCAATGCTGTAGACAAGAGTTTTGTTAAAAGCGAAGGCACCAGCTATTTTGGATACTATAATAGATATGACAATAATCCTTTTGCAGTAGTGCTTTCACATGGGGTGGATCCAGTTGAGGGAGGTACACCAATTGGTGTTGATTACGGAGGATCGTTTGGTAAATCATTTGACTTGGGAGAAAATTCTCGTTTGAGCTTTTATGGTACAGGGTCTTTTTCTAACGGATACCAGTACAGAAGAGGTCTTACAAGAGATTACACCAATGTTGAGAAAAAATCTTTCGGAGATTCTGAAGAATATGAATATACAACCCAAACCACCGGGATGGCTACTGTAAACTACAAAATAGATAGCTCAAACTCTTTAAAATTCAATTCATTGTTTATCAACAGCTCATCAGATAAGGTAGGCTACTTTGGTATCGATGGACAAGGACGAAATAGAGATGGTATTGTAAGTACAGATGAAGGTTTCTATCAAATGAACGTTCAATTCAATCAAAATCTAATTTATGTAAATCAGCTTACTGGTAATCACAAATTTGATGATCTTGAGGTTGATTGGGGTATTGGCGCTAACGTTGTTAATGCACATGAACCAGACAGAAAACGTATCTCTTTAGAGAACTATGATACCTTATTTGATAATGATCCAAATACGAACCCAACCTTCTACAGTAACGTTGATTTTGACAACCAAAGGTATTTTCAAAACATTAAGGATGAAGAATTAAACGGAAGAATCAATCTCGCCTATACTCCAACGGAGAAAATCAAATTAAACTTTGGATACAATGGTCGTAACAAAGAGCGCGATTTTGACAATAGCCGTTATGGTTATGACATCTTAAGCTCAGCTTCTCAAGTTGAAGATGTCAATAATTTTAATAATTTCTTTTCACTAAATAACCTTCAGATTAACCCTAGTGGTCAAGGGTTATATGAAATCAAAGTTTTTAGACCTATCCCAACATCTGCCGATGGAAATCAAACTTTAGGCAACACCAATAGACCTGGTTTAAAGGAAAATACATATAAAGGAAAACTTGATGTTTATGCTGGCTACTTTAATACCGAATTAAAGGCTGGTGAAAAATGGCTTTTTGTCCCTGGAATACGTGTAGAATCTTTTACACAAGAGATAAATTACGACGTCATCAACCAAGGTAATAGTGGTATTGGAAGCCGTTCTTTTTCAGATGTGGTTTATTTACCTAGTTTAAACATTAAATATGCCTTAAATGAGGATCAAAATTTAAGATTTACGGCAAGTAAAACCATGTCCTTACCAGAATTTAAGGAAGTAGCTCCCTTTGTATATGAAGGCGTATCCCAAAGGATTGGAGGTAATCCAGACGTTTTAGGATATTCTAAAATCTACAATCTTGACTTAAAGTATGAGTGGTTTATGAGCAAAAACGAAATATTATCTGTTGCTGCTTTTTATAAAGAAATTAATGACCCTATCAACCAAGTAGTCGCTTTTGATGCTACAGGTACACAACGGTTTTTTAGAACCGGTGACAAAGCTGAAGTTTTAGGGTTTGAAGCTGAAATACGCAAAAATATTATCATGGAGAATAATGAAGATAATCAAGACCCTAAACTATCTGTTGGTTTAAATGCAACTTACATACACACCAAACAAGATTTGTATGAATCTATAGACGGGAGCTTATTTGATGTGAGTTTTCCTAATACTTCCGAAGAAGAATTGCAAGGTGCCTCTCCATTTATCATTAATGCAGACATTAGCTATTCTCCAACTTTTGGTAATTACAAACCGAATGCCAACCTCGTGTTTTCCTACTTCTCAGATAGAATTGATGCTTTAGGATCTGGCCAATTAGGTAACGTTATAGAAAAGGGATTAGCAAATCTTGATTTGATCATTCAAAATAAAATTTCAGATAAATTCGAAATCAATTTTTCAGCAAGAAATCTTATCAATCCAACAGTTCAATATCTAAGACAAGGCACTTCTATTGGCGATGTTTTAGTGACTTCTCCAAACGGCAAAGATGTCACAAATTATGAGCGCGGCATTGATTTAACCTTACAACTCAAGTATAAATTTTAACTAAATAATAATCATAAATAATAATTTAATTAAACCAAAAAAATGAAAAACAATTTAATATTAGGACTAGCAGTAATCGCATTGCTTTTTAGCGCCTGTACTTCTGACGATACTGCCGACATTATTATCAATGATAATAGCGTTACAAACAATAACGGTGGTGGAAACGGAACAACAGATCCTGGAACTATCTTTTTATCAGGAACCTACACACAAGATTTAGTTTTAGATGCTAACAACACGTATAAAGTTAACGGCTCTTTAATTATGGCAGCTGGAACAACTTTAGAAATTCCTGCCTGTATGACTATTGAAGCTTTAGCTGCTGGAGCAAACGTTTACATTGCTATTTCTCAAGGAGCGAAAATTATCGCAAACGGAACAGCAGATTGCCCAATAATTTTTACATCTGATTCAGCTAACCCAGCAGCTGGTGATTGGGGTGGAATTATTCTTTTAGGAAAAGCTCCTATCAACTCAGTAACAGGAAGTGCTACTTCTACTTCTGAAATTGCAAGTTTACCTTACGGTGGAACTGATGCTGCAGATAACTCTGGGATCATGAGATATGTACGTGTTGATTACTCTGGAGGTGCTGCTGACGGACAATCAGAAAATAATGGTTTTTCTTTTTACGGTCTAGGAAATGGAACTACTGTAGAGTACATTCAAGCTTTTGAAGGTAAAGATGATGGTGTTGAGTTTTTTGGAGGTACAGTTAATGTAGATTACGTGTCTGTAGTTAATGCTCAAGATGATTCTATTGACTGGACTGAAGGGTATTCTGGAACAATCACTAATGCATATGTCTTGCATGGTGCAGAACACGATAAAGGTATTGAAGCTGATGGTTACAATACAGATATAGGTAACAACTCAAGCCCTATCTTTTTCTCTAAGCCTACTGTAAATAATATTTCTATTTATGGAAATGGTTCTGGAACTGGTAACGAAGCTATTCGTTTAAGAGCTGGAACTCAAGGGATCTTTAACAATGTTTACATTCAAGGTTTTGAAGAAGGTTTTGATTTGGACGGAGATGCAGGTGCTGATAGCTCTAATCCAACTGGAACTGGTGTATTAAACGGTGATCTTGACGTTACTGATGTTACTTTTGATGATGTGACTTTAATGGTTAAGAATGATACAGGAGAAACATTTACTGATGCTGATTTCATATCAGGAATAGGAAATGGTACTGCTACTGATTATGCAACTTGGGGAGCCGGTTGGACAATTGAGTAAGCTTTTATATCATAAAAAAATCCCCAAACTTTCGTTTGGGGATTTTTTTTGCTTTGTATTCAGCAATGAACTAAAAATTAGTTATTAATTGCTAGCTGTACTTTATCTTGCCATTCGCTTACTGATGCTACTCTAGAGTCAACATACTCTACTTCTCTTAGCGTATTGTCTGACCATAATAACCACTTCCCAACTTTCTTATT
Source organism: Sediminibacter sp. Hel_I_10 (assembly GCF_000688335.1). NCBI lineage: Bacteria > Pseudomonadati > Bacteroidota > Flavobacteriia > Flavobacteriales > Flavobacteriaceae > Sediminibacter > Sediminibacter sp. Hel_I_10. The sequence continues at coordinate 1,663,138 of NZ_JHZX01000001.1, forward strand.
GTTGTCATAGTTACCTACCATCGTTTTGTTTCCTTCGGCATCAAAACTCGTCCAAACACCTTGCAATTTTCCTTGCTGATTAAATGTTCCGTATTGTGCAATAGCACCATTATCATGGTAATAAGTTACTGCAGTTAGGTCACCCATCTTTTCTACTTTTGGCTTTAACTGGTCTTGTGCGAAAGCGAAACTTGCTGTAAACAGTAATACTACTGTAAAAATCCTTGTCATATTCATAGCTTTCTTAATTTTAGATTGTTAATACAATTCAAAGTTAATGTTTATTTTACAATTATCAAACAGTTTAGTAACATTTACATAACATTAAGTTAACATTGAATACTCAATCATCTGTTTTTAAGAGTTTTGTGTTTAAAAATAATTTTCATTATGTCGTTTCATTATGTTTTTGAAGGATACGCTGCTATTTGAGATATGATCTTAAACAAACATCCTAATTAGAACATAACATTTAGGTAACATTGAGTTCAATTTAAAACATGAAATTTGTTCACAATAAATCTTTTTATCTCTATGGATAACATATATATCTACATGCTGATTGCGCTGGCATTTTTAGCCGTTGCAGATCTTGTAGTTGGTGTGAGTAACGACGCTGTTAACTTCTTAAACTCTGCCATTGGTTCAAAAGCCATTTCATTTAAAACCATAATGATTGTTGCCAGTTTAGGGGTTGCCTTAGGAGCACTATCCTCAAGCGGTATGATGGAAGTGGCACGAAAGGGCATCTTTAATCCTGGAGAGTTCATGTTCGATGAGATCATGATCATCTTTACGGCGGTCATGATTACAGATATATTACTGTTAGATTTTTTCAATACGCTTGGTCTCCCTACATCAACAACTGTCTCTATTGTTTTTGAATTGTTAGGGGCTTCTGTTTGTATTGCCATCTTAAAGATTTCTGCAGACGACTCACAAAGTTTGCTGCATTTAGGAGAATATATCAACAACTCTAAGGCCTTAGAGATTATTCTTGGCATTCTATTGTCTGTAGTCATTGCGTTTAGTATTGGGGCCATTATTCAATTTTTTGCACGACTCTTATTGAGTTTTAACTTTCAGAATAAGCCTTCATGGTACGGTGCTATTTTTAGCGGTATTGCCGTAAGCTCCATTTTATATTTCATTTTGGTTAAGGGTGTGAAAAATGCCACTTTTATGCCAGACACTCTCAAGGATTTAGTGTCTAGCAGCCCATTTCAAGTAATTGGTGTAAGCTTCTTATTATTTACGGTCATCTCTTATCTCATTATAAAGTTTACTAAAAATAACATTTATACCATTATCATTATTATAGGCACCTTTGCCTTGGCTGTGGCTTTTGCAGGTAATGACCTGGTTAATTTTATTGGTGTACCAATCGCGGCCTTCAACTCTTATGAAGCTTGGTCTGCTAGTGGTGTTTTACCCTCAAACTATGCCATGGTTGCCCTAAATCAGCCCGTTGGGACAAAACCCATTTTATTGCTCATTGCTGGGTTGATCATGGTGTTAACGCTGTGGTTTTCTAGTAAGGCTAAAGCAGTTGTAAAAACATCGGTTGACTTATCTCGTCAAGACAATGTCAAAGAGCGTTTTGAACCTAATTTTTTGTCTAGAAGTATCGTAAGATTAAGTATGACAGCTTCAGAGAAATTCAACAGTCTGCTAACACCAGGATCCAAGCGTTTTATTGATAAACAATTTGCAAAACCAGTGCAGGCCTTAAAAACCAAATCTGAAGATATGCCAGCATTTGACCTTGTGCGTGCTGCTGTTAACTTAATGGTGGCAAGTATTCTGATTTCGCTTGCAACCTCCATGAAATTACCGTTATCAACTACCTATGTGACCTTCATGGTAGCTATGGGAACTTCTTTAGCCGATCGTGCTTGGGGCAGTGAAAGTGCTGTGTACCGAGTTGCTGGTGTACTTAATGTAATAGGCGGCTGGTTTTTTACAGCATTAAGTGCATTTGTTGCCGCAGCCATTATGGCCATTGTATTATACTACGGAAGAGTTTATGCCCTTACAGGCCTATTGATCTTAGCTATTGTACTTTTGATAAAAAATTATCTCAGTCATAAAAAACAATCTCGAGAACAAAAAGAAGCCGATAGTCTTGAAAGATCAGAAAGCAGTTCTACTCAAGGTGTGATTATAGAGAGTGCTAAAAATATTAGTAATGTTGTTAAAAGAGGGAACAAAATTTACTCTAGTGCCATAAACGGTTTAGCTACTCAAGATTTAAAAGCACTTAAGAAAAACAAGAAGAACATCACTAAGTTATCTAATGAAATTGATGACCTTAGGGACAACATCTTTTATTTCATCAAGAATTTAGAAGAACCCAGTTTAGCGGCCAGTAATTTCTATATTAACATCCTAAGCTTTTTACAGGATATGGCGCAGTCTCTAGACTACATCTCTAGTGTGAGTTATAAGCACATCCATAATAATCATAAAAAACTGAAGTTTACACAAATCAAGGAGCTACAGGAAATTGATGCCGTTATGGAAACACTATTTGGAGATATCAAGTCTGCTTTTGCTTCCAATTCTTTTACTGAAATTGGCACAATCTTGGCCGAAAAGAAATCCATTATCAATTTGGTTACTGAAAAGATCCAGAAACAAGTAGAGCGTACCAGAAGCGAAGAATCGAGTCCAAAAAACACGACCTTATACTTCAGCATGCTGTTAGAGACTAAAGATCTTTTAAATGCAACGATGAATCTTTTAGAAGAGTATCACTCTGCACACGATGAGAAAGTAGCGCCTGCCAGATTACCTGGTTCGGCTGATCCTTCCCTAGAGGAAGAATAGTCTGGTCTTAAGATTTCAAAATAAAAGTTTAAATACACCTTTTTAGAAACTAAGGCGTTATCGTACCTATTTGGGCTATTTCCTCTATTTGGTCTTCTGCAATTTTTTTCTCGTTGTACTTCTTAAGGTCTACAACGTAGGTATTTGATATAGAATCATGCCAGCCACGTGCATCTTCTCCTAGAAATGAAAATTGCTCAAAAGGGATAATTCTAGAAAATGACCGTTTCAGAATATCTGTAAATGAAGGCTTAGAGCCATCTTCTAGAACAATCATGGTCTGGGTAATGTATTTACCAATAGATCGTGCTGTAAACGTTTCTATAATGATGTAGTAAATAAGGAGGATGATAAAACCTATCAAATAGTCTAAGGCGCTATTCTCAGACTCTACAACAATATCATATAGTGTATAATTGCCGCTAAGCTCTGCCATAAGTGCGACTGCAATACCAAAAAGTGCTACTAATGACAATTGCACGACATAGTCTATAATATAATTGAGAAAACGTTTGCCTTTACTGGCTAAAACTTCGGAAGAAACTGTTACGGAAGATGTATTCATTTGAAGTTTAACTTGGGGTTAGTCTCTCAAATTTAATTATAAAATGCAAAATCGCTAACAATCGTACAAAAATTATGGCATAGTCTCTTATTTCATAAAATATCAAAGATTTGTATCCCTTTACAAATAAAGACCTAGAGAATAGATTAAGGGTTGTAAGTAAACTTACCAACTAACTCATAATCGTCTGAAACTGTAATACCACAGAAGGTAAAAGTAATGTTGTTTGCGCCATCATTTTCAACATAAACCTTCTGATCAATCTGGGCAGAGCCTCCTCCCAAACTTCCGAAACCGAAATCCTGTATAGATACAACAATTTCACCATTTGATTTGATAGACTGATTGTCATATTGAGATACTGTAGTATACTCACCCGTTAGAGGCAAATCTCCGTTTATCTCATTAAACCTTAGAAACATATACAAGGTTGACCAATTAGAATTTGTTGTAAATTCTACATTACCATCATTAAATCCCGAAGGATTTTCATATGTCACATTATCTATAGAATAAGTGCTCTCCCCTAGATCTATAAAGTTGTCTGTTACTGGCTCGCAGGTAGGCTCACTTGTTGTGGTAAATTCATAAATATCACCGTAGCCCACACCAATAGTATTAATGCCATAAGACGCACAATAATATGTGGTATTAGCGCTAAAACCACTATAGCTTTCGCTAAAAAACCCAATACGATCACCTTCTATCATTTTGGTATCATTAATTGTGGGAGGAAAATTCTCGCTCCAAACAATGCCATACTCTGTGATATTACTTCCGCCCTCGCCTAAAACTTTTCCGCTCAATACAGCAGTGTTTGTCAACACACTTTCTGGTGCATAAGTCACCATGTAGGGTTCGGTAGTGCTTATATTTTCAATTTCACAACTAAAAACCAACACACATAAGGAAAGTAGTAATACTCTTTTCATTGTATAATATTTCTGACAAATATAGTAATTATATATATTTGCTTAAACTCTATCCAACCTATGAAATATTATTTTACCCTTTTTCTCTTATGCGCTACATGGCTATCAATTGCACAATACAATGGTAAGATCGGTCTAACATTAGGCGCTACAAACTATATCACAGATACCAATCTATTATCTTCTAAATCTGGTAAAGGATTTACCTTTGGGGTCATGAGTATTTCGGAGTTTAATGAAAATTTTACTTTTGTCTTAGAAATGAACTACAATCAACATTCGGTCAAACTGATTGGAAGGGAAAATGAGCTAGCAGATCCTGAAGATGTAAAATTTAATCTTCAAGAATTTAGTCTTCCACTAACATTCAACTGGTTTTTTCATGAAGCTAATTACTTTAAATTTGGAGTTAATGCTGGTCCATCATTACATTTTGGTCATGAATTTAAATTGGTTGACGATGCCAAATCAAGTTATGTTCTAGACCCACTCTATGCGTCACCTGATAACCTAAGATTCGATACTTATAATGAAAAAGTTTCTTTTAATGTTTTCGCTGCCGTAGGTTTATGTGTTCAATATGATGAGATCATCATGGCCAATCTTAAGTATTATCGCAGCATAACAGACCCCTATAGACAAGCTCCTATTGTTGGTACCAGGGATGAAATTACGGGACAAGATTCTTACTTTGCCTTTGCAGTGACTTACTTCTTTTTATAAACCCTATTACTTTTTCCTATAAAAACATAAAAAAAATCCCGTTGCAAAGCTTGCAACGGGATTTGTTATTTCAATAGTACTTAGTGCGTTAAGACCCGCACATTAAGCAATCATCACCTTCGGCGTCCTTAGCTTGAGCAATTAATGCTTTCATCTCTTCTGCGCTCATAGGTTCTACATCAACATCTACTGATGATGGTTTTTTACTTGCAAATTTTTCGGCCGTCTTAGCTGCGTGCTCTTGTTGTTTAGTAGCAACGACGGTATCTTCCAGTTCTGCAACTTTAACAACTTCTGCTAAAGGCATTTCCTTCTTTTTATAATCTAAGGTAAACTTAATAGCATCTACGGCACTCTTCGTTCTTAGATAATACATCCCTGTTTTTAATCCGCTCTTCCAAGCGTAGAAATGCATAGACGTCAATTTGGCCATGGTAGCACCTTCCATAAATAAGTTTAGGGATTGTGACTGGTCAATAAAATAACCTCTATGACGGGACATATCAATAATATCCTTCATACTAAGCTCCCAAACTGTTTTATAAAGCTCTTTAATATCCTGTGGAATGGATTCAATACCTTGAATAGAACCGTTAGCTCTCATAATGTCTTGTTTTAAACCATCATTCCAAAGTCCTAATTCTACTAAGTCTTCTAATAAATGCTTGTTTACTACAATAAACTCTCCAGATAATACACGACGGGTATAGATGTTGGAGGTGTATGGCTCAAAACATTCGTTATTTCCTAGAATCTGCGACGTAGATGCAGTAGGCATAGGTGCTACTAACAACGAGTTACGTACGCCATGTTTTTTAATCTCACCTCTAAGCTTTTCCCAATCCCATCGGCCACTAAGCTCTTCATCCTTAATTCCCCAAAGATTATGTTGAAATTCTCCTTGGCTAATTGGTGAGCCTTCATAACTTTGGTAAGGACCGTCTGCCTTAGCTTCTTCCATACTCGCAGTAACGGCAGCAAAATAAAGCGTTTCAAAGATTTCTTGATTCAATTTTTTAGCCTCGTCACTTGTAAAAGGTAATCTTAGATTGATAAAGGCATCTGCCAATCCTTGTACACCCAATCCAACTGGTCTGTGACGAAAATTAGAGTTTTCGGCTTCTTTAACCGGGTAGTAATTTCTATCAATTACACGGTTAAGGTTTTTTGTGACGCGTTTGGTAATTTTATAAAGTTCTTTATGATCAAATGCTCCGTTCTTCACAAACATTGGCAATGCAATAGACGCTAAGTTACATACCGCTACCTCATCTGGTGACGTGTACTCCATAATCTCAGTACAAAGATTTGAAGAGCGGATGGTTCCTAAATTCTTTTGGTTAGACTTACGGTTTGCCGCATCCTTGTACAACATGTAAGGCGTTCCTGTTTCTATCTGGGATTCTAGAATTTTTTCCCAAAGCTCACGTGCTTTAATGGTTTTTCTCCCCTTGCCTTCAGCTTCATACTTTAAGTATAAGGCTTCAAACTCTTCACTATGCGCTTCAGGCAATCCTGGGCATTCGTTAGGGCACATTAAGGTCCACTCACCATTATCTTGAACACGTTTCATGAACAAATCAGAAATCCACATGGCATAAAACAAATCTCTTGCTCTCATTTCCTCCTTTCCGTGGTTCTTTTTAAGATCCAAGAAATCAAAAATATCAGCATGCCAAGTTTCTACGTAAATCGCAAAACTTCCTTTACGCTTACCCCCTCCTTGATCTACATAACGCGCCGTATCATTAAACACTTTTAGCATTGGTACAATCCCGTTAGAGGTGCCATTTGTACCTGCAATATAGCTTCCAGTGGCTCTAACATTGTGTATAGCTAAGCCAATACCACCTGCAGATTGTGAGATTTTAGCGGTTTGTTTTAACGTGTCATAAATACCATCAATACTATCATCTTTCATGGTCAACAGGAAACATGAAGACATTTGTGGTTTTGGTGTTCCTGAATTAAAAAGTGTTGGCGTGGCGTGTGTAAAATATTTTTTAGACATGAGTTCATAAGTCTCTATGGCTCCTTCTAAGTCATTAAGATGGATCCCAATAGACACTCTCATAAGCATGTGCTGCGGACGTTCTGCAATTTCACCATTAATCTTTAGTAAATAGGAACGCTCTAGAGTTTTAAACCCAAAATAATCATAACTAAAATCACGATTATAAATAATGGTAGAATCTAATTTTTCCTTATTATCCATGATGACTTTGTAAACCTCATCAGATAATAATGGTGCTTCCTTACCCGTTCTTGGATTAACGTATGTGTAAAGATCATGCATGACCTCGCTAAAGGTCTTTTTAGTATTCTTGTGTAAATTTGAAACAGAGATACGTGCTGCAAGTTTTGCGTAATCTGGGTGAGCTGTTGTTAAAGTTGCAGCAATCTCTGCCGCTAAGTTATCTAACTCACTAGTAGTGACACCATCATAAAGCCCTTCAATAACTCTCATGGCAACTTTTACAGGATCTACCAATTCATTAAGTCCATAACAAAGTTTACGAACTCTAGCCGTAATCTTATCGAACATCATTGGCTCTTTTCTGCCGTCTCTTTTTAATACATACATAATTTTACACGTTGTTTAAATCATTCTGAAATACGCCATTTCAGAACTCTTGGTTATCAATTAAATTGGATGTCATGGGTACTCTTGAAATCCAATACTTTGCTTAATTTTAAGGATAAGTTTGCCACTTCCCGATGTGGGAATTTTTAAAATGTAACTTAAAATCAATTTGAATTATACTAACGACCCTACTTCTAAAAACTTTTCAGTGTTGGTAAGTTGGACTATTTTAATCTTTAGAAATCAGCGTCAAAACTGAATTTATCTTTTTCTTCTTCTTTGTTAAGAACGCCAGCTTTTTGATATTCTGACACTCGTTTTTCAAAGAAGTTTGTTTTCCCTTGTAGGGAAATCATATCCATAAAATCAAATGGATTAGCGGTGTTATATTCTTTCTCACAATCTAGCTCGCTCAACAATCTATCGGTTACGAACTCTAAATATTGAGACATCAATTTGGCATTCATACCAATCAAACTCGCCGGTAAGGACTCTGTAATAAATTCACGCTCAATGTTAAGCGCATCAATTAAAATTTCTCTAATACGTTCTTTAGGAACTTTATTAATAAGGTGATTGTTGTGCAAGTGCACCGCAAAATCTGCGTGAACACCCTCATCTCTTGAGATCAACTCATTAGAGAAGGTCAATCCTGGCATAAGTCCGCGTTTTTTCAACCAAAAAATAGAACAGAAAGCTCCCGAAAAGAAAATACCTTCAACCGCAGCAAAAGCAATTAATCGCTCAGCGAAACTTGGTGAATCTATCCATTTTAATGCCCAATCTGCTTTTTTCTTAATCGCAGGAAAGTTTTCAATAGCGTTAAAAAGCATATCTTTTTCTTTCTCGTCCTTAACGTAAGTGTCAATTAATAGCGAATAGGTTTCACTATGGATATTCTCCATCATAATTTGGAAACCATAGAAAAATTTAGCCTCACTATATTGCACTTCATTCACAAAGTTTTCCGCAAGGTTTTCATTAACAATGCCATCACTAGCAGCAAAAAATGCTAGAATGTGCTTGATAAAATAACGCTCGTCATCGTTGAGCTTATTTTTCCAATCGGTAAGATCTTGATGAAGATCGATTTCTTCCGCAGTCCAAAAACTAGCCTCAGATTTCTTGTACCACTCCCAAATATCATGGTGTTGAATTGGGAAAATGACAAATCTATCTTTGTTTTCTTGTAAAATGGGTTCTGTGGCTTGAGACATGCTTCTTTTTGTTTTTTATTCGTGAAATTCGGTCTGAAAATAGTGTTCGACTCGGGACTAACAAAGATTGAAAAATAGAAGCGATAAATCGAACGATTCAGGCAAACCTTTTCAACAAGTTTTTAACAACGGACTCTTAAGAAAAAAATAAAACGAATTGTTAATTTTATTTTTTAAATGCTGATTAACAGTTTATTACGAATAAATTATGATGTAGGTTTTATCCTATTAAACAACGGCTCGCAAGCGATGTTTTCTACATATTAACATTTAAAAAATCAAGTTCTAAACACCTTACACGACACGTTCATTCTATCCGTTATTTTTAACAGTTAAACCGTGATTTTAAGAAAATTCAAATAAATGAGTTTTTGATTTTGATCAACAGAAATATGTATAGCTATTTTTGAAGGCAATTAAAATTAGATTGAGCGTCACTAAAAAGAGTCAACATTAGTCTAACAAAAAACAGTGAGCAAGAAAAACCTATTTGTAATCCTTTGCCACCTTCTCTAGCTCAGTGTACCAATTTTCACCAAATTTTCTAATAAGCGCCTCCTTGACAAATTTATAAATGGGCACTTGTAATTCTTTACCTAAGGTACAAGCATCATCGCAGATTTCCCATTTGTCATAATTTATGGCTGAAAATTCTGAATAATCCTTTACACGAATTGGATACAAATGACAAGATACTGGCTTTTTCCATGAAATCTCTCCTTGATTATAAGCCTCTTCAATACCGCAAAGCGCCGTTTTCTTATTATCAAAAATAACGTAGGCACAATCAGCCCCATTAATCAAAGGGGTTTCGTGCTCTCCAAAATCATTGGTGGTATGCGTTCCTTGGCTTTCGATAGCTTCTATACCCGCCTTTCTTAAAAATGGTTTGACTTTCGGGTAAATGTCTTTTAAGATCTGCGTTTCAGCTGCTTCTAAAGGCGCACCGGCATCTCCATCAATACAACAGGCCCCTTTGCAAGCCGATAAATTACATACAAAATCCTTTTCAATAATATCTTCTGAAACAATCGTTTTTCCTAGTTGAAACATGATTTTTTTTGATGAATTATTAGACTTCAAAAATAGCTAAACTTTACCACTTTTTAACGTTATGAATCTATGCCAATCCAGTACTTTTGCCGAAAATTTGAAAAACATGGATATCCAGTTAAACATCAAGGAAATTGTTACCACATTCATGGTACTCTTTGCCGTAATAGATATTATAGGCAACATCCCTATAATCATAGATCTGCGCAAGAAAGCGGGACACATTCAAAGTGAAAAGGCTTCCATAATAGCAGGTATCATTATGGTCTTATTTTTATTTTTGGGAAAAACCATATTGTCGCTCATTGGTATTGGCGTGAACTCATTTGCTGTTGCCGGTGCATTCATTCTGTTTTTTATTGCTTTGGAAATGATCTTGGGCATTACCTTATATAAGGAAGATGAAAACGCCGCCATGACCGCTTCTGTTTTCCCTCTGGCTTTTCCACTTATTGCAGGCCCAGGAAGTTTAACCACATTACTATCCTTAAGAGCCGAATATCGTATTGAAAACATCATCATTGCGGTTATCCTAAATGTTATCATTATCTTTATAGTCTTAAAAACCTCAGCGAGAATAGAACGCATGATAGGTCAAAACGGCATCAATATTATTAGAAAAGTGTTTGGCGTTGTTTTATTGGCCATTGCTGTGAAATTATTTGCCCACAATATCAAAGCGTTATTTGAAATTGTCTAAATTATAAAGTATGAAAATTTTTAATATTATAGCTACAGTCATGGCTTTAGGGCTTATTGCTTTTAACCTCACAAAATTAGATTTTGACAACCTATTGGTTGGTCAAAGTGTTGCCGCCCTAATCACAATTTTCGCATCACTTTGCGCTATTTTGCTTTTGCAGATTTTAAGAATTTCAAAAAAAATTGAGGCGCGAGCTAAACAAAGTAAAGCCTAAGTGTGCTTTTTGGACTAACTCTCAAAAAGAAGACACCTAGGCTTAAAACAAAAAGAAAGAACAATTGGGGTATTGCTCCTTATGCCTTTATAAATTAGAGTAGGTAACCTCAAATGATCCCTCTGTAAACATACAGTCTGGTCCATCTTGATTTAGCGATTGTCCACTAAAATTAAAACTTCCCGCTACTCTTTTAGCAGAAACATCATGCGACGTGATATTTAGGGTTCCTTCTTGAGATACGCAACCTCCCCCATCGCTAGAATCAAAGCTTGCGATAAACTCTATGCCCGCTGGGAATGTATCGCCAGCCTCAACTGAAATAGGAAAGTTCAAAACCACGTTGTTTCCATTTGATTCGCTGCCGCTAATTGTAATGGCATTATTCCCCCCTATAATAAATCCGTCAATAAAGGCTGGATTATAATCTACGCCATTCATTTTAACAGAGAAGGCGTTATTGCTCCCGTTGTTATTAGATGAGTCGTCATCTCCACCGCAAGATGTTGACAATAGGGCAAATAGCATAAATAAAATTGATGTTACTAGTTTCATTTTAAATAAATTTTAGATTATTGATTAACGTAAGTCACTTTAAATTCACCTTCAGTAAAATTGATGGTGCTACTCGAATTGTCTGGGTCTGGACCCGAAAAATTAAATCTTCCCGATATCTCATTAGTTTCTCTATTATGAGAGGCAATGGTTAAGGTGCCATTAGTTGCAAAAAAGCCTCCATTGTCTGAATCATATATAGGCATAAAAATAGCTGTTCCATTAGAGCCAAAAACCCCTGCGCTTAATACATCTCTAGCCTCTACGGTTTCTGAAAATCCAATAACCACATCCTTGTCTTGGCTATTGATAGCCTCTATAAGTATTGATGAACCAGCTACAGTTGCATTAATTTCTAAAGGAGTAAAGTCCTGCCCATTTACTTTAACAAAAAAAGGTTCGGTTATTGGACTTTGATCATCATTGGAATCATCATCATTACTGCAAGAAACTGCCAAAACAGCGAATGCAAAACAGAAAAGAATTTTAAATAATTTCATTTTTAAATTAAGTTTTAATTGTTAGTGATTTAAGAATTAATGACAACCATAGAAAAAAGTAAACATCAGAAACGAAAGAATTTTTACATTCTTCACATTTCAACTATTTTTCTAACTTTGAGTTTACTTTTCAGCCTCAAAAACATAAATGATAAAAGAGCCTTCCATAGACGACTTGCTAAAAGCCCCAGATCAAGCTTTTGAAGTTCTTTATAATCACTATAAGATTGATTTTATAGCATTTGCAAGAAAATTTTCTTTGAAGGATGATGTTATTATAGATATTTATCAAGACACGTTTTTGAGCTTTTATGAAAATTTATTGAATGGAAAGATTACTGAATTTACAAGTAGCATCAAGACCTATATTTTTAGTATCGGTAAATTCAAGATCTATGAGCACCATAGGAGGTCCTCTAAATTAAAGCTTATAGATCAACCCGTAAATCCCGAAATTACAGTAGATCATTTAGATCTAGAGAATGAACAACTAACCGAACAAGAAATGTTGGTAAATAGGCACTTTAAAACGCTTGGAAAACAATGTCAGCTAATTTTAGAACTCTTCTATTTACAAGGAAGAACGCTTAATGAGATTAAAGGAGTTGAACATTATGAAAACACAGATGTGGTCAAAAGCCTGAAATCCAGATGTCTCAAAAAGTTGAGGCAACTGGTAAATTCATAATATGAAAAAAGACGACTTAATAGCACTTTATTTTGAAGGAAAGCTCGACGCTATCCAAACGGCACGTTTTGAAGATTTACTTCAAAATGATCCTGATTTCCAAGCCCGTTTTACCTTTGAAAAACAGGTGAAGCAGGCTATTATTTCTACTAAAAAAGAGGCACTTCAAACCAAACTTAAAGGTTTAGAACAACCAAAACCCCAATCTCGATACTATATTCTAGCCATTGCTGCATCTCTAATTGTAGCGTTAGGGCTATTTGCCCTACTAAAGCCCACAGCAGAAACTTCTAATCAAGAGTTATTTGCTCAATATTACCAGCCTTACGCCAATATTATTGAGCCCGCTTCCCGAGGAAATGAAGTTCAAAATGATAGATCTTTGGCTTTTAGACTTTACGATTCGGAAGACTTTAAAAGCGCATCGCCTCTATTTGAAAATCTCTACAATAAAACACAAGAGCCTTACTATTTGTTCTATCAAGGCATTTGCGAGCTAGATCTTGGCAACAACCAAGACGCAATCTCCTTATTACAATCCCACAAGAACTACAGCGATAAATTATCTACACAAACAGATTGGTATCTGGCATTAGCTTACCTAAAGGTCGATAAATTGAAGAACGCCAAAAGTTTACTACAAAACATTATTGCTCAAAAGTCTTTTAAATATAGGGATGCAGAAGCTATTCTCGAAAAATTAAAATAAATAAGTTTACCTTTTCATAAAGTGGTCATTAATAGAAAAGAGCCTATTAATGAATATACATTTAATGAAAACAACGCACTTAATTTTATGCCTCATAGCATTAATTTTTACAAATTGTAGCAAGAACGACGATAATGACACTGGCTCAGCAGGCACCCATATAGTCAATCAAGTTGCTTTTTTACTTTATGACGCAACCACGGATGCCGTAAGCTATTACCACAATGGCGAAGTTGTTCCTTTAAATTCAGATAACGGTGATGTCATTGTTAAGGATATTACAATTGATGCTAATACCGTTTATGCAGCCGGTAATCAAAAAATTAATGACATTTGGAACATAGCATTATGGAAAAATGGTGTCTTAGATACTAACACACCTACCTATTCAAACCATTGCTATGTTGAAGCCATAGCTATAGACAATGGAGATATCTACTTGGCTGGAAGACGAATATATGATGGCAATGTAATTGACGCTGCTTATTGGCGTGACAACACCTATAAGGTACTACCAAAAATTTCTGACAAATCCTTTGCCAATGACATTATGGTTAGTAATAGCTTAATCGCGGTTGCAGGATGGCATTCACAACCTTTGAGCCCAAGCACTGCTTCTGTCTGGGAAAACGATATATTATTTCATCCAAATGGATCTGAATTGGTTGGTAATATAGCTTACTGCTTATATAATAATGGTACAAACCCAATATATGGAGGATACAAAAGCATAGATGGGAGGTTTCAACCAACCGTTTGGGATAAAAATGGCGTTATTTTGACCTTCGCGTTAGCGCAAGGTAAAAGTGGTCAAATAGGTAAAATCACCAACTTTCAAAATGATATTTACACCCTTCTAATTACCAGCCAATTAGTTAACGGAAATCAAACAAGAGCGGTAGAGTTGTGGAAAAATGGACTATTTCAGGAAACTTTAGTAGAAACTATTGACGGCACTGTCAGAGCCTTGTTTTTAGAAGAAGTAAATAATGACCTTTATTACGCTGCAAGTTCAGAAACTGCGATTGTGTTTAAAACCTTTGAAAACACCCTTGACATCCCCATAGAATTAGACGGGAAGACTATATTCCGCATTGAGAAATGAATTAAGCGTTCTATACCTAACGATAAAAAAATTAATCATGAAAAATACATATTTCTTTTTTAGCGCATTTACTTTTACAGTAGTGCTTTCATTTTCTCAAAACGTAACATTTTCAGAAAAAATTTTAACACCAGGCGAAGAATTTAGTAGTGTCTTTGGGGTATCTGTAGACATACAAGAATCCGTCCTTGTTGGCTCTGATCCTTCAGACCTTAATGGGGCAGTACCAAGTACTGGGGCAGCTTATATATACAGAAAAAACAATAATGGCAATTTTGAATTTGAACAAAAACTTAAAGCTCCTTTATTAGAGGCAGGGGATGTTTATGGCACAGATGTAGCCATAAACGGTGATTTTATTGCTGTAGGTTCTTCGAGGTACGAATTTGCCAATACGACCAGTGGCTTACCAATTGTAAATAAGGCTGGTGCTGTATTTTTGTATAAATATAATACGAATACTAGTCAGTGGGATTTAGTCAACCAAATTTTTGCCCCTACCCGCTTATTATTTCACGAGTTTGGATGGCGATTATTAATCACAGATACACAACTATTTATTTCTGAAATATATTATAAGAATACTAGTGTTAATGCTCTTAGAACTGGCAAAGTTCATATTTACGATTACGATAATGATGGAAACGTGACCTATAACCAAGGGGTTGATAATCCTGAGCCCACTTCTCACGATTTTTTCGGTTCTGAAATAGCTCTATCTGGAAACACTTTAGCTGTGGGTGCAAGAGGAGAACAACTAGATGAAAACGGAACTAATCAACTTACTAATGCTGGCGCCGTTTATATATTTGAAAAAGATGATCTAGGTTTTTATAACCTGCAACAAAAAATTCTTCCTAATCCAAGAGTAGCTTTTGCCAATTTTGGAGAGGGACTTGATATCTACAACAACACCTTGGCCGTTGGCGCCGTTGGTGAAGTAAGTATGGTTCCAGGAACAAGCGACGTAGCTGACTGTGGTGTGGCATACATATTTAAAAAAATTGGTTCAACCTGGTCCCAAACTGCATCGATAATACCTCCAACAGTTGAGTTCAACGCCAATTACGGCTCCTCAATAAACTTAAAAGATAACATCGTCTTTATTGGTTATGAGGGCGGCCGAGTGCCATACAATGGTTCTACTAGAAATTCTGGATTAGTAGAACAAATAACTCTAGATAACAGTGGTCAAGTAACCAATAAATTTACTATCGCGCCGCCATTTCCAGACACTACTAATGAGTTCGGTTACATCACGTCATGGGACGGAAATCAATTGGCTGTTGGGGTGTATGCAGATCGAGGAGATATAGATGGAAATTTAATTCTTTCTGGTACTGTTAGTCCAGGAGCTATTTATGTTTATGACACTAATGCCACTTTATCAACTAACGCTTTTTCTTCAGTAAAGCTCAAAGTTACGAATCCTGTGAAAGAGGAGATTACCGTTTTTAACTTGAAAGAAAAGGCAAATTATACTTTATACGATTTATATGGAAAATTAATCCTGCAGGGAAATATAATAACCTCAAATCCCAGCATCGATTTGTCTCTGATTACGAATGGAATTTACTTATTAAGTATTCACTCTAAAAACTCACCACAAGATTTTAAAATTATAAAAAAGTAATTTTTAAAACATAAACTATAAATTAATTAAAATGAAAAAAGCGTTGTTTATTTTGGGCATATTTACAATTACGCTATTTAGCTGTAGCAGTGATGATGATGGCACAGAACCTTCACAAACATTAAAACTTACAAAGGTTAACAAAGGTTTAGATACATCTGAAATTTCTTATTTAGAAAACGAAAAACCGCAAGCCATTATAAATCCAGACAATACCATTATACCCATCAATTACAATAGTGATAGTAATGTTATTTTGTTTAATGAAGACACCTATACTTACGACGCGTCTGGTAGAATAGCTAACATAACCAACGCACGTGGTGAGTCTGAATTTACCTATGACAGCCAAGGGCGCATTATAACACAAGAAGTACTTCAATATGACAATAATAACCTTACCATTAATATGGAAGACTTGCGCTTTATATACAACTTCACTTATAATAACGAAAGTCAACTCACAGAAGTCACTAGTATAGATAATATTGATCCTAATATTATTTCGGTACCAGATATTACAAAATCAAAATTTACTTACAATGCTAATGGACAACTAATAAAACAAGACACAGAAACGTCTTTTGATAATGGTGCTACATTCAGTCCAGATTTGACGATTGATATAATTTATGATACATCTAAAAACCCTTTAAGACTATTTTACAATAGTATGGGTGTAACGTCTAATTTTACGCCTTTTTATTCTAGCAATTTAGATATACAATTAACAGTAGGTATAGGTAATGGCACAGGTACCCTGTATTATATATCTAAAAATAGCCCATTAAATGTGGTTCGTACTAACATTAGCCCTACCGGAAATATTTCTAGAACAACAACTTTTAATTATCAATTGGATGGAGATTACCCAGTTAATGGAGAAAGGACATTTATTGCTAATCCACAAGTCTTCCCACCATCTACTACACAACTCTCTTGGGAATACACTACAGATTAAAACATCTACATTTTTGTAAACATTAATACCAAAACTAATGATACCAGTACTTTTCAAATCAAAACTAATTCTCTTACTTATACCTTTTTTAACTTTTGCAGCATGCAGTAAAGATGAAGATGTTCCCACAACCAAAATACCTACTGTAAACTATTCTGTCTCTACTTTTGATGCTACCTTTTTTCAAGCAGGCACCTCAAGCGCTCCTTCAATACACTGGAATGGTAGCCAAGGTAGTTTTGCCATGGCAGCACCCTTAACAGGATCAAGTATTAACACCGTAAATGGTGTCATGAGCTGGGATAAAACTTTACCTATTGGTACACACGACTTACAAGTTATCGTTACAAATAGCGCTGGACAAACTACAGCAAACATAAGTATAAAAAACCCTTTTCAAGGTGTTTTTACTGGTACTATCGAAGATGGTAATACTAATTATTTTGAAGTTGAATTTTTCTCAGATGGAACTGTCATTGTAAGAACTGAAGACTCAGGTAGTCCACCAACAGCAAATGGGACATGGACAAAAAATGGTACAACAGTAATGGTAGACCTTACCAATCCCGAGAATAATATCCAAGTATCATTATCTGGTACTTTAAGCGTTGGAACAACCGCTTTTTATGTTGGCCAATGGCATAATGGCCATGGTGCAAATGATTCCCAAGGTGATTTTGAAGTGACTTTAATTAATTCATCAACAAACAATTAAAACAAATTTATTATGAAAAAAATAGTATTTATATTAATCCTAACATCGTCCACTTTATTTAGTTGCAGTAAAGATGATACCAACGAAAATGCAAGTACTAACGATACCTTTTCAGATTTATCAAACATTTCTGGTGATGAAGGTAGCAGAATTGAGGTTACTCAAAATGACGAAGATCTTGTTTTTACTGGCTCTAATGTATTGGGCTGGGGAGGTGCTTCGCTATTAAATTTAAACTACTCTAAAAACTTACGATTACTACACGATGATTTCGAAACTTTATACCTAACGTTTTCTGTACCAAGTAATCTCGATTTTATAGAAGCAGCTGTTGGCTCACATGGTTTAAGTGGCTCCACATTACAATTAATAGATACCGAAAACTTAGATAGTGTTATTGTTGAGATGTACACTACAGAAAATCAGGAACGAAATCAATTTTTGGGCACATTAGAAATAAGAAGAAATGTATCTTATCTTAATGATGTACTGGATATGGTAGGTAGTTTCGAGATTACTAGAGACGGACAAATCATCAAAGGTTTATTTTGGAAAAAAGAGGTTGCCAACTGGTAATTAATTTCTATTTAATATATGAAACGTCTTAATTAACTTTAAGGCGTTTTTTAATTGACCAACCCAAAATTAGCATGACTACCAAAACCAAACCTACATACCACCAATAATTTGTTGAAGCAACAATGGCAGAAGTATCACCCGTGAGCACAAACCCCGCCCAATAGTAAGGGTGTTTCAGGTTATGATCGTCAGTAGTTTTCAAATAGTCTAATTTGGCATTTTTTAAGGCAATATGCTTTTCCTGTCCCAATTTTAAATACTCGTAAAACCGCTTCATTATAATTGAAGTCTCCTTATCTGGCACCCGCCATAAACTTGTTACCGTAGCCTTACTACCAGCATATTGAAATGCTCTTGACAAACTCAAAACGCCCTCTACTGGGTCAATTTCCCCATAGGCCGTATTACACGCACTCAATGTTGTTAGCTCTGCCGATAAATTGAGATTGTACACCTCGTTTAAACTCAGATAGTCCTCCTCTGTCTCACCAGTAAACAGAAGCATGGCATCCTTATTATTTTGTGAATCACCTTCTACAGCATGCATGGCAAGATGTAATACCGAAAATTCATTGGCATGTTCTGTAAAATGTTGTTTTGTTGCCTTTCTATCTGCAAAAAGAGTTCCTTTAAATAATTTAGAAATATATACCGCTTCTTCAAAGGCATCGGGCAATTGATAATTTCCCGAACGTTCTAGATCAGCAACTATTCTGCTTTTGGACACCTTTTCATCATTATTGTAATTTGGAGCGTAAGCAGCAAAGGTCGCCGAATTACTAACATCATTATTGTGTCCGTCCAAAATTAAAGATGTATTATAGCTAATTACCTTATTAGATTTCGAAAACTCATCAAAAAATGTTTCAAATGGTAAATAGTTTAATTCCTCATGCGGAATGATTCTCAAATTCCTATATGGTTCAATACCTGAAACTAATGGGGTCAAAAAGCTATTTAAAGACATCACGATTTTTGATATATCTTGATTGGCCTTAATTTGGCTGATATAAATATCTGTTAAGTTTTTTACATTTTCTCGAGGGCCCAACACAACAAATTTTAATTCCCTATTTGATATAAGATAAGCATAACAGTGCTTTTCGGTAAGGTAAAATCGTACGCTAATCGTATCATCATCCAAATTCGCACGATAAGATGATAAATCAAAGTTTGGAGAAGTATAAAAGACGTAATCGGGATAATCCTCTTTAATTTTCTCACTGAGACTGTCTTTTTTATTTAAAAGCTTGATATAAGTGTTTTGCTCTTTTAGTTTAGGGTTCAACTCCTCTTGGAGATATTGATTTGTAAGATTTAAAATCTTTCTGGATATCAGGTTCCGTTGATTAGTAAGTGAATTTAGCGCATCATTTTCATTCAATATGATATTACTATTGGCATTTTTCTGTAACATTTCTAAAGAATGATTACTTTCCAAAAATTTAATGATCAGATGGTCATTTTCCGTACCTGCTGTTCTGGTAGACAAAATACCTGCATTTATTTTCTGTAATTGACTAACCTCCTTTGGATTAAACCACTGGTTCTGCTTAAATGCATTTAACAAGGAAGCCGAGAGTAAGTAAAATTGATTGGCCTTTTTAAGTGAATAACTTGGATGGGATTGAGAATGCTCCTGTAATAACGTGGCTATTTTTAACATTCGTGCAATTGTTTTTTCATTAGCTAAAACATCCTGAGGCACCTTTTTTTCTGATAGAAATTTTTGAATATTCTTTATGTTAGAAGCTTCCAAATGATTGTTGAGTAATGAATCTACACGGTTATATTTTTCTTCTGAAAGAAACTGTTCCAAATAAAAAATTTGAGCGTCCCTTATATCATCCATGGCTTTGAGATCATTGGCCAATACTCGATATTTATTTAAATAATATCTTGCACTGTCTCTTTTTGATGCGCTGTTAAAATAAGATATCATACCGCGATACGCATTTAAAGGATTAATACGGTTGTCATATTCAAAACCGTCAATCAACCTCATACTTTTATGATAAGCCTCTGAAATTTCAGGATTGACTTCATTTGTTTTGGCTTTTAGCATAGCGAGTCGCTCAAACGCCAATCGACGGTTATGAACCGCTAAAAAATGCTCATGTGTATTGGGGGGAAATCGTTGTAAGGCCTTGATATAGTAAACTGAAGAATTTTTAAATTCAGAATTAAAATTTTCTACATCATTAACTTCCGAATAAAAATAGAGTTTACGATCTGTAAGCAACATATGATCAATGATGTCTTGAGGCTCCATGTATTTTTCGTAAAGCTCTAAGAAAATTTTAGCCTTACCAAAATCGCCCATGGTCATATAAATAGTGGACATCATTCCCAATAAATCTGATTTATACACATTATACCAAGGAATGTCATCATGCGTTTCCTCCACAAGTTTTTCAGAAATTGCTAATATTTTTTTCTGAAGATTTCCGTCTCCCAAAAGACTTGCACAATCTAAATACCCAACATAAGTACTTATTTCACCTGTTTTCAAAAAACCCAGTTCATCAGGGTCAGTCGTTAAGTCAACTTGCGCGCTCATGAGTTCAAGAAAAGGAATAAAGCTCTTTTCTATTGCCAAATCACACTGTCCAGAATAATTTAACGCACTTCCTAAATAAGAATAGGCCTCTAAAAGCTGTATTTTGTTATGTCCTTTATCTTGTTCACATATTGCTATAAATTCCTCGATGGATGCTATTGTTTTTTCATGGTTATTGCGATCCATGTAAAAATCCCAAGCCAATCGGTAAAGCTCATAAGCATAATCAGATGTCTTGTGAGCGACCTTTTGGTAACTTTGAAAAACACTATCTAGTAAAATCTCTTGTGAATTGGAACTCAAACCTAAGTCTTGCCAATTTTTGAACTTTTTAAACAGCGCACTAGTTTTAACGATATTTAAGCTATCTTGACTAGTATCCAATTCTGATTTCGGTTGAATTACCTCAACGGGCGTAGGCTCAACGTTTTGTTCAAGGTCTTTCTTTTTACAATTGTATAATACGCTAAGTAATGCAAAACATATAATGGCAAAACGTATCTGATGTATAATTTTCATGAAATTGACTTAACTATTACTGAATCAGTAATTTCAACACTAAAGTAAGTTTTTTTTAGATTTTAAATGGTTTGGTAATGACCAAATTTCAATAGCTCTTCCAGATTTAAATTCTAACTTTGTACTATAAAGATTATCCCATGTTCGACACGCTCATTATTGGAGGAGGCGCTGCAGGAATGTCTTGTGCTCTGGTGCTTGGCTCAGCAAAACCTAAAGCCTTCGCTACAAACAAATATATTGGTATCATTATGCATCAGCGCGCTTCTCATCTGCAAAGCGCACTTTTTAATAATGTGCTAGGTCTTGCTGCCGGCACTCTAGGGTCTGAGATCTTAGAGAACGGTAAAACACAACTCAAAACCTTATATCCTCACGTAAATCAGATTGAAAAGGAAAAAGTAAAGTCTGTTTTTAAAACTCCTAAAGGGTTTACCATAATCACCAATAAAAATACTTACCAATCTAAAATAGTGGTTATTGCCGTGGGTTACACCAACCTTGTCAATATTGACGGACTCCAATCTTATTTAGAACCACACCCAAGAACAGCCATTGAAAAGGAACGTATCTGGCTAAAAAACGAAGATCATTTGGTAGATGACGGACTCTATGTTGCAGGAACTATGGCGGGTTGGCGCAGTCAATTTGCTATTGCCGCCGGGAGTGGTGCCCAAGTAGCCACCGATATTTTAACGCTTTGGAACAATGGCAAGCATGCCAAAATTCACGATAAAGTCTAGATTAGTAATACCTCACCTGAAAAAAAATACCTATTATGAAAACAAATAAAGTTGCTTTGGTTACTGGCGGAAGTCGTGGATTAGGCAAAAACATTGCCCTAAAGCTCTCTCAAAAGGGCATAGATGTCATCATTACTTACCACTCCAGCTCTTCTGCTGCAGATGATATTGTAAGTGAAATTGAATCCAACGGACAAAAAGCAACTGCTTTTCAATTAGATACCACCAATATAAATAGTTTTGATGCCTTTGTCGAGAAACTGTCTTCTTATCTTTCTGAAGTTTACGGCAATCCGCGCTTAGATATTTTGATCAACAATGCAGGGACCGGAATCTACAAACCCTTTTTAGAAACTACAGAAAACGATTTTGATGAAATGGTCAACATCCATTTTAAAGGGGTGTATTTTTTAACTCAAAAATTGGTTCCAGTGCTTAATGACGGCGGACGAATTATTAATATTTCTTCAGGCTTGGCAAGATTCTCCCTTCCTAATTCCTCTGCTTATGCTTCGGCTAAAAGTGCCGTAGAGACCTTTACCAAATACTTAGCTAAAGAGTTAGCGCATCGTAAAATTGCAGCTAACGTGGTAGCTCCTGGAGCGGTAGCTACAGATTTTGGCGGTGGCGAAAATAAAACAAACGAGAAAAAAATTGATATTATTTCTAGCAATACCGCTTTAGGCCGCGTAGGAGAGCCTGAGGATATTGGTGGGGTCGTTGCTTTTTTATGTACCGAAGACGCCTATTGGATCAACGGACAGCGTATTGAGGTTTCTGGAGGAATTATGCTTTAAATTTCACGATGTCGTAATTACCTTTCGTTTTCCTTTTGAAAAGAATTGTTCGGTTTCGGTTTACTCCTCTACGTCTTCCTCTTCGAAAATGTGAAGGCCAAAATCCTTTGCGCCACGGCTTAATAAAATGACTTCCTCTATCATCTCGTCGTCTTCATTAAGAATCTTTTCAGCTACGGTAGAGCCGTAGAGTTGAGCACCTAACTCAGATTTGATCATGCGCCGTATTTGGTCATGATAAGCCACAAAGGTCAAATTGGTTTGCTCTTTAAGATTAAGATAATCTTGAAATTTTAAAATGACATCATCGGTGATATAGAAATTTTGGATGTACTCTTTAGCATCCAATCCATCATAAACCTGACGGTCACGATCCAATTCCTCAAATACAAAGTTGCTCATATACCCCCGACGTTTAATGTAATTCAACGTTTCATTTTGTGCCGATGTATTGAGTGGAATAAAAATATCAGGAATGATACCTCCTCCTCCATAGACCACTTTGCCTTTTGGTGTTGTAAATTTTAGAGAATCTGCAATTTTCATGCTTTCGGGATGGTCTAATTCTCCGCTACTTAATCGTTTATAATAATCACTATAATACTCTTTGTTATTTCCCAAATCATAAGGTCGCTGTATCGAACGACCTGTAGGTGTATAATATCTTGAGACAGTAAGACGGATGGCGCTTCCATCACCAAGGGACATTTCGCGTTGCACCAAACCCTTTCCATAACTTCTTCGGCCAATAATGGTTCCCTTATCGTTATCCTGAAGAGCTCCAGCTACAATTTCACTTGCAGAAGCTGAACTTTCATTAATTAAAATGTACACCTCACCTTCTTCAAAATCGCCTTTTCCAGTTGCAAAGCTCTTTTCAATTTTACCCTTATTGTTTTTTGTAAATAAGATGAGCTTATCATCTTCTAAAAATTCATCCACAATCTGTTCTGCAATGCCCAAAAACCCTCCAGGATTATCGCGCAAATCCAAGGCTAATTTGGTGGCGCCCTGCTCTTGTAATTTATCTAATGCCTTTTTGAATTCTTTGTAAGTAGACTCCGCAAAGCGGTTGACTTTAATGTAACCCAAATTGTTAGTGAGCATATATGCAGCGTCAACACTCTTAATGGGTATAATACCTCGTTTCACCTTAAACTCTAGAAGTTTATCGACACCTTTTCTTTTAATTTTGAGTGTTACTTTGGAGCCCTCTTCCCCTTTTAACTTATCAATGATTTCATCATTGGTCCAATGGCCTCCAAAAATAGAATCTCCGTTTGCCATAATGATACGGTCTCCCCCCTTGATCCCTGCTTTATCACTAGGTCCACCAGATACGGGTCTAATTACAGTAACCGTATCTTTATAGGTATAGAAATTAATACCAATACCTACAAAATCACCTTTCATATTATTGGTAACTCGTTCTAAATCACTTTTGGGAATATACGTAGAGTGCGGGTCAAGGTTCTCTAAAATACCATTAACGGTAACATCAACAATACTATCCGTATTAACATCATCAACATACTCGTAGTCAATATAATCAATGAGACGGTTAAGTTTATCTTTTTTACTGTTGGTTGTAAATAAACGGTCTGAGATGTCTGTGAAATTCAATTTTCCGCCAATAAAAATACCCACCGCCATTGCGAGACCTAATAATAACGGTATGTATTTTTTGTGAAGTTTCATTTATGCGTTTACATCTTCAATGAGCTCTAATGCTATCCCTGCTTTTTCTAAAAATTGCAATCCAGAATTATCCTTATAATCCTGACTGTAGACCACTCTAATAATTCCTGCTTGGTGAATGAGCTTACTACACTCTTTACAAGGTGAAAGTGTAATATACAGTGTAGCACCTTTACAAGTTTGGGTAGAAGACGCTACTTTTAATATGGCGTTAGCCTCTGCGTGCAAGACATACCACTTGGTATAACCTTCGTCATCTTCGCAGTAATTCTCAAAGCCTGTTGGTGTACCATTATATCCATCTGAAATAATCATTCGGTCTTTTACAATAAGGGCTCCCACTTGTTTGCGCTTACAGTGTGATAATTTGCCCCACTCTTGCGCAATGCGCAAATAGGCCTTATCATATCTTAGTTGCTTTTTTTTTGGCATTGATCTCGTTTGATGGTCGGTATTTTTTCCGAAGAAAACACATTAATAACGATGTGACTTAGCACTTTCGCTAGCTTTCAAATGTAATAATTCTAAAACCTGTACGGTAGACTTTAGGAATTTGATAACGTTAAAATTTTATCAAAACGTATGCAGAAGTCTTAATGTAATCAAGAAAACACTTGACTGAGCAATAAAATGTGCAGAACAAAGCCCAAAACAATTGCAGAAATCACAATAACCCAATCCCGTTTAGAAAATCGAAATATGGTTTGACATAGAAAGCTGATGAACAAGATGATGAATACAATAACGATTTGACCTACCTCAATACCTAAACCCATTTCCAGTAGAGCCACAAATTTGTTTTCAGTATTAGAAACCATACGCTCAAAAACACCTACAAAACCAAGGCCATGGATGAGTCCAAAAAAGAGTGCTGCAAAAAACAGAAGTCCTACTTTATCACTTTGTGCTTTTTTTCCTGATGTAAAAATATTATAAACCGCTACAATCAAGATGGTAAGAGGAATGAGAAATGCGATCAATCGAGAATTTACATTAATCACGTTATAAGTAGTCAACCCTAAAGACACGCAATGGCCTAAAGTAAACACGGTGATGAGCATGAATACGCGTTTCCAATCCTTGAACAAATATGGGACAGTAAGCGCTACCAAGAACAGAATATGGTGGTAGGCATTTAGATTTAGGACGTGATAAACACCATCTTTAAAGTTTGACAAAAATGCGTCAATCATAGTAACATGGTTTGGGTTGAACCAAAGTTACGGCTTATAATTTAAGATGAAAACTATTTAACGTTACGCTATTGCCGTCTATTAGCCAAAAGTGGTGGTGGTTCGCCATTAAAAGGGTTCCATCTACTAATGGTTTTGGCCTCCATCCCAGCAGCATTAATAACCGCTCTATCTCCATAGCGCTCCCGCATTTTATCAATGGCCAGACTAAGATGAAGCAATTTTTCATCATCTTCAAATAAATGAATTTGATGCCCACCTTCTACCAAATGGCTAAATTTTACCCCAACCAATCGTACCAAAAGGCGGCGGTTATACAGCTTATTGTAGAGGTCTAAAACTATAGGAATAATGTTATGATCCATAGAACTATATGGAATACGCTGCTGTTGCGTGTGGGTTTGAAAGTCTGAATAACGAATCTTAAAGGTCACACATGCAGTTAATTTATTGCCACGACGTAATTGATAGGCCAAATTTTCGGCCATAGCAATAACGATGCCCTTTAATTTTAGAACATCTGTAGTATCCTTATTGAAGGTACGCTCTGTAGAAATTGATTTGCGTTCGTGGTACTGTATCACCGGACTATTATCTATTCCATTGGCTTTTTGCCAGATGGAAAGTCCGTTTTTACCCAAGACCTTTTGCATGAGTTCCATGGGCATTTCTTGTACGGTTCTAATTTGCTTGACCCCTAAATCACAGAGCGCTTTATAGGTAACATTACCAACCATGGGTATTTTCTTAACTGAAAGTGGCGCTAAAAACGGTTTTTCGTTACCTGAAAGAATCCTAATTTCATTATTGGGTTTCGCTTCTCCCGTTGCAATTTTAGATACCGTTTTATTGAGTGATAGCCCAAATGAAATGGGAAGTCCAGTTTCCTTGATAATACGTTGACGCAATTCTGAAGCCAATTTATGACAGCCAAAAAACTTATCCATTCCAGAAAGATCAATGTAAAACTCATCGATTGACGTCTTTTCGTATAACGGCACACTTTCCTTAATGACTTCTGTAACGCTTTCTGAAAACTTGGTATATACTCCTGAGTTTCCTCTTAAAATCACTGCCTCAGGACACAATTGTTTTGCTAAACGCATGGGCATAGCAGAATGTATCCCAAATTTTCGCGCTTCGTAACTACAAGAGGCAACCACACCACGATCACTAGTGCCACCAATAAGCACAGGCTTTCCATCTAGTCTACTATCAAGCAAACGTTCACAAGACACAAAAAAAGTATCTAAATCCATGTGTACTATTGAGCGGTTATGATTCATTGATGTTAAAGTGATTTTTAAAATTATATAGCTGTTTCTAACTGTTTTAAATCTTTAGGCTGGATGTCGAAATCCTGAGACGCTTTCCTTGTGAGATGAATTCTGAAGCCTTTTTTTGTTATCCTCAAAACTCTTTTTAATTTGAAACGTGGCATTTTTAGAATTCACTGAGTATCGGGGATCTTCTATAATTGCGGCACGTTGCAAATGGGACACCTCAATGGTGATGCAATCAAACTCCTCCACCACTTTACCCGTAATGGTGTAAATCCCTTTTCCGCGAAATGGGTATGTTGCAGCTATGATGGGAAAATGAACCGTATCTACAAAATCACCATCGCGATCTAAGAAGTTACCGAAATTCATCAATTTACCATTAGAGGTTTTTGTGTTTTTTAGAGTAATTAAATAGCCTTCAATTGTAATTGTCTTCTCAAGATACGCTTCTAAATGCTTAGCACGTAACGGGTTTTTAGAGGGCGTTTCCAAAAGATCAAAAGGGTTGCAAAGCGGAAACCCCAACAACTCCATTTCATCAAAAGCATTCTCAAGGTCTGTGCTTGATAAACTTGGTGTTTTATAATTTATTTTTTCTGTTTTAAACAAGGTCATTACCTGCTCTTGAACTACGATCTTACTAATTTTAAGATGTGCCTCCCAAAGGAGTTCGCGCTTATTGATCCCTGTAAACCTAAAGGCGTTGATTTTAATTAAAATTGAAATTTGTTCTATGGAAATGGGCACCCTATCAATAAAATCCTCTAAGCTCTCAAACCGTCCATTTTTAGAACGCTCCAAAACTAATTGCTTCATCAATTTAGACTCAAAGGATTGTAAGAACATAAATCCCAAAAAAATAGTTGTCTTTTTAATGATGGCTTGGGTAAAACTGGTGTTTACGCATGGTGACTCAATATGGCCGTCGTGCATTCTAGCTTCATGTACATAAAGCTCTGTACTGTAAAATCCGCCAAAATTGTTGATGGTTGCCACCATGTATTCCAAAGGGAAATAGGCTTTTAAAAACAAACTCTGATAACTTTCTACCGCATAAGAAGCCGAATGTCCTTTTGCAAACGCATAGCCCGCAAAGCTTTCGATCTGTCTCCAAATATCAGCGACCAATTCCTGCGGTTTTCCATCTGCTTTACAATTATCAAAAAACTGTTGTTTGACTTTTGCAAACTCCTCTCGCGAACGAAATTTACCCGACATCCCGCGTCGTAACATATCGGCCTCACCCAAATCAAGTCCACCAAAATAATGTGCCACCTTAATGACATCTTCCTGATAGACCATCACACCGTACGTTTCTGGCATGATTTCTAGCAGGGCTTTGGGAGCATCATTACGGCGTTCTGGATAGCGATAGCGCAAGATATACTCACGCATCATCCCGCTATTGGCAACACCTGGCCGTATTACAGAGCTTGCCGCCACCAAACCCAAATAGGTATCTACCTGCAACTTTCGCATCAACATACGCATGGCGGGAGATTCTACATAAAAACAGCCAATAGCTTTCGCATTCCGAAGTAAGCTTTTAATGCGCTCATCTGTCTTAAAACGTTTAATATCATGAATATCTATAGGCGAACTATCAGGATGGTTATAAGCAATGATCTCTGTAGCCTCCTTTATTTTCCCGAGTCCGCGCTGACTCAAAATATCAAATTTATTGAGGCCAATATCTTCAGCAACTACCATGTCAAATTGAGTGGTAGCAAAGCCTTTTGGAGGCATAAATGTGGCGCCGTAATAATGAATTGGTTTTTCAGAAATCAAAATCCCACCCGCATGAATGCCCAAGTAATTGGGAAACCCCTGAATATAAGTACTGTATTTGATAACCAGTTGACTGAGTTGATCTAAGTCTTTGAGTTGGTATTTTCCTCTTGTAAGCTTATCCATTTCAGATTTTGGCAGCCCAAACACCTTTCCCAACTCCCGAACAGAGGCTTTAAACTTAAACGTATTATACACTGTGATTAAAGCGGTATGTTTAAAATTGTTAAAGATAAAACGGGTAATATCGTCCCGATCTTTCCAAGAGAAATCAATATCAAAGTCTGGCGGGTTTTGCCGAAACACGTTGATAAACCGTTCAAAATACAAGTCTAACTCTACAGGGTCCACATCTGTAATACGCAATAAATACGCAACAATACTATTGGCACCACTACCTCGCCCCACATAGAAATAAGCTTTGCTTCGGGCATAGGTTAAGATTTTCCAATTGATTAAAAAGTAAGACACAAATCTCTTTTCTTTGATAATGGCGAGCTCCTTTTCAATACGTTTATAGATGGTTTCATTTAAATCTTCATCTTTGTAACGATAAGCAATCCCCTCGTAGGTCAATTTCTCCAATAGCTCATAATCTGATGCTTCGTTTTGGGTTACTGTTTTTTGATTTTTACTTTCTTTTTTTGTGAAATCGAAACTGATGGAACAGTCTTCCATTAGCTTTTTGGTGTTTTCTATAATCTTCGGAAATTCTCTATAATAGTCACAGAGGTATTGAAAAGGCAACATAATATCTGTTCTTTCGCCTTCTTCAGATTTGGAAAGTTTACTCAATAAGGTATTGTTGTCAATAGCACGCAACAACCGATGGGTATTAAAGTTCTTTTTATCTTGAAAAGACACGGTTTGAAGGATGACGAGTTTATGCTGAAATTGGTTCCAACGCGAAAATTTAAGCGCATTAAGATCTTTGGGTTTGATGCCCAAAAACTCATTGTGCTTTAAATCATAATCCTTTCCTTTTTGATACGGGTATACCACAAAACAATCCCTAATCTCTTGCTCGGGCCGGCAAGGTATAGCTAGCTCATGATCATGAAGAAATAAGGATAAATAATTGTTGATGTTTTGAAACCCCTTGTTGTTTTTGGCAATTAATACAAACTGTTGCTGAGCTCCATTTCTAAAATCGACCCCAAGAATAGGCTTTACGTGAAATTTTTGAGAGCGTCTTACAA
This sequence comes from Sediminibacter sp. Hel_I_10, assembly GCF_000688335.1. Taxonomy (NCBI): domain Bacteria; kingdom Pseudomonadati; phylum Bacteroidota; class Flavobacteriia; order Flavobacteriales; family Flavobacteriaceae; genus Sediminibacter; species Sediminibacter sp. Hel_I_10. The sequence goes on from NZ_JHZX01000001.1 coordinate 1,693,183, forward strand.
AGTCCAAACACGCAGAAGTTGTGTTGATATCGGTAAGCGCTATAGTATCTATATCATTTTTTGAAGCCATAGCAAGCAGTTGTTCTGGAGGAATCGTGCCATAACGTAAGCTGAAATAACTGTGGCAATTGAGGTACATATTATGGGGTTTTCTGTTTATAATTTCTTCAGAAAAAAGAATCTTTAAGATTTTAATTCTGCAAAATTTAATTGGATTAACAAATCTAGCTATTATATGTAGTTGGTATTGCTTACATTTGTAGTAAACCTGATAAAAAGGAATTTATCCCCTAAAAAAAACAGTTGCTTTTTCTATAAAAATGAAGAATATACAAGCTAATATCAAACACTTACGTTCACTGAGACAATTTTCCCAAGAGCGCTTTGCCGATGAGTTAGGATGGTCTCGCTCTATGGTAGGGTCTTACGAAGAGGGACGTTCTGAACCTCCTATTGACCGATTAATAGACCTCTCTAACTATTTTAAGCTCCCTATCGATATTTTGGTGAAAAATGATTTACGCAAAGCGAAGGACACCTCATTTATCCAAATTGGGAGTCAGCGGGTACTATTCCCAATAACGGTGAGCGAAGCCAACGAAGATCTCATTGAAATTATTCCTGCTAAAGCATCTGCAGGTTACTTATCTGGTTATGATGATCCCGAATATATTGAGCAACTTCAAAAAATAAAACTGCCCTTTTTACCAACGGGAACTCATCGCGCATTTCCCATTAAGGGAGACTCGATGTTACCGGTAAAAGACGGCTCGTTTATTGTGGCTAAATTCATGGAAGATGTTAATGACATTAAAAACGGCCGAACCTACATTATATTAACCAAAGAAGACGGTTTAGTTTATAAACGTGTGCAAAATCTTATTAATGAGAAACAATCGTTACTTCTAAGCAGCGACAATAAAGTGTACAAGCCTTATGAAGTCCCCATTCAAAATGTATTGGAGCTCTGGGAATTTACCTGCTGTATCAACACTCAAGAATATGATGAAAAGGAGCTAAAAATGAGTAGTATTATGAGCATGTTTCAAGAACTCAAAATAGAACTTGAAGCTGTAAAAAAGATGGCATGAGCATTATGGTTTTAAAAACGAACCCCCTAATTACTAAATTTACAGATGGCAGATAAACAGATCTACACCATCATTGATGTAGAAACGACAGGACAAGGCAATAAAATGACAGAGATTTCCATCTTTAAGTATGATGGAACCCAAGTTGTTGATGAGTTTACTTCTCTAGTAAATCCCAATGCACTTATCCCAACCCATATCACCGCACTTACTGGTATTGATAATGGTATGGTTGCCGATGCACCCCTATTTGAGGAGATTGCCGATGACATTTTGCGCTTAACAGAAAACGCCATTTTTGTGGCCCATAATGTCAATTTTGACTATAACATCATCCGCAACGAGTTCAAAGCCATTGGTATCGATTTCCGAAGAAAAAAACTATGCACTGTAAGACTTTCGCGCAGTTTAATTCCTGGTCTCCCCTCCTATAGTTTAGGCAAATTGTGCAATAGCTTATCTATAGAAATTTTAGATAGGCACCGGGCAAAAGGTGATGCCCAAGCCACGGTGATTCTATTTGAGCGTTTATTAAATCATGAGGATTCTGAAGTTGTTTTTACAAAATTTCTGAAACGGGATTCAAAAGAAGCGACGCTCCCACCACATTTGCCTAGCGCTATCTTTAATGCCATCCCTAATGCTACTGGGATTTACTATTTCAAAAATAAAAACGGAAAAGTCATTTACGTAGGTAAGGCAAAAAATCTTAAAAAGCGAGTCTTAGGGCATTTTTACGATAAGTCTGACAAGGAACTCGATTTGTGTAGGGAAACCGCAGATATTGATTTTGAATTGTCGGGCACCGAACTTATCGCCTTGCTTATGGAAGATGCTGCCATAAAACACTATTACCCTCAATACAATAAGGCCTCAAAACGACCTACTAAAAGCTTTGCTGTTTTTAGTTATCAAGACCGAGGAGGTATTTGGCACTTGGCTTTTAATAATTTCAAATCGGCTCCAAACCCCTTGATCACCTTTTACAATTTAAGAGACTGCCGTTTGTATTTGGAACAGTTGTGCACTTTGTTTGAGCTTTGCCCAAAATACTGCCACTTGCAAGAAAATGTTCAAGAGTGTTCTCATTTTTGGATTGATACCTGTCGCGGTATTTGCAAAACAGAAGAGACGGTTGAGCGTTATAATGAACGGGTGCAATTGGCCATTGATCATATATCAAGTGCGTCTCAAAACATGGTGATCAAACAGAACGGCAGACACGATGAAGAGCATGCCTTTATTATGGTCAAGGACGGGCTATATCAAGGCTACGGGTTTATTGATAAAGACATCCAAATCTCACATAATGACGCATTAGAACATCATCTCATCAAACAAAAAGATAATGGTGATGTACAGCGCATCTTAAAAAAGGAAATGATTAAAGCGATGAGTAAGGATATTAGTAGTATGCCTACGGTAGAGTTTTGATATAAATTCTTTTAAAAAGAAAATTACCAGGCCTGCATCCATTCAAAATCTCCTTTTTTTTTTGAATTGAAGCAAAATATATCTTCTCATCATGCTTAACCGTTATAAGGAATCAGATCTGAGATAGGGCTATAAATAACTATTAAAATTTAAAGAACGATTTTAAAACTGTGATCTTGTAATCATGGGAATTTGAGACAAAAAAATACAGGGTATCATTTTGACACATATTAAATATTGATATCTAAGCTTTTACACTAAAAAACATAAAAATTTAGTAAGTTAAATTACTCTTTTTTATGATAATTTTAAGAACTATATTATATTGTCCTCAAATTGAATACCCCTAAACTAATGAAACGTTACCTGGCTCTTTTATGCATTCTTTGCAGCACCCTTTTATTTGGTCAAGACAAACTTCCTTACTTAGATTATGAGATAATATTTGATCTGGTAAGAGAAAGTGAAGAAAAAGAAGATTATGATGAAATTCTACGGCAGTTAAATCGTATTCATAAGAATGACTCTACTTACTGCTCAACACTCACTACCAAATCTTATTATTTAATAGCTCAAGAAAAATATGATGAAGCAATTGCAATAACCAATGAAGGCTTAGCAGAAAATTGTGATAGTTCTTCAAAGCTATTTTTCTTAATGAATAAAGGGGTAAGCTATTCTAGTCAAAATAATTTTTTAGAAGCGTTAAAAGTATATCAAGAAGGAATCGCCTTATTTCCAACCAACTCTAAACTGTGGTATAATAAAGGAATTGCTCTGGAGAGTCTTGATAAAATTCCAGAAGCTATCGAAGCCTACCAAAAAGCCATAATTTATAATCCCATATTTAGAAACGCGCATCTAAAACTGGGAAGCATATGTTACAGACAAAATTTAATGGCACAAGCGCTGATGTGCTATAATATGAGTCTACTGCTAGAACCTGATACAGAAAGAGCTTTTGCATTGCTCAAATATGCAAATGAAATTGCAGCTAACAAGAATGAGAATAGCCCCATCAGCGATTTATCTGTGTCTCCAGATGATGATGCGTTTACTGAACTCAATCTAATCTTGGACAATAGAATAGTATTAAACGAAAATTATACAACAGGAAATAGCATTACTATTCCACTTGTGAAGCAAAATCACGCTCTTTTAGAGCAATTAAAGACTATTAAGGGCAATGGCGGATTTTGGGATAAATATTATTTACCCTTTTATAATTGGATAAGCGAAAATGACTATTTCGATGAGTTCACTTATACCATAAATTATACTATTAAAAATGAAGAGTATATAAAAATCATTTCCAAAAATGACGATGATATTAAAAAGTTTATAAAAATATACATTCCCAAATGGTATGAAATATTAGCTGAAAATGGTAATGATAAAATATCGTATTATTATGCTGATGGATTATATCAGGCGGCTGGCCCAATGAAAAACGATATTTCTGTTGGTGATTGGTTATTTTACAACGATAACGGAAAACTTTCAGGAAAGGGATTTTATAATGAAAAAGGAAAGCGAGAAAAAGAATGGATTTGGTATTATGACAATGGACAGATAAAAGAAATCGCCTACTATGATGATGGAAAGACAAGCGGAAAAAATAAACTTTTTTATGATAATGGCCAACCATATGTGTTAGCAAACTCAGAAAACGGGGAGTATCAAGGAGAGTATAAATATTATCTAAAAAAGGGAGGGCTCAAGCAAAAAAAACAATTCAAAAATGGGAAGCTTGAAGGAAAGTACCTGGCATTTTTTGATGTAGGTGAATCCTTAGTTGAATTTGACGCAAACTACGAAGAAGGCAATATTGCAGGGGATCTCACAGAGTATTATGCAGATGGAAACATCTATTCTGTCATTAATTTTACAGATGGCTTGCGAAATGGAAAAGAAATAAGATATCACCCTAATGGAAACAAATCATTAGAGGCTAACTATAAAGATGATCAGCTCAGCGGCACTTACATTAATTATCATAGTAATGGCAATAAAGACAATGTTGGTCAAGCCGTTGATGGCTATTTTGATGGCCCGTGGAGATTTTTTTATGAAGATGGCATTCTAAAATCTGAATTAAACTATAATAACGGCGAATTAGATGATCTTTATAAAACTTATGACATTGATGGGATTTTAATTTCAGAATTTCAATATCGAAAAGGAGAAATTATAAGTTATAAATTTTATGATAAAAAGGGTAATATTTTATCTGACAGAAGAAAAAAAGGAGGCGAGTTCTTTTACGAAGGCTATCATCCAAATGCTGTAAAAGCCGCAGAAGGACTTTATGATGTAAAAGGAGGCAAAACCGGACCTTGGAAATTTTATAATAACAACGGAGTCTTAACACAAGAAGGTGAATACATAGAAGATGTTGCTACCGGCGAACACAAGACCTACTATCCTTCAGGGTCAATAAAATCTTTTACCGACGTTGATATCGAGACAGGGACTACTTATTTTAAGGATTTCTATAAAAACGGACAAATGCAAACCCAGGGTTGGTACAAAAACGATGAACTTCACGGTGAATGGCGCTTTTATTTTATGGATGGCACTTTAGATGCCATCAATTTTTATCACAAAGGAGAATTTCATGGTGTTCAGAAAGATTTTAGGGTAGATGGTATTTTAGAACGTACTACAAATTACGAATATGGGACATTGTTAGAAGAGTCATTTTTTGACCATAAAGGAGAACTTTTAGAAACCTTCAACTTACAAAAAGACAATAACACCTATACATTAACCACCCACTATATCAATGGAAAACCTGAAACAGAGATCAATTATATTAATGGAATAATGCACGGCAAGTATATCTATTATGATTTCTACGGAAATATAAAAATTACGGGGAATTATAATAACGGGAATATGCAAGGCGAATGGAAATGGTTTTTTGAAAATGGAAATGTAAGGGTTAAAGAACACTATGAAAACGGTAGTCGTCATGGTAAAATAGCATATTATTATCAATCTGGTCAAATTGAAGATGATTACAATTATGATTTTGGTCAAAAAACAGGAACTTGGCTATCTTACTACGAAAACGGAAAACTCTCAAACTCCACAGAGTACAAAAATGACCTTGTACATGGAAAAAAATCGTTTTATAGCCCATCAGGTCAGCTCCAACTCATACGCATTTATGACCAAGACAATTTGGTAGCTTATACATATTTAAATAAGGAGGGATCAGAAAAAGAGCCTATTCCCGTTGTTAATGGCACGGTTAAGATAGAAGCACTATATGATAATGGCAAACCTTCTCGAACAATGTCTTATGTAAATGGCCTTTTGCAAGGCGACTATTATTCCTACTATTATAATGGAGCAATTGACAACAAAACTCATTACGATAATGATGAGTTTAATGGTACGGATATAAGCTACTATGAAAGCGGACAAATAAAATCTAAAGAAACTATGGTTTATGGAGAGCGTCATGGCCTTTCAGAGAAATTCTACTCCAACGGTCAAGTCAAAGAATCTGTAACCTACGTGAATAACGAAAAACATGGAGAAGCAAAATATTACGATGAAACAGGTAAAATTACTAATACAGAATATTACTCAAACGGCTCCATCTATGCTACTAAAAAATAAGAAAGACGCTTACTCCCTGATACTTCTAGTCCTCATTTGTTTTAACGGCTACTCGCAGTATTCTGCTGAATTTAAAACTAATAAAGAAAAATATCCAGAGTCTAACATCGTGAGATTATTAGACGAGGAAGTAATCTCCATAAAATTAAAAAACAATGATTTGGAGATTGCACAATCTTTTATTGAAGAAGATTTGTTTCTAGATGAATCTGCAATATACGGTTCAAAAAGAGCTTTAAATTTTTCTTCTTTTTTTGAGTTACAATCGGTAGAAGCCACCTCTTACGAATATAAAGATGGAAAGTACAAAACCTACAAGGTAGAAGATTTTGTAGAAAAGGACGAATTAGAAAATTCATTCCATGACGACAGCAAATCCTTAAACTTTATTTATCCCAATTTATCTATCGGGAGTAAAACTAAGCTAGAATATACAGAAATTGTCAAAAATCCGAGATTTCTAAGTCCTATATATTTTGGTGATTTTTTTCCAATTCAACATAAAAAAGTAACTCTAATAGCAGATAAGGACATTGAGTTTCGGTTTGAAGAATTTAACACCGAGGCTTATAAAATTAAATTTCAAAAAGAAGAAAAAAGAGGCAACATTATTTACACATGGGAGCTTTCAGATATTGATAAATTTAAAAGTGAGCAGAACATACCTAGCTACAATCGCCTCTTACCACATATTATACCTATAATCTCAAGTTATAAATCAGAAGGCAAGACAATTAATGTTTTAAAAGATGTTTCAGACCTTTATAGTTGGTATTATTCTCTAATAAAAGATATTAATAAGTCTGAAACAGACAAGCAGCTCGTTGCTCTAGTTAATAACTTAATTAAGGATAAAAAAACAGATCTAGAAAAAGCTAAAGCGATATATTATTGGACCCAGAAAAACATTAAATATATTGCTTTTGAGTATGCTTTAGGCGGTTTTATCCCAAGAGAGGCGAACGATGTTTTTAAAAAAAAGTATGGTGATTGTAAAGACAATTCAAGTATTTTGTATGAAATGCTAAAAATAGCTGGATTAGAAGGAAATTTAACTTGGATAGGAACTAGAACAATTCCCTACACTTACAATCAAGTTCCAACGCCTATGGTTGATAATCACATGATTCTCTCTATAGCTATTGATAACGAAACCTACTTTCTTGATGCTACCGGACGTTATTTACCTATAGACATGCCATCCTCTTTTATTCAAGGTAAAGAAGCTTTAATCTCAAAAGACCCTAAATCATTTGAAATTAAGACCGTTCCAATTGTACCCGCAAAGACTAATAGTTTTAAAGAATTGAGTAAACTCTATATAGACGGAGATCAACTTAAAGGTGAAAGCACTACAGAGCTTTCTGGATACTATAAAATTGATTTCTTTAATCAATTAGAAAATGAAAACACAACTAATAAAATAAAGGAATACTACAACAGAAAGCTACGCAAGGGAAACAACAAGTTTTTAATAGACAGTATCTCAGAAAAGAACAAATTTGACTATAACAATAACCTAATAGTAGATTACAAATTTAATATACGGGATTATACCAAAAATTTCAACGATGAAATATATATCAATTTAAATCTAAAACAAGATATATCCGCTTATAGAACCGAGGATGATAGAGAAAATGACTCCGAAGTGAAATATCAAGCCTATTATGAATACACAACCATCTTAGACATCCCCGAGGGATATCGTGTACAATATATCCCAGAGAATTTTGCTTTAGAAACCGATTATTTTAATTGCTCAATAAGCTACACAATCAATGAAACGTCCATTACGTACGAGCATAAGCTTGAGATGAAATTTTTGAATCTTAATGGTCAGCAGCAGAAAGAAAACAATAAAGCGATTAAGCTGGTAGAAAAAAATTATAAAGACATAGTCATTCTTAAAAAATCCTAACTCATGAAGTATTTTTCATTCATAGTCCTGTTTTTTATTATAAATACAGAGCTTTTATGCGCTCAACCTTTTTACAAGAATTATGATTGGGAAGACCAACCAACATACAGTAACCAGGACTTAGCCGATCAAGATATGGTTTCTCTTAAGGAAAAAACCGTTTCAGAATTTTATTTCAATGATGAGGGTGGTTTGATAGAATATTTTTTAGAACATAAGGTGTATTTTTTAAATTCTGACGAAACCATAGAATCCTATAATAAGGTATACCTGCCCTACTCTTCAAGTTCAGAACTAATGCTAAATAAGGCTAGGGTTATTACAAAAAATGGAACGATTATTAATCTTGATGAGTCTAAAATATTGACGGCCACAAATGAAGAAACCAATAAAACATATAAGTATTTTGCATTTGAAGGAATAGAAAAGGGCGGATTTATAGAATATATCTACGTTGTGAAACGCTATCCTATTTATAGCGGAAATCGTATTGATTTTCAATCAACATTCACAAAAAATAATATTGAATTTGATGTTTATTCCCCGAATAACTTATTGTTCAAGTTTAAAAGCTATAATGGCTTGAATGAAATAAAACATGACACATTAATAGAAAACAAACAACGCTGGTATTTAGAAATTCCAAAAGTAGAACTATTGGAACCAGAATCTCTTTCAGCCTATGAAGCAGGTAAAAAATTTTTAATTTATGCTTTAGATGAAAACACTGCCACCAATGTTAAAGAAATAAGCTCATATGCTAGTGTTGCTCAAAACATTTACAAGTTTTACAAAGAAGATATTCCAAAAAAAACCCGGTCTCAACTACAAAAGAACCTAAAAAATATAGTTCTTAAAGACAGTGATAAAACAGATACCAAAATACGCGCTATTGAATTTTATTTAAAAACCAACTTTTTTATTACTGAAGGAAAGAATGAGAAATTAGCAACTCTTAGCGATGTTTTAAAAGACAAAGTAGCAAACGAGAGTGGTATTGTCAAATTATATGTAGCGCTTTTAGAACAACTTCAAATTGAATATAAACTCGTATATACTTGCGACAGAGACTACATGAACTTTGACAAATCCTTTGAGGCTAATAATTTTTTAAGAGATATCCTGATTTATTTTCCTGAAACAGATAAATATTTATCTCCTACAGAAACAGATTCTAGATACCCCTTTCCCCCAGGCTATTTAACTGACACTTATGGGCTTTTTATTTCAGAGGTAGCCATAGGTGATTTCAAATCTGCCGTCGGAAAAATCGATTTCATAAAGTCTATAGAAGCAGAAAAGAGTATAGATAAGATGATCATTGACGTCTCTTTTGACGATCAAGACCTATCTATTTTAGATATACAATTAGAAAAGGAAATGAGTGGATACTATGCCATGTATTTGCATCCTTTCATGAATTTGATTAACCCAGAGGATAAAGAGGAGGTTTTAGAAAGCTACGCCAAAAACCTAGATGAGAACGCCATTATCAAAGAGAAGGTTATAGAAAATGAGAGTCCTGAGCTATTTGGCATAAAACCTCTTAAGTTTATAATTAATTTTAATTCCGAAGCTTTTATTGAAAAAGCTGGGCAAAAATATCTAATAAAAATAGGAGAATTGATAGGAAGGCAGTCCGAGCTCTATCAAGAGAAAGAGAGAATACTACCGGTCGAAAACGAGTTCCAAAGAAGCTATATTAGAACTATTAATCTAGAAATCCCAAAGGGTTACAAAATAGTTAACCTTAAAGATATTTCAATTAAAAAAAGTTATTCTATAGATGGAAAAGATCTGATGAGCTTTGAGTCCTCATACTCTTTAAATGATAATATACTCAGTATTAAAGCCGATGAATTTTATAAGATCAACCATATTGAAACTAAAGTTTATGAGCAATACAGATCAGTAATTAATAGTGCTGCCGATTTTAATAAAGTAACATTAATTCTAGAACCTATCTAAATCCCTTTTGCTGTGTTAAAGGAGAGTCTAAAAAAACACCATAGAAATTAGATCAAGGCCTAAAAAAGTTAGGAAAAATAGTCATATATCATCTAAACATATTTATTCAAGTGTAACCCATAAAAAAAAGGCTCTAACATCTCTGCTAAAGCCTTTTGTACTCAAGGCGGGAATCGAACCCGCACTCCGAAGAACTGGATTTTGAATCCAGCGCGTCTACCAATTCCGCCACTTGAGCAATTCGGACTGCAAAATTATAAAATTATTTATTACAAACAATCAAAAATACTAGCTTTTTACTTTTTCTGTTGGAATAAATTCATAAATTTGCACCTCGTTTCAGGAAAACCGATTAACTCGTTTTAAAACAAACCATTACCTATGCCAGAAGCAGCTACAGAAGCAAAGATTTTTGCATGTACACAAAGTAAGGATCTCGCAGAAAAAATTGCGAAGACCTTTGGTGCACCTTTAGGCAATGTAATTACCTCTACTTATAGCGATGGTGAATTTCAACCATCTTATGAAGAATCTATAAGAGGTACGAGAATTTTTATCATCGGTTCAACCCATCCTGGTCCGCAAAACTTAATGGAAATGCTCTTGATGATTGATGCTGCAAAGCGTGCGTCAGCAAGACACATCACAGCTGTTTTACCTTACTTTGGTTGGGCAAGACAAGACAGAAAAGATAAACCGAGAGTACCAATAGCTGCAAAACTAGTAGCAAAAATGCTAGAAGCCGCAGGTGCAACCCGTATTATTACGATGGATCTGCATGCCGATCAAATCCAAGGTTTTTTCGAAAAACCTGTAGATCATTTGTTTGCATCTACCATCTTTTTACCTTATCTCAAAAATTTAGGATTAGATAACCTAACCATTGCTTCTCCAGACATGGGTGGTTCTAAAAGAGCATATGCCTATTCAAAAGCACTAGAAAGCGATGTGGTTATCTGTTATAAACAACGCGCTAAGGCTAACGTGATTTCTCATATGGAACTTATTGGTGACGTTACAGGAAAAAATGTTGTTTTAGTAGATGATATGGTAGATACCGCTGGGACGTTGACCAAAGCTGCAGATCTTATGATGGAAAAAGGTGCTTTGAGCGTAAGAGCGATTTGTACCCATCCTATATTATCTGGTGATGCTTATAAAAAACTAGAGAACTCTAAATTAGAAGAATTGATCGTCACCGATTCTATTCCGCTAAAACAAAAAAGCGATAAAATAAGAGTACTTAGCTGTGCCGATCTTTTTGCAGGCGTAATGCATAATGTGCATTACAACAGATCTATCAGCTCAAAATTTTTAATGTAATTAAATATTAATATAAACACAAACAATGAAATCAATTACAATCAATGGATCTCAAAGAGAAAGCGTGGGCAAGAAAGCAACAAAAGCCTTACGTAATGCTGGTCAGGTTCCTTGCGTATTATACGGAGGAGACCAAACTATGCATTTCTCTGCACCAGAATTGGCATTCTCTAAACTAGTATACACGCCTAATGCGCATACAGTTGTGATTGCTATAGACAATGGCGAAACTTATGATGCTGTATTACAAGACATCCAGTTTCACCCTGTAACCGACAGAATCCTTCACGTGGATTTCTACCGTCTCTTCGAAGACAAAGAAATTGCAATGAACATTCCAGTACACGTTATTGGTACTTCTAAAGGAGTTCTTGCCGGTGGTATTCTTAGAAGAAACAGACGTAAACTACGTGTTAAAGCTTTACCTAAAAACCTTCCTGATTTCTTAGAAGCGGATATTACGCCTCTAAAAATTGGTGACAAATTATTTGTTACCTCTCTAGAAGGTAGCGATTATACACTACTTCACACTGATAACACTGTTGTTTGCCAGATTAAAACTGCAAGAACAGCTGTCGTTATTGATGACGAAGATGAAGATGAAGATCTTGAAGAAGGAGCAGAAGGAACAGCTGAAGGAGATGTTCCTTCAACTGAAACAGATGATGTTGCTGCTGTTAAGGAGTAATAGACATTTATCAATCTCATTAAAAAGCATTCTGAACCGAAGTATTTCGAGTTTTAGAATGCTTTTTTTATTTTAGGAAACTTAATAGCTGTCATGATATTTTACCTTAAAAAATTAATAAAAATCTTGAATCCTAGCGCTAAGCAGGAATCCACAGCAAAAGCAAGTGAAACACCCATGAAAAAATTTTTAATTGTCGGATTAGGAAATATCGGTGCAGAATACGCCAATACAAGACACAATATTGGTTTCAAGATTTTGGATGCGCTTGCTCAAGCCGAAGACCTTACTTTTGAAACTCAAAAATTAGGGGACATTTCGACCTATAAACTGAAAGGCCGAACCTTTATCTTACTCAAACCAAACACCTATATGAATCTTAGTGGTAAAGCTATTTTATACTGGCTTACAAAAGAAAAGATTCCTCTAGAAAACCTCTTAGTAATTACAGATGACCTCAACCTTCCATTTGGAACCATTAGACTTAAAACCAAAGGGAGTGCCGGCGGCCATAACGGCTTAAAAGACACACAAGACAAGCTTCAGACCAACCAATATAACAGATTTAGATTTGGCATTAGTGACGCCTTCACCAAAGGAAAGCAAGTTAATTATGTGCTTGGAGAGTGGACCGATGAAGAAAACCAAGCGCTTAAAACACGGCTTCAAAAATCTGTAGAACTTATAAAATCTTTTGGAACTGCGGGTGTTAATAACACTATGAACACATATAATGGTGCATAAAAAAAAGAGAGATCGGTTATGCTCTCTCTTTTTAATTAACATATATACAGCTCACTATTATTCAATAATAATCTTCTTAGTTGATGATTTTTGACCATCTGTTACATTTACTAAATACATTCCTGTCTAGATTAGAAATTATTGCTTTTATCTTTATAAAGTAACGTTAAGCCAAATACCTTCTCAATTTTTATCAATTATCCATCCTAAATATGTCTTTATCTTTGAATGATTATTTACTTCCTAATCAGATAAAAAATATAGCTGTTTCAACAATGCGATCTTCCTTCATGACATCATCAAAGTTGATAAATGCAACTGTCACATTGAAATTTTGAATGAATTGACTTCTCTAATGTTTTTCTTACACTATTTCTCTCAACTTATCAATATCTAAATTTAAAAAACCGACGAAATATTGTAATTAAAAATAACTCAATTATCAAGAAACTAGTAAAATTTTTTTTACTTGAAAAAAATTCATAGTTTTAAAGCTATTATTTTTTAATTTAATTAATCCATTCTATGAATAAAAATACCCTCTTTTTCTTTTTTCTTCTTTTCATTTTCGGTACAGTTCTCATCAACGCTCAAGAAAAAACAAACTTTTTTAAAAATCTTCCAGAACCAGTGAATGGAATCATCAAGTGTGCCTCAGATGAATATAATACGCAACTCTTAAAACAATACCCAGAAATGATGGGTAGTGAGCGTTTCGAAGAAACAATCCAACAAAGAATACAACAAATTTCAAACACAAACGAAAGACGTTTAGTCGTAAGACTACCTATAGTTGTTCATGTAGTTCATGCAGGAGAACCCATTGGGATTAATTCCAATATTTCAGAAGCTCAGGTACTTTCTCAAATACAAGTGCTAAATGAGGATTACAGAAAATTAGAGGGGACTAATGGTTTTAATACAGATCCTTTAGGGGCAGATACTGAAATTGAATTTTTTCTGGCTCAAGAAGACCCTGATTGTAATCCAACCAATGGTATACATCGCGTGCTTAGAAGCTCTCTTCCCAATGGAGGAGGTGATATTGATAGCGACATAAAACCCGCTACCATTTGGGATTCTTCGAAATATATAAATATGTGGGTCTTGCAGTTAGGTGGTGGATTATTAGGATACGCACAATTTCCTGGTGGAGATCCAATGACTGATGGCGTTGTAATGGGATATCAGTATTTTGGTTCTAATGATGCCGCGGGAGTTAACATAGGAGGTGTATATAATCTAGGAAGAACTACCACACACGAACTTGGCCACTATTTGGGGCTTTTACACACCTTTCAAGGAGGTTGTGGGCCTCAAGGCGATTTGGTAGCCGACACGCCATTTGAAGCTGGACCGAACTATGGTTGTCCAAGTGTTATTCCAGATACTTGTCCTGCCGCCACAGGTGATGATCCAATTGAAAACTATATGGATTATTCTGATGATGCTTGTATGAACATTTTTACCAATGGTCAAAATTCAAGAATTCAAGCCGTTCTATCTACTTCTAGATCTGGATTAGTTTCGAGTGATGTTCCTGAAATTCCTTTGCCTGAAGTTTCCTATGATGCTAGCCTTAAAATTTTAGGTTTTGATGACGTTTGTGGTTCAAAAGTCCCTAACGTTCAATTGACCAATTATGGTACAGAAGAATTGACCTCTGCAACTATTAATTATTCTTTTAATGAAGGAGCTAGTACTACCTTAAATTGGACAGGCTCCATAGCGCAAGGAGTATCCACAATCATTAATCTCCCTCAGATTGATGGTCCATTAGGAGTAAATATTTTAGATGCGTCTGTCATTCAAACAAATACCGATCAAAGAGTTTGTAATGATAGCGATAGCAGTGTTTTTGAGATTACAGAAGTTACGGAAGTAGGAGCTGAAAATTTATTCTTTTCAATAACTACTGATGATTATTCGGATGAAACCGTTTGGGAGTTTACCAATGGGTCAGGTGAAGTTGTTGCTTCGGGCGGACCTTACAATGGCACTTCTGAAGACAATACAATCTTTACTGCAACCATACCAATCAATGAGGGAGAATGCTATAGCTTCGTAATTAATGATGCGGCCTCAGATGGTATTTGCTGTCTATACGGACTAGGGTCTTTCGAGTTGAGAGAAAATGATATAGATGGAAACATAATTTTTGAGGGTGGCAATTTTGATAGTCAAGACAACTTTAGTTTTGTGGCAAACACACTTGGAGTAAATGATTATTTTAGTAATAATGATATGTACTTGTTTCCCAATCCTTCCAATAATTTTGTAGAGATTAAATTATCGAACACCATCAATTTACCAGATAGCTTCGAAATTATAAATATGCTAGGACAATCTATAAGCAAAAGAACAATACGAGATTTAAGTGATTTAAATATTGATGCCTCTAATTTTAGCAATGGGGTATATTTTATAAAGCTTACAAAAGAACAATCCTTTAATGTATTGCGCTTAGTCAAACAATAATAGTTACATAATTTATAAGAGGGGGACTATTAAATTGGTCCCTCTTTTTAATTTAATCCCTTTAATAGCTACTTTTACAAAAAAATGAAGGGTGAGCATTTCAAATACTTCCAAATCACATAATTTTGGCGATGCAGTGGCGACTATAGGCACCTTTGATGGTGTTCATATTGGTCATCAAAAAATTATCAAGAAAATAATTTCTGTCGCTAATTCAAAAGGGCTCAAATCTGTCATCCTTACTTTCTTTCCACATCCAAGAATGGTGCTACAGCCAGATTATGATCTTAAACTTTTACATACCATTGAAGAGCGGGAAATTATGCTCAAAAGTTTTGGATTGGATCAATTGGTTGTAAAGCCTTTTACAAAGGCTTTTTCTAGTTTGTCTGCTCTAGATTATGTTGAGCAGATTCTAGTAATGGAGCTCAAGGTGAAACACGTTATCATTGGATACGATCACCACTTCGGCAAAAACCGGAGCGCAAATATTGATGATCTTAAGGTTTTTGGAGAAAAATTCAATTTTGAAGTCGCCGAAATTCCCGCACAGGACATAGAGGAGGTTGCCGTAAGTTCTACTAAAATAAGACAGGCTTTGCTTGATGGCGATTTACAAACGGCAAATTCTTATTTAGGCTATCCCTTCTTTTTAACAGGCCAAGTTATTAAAGGAAAAGGTTTAGGCAAAACCATCTCATTTCCTACTGCCAACATCCACATTGAAGCCAAATACAAACTTATTCCTAAAAATGGAGTTTATGTTGTCTCATCAGAGATTGACTCAAAACCTGTTTACGGGATGATGAATATAGGCACCAACCCAACCGTTAACAATCAAAATACCCAATCTATAGAAGTGCATTTTTTTGATTTTGACCAAGATCTTTATGGAAAAGAACTTGTCGTTAAAATGCATTTGAGACTTAGAGATGAGCATAAGTTTAACTCTCTAGAGCAACTCAAATTACAGCTCGACAAAGATAAAGTTGAAGCCAAACACTTCATTAAAACCCATGCGTAAATTTCTTTTTAAACATATAGACAATAGCGCATTAGTAATCTTCAGAATTATTTTTGGTGCTCTAATTTTTCTAGAAAGTGTTGGCGCCATATTTACAGGCTGGATCAAACGCACCTTAATTGAGCCTGATTTTACATTTAATTTTATTGGATTTGAGTTTTTACAACCCTTACCCGGTAATTGGATGTACGCCTACTATGCGCTTATGGGACTCTTTGGATTGATGGTCATGATAGGTTACAAGTACAGATGGAGCATGCTGTCTTTTACTGTAATGTGGAGCGCCGTATACTTAATGCAAAAAACATCTTACAATAACCATTATTATTTATTGATGCTGTTGAGTGCCATGATGACCATTGTTCCCGCTCATCAATATTGCTCTGTTGATGCTAGGCAAAATCCAAGTCTAAAATCAGTCTCGATGCCTAATTGGTGCCGATGGATATTTATCATACAAATGGTTATTGTTTACACCTATGCTGCCAAAGCCAAGATATATCCCGATTGGCTTAATCTCACTGTGCCAGAGCTCTTAATGAAGAGCAAGAAAGACTATTTTCTCATTGGAGACCTGCTACAACAGCATTGGATACACTATTTAATTGCCTATGGTGGAATTCTGTTTGACGGTCTTGTGATCCCACTTTTACTTTGGAAACCAACCCGAAAATTTGCGTTTATTGCCTCTATTTTCTTTCATCTATTCAATTCCTTTGTTTTTCAAGTAGGTATATTCCCTTACTTATCCCTGGCTTTTGCTTTGTTCTTTTTTGGCCCAAAGACCGTTCACAAAATATTTTTAAAACGAAAACCTTATTATGACGCGGCCGAAATAAAAGCGCCCAGACACGCCAATGTCTTTATGGCCTTATTTACCGCATATTTTATAATCCAGGCCGTATTGCCTCTAAGACAGCACCTCCTGCCCGATGATGTGCTATGGACAGAAGAAGGCCACAGACTCTCGTGGCGCATGATGCTGCGCTCTAAAAGTGGTAGCACGAGCTATAGGGTAGTGAACAAAACAACAGGTAAAGTGACCCCGATTAGAATGAGTGACTACCTTACCAAAAAGCAGATACGCTCTGCCAGTTCAAAACCAGACGTGATTTGGCAATTTGCGCAACGCCTAAAGTCTATTTATGCCGAAAAAGGAGAAGACGTAGAAGTGTACGTACGGTCCTATATAAGTGTGAACGGGAAGAAAAGTCAGCCATTAATTGATCCTAAAGTAGACCTGTCTTCAGTAGAATGGCAACATTTAAGGCATAATGATTGGATTTTACCATCCGTACCAGACGAAAATAAGTGACAAATCGCTAAATTCGCAGTCTCACATTTCCAACGAAAATTTCAGAAACACATGTTACAAGTTGCAGTTATAAAAGCACATAAGAACGACATCATCAAAAGTTTGGCTAAACGAAACATTGATGCCAAAGCGATGATAGAAGATGCTATTTCTCTAGATGAAAAACGAAAAACCATCCAAACCCAACTGGATGCTACTTTAGCTGAAGCCAACAGTATTTCTAAGGAAATCGGAAATCTTTACAAATCGGGAAAAGCAGAAGAGGCCAATAATCTCAAGGAAAAAACCACACAACTAAAGGAAGACTCTAAAGTACTTTCTGATGACTTACAAGAAACCACCGGTGCGTTAACCGAGATTTTATATAAAATACCAAACGTTCCCAATCCTCTTGTGCCTTCTGGAAATTCTGACGAAGACAATGAAGAGGTGTTTCGTGAGGGTGATATCCCAAAATTATATGACGGCGCCCAACCGCATTGGGAACTCGCTAAAAAATACGACATCATTGATTTTGAGTTGGGCACTAAAATTACAGGTGCAGGCTTTCCTGTGTACAAAGGAAAAGGTGCTAGATTACAACGTGCTCTTATTGCCTATTTTTTAGATAAAAATACAGCAGCCGGATACACAGAATATCAATTACCGCATTTGGTAAATGAAGCTTCTGGTTACGGTACAGGACAGTTGCCAGATAAAGAAGGCCAAATGTATCACGTGGGAATAGATGATTTATACCTCATCCCTACCGCTGAAGTTCCAGCGACCAATTTATTCAGAGACGATATTTTAGCTGAAGCCGATTTACCGGTCAAAATCACTGGATATACACCTTGTTTTAGAAGAGAAGCAGGAAGTTATGGCGCTCACGTTAGAGGACTAAACAGGCTGCATCAATTTGATAAAGTCGAAATTTTAAGGGTAGAACATCCGTCTAAATCTTACGAAGCTTTGGAGGATATGGTCAATCACGTTAAAGGGATTTTAAGAGAACTGAAATTACCTTATCGCATCTTACGCTTGTGCGGTGGCGATCTTGGTTTTACTTCTGCCTTAACTTATGATTTTGAGTTGTTTTCAACAGCACAAGATCGCTGGTTAGAAATATCTAGCGTTTCTAATTTTGAAACCTTTCAGGCCAACCGCTTGAAACTGCGTTTTAAAAATCAAGAAGGTAAAACAGAATTGTGCCATACTTTGAACGGAAGCTCACTGGCATTACCTAGAGTTCTTGCGGGAATTCTAGAGAACTACCAAACCGAAGACGGCATCAATATCCCAGAAGTACTGATTCCTTATACTGGATTCTCTAAAATTTGATTTTGTAGGAATTTTACTTTAATTAATCGTTTAAATGCTAAAATTTCATGCTGTTTGACGATTTTATCCCTTTTTGTTTTGTGTTTTCGACAATATTTTTGAATATTGAACGTAGAACCCGAAATACCTACTTATCATGAAAAATATCAAACGCATTGTTCTGCTTGTTGTCCTAATTGTTATGGCAAGTAAAGTATTTTTATAATACTTTTTAAAGACCTTAATTGATCTATTTTCTAAAGTTTAGCACTCTAGAAATAACGTTATCATAATTATTAGCAGAATAAAAAATCAGTTTATAGAAATCGATTAATAGCCATTTATTTTGTTGATAATGCCCAAACATTAGTTTGGGCATTTTTTGTGATTTATAAAAACATTCACAATAAGAACTGCGCTCCTTTGTTATCTTTGAACCTATCGATACCTAAAATCAATAAAATGACGCGCTTAAACCTAATCCTTTGTTTATTATTGAGCACCTTGGCCTTTTCCCAGAGTGAGCAATTGGCCGAAGATTATTTTAATCGTGGAGAGTTCAATAAAGCGCTTTTAAGTTACCAAAGTTTATATCAGAAGAAAAACGACTCCAAATATTTTGATAAAATTATCGAATCGCTTCAGCAGTTGGAGCGCTACCAAGAATCAGATAGCTTACTTAAAGACCGCTTGGTAAAAATCAATTACCCATCGGTACTTGTGGAACTAGGGTACAACTATCAACTTCAAGACAGTACGAGCCTATCAGAAAGCTACTATCAACAAGCTATTGATAAAATAGACGAAAACCCCAATTATTCTTACGGCGTAGCAAGACGGTTTGAAGATTATTCGCTTTTAGACCAGGCTATCATTGTCTACAAAAAAGGGATGGCACTTAATCCCGATTATGATTTTAGTCGTCAAATGGCGAGAATTTATGGAGAGCAAGGCAATATTGAGCTCTTATTTTCAAGCTATATGGACTATATAGATACTAAACCTAATTTTCTAAATAACGTGAAAAGAGCGTTTAGTGATTTTGTTTCAGAAAATGGAGAAAGTGAAAACAATCAACTCTTAAGAAAGCTCTTACTCAAAAAACTACAAGCCCAACCAGATGAGTATTGGTATGATCTACTGAGTTGGCTTTATGTACAACAAAAAGATTTTGATAAGGCCTTCATTCAAGAAAAAGCACTCTATAGAAGAAATCAAGAAAGCTTGAGCAGAATCATGGATCTTGCACTTACCACCAATCACGCAGGAGAAAAAGAGACTGCGACCGATATCTTTAACTTTATTCTTGAAAACTCACAAGACATTGAAACCCTCTTAACGGCCCATCAATACCTTTTAGACATGCAAGTGGAGGCTGCACAAGCTTCGGATTTTGAGTCTATTGATTCTAAATACCAATCGCTTTTTGAAAAGTATGGTACTTTCGAGCCAACTTTATCCCTTCAAATTTCCTACGGAAATTTTCTCGCTTTCTATGATAACCAACCTAAGGAAGCCAGTGAGTTCCTTAAAAAAACTTTAAAATTACCGCTATCCAATTACCAAGAAGCGACCGTAAAATTAAAACTGGCTGACATTCTTGTGTTACAAGAACGCTTTAATGAGGCACTTATTTACTACTCTCAAATTCAAGCCAACTTAAAAAATAGTACCATTGCTCAAGAAGCACGATTTAAAGTTGCTAAAACCAGTTATTACAAGGGCGATTTTGAATGGGCAGAATCACAGCTTAAAATATTAAAATCTTCTACCTCGCAATTAATTGCTAATGATGCGCTTGATTTAAAACTGCTCATTTCAGATAATAAAGATGAAGACTCTTTACAAATCGCCTTAAAACTATACGCAAAGTCTGATTTGTTATCGTTTCAGAATAAAAATGATGACGCCATTGCCCTACTAAGCAAAATTTTGACAGAGCATAAAGGCGAGACCATTGAAGATCAAGCATTATTTAAGCAGGCAAAGCTTTACGAAAAAAAGGGTCAATGGGAAAAAGCAGCTTCTAATTATGAGTATATCATTGCTAATTATAGAGATGAGATTCTTGCCGACGACGCCTATTTTTATCTAGCAGAACTATATGAAAATGAATTAGGGCTCCCTGAAAAAGCGAAACCTTTATATGAGAACATTCTTTTTAATCATCAAGACAGCATCTATTTTATAGAGGCCAGAAAACGCTTTAGAATGTTGCGAGGCGATGCCATCAACTAAAACAATTTAGAGCAATTTCTTTAATTCAATTTTAAACTTTTCGAAATTTACCAACTATGATTATATATAACGTTACCATAAATATAGACGATAGCGCCCATGATGAATGGCTCACTTGGATGAAGAACGAGCACATCCCACAAGTACTGGGAACAGGAAAATTTAATAATGCCACATTTTCGCAAGTCTTGGTCGAAGAAGATATGGGTGGCAAAACCTACTCAGTGCAATACCGCGCCTTTTCAAGAGCAGCTCTGGATGCGTATTATAAAGAGCACGCCGAAAAGCTAAGAAACGAAGGACTTAAAAAATTTGCAGACAAAATGCTCTCATTTAGAACGGAGCTAGAAATTGTAGACGAATATAACATTGAGGTCAATTCATAAAAAAAGCCACCAAAATTGGTGGCTTTTTTGTAAAAGTATATTCCTTATTTAAAAAGGCAGATCGTCATGATCTTCCTCATTTAGATTGGTTGCAGGCTCAAATGCTTCATTTGGAGCGGCAGGTGGCACATTGCCTCCTTGAGACGCTTGTGCGCCTTCAATTCTCCATCCTTGAACAGAGTTAAAATACTTAGTCTCACCTTGTGGATTAACCCATTCGCGACCTCTTAAATTGATATTCACCTTAACGGGTTGACCAACTTGGTAAGCATTTAATAAATCGGTTTTGTCTTGAACAAATTCAACTAAAATATGCTGTGGGTACTGCTCTTCTGTAGTCACGACCAATTCTCTTTTTCTAAACCCATTACTTCCAAATGTTTGGGTCTCTCCTATCATTTTGATTTTTCCTTGTACTTCCATGTTATCTTTACTTATAATTAATTATTCTGTTTTCTTATTTATGACAAGAGCAATTTCCATGCACTATCAACATCGCCAAAGCTTAAATAATTTCTGGCAATTTTATGCTTTTCTCGCTGTGTCATCTCTGCTATATTTGGATAGCGCTCACTTACTGTTTTGATAAATGTAGAGATCTCGTCTTCACTTGGCAAGGTTTCTACATTACCCAACATTCCTAAATCATTACCGGTAAGAATCATGCTATTTTTAACCACATCTGGCATGGCATCAACACCAATTCCTAAGGTGGATAGCGGTTTAGGAATTTCAAAAAAGCCCTTTTTAGCTCTGCTGTAATAACTTCCTCCGGCTCTAGACACTAAGTCTAATTTTTTTTGATCTATAATCCCATTCTCGTCCAAAACATCTGGCGATACATGAAATTTGACCACTTCGCAAATGATTAAATTACCCGCACCTCCCTCATTTCCTAAAGAGATGATATCATTGATTTTACATTCAAATTGCACAGGAGACTCTGCTACCCTAAATGGTTTTACCACATCTGATGCAAGCATCGTTAAGCCTGCCTTCTCAAATTCATTGACCCCATCTCCATATTCTGTGCTACTCAATGACATTTGCTGCACAATATCATAACTCACCACATTGATCACCACTTCTTTTGTGGCTTCAGCATTCTCTAATGTATGCTTTGTCGTGTTATCTCTAACACGTCGTGCTGGAGAGAAAACCAATATTGGTGGATTGGAACTAAACACGTTAAAATAACTAAACGGCGAAAGATTTGGTTTTCCATCGCTATCTATAGTACTTGCAAAGGCAATAGGCCTAGGCGCAACGGCACTTAATAAGTGACCGTGCAGTGTTGCTGTAGAAATTGTTTTTGGATCAAATGAAACCATGCAATACGCTCTATTCTAATTTGTTAGTTTGATTTTTCTAAGTGTGATTGCAAATGTAACGATATTGATTTTGTTATAAAAACGATTTGTCGGTAGACCAACACAATATTATCAACATAATTGCTTTATATTTAAAAGCCTTGAAGGGCTTCAGGTCTTAAATTAAAACCATTCATCAATGGCATTGCATATCAATAGAAATTATACCCGATGGGCCATCATCATCACTTCCTTTATTATCATTTCGCTCATTCTTTGGAATACCTATGTGTTTTTTCAATATTTCAAGTCTGAAGAACAGGCAAAAATGAAAATTTGGACCAATGCTTACGTTGAATTTTCTAATGATGTGAATAGCATTATTTCAGGCACTGACAATATTGAAATCAATAAAGTGGCAGAAGGTATTGTTATAGATACCACGCTAACTACACCTTTGTTATTATTAGGCAAAAACGATAAAATTATAAGTTCTAGAAACATTACGCCCTACGCAAACAGCAATGACACAAGAGATTTAAAAATTGATTCTGCTTATGTTCAGGATAATTACAAAGCGCTAATAGAACGCTTTTCAAAAGAGAATCCACCCGTAATCCTAGAGAACCTCAACCAAACGCTTTACTACGGAAATTCGCCACTACTAAACAAATTAAAATATTATCCGCTGGCACTTTTAGTCATTATTGTACTCTTTGCGGCATTGGCCTATTTCTTTTATAAAAGCTCAAAAACAGCAGATCAAAATAAATTGTGGACGGGAATGGCAAAGGAAACCGCACATCAAATTGGCACACCATTATCCTCTTTGGTAGGTTGGACTGAAATTTTACGATCCGAAAACGTAGATCCTGATTATTTGATTGAAATTGAAAAGGACATTAACAGACTCCAGACCATCACCGATCGCTTCAGCAAAATAGGCTCTATTCCTACGCTCAAAAAAGCAGATATTGTTGAAGAAACCATTGCGTCCTATGAATACCTTAAAGCGCGCTCCTCAAAACTGATTGACTTTGAACTAGATGCCCCAAGTAAAGCCATAACTGTAAATCTAAACGCGCAGTTATATAGCTGGACCATTGAAAACCTTGTTAAAAATGCCATTGATGCCATGAGAGGTAAAGGCAAACTTAAACTTGTCATTTCCGAAGATGAAAATCACGTTAAGATCAAGGTTACAGATACAGGAAAAGGGCTTTCTAAAGTTAAATTCAACACTATTTTTCAACCGGGTTATACCAGTAAAAAAAGAGGTTGGGGCCTAGGTTTATCTCTTGCCAAGCGTATTGTAGAAGATTATCACAATGGCAGAATAAAAGTGTTGCAATCTGAAATAGGAAAAGGGACCACCATGCAAATTTCATTAAAAAAAGTATCTTAGTATTAAAATCTATTCGATCTTTACACCCTCTTAATGGTCACACAATAAGATCTAAAGATATCTAAAGCAATACATTATTAATGACGCCTAAGTATTTTACACTAAAGGAAGTATCACTAAGTAACCATTGTCCTGAATGTTATTCTAAGGAAGGTTTGAAGCTTACTTTTAAGCAAGGATTTGCAGAACATTTTTTCTACAAATCTATCACCGATGATATTTCAACTGATTTATACTGCAACACCTGTGACACGCCAATTTTCTCAGGGATGTGGACTCGCGAAATAGAGCAGGTAGTTGCCTATCATAGAAGAGCCATTTCACCCAAACCTACCAACACAAAAGTGACCTCTATGGCCTGGCTTTTTATCGGTATCATTATAGTCGTTGTTCTGGCTATTGTGCTTTTTGCTACTGGGATTGTTGCTATTTAGAACCCTTTAAAGAAAAGATGCTATTTTAGCGGCTAGAGCTTCAAATTCTGAATCCTCTAAGGTTACTTTACTTGTAAAACGAGCATCATCCATGGTTGTTAATGGGATAAGATGAACGTGGCAATGTGGCACTTCTAAACCAATAACCGACATCCCAATTCTTTTACAAGGAATCGCTTTTCTGAGAGCCAATGCTACCTGTCTAGAGAACTCCATGAGTCCGTGATAGGTGGTTTCATCAAGATCAAACAGTTTATCTACTTCTATCTTAGGAACACAAAGTGTGTGCCCCTTGGCATTAGGATTGATATCTAAAAAGGCCAAGTAGTCCTCGGTCTCTGCAACTTTATAAGATGGGATTTCACCAGTAATTATTTTTGTGAAAAGGGATGCCATGAAAAAACGTTTTTATATATAGTTCTAAGAAATCTACAACCAAATAGTGGTAGCGCCTAACAAAAGGTAGTTATGTAAATATAAAAAGATTCCCGTTTTGGGGAATCTTTTATAAGTTTAATTTTTTAGGATGCTAAAATTGTTGCTAAAGGCAGATTTCTATCTGCTAATCTCTAAAATCTCGAATTTAATAACACCATTTGGAACTTGTACTTCGGCAATATCACCAACGGTTTTGCCTAAAAGACCTTTCCCTATTGGAGAATTGACCGAAAGTTTACCTGATGCCAAATCGGCCTCACCATCTGCAACAAGGGTGTAATTCATTTCGGCACCATTGCTTTGGTTCTTGATCTTCACTTTAGACAAGACCAAAATCTTAGACGAGTCCATTTGAGATTCATCAATCACTCTTGCACCGGCCAAGGTTTCTTCAAGTTTTGAAATTTTCATTTCTAACATGCCCTGCGCTTCTTTAGCGGCATCATATTCGGCATTTTCACTCAAGTCTCCCTTATCCCTCGCTTCAGCAATAGCCTGCGATGCTCTTGGGCGTTCTTTATCCTTTAAGTGACTCAATTCGTCACGTAATTTTTTTAATCCTTCAGGAGTATAATAAGATACTTTACTCATAATTTATTCGTTTAGATACTGTAATCCTTGATCGTTAGATTCAAAATATCCCGAACGTACTTTGACAATGCTCTGTACAAGAATTCGGGACTAACGAAAAAATCCCGCACACACGAGATTTACAATTCAAAGATACAAAATATTTATATCATGCTTTAAATAATTGTAAATTGCCTACTAAAATTGAAAACTTCATGAGAACCTCTATTGCGATATTATCTTTCTTGTTTTTAACCACTTGTAGCAACGATGACTCCATTAACAACTGTAATTTTTTATTGAATGTTGCAATTGACAGAACAATAAATCTTAGTTTGCCAGAAAATAATGTATTGATGTTTACCAACAATGTTGTCTATGTTCCCAATGAAGGTAATTTAGGGATCTACGTTATAAATACTGGAACTGGATTCCGTGCTTTTGATGCTGCCGACCCAAACCATGTTCCTGATACATGTTCATTTATGGAACTCAATGGACTAGAAGTAACCTGCGGCTGTGCCGATGAAAACAAATATCTTTTAGCAACTGGAACATCTCTCGGAACACAACTCCCCTGTGGTTTACAAGAATATAGAGCCACCCGATCTGGAAATGTTATAACCGTTAGCAATTAATATAAATACGTTTTATCCTATTTAATGCTATATAGTATTGAGTCATGGTCAAAACTTAATACCTGTACCTAATCTTAGCATCGGCGAATAATCAATGGTTGGAACGGTAGGATAGAATCCCTTATTTTTTATTAAAGGCACAGAATAACGAAGTTCTAACATCATATTTTGTTTAATGTCGTATTGTAAGCCTGCCTCTATAGAAGCACCATAATCTTGTTGGGGATTGCCTTGATTTAATACTGAAAACAATGGGTTTTGAACCAAATTTAGTTTCGTTCCAAAAAACAAAGCGAAATCATTTGCAACTTGTTTTTTGAACAAAATTGGCATTTCAGTCACCAAAGCATCCGCAGTTTTAATCTGCAGAATTCCCGTTTGCAAATAGGTATTTTTTCCTAGAGACGTAACACCAAGTTGCCCATTATGGAACTGGTAGCCCAACAAGCCAATAGTTTTGCTTGCGCTAGTTGTGTCTACTTCCACCTGTGAGAAGCTGATTGAACACACCGCAAAAAAACTGATAAACCATTTCATTTAAATAGAGATTTTTGAAGTCATTAAATTAGAACATCTAGGAGATAGCCACACTATCAATTAACATAATGATATGATTTTTATAGGATTATAAAAAAAGCCCCCAGAATATCGATCTGAGAGCTTTTAAATAATTAGTTATATTATCGAATTTTTAGAACTTAAGCGTCGCACCAACTAAAAAGTTTGTAGTTGCTTGGGGATAATATCCTGCAAAATAATCTGTAGAAACACCTGTAGCACTATCTGGATTTTCGTAATCAAAAGAGCCAAAATAACCATTAGAGACGTATTCCTCTCCAAAAATGTTATTAACGAGCCCTGAAAACACTACCGATTTAAAAACAGACTTTGGCTTCCACTCATAAGTGATATTAAAATCATTAACAAAATAACTGTCTAACTTAGAGTCTGGGTTCTCCGTATTACTCATAAATTGCTCACCAACATATTTACTTAACAGTGATATTTGAAAGCCCTCTTTTGGTTGAAACACAAAGGCATTCGCTGCAATAAACTCTGGAGAAAATGAAATGTCTGTTTTTCCTAAGTTTAAAATTTCACCGTTTACAGACGTGAACAATTCCTTGTTTTTATTGGAACTTATCGTGAAATTAGGCTGAACAGAAAATTGATCTGTGATGGCAAGAGCCGCATCTACCTCTAAACCTAAGCGATAACTATCACCGCTATTCGCTCTTATGGGGCTTCCTACATCATCAATTTGACCGGTTAGCACTAACTGTTCATTATAAAGCATGTAATACGCGTTAACGTATAATCTTGCTGATTTTGTATCATAACGCCATCCCAACTCAAAATCATTTAACTGTTCTGGTTGCACATTAGGATTGTTTTCAAAATCATCGCGATTAGGCTCACGATTGGCACGAGCATATGAAACATAAAGATCGCTATTTGTACCCAATTGATAGGTTAATCCTGCTTTTGGATTAAAGAAGCTAAAATTCTCATCAACATTAAATGGAATTCTGTCAGAATTCAAACCAGAGGTTTCGTAGCTTAACAAACGTAACTGTAAATCCCCGTAAAAACTAAACTTATCATTTAAACGATATGTAGCCTTTGCAAAGGTGTTGAAGTCTGTTTTTTTGGCGTTTCCTTCATAATAGCGGTCCCTGATTTCAGAATTACTAGCGAATTCTGCCCAGATAATTTCGCCAAAATGGTCGCCATCATAATAACTATAAGAACCTCCAAAAGACATGTTCAAATTGTCTTGCTTGTAATTGGCATTGGCATTCAAGACATAAAAGTCATTATCTAACCAACGACGACGAATTAAATCTGTACTACTAACTGTTTCTCCTCCAATTTCTAATGGTGTCAAATCATAATCAGCAAAGTCTTCGGCTTCTCTATATTGTTCAAAAAACCCTCTTCCGTAGGTATAATTTAAACTTACAGTAGAGGTCCATTGGCTATTGTACCGCTCATTCCAATGCAGTTGGTAATGGTCTTGTTTGTAGTCGTCTACTTCATTGTCATAAAAACGGATATTACCATCGTTATCTGTGTATTGACCTGACGGATTAAACGTTCTGTTTGTACGTAAAGAATCTGCAGAAATACCATTCCATGCTTGGTATGTTAATTCAATTCCACCAAAAGTAATCGCCTTAATCAATGTGTTGTCATCTTTATAAGACCCCTGTAAAAAATAAGATTTCAAGTCTGAAGTGGCTCTATCAATATACCCATCACTCTTAATATTTGATAAGCGTCCGGCAATTTCGATATGGTCATTAAGCAATCCTGTACTGAATTTTACCGTATGTTTTCTAGTATTGTAACTTCCGAAGGAATTAGAAATTTCAGCAGAAGCCTTATTAGAGACATTATCTGTTAACACATTGATACTTGCCCCAAAAGCACCGGCACCATTGGTGGACGTTCCCACACCGCGTTGTAGTTGCAAACTTTCAACAGAAGAGGCGAAATCACTTAGATTTACCCAAAATGTCCCTAAGGATTCGGCATCATTGTAAGGGATACCATTGATGGTTACATTGGTAGATTGCGCATTAATACCACGCACTCTAATACCCGTATAGCCAACACCCGCACCAGCATCTGAAGTCGTGACCACAGAAGGCAAGTAATTGAGCAATACCGGAAGATCCTGACCTAAATTTCGCTTTTCAAGTGCCTCTTTATCCACATTGGTATGCGTAATTGGAGAAGTGGCATCTACGCGAATGCTTTTCACTAAAATCTCGTCTAGGGATTCTGCGGCTTCTTCAATAGCAACATCCAATACCAAATCTTGATTAAGGCTAAAAGATTTCTCGACGGTTTGAGCAGAAACATAACTAAACATGAGCGTGTAATTCCCCTCATCTAATTGTAATTTGTACACCCCATCGACACCGGTTTGAGTGCCAGATTTAGTGCCTTTAATAATAACATTGACACCCTGCAAAGGATTATCATTCATGGTGACCGTTCCTGAAACGGTAAATTGCTCTTGAGCAAAACCCAAAAGGCCAGCCAAAAGAAACACAGTAAAAATAAATGGTGTTTTGATTTGTCGCCAACGGAATTGTTGCGACGAATTGTTGAATAAAATTTTCATTACGATTATGGTTTATAATCGAATAAAAAGAGGTCATTATTCTGGTTAAAATTGATTTTTATTGAACGTTAATAACGCAAGTGGAAAAAAGCTGCGGCTGATTTAACACCTCCTAAAATATCCAATGGATATGTATTCAACGTTCGTTTCCTAAACAGCATTACCTGTTCCAGGTTCAATGGGTATGATCTCAGCCAAAGTCATTTTTAAATCACTCGAGCACCCCTTTATTGAGAACGGTGCAAAAGTAATAAGGAAAATTGAGTTGCCGATCATGATTATTAGAAAATTTGGGCATTTCAATTCATGAGCATCTTAGCAAACACAGCCTTAGATTTATAAAGAGGAACATCAGTCTATCTCTGGAGGCTTTCTGTTCGCTTTTTTTTCTGATCGTACGCGTTTATTCTTTAAACGCCTTCTTTTAGCTGCTCTTGGAATTTTAGTGGGAATCCGCTCCTTATCTTCAGCCAACTCTGTCCTTAACAATTCTAGAAATCGTTTGATAACAATGGACTTATTTCTATGCTGGCTCCTACTTTCGCCACATTGCAACATCAAAACATGTGCTTTGGACAATCGTGATTGCAATCCAGTTTTGAGCGTTTCTTTCTGCTCAAAAGAAAGTGCTTGAGAATTTTCTAGATCAAAGCTTAACTCTACTTTAGACGCCGTTTTATTAACGTGTTGCCCGCCCGCACCAGAACTGCGAATGGCCTTAAAGTTCAACTCAAGAATTAACGCGGCATCATCAAACATGTTATTTTATTTGGTGCGTTTCTTTTAAGAGATCGTTGACGTTTTTTACAGGGTTGAACGTAATTAATGGCACCTCAACAAAAATGGTGTTCCAATTGGCCATACCGCCATTCCATAACCCAGGAAGCTCTAATGCTTTCAAATCTTTTCCTGCCTTCGTTTTAGCTGTAATGAAGGCCGCTCTAGCATCAACAAACTTTAAAAGATCAAATTTCTCACCCTTATAATTTTTCGTACTGCACACGATGTCCACAGGGTTAAAGTGGGTAGACTCCTTTAAAATCTTATGTTGTTGTTTGTTCTTGCTGTCAATCTGCGCACTTTCTACAATCTGCAGTGAGACCGTACCACGTTCATCTTTTACCCAAAAAGGACCTCCTCCCGGTTCTCCTTCATTTTTTACCATTCCGCAGATACGAATCGGACGGTTTAATTTTTCGACCAAATATGCCACTTGATGTTTGTTGGAATATTTTTCGAATTCCGCACTTATTTTAACATTCATGTCATCCTCCAAAAATTGTGAAATGGTCTTCAATTCTTCTTCGGAAATAGGACTCGATGCCAATTGGTTTAAAAACTCAAATGCGCGTTCTTGCACATCAAGCAAAATTCCGGCAAGTGCCTTTTTGTATTTGGCCACCTCGTCTTTATACTTGCTCACCACAACATTATCAATGTTCTTGACGAAAATAACGTCTGCCTTTAGTTCATTTAAATTTTCTACGAGCGCACCATGACCAGAAGGCCTAAACAAGATGCTCCCATCCTCAAGTCTAAAAGGTTCATTTTTGGGAGTAACGGCGATAGTATCTGTACTTTCTTTTTGAAATGAGAACGAAATATCAAATTTTGAACCCGTTTCCTGCTCTACCTTCTCCTCTATACGCTTAAATTCTTCATCAAATTTATCTTCATGATCTGCTGAAATAGTAAAGTGTAGTGCTGTTGGTTTATCTTCCGCAGCATAGAGTGCCGACTCATACAAATGCTCTTCAAAAGCGGTAGAGATCATCTGGTTCTTATACTCGTGAAAAGGCAATAGCCCTTTAGGAAAATTACCATAATTCAACTGATCCTTGTCTAACATCGCTTTCACAAATAACAGACGTTGCTCATTGGTAGGTTTGCTTTCAAAATCTGGAAACCGTTCCTTAAGATTGTTCATGACAATATCATAAAACGGAAATTTCTCTAAGCCCACAAAAAACATGGATAAGCTTTCCTCTTTATGATTATTGATATAAGAATTTACACTCTCCTTCTCAGGATCATAATCTTCTAAAAAAGCGAACAAAAATTTAAACATACGGGTTGCTGCACCCGATGCTGGAACAAACTTTAAGATGGAACTGTGATTTTTTTTATCCTGAAAAAGCGCGATGTACTTTTTTATGGCGTCATCGGTTAACTTCATAATACCATCCTCTAAAGTTGCGGCCGCCACTAAGTTTGAAAAGGGCAACCCCGAGGTGAAGGTTTCAATTTGCTGTTCCACTTTTTCTGTGGTCAATCCTTTTTTATCAATTTGCTTTAGGTCTTTTTCTGTGAACTTCACGTCTTTTGTTTTAATAGTTGATCAATGTGCCTGATGCAGGTGCTTCGTTTTTCTTCAAATGAACCTTTTAAGGTCACATAAGGCTTGTTATGGGTTTGAAGTGCTTTTTCAAACCGCTTAAAGAGTTCGAGCCGATGCTCTGGCCGATCTCGTATTCCGTCTGCTTCCCAATGCGTATCAATATAACATAAAAAATATAAATCGTAGCTGTTCTCTACAGCATATCGTTTTAAAACACTAGGACAGAAGCCATCATAATAATATTCGGAATATACTTTGGTTTCCAGTAAATCGGTATCGCATATCAATAATTTATTGGCATTTTTAAGTTCTGCGTTCTCATTTTGCATTTGTCCTGCAGCAATGTCAAGCACATCGGCCTTGGTTAACATTTTATTCTGCGCTACTTTAGACTCCGCATATACTCGAGAATATTCAGGCACAAAAACCGTATGGTAATGTGCCGCCAATGCTTCAGAAAGCAGTGACTTGCCAGTAGATTCTGGTCCAAAGAACACCACCTTTACAAGGTTTGCTCCAAGGTTTTGAGATTGTTTAAGTTCTTCTTCCATGCGATATAACCATAAACGGCCACTACCGTAAAAATGAGATATTGTATACTGGTAAACGTAAATCCTTTGTAAAAATATAGTGGTATCGAAATAAGATCTCCAACGATCCAGAACAGCCAGTTTTCAATTTTTCGTTTGGCCATAAGCCACATCCCCACAAAAAATATAGCCGTGGTAATGGTATCAATATAAGCGACCCAACTGTTCCATTTATCAAAATAATGATACACTAAAAACACAAAGGCCAAGGTTGCCATAAATATAGCAACACTCCATTGCTTTTCTTTAGAAGTGGTTGCAGAAATGGGGGTGACGTGCTCGCTATCTACTTTTCGGGTCCAAATATACCACCCGTAAACACTCATGATAAAATAGTAAGCATTGATCATCATATCTCCCAAAAGCTCCCACTTTAAAAGCAAATACACAAAAATGAGGGTACTGATAATTCCTGTTGGGAATACCCAAATCTTATTCTGTTTTGAATACCAAACCGACAAAAAGCCAAAAACCACCGCAACAATTTCTAGAACAATATCTAACGTGGCATAACCTTGGTATTGTCCGAAAAGAAAATCAAAAATGCGGCTCATACTCGTAACGATCAGATTTTACAATCTTCATGTACAACAAGCCACGCTCAATCAATTCAAAAGCTTCTTTGATTTCAACCGTAAGAACACGCATCACCTCATCATAGTCTCCATAAACCTGAGTACTCAGCGGATTTTCTAGAACTTTTAAATTTGAAGCACGTAATTTTTTGATGAGTTGGATGATGGCAGGTTCATAATCATCCTGTATTGGTGTTAATGTAAGTTCTACCGATATGTTCATACTATTCTTTAGTGTTTAAAATTATGTTTTATAATGCCTTCAAGACACTTTTTATGCTCTTTTAATGTCTTCAAAAAATGCTTCATTCTCTTCAAACGCAGTTCCAATGACCACGACATCTGCTCCAGACCGATACGCCTCATGTAATTGATCTATGGATCTAATCCCTCCTCCAACAATCAATGGGATGTTTACATCTTGCTTCACAAACTTAATGATTTCTTTAGGGATGGGATGCAAGGCACCGCTTCCTGCTTCAAGGTAGACCAGTTTCATACCTAAGAGCTCCCCTGCTTTGGCCGTATCTACAATATGCTGAGTATTTTGCCTGGGCAACGGAGTGGTTTGGGTCACCTTTTCTACGGAAGTCATTCGTCCGTTTTCAATCAATATATAACCTGTTGGGATAATCTCTAAGTTTGAATTGCGCAGGCTTGAAGCTGCCTCAATATGTTTACCAATCAAATACTGTGGATTATTACCCGAAATCAAAGACAAAAACAATAACGCATCTGCCTTATCTGAAATTTGTGTGACGTCCCCAGGAAATAGTACAATGGGTAATTGGGTGAGCGCTTTAAGATTTGAAACTAACATTTCAGTAGCCAACTCATTAACTTCACTGCCTCCAACAAAAATATGTGTCGCGATAGATGCATTGATTTTTTTTGCAAAACCGGCCAAAGCTGTTAAAGCCATTTTATCTGGATCTATCAATATGGCAAGCAGTCGTTTTCCTTCTGAAATGGACGCTAATAAATCACTGTAAATGGAATGTGTTTTGGCCAAAACTTAAAACTTAAATTAATCTCCAAGCGCATAGGCGCAGGTAAAGCCATCAAACTCTAAAAAATAGCTGTTGTACCGGTGCTTTAGATTCTTATAATCAATCCAAGCAACGGTCTCGCCATCTGACAACATGAATGGAATAACTAAAAAATGGGCTTTAAACAACATTCCTGGCGTCGCAAATAATTTGTAAAGCGATTCCTTAATGCCCCAAATCACGGTTAATTTACGGACGTAGTCCTCCTCTGTTTTTGTTAAGTAATTAAACTCATATTCCACAAATTTCTTGGCTATTATGGCAATCTTCTCACGTTGCTTCTCAATATCAATACCCACTTGCTGGGTACTAACAATCACTCCAGAAAAGGTGAAAGAGTGCGTAATGGAGATGTATTTGCCGTCTTTTAAATGGGGTTTCCCGTTAGTATCGTAATATAAATCTTGATCGGTATACCCAAATTCACGTAAAAGATGGCGCACGCTTAAAAATCCGCGTTGGTGCAATTCACTTTTCATACCCAAAACACGGGTTAAACTTTCTGGCTTTAATTCTAACGGATACATTAAATCCTCGTAAGATTCTTCAATCTTCCAGATTTTAACAGTAGTTTGGGAATTAGGCTGTATGGTTTTATAAAGTGGCATTTAATTATCTGAATCGTAATGATTAACTTTGCAATCTGTTCCGAGATATCGGAAGAAAAATTTAGACACAAATATATAATTATGGATACAAAAACCACGACTTACGTTCCTAATAAAGTAAAAGACATGTCTCTTGCTGCTTGGGGAAGAAAAGAAATTGAATTAGCAGAAGCAGAAATGCCAGGACTTATGAGTCTTCGCGAAGAGTATGGGGCTTCTCAGCCTCTTAAAGGAGCTCGTATTGCAGGATGTTTGCACATGACCATACAAACTGCTGTTTTAATTGAAACACTAAAAGCTTTAGGCGCAGAGGTGACTTGGAGTTCTTGTAATATTTTCTCTACCCAAGATCAAGCTGCTGCTGCCATTGCTGATGCAGGGATCCCGGTATATGCTTGGAAGGGCATGAATGAAGAAGAATTCAATTGGTGTATCGAACAAACCTTGTTTTTTGGAGAAGATCGCAAACCACTGAACATGATTTTAGATGATGGTGGTGATTTAACCAACATGGTGTTTGATAAATATCCAGAATTAATGAAAGGTATTAACGGACTTTCTGAAGAAACCACAACAGGAGTGCACCGTTTATATGAGCGTATGAAAAAAGGCACTTTATCTATGCCGGCTATCAACGTCAACGATTCTGTAACTAAGTCTAAGTTTGATAACAAATACGGCTGTCGTGAGAGTGCTGTAGATGCTATTCGTCGTGCTACAGATGTGATGCTTGCTGGTAAGCGTGTTGTTGTTTGTGGCTATGGCGATGTTGGTAAAGGTACTGCTGCGTCTTTTAAAGGTGCGGGGAGTATTGTAACTGTAACCGAAATTGATCCTATTTGTGCGCTACAAGCCGCAATGGATGGTTTTGAAGTTAAAAAATTAGAAACGGTTGCTCCTCATGCTGATATTGTAATTACTACAACAGGAAATAAGGACATCGTTCAAGCGCGTCATTTTGAAGCCATGAAAGACAAAACCATTGTTTGTAACATTGGGCATTTTGATAATGAGATTGATATGGCTTGGTTAAAGAAAAACCACGGATCTACTCATGTGGAAATTAAGCCACAAGTTGACAAGTATACTGTAAACGGGAATGATATTATTATTCTTGCAGAAGGTCGTTTGGTAAACTTAGGTTGTGCTACCGGTCATCCAAGTTTTGTAATGAGTAACTCGTTTACAAATCAAGTTTTGGCTCAATTAGAATTATGGACCAACAGAGATTCTTACGAGAACAAAGTCTACATGCTTCCTAAGATTTTAGATGAAAAAGTAGCTAAATTACACTTAGAAAAAATTGGTGTAGAGCTTACTGAACTTCGTAACGAGCAAGCTGAGTATATTGGTGTAGAGGTTGAAGGACCATTTAAACCAGAGTACTATAGATACTAATTAAATATATTGTTGATGTTTCCCTTTTAAGATGGAAACCATCAACTAAACAAAAAAGCCCCGTTTCAAAATTGAGACGGGGCTTTTTTATTGGGTTGTTTTTAGATTACTCTGCTTCTAATTCCAAGCTTTTTAAATCGTGGAAAAAAAAGTCTTTCTCATCATTCATGGAGACAAATAAACCATTAGGAAATTGATTGCCCAAAGCTTCGGTAGTAGCATCACAACCATCGGTCTCAAGCGTGCCTAAGTTGATTTCCTTGATAAAGGCATTGGTCTCACGATCAAATACAGAGAACGTGTGTGCTTGTTGGTTAGAGACTATGATTGCTCCGGAGCCATCAGGATATCTTGCAATGGCAATACCTTCTATGTCGCGTTTAAAATAGTCCCGACCAAAACATGAAATCTCCTCGCTGCCTTTTGAAGGATCTGCATAATATTTATGAATACATTCCATCTCATCTGCATAATACACAAAACCAAGTTCATTATCTACGGCTATGGCCTCTATCTCTTTACTGCCACTAAAACGGCCCAATTTGCGCGCCAGTTTGGCTTGAACTCCTAAGCTATCTGATACAATCTCGTATTGGTAAAGATAATCGGTGGTTGGACCAATTTTTCGACTTACAAAAGCATAGGTTCTTTGAGAATCTGGATTGGTATAGATGGCAATACCCATTGGCCTTCTATTGTTGATGTCCTCTTCATCTTCAAACACCAGAAAACCATCTCCATCCAAAGGTGTCATCTCTGGAATAGCATACAATCGGATTCTGTTTTTTTCCCTTTCAGTAAACATTAAAATATCGGTGGCTGTAGAATCATTCAGCTTAAAATCATAAGCCAAATCTACATTGTTAGGATAACTCAACCCTGTGATGGATTTCTCCCTAATGATTTTTCCGTCGAGATCAAAAGCGTAAACACCCCCGTCAACCTCGTCTTTATCGGTACCGAAGACAATGCTCTGCCCAGGATCGTTTTTGTTGACCCAAATTGCTGGATCATCAGTATCGTGCGGCGTTTTCTCTGTAATCAATGTCGGCTTGATTTCAGGCAGCTTTGGCCCACAAGACCAAAGCATACTTGTGACTAAAATTGCGAGGCTAGTTTTTCTTAAATAAGTCATATTTCAATCCAAAAGTTAAACGTCTTCCATAATATTCTGCTTGAGCAGTTCTTTGGCTAATGCCTTGGTAATAGCGTAAAGGCTGGTCTGTAATGTTATTCAAATCTGCATAAACCCTAAGATTAGGCGTGATGGCATAACTGGCGTTAAGATCTACCAAGACCTGTTGGTCATAATAGCGATCTTCAAAAGCGCTTCCTCCTAACTCATCGATATATGCGTCTGAAAAATTAACTGAAAAGCGAATGTTGAATTTTTTGTCATTGTAACCTAAAGAGCCATTAAACATGTTTGGCGACGTCCCAGGCAAATCGAGATTACCACGCTCCTCACCATCTTCATTTTTGATCCCTTTAGCATCTGAAGTTAAATAGGTATAGTTGACATAAACACTTAGGTTTTTAAGAATGCTTGGCAAGAAATCCAATTTTCTCTGGAAGGCAAACTCAGCTCCAAAGATGGTAGCACCCTGCCCATTAAGTGGCTGAAATACATCAAAACCAGTTTCGGCGTCTTCAAATTGAGACGTATAAATAAACTTATCGATATCTTTATAAAAGACGCCTCCTGATACTATCCCCACACTTTGAAAGTAGTATTCTCCCATAAGATCAAAACCCATAGACGTTGTAGGATCCAATTCGGGATTTCCTACATAGATTTCTTCATCTTCAGCAACCACATCTACCGAAGGAACTAGGTTTTCATAATTAGGTCTTGCCAAGGTGTTGGTCCAGGCAAAACGTAACACTGCTCTATCAGTGACATCATATTTTAAATGCACACTCGGCATCACGTTGGTATAGGAGCTTTCATCTGATATTTCACCTATCACCTCTTCTTCATCTAATATATCGTTTCCTGTGGCAGTAATTTGGGTGTTTTCTACCCTTAGACCGGCAAGTACGGTAAATTTAGTGGACACCTTTTGACTAATCATAGCATAGGCGGCATACACGTTTTCTTCAACATTGTAATTCGCTCTTAAAAACTCATCAGGCACACTTTCTCCATCTGCTGGGTTTAAGTTTAAACTTCCCAACCACTCTGGGGCAGCAAAAAAACCTGCTTGATATTCGTTACCGGCTAAAAAATCTGGATCCGAAATATCTCGAGCTGGCACATCCGCCAAGGTTGGATAGGTATCTGCAAGGTCAAACTCAAAAAAGTTGTTATCTCTATATTTCTTTTTAAAACGACCTCTTGCTCCAAATTTTACAAAACCGTCACCTTGATCAAAAAAGTTTGCCGGTAATTGAAAGTTGAGGAACATGTTAATGTCCTCTTCTTCGGTGTATTGGTTTTCCTCTGTAACCTCGTCGAATTCATAATTTGTAAGATTGTTGGCCTGCTCTGGATTTACAGGAGTAAATAATGGAAACTCGGGCAAAGACGGATTGTTGATGATGCTATATTCTGAAACATACTGGGCATATCTTTCGTTAAGCCGTTCTTCAGAAGCTTTGGCGTAAGAGCCCATCCAATCAAATTGAAGATTTCCGAAGAGGTGCTTGCCACCAAGACTATAATTTTGCATACGTTGATCTTCAAGACGCGTGTTCTTATTCCGATCATTATTCAAACCGGCTTTGGTTTCTCTTGCCGCTTCTATAGGAAATCTAACAGGGATATTGTTATCATTGATTTCAAAATCGCCGGCAGCAATATCTTCTGCATCCAACATTTCTTGAGCAAAGGCATATCTGTTTTCGCGATCATCACGCCAATTGTACATTGTTTTTAGATAAATGTTGTTATTAGCGTTGAAGTTATAATCTAGATTAGCAGAAAAGCTTCGTCTCACCCTTTGAATAATATAGGTGCGTTGCTCAAAAACATTGGTGTAAGGGTTGACATCTACAGCTTCTAAAATAGGTTCGCCGTCCTCATCATTTTGACCAGAATTGTATTCAAATTCATCTATCCATTCGGCTTCAATATTGTCAGATCCAAAGTCGTTATCATTTAAAGAGGCAGACACCATCCAGCCAAACTTGCCGTCTTTTGTTCGATCACCTAATAGAAATGAGCCGTTTAAGATGCGCTTATCGGTTACAAAACTAACCCCAGAGCCTGCTGTTGCAGAGAGCCTGAATCCCTCTGGCGCAGTACGTGTTACTAAATTTATAGAACCTCCAAGGGCATCGGCATCCATATCTGGCGTGACGGCTTTATTAACTTCTATGATCTGGATCATATCTGCTGGGATTAAATCCATTTGCACGTTTCTGTTATCACCTTCAGCAGATGGAATTCGCGATCCGTTTAAAGTTACAGAGTTTAATTGTGGCGCCAAACCTCTTACAATAATATTACGAGCTTCGCCTTGATCTACTTGCATGGTAATCCCAGGAATACGCTTTACAGCGTCACCAATATTAGCATCGGGAAATTTACCAATTTGATCTGTAGACACAATATTGGTAATGTTTTGCTTATTCTTTTGTGTGTTCAGGGCCTTAGCTTGACCACTAGCTTGACCAATAACTAGAATATCCTGTAAAGATTCTGCCATAGAAACCAGCGTTACATTGACTTCAACGGTTTGATCTTCTTTGACCTCTACTGTAACCTCTTGATCGGCATAGCCTAGATATTCGATTTTTAAGGTTTGACTACCTACTGGAGCATTTAATATTAAAAATTTACCGTTAATATCTGAGACTGTTCCTTTTTTTAGGGTTTCTAGACTAATGGTTGCAAACGGAATTTGGAGTCCTTGTTCATCAATAATCACACCTTGAATGTTGCCTTCTTGCGCGAAAGCAATACCACAAAACAAAAGTGAAGTGATGAATAAAACTAACTGTTTTTTCATAATAAGAGGGTTGATTAATTAGTTTCCCAAAATAAATGCATGCGTATTTTAAACGGTTTACCTCGGTTTTACGAAAATGTTACGCTTTGATCTTTTTGATGGTGACTTTATGCTCGCTTAACATTGAGGTAATCATTACGCTAAATGAAGGGCATAACAGCTATTTTAAATGGCTTAAGAGCTCCCGATTTTTTAAAGAATTTAGTATTTTGTTTGGGCGATGTCCTATTCCGAAGAAAAAATAAAAGTGCCAAGATTCAATGAGGCGTCTGGGTTTTATACCACTAAAAAACGCTCAAAAATAATGAGTAAGATTCGTGGCAAAAACACCAGACCAGAGCTGTTATTTAGAAGAGCGCTTTGGGCCCAAGATGTGCGTTACAGAATAGACAACAAGCGACTCCCTGGAAGACCTGACATTGCTATTAAAAAACACAAATTGGCTGTTTTTATTGATGGCGAATTCTGGCATGGCTATGATTGGGAAGAACGCAAGGCTAAGCTAAAAAGCAATCGGGGGTTTTGGATTCCAAAAATTGAAAGAAATATGCAGCGCGATAGAGAGGTGAATGCGCAACTAGAGACTCTTGGATTTACAGTGTTTCGGTTTTGGGAATCTGAAGTTAAAACCAATCTCAAAACGTGCATCAACGATGTAATGGTATATTTACAAACAGGCGATTATAATTGAGCTGTCATCGTTGAGTCAAATGTTAAATCTGTAATAACTATGGCCTATAATCGCTGAAATTTGCTTTAATTAAGAAAACTTGAAAACTAAAAAAATGAAATTAACAAACACATTATATATTGGTATGGCACTCGCTCTTGTTGCCTGCGGAAGTTCTGAAAAAGTGATTACAGCAGATGGCTCTGTTTACGAAATTAAAGGAAATGTTATTACTAATAAAGGTCAAGATGTTAGTGAAACACTTACCGAAGATGAAAAGAAAGATATCCGAGAGCTTGTAGAGAAGCAACAAGATGCTAAAAAACAGGCTGAAAAATTACAGAAAGAGTTAGAGAAAAAGCAAAGTGATTTAGAGAAAGCACAAAAAGAAGCCCAGAAAAAAAGGGATGAGCTCATTGAAAAGCAAGAAACGTTACAACGTCAACTTAAAGAAAAAGCTGAGGCCCGTGAAAATTATCTGGAAGCCAAAAAAGAACTTGTAGACCAAAAAGAAAAATATGAGCGTCTAAAAAAGAAAGGGAAACTTTCACCAAATGATGAGGAAAAGTGGCAAGAGCGATTTACCGAATTGAACGAGGACATTGAAAAAACCAAGAAAAAAATGGACGCTCTCAATAAATAACAGACGCTTATCAGTATGGCCCAAACCTTAAACGTTGCAGTTGTTCAAACGCATTTATTTTGGGAAAATCCCGAGCAAAATCGTATCAACTTGCTTGAAAAACTAAATCAAATTTCTTCGGAAATTGACTTAATTGTACTCCCAGAGATGTTCAATTCTGGCTTTACAATGAATGCAAAATCGGTTGCCGAAACCATGGAT
Source organism: Sediminibacter sp. Hel_I_10 (assembly GCF_000688335.1). Taxonomy (NCBI): domain Bacteria; kingdom Pseudomonadati; phylum Bacteroidota; class Flavobacteriia; order Flavobacteriales; family Flavobacteriaceae; genus Sediminibacter; species Sediminibacter sp. Hel_I_10. The sequence continues at coordinate 1,734,675 of NZ_JHZX01000001.1, forward strand.
GGCGAAACCGTGTCATGGATGATTGCTCTTGCTAAAGAAAAACAGGCCGCCATTACGGGGAGTTTGGTCATTAAAGCGTCAGACGATTTTTTCAACAGACTCCTTTTTGTGTATCCCGATGGCACCATATTAAAATATGATAAAAAACACACCTTCACTTTAGCGGGAGAGCAAAACGTCTATTCCGCAGGAAAAGAGCGTTTATTGGTAGATTATAAAGGTTGGAAAATTTGCCCGTTGGTATGTTATGATTTGCGTTTTCCGGTATGGTCTAGAAATGATACAGATTATGACCTATTGCTCTATGTCGCCAATTGGCCAAAGGTTCGAATCTCGGCATGGGACACTCTTTTAAAAGCGCGAGCTATTGAAAACATGACTTATTGTATTGGTGTAAATCGGGTAGGTTTAGATGGCAATGGCCATGAATATTCAGGACATTCTGCAGCTTATGATGTGCTTGGTAATAGATTAGATACCGCCTTAGTCACTAAAGACGCTATAGAGATAGTTACTTTAGATAAATCGCATATTGAGAAGTATCGCCATAAATTGGGATTTTTAAATGATAGGGACGACTTTATTTTAAAGTAAAATCGATAATGGGGTCCCAATTGGCTCGGGCATCAATGGGCTCAGGATAGTAACTAATGTGCTCTGGCTGTGTACTCTTTAAGAAATTACCAGTATCCCACTTCTCATTGCCATTGGCATCAAAAATAATCCGCAAATAATAGGCTCCAGGAGCGAGATTTCTAAAATCTATAAGCTGCTCCTTGGCAATAGCTTGTTCATATTTAACCTCTGCCTTGTCTGTTACCAATTGAGCAATAATAGGGTACTCTGCATTTCTAAGGGTGAGCCTTATGTTAGAATAATCGGCAAATGTCTTGGTGTTCACATTATAACTCAAGGTATCATTGACATTTCCGAAGAAATCCTCAAATGCGTTAGGGAGCACCGTGATGTTATATTTTTGGGATTCTTCTTTTTCAAAAGATAGGTTATAGACATTTTTCAGTTCAGAAAAAGTAGAGGTAAACGGAACTTCTAGAGAATCTTTGTCTAAAACAGTGACTTGTTTCTCATCAAACCTTACAAAAGGTACCGAGCCTTTAATTTGAAAGTCTTCCCTAAAACTTAAGGTACTTGATGACAATGCTGTAATCACTAAAGAATCTCTCTCCAAATCCCTGAATTTATGGGTTAACGTGTCTACATAGGTTTTATTCTTTACCACAAAAAGAACAGAATCCCTTTCAATTTTGGGTTTGTACCAATAATAGAGAGAATCGGCCTTAGGATCTTTAGTAATACGTTTTTCTATGGTAGGAAGCGTATCGCCTATCATTTCAATTTCCATATCTTGATAATCTCCCTCATAGCCAAATGCTATTTTTTGGCCAGCAATCTGCTTTGGTCGTTCAGATTCAAAATCTAAAACTTCTTGAAACATGGTAATGGTATAAAAGGAATCTGTTGGTACAGTGACCACCCCTTCATAGAACCCTATCTTATCTGTTTTTGGTTGATAGGTATAATTTGGATTTTCCTCTTTGAGCGCTATCATTTTGTACTTACCTGCCTTGATGTTATCAATGCTAAAAATGGTAAGGCTATCTAAGGTATTGGTAATGTATTTTGGTCGTTCCTTGTAAACGGTAGAATCTGTATAGGTAGAATCCATTTCATAAAGCATGACCGATACAAAGGCATCTGGCTGGCGTTTTTCGGCATCTAAAATAGTTCCCGTGACGCGTAATGAGTCTATATAATCTCCCGTAGAAAATACATAACGGTAATAATCGTATGGATTTTCTTCATTATTATCTACAATACTCTGCCCAAAGTTAAAGGCATAAGTGGTATTATCATCAAGCGTATCATTGATAATAATTTGAATGTACTTACTGGCAACGCTTAATGGTGTGGTTGTAGGAGGAGGATCCATTGGAGGCGAGACAATCAATTGCTTCTGCAAGTTTTTCACCTTAATGTATTCATCAAAATAAATTCTAATTTCTTTCCCCTTAAAGTTCGTTGAATAGTTTTTAGGCGTTTCCCTGATGATTTTTGGCGGCTCAAGATCCTTGGCTCCACCGTCTGGCGTACCTCTACTGGCACAATTAATTGCCATTAAAGCAATAATTAAACAAACAAAAATTTGCAGGAAGATACGTTGCATGCTATAGAAGCTCTTTTTTCAATGTTAAGCAAATAAACAATTAATTTGTAGCAAACGCCAAAAAATTAACGCGGTTTTGACAAGGTCACCCCATGCTCAGTCTGTTATGGCCATTAACGCTAGGCTTAATTTGATGTCTTGTATCTTGTTCATGGCGTTAGCACAGGCTTCTATTGTAGCTCCAGTTGTAATGATATCATCAACCAAGAGCACGTGTTTTCCTCTTAGGCTGTCAAGATCTACAACCGTGAAATTTGAGTTGATGTCACTACTTCGTTTTAATCGGTCTTTGAAAACTTGGGTCTTAGAATTTGTAATTTTTACCAATGTTGTGGTATTCAATTCTGCATCCAAGGCCTTAGAGAGGGCTAAGGCAAATTTATCAACTTGATTATAGCCTCTTTTTCTGAGTTTTGCTTTGTGAAGCGGAACAGGCACTACGACTTCTATGGCTCTATAGCCTTCAAGAGTCTTTAATTCTTCACCCAGCCATTGTCCCAAAACCACCCCAATAGTCTCATGCCCTCTGTATTTCAAATTGTGCATGAGTTGCTGAACAATTCCTTTCTTTGAAAAATGCAAAAGGGCCGTTGCATTTTCAAATTTTACACGACCGTATAAGGTCTTATGGACGGCATTATTTGAATCGTCGTGAAAGTTAGTTAATGGCATTTCATGTCTGCAATTTGTACAAATATGTAGCTCGTTATCAGTTAAAAGACTGTTACATGCGTAACAAACATCTGGAAAAAATAAGTTCAACAAGTTTTTTACCATTTCAACGAAAAAAATTAATTAGAACATGTATATTCTATAGTTTCGCGCTTTACCATTTGAAAAATTAAAATGATAGTTAACCCTCAATTTTTTAACTACAGATTAATTATTGGTTCATTAATAGTTGCGGTCACCCTTTTAACGGTATTTAGTTTTACAAGTTATCAATCCATTGAGGCCCAACAACAATTTCTAGAACAGGAAAAAAATCTTGTCGAAGGCGAATTATCTGAAATGATAGAACGCTATGACGAAACCTTCCTAACTAATAATATAATCGCCTCCCAACTTCTGGACGCTAAAAGCGACGCGCAATTGGCTTTGGACTCGTTGAGAACGGTCAAAACAGATCTCTCAGCCCTTTCCAAACTAAAGCAACAGCTTAATTATCTTAAAGTTACTAATAAATCTTTATTTAGCACCATAGATTCTTTAGATGACGTCAACAGCGATTTACAATCTGAAAAGCACTTAGCATATACTGAACTTCGTCGCGAAAAAAACGAAAACCTCAGCTTAAAAAGGCAGAATGCCTCCTTAAATCGAGATATCGAGAAAGCATCACTAATTAGCGCCAATAGTTTTAAGGCTATTGGATACAGTCATGATATTGGAATCAGAAATGCCTCTAAAAAAGCGAAACACGTTTCTAGTATAGAGGTCTGTTTTGCACTTGCAGAAAACGTATTGGCTGCGTCCGGAAGAAAGAACCTCTACATTCAAATCCTTGATCCAAAAAATAATGTTGTTGCCGATAAAGGCGTGATTAATTTTGGCAAAGACCATTTGATCTACAGTCAAAAATTGATTGTAGATTACAAAAACGATGACATTGATGTTTGTTTAGACGTTAAGGCTGAAGCTAACGAAAAACCACTGCTTCCTGGCACCTATTTTATCTCTGTTTTTGAAGACGGAAGACGATTGGGAGGTACCCAACTGAATTTAAGATAATCCATTAGAAATATAATTTCAATCAAACCGCTCATTTAATTGAAGCGGTTTTTTATTTTTGTGCCATGGCAAATGATGATCAATTTAAAAAAGTAATCTCTCACGCAAAAGAGTATGGTTACGTATTTCAAAGCAGCGAAATCTATGACGGATTAAGCGCAGTATATGACTATGCCCAAAATGGCGCAGAACTCAAAAAAAATATTAGAGACTATTGGTGGAAAGCCATGGTACAAATGAATGAGAACATCGTCGGGATTGACGCTGCTATCTTTATGCACCCTACCACCTGGAAGGCTTCTGGACACGTTGATGCTTTTAACGATCCGCTTATAGACAACAAAGACTCTAAAAAGCGTTACCGCGCCGATGTTTTGGTTGAAGACTATTGTGCTAAAATTGAAAGCAAAATAGATAAGGAAGTTTCTAAAGCCGAAAAACGCTTTGGTGAGGCCTTTAATAAAGAAGAATTTGTAACCACCAACCCTCGGGTTGTTGGCTATTTTGAAAAAATAGACAGCATCTTAAAACGTCTGGGTAAATCTTTAGAAAATGAAGACTTAGCAGATGTCAAGGCGTTGATTGAAGAGTTGGAAATTGCAGATCCAATGACCGGATCCCGTAATTGGACAGATGTCAAGCAGTTTAACTTAATGTTTGGCACTAAGCTTGGTGCTTCCGCAGAGCACGCGATGGATTTGTACTTAAGACCAGAAACGGCTCAAGGTATTTTTGTCAATTTCCTCAACGTTCAAAAAACAGGACGTATGAAAATTCCTTTCGGAATTGCACAAACAGGAAAAGCCTTTAGAAATGAAATTGTAGCAAGACAATTCATTTTTAGAATGCGCGAGTTTGAACAAATGGAAATGCAATTTTTTATCAAACCAGGCACACAAAAAGAATGGTTTGAGCATTGGAAATCGGCACGAATGAAGTGGCATTTATCTTTAGGCTTGGGATCTGACAACTATCGTTTTCATGACCATGAGAAATTAGCCCATTATGCCGATGCCGCTACAGATATTGAATTCAAATTTCCTTTCGGATTTAAAGAATTAGAGGGCATTCACTCCCGTACTGATTTTGATTTGAAACAACACGAAGAATTCTCTGGCAAAAAGCTACAGTATTTTGACCATGAAGAAAATGCCAGCTATACCCCATACGTTCTAGAGACCTCTATTGGATTAGACCGCATGTTTTTGGCAGTATTTTCAAATGCACTGGAAGATGAAACTCTTGAAGATGGCAGTGTGAGAACAGTACTTAAATTGCCAGCTGTTTTAGCTCCAACAAAAGCAGCCATCTTACCACTGGTCAAAAAAGACGGCTTACCAGAAATTGCCCAAAAAATAGTTGAAGAATTGAAATGGGACTTTAACGTCACTTACGACGAAAAGGATGCCGTAGGACGACGCTATAGAAGACAGGATGCCAATGGTACCCCATTTTGTATTACCGTTGATCATGACACCTTAGAAGACCACATGGTCACTATTCGTCACCGTGATACTATGGAGCAACAACGGGTTAAGATTGATGATCTCAAAGACATCATCAAGAAAGAAGTTGATGTTAAGGAGTGGTTAATGAAAATGTAATTTGTTCCTGATAAATAAAAAAAGCGCCAAGGTAATGCTACCTTGGCGCTTTTTTTTAATGATTATGTTCTCCACCACTATCACTAAGCAACATACTCGTCCCTTTAATTACAATTTGCTTATCCTTTAAAGCTTCAGCATTTAAAATCTCAAAGCTGTTTTCGGTTTGGTTTCCCAACTCCAATTTTACTTTCTCAAAATTAAAGCCGTTCTCATTTTGCTCCACTAAAACTAAAGCGAACGCATTATCACCGACCTCAATGACCGCCTCTCTTGGCAAACCCAGCTGCTTTTGAGTATCAGTGATAATTTCTGCATCTATAAACATTCCAACAATAAAATTTTCTTGATCATTATCAAAATGCCCGTGCACTTTAACACGTCTTGTTTTATCGTCAATTGTGGTGCCCACCAAGTGTACTTCTGCTTCAAAACTTTTTCCTGAAGCTTCAGGAATCTTAAATAGAATTTTTTGTCCCTTCTTTACGTTCATGATGTCTTTTTCAAAAACCGATAGCTCTAAGTGAATATGATCGGTATCTACAATTTCCATGATCACTTCGCTTGTGGATACATAAGTCCCGTTGCTTACATTTACCTTAGTAACATAACCATCAATTGGCGCATAAAGGTTAATGGTTGTGCTGATATTTCCGGCCAAGACGTTTGACGGATTAATGTTCATCATTTGTAATTTTTTCTGTAATCCGTTGTAATGAGCCAAATTACTTTTATAGGTACTTTCAGCTTTGAGATAATTTTTTTCTGAAGTAATTTGTTCATCATATAGCGTTTTCTGACGCGTAAATTCAGATTTCAAATAGTTCAATTGTTCTGCAACTTCCAGGTAATTCTGCTGAATTTCCACAAACTCCGTGTTTTCCAAAGTCACTAAAAGTTGTCCTTTTTTAACCCTATCTCCAACCAATAAAGGTGTCTTAGTAATATAGCCAGCAACAAAAGTAGTTACGCTAGATTTATTATGAGGTGGCACATCAATCATCCCGTTGGCTTTTATTGATTGATTAAAATCAAATTCGACTAAGGTGCCAAAGGCCATGTCTTCACCTTCAAATTGGGCTTTTGTAATAGACACATCTTCTGCATGAGCATTTGTGCCTTCCTTTTGCTCTGGTTGTTTTTCTGAATTTCCACAAGCTACTAGAGCCATTGAAATTATGAGGATATATATACGTTTCATCTTTATAAAGTTAAATAGTTGATTGTAATTATCGTTTGATTGTATTGATTGAGCTGCTCCAAGTAAGTCAACTCAATGGTTTGGGCAGTCTCTAAACTTTGGATGTATTGAAAAAAGTCAATTTCCCCTTCTTTAAATGTTCGTGTTGCGGTCTTGACGATTTCCTCAGAAAGTGTTTTGCCTTGAGTCTCATAATAACGAATACCGTCTTCATAACGACTAAGTGTTGCCAAAAGCGATTGGTACTCTGCATCCAATTGTTTTTGATAGTCGTTCTTTTGTTCGATGACAATAGCTTCTGATAGTTTTGAAGCCTTAATTTTAGACCGTTGGGCACCAAATAAAATAGGAATCTTCAAACCAAATTTATAGCCGATGAGATTTTGATTTAATTGACTATTGGACCCCTGAAAATATTCGGCACTCAAATCTGGCAGAAACCCCTGCCGCTCTAATTTGGTCTTTGCTTGTTGGTATTGTATTGATGCGTCATAGAGCCTTAAACCTACGTTTTCACCTACCGATAAATTCTCAAGCTGTAGCTTTTCAAGCGCCTCTTCTTTAATATCAATACTGTCTACTTGAACTATTTTTTTTAATTGCTCGTTAGACAAAACCACATCCCTTAAAGATTGTTTATAAAGCGTCTCCAATTGCTTCTGTTTGGAGCGAGCGGTGATCATTTCAAGATAATTGGTTTCTCCCAACTCAAAACGACGTTCTGCTTTTTTAGCGAAGTCTTGATAAAGACTGTCCAAAAAGCGATACACTTTAGCTTTTTGCTTGGTATACCGTAGCTCATAAAAATTAGAATAGACACGCTTGGTTACCTGCTGCAATTGCAATACATAACTTGCCTCTTGCACACCAACTTTTGAGGTATTCACCTGCTTTTGGGCAAAGTAAACCGTAGGAAATTTAAAGTCTTGGGATACTCCAAACACTTTAAGTGGTTGGTTATTGATTGCCAAATTATTTTCGTCATACTGATAATAAATATTGGTTTTGTCAAAATTGAACGCCGAACCTATTAAAGCGTTTGATTCTTCAATTTTTAGATCTTCTGCTTTTAAGTTGGCATTGTTCGCTTTAGCTAAGGCCAAAGTTTCTTGCACGGTTAATGCTTTATTTTGTGCACTTACCGAAAAGGTAAACAGTAGGACTATAATTGTTGTTATAGCAGTTTTATTCATCTTTATTGTTTTTTTTTCTTCAAACCAAGCATACAATACGGGCAAAACCACTAAGGTCAACAGTGTTGCGGTTACCAATCCGCCAATAACCACCGTTGCCAAATGTCGTTGTACCTCGGCACCAGCGTTGGTAGAGATGGCCATTGGTAAAAATCCTAGAGCAGCTGCCATTGCCGTTAACAATACGGGCCTAAGCCGTTCTGTAGTTCCCTTTTTAATACGATCCTCAATATTGGCATGTCCTTCTGCTTTAAGCGCCTTAAAGTGTTCAATAAGTACAATTCCGTTTAAAACGGCTATCCCAAATAGCGCTATAAATCCCACACCTGCGGAAATGCTAAAGGGCAGATCTCTTATCCAGAGTAGAAGGATGCCTCCAACGGCAGATAAAGGGATGGCAGAATATACAATTAAGGCTTCCTTTACCGAATTAAAGGCGAAATACAGCAGAATAAAAATGAGTACTAGAGCGACCGGTACAGCAACAAGTAGGCGGTCTTTAGCACTTTGTAAGTTTTCAAATTGACCGCCATATGTTATTGTATAGCCTACAGGCAATTTGAGATTGCTATCTAAAATCTGTTGCACGTCGTTTACCACAGATTGTAGATCACGGTTTCTTACATTGATACCCACCACAATTCGGCGTTTGGTGTTGTCTCTAGAAATTTGAGCAGGACCTGTGGTATAACTAATGTCGGCCAGTTCACTAAGCGGAACTTTAGTTCCGTTAGGGGTGTCTATATACAAATTCTGAAGACTTGCTAAATTTTCTCGGTTCTGTTCTTGCAGACGCACCACAAGGTCAAATCGCTTTTCACCTTCAAAAATACTTCCCATTGATTCTCCTGCAAAACCCATTGAAATGATGCGATTCAAATCTGAAATATTTAATCCATAGCGTGCAATTTTACTTCTATTGAACGCCACGCTCATTTGAGGCAAACCCTCTACCTTTTCGACCGAAATATCTGCAGCCCCTTCAACATTTTGAATTAGGGATTTGATTTCTTCGGCCTTAGTGGCTAACACACTTAGGTCATCTCCAAAAATCTTAATCGCTACATCTGCCCTCACACCTGTAACCAACTCATTAAAACGCATTTCAATGGGCTGTGTAAACTCCACCTCCATTCCTGGGATTATGGTAAGGGCTTCTTTAAATTTATCGGCCAACTCATCTTTACTCGTTGCAGAAACCCACTCATCTTTAGGTTTCAGTTTGATTATAATGTCACTTTGCTCCATAGACATGGGGTCTGTTGGAACTTCTGCAGCTCCAATTCTCGATACCACCTGGTCTACTTCTGGAAATTTATCCAATAAAATCGTTTCAATTCTTGTCGTGATTTCTATGGTTTTCCCCAATGAGGTTCCTGTCTTTAATATGGGCTGAATCACAAAATCTCCCTCATCTAATGTGGGTACAAATTCACCGCCCATGGTACTGAATATCCAAAAACTCACAGTCAATAAGATGGCTGAAAGCCCTACAACCCACCGTTTGTGCAGTAATGCCCAATTGATCACAGGTTGGTACTGTTTTGTTATAAAACCCATTAGTTTTACTGAAATGTTATTGGCAGATTGCTTACTTGGTCTTAAAAACAAGGAAGACACCACGGGCACATAGGTTAAACAAAGCAGCATCGCGCCAATAAGAGCAAAACTAAAGGTCATGGCCATTGGCTTAAACATTTTACCTTCAATACCACTTAACGACAGAATAGGAATAAATACAATAAGAATGATTAATTGCCCAAAAATGGCAGAACTCATCATTTTTGAAGCACTTTTTAGAGTAATCTCGTCAATTTTCGTCTGTTTTTCAGAATTGTCAACAGTCTTAAGTTGACTCGATTTAGACATGATTTGAAATGCCGTAAACTCTACAATGATCACTGCTCCGTCGATAATGATTCCAAAATCGATAGCCCCTAAACTCATCAAATTGGCATCAACTCCAAACGCGTTCATCAAAATGATAGCAAACAATAAACTCAGTGGAATTACAGAAGCCACTACCAAACCCGAGCGCCAATTTCCGAGGAGCAAAACGACGACAAAAATGACAATCAACGACCCTAAGATTAAATTTTCGGCAACGGTAAATGTGGTCTTCCCTATCAATTCACTGCGCTCTAAAAACCCATTGATGTACACGCCTTCTGGCAATGTGTTTTGTATGGCTGCTACCCGTTCTTTCACGGTATCAATCACCTCTTTGGAGTTGCCGTCTTTAAGCATCATCACTTGACCCAACACTTTTTCTCCCTCTCCATTGCCTGTAATAGCCCCAAAACGGGTTGCATTTCCAAAACCAACTTGAGCAACATCTTTAATGTAAATGGGGACGCCATCGTTTTTAACCACGATGTTTTGGATATCTTCGATAGAGCCGACTAAACCTTCTCCTCTAATAAAAAAGGCCTTGTCATTCTTTTCAATATAGCCACCTCCTGCAACGCTATTGTTTTTTTCTAAAGCCTCGTAAATTTCTGAAATTGAAATTTGCATGGCCGTCAATTTGTTGGAATTGATAGCAACTTCGTACTGCTTTAAAAACCCTCCCCAAGTATTGATCTCAACAACACCAGGAATTCCAGATAATTGCCGTTTTACAATCCAATCTTGAATGGTTCGCAACTCGGTAGTGGTATAGCGATCTTCGTAACCTGGCTTTACATCGAGGATGTATTGGTAAATTTAGCCTAAACCAGTGGTAATTGGTCCCATTTCTGGAGTACCAAAACCGTCTGGAATTTGCTCTGAGGCAGAACTGATTTTTTCTGCAATAAGCTGTCTTGGCAAATATGTGCCTAGACGGTCTTCAAAAACAATAGTTACAACAGACAACCCAAATTTTGAGACCGATCTAATCTCTTTGACGCCTGGCAAATTTGCCATTTCCAATTCGATAGGATAGGTAATAAATTGCTCAACATCCTGTGTTGCTAGGTTTCGTGATGTGGTGATCACTTGCACTTGATTATTGGTAATATCGGGAACTGCTCCAATGGGAATTTGAGTCAATGAGAAAAATCCGAATCCAATAATAAAGGCGGTAAATAGAAAAACGATGAGCTTATTATTTAAGCTAAACTTGATAATATTGGTTAACATAATTCATATATAAAAAGATGAGTTAATGACAGCGCATTTTAAAAATGCACGTCTTATTAAAAATCTAAAAAATTGAATTATGCCATTTTTGGCGGTTGAAAAACGGATAGTTTTTCAAACAAAGAGCTCGACTCCTCGTAGAAGAAATTAAAAGGAATATCTATAAATAGTTGTTGATCTAAATCAAAAGAAGAGGTTTCAAACGTAAAGGCTATAGACGAGTGCACACAGGTTTGATGGTGATGTTTAAACGGTAAGTTCTCATGGTCTTTATGATCACTTGGGTGATTATCTACAGCATCCCCATAATGCTCTGCTAAAAACTGAAAAAAAGAATCGCCGTACATATTTTGGTGAAATTCGGCATGGTTTAGCAAGACATTGAGATTTGAAATGTCTTCAACACCGATTTTTAGGCTTTGAACAAGCACCAGTAAAGAAAATGCTATGGCAAACGCTTTTTGCATATGTTCAAAGTTATAAAAAAGAATCTTTAATTGATGACCGAAAATCAAAAATCACATTACAAATTAAATCTATTGAATTAAACGTCCATAAAAAAAAGACGCTCAAGTTCTTTTCAGAACCTGAGCGCCTTAACAGTTTATGTCTTTTATTTTTTTAAAATCGATACCCTAAATTAAAGCCAAGTTTGCCCACAATCTCGACATCTGAGTCTTTAGTATCTAACAAATTACGTCCTATGCCACCAACAAGCTCAAAAGTAAATCCGTTTTTAACCACCCATTTGCCTCCAACACCTAAGCCTAAAGCAAAATTTGTATAATCTTCACCTTCGCTGTAGCTAATTACCGAATCGCCATTACTTATAAAATAATACTCTTCATTTCTTACAGAATTTAACATTCCAAAGCCTTCCAAAAAGAAACCCGCCGCATATTTGTTTCCGAAGAACACACGGTAGTATGGCGAGACATAATAATTAAGGTCAATGTCAACATCAAAGGGTACAAATGCAGAAATCCCTACAGAAGAGGATTCGGATAAATTGCGCTCATAACTGGCTTCAATGGCTCCAATCAAGAGAAATATACCATTAATTTTTACTTCGTTATATTTTTCATAAACATCAGGTGCAGTCGTATCTTCTTGAGACAATGCAGAAAGCGTTACACACAACATAAGCGCACAAAAAACTATTTTTTTCATGTTATTTAGAGTTAGGGTTATTAAATGGTTTGGTAGGGTTTGTCATACCAAAATATAGATGCAATGTTACTAAAAAGGTTGCTTTAAAAATAAAAAAATACTGACTTAAAAATAGGCTTTCAATTGTACCGTTCCCGTATGAATTGTTTTTGAGGTTTCTGTTTTTCTTCCGAAGTAATTTAAATTTAAATCTAAAAATTTGGTAAGCTTTTTTTGAGCCAAGAGACTCCATGTAAAATTATTACCCGGTTGAAGCCCCTCTAAGATCTGATAGGATACCGGTGTATTGGCATCGCCCGTAAATTCATTCTTAAAGAAGTTGACCGCACCGTTTAGTGCTATTTTATTGGTGCTGTTATAGGTAAATGAAATGCCATAATTATTTTGTAAAAGCTGCTCCATATCACCAATACCATTGTCTTTTGAAGTGTATTGGTAAAACACATCAAAACGCGCATTCTCATTAAAAAGATAGGATAGTTTTGGCTGAAAACGCAGTTCATCCAACTCATAATTTCGAGAGGCGAAATTTTCGTTTTCACTTTCATTTTTTTCAATGCTCGACTCTAAATTGATGAGCCAGCTCTTAGCAATAAGGTGATTGAATTGCAGTTGATGACTGCTCAATTTATTTTCTTGAAAGCCAATGGAAAGTACACTTCTATTGGTATTATTTAAATAGGTGTAAGATGTGGTGTAATTTTGTTTTCCGCGGTTATAAAATAGTACGTTTCTAATACTATTGTTCAAGGCGAGTTGGTTATCATCTGCAGATGCAAAAGGATTCAGATCAAAGGTATTGCCCTCTCGCCTCGTTTTTCTATCGACCAAATACGACGTTTGATTATAAAAATGAGAAAAGACCTGTTTGGTTTTTTCTTCGGAAGTGGACCATTGTTGAAAATTAATCGTCAAAGACTGGCTCAACCTGTTTTGATGGGTTTTTACAAAGACCTGATTGGGCAAAAGCACCCTTATAAAACTTCCTTGATCTGAAAACTGCGCCACCTCAAACTCGTTAAGCTCTTGAATACCGTTGTTGTTATAATCAATCCAGGTATAACTTCCTTGACCTGCTTCTACCTCAACATAAGTAAAATCCTGCTGGGGCAAAGAACCACTGTTGGTCTCAAAAATGGTATTGGAAATGACCAAGTTATTGAACAATTTTTGATTAAAATTGATCCGTGAGTTTAAAGAGCGTTCATCTTCAGTGCTCTCATCTTTACTGTTCAATTTTCTATAGTTGGCATAGATGCCTAAATTGGTATTTGTGTTCTGAATCAATTTTGATCTCACATAATAGGTATTAGAGGTATTGACGCGCTCCATCTTATTCGCTCTCAAACTATCGTTAACCCTATACTTATAGCCCAGCTCTACAAAAACACCCGTACTATCGCCATAGCCCGTAAAAGCTTCATAAGAGTTAAATCTTTGACTCAAGTTGGTCAATAGATCAGTTTCCTTTTGCCGCTGTTCATTATCCTCAAATGCAATTCTTGTACCCACCCATTGCTTATTGAAACTGTAGGTTACGCGGTTAAAAGAGCGAGAAAATGTAGAAGTAGACACACGACTATTATTGCTCAAAAAACTAGAGTTTGAAAATAAATGCCAACGGTTTAACCTTAGGTTTGCCAAGAGATTATGCCGATTCCCATTGAAATTTTCTGAATAATTTAAATGCTCAAACTTATAGCTCGCTGTACCCTTTTTTGGGTGCATCAATTCTACTCCAGAAGACAAAAGGCTTTGATTACCTAAGGGGTTATCCAAATTCCAATCCCTATTGAACTCGGCCCGATACAACCGTTGGATGGTGGTGTAATTATCCTGAATGAGATCTGCGTCTGCATAAAGATTCAAGTTCCAAAGACTATCTGTTTTAATGAGATTTTGCTTAACACTTAAACGGCCCGCAAAGCCATTATTATCACCATCATCTAAGCTTGAAAATAGGTTGAGATCATTTTTGCTTCCTGCCAACTCAAAATAAACATCTGTTCGTTCTGTTGGCTTATAACTGCCGTTAACTACCGCAACCTGCAATTTCTCTGGAGCATCTAACTGCACCACGGGCGCATAATTACCTTGTGGCACGCCATTAATTGGCGCTACGTACTCATAAATGTTTTCAACAGCATTACTGTTGATGAGCATGTAATCGCCTTGATTGACTCCTAATTGGGTAAACTTGACGCTGAAAAGCTGATCCTCTGGATCATTTGAAAACACAAACACCTCTTCCCCGTTCACGAGTTCCTTTCGGTAGAGAATTCGGTTTTCATCATAGGCCTGCTCTACATCAGAGGGAGCCACCATTTGAGAGATATTGTCTCCGGCATCGGCAAGAATGCCTACTTGTTCCGTAGAAAGATTTTGTTGAAGGGGTTGGTTCTTGGCATCTACTTCAGAATAGACCGAAACCCCTAGTTTTAATTTTTCCGTGGTGTAATTACCGCCACCAAAGGCCGTAAATCGAGAATAATTACGCTCGCTAAATTGATAGTCTACCGTGATTCTCATTTCCGAAGTTATGGGGAATGTAGAGTTAAAGATGATTTCGCCAGCATTATAGTCAATAATATAATCTTCGTTCTCACCGCGCTCTAATGGCACACCATTAACATAAACGGTCTCACTGCCCGAAACAATGAGCACAAACAGTTCATTATTGGGGCCGCGTAATTTATAAGGTCCTTGGTTGCCTTCTTGAGCCGTAAATTGGCTTGTGGTAAATTGCCCACGCACCAATGCTCCCGCTGCAAATAGGTTGGTTGTGGCATCCTCGTCTCCCAAATTGACGTTGACCAACAGCCCCTGTACGCGCTTGGTAAAACGCGCAAAATAACTGTTATCGTTTACCAAATCAATATCACCTGCCCTAATGTTCCAACGATCACTAAACAACTCAATAAATACTTGATCAAACTCATCGAGACGCTGGGAATACCCACTTTCTTGCAACGGAATATTAGCATCTTGAATGGAAGCTCTTAAAGACACCTTCTCGCTTATTTTTCCTGAAATTTGAAGGTCTAACTCACTATTTAACACCGAGTTTTGGTTATTGCCAATCGTGACGCCTCTAGAGATGCTACCAGAAGTACTCAGGCCATCAAAAGGTGTAAAGGTGTTTTGAAGGTTAGATTGATTGAGTTTGTAGAGTCGTTGAAGGTTATCTGTGTTTTCAACCACCACCTTATCATCCAATTGAAAATAACTTCGGGTTAAAAACTCTGGGTAGCGTAAATAATCTATTTTAACTGAGTCGGTCTCTATGGGTCTCTTAAACTTTAAAAGCGCTGTTTTAAAATCGATACTATAAAAAGTGGTGTCGACTGTAGAATTATCCTTAAGTTTTACTAAAAACCAAGAAGGATTGATGCTTACCGTATCAATTTGAATAGCGTCCCGAACCGCTATTGTTTTGGTTCTATAATTCGTGCTTGGCTCTTGCGCAAAGACAGAGCAGCCTATTATAAAACACAGAAACGCGATAGTAATTTTCATTCACTAATTAAACTTGTAAAAGCCTAAATTATTTTATGCTTAAAAGTGACGGTCGATTAGTCGTGTAAAAGTACAGTATTATTTATTTTAGCTGAAAGAAACGAAACAAGAGCATACAAAGTACCAAAGCTAACATGGTAAATCATCGTACACCATAAAATTTATGCCTTGACATCGTTTTAGGGCGCAAGAAACAATTGGAAAATTATGCACAATACTATGTTCTCAATACTTAATCCTATTTTATGAAAATTCTATCCTACAACGTCAATGGCGTAAGAGCCGCAATGAACAAAGGCCTAATTGAATGGTTAAAAGCTACAAATGCAGATGTTGTATGCCTTCAAGAAATCAAGGCTATGAAAGAGCAAGTCGATATTGAAGCCATAGAAAATGCTGGTTATCTCTACAATTATTGGTTTAGTGCTCAAAAAAAGGGATACAGTGGCGTGGCTATTTTAAGTAAGATTGAGCCAATTCATGTTGCCTATGGAACCGGTATTGAATCTATGGACTACGAAGGAAGAAATTTGAGAGCAGATTTTGACGACATCTCCGTGATGAGCATGTACTTGCCCTCTGGCACAAACGATGCTAGGTTGTCTCATAAATTTGAGTACATGAACATGATTCATGAATATTTAAACGAATTAAGGCTACAGCACCCCAATCTTGTCGTTTGTGGGGATTATAATATTTGCCATGAAGAAATTGACATTCACAACCCAAAAATGAAAGGTGTTTCTGGTTTTTTACCCGAAGAAAGAGAGTGGCTTGGAGATTTTATTGAGAGTGGATTTATTGATTCATTCAGACATTTGCATCCTGAGAGACAAGAATTTAGTTGGTGGAGCTACCGCGCTAATGCCCGAGCAAATAACAAAGGTTGGCGTTTAGACTACGGAATGATTAGCGAGCCACTACAAGAAAAATTAAAACGAAGCGTTATCCTTACCGAAGCAGTACACAGTGACCATTGTCCAATCTTGATTGAAATTGAAAGCAGTGTTGCATAATTATTAAATTGACGAACCAAAACTAAAACCCCATGCTTAAAAAATTGTCTTTATTACTGGTAGTAACCCTACTTTCTACCTCTTGTGTCTCTAAAAAACTGTATACCGATTTAGAGGATAAATATGCAGATCTTAAAAAAGAGAATCGCACCCTATCAGATGAGAATACCGATCTCAAAACCATGCTCAACCAATCTAAAAACGATTTGGCCAAGCTTCAAATGGAATACGATAAAACCTTTTCTGAACGGAATATGTTACAGGGAGAATATGATGCCATACAATCTAACCTAGAAAATTTAAAAGCATCTTACGACGCTTTAGAAAAAAACAGCTCTGCTGCTATTGCTGATAACTCTAAGAAGAACAGGGAACTGCTCGCACAATTAGAATCTAAAGAACAAGCACTTGCTGCGGAAAACGCCAGACTTGAAAATCTGAAACAACAATTAGAATCCAGATCACAGCGTGTTGCAGAACTAGAAAGCGTTATCGCCAATAAAGATGCAGCCATGTCTAAGCTTAAAGATGCCGTTTCAAAAGCCTTGACCAATTTTGAAGGAAAAGGGTTAACGGTTGAGCAACGCAATGGTAAGGTGTACGTTTCTATGGAAAACAAATTACTGTTTGAAAGCGGAAGCTGGGCTGTTGGCTCTCAGGGAAGACAAGCCGTAAAGCAATTAGGAACCGTTTTAGCAGACAATCCTGAGATTGCCATACTTATAGAAGGCCACACCGATAACGTGCCTTATCAAGGCAATGCGCAATTAAGTGGCAATTGGGATTTATCTACAAAAAGAGCTACGGCCATTGTTAATATTCTTAGAGAGAACAATGCCATAAAACCAGAGAATTTAACAGCAGCGGGTCGAGGCGAGTTTGCACCAATAGCCTCAAATGATTCTGCTGAAGGAAAAGCAAAAAACAGAAGGATTGAAGTGATCTTGACACCAAAACTTGACGAGATCTCTAAACTTCTTAATGAGATCTAGAGCACTGCATTTTTATTCAAAATAGCTTTTAAACATTTATTGTTACCTAAAAACCGGTAGCAACTATAGAAATAAAGACCTTTCAAGTTTTAAAAACGGGAAAGGTCTTTCTATCTTTAACCTGAGTTCAGTTTAACAAAAAAGACATTCCTGTTTATACGGGCCATACAGATGAAGTACACCACACTACCAACCACAAATATCAAAGTCAGTAAGATTTGTTTAGGCACCATGACCTGGGGCAACCAAAACAGTCAAGAAGAAGGTTTTGCCCAAATGGATATGGCGCTTGATAAGGGCATCAACTTTTTTGATACTGCCGAATTGTATCCTGTTCCTGCCGAACAAAAAACCTACGCCGAGACAGAACGTATTATTGGTAACTGGTTTGAGAAAACTGGAAACCGAGATAAAGTGGTATTGGCCTCAAAGATTGCCGGTACTGGAGATTACACCGCTCACATTAGAACTAATGGGTTTAGTAAAGCCGCATTAAATGATGCCGTTAATCAAAGTTTAAAACGATTAAAAACAGATTATATTGACTTGTACCAATTACATTGGCCAGAGCGCAACACGAACACTTTTGGCACTAGAGATTACGTACATGATGCCGATGACCAATGGACCGATAATTTTAATGAGGTACTCCATACTTTAGATGATATCGTAGCCTCTGGTAAGGTTCGTCATATTGGTATTTCCAACGAAAAGGCTTGGGGTACCATGCGCTTTATAGAAGCATCTAAAGCCAACAATTTGGCCCGAATGATTACCATTCAAAATGCTTACTCTTTATTGAACAGAGCTTTCGAAGGGGATATGGCAGAAATTTCAATGCGAGAAAACATAGGTCTATTAGCATATTCGCCTATGGCCTTTGGGGTGTTATCGGGAAAATATATCAAGGGTAATGCAGGAGATCAATCTCGATTAAACCTCTTTCCACGATTTTCTAGATACAGCAGTGAAAATTGTACTAAGGCTACAAAACGCTACTTAAAAATTGCTGAAGATCATAATATGACTTTAGCGCAAATGGCTTTGGCCTTTGTAACCGACAGGCCATTTATGACCAGCAATATCATTGGCGCAACAAATTTAAAACAGTTGGAGGAAAATATTGATAGCATCAATTGTACCATCACTGATGAGATGTTAGAAGCTATAAATGCAGTACATGCGGAGATTCCGAATCCTGCGACTTGATTTAGACTTTGATAAAAAACATAAAGCATCTCGCCCGGTATAATCAAACGAAAAAACCCCTTTATTCAGAAGAATAAAGGGGTTTTAGATATTATTTGATTTCCTTACCGTCTTTGTCATAAAAACGGTATTCAAGATAAGTGTAAGCATCTCGGGGTAAAACTTTTACCCATTTTTTGTGATCCATAAACCACTTGGATCGTACTGATGGAAACCCTTTGGTTATAAAGGCCGCTATAAAGGGATGCGCATTAAGCGTTATCTTTTTATAGTCTTTTTTCAACAATCGCTCTAGGTCTTGGGTGATGTCTTGAATTACCTTGATTGGTGCTTCAATTTCACTACCGGCAACGCCATTAGGATTCTCTTCTTTTGTTTTGATGTTACGTTCTGGACGAACACGTTGTCTGGTAATTTGAACTAAACCAAACTTACTTGGCGGCAAAATCTTATGTTTTGCCTTATCATCACTCATTTCATTCTTGAGGTGATTGTACAATTTTTTTCGATTCTCTGCAGATCTCATATCAATGAAATCGATAACGATAATACCACCCATATCACGCAAGCGTAATTGTCTGGCAATTTCTGTAGCCGAAATCATATTGACCTCTAGTGCAGTATCTTCTTGATTTTTTTGTTTGTTAGATCGGTTTCCGCTATTAACATCAATAACGTGCATTGCTTCTGTATGTTCAATGACCAAGTAGGCGCCTCTAGCCATAGAGACCGTACGACCAAAAGAAGTCTTGATTTGACGCTCTATACCAAACTTTTCATAAAGTGGCACGCCATTCTTGTAAAGCTTCACAATGGATTCTTTGCTTGGTGCAATTTCTTGAACATAGTCCTTAATTTGTGCATAAAGTACTTCATCATCTACAGTAATGCTTGAAAACGAATCATCAAAGATATCTCTTAAGATAGAGGATGCCTTGTTCATCTCGCTCAACACCTTACTTGGTAGGTGCGCTTTATTTAATTTTTTACACATTGCTGTCCATCTCTCCAGCAAATTCTGTAAATCTTTGTCCAGTTCGGCAACTTTTTTGCCCTCTGCGACAGTACGAATGATAACGCCAAAACCTTTTGGGGTAATGCTTTTGACCAAACGTTTTAAACGTTCTTTTTCCTCTTTAGATTCAATTTTTTGAGAAATTGAAATACGATCAGAAAATGGTACTAAGACAATATAACGACCAGCTATGGACAACTCGCTACTAATGCGAGGACCTTTGGTTGAAATTGGCTCTTTAACAATCTGTACTAAAAGAGATTGATTTGACTTTAACGCATTGGCAATGCCACCGTTTTTGTCAATATCTTTCTCAAACTGAAAATTTTTCAGTAAAAAATCGGTATGTCTACCTGTGCTTACACGCTTGACGAATTTTAAAAGAGAAGGTAACTTTGGACCTAGGTCATGATAATGCAAGAATGCATCTTTCTCATAGCCAACATTTACAAATGCGGCATTAAGACCAGGTAACGTTTTACGGGTTTTGGCAATGAACACATCACCAACCGCAAAGTTGTTAGCTTCTTCCTCTTTGTGCAACTCGACAAGTCTTCCATCTTTTAATAAGGCAAAATCAACAATATCAGAACTAGATCTAATAATCAATTCTTTTTCCATGTTGTTAATTTTAATCCGTTTTGATTCATTTCAAAACAGATGGATACTCATTTAATTTGACACAGGATTCCCGACTAACTCCGAAGAATCGGGACGGGAATTTCCAGCGAACCCATGCTTTGCGAAGGTAAAACGCAAATAAATACATGAATTCTATATCAAAGAACGTCGTTCTAAAACCGAAAAAGTAGTTAAAAAACTACTTTTTCAATTTACTTTTTCTTGTGACGGTTAGCGCGTCTTCTCTTTTTACGCTTATGCGTCGCTACCTTGTGTCTTTTTCTTTTTTTACCACTTGGCATAAATTCTTATGTTTTAATTAATGTTAGTTTAATACCGAAAGTTCTAGAGAACCAAATTTCTTAGTTAACCTCAACATTCGTTTTTACACCTTCAACAAATACTTTTGCAGGCTTAAACGCTGGAATGTTGTGCGCAGGAATTTTAATAGTAGTGTTTTTAGAAATATTACGTCCAGTTTTTTCTGCTCTAGTTTTCACTATAAAGCTTCCAAATCCTCTAAGGTAAACATTATCTCCTCCTTCTAATGAAGACTTCACTTCTTCCATGAATGTCTCAACCGTGGCTTGAACATCTCCTTTTTCCATTCCTAATTTATCGGAAATTTTAGCTACTATATCAGCTTTTGTCATTGCTATTAATTTTTAGGGTTAATCTATTAATTATAAGGGATGCAAATATAGGTATTTAAATTTCAATATTTCAAGCGTAATTAATTAAAATTTAACCCCATAAAGAATTATTTTTGTGGCAGTTACATTTAATTTATGAATTTTAAGAAGATTTTAACCAATTGGTATTCAATAAACAAGCGCAATCTTCTGTGGAGAAGTACTAAAAACCCATACTTCATTTGGTTGTCTGAAATTATCATGCAACAAACCCAAGTTAAGCAAGGTTCACCATATTATGAAGCTTTTGTTAACCGATTTCCAACAGTTTTTGATCTTGCAGAAGCCGATGAGGAAACCGTATTAAAACTTTGGCAAGGTCTAGGCTATTACTCAAGAGCCAGAAACTTACATGCCTCTGCAAAACACATTGCCTACGAGCTCAATGGCAAATTTCCAACGACTTATTCTGAAATCATAAAACTCAAAGGCGTTGGTGATTATACGGCAAGCGCCATAGCCTCCATTTGTTTTGATGAACCTACAGCTGTTGTTGATGGCAATGTTTATAGGGTATTATCTAGATATTTTGGAATTGATACTCCAATAAATAGCACTCCAGGCATTAAAGAATTTAAAGCACTGGCCTCTACACTTCTTGACACAGCACATCCTGGAGATTATAATCAGGCGGTTATGGAGTTTGGCGCTACCCAATGCAAACCCAAAAACCCCTATTGCATGGTTTGCCCATTAAAAGACAGTTGTGTTGCATTGCAAAAAGGGAAGGTTGATGCGTTGCCTGTAAAACTTAAAAAGACAAAGGTGACCAACAAACACTTCAACTTTTTGGTTGTTCTTTCTGAAGACGGAAAGACCATTTTTGAAAAGCGAACTAAGAAAGGAATTTGGCAAAATCTGTATCAATTCCCACTTGTGGAAACTAAAACCGAACTTATTGCCGAAGACTTTAGGTCACATCCAAAAATCACGTCCTATTTTAAAGATGTAGATTATAGCTTCAGCTTATATAACACCAAAACGCTTGTTCATAAATTATCCCATCAACATCTATACACAAAGTTTTGGATTGTTGAAATGAAGCAACTTCAAGAACAAGGCATTCCCATTTCCGAAGTAAAAACCTACCCAACACCTATTTTAATTGGTAATTTTCTTGAAGACTTCAACATGGCCTCCTAAAGAACTCACAATTTTTCATTACTTTTAAGTTGACGATTTCGAAATGACTAATTTTGTGAATTAAATAAAAAACTATGTCTGGAACATTAAATAAAGTGATGCTGATTGGGCATTTGGGTGATGAAGTGAAAATGCATTATTTTGAAGGTGGTAACTGTATTGGACGATTTCCTATTGCCACTAACGAAACCTATACAAGTAAACAGACCAATGAGCGGGTTACCAATACCGAGTGGCACAATATTGTGGTACGCAATAAGGCTGCAGAAATATGCGAAAAATACTTAAGTAAAGGTGATAAAGTTTACATTGAAGGCCGACTTAAGACCAGAAAATGGCAAGATGATAAGGGTCAAGAACGCTACTCTACAGAAATACAGTGTACCGATTTTACCTTTTTGACCACAAAAAATGATAGTCAAAATGTAAATACCCAAGCAACACCGCAGCAACAAAACCATCAAAAAAGCGCTAACCCAACACCGGTTAGTAGTTCATCAAATGAAAACGATCACGACGATCTCCCTTTCTAAATCAACTCTATACCTTATTAATTGTGGATCCTGAACCCCCGAGTATCATTTTAACAGCCTTACTTTCTTTTGATTTTGCCTTTATTTTTGGGCTTACCTTACTTTTTCTACTCTTGTTTTGCTCTGCTCTAGTTTCTGGCGCAGAGGTCGCCTTCTTTTCTCTAGTGAAATCTGATATAGACACAGGTCTTGAAGAGCAGAAAAAGGCTTTTGAGATTATTGCGAAATTATTAGAACGACCAAAAAAGCTCTTGGCCACAATTCTTGTAGCGAACAATTTTTTAAATATAGGCGTGGTTATCCTCTTTGCTTATTTGGGCGAGACGTTATTTGCCAATATTGAATTGTCATGGGTTCGTTTTCTGCTAGAAGTGGTCGTCATCACTTTTTTAATTTTGCTATTTGGCGAAATTGTACCTAAAATTTATGCGAGTAGAAATCGTATTAAGTTTTCTGTGTTTATGGCTATTCCTTTACGCGTGTTAGACGTGATCTTCTCACCAATTAGTTTACCAATGCGTTTTGTGACCTTAACCATCCACAACAAATTGGGGAAACAGAAATCTAATTTAAGTGTAGATCAGTTGTCTCAAGCTTTAGAGTTGACCCATAATAGTGATACCTCTGTAGAAGAGCATAAAATCTTGCAGGGCATTGTTTCTTTTGGAAATACAGACACCAAGCAAGTCATGAGACCACGTATGGATATTTTTGCCATAAACGAAGATCAAAAGTATTTGGAGATCATTCCCGATATCATTAAAAATGGCTATTCAAGAATTCCCGTTTACAAAGAGAGCATTGACCACGTTACCGGTATTTTATACGTTAAGGATTTACTTCCCTTTATAGATCGTAAACATTTTGATTGGACCACCTTAATGAGAGAACCATTCTTTGTACCTGAGAACAAGAAATTGGATGACCTCATGGTAGAGTTTCAAGAGAAGAAAGTGCATCTTGCTGTGGTTGTAGACGAATATGGCGGGACTTCTGGTTTGGTTTCTTTAGAAGATGTTATTGAGGAAATCGTTGGAGATATTAGTGACGAGTTTGATGATGAAGATGTCAACTTTGTAAAGATCGATGACAAGAATTATTCTTTAGAAGGAAAAACGACCTTAAAACAGTTTTATAAAATAATTGGTATTGAGAGCGAGGCCGATTTTGAAGATTATAAAGGAGAAGCCGAAACCATTGCAGGTTTTATTTTAGAGGTGTCTGGGATCTTCCCAAGAAGACACAGTAAAATAAATTTTAAAAATTACGTTTTTACTATTGAGGCGCTTGATAAAAAGCGCATCAAGCAAGTAAAATTCACCATATTAGATTAACCAACGGCGCCTTCTCTATTGTGATTTTGGCCATGTAAAATTAGAACTTAGTAAAAAACCTAAGGTCCACAAAAAACAAACCCACAGATGACGTTAAAAACAGTAATGCTTCCCATGTTAGCTTCGGTGCTTTTGTCCTGCGGAAATGATCCTTTACCTAAGCCCAAAGGGATGTTACGCTTAGAGTATCCTGAGCCTGAATACAAAAAAGTAGATGTGCCATTGCCCTTTACTTTTGAACGGAATGAACTCTCCAATGAAATTTCAGAATTAAAATTAGACGGGGTCAATGATGTTTCTGGTATAGACATTACCTACCCTACCATGAAGGGCACCATCTATTTAACCTATAAGAAGGTGACTGACGATAACTTAGTACAACTGCTCACCGACGCCCAAAACCTTACACAAAAACACGCTATTAAAGCAGATGAAATTGAGGGCGATCTTTATGAAAACCCCAGCAAACGCGTTTTTGGAATGTACTATGAGGTTGGAGGTAATGCTGCATCTCAATCTCAATTTTACGTGACCGACAGCATTAACCATTTTTTAAGTGGTTCTCTTTATTTTTATGCTAAACCCAATTATGATTCTATCTATCCCGCTGCTTCTTATCTCAAAAACGATATCAAGCACTTAATGGAAAGTATTGAGTGGAAGGAGTAATAGTCCAAAATATGATAATAGCAAAAAGCCCATCAAAAAATTGATGGGCTTTTTTATTTGAAATCTATTGATTATTTACTCTTCGGTATTATATACCCATGCTCCGTCTAATTTTATCAAACTAAACTCTTCTGTTCCGTTACTACCATCATATATATCTACGATCATCACATATTTCTGCTCATTCTCTGCCCCTGGAGCAATAACGTTATTAAGCAAATCTGCAAAAACAGTCAATATCATCTCATCGCTCCAGTAGGCTGCATTAGCAGGTCTTCTATCGAAGTTGCTAAAGTTAGCCATACTTGATACTGCTGCCGCATAAATAGGATCTGTTGCATAGTTCTCAGCTATATAATCAAATTCAGGCTGAGAAACAGTATATCTTATGGTATTATCTGGTACCCAAACGCCATTATCAAAACCAAACTGAAGTGAGGTTGTAATCACACTCTGGCTTGCCATCCATGATCCATTTGCAAAAGTATACAGGTTACCTCTTATGCTTGCGCCAGAAGAGCTAGAAAAATACTTATAGATAACAAAAATTTGATCCTCTTCTTGAGCAAAAGGATATTTAAGCCCTAAAAAAGCAGGAACATAGTTGTCTGCAGGAGTAGAACTACTAAAGTTATTAAACTGACCTGGCTGACCAGAACCTTCACCCATAGAGTCATAATCTGAATTGCTCAAATAGTAAACGTCTTCTGCTGCTTCCCAAGAACCGCCTTGATATACAAAGTATTCTCCCTTAGCATCTGTATCTCCACTAATACCAATATTTTTAATAGCAAATGACTCTACTCTCCATCTTGCTGCATCTCCTTCATCATCTGGAGTAGCTGGATCATCCTCTATTGAGATGTATCTTAAAGCTACATGAAGCGTTTCTCCATCATAAGCGGAAAAATCTAAATCTTCAGAAGGCGTCATGTTACCAAAAGCTGTTTTATCAAACTCAAAAGCCGTCCACGTAGCAGCATCAACATCTCCTCCTGTAGTATAATCAGTAGAAATAAGAATATCGATTAATTCAGGGTCTCCAAGAAAATCAATTTCTTGGGTTATTTGAAATAATAAATCTGTTTCACCTGTTAAATCAACTTCAGGAGAGATGATCCATTCTTCAACCGCAGCTTGATCTCCATTAAATCCATTTCCTACAATATTTCCTGCATCTGCAGACCATCCTAAATCTGCAACACCAGAAACAGATATCACTTCAAAATCTCCAAAGTCTCCAGGAAAAATTGCCTGATAAAAATTAGCTAAACCAATTTCAGGTGTTTCTGTATACTGACTATACTGTGCCAATACAATTTGTCCTTCAACAGGTGCATCAATTTGATCATTTAAAATACTTGGAATCTCTTGAGTAGGATCTACGTTTGGATAAAATCCAGGCGCATCACTTCCTGTAGAAAAATAATCTTCACTACTTAATGAATAAACATCTGCTCCTGTAAAATCACTAACACCTTCGGCATTACCTACAAATAAGTCATAAGTAACTAGAACTGAAGACCCTTGACCGTATAATGGGTACAAATCTGACAGTAGTGAAGGAATTGAATCCTTTGCTTGTTGCTCCGAATTGAAGTTACCAAATCCAAGATCAAATCTCGCATAATCATCTCCGGTAAGGGTATATTCAAATACACCAATATTCGGTTCTTCTGGTAAAGCATCAATTTCTGCATTGATATCTTCTAATGGCTCGCAACTTGTAAAAATTGCTGCCATAAAAGCGAATAAATAAATTACTTTTTTCATTTTCAATTTTTTTTAAAAGTTAAGTTTTGCTCCAACACTAAAGGTTCTTCCAAAACCGTAAAAAACTCTTGATGTAAACACATCTGAATTAGCCCCATCACGAGCATCTGAAATATACTCAGTATCAAAAACATTATTAATTCTACCTGTAAGCTGAGCATCAAAACTACCAAAATCAAAACCATGTCTAATCACTGCATCAAAAAGACCGAAATCTGGCATTTTCCATGCATCAGGGCCTGGCTCTGTACGGTTACTTGGATCATAATCGGCATAAATATCGCCATAATAATTATAATCTATAGCAAAAGTGGTTTTGGGTGTAAACTTATAACTTGTACCTAAAGCAAATGTGGTTTGAGCCGCGTTACCTACATGTAGGTCTTCAATAAAAATATTGACCTCACTAACTTGATTATTTTCTTCATCAAAAATTGGAACATTTTCAACATTGTTTTGCCATCTCCAATCTCCGATTGACGCCATACCAGTAACAGTTAAAAAGTCTGTAGCCTTATAAACAAAATCTACTTCAATCCCTTGGTGAACGGCATTAACTCCCAAAACATTGGCAAAGTTACGCGTTCCCTCTTCTTGTCCAGGAAAACTTACAAACTCTGTTCTATCATTCCAAGTCGTGTGATATACATTCACATTAGCGGAAAGGCGCTCTCCTCTGTGTCCGTAACCCACTTCGAAACTCGTAATTTTTTGGTTTTCTGCATCAGCATTGACGTCCGTGTTATTTCTATTAGCAAAAATTGAGTTAAAGTAAGGTGCTCTTTCGAAATATCCTAGATTAGCAAATACGTTATTTTCTCCGTCAAATCGGAAACTTGCTCCTGCTTTTGCACCATAAGCAAAGAAGTTGTAAGTGTCTGATTCTTGTAGTGGATCACTATCTAAATATAAGAAACGATCTATTCTTTGGTAAGATGTATTTGAAGCGTTTACCGCTACAAACGCATTTAAATTATCTTGAATATCATATTCAATCTGTGCAAAACCGCCTAACCAGCCAACTTTACCATCATTATCATATAAAATCTTATCTCCTACTTTAGCCATTTTATTAGGGTTGTTTACATCAGAATCATCTGAGTAATATTCACCTCCTAATAAATCGGTCAGTTCTGTAAAGTGCTTTCCTGTATAACCTCTTACGTCTAACCCTGCTAAAAATACAATATCATCAGTAAGATCTGTCTGCAAGGTAGAAAGAAGGCCGTACCAATTATGGTCATTACGAGATGCTCTTAAAATACTCTCTGAGCCTTCAACACCTAATGCTTCATTCTCATCAACAATTTTATCAAGATCAAGTGGTCCTAAATTACCAATTCTATATTCGTCATTATCGAATGCAAATTTATTAACACCACTGAATCCACCGCCACCACCAGTACCAAAAGATACGTAAGCTGCAGTTGATAAGCTGGTTTTATCACTAATAGTCCAATAGTGATTCAAAGAGATTTGTGGTTTGTGATAAAAGTTATCTTCAACGCTTGTAAGCTGTCCGTTCATATAACCCCAATCAGAGTTATACTTTCTTCCACTCTCACTAGCTCTAAAAGTCTCTATTAAATGTGGGTTTTGTCTTTGGCCGTGACGTTGCTTAGCTCCAAAAGCAGTTAGTGATAATTTATGATTATCATTAATTTCCTTTGACACATTAACAAAATAGGAAACTGCGTTAAATGGTGTACCATCTACATAACCGTCACCATCCGTTTTATCGGCAGAAACAGTTGCAGCAAAACCATTGTCCATTAATCCTGTAGAGTACGTTATACCTACTTTTCTGTAGCCATCATTACCTAAAGACGTAAACACGTTTCCTCCTTCTTCAGCATCAGTAGTCTTAGTGATGATATTAATTGTACCACCTATAGAAGGCACCGCTACTTTGGATGCTCCTAAACCTCTTTGAACTTGCATAGAGCTAGTAACACTTCCTAAACCGGCCCAGTTACTCCAATAAACCACACCATTTTCCATGTCGTTTACAGGAACACCATTAATCATTACGGCAACGTTTTCAGAGGAGAAACCTCTTAGTCTTATTTCGCCGTCTCCAAAACCACCACCAGTCTTAGTAGCATATACTCCAGGAGTAGACTTTAAAATTTCGGGAAACTCTTGTGTTCCTAGTTTTAAATCAATTTCTGCCGCTCTTACTGTAGAAACCGCCACTGGCGTTTTTCTATCCACAGCTACCGATGCGATAATCTGTACTTCTTGAAGACCAACCTCGCTAGACTCTAGCATGATTTGACCTAAGTCTTGATCTCCAGAAAAGGAAATCGTTTTTGAGGTATACCCTACAAAAGTAATCACTAATTCACCAGAAGCAGACTGAGTCTTGATAGTAAACTCACCATCAAAATTTGTAGTGGTTCCGTTAGTAGTACCTTTTTCAATAACATTGGCACCTGGTAAAGGCTCATTCATGTCTGAACCAATAATAGTTCCCGTTATTGTACCTTGGGAAAATCCTATTGCAGTACAAAGAAGTACCACAAACATCATTAAACACTTTGAAAATTTTTTCATCGATTAAGAATAATTTAAGAGTTTTAATTTTGCGCAAAAGTAGGTGCAAAGAAACAATCCTATATTAACTTAATGTTAAGAAAAACAAAATTTTTCAAAATATAAAAAGTATCGTTTTTAATTAGTTTTCTGAATAACAGATACTTATCTCCGCTATTGTTGAGCTATATCCTTATAGTAACTCAATAAATTTGCTGTAGAAGCATCATGCACTGTTTTAATGCTATCATCATTGATTTCGTTCAGAATACTACTAGCCAATTGTTTACCCAATTCTACACCAAATTGATCATAACTATAAATATTCCATACAATACCTTGTACAAAAATCTTATGCTCATACATAGCTATAAGCTTCCCTAAGCTTTCAGGACTCAACTTATCTATCAATATGGTAGTCGTAGGCTTATTGCCCTCAAATACTTTAAAAGGCGTGAGCTGCTTTCTTATTTCTTCGGAAACACCGTGCGCTTTAAATTCTGCTATAACCGCTTCCTTTGACTTCCCATTTAAAAGCGCTTCGGTTTGTGCAAAGAAATTAGACATCAGTTTGTCTTGATGATCTTGATTGCCATGAAGTGAATTTGCAAAACCAATAAATTCTGCCGGGATTAACTTTGTGCCTTGATGGATCAATTGAAAGAAGGCATGCTGAGCATTAGTACCTGGTTCTCCCCAGATAATGGTACCCGTTTGATACTCGATTTTATCTCCATTTCTATCCACGCTTTTACCATTGCTTTCCATTATACCTTGTTGTAAATAGGTAGCAAATTGATTAAGATATTGCGAATAAGGAATGACGGCTTCTGTCTCAACTTTAAAAAAGTTGTTATACCAGACACTCAGCATGGCTGAAATGACTGGGATGTTTTTATCAAATGACTCATTTTTGAAATGCTCATCCATTTTATGAGCACCTAATAGCAACTTATCAAAATTATCAAAACCTACGGCCAAGCTAATCGAAAGTCCGACCGCGCTCCAAAGTGAAAAACGACCTCCTACCCAATTCCACATGGGGAAAATGTTATTTTCATCTATACCAAAAGCTTTCACGTTCTCAATATTTGTAGAGACCGCAACAAAGTGTTTTGAAACTGCTTCTTCGTTTGCCGATTCAAGAAACCACGCCTTAATGGTATTGGCATTGGACAGTGTTTCTTGTGTGGTAAATGTTTTTGAAACGATTACAAATAAGGTCGTTTCAGGATCTAACAACTTGATCACTTCATTAACATGATCTCCATCAACATTACTTACAAAATGTGTTTGAAGCTGATTTTTATAATAGGTTAAGGCTTCTACAACCATGGCAGGTCCCAAATCTGATCCTCCAATACCTATATTTACAACATCGGTAATAGATTTACCGGTATATCCTTTAATTTCTCCATTAATAACTTTTTTGGAGAAGGTCTTGATTTGATCTTTCACCTCATAGATCTCAGGCATTACATCTTTACCGTCAACCAATACCTGTGCCGTTTTAGGATTTCTCAAAGCTGTATGCAATACTTCACGGCCTTCTGTAGCATTAATCACTTCGCCTCCAAAATATTGAGACATCGCCGTTTTTAGTCCAACCTCATCTGCTAATTCTAATAGCAACTTCACCGTTTCACCAGTGATGCGGTTTTTAGAATAATCCACATAGAAGTCCTCCCATTTAATGGTCAAATCTTTTGCTCTGTTAGAATCATCTTCAAAAAAGCTTTTAACCTGATGGTTTTTTATGGCTTCAAAATGGGATTCTAATTTTTTCCAGGCCTTTGTTGTTGTTGGATTGATGTTTGGTAATGCCATTATTGGATGTTAGAGGTTACTATGTTTTCTTCTGAAGTAGAATTTGTGTTATGATCGTCAAATTGAATTCCATCTAATTTTGATTTTAGTGGTTCAATAAATTCGACGTATTTCGACTTTAAAGATTCGGGTATTGATTCTGCTTCAGGTAATTTTTCTTTAAATGGATCTACTTGTTTACCGTTTTTCCAAAAACGATAACAAACATGAGGACCTCCTGTATTACCAGTCATTCCTACCCAACCAATCACATCTCCTTGCTTTACATACTGCCCTTTTTTCACCTTCTGGTCTTTCATGTGCAAATATTGAGTGCTATAAGTACCGTTGTGTTTGATTTTCACATATTTGCCATTACCACCGCGTCTTGTAGATTCTTCTACCGTTCCATTTGCCGTTGCCAAAATAGGTGTTCCGATAGGTGCCGCAAAATCGGTGCCTTTATGTGGTCTCAACTTATAACCGTAGTAAGCAATACGACGGTTGAGGTTATAGCGTGATGAAATACGGCTAAATTGTACTGGTGCTTTTAAGAATGTTCGACGAAGGCTTTTAGTGTTTTCATCAAAATAATCAGAAATACGCTTGGTGCTATCCACTTCAAAATTGAACGCATAAAACGGTTCATTTTTATGCTCAAAATAGGCAGCATCAATACTTTCGATCCCTGCATAAATGGAGTCATCAATAAAACGCTGTTTATAAACAATCTTAAATCGATCTCCTTTTTGTAATCTAAAGAAATCAATCGTCCAAGCATAGATATCACTCATGTCATTGATCAAAGCATAAGGTAATCCTTGATTCTCCATGGTTTCAGATAAGTTGTTCATTACAATACCAGAGGCTTCTTTTTCAACTATGGTAATGGGTTTTTTATCTTTATATGCTGAAATCGAATCCTTAAAATTAATCACAACATAATCAATGCTGTTCTCTTGATAGATGAATGTTTCTGGGGTCTGTAAAGAATCGTTTGCACAAAGCAGCATATAGGGCTGACCTGCTCGCAACCTTCTAATATCAAATGTATCCCTAACCTTTTCGGCGATATTAAAAATTTTAGGATACCCAATATGGTTCCGTTCTAGGATTTCGCCAAAACTGTCGCCATTTTTTACCGTATCTCGTTTTACAACATAATCATCGAGAACAAAACCAAATTCCTTAACCGGTTCTGGTTCAATTATTGGCTCTGTAATAACAACATCTTCTTGCTTTTCATCCTCTTTGCAAGAGGTTACTGCAACACTTAAAAAGAGTAGTATAACTAAATATTTCAAAGGTTTCAACGCGTTAGTCTTAAACATTATTTCCCCAATTTTCCAATTCTTCATCGCTCCAAAGTTCAGGAAAAAATATGCGTTTTTGATATTTTGGATGCATATATTTCTTCCAGTCACTGCCTCCCGTAGCCTCGCCATCTCCAGTACCACTTTCGATATAATGCTTGGCTGCATTGTAATGTGCCATTACCCAAGTTACGTTTACCGTATAATCATAATGACGCATCGCTTTAACTAAAGCCTCATCTTCTTGATCTTCTTTTGGCAACTCTTTAAATCTTGACCAGAGGTTTTTGGTATTATACGTTTGCATGAAACGAATAAAATCGCCTTTGTAACGTTTTTCAAAATTGACCAATAAGGTCGACTTTTTACCGGTTTCGTAATCTTTCCCTGCGGCTTGCCAATACAAATGCTCAAACGCATGCTCAAAAGGGGTGTTTCTATCTATGGTTTTTCTAAATCTGAAATCAATAAGATTGATTAATTCTGTAGAAGCAAATTCAATCATACGGTATTGTGCACTTTGAAATCCGCTTGCTGGAGTTAAGGTATATCGAAATTTCATATACTGCTCTATGTCCATCCCTTCTCTCATGATGTTGAAAGAGGTTGTTAGCATATCAAAATACCGACTTACCCTCATGATCTTATTCTCAAAAAAAGAAACATCTAAATCTTCTTTTTGGGCCACCTGATCAATTTCCCAAAGAATCATTTTAAAAATGAGCTCATTGATTTGATGATAAGAAATAAACACCATCTCGTCTGGCAAGGTGGTGCGTTGTATTTGAAGGTTTAGTAACGCATCGGTTTGAATATAGTCCCAATACGTAATTGGCTTGCTGTAAAGCAAGCCATAGAGATGATCATCTGTATTTTGATCAATTTTTATATACTTCTCTTGAAGCTGTTTGACGACGTCGTCAAACTTATGTAAATCGTGCATGCTGGTTTGTTAGTCAAATTCTACTTGAAAGGAATGTTTTAAGCCCTTAAAGGCTTCGA
The DNA here is from genome assembly GCF_000688335.1 of Sediminibacter sp. Hel_I_10. Lineage (NCBI taxonomy): Bacteria > Pseudomonadati > Bacteroidota > Flavobacteriia > Flavobacteriales > Flavobacteriaceae > Sediminibacter > Sediminibacter sp. Hel_I_10. The sequence goes on from NZ_JHZX01000001.1 coordinate 1,768,051, forward strand.
GATTAGCTTGCAACGAACCGACGGCTAAATCTGCCTTGATCTTAAGTGGGATTTTGTTGTCATCTGCACTAACCCAAAGCGTCAAGCTTTCTTGCTCCTTAAACACACGACCTGCCATAACGTAAGGTCTAAATTTTAAGGTTTTTACCCTGCCAAACTCGGTATCTATCGTTTCCCTTCCAAGGAACTTTAGTTTAAAATTAAAATTTTCTTCATCAAAAAACATGTTGAGTGCTACAACATCGTTCTCTTTGATGCTTTTTGTGTCATAATTATTGCGAAGATAATAAAATGCCGAGACCATGTCTTGTACATCCTTCTCAGTAGCTATAATTTTTTTTGTCTTATGTTTTTTGTTTTCTACTAAAGCCTCTTGTTTGGCATGATCAAAATCAATCTCAATATCTTTAGTATGGCCGCCCTCGTCAATTTTTCTTATAAACTTGTAGGGCATTCCGGTGGTTTTGTCAATATAAGTCTCATAGCGATCTTTAACCTTAAAAAACCACTTAATTGCACCAGTGGTCCAACCCGTACCAACAACATGATACACCGGTTTACCATTGATACTCGATTCATTGACTTCTAAAGTAGCATTACCAGCTTTAAGAAAGTTACTGTAGCTCATCTCAAATTTAAACCATTCGCCATCTTGATACGCCATTTGCTCTTGAGCCGAGGCGGTCTCAAAAGCCAAAATCAAAGTCATAAATAGTAACAGATTCTTCATCATAGTAATTATTACAAACACAACTTAGAGGTTGCGTTTTCGTGTATAGTAGGTACTTTTACAATTACTATTCCAAAAATAGAAATTAAATTGAAATGGCTATAAATAAAGGTGTTATAGTTATGTTAGATTTTCTATTAAATAAGTCAATATGAGTATTAGAAAACACCTTTTTTTTTCTTCGGAAATGTGAGCCAAAATTCAATTTTTCAAAAGACAGAATTTGAACAATTCTCAATGGTACGTATAGAAAAGACCTGAACATTTTAAAAAACATTCAGGTCTATTTGATATGAAAATCTAAAATTTAAAGTGTGCCTCTTTTCTCTTGTTCGCGTTCTATAGACTCAAACAAAGCTTTAAAATTACCAGCACCAAAACCTTTTGCACCCATTCTTTGAATGATCTCAAAAAATAAGGTCGGTCTGTCCTCTAGTGGCTTGGTAAAGATTTGGAGTAGATAGCCTTCTTCATCAGCATCTACAAGGATAGATAGTTCCTGTAATTTTGAAATATCTTCTTTCATCATATCTCGATGCGCTCCCAAACGTTCAGGAATCATATCGTAATACGATTGTGGCGGTGGCGGTAAAAACTCAATACCACGAGACTTCAATTGCGCCACAGTGCCTATAATATCATCTGTAGCTACTGCAATATGCTGAACACCAGAATCTTCGTAAAAATCGAGATATTCTTCTATTTGCGATTTTTTAGCCGCTTTTGCCGGCTCATTGATAGGGAATTTAATGCGTCCGTTACCATTACTCATTACCTTACTCATGAGTGCTGAATATTCGGTATGGATTTGCTTATCATCAAAAGACAGAAAGTTCACAAAACCCATAACATCCTCATACCATTTGACCCATTTGTTCATTTGGCCCCAGCCAACGTTGCCCACCATGTGGTCAATATATTTTAATCCTACCGATTCTGGATTGTAGTCTGATTCCCATGGCTTAAAACCTGGCATAAACGTGCCATTATAGTTTTTACGCTCTACAAACATATGAACCGTTTCGCCATACGTGTAAATCCCCGCACGAACCACTTCACCATGCTCATCTTTTTCAACGGTTGGTTCCATAAAAGGTTTTGCGCCTCTTTTGGTGGTTTCTTCAAAAGATTTACGGGCATCTTCCACCCAAAGGGCAACCACTTTTACGCCGTCACCATGTTTAACGATATGGTCGTTTATTGGAGACGAACTGCTTAAAGGTGTGGTCAACACCAAACGTATTTTATCTTGTTTGAGCACGTAACTTACCGAATCTTTAGAACCTGTCTCTAAACCTCTGTAAGCATAAGATTGAAAGCCGAACGCTGTTTTATAGAAATGAGCAGATTGTTTGGCATTGCCAACGTAAAATTCAACATAATCTGTACCTAACAATGGTAAAAAATCTTGGGCTTTGTCAAAGATCTTTTCCAATCCGTAATCAACGCTTTTTACTTCTTTTGCCATAATTAATAAGTTATCCGATTTAAACTCTGTTTTAAAGAGCCTCCAAACTTGGACCTTGTTTAGAATTTATTCTTGTTTTTAGTTATTTATAATGTGTTTCTTTTAGGCTAAAATTTCCGAAGAATATCTATTAAGGAATAATGGCCCTCAATTTAAAGCATCGGTTAATAGCCTTAATCATTTAATGGTCTAACCATGATTTGAAATAATCTTCATCAGCAATTTTCATAGCTTCCTCGGTGAGCTGTAAAGGCTTAAATGTGTCTACCATAACCGCTAATTCCTTGGTCTTTGTCTTTCCTATACTGCGCTCTGTAGCTCCCGGGTGCGGACCATGCGGAATCCCTGCAGGGTGTAAGGAAATGTGGCCTGCCTCAATATCATTACGGCTCATAAAATCACCATCAACATAGTACAGCACCTCATCACTATCAATATTACTGTGATTATATGGTGCAGGAATGCTGTCTGGATGGTAATCATACAAACGCGGTACAAAACTGCACACTACAAAAGCATCGGTCTCAAAGGTTTGATGTACCGGTGGCGGTTGGTGAATACGACCAGTAATGGGCTCAAAATCATGAATGGAAAATGCGTAGGGATAATTGTAACCGTCATACCCTACGACATCAAAAGGATGTGAAGCATAAACCATTTCAAAAATATCACCTTGCTTTTTAATTTTCATTAAAAACTCTCCCGATTCATTATTGGTTTCCAATTCATACGGACGTCTTAAATCACGTTCGCAGTACGGAGAGTGTTCCAGCAGTTGCCCAAACCAATTGCGATAACGCTTTGGTGTGTAAATAGGGCGTCGAGACTCTACAATAAACAACCTATTGTCTTCTTGATCAAAATCTATTTTATAAATAACGCCTCTTGGGATGACCAAATAGTCGCCGTATTTAAAATCAAGATTCCCTAAATGCGTACGCAGTTTACCTGAACCTTTATGAATAAAAATAAGCTCGTCGGCATCAGAGTTTTTATAGAAATAATCTTTTGTAGATGCTTTTGGTGACGCTAAAATAATGGTGCAATCACTATTGGTCAAAATCGCTTTTCTGCTCTCTAAAAAATCTTGCTCTGGCTTTACTTGAAAGCCTCTTAGGCGATATGATTGTATATGATTGGCCTTTGCAATCTTTGGCGCAACGCTATATTGCTTTTTAATGGTCTTGACCTGCGTAGGTCGCTGTTCGTGATAACTATTGGTAGACATCCCATCAAAACCGATGGTCCCAAACAATTGTTCGTAATATAAACTCCCGTCTTCTTTACGAAATTGCGTGTGGCGTTTTGGAGGGATTTTCCCTAATTTATGATAAAAAGGCATTTGTAACTGTATTATGATGTGTTAATGAATAGAAGATTAGAACCAATTTCTATTCTGTTTTAAAGATACAAATATAGAAGGGTTTACAAAAGAAAAAGAGCCAGAGCATTTTTACTGTTATAGACAGGTTGCCGTATCAAAACCAGAATCCCAGATTAAAATACCAGACATTATCCTCTTGTTCTGGAGAAAAACTGTACTTCACTTGTATTGGACCAAGAAAGGTCTCAATACCATAACCTAAGGCATAGCCTCTATACTCTGGTAGCGTGAGCCACTCTCCGGTTTCAAAAATCTCATTGTCTATATTGGCCCAATTGCCTTCTAGCGTGATGTGGTGTTTTTTGAATAACTCATAATCCAATGAGGCATAAGCCTTCACAAAACTATCGCCAGTTAACGCTATAAAATCGTATCCCAAAAACGGTGTGAAGTTATTTATAAAGTTATTGCCATATCCACCAAGTGCGAAACCAAGCGCCTCACTGTTTTCTCCTCCTAAAGAAAAACCTCCAGCAGTTTTTATATTTATGGCAAATTTATCGTTTAAACTAAAGGCGTAACCCATATCTGCCTTGGCTATTGAAAATTCATTAAAATCGGCATTGAAATCTGAAGCCAATAAATAGGTATGAAAATCACCACTAAAGTAAACACCGTTAGATGGGTAATATTTATCATTATACGTATCCAGCTTCAACGTCCCAAAAACGCTAAAGTAGTCTGTGTTTTCAAACAAGAACTCATCGGTTTCATCATTAAGCGTGATGGTTTCAGATTTAACGGTCAACCGTTTATGTTCTGCTCCCAAACTCAACGCGAAGTCCTTTCTAAATAAGGTTTGAATGTAAAATTGATTGGTCTGGTCTCTAAGTTTTGCGTCTATTCTATTAACGTTTGTAGAGGCCAATTGTTCATCACTCAAAAATAATTCTGGATTGATGTCTTTTTCAAATTGATTATACCGTGATCTTAAGCCAACACTCCAATAAAACCCTTTATCAATAAGATACTCAAAATTATACCGCACGTTGTCTCCCAAAACAATATCTAAAGACGCAAAGTCATTATTAAACAACAGCCGTTTTTTTGTCAAATTTATAAGTGCTGCACTTTTATACACATCATCATAATGCAGGCCCAGCTTAAAAAATGTAGTTGTTTTACTTTCTTTTACTTGAGTTTCTAACTTATATCCTTTTTTATCCTGATCCTTATGCAATACGTAGGTAAAACTTTCGAAATTATTAGTCGCTATTAAATTATTGATCCCCTTATTGAAATCTTTATAGCTCACCGTTTCATCTGTTTTAAGCTTGAGCTTTCCTAAAATATAGGAGCGTGTGTAACGCTTATTTCCCGAAATCCCAATGGAATTGATACGAATACTATCACAGGCTCTAAGATTAACGTCTAATCGAGATCGATCTATTGTTTGTCGCGGTAATGCTTCAAGCGCATCTAATTTTTCAAGTGCCGCTTTTTTTCCGTTTTCAATAATTTTTTCCCCTTCACTAAAGGCAATCACGCTAAAATCTGCAATATCGGGTTTGATATAAATATCTGTTTTTTCAGCTTTGAGCTTCATGTCATTAATGGTTCTAAAGTTGTTGATTTGCACCAACACATCCAAAGCCGAAGCCATATCTTCTCTGGCAGCTAAACCATCTTGAACATCAACACCAATGATGACATCCATCCCTTTTGCCCTGAGCTCATCGACTGGATAATTATTAACAACACCGCCATCAATCAATAATTTGCCGTCAATTTCAACGGGCTGAAATAAAGACGGCAAAGCGCCACTAGCAGTAACACTCAGTGGGAGACTGCCTGAATCTAATATAACAGCTTTACCAGTTTCTACATTTGTGGCAATACAAAAAAATGGAATGGGCAATTTATCGAAGTCTGTAACATCACTCACATGCAATGTCAATTGGGATAAGAGGGTAAACACATTTTGACCTCGAGAGAGCGCTGAAGGTAATTTTAGTTTAAACTTATCAAAAGGTAAAATCACCGCATACTTCTCGTTATTCTCTCGTTCATATAAGGTTCTTGCCGATCTGGGAAGAATATCGTTAATCACGTTATCAAAATCAAGACTTTTAAAAATAGAGTCCAATTGTTTTCCGGAGTATCCAGAAGCATATAAAGACCCTATAATGGCCCCCATACTGGTACCTGCTACATAATCTATCTTAATGCCCAAACTATCAATTACCTTGAGCGCTCCAATATGAGCAAACCCCTTAGCGCCTCCTCCACTTAAAACCAAACCAATTTTTTTTTGTTGTTGTCGTGGAAGGTCTTGGGCGTGTAATGAAACACAGACCAGAAGCGACATGATGATAATGATCTGTTTCATTCTTTTTTGTAAAAGGCTTTAATTTTTTGAGCTCGAGATAAGCCTACTACAGCTTCCAAATCTTCTTGTTTTGCCTCTTTAATTCGTTTTAAGGATTTAAAGCGTTTCATCAAAGCTACAACAGTTTGCTCACCAATACCCGAAATACTTTCCAATTCTGTAGTTAAGGCACCTTTGCTTCGTCTATTTCTATGATGCTCTATACCAAATCGATGGGCTTCATTTCTAAGATGCTGTATGACTTTAAGCGTTTCACTTTTTTTATCTAAATACAGCGGGATGGGGTCATCTGGGTAAAATAACTCTTCCAATCTTTTGGCAATACCAATAATGGCAATTTTGTTTCGAAGCCCTAAAGCATCCAAACTTTTTAATGCTGAATTGAGTTGCCCTTTACCGCCATCAATAATAATAAGCTGTGGTAAAGATTGCTCTTCTTCAACTAAACGTTTGTAACGTCTGTAGACCACTTCTTCCATTGAGGCGAAATCGTCTGGACCTACCACCGTTTTTATATTAAAATGCCTGTAATCCTTTTTACTCGGCTTTCCATCCTTAAAAACCACACAAGCCGCAACCGGATTTGTACCCTGTATGTTCGAATTATCAAAACATTCGATATGACGTGGCTCTTCTGGTAATCGCAAATCGGCCTTCATCTGTGCCATAATACGATTGGCATGGCGATCTGGATCCACAATCTTCACTTGCTTAAAGCGCTCCATACGGTAGTATTTTGCATTCCGAAGTGACAAGTCCAATATCTTTTTCTTGTCGCCTAACTTGGGAATGGTGACTCTAATCGTTTCACCTAGATCCACTTTAAAAGGCACGTAAATTTCTCTTGAATTGGAGTTAAAACGTTGTCGTATTTCAGTTATTGCTAACTCTAAAAGTTCTTTATCCGTTTCGTCTAATTTCTTTTTGATCTCTAAGGTATGTGACCTGATAATGCTTCCGTAGGACAATTGTAAAAAGTTGACATAGCCATAACCCTCATCACTCATGATGCTAAACACATCAACATTGCTAATTTTGGGATTAACAACGGTAGACTTAGATTGGTAGTTTTCTAAAACCTCTATTTTTTCCTTAATACGTTGTGCTTCCTCAAAATGCATGTTGGCCGCCAAATCTTTCATTTGGGTCTTGAACTGAGAAAGTGAATCCTTAAAATTTCCCTTTATAATCTCTCGTATGGCCTTTATGTTAGCGTTGTATTCCTCTTCATCTTGAAAACCTTCACAAGGGCCCTCGCAATTGCCTAAATGATATTCTAAACAGACTTTGTATTTTCCTGCTTCAATTTTTTCTTCGGAAAGATTAAAATTACACGTTCGTAAGTGGTAGAGCCCTTTGATAAGGTCTAATAGTGTCCAAACTGTTTTCATACTTGTGTAAGGACCGTAATATTCTGAACCGTCTTTAAATATGCGTCGAGTGGGAAAGACTCTGGGAAAACGTTCTTTTTTGATGCAAATCCAAGGGTAGGATTTATCATCTTTTAATAACACATTATAACGCGGCTTGTTCTTTTTGATCAAATTGTTTTCAAGCAGCAGGGCATCTGTTTCTGTCTCTACCACAATATGCTTGATCTTGGCAATCTTCTTCACCAGTACTCTGGTTTTACCATTATCATGGGTTTTGGTAAAGTAAGAACTAACGCGCTTCTTAATGTTTTTAGCCTTGCCTACATAGATCAATTTATCCTCCTTATCAAAATATTGATACACGCCTGGCTGTTGAGGAAGGGTCTTAATTTGGATATCTAGCGTAGGGTTTTGCATCAATGTAAAGGTACTATTTCAATTTTATTTGCTTGGCTTTCCTCTAAAAAAACATTCGTTAAAGTCCTTGGTCATATGGAGTTTTCACTAACTTGCATGTTCATTTAATTCAAAAGATGCCCAAAAAAGTAATTGGCAGAATAGATAAAGCAGATTTCCCCACGCTCGACTTGTCTGATATTGATATCAAAATCGATACTGGGGCCTATACCTCATCGATACATTGCCATAAATTTTATGAAGAAGACGGTATGCTCAAATGTCTTTTTTACGATAAGGAGCATCCTAATTACAATGGTAAAAAGATTGTTTTTAAAAACTTCTCTACCACTAGAGTTAAAAGTAGTAATGGCATTGTACAGCAACGCTATAAAGTAAAAACATCGATCATTATTTTCAATAAAAAATATAGTATACATTTGACCTTGAGCGATAGGGATGATATGAAGTTTCCTATTTTGATAGGGCGTAAATTTTTATTGAAAAAATTTGTGGTAGATGTGAGCTTAAAAAACCTATCTCATCAAAAGAAAATAAAATCTGGGACAACTCCCGATACCGTTAATACAAAAAAATCATAGCGCATGAATATTGTCATTTTGTCTCGAAATCCTCATTTGTATTCTACCCAAAGATTGGTAGATGCTGCAAAACAGCGTAAGCATACTGTTGAAATTGTTGATCCCTTAAAATGTGAGATCATCATCGAGAAAAAAAATCCCGGAGTTGTTTATAAAGGTAAAATGATTGAAGGCGTTGACGCCATCATTCCAAGAATTGGAGCTTCTGTTACGTTTTATGGCACGGCAGTGGTAAGACAGTTTGAGATGATGAAAATTTTCTCTACAGTTGAATCACAAGCTTTAGTAAGATCTCGTGATAAATTAAGAAGTCTTCAGGTCTTGTCACGTGCAGGCTTAGGAATGCCAAAAACGGTATTCTCTAACTACACAAAAGATGTTTCAGACATCATTAAATACGTGGGTGGCGCTCCCTTAGTCATCAAACTTCTTGAGGGTACTCAAGGATTGGGCGTGGTTTTAGCCGAAACCAATAACGCAGCAGAATCTGTACTTGAAGCTTTTAATGGACTACAAGCAAGAGTAATAGTTCAAGAATTTATCAAAGAATCTAAAGGAGCTGATATTAGGGCCTTTGTAGTAGATGGCAACATTGTTGGGGCTATGAAACGCCAAGGGAAGGAAGGTGAATTTAGATCAAATCTTCACAGAGGAGGAAGTGCCAACGTGATTCAACTTACAGACGAAGAAGAAAATGCTGCATTACGAGCTGCAAAAGCTCTTGGCTTAGGAATTTGTGGTGTTGATATGTTACAATCTGCTCGAGGACCATTAATTTTAGAAGTAAACTCTTCACCTGGTTTGGAGGGTATTGAAACCGCTACTAAAAAAGATATTGCAAAAACTATCATTAGATATATTGAGCGTAATGTTTAATTGAATTTCTCGATTTTCAACTGTCGTTTCATCACTTAAGATCGGTTTCTAATCATAGAATTTAAAGTCTTTTTAGTTTCAATGATAAATAAAATTTTATTTTTTGATTTCGAATTGATCTTTTTGATTCATTATCATTAATCATCAAATTCAAGAATAAACATAGCAATGCATGAGTGATACTAAGGAAAAAACCGTTGATGATCTTATTATTTTAGGAGAGTCTGTAGCCAAAGGAAAGACAACCACCTTAAGTTTTAATGTTGCCAAGCTACACACCCAGAATAGCATTGACGTTCCCATTATCATTTCAAGATCTAGAAAACCTGGCCCTACTGTTTTAATGACTGCGGGCATTCACGGCGATGAAATCAACGGTGTTGAAATCGTAAGACAAATTATTGCTAAGGGAATTAATACCCCAAAAAAGGGAACAATCATCTGTATCCCGGTGATCAACGTGTTTGGTTTTATCCATATGGACCGGCAATTTCCCGATGGAAGAGATCTTAACCGGGTATTTCCTGGTATTCAGGGCGGGTCTTTGGCTAGTCGTGTGGCCTTTCAATTGGTCACAGAGATCCTACCTCATGTTGATTTTATCATGGACTTTCATACCGGAGGTGCTGGTCGTTTTAATGCGGCACAAGTTCGTATTATTGAAGATGAGCCTTTATTATATGAATATGCGCAAGTCTTTGGTGCACCCTTTATTTTATACTCCCAAAACCTCAGCAAATCCTTTAGAAATGCCTGTCATAAACTGGGCATTCCCATCTTACTATTTGAAGGCGGCAAGTCGTTTAACATAGATAATAACATTACCAACACAGGGGTTAACGGTGCTAAACGAGTTCTCAACCATATGGGCATGCTCAACAGCAAGTTTAAGACCTCAAAACCAAAAGAAGCCTGTATTGTAGTTAAAGACAGTAAATGGATTCGTGCGAAATTTTCAGGGATGTTTAAATCTACCATAACCATTAATTCTTATGTAGAGAAAGGGGATGTTTTGGGTAATATAACCGATCCCTACGGAAGCTTTAATCATTTTGTTAAAGCACCGAATGCCGGTTATATTTTCAATATTAATGAGTCGCCTATTATATACCAAGGTGATGCTATCTTTCATATTACACTTGCTATCGTTGATGACAAAACCCCAACTCCGGAAAGCCTATAAAGTGCTTCGAAAAGGCCTCTCATCTGAAGATGTAGAGGAACTTAGCTTAAAAATCGCCAACCAACTGCTCACCATGAAGGTCTGGGATAAAAGCTTCTATCATATTTTTTTGAGTATTGTAGAATATAATGAAGTCAATACCGATTACATCCTTAACATTTTGTCGGGCAAAGACAAAAACATTGTGCTGTCAAAAAGTGATTTCGGCAACCATAAAATGACACATTATCTGTTAACCGATAGTACCCGAATCAAGAAAAATGAATACAACATCCCCGAGCCTGTAGACGGTATAGAAATTGACAGCGCTAAAATTGAAGTGGTTTTTGTACCCTTATTGGCTTTTGACCAATCTGGCCATAGAATTGGATATGGCAAAGGCTTTTACGATATGTTCTTAAGCCAGTGCAAACCCGAAACGCTTAAAATCGGACTCTCATTTTTTAAACCCGAAACAGCTTTTAGCGATATCTCTCAACATGATATCGGTTTAGATTTTTGCGTGACGCCTGAGGCGGTTTATAAGTTCAGCGAATAAGAGCCCTCTTAAAACTACTATAAAACACAAATAATATAATGGACATCGAACATTACCCTTTAGTTATTTGCTTTCATACATCGATACTTCAGGATCGTTTTACTCAATCCAAGCATCTAAAGAGGTGTAATAAATCCATTCACCATTTTTGTTCAAAAATACACTTATACCTCCCTCCATGGCTTCCTCGTAACCATAAGCAAAACCTATTAGTGCATAATTTTCTTTGCTTGTAAATTTTGGAGATGATACATTAATAGAAAATGAAGAGTTTAAATACGTTCTTGAGATTTTATTTGAATTCCAACTGACCTCAAATTTATCAGCCACCTTGATCAAAGTTGAATCAAGCATCTCATTACCTTTTTGACCTTTTAAAAATTGTAAATTTTGATCCTGAAAAATTTGAGAAAAAACAGCATTACCTAATTTTTCTCGAAGAGCGCAATTAGTGAAGTCATCCGTATCTATTTTATCAAAATATCTGACTATATAATCATCAAGATTAGTTTTAATATTCACTTTTTGACCATTAAAATTTTCTAAATTTCTTTCAATTTGCATGTTTATGATGGTATAAAAATCACTTTCAAGATGATTATACGTAGAACTACAAGAAATAAATAAAATCAAAAACAAATAGATTATTATTCTCATGGCATTGATTCCTTGGGAGTAGAACCTCAAAATTTAACATATTTTTTATTATGTGAATAAACAAAAAATAGACTGATTAATGATAGAGAATCCCTATTAGTAATTTTTTTCTTGTGAATTAAGCATATTGAATTTAAAATCAAAACTACTATATTAAGAATAGGATTTTGTTTTGAAATATTTGATAATCCAATTACCGTTTATCTTTTCCAATATATATAGATTGAAGTATGAATCTAATCTCCCTCTATGAACGCCTAAACCAATTGCGGCTAAGTTTTTCTTTGAACTAAAGGCTATATTTGTAAAACTGATAATACCATCAACCCCAAATTCTTTTTTCTCCATTTGGTTAATAACTCTTTGATTTAATTGCAGAATTTCCTTTTTAAATAAATTTTCGATAAGCCTTTTATTTATCGTTTCTTCTTTTTCAAATTTTAACAAACCTTTCAGGGTTTCATAGTCAATTGAATCAATCTCTGCTTTTCCGAACCTAGCTTGAGAACCTCTTTCTTTCCAGAACTTTGAAGAAAAATTAATATCTTCATCCAAAACGAAATAATTGGGGTAAATAGCATAATTAAATTCCATAATTCCATAATCTTGAGAGAGAGAATCTAATTTATGCTTTTCATGATCTGGAGGAGGTGGTAAAGGTAATTGTCTTGGAATCGTTTCATTAATTACCTTTAGTATTTGCAACTTGTCCTGAAAATCTGCATGCCCTTGACAAGAAGAAATCAATAAAATTAAGCTTAGGATATAAAAATTTAGTCGCATACAGTTGTATTTTGATTAACTATTGCTCTATAAGACTCATATAGACTATCATCTGCATCAGACAGAGGTGCTGCTTGGTCCCAAGCCCTTAATCCATCCCACGAAAACGCTTTATAATAATCTATGGAATAGTTATTATTATCGTATTCTCTTAAAGCTTCAGAAATGGGGTTTATGTAGTTATAACTCATATAAATGTGGTCAATGTCACCGCCACCTAAAAGCTCTTTATAGTATTTATATAAATCAAATAAATAAGGTCGGTTATTTACATCTATACTTCCTAATTGATACTGTTTGACAAATCTCGCGAGTTCTGCATGTATAGATTCATGCAGGATTGCTTGAGCAATCTGAATAGGACTATTAGGAATATCTTCAAATGTGATTACAATATTGTTGGGATCTGAATCATTTGTACATTGATCTTCTGTTTGAGAACATTCACCAACCTCGAAAGTCAAATTGAAATTAGGGTCGTCTATAAAAGCACCAACTGTATTTCTAAATAGAGGATTATTGTCTGATGTTAATTTGTCATATGCACATTTTAATTTTACATTGTTGACAAAACTTGAGTCTAAGATTACTTTATTTGGATAATCCACCTCACCATCAGGCAAGGTCTGAAGGGCTAAGCTCATCAAAAGCCTTGGTGTTTTTACCTTTGGGATCTACCCCAATATATCTTTCCTCCCATCATGATAGAAATCAAGCCATATTTTTATGACCAACCTTTAGGGTTGTGCAAATCAGGACATACAGTTTTTACTCAACTGATCCTTCTCTATAAAACTCTAATTCCTCACAATCCATACAACTATTATCATCTAAATGTATAATCGGTTTTGATTGTATTGCATCATCTAGCCGTAACCTGTAATTTCTCAATCTCAATTTTCCTTTGATGAATTTATTTGATGAATTTATGAGTTCAAATTTTTTTTAATTAATAAATTTTCTCCTTTGAATAAATAGCAACTATCTTTTTTAATAATTATTTTTGTTAATTGAGCATACTTTTTATTGTGAATCTGTTTTAATCGATAGACTCCTTTAAAGCTATTATATACATTTAATTGAGTCATATTTTGGTTTATAGTATGAATTCTATCCCAGATATATAAATCAACTAAACTATCATTTCCCATTATAGTTTGATATTTAGCAATTAATATGGAATCTTTGGCAGTGCCCGTTTCCATATTTAGAATGTTTGAAAACCTATTAAATGGAATTTTATCGATTTCTTTTTTCGATTTGAGTAGGCTATCATAACTTTTTTCGATTTCCGAGCAATGATTGGATTTGTGTTTTTCCTGACACGAAAAGCACATTATAATAATTAAGAGAGCAATTCTTTTCATAATTTAATTACAGTTTATTCCACTTCCGTTATACTCTTGACTGATAATATCCAAGTAGCGACTATAAGTCCTATCACTTTCAGGTATATCTGCTTCTTCAATATCAATCTGGTCCTTAAAATTTCTCCAAACATCTGTATATTGACTGTTCTCGCCATTTTCATCTGAAGTAATTCGAAGACCCGCCCATGAAAGAGCTTCGTAAAATTCCTCTGCATTGAGCCTGATAATTCCTTCAGATAAATCGTATGCTTTCATAGCATCTATTATTGATTGTCTATAAAATGCTGCCATTTGATTATGATGAGCCAAAGATAAATCTGGGTCTAAACCCCAGGCGATAATTTGACCAGCAGTTTCCTCAAAAATTACATTTCCGTATCTCAGCGTATAATCAGCAATTCCCATAAAATTATCCTGTAGAGCATTATATTCAGATAAAGAAATCAAATTATAATCATCAACTAATTCCTTGAGTTTCCTATATAACTCCGCATGTATTAGTTCATGAGCAATAGTCTGGACCATCACTATATTATTGACGTGAGACAACGATTCGGTATTTAGGTTTATAAATGCTCCATCTTGATTTGCATTGAGTCCTGTATTGCCAGTGTTTCCCCAATTGGTATTAGTAAACATACCCCATTCCAAATCTAATACTGGATGGGTAGGTTGAAATTTTTTGGCGATTTTTTTCATTTCGCCAGTTGAAACTACCTCATCCTTGATTGATTTTAAACAAGTTTGGTTTTGAAATTCAATAGTTTCTGTAATTTCAAATATAATCTCCAATACATAATCCACCTCACCATCGGGCAGGGCTTCAAGGGCCAGCTCGGTAAAAGCCTTTGCCTCGTCGCTGCAATCATTGTCATCAAGAAAGTCATATATGGATTGGATCTGCGCAGAACTCAGGTTGTTCTGCGGCATGTACCCAAGGCAGTTCTCTATTGAGCAATCGTATAAATTGCCACCATCTGCCACGCACGCACAAACATCATGCCCATGCCCATCGAGCATACAAACCTCATAGGCGTCACGCTGGCAATTGCCGTCAAGGTCGCCCGGGATGCGCTGCAGGCACTCCTCTGGGCGTATGGCCACGGCCACCGAGGGCAGGTCGGCCAGGTCGGGCATAGATACCCCACCCGTTCCACCGCTGTCCCCGGGCCAGTCTACCTCGTTGGGGTTGTACTCCTGGCAGTAGTAATAGGGGATATCGGCATAATATCCAGGGCTGGAACAATCTCTGCAACCTCCTGGATAATGAGGAGGTTCTGCACATCCACACATAACAGTTATAGTCTCGTAGAATACGCCCACGATACCGCCGCAATCGCTGGGGTAGTAGGGCGAGGCGTTGGAGGGTGTGCCGCCACCGCTGCCGGGGCTGAAATCGGGTACGCCGCTATAGATGACGCCCTCTTCAAAGGCATCATCGGGTACGGTATACTGGGTGAGGGCATTGACACGGGCGGACTGTACCTCGCCCTCGTAGGGGCCGGCCTTGGTGTCCATCCAACGGGTGGTGGGGCTGTACTTTGTGGCGAACATCCCGTTCCAGCGCCCGTTGGACTCGATAGTAAGATTATAGAATACCGCAGGGTCGCGGCCGCCCAGCAGCTCCATGGTATAGGAGGTGTAACTGCCCCGGGTATATTGCTTAATGATATCGGTGGATACGGTAAGCCCCAAGGTGTCCATGGTGCCTCTGGCCTGCTGCAACCCATTGGGATTGTCGGGGCTCAAATTGGAGGAAAGCCCAAGCTGTTCCATCAAATCTTGGAAGTCGGCACCAGCCTGCTCCAGTGTAAGTGTCTTTACGCTAATTTCACTATTGGCCGTCTCAGTGCTATCTTCTAAGGGTACGGTCTCGTCCCTTTGGCAGCTGGTAAACACCAACATAACGAGCATTGGCACGAGATATCGTTTTAGGGATGTTTTGGTTTGGCTATATCTGGACATTGGAAGGGTCTATCTTGTTCAACATGGAACGGCTTCGCCGTGCTGTCTCTCAAATTAGTTTAAATTTGCCAAAACAATGTTAAAACACTTGTTAAAAAATAAGGTTGCAAAAGCCCTGGCTTACGGTTTTTCCGTAGTCTTTAAATATAGCAAGGTCTCTGAGCTTTAAAAAAATGTGTTGCCATCCTTCTAAATCAATTGACATTCTTATAGTGTTAAGTGTATTGCCTGGTGAAACAACTGCTTAGAACTGGTCATCCAACTCTTGAACCTCTTCTTCTTTAGAGTCCCGAAAGGCTCGTTTATTAAAGAAAATCAAGATGCCTATCCCAGTACTAATGGCCATATCGGCCACGTTAAAAACGGGTTCAAAAAAGGTGAAGTACTTACCGCCTAAAAACGGGATCCAATCGGGCATCACCCCGCTCCAAATTGGGAAATGGAGCATATCTACTACTTTTCCGTGAAAAAAGGTGTCGTAGCCTTGATCTGGCAAAAACGTCGCCACTTGGCCCTGACTGTTATCAAATAACACCCCATAAAACACAGAGTCAATGATATTCCCCAAAGCACCAGCAAAAATGAGCGAAATGGCAAATACGAGCAGTCTGGAATTTTTGCCTTCCACCGCACGTTTTAACCAGTAAGCAATGCCAAAAACGGCAAAAATTCTAAATACCGTTAGCGACACTTTAGCCGTTCTGTCTGAAATAATGGAGATAAAGTCACTTAATTTTGTACCCCAGGCCATCCCTTCATTTTCTACAAAGGCAATTTGAAACCAATTAAAAACAACGGTTTTATCGTGCAGCGCAAAATGGGTCTTTATATAAAATTTACTCAGTTGATCAACGAGTAAAATCAAAAAGATAAAGATGGTAGCTTTTTTTAAGGACATAATGATCTAAAAAATAATCGCTTCAATAGTAATCAAAGCGATTATTTAAAATTGTAAACTAAATAGTTTCCGCAGTTTAAAAGCGGATATAAAACACCAGTAATCTGCTAAAATTACTTCTGTATGTTTTTTGCCTCAATGCTCAATGTGGCATGTGGTACTAATTTTAAACGCTCTTTGTTAATTAGCTTTCCTGTAACTCTACAAATCCCGTAGGTTTTATTTTCAATTCTAATTAAGGCGTTTTTAAGGTCACGAATAAATTTCTCTTGACGTATGGCCAATTGCGAATTAGACTCTTTGCTGCTTACAGCGCTACCTTCATCAAAAGCCTTAAATGTTGGTGAAGTATCATCTGTACCGTTATCACCGTCATTCATATAAGCACTTTTGATCAACTCAAGATCGTGTTGTGCCTTTTGGATTTTGTCTTGGATCAAAATTTTGAATTCAGCTAAATCTTTATCTGAGTATCTTTCAGTGGTATCTTTTCCCATAATTTTTAAATTTTTTCTACAAACAACTTCGTTTGAACATCATCAAAAGCGATGTCTATGCCTTCATTAAGTTGGTCTACAATTAATAATTCGTCGGTTAATGTTTCGGTTTTAATGTATTCTAGATTTGTTTCTATGGCAGCTGCGATTTGGTCGTCTTTTTGAAATTTTACAGAGATGCGATCTGTTAATTCAAAATCAGAATCTTTTCTATAATTCTGAATGCGATTTACCAATTCTCTAGCAATTCCTTCTTTTCTTAATGCATCAGTTAGCGTAACGTCTAATGCAACTGTTAATGCCCCAGAACTGGCAACCAACCAACCTTCAATATCTTTAGAAGTGATCTCTACATCAGAGCGTTCTAATATAATATTTTTTCCATTAATCTCAATTGCTAAGCTACCGTTTTGCTCTATGATACTAATATCCTTATCTGTAAAATTGTTAACTGCATTAGCAACCGCTTTCATATCTTGACCAAAACGAGGCCCTAAAACCTTAAAATTAGGTTTGATCTGTTTCACCAAAATATCAGAGGCATCTTCCATGACCTCAACCAGCTTCACATTGACCTCTGATTTAATAAGATCGGCAACAGCTAAAATTTCAGCTTTTTGCGTTTCGTTATCAATAGGGATCATTATTTTTTGCAAGGGCTGGCGCACTTTAATCTTCTCTTTTGCCCTAAGTGATAGTACCAATGATGATATGGTCTGGGCATTTTCCATTTTGCGCTCTAAAGACTTGTTAACGAAAGTCTCATCAAACTCAGGAAAATCAGCCAAATGTACACTCTCTGCTCCTTCTTTATGGGTTACCCGTGTTAAATCTAGGTAAAGTCTATCCATAAAAAATGGTGCAATTGGCGCTCCTAATTTGGCAATGGTCAGCATACAGGTGTATAAGGTTTGATATGCTGAAATTTTATCGGTTTGATAATCACCTTTCCAGAAACGTCTTCTGCTCAATCTCACATACCAGTTACTCAAGTAATCTTGGGTGAAATCTGATATGGCACGAGCGGCTTTTGTTGGCTCGTAATCGGCATAATAATCATCTACCTTTTGAATTAGGGTATTCAATTCAGAAAGAATCCAACGGTCTAATTCTGGGCGGTCTTCTAATGCCAAATCGGCCTCTTCATAAGAGAAGTTATCCAAATTGGTATAAAGCGTAAAAAACGAGTAGGTGTTATACAGCGTTCCGAAGAATTTTCGTTTCACTTCCTCAATGCCCTCAAGGTCAAACTTAAGGTTATCCCACGGGTTGGCATTACTAATCATGTACCAACGCGTTGCATCGGCACCATAGGTGTCTAATGTTGTAAAAGGATCTACGGCGTTGCCCAAACGTTTGGACATTTTTTGTCCGTTTTTATCTAGCACCAATCCGTTAGAGACTACATTTTTATAGGCTACATCATCAAAAATCATGGTAGCAATGGCATGAAGTGTATAAAACCAACCTCGTGTTTGATCGACACCTTCGGCTATAAAATCGGCCTTTCTCCAAGTTTGATCTACTTTATCCTTATTCTCAAAAGGGTAATGCCATTGGGCATAAGGCATAGAACCAGAGTCAAACCAAACATCTATTAAATCGGCTTCGCGGTTCATTGGTTTTCCGCTTTCAGAAACTAAGATAATATCATCTACAATATTCTTATGTAAATCAATTTTCGCATAGTTTTCTTCGGAAAGGTTCCCTACTTCAAATTCCTCAAAAATATCTTTTGATAGAAATCCTGCTGTAACAGATTTTGCCATTTCCGACTTTAACTCTTCAACAGACCCGATGCAGATTTCTTCTTTTCGATCTTCTGTTCTCCAGATGGGTAACGGTATCCCCCAATATCTAGAACGCGACAAGTTCCAATCGTTAGCATTGGCCAGCCAATTTCCGAAGCGACCTTCTCCCGTACTCTTGGGTTTCCAGTTGATGCCTTGGTTTAACTCATGCATACGATCTTTAAACTCAGTCACTTTTATAAACCATGAATCTAATGGGTAATAGAGAATTGGCTTATCTGTTCTCCAACAGTTAGGGTAACTGTGCTTATATTTTTCGACCTTAAAGGCCTTGTTTTCTTCTTTTAATTTGATAGCGAGCTCAACATCTATTGAACGTTCTGGCGCTTCACCATCATTGTAATATTCGTTCTTAACGTACTTTCCAGCAAACTCGCCTAGTTCTGGTCTAAATCGCCCTTGTAAGTCAACCAAAGGCACTAAATTTCCGTTGTCATCTTTAACCAACATTGGAGGAATCTCTGGCGATGCCTGTTTGGCTACCAAAGCATCATCTGCACCAAAAGTTGGGGCTGTATGCACAATACCTGTACCATCCTCTGTAGTTACAAAATCTCCAGAAATGATTCTGAATGCATTTTCTGGATGATCGTGCGGAAGCGCGTAAGGCAATAATTGCTCATAAGTAATTCCCACCAAATCCTTACCAATGAACTCTTTAACTACATAAAAAGGAATTTTTTTATCGCCGCTCTTATACTCCAATAATTCTGGTTTGGTCTCTACTTGGAATGCATTCCCAGAAAATTGACTGGCTACTAAACTTTTGGCCAACACGACGTTCATAGGCTGAAACGTGTACTGGTTGTAAGTTTCCACCAAGACATATTCTATTTTTGGACCAACCGTTAAGGCGGTATTGCTTGGCAAAGTCCATGGTGTGGTCGTCCAAGCTAAAAAGAAAATATCACCCTCATCTTGTAAAAAACCTGGAAGTGATGCTGCATTTGCCTTAAATTGAGCAACCACTGTAGTGTCTGTAACGTCTTGATAAGTGCCCGGTTGGTTAAGCTCATGAGAACTTAAACCTGTTCCCGCTTTTGGAGAATAAGGCTGTACGGTATATCCTTTATACAATAAGTTTTTATTGTAAATTTCCTTAAGTAACCACCAAACCGTCTCCATATATTTAGGTTCATAGGTAATGTAGGGATCTTCCATATCTACCCAATAGCCCATTTTCTGGGTAAGGTCGTTCCAAACGTCGGTATAACGCATCACGGCTTTACGGCAAGCTGCGTTATAATCTTCTACGGAAATGGTCTTACCAATATCTTCTTTAGTAATCCCCAATTCTTTTTCTACCCCAAGTTCAATGGGGAGACCATGAGTATCCCAACCAGCTTTTCGCTTCACCTGAAAGCCTTTCATGGTCTTATACCTAGGAAAAATATCCTTAATGGCACGTGCTAAAACGTGGTGTACTCCTGGGAGTCCGTTTGCTGACGGTGGACCTTCAAAAAACACATAGGGCTCCTTGCCCTCTCGTGTGGATATACTTTTTTCGAAGATGTGATGTTCTTGCCAATACTTAAGAATCTCTTCTGCTACTTTTGGCAAGTCAAGTCCTTTATATTCAGGAAATTTAACGCTCATGCTATGGGTATTCTGATCAAGTCGCGAAATTAAGGAATTTTAGGAAAACTGTTGGGGGTTCTCCTTAAAAACTAGGGGGACGATATTCACGACGACATTTGTGGAGGAATGTAACAACCACCGCCATTGTAAAAAGATTACCTTTTATGAAGTGCTTAGCCTTTGTAGAAGGCCTTTTTAAATCGTTTTGCCTTATTTAAATAGAGTTCTTTTTCTACGGCATTGACGTTGGTTGCCGATAGAATTTTTTGTCCTCTAGTATAGATGTATTTATCTGCCTGACCTTTTGGAGATAACTTAATGAGCACCAACTCGCCATTATTAAAATAATAATTTTCGGTAATGGTTTTATCGGTCGTTTCGACATTCTTTATTCTCAAAAGTGCATTGGTTTCGGCATCTACATACTCGGTATAGGTAAAATAGCCGATGTCCTGTAACCCCTCAAGATCTGTTAGCGCGCCTTTCTTTGTAATGGCCTTTAGTTTCGTGTTGCTCTCCACTTCAGAAACATAGGTTTTTGTAGTATTGACCACTTCGGTCTTAGAGGCTGTTGTTTTAGGGCCGCAAGACAGCATAAGCCCTAAAACAACACTATATAAACATAATTTTTTCATTGTATGAACTGTTATTGAATTAACTTATTTGCAATCCGTTTTTGACGGTAGTATCCGGTTTTACAAACACCAACTTACCTTCCATGCTTTCGGTCATTAAAATCATGCCTTGACTTTCAACCCCTCTTAAGGCTCTAGGTGCTAAATTGACCAAAACGGTAACCTGTTTGCCTACAACTTCTTCTGGAGTAAAACTCTCTGCAATACCAGAGACAATTGTTCTAACATCAATCCCCGTGTCTACTTTTAAGACTAAGAGCTTTTTGGTTTTTGGCATTTTTTCGGCCTCAAGAATGGTGCCTACTCTTAAATCTAATTTGGTAAAATCTTCAAAATCAATAGTTGCTTTTTGAGGTTCTGCTTGTTTTTTTGCAGCCTCATTGGCCTTTTTATTAGCCTCTAACTTGTCTAACTGTTTTTGGATGGTATCATCTTCAATTTTGCTGAAGAGCAATTCGCCTTTGCCTATTTGATGCCCTGAAGCAATCAAAATGTCTTTTGTTGCAATATCTCTCCACTGCATATTGACCTCTTCTGAAGACAGCATTAAAATATTTCTTAACTTTTCTGAAGTAAAAGGTAAAAATGGTTCGCTCAATGTGGCTAATGCTGAAGCGATTTGGAGCGCGACAAACATGATGGTTTTTGTTCGCGCTTCGTCGGTTTTTACCAATTTCCAAGGTTCTTCATCAGCAAGGTACTTGTTACCTAGACGTGCTAAATTCATTAATTCTTGACTGGCTTCTCTAAAACGGTAACGCTCTATAGAACTTTCAATGACTGAAGGATAGGCTTTAACAGCCGCCAATGTTTCTTTGTCTACTTCAGAGAAATCTGAAGCCTCAGGAACCACCCCATCATAATATTTATTGGTAAGTACAACAACTCGATTTATAAAATTTCCGAAGATGGCAACGAGCTCGTTATTATTTCTGGCCTGGAAATCTTTCCAAGTAAAATCATTATCCTTAGTTTCTGGAGCATTTGCAGTAAGTGCGTAGCGTAAAACGTCTTGCTGATTTGGGAAATCCTCTAAATAATCTGGCAACCAAACCGCCCAATTTTTGGAGGTGGATAATTTATTGCCCTCTAAGTTTAAGAACTCATTTGCCGGCACGTTGTCTGGAAGAATAAAAGAGCCTTCGGCCTTCAACATACTCGGGAAAATAATACAATGGAAAACGATATTGTCTTTTCCTATAAAATGCACCAATTTGGTGTTTTCATCTTTCCAGTAATCTTCCCAATTTTTTCCTTCTCTTGCGGCCCACTCCTTGGTTGCCGAAATGTAACCGATAGGCGCATCAAACCACACGTAAAGCACTTTACCCTCACCGCCAGGGACAGGAACGGGGATACCCCAATCTAAATCTCTAGTAACGGCTCTTGGTCTTAACCCATCATCAATCCAAGACTTCACTTGCCCATAAACATTGGGCTTCCAGTCTTTTTTATGACCTTTAAGAATCCAATCTTTTAAAAATTGCTCGTGCTTGTTTAAAGGTAAAAACCAGTGTTTTGTTTTTTTAAGGGTTGGTACGTTGCCCGTAATGGCCGATTTCGGATTGATTAAATCGGTAGCATTTAAACTTGAGCCACAGCTTTCGCATTGATCGCCATAAGCCTCTTCATTTCCACATTTTGGGCAGGTTCCAGTCACAAAACGATCTGCTAAAAACTGATTGGCCTCTTCATCAAAGAGCTGCTCGGTAACTTCTTCTACAAACTCGTTTTTATCATAAAGCGTCTTGAAAAATTCTTGAGCCGTATCATGATGTATTTTAGCTGTGGTTCTTGAATAGTTATCAAAGGTAATCCCAAAATCTTCAAAAGATTTTTTGATAATAGCATGGTATTTATCTACAATATCTTGCGGAGAAACACCTTCATTTTTAGCCTTTATGGTAATAGGTACACCGTGCTCATCACTGCCGCAAATAAAAGCCACATCGTTGCCTAATAGTCTTTGGTAACGTGCATAAATATCTGCAGGCACATATACTCCCGCTAAATGCCCAATATGAATGGGACCGTTAGTGTAAGGTAATGCTGCGGTGATTGTAAAACGTTGCGTTTCTTGAGACATGACTTCTAATTGTTTGAGGCAAAAATAACTATTAAGTTCTTTTATACTATGTTTCTTTGTTCTAGATTTGGTAAAAAACCATGAAATTAATTCTTCTTGGAATTATTCTTCTTAGCAATATCTTATACTGTTATTCGCAGCAAGAAAAGGATACGATTTATAGCAAAACGAATCCGATAGTTTATTCTGAATTATTTATGGGGTTTGCGGGCGGTAATGGAATTGGAGTCGTAATTGGCGGTGAGCTCAATTACCAAATTAAAAAAGATTTATTTACGGTAAAATATGGCTATCAATCCTTAGCCGAACTTACCGGTACTGCTGTTGGTTTTATTGGATTTCCCGCGTTTGAAAAAACAATAGATAACCATGAAATCTCTTTACTTTATGGTCAACGCTACATCAAAGATGGGCATTCTTTTAGTTTTTCGGGAGGGATCTCTACCAATTATGCAGATGTGAAACAACCCAATAATACTATGACGACAGAAGAATCAATACAATATTTTGGGTTTCCTTTTGAGGCTAATATTAAATGGTTCAAAAAGAAGAAAAGAAGATTTAGGGCCTATTATGGTTTGATTCCTATTGGAAAGCCTTCATCCTTCGGAAGAAGTTTTGGCTTTAAATTAGTGGGTAATATTGGTAAATTTACTTATGTAGGAATGGGAATTAATTATGGTTTCGGTTGGCACAAAAAGTACCAGCAATGATTAATGCCTTAATCAAATATCCTGTACATTTACGTTATGTTAAAAACTTCGCAGATATTACCATTGTTTTGGGTTTTACTTTTCTTTGGAAATGTAATTGCTCAAAACGCATCTAGCTCAAAAAACCAATCTGTTTTGATACAACCATCATATTTAAAACTAGGCGACACCGTTGCCATTGTGGCTCCCTCTGGTATTTTAAAAAACAGAACTGATGAGGTCGAAAAGGCTGTGAAATTATTAGAAAGTTGGGGATTAAATGCTGTGGTTGGAACACATGTGTTTAGCCAAGCAAATCATTTTGCAGGTACTGATGCGCAGCGCTGTGAGGATTTTCAACAAGCCTTAGACGACCCCAAAATTGCTGCAATTTGGTGTGCACGAGGAGGCTACGGCACGGTACGCATTTTAGACAAGCTAGATTATACTGCTTTTAAGAAACACCCCAAATGGATTATTGGGTATAGTGATATTACCGCATTGCACAATCAAGTACATAATGAAGGCTACCAATCGATCCATGCCTTGATGTGCGTGAGTTTGCCTAATGACTTCAATACTATTAAGGAGACCATTTCTACCTTTAAATCCACAATCTTTGGAAACCCCGTAGATTATACTTTAAAAGGATCTGATTACAATAAAATAGGTGAAGCTTCAGGGCCTTTAGTTGGCGGAAATCTAACCATACTGCACACCATGTTAGGCTCTAAAACAGGCATTGACACTACGGGTAAAATTCTTTTTATTGAAGAAATTGGTGAATACAAATATCACATTGACCGAATGTTACAAAGTTTAAAACGTGCCGGTTATTTTGAGAATTGCGCGGGTGTCATTGTGGGCGACATGAGTAGACTTCGCAAAAACACAACCCTATGGGGAACATCAATTGAACAATTGATTCTAGATGCCTTGGAAGATTATAATTTCCCGATTGCCTTTAATATGCCTGCCGGACATGAAAAGGACAATCGTGCCATGGTTTTTGGTAAGGTTGTCGAACTATCAGTAACTAAAGAACAATCGACGTTTCGCTATTTAGAATAACTTTTTCTGCAACACAAAAAATAACGTCGCACCTGCAAAATAAAGCACAACATCCCTAAAGTCGCGAGTATATCGTTCGCTAATTTGTGGCATAAACCATTCAAAAAACAAAGCAAAATAAATCGTCAAAGCCAAAACTACACGCATGGGCACGTAGAGGTTTTCGGTCTTTTTTATGAGTCGAATAGCCGCTAAACACAAGCTCAAAACAATAGGCATGCACAAAAAATCATTGCCATAAAAGAATAGCCAGTGAGGTAAGGGTAGCTGTAATTTACCAGCAATATAAAGTGCAATACCCAACAGCACAGGGATATAAAATACTGGATGTTTTAAAATGCTCATGCCGCAATTGCTGTAATAATCCAAGCAATAAAAACACCTATAGCCATAAAAACTAACCAAATGGAACGCGTGATTTTCGCAAAAACACGAACAATCCAAAAACGATGGTCCTTATACCTATCGTAAAAAGATGGATCATTCTTTTTCTCAAGTTGACGCCTTTGCTGACGCTCTTTTTCTGCTTTTTGAAATGCCAATTCTCGTCTTTTTTCTGAAGACAAAAGAGCACCACAATTAGTGCAAAATTCTTTATTGGTATTGAAAACTCCACATTCTGGACATTTTATGTGAGATGCCATGTATTATCCTTTTCAGTTGCATAAAGATAAGTCTAAGTTTAAAATCCTTTGAACGCAAAAGAATAATTGTTAGTTGGGATGTTGAGATAGATAACGCGACTGTAAAAGAAGGACTTCAAAATCTTATATTTTTCAGCATCATAAACCTATAAAATTCAGGCAATTATGTATATTGATATACATCACATTTAATGTGATGATTTTAGTCTATTAAACTGAATGATTATGGCACACCATAATGAACTAGGCAAATTTGGAGAACAGCTAGCTGTCGAGTATCTATTGGACAAAGGCTACCAAATCATACAACGTAATTACATTTATCAAAAAGCAGAAATTGATATCATTGCCAAAAAAGCGGACCTTATGATTTGCGTGGAAGTAAAAACGAGAAACTCTGATTTTTTTGGCGACCCGCAGGATTTTGTGACCCCAGGAAAAATAAAAAACCTCGTCAAAGCAATGAACGCCTATATTACAGATAACGACATCTCATTAGAGTCGCGTTTTGATATCATTGCCATTCTAAAAAATAAAACGAAACAAGAGCTCACGCACTATGAAAATGCCTTTTACCATTTTTAAAATACAATTGCAATAACTGCCACTAATAAGGGATAATATAAAAGATTAAGAATTTGATCTTTTCGGTTTAAACTCCAATAGCGTTTCAATTCTTGTCTTATCATTCGAGAGGTTAGTAAAACGGCCAACACAACTAATGCAAAAAGCACAAACCAATATAAATTCTCAGGAAAAGGGAACAGTCTTGTAGTGATAATAAAGACGCCTATCATGCTCGCGGAGACAGTAAACTTGATTTTGTCAAGTTTAGATAAGGCGTTACGCTCCATAAATGCTACTAATTTATAAATCAAAATGGCAGCACATACAATACCAAAGACCAAAAAAATATTCATTTAAAACTTAATTTAAGATTAGGGGAGATTGCAGTATATTTTAACCCGTTATTTATAAAAAATAACGTCTCTTTCTTTTATAAATTGTACTTATCTATAAAAATTCATTTCGTCTAAAAAGCTCCAGACATGTTCGGGTAGCATGGGCCTAACCACCTTTCCGTTTCTGATGGCCTTCCGAATAAAAGAAGAAGACAACTCCATAATTGGCGCATCTATCTTATGGATGTTTTTATGATCTAAAGGCTGGGTTTCCGTTTTTCCTTCAAAAATTCTTGGATACACGAAGATCTCATAATCCTCTATGATCTGTTCGTAGTTTTTCCATTTATGAAGACTCTTAAGATTATCCTCTCCCATAATTAATGAAAACTCATAATCAGGATATTTTTCCTTTAAATATACTAGAGTATTTATAGTGTAATTAGGTTGTGGTAAGGTAAATTCTATATCACTTGGCTCCAGCTTTAAATAATCTTTGGTAGCCAAATACACCATCTCATAGCGTTGCCTATTATCGAGCAAAGTGCTTTTCTTTTTAAACGGGCTGTGAGGCGTTACCACAAACCACACCTTATCAAGAGCGCTGTACTCTGCCATGTGATTGGCGATTGTTAAATGCCCTACATGAATAGGATTGAACGTACCGAAGTAGAGTCCGATTTTCATGATTATTCCTTAATGAAGTTGGATACCAAGTCATAAGACTCAATCAATGCATTTTCTAGATGTTCATTGAGAACAACTTTATCAAAAAGAGGTGCCGTAGCTAATTCTGCAGAAGCTTTGGCAATACGCATATTGATCTTGTCGTCAGTTTCAGTCTTCCGTTTTTTGAGACGAATCTTTAACTCATCTATGCTAGGTGGCTTTACAAATATGGAAAGTGTCTGCTCTGGAAATTTTCGTTTAATTCGAAGTCCGCCAGAAACATCAATATCAAAAATAACATGTTTTCCTTTAGCCCAAATACGTTCGACTTCAGCTTTTAAAGTGCCGTAGAAATTATCTCGGTAAACTTCTTCCCACTCTAAAAACTCGTCGTGCTTGATCTTGTTTTTAAATTCTTGAACATCTAGAAAATAATAGTCCTTACTATCGACTTCTTCTCCTCGTTTTGCTCTAGACGTTGCCGAAATAGAAAACTCTAAGTTCAACTCTTCCTTTAATAATAAATGCCTTACAATCGTTGTTTTACCAGATCCCGAAGGTGCTGAAAACACAATTAATTTTCCTTTACTTATAGCGTTCTGTTGGTCTTCCAAAAAATTACTGATATTTCTAATTACTACAACTTATTCTCGTTACGCAAGCGCGTAAATTTTAAAGAACGTTAAGCAACTGTTCTTTTATTTTTTCTAATTCGTCTTTCATTTGCACTACGAGCTTTTGCATAGGTGCATAGTTTGATTTTGAGCCAATGGTATTGATTTCTCTGCCCATTTCCTGACCTATAAAAGCCAATTTTTTACCATTAGAATCACTAGATTTCAAGGCTTTTTCAAAATACTCTAAGTGATTTTGCAATCTTACTTTTTCTTCTGTAATGTCAAACTTCTCTATATAATAGACCAGTTCTTGCTCAAATCTATTTTCATCTACCTTTTCCTTGATATCGGCAATCCCTCTATTCAAACGCTCACGAACGCCATCTATACGCTCAGGATCCATAGCAATAACGGCATCTAACAACGTTTTAATGTTAGCAACACGCTCTTTAAAGTCTTGTTCTAGCGTTTCACCCTCGTCTAAACGGTACTGCTGTATTTTTTCTATACTGCTATCAATTTCTTTTGAAATCTCCTTCCATTCAGCCTCATCAATATCATCACGCTCAGTCATGATGGCATCTGGTAACCGAATCGCCATTTTTAGCAATTCCATCTCATCTCCTTCTACCACATTTCGCAGTTGCTTCATGTATTCTGTAACAACTGTTTTATTAATTTGGGTAGACGTTTCTTCACCGGTGATTTCCACATATAAAGAAAAATCAACTTTCCCGCGCTCTAACTTTGAGGCTATGAGTTTACGGATATTGAGCTCCTTTTCACGGTACATTGAAGGCATACGTGTATTAAGATCTAGGTTTTTGCTGTTAAGCGACTTGATCTCTATGGAAATTTTCTTGGTTGGAAGTTGCAGAACAGACTTACCATACCCTGTCATGGATTGTATCATTAAGTGTTTTTTAATGTTGGGCAAAGGTAAACAAATAGAATAGGGATTAAAAGTTTTACTTACTGTGCGTGCATCATATATTTTGTAATTTTGATGACTGAAATTGGAATGATATGTACAAAAAGGATTTTGAAATTAGATGGAGTGACGTTGATGCCAACGGTCATTTGGCAAATTCGGCTTATTTGAACTTTATGAGCCATACCCGTGTTGGGTTTTTAAATGAAAACGGCTTTTCAATGAAAAGTTTGATCAAGCATGGGGTCGGTCCGGTTGTGTTTTCTGAAGAAATTTACTATTTCAAGGAATCGTTTTTAGAACAGAAGCTTTCGGTAACTCTTGAAGTATCAGGGCTAAGCGAAGATGGCATGTTCTTTAAATTTGAGCACAACTTTTACAATGAAAACGGAAAACATCTGGCTACTTGCGATATTTTTGGAGCTTGGATCAATCTTAAAACCCGAAGTCTTACGGAGCTTCCTGAAGATTTAAAGGCTAAGATGCAGACCTTTCCAAAATCTGAACATTTTAAAACGCTTACTAAAGAAGACACCCGAAAATCTGGAAAAAAACCAAAAAACCTAAGCTGAAACCTTTGGCTTTTTAGTGACCAAGTAGACTCCAAAAAAGATAAGGCACATGGCTGCAATCTTTACAACATTTAACGTGTCTACGCCCATAATCAAAGCAAAAATCCCAGCAATTACTGGTTGTAAATACACAAACACACCAACTGTTGATGCTTTTAAAGAGCGCAATGCCAAAGGATTGAAAAAATAGGTGCCAAACGTGGCGCCTATAACTACAAAGCCCAAAGAGAACCATATAAATGGGGTAAATGCACTCCAATCTATAGCCATAGTATCGGTATAGCCAAAAGGCAGCACTAAGAAAAAACCAAAGAGAAAGAGCCATTTTATAAATGTAAACGGATGGTACTTGGCGGTTAATTTTTTAATGATGATCACATAAATACTATAAGAAAGCGCATTAAAAAATATAAAAAGATTCCCCAGCGCGATATTGTCTCCTTCACGGGTAGACTCTCCTAAAACGGTTAACAGTACACCACCGCAAAACCCCATAAACACACCAAATATTTTAAGTTTTGTGAGTTTTTCCTTGAGAAATATGGCCGAAAGTATCAAAATAAGAATTGGCACAATAGTCGTGATGACTGAGGCATGGATGGGAGAGGTCAACTCCAACCCCTTTAAAAAGAAAATCATGTTGATGCCCACACCAAAAACAGCACCCGCAAACATGGTCAAAAAGTCCTTTCGTTCAATTTTTTCACTTTTAAAAAAAAGTCCCAAAGCCCAAAATAGTAGTGCTGCACCGGCCACTCTCAAGACCACTAAAGCAAAAGGAGGCACAAAATTAGAGTTCATAAGGTCTTTGGCAAGGGTGTAATTAATGCCATAAAGCAATTGCACCATAAACAAAGCCCCTAGCGCCAGCGTTCGTTTAGTCATGAGCAGAGAGGTATGCTTTAGCGTCAGCCACAGTTTTGGCACTATTACCAATAAATATTTGATCATCAAATAGCATTACGGGACGTTTTAGAAACGTATAATGCTCTAATACATAGTTTTTAAAGTCTGCTTCGGTCAAAACTTTATCTTTAAGCCCTTTACTTTTATAAAGTTGAGCACGTTTACTAAACAAAGCCTCATAACTTCCTGCCATGGTTTTTAATTCATCCAGCTGAACCTCGGTTATTGGGTTTGATTTGATGTCTTGTAGCGCAACATCATCATTTAAATTTAACTCCTTAATAATGCGTTTGCAAGTGGTGCAGGTACTTAAATGATATATTTTTTTCATAGTTTTTAGCTTCGGAAATTTTAAAAAGTGGGAGCTTTAGCTTGCAAAGAAAACAGATTTCATAGTAAATTTGGTTACTTTTAAACAAAAATTAAATTTGATGAACTGGGCATTTGACATCTCCTTAAAAAATAGAGCGTTTTTAAAATCATTGATAGAAAATCATTCTCTTAAAGATCTAAATACAGTTCCTGAAGGGTTTAACAATAATATCATTTGGAACATTGCACATACTATTGCCGTGCAACAGTCTTTAGTTTATAAATTATCTGGCTTGCCTGCGCTCATTTCAGAAGATATGATTGATCGCTTCAAAAAAGGCACTAAACCTGAACGTGATTTGTCACAGGCTGAAGTTGATGAGATCAAAGGCTTACTTTTTTCTACAATAGAAAAAACCAAAGAAGATTACGACAATGAAATCTTCCAAAATTATCATCAATACACAGTGACTACTAAAAATACGCTTACCAACGTTTTAGAAGCTATTGAATTTAACAACTACCACGAGGGCATCCATCTTGGCTATATTCTTGCCCTTAAAAAATCTTTATAATTATTATGGAATTTTATGCTATCCTTTCTGTATTGATTGTGCTATCTGCCGTTTTTGGATACATCAATGCCAAATTCTTAAAACTTCCCATAACCATTGGCTTAATGCTCATTACCATTATTTTCACAATTTTAGTGATTGTGACTGCACAGTTTGATGACAGCCTGCTTTTAAGGGAGAAAGCCCTTATTTCGGAAATAGATTTTGAAACCGTTCTCCTCGATATTATGTTAAGCTTTTTGTTGTTTGCAGGGGCTTTACACACCAACTTTAACCAATTAAAAATACAGCGCTGGCCAGTATTGGTTTTTGCCACCTTGGGGGTACTGGTCTCTACCTTTTTAGTAGGCACACTTACCTACTATGTGTTACAACTATTAGGCTTAAACGTGGCCTTTATATATTGTTTATTGTTTGGTGCCTTGATCTCTCCTACAGATCCTATTGCTGTGCTTGGCATCTTAAAAAAAGCGAATGCTCCCAAAAAACTCGAAACCAAAATTGTTGGTGAGTCCTTATTTAATGATGGGGTTGGAGTTGTGGTCTTTCTTACTATTTTCTCTATCGCATCTGCTCCAGGAGAGGCCATTGAGGTTTCTGAAATATTAAAACTCTTTGGCCAAGAGGTATTAGGAGGTATTGGCTTAGGTCTTGTTTTAGGTTACATTACCTATAAATTGATGCGCTCTATAGATGATTATGAAGTTGAGGTGATCATCACGATTGCCACTGTGATGGGTGGTAGTTTGCTGGCGCATCAATGGCACTTATCTGCCCCATTGGCAATGGTTACTGCTGGTTTGATTGTAGGGAATGAGACGGTAAGAAATTCTGCTATGTCAAAAATCACTGAGACCTACGTTGATAAGTTTTGGGAATTGGTAGATGTACTTTTAAACACCATTCTTTTTGTATTGATAGGCATGGAGATGTTGGTCTTAAGTTTTGAGACCAGTTATATTATTGCTGGATTAATAGCAGTGCCACTGGTGTTAATGAGCCGTTATATTTCGCTTTGGCTCCCCATAAAGTTCTTTGCAAAGAAATTAGAATTTGTTCCTCACACCAACTTGATCATGACCTGGGGCGGTCTGCGTGGTGGCATATCTATAGCATTGGCTCTTAGTTTAACCCAAGACATGAACCGTGAACTGTTTTTAGTGATCACCTACATCATCGTGGTATTCTCTATCATTGGTCAAGGACTCACTGTAGGACCAATAATTAAAAAACTAACAAAACCTTCAGCAGAAAAAGCAATTCCTTCGGAATAAATCGGGTTTTTCCGAAGCAGATGTTATGATTAGCGTACGTTTAAATACGCTTCTACTTCAGCAAAAGGAATAGTAAACTCTGTGATGCCCTGAGCATAAGAGGCAATTTCATAGGTATTGTATAAAATAACGACACCTTCATCACTAAAACCGATACTTTCTGGTAATTTAAACTGTTCTCCGAAAAAGAAATCTTCCATGGTTTCCTGTTCATTGTTTGGCTTGGTCTCGGTTTGAAAGCGTTGCGCTACAACCTTTGAAAACGCTTCCATGTTATTGATAAGGTCTTTTTTCTCAAGAGGAGCTCCTGTCTGACCGTTAAAGTTAAAAAATTTAACGACGGTATTGCCATGGGCTCCTCCTGTATCTAAATAGGAGTTAATGGCAATACTTATGATCTCTGGCGTTTGATAGGTCACCTCTCCATCAATTAATGCTTCCCATTGTTGTGGACTTTCTGGAAAATCATTTTTAAAAGAGGTATACTCATAATTAAATTTTTGAATGGCATCATCTATGGACTGATCCTTTACAGAGTCATTTGCCATGTTGGTTTGATTGGCCACATGGGCTTCTAAAACTTTATTAATAGTACTAGCAACCGATGCGGTGCCAGTTGCCCTAGGGATATCAATAGATATTTTGGCTTCTTTTGTGGTTTCTATAAACGTATCTTCAAAAGAGATTTGGACCTCTTCGTTACAAGAGGTTAAAAAGGTTAGCATAACAAGAATTACAGCTATTTTTTTCACAAGATTTGTTGTTTTGTTAAATGGAACATAAAGGTATTATTAAGATTTGAATACCACCAATTAAACCTTAAATTTGCTAGTAATTATTTAATATTTAAAGGTTTTGGTAGCTAACCTACCGAACACTTTCTTAAAACTCATTCAATGAAATTTAATACAAAAACAATACATGGTGGTCAAAAGCCAGATCCAGCTTATGGAGCAGTGATGCCACCTATTTATCAAACGTCTACTTACGCACAATCTACTCCAGGAGGACATAAGGGTTTTGAATACTCACGAAGTGGAAATCCAACCCGAAGTGCTTTGGAAAATGCACTTGCCAGTATTGAAAATGGAAACCATGGTTTGGCTTTTGGTTCGGGTTTAGCAGCTATTGATGCTGTGATCAAACTTCTTGAGCCTGGTGATGAAGTGGTTTCAACCAACGATTTATATGGCGGATCATATAGACTATTCAACAGTATATTTAAAAAATTCGGGATTACATTTCATTTTGTAGGAATGGAAAATGCCGAAGCTATTGAAGACTATATCAACGAGAACACAAAACTTATCTGGGTAGAAACACCAACCAACCCAATGATGAATGTCATCGATATCAAAGCTACGGCAGCTATTGCAAAAAAACATAAGGTGTTATTGGCAGTAGATAATACCTTTGCCACACCATATTTACAACAACCCTTAGATTTGGGCGCAGATATTGTGATGCACTCTGTTACAAAATACATTGGAGGTCATAGTGATCTAGTTATGGGAGCTTTGGTTGTAAATGATAAGGAATTGGCTGATCGCCTTTATTTTATTCAAAATGCAAGTGGGGCTGTTTGTGGTCCTCAAGATAGCTTTTTAGCACTTCGAGGCATAAAGACCTTACATGTAAGAATGCAGCGCCATTGTGAGAACGGACGAGCTGTTGCCGAATATTTAGCGAGTCATCCAGACATTCAAGACGTCTATTGGCCAGGTTTTGAAAGTCACCCCAATCATGCTGTGGCGAAATCACAGATGAAAGATTTTGGCGGTATGGTGTCTTTCACCACAAAAGGCAACGATTATGATAAAGCCATTAGCATTGTAGAGCGCTTAAAGGTGTTTACCTTAGCTGAATCTTTAGGAGGTGTAGAGTCTTTAGCAGGTCATCCTGCAAGTATGACCCATGCGAGCATCCCTAAAGAAGAACGTGAAAAAACAGGAGTTGTAGATTCCTTAATACGACTTAGTGTTGGTATTGAAGATCAAGAAGATTTAATAAATGACCTCAAACAGGCTATTGGTTAAAACATATAGTTTCTATAAATTAAAAAGACCAAGTGAGTTTCACTTGGTCTTTTTTGTTTGATACGTTTGATATGCCCTAGTTATTATCCAAATAAATAATATAGCCTACATTTAGCCAGACTAACCAATCGTTGGATTTATTTGATCTTAAGTTATGGTCTAAACCATCAATCCTATCATCAAAAAAGTACTGCCACTTTAAGTCAAATACAAGATCAGAAAGCGTCGTCAATTTATATCTTGTACCAACACTACCAACAACCGATATTGTTGATGCACTGCCGTCAAACAAAAAACTGTCTTCTATAAAATTAGGATCTGTAGCTTGAACCCAAGGTTGATAAAAATTGTCAGGATCATTGATACTGCCATTGCCATAAGTAGTCTCTACAGTGGGACTAAACACAGTATACTGCAAACCTAGGCTTACATATGGCATAAAAGAAAAATTAATTGCCTCAAATTCTCTAATACTTAGCGGGAAATACTCTAATTGAGATCCTATATTTATATTTTGGGCACTACCAGAATGTCTTCTCAGGCGTTCTGCATTTTCGCTTTGTCTTGCCTCGTCAACCCATTTCCCAAAATGATTCAATTTTATTTTAGAAAAAGAGAGTTCGTTTCGAACCTTAAAATGTTGATTAAAAAAACTTGATCGCGACCTGCTATTGTAGCTTCTTAAAAAAGTAAAGTTCATGTAATGTACAATCCCTACGCCAAAACTCGTGTTTCCTGCATTGGTTTCAAAATCTTTACGCTCTCCAAAATCTGACTGAAAAGCGACTGGACCAAGAACAACACCAATTTCATTGGAAAATCTAAATTGGCTAAAGCCTTCACTCATTCCTATAACAAAAAAGAAAATAAATGATAAGTGTTTATAGTTAAGCATCATAGCTTGCGTTATTGTTGAGGGCTTTTTTTTGTAAACAAATATATAAAAACTGCTCTAACCTGCAAATAAAAGTAAATCACCCCTTTAAATAAAACGTTCTCCCTTTTGTTTATCGTATAATCAAAACGGCTAATTTTCAATGAGAATATCAAAATTTATAAGCTTAAATTTTATAGATAATGTATCTTTGTGCTTTTAAAATCAACATTGATTATTAATAATTTAATAGATGAAAGATAAAATAGACGCTTTTATACATCTTGTAAAAGAAAAAAACAGTCATGAAACCGAATTTTTACAAGCGGTTCATGAAGTTGCAGAAACTGTAATACCGTTTATAGAAAACAATCCTAAATACAAAGGGAAAATGTTATTAGAACGGATGGTTGAGCCAGAACGTACCATAATCTTTAGAGTACCATGGATTGATGATAATGGGAACACCCAAGTGAACCGGGGCTTTAGAGTAGAATTTAATTCTGCCATTGGCCCATACAAAGGGGGTTTAAGATTTCATCCCACAGTAAATTTGAGTATTCTTAAATTTTTAGGTTTTGAGCAAGTGTTCAAAAACTCTTTGACCACCTTACCTATGGGTGGTGGAAAAGGTGGTTCTGATTTTGATCCTAAAGGAAAAAGTGACAATGAGGTGATGCGCTTCTGTCAATCTTTTATGAGCGAATTATTTAGACACATTGGTCCAAATACCGATGTGCCTGCTGGTGATATTGGTGTTGGAGGACGCGAAATAGGATTTATGTTTGGTCAATACAAAAAACTAAGAAATGAATTTACAGGAGTACTTACTGGTAAGGGCTTTTCTTATGGTGGCTCTTTAATGCGTCCTGAAGCAACAGGCTACGGATGTGTTTATTTTGCAAATAATATGTTGGCGACTAAAAACGATTCTTTCGAAGGGAAAACCGTTGTTATCTCTGGCTCTGGAAACGTTGCTCAGTATGCTTGTGAAAAAGCAATACAATTAGGCGCTAAAGTTGTTACCATGTCTGATTCTTCTGGTTATATTCATGATGCTGATGGTATTGATGCCGAAAAATTAGCGGTCATTATGAAAATCAAAAATGAAGATCGTGGAAGAATCAGTGACTATTTAGATACCTACAAAGGCGCAACTTATCACGAAGGAGAAAGACCATGGTCTGTAAATTGTGATGTTGCTATGCCATGTGCTACTCAAAACGAGCTTAACGAAGAAGAAGCAAAAATGCTAGTTAAGAATAATGTCATTGCGGTTGCAGAGGGTGCAAATATGCCTACTACTGCAGAAGCAATTGAAGTGCTACATAAAGCAAAAGTGCTATTTTCTCCAGGAAAAGCATCTAACGCTGGTGGTGTATCTACTTCTGGATTAGAGATGAGCCAAAATTCATTACGTCTCAGTTGGACGGCAGAAGAAGTGGATGAAAAACTTCATAAAATTATGAACGATATTCATGAAGCTTGTGTTGAATACGGCAAAGATGATGACGGTCACGTAGATTACGTTAAAGGAGCAAACATTGCTGGTTTTGTTAAAATTGCCGATGCTATGTTAGCGCAGGGAGTGGTATAAGCTATGACCTAAAATTGTAAAAGGCTTTCTATTCAATGTATTTGGATAGAAAGCCTTTTTTTATTCTGTTATATGATAACCCATAATTAATCGTTAGTATTAAATATCTTTGATATAAATTAATTACATAATGATAAAAAAAGTTATCCTTGTTTGTTTTCTTTTGATGTCGTTCATTCATCAGGCGCAAGATTTCCCATCCCAGTGGGAAGGTTATTTTTCGTATTTCGAAATCAATGCCATTACTCAGGGAAATGAAAAAATTTACGCTGCAGCAGAGAACGCTATTTTTAGTTATGATGTTCTTACAAATGAAATTTCGACTCTAACTACAATTAATGGCTTATCTGGAGAAATCATATCCACTATAACCTTTATAGAGGATTTTGAACTATTACTGATTGGTTATGAAACGGGACTTATCGAAGTCTATTCAGAATCTGATGATAATATATTATCTGTAGTCGATATTCTAGAAAAAGAAACAATTAGCCCTATTTCAAAAAGGATAAATCATTTTAATGAAAAGGACGGTTTAGTTTATATTTCAGCAGATTTCGGAATTTCAGTTTATGATTTAAATACCTTACAGTTTGGCGACACTTTTTTTATAGGAAACGGAGGTGCACAAATAAATATTAATCAAACTGCAATTATCAACAATGATATTTATGCTGCCTGTGGATCTAATAGTGGGTTAAGAAAAGCATCTCTTTCTAACCCAAATCTTATAGATTTTGAGAATTGGACTAGTATTGCTGATGGTAATTTCACAGCAGTTGAAAGTACTGCAAACAATCTATATGCTTTGCAGTCCAATAGCATATTGTCCCAAATAACAAATGACAACCTTATTCCCTTATTTACTTATCCTAGCCTTCCGAATGATTTAACAGCAGTTGAGGACAGGCTAGTGGTTACAACACAAAACAATACGTTTGTCTATTCATCTAATTTTTCACTACAGTCTAGCTATTCACCTAATGATAATTTTGACACAAATTTTTTGGCAGCTACAATAAATGATGGCGCTGTCTTTATAGCAACAGGAAGTTTTGGTGTTTTGAAAGCTGAAAACGAAGTCGATGAATTTCTTGAGATCAGACCAGACGGCCCCTTAAGTAACCAAGGATTTAAAATAGAAGCTGGTGATGAAGAGCTTTGGATGTCTTATGGAGAATATACGGCATCTTATAATCCAGGACCTTTAAATAGAAGAGGCATAAGTCGTCTGCTCAACGGGGTATGGTCAAATATTCCCTACGATAGTCTATTTAATGCACCTAATCTTTGTGACATTTCAATCAATCCATTTAATCCTAATCAAGTATTTGTAAGCTCATTTCAACGAGGATTACTTGAATTTAACAATGGCACCCCCACAATACTATATGATCAGACTAACAGTGGACTTGAGTCACTTGTTTTGAACGATCCTAATTTTATAAGTATTAGGGTATCCGATTCTAAATTTGACCAAAATGGAATTCTATGGACTGTAACCTCATTGGTTGAGAGACCCTTAAAATCTTATGACCCCACAACAGATCAGTGGCAATCGTTTAGCTTCTCGGAGCTCATACAGTCTCCAATAGAAGATGAATTAGGCTTCGGTGATATTGATGTCGGTAATGACGGCAAAATATGGATAGCATCTTATAGAAATGGATTAATTGGTTTTGACACAAACAGCAACGAGATCAACAATGTTAGTACAGAAGAACAAAATATGCCTGCTTCTACAGCAAGAGCAGTTGCTATAGATAATAACAATCAAGTTTGGATAGGTACCGATAGAGGATTACGAGTTTTATTTAATACTTCTGAATTTACAACAGACCCAACCCCAAGTGTAAATACCATTGTAATTTTAGAAAACGGCATACCTACAGAATTACTCTCAAATCAATTTATTACTGACATAAAGGTAGATGGTTCAAACAATAAATGGGTTGGTACACTAGATTCAGGAATATTCTATTTATCATCTGATGGTCAAGAGACCATATACCAATTCACAACGAGAAATTCTCCCTTACCATCTAATGCTATATCAGACATATCCATTGATCAGGTCTCTGGAAAGGTATATATTTCTACATCTAAAGGACTGGTCTCCTTTGGCTCAGGCGGAACAAGACCTCAAGAAACATTGGCTGATGCTTATATCTATCCAAATCCCGTAAGGCCTGAGTATGATATTCTTGGGTTTGATGATTTGAATAACATCAATAATGGGATTAAAATTTCTGGACTCACTGAAAATGTTAATATCAAAATTACAGATATTGAGGGCAACCTTGTAGCCGAAGCCCAATCTCAAATCAATCAAAGGTCATCACGTTCGGGATATAATTTTGCTATTGATGGTGGAACAGGCATTTGGAATGGTAAGAATCTGAGAGGCAATGTTGTTGCTTCAGGGGTCTATTTGATGCTCATCTCAGATTTGGACTCTTTTGAAACTAAGGTGCTCAAAGTAATGATTGTACGGTAAAAGAGGTCTTTAATTATGCTCATTAAAACTAAGGCCATTGTCATTTCAAAACTCAAGTACCGCGACAGTGATCTCATTGTAAAGTGTTTCACTGAGCAAAATGGTATTGTAAGTTATTTGGTTAGAGGGGCGTTAAAAAACAGAAAAGGATCGTCTCAAACCGCCTATTATCAACTCTTATCCCAGCTAGAAATTGATGAAAATTCTAGGGCAAATCAATCACTACAATATATTAAAGAGGTAAAGCTTCACTATGCTTACATTAGCCTGCATACTAATGTGTTAAAGAGTGCTATTACCATGTTTGTTGCCGAGGTTTTGGCAATGGTTTTAAAAGAGGAAGAGCAAAATCTACAGCTTTACAACTATTTAGAAACTACCTTACAATGGCTAGATCTTCAAGATAGTTTTTCTAATTTTCATTTACTGTTTTTACTGGATCTCACAAAGCATCTCGGTTTCTATCCAGATACCTTAAACACCCATGAGGCATACTTCAACTTAAATAACGGGCTTTTTGAACCTACTAAAAAAGATACCTACAGTGTCTACGGAGAAAATTTAACTGTCTTAAAACAGTTATTGGGCATAAAATTTGATGACTTAGAAGACCTGAAGTTAAGTTCAAAACAAAGACAATCTTTTTTGAATATGCTTTTGTTATATTTTGAATTACATTTGGGCAGCTTTAAAAATCCCAAGTCTCTTCAAATTTTTAATCAAGTTTTCCATTAAAAGTACCATCCTATTTTATGAAATCCATTCTTTCAGTGATAACTTTTTTTTATTTGAGCTTATCTTTTTCTCAGCAAGTACAAGTGCTAGATACTGAATCTAAAGAACCTATTTCGGGTGTTGCCATTTTCAACGTTAAAAAAACAACATCTGTTATTACAGATTTAGATGGGAAAGCCGCTCTTGATCTGTTCTCAAATACTGAATTGATTACATTTCAGAATATACTTTACAAAACAATATCTATTAAAAAGTCAAAACTTGAAAGCGCAGGCTTTCTTATGTATCTCGAACCGAAAGTAGAAGGTTTAGATCAGGTTTTAATTTCGGCTTCAAGGTTTGAACAAAGTAAGCGAGATATCCCTCAAACTATAGTGAATATAAGTGCAAGCGCTATCGCTTTTGAAAACCCTCAAACCAGCGCAGACCTGTTGGAGAGCACAGGTAACGTTTATATTCAAAAGAGTCAACTTGGCGGTGGCAGTCCAATGATAAGAGGGTTTTCTACAAATAGACTATTGATCACTGTAGATGGCGTTCGTATGAATAACGCCATATTTAGAGGAGGTAATTTACAAAACGTAATTTCTGTAGATCCCTTTACAGTTCAAAACACCGAGATTACTTTGGGTGCCGGATCTGTTGTTTACGGCAGTGATGCCATAGGTGGGGTAATGAGTTTTTATACAAAAAAACCGAAACTATCATTTACAGATTCTTTGAGGTTAGACGCCAATGCTATTACAAGATACGCCTCTGCTAATCATGAGAAAACAGGTCATTTCGATATTAATTTAGGTGTAAAAAATTGGGGGTTTCTCACTAGCGTCAGTTATACCGATTTTGATGATCTTAGAATGGGAAAACATGGTCCTGATGAATATCTAAGACCAGAATACGTGACGTCTATAAACAGCCAAGATGTTATTGTTGAAAATAAAAATCCTCGTGTTCAGGTGCCCACAGGATATAACCAGCTTAACTTACTTCAAAAAGTACGGTACGAGCCAAAAGACAATCTTAGCTTTGACTTGGGCCTGTATTATACAACGACCTCAGATTTTCCAAGATACGATCGATTGATTAGATATCGTAGAGATGAGTTACGCTCTGCAGAATGGAATTACGGACCACAACGTTGGTTTATGGGAAATTTTCAAGTCACGAAAATAAGTAGTAGCTCAAATTTATACGATAAAATACAAGCCACTTTAGCCTATCAAAATTTTCAAGAGAGTCGCTTTGATCGTGATTTTCAGTCTAGTTTAAGAAATACTAGAGAAGAAGCTGTGGACGCCTACTCTCTAAATATAGATTTTGAAAAAGATTCATCTTCAAAAAGCAGCATATTTTATGGTATAGAGTATGTTTATGATAAGGTAAAATCAACTGGCAACGTAACTGATATTTCAACTAACGCCAGTTCACCTAAAGTCTCGAGATACCCTAACGGATCTACATGGCAATCTGCCGCGGCTTATGCTAATTTCAAATATAAACCGAATGAAGTATTTATATTTCAATCGGGATTACGGTATAATCATATCTTAATTGATGCTGATCTCACAGAAAACAATCAATATTTAAACCTTCCATTTAATGAGGCGAATATCAATACTGGTGCCCTAACAGGTACTGCCGGTATGAGTTGGTTACCAAACCCAATAATGCAATGGCGCTTAAATGCCTCTACTGCATTTAGAGCGCCTAATATTGATGATATTGGTAAGGTATTTGATTCTGAACCAGGGTCTGTTGTGGTCCCAAATCAAAATCTGAATCCAGAATATGCTTATGGAGGTGAATTAGGATTGTCTCTCAAATTCAATGATAGATTTTTGGTTGATCTCGCTACCTATTACACGTTTTTAGATAACGCACTCGTTAGAAGAGATTACCAACTTAATGGTGCAGCTGAAATTACCTATGATGGCGAATTGAGTAATGTTCAGGCCATTCAAAACGCATCTAAAGCTTGGATTTACGGCTTTGAAGCTGGTATCGAATTTCGGGTCTCTCAGAAAGTAAAATTAACTTCTCAATATAATATTATTGGCGGAACAGAGGAAGACAACGGTATTGAAGTTCCTGTTAGACATATTGCTCCTTATTTTGGAAACACCCATTTTGTTTGGCAAAAAGACAATTTAAAATTAGATGCCTTTGCAGAATATAATAACGAATTATCATATAACCAGCTGGCCCCATCAGAGGTGGAGAAAGATTATATTTATGCTTTAGATGCTAATGGAAACCCGTATGCACCATCATGGTATACGCTTAATTTAAGATCACAATATCAATTTAGTGATGCTCTTATTTTAACGGCTACTTTAGAAAATATCACAGATCAACGTTACCAGACCTACTCTTCTGGTATTGCAGCAGCCGGTAGAAATTTGATTCTCAGTTTTAAATATCAGCTTTAGAAAAACACACAAGCACCTTAGTAATTTGTACTTCGGAAACGAATGAAACAGTCTTTATTACGCTTTTAAAAAAGGAAGCGTTCTACCACCTTCATAGCATCCAACTCTTATTTTTAAATTGACCTTTTGAACTATGCTATCTTTATTTTGAGCTACTATCCAATAGTTCTAAGACTTGGGAAGCTTTAGATCAGATCGTATCTTATCATTTTTAATAGAGTCCTTAAATTATCCATTTAAGATGAATGCAAATTAAAGACTTCATTGATCTGCCTTCTGAAAAGGGAGAATCAACAATCTAATTCTAGCATTGCTTATCGCTTTCAATCTATTTATTGAGTTGAGAATAGACAAAAAAAAGACTGCCCTTTCGGGCAGTCTTAAAATTTACTATATAACTAACTTATATTATTTAGAAATGATAAATTTCTCTGTAATAGAAGTGTTGTTAGTTGTAATCTTGTAGATATACAGACCTGATGGAAGGTTGCTTCCGTTGAAGTCTGCCTTGTACTGTTGACCAG
Source organism: Sediminibacter sp. Hel_I_10 (assembly GCF_000688335.1). Lineage (NCBI taxonomy): Bacteria > Pseudomonadati > Bacteroidota > Flavobacteriia > Flavobacteriales > Flavobacteriaceae > Sediminibacter > Sediminibacter sp. Hel_I_10. The sequence continues at coordinate 1,811,067 of NZ_JHZX01000001.1, forward strand.
CAAAAGTCTCTCCGTTGAATACTTGGGCGATGTTACGACCGTTGATGTCATAAACCTCGATCAATACCTTACCACTGGTCTTAGCAACAAACTCTACGTTTGAGATACCAGTAGTTGGGTTAGGATAAGACGCGAAGCCTAAATCATTTGCATCTAACTGATTGGCAGTTAAAGCTGCTTGTTGATTAGCAAAGAATGTTGCCATATCAAATTCTACGCAAGTCGCAAGTGCAACAACACCATCTAAGTCATATCCGTCTGGAGTTGTAGTCATATCGTTGTTGTTCACCACTTTTACGAAGTTGATGAAATCAAAGTCAACACCACCTGGGGTATCAGCATCAGAAATATCAATTGTAGCGTTGGTCTTACAAACCGTACCTGCCATATAATAGTTGATGTTATCCGCAGAAACGTACACATCAGCATACTCAGGATAAGTCTCACATCCTATTGGATTGTTGAAAGTTGTTTCTACAAAGAACAAATCTGGACCTGCTTGGTTTAATACCGCACCGTCAAAAGTCAATGTGATCTCTCCACCATATCCTAATGTTGTGAATACATAGTCATCTGTACCTTCTGGCATCCCTAAAACATTTTCAGGAGTCTCAGTTCTGATAGCATCGATAACACCACCGTTCTTGGTAGTCCCTTCAACATAGTTAAAGAAATCAGCTGCATAACATCCCGCTGGAGCTGGATCTTCTGGAGTAGAACAACCAGTTAAAGCAACAATACCGTCAAGATCGAATCCGTCACCAGAGACAGAACCTTCTGGAGTAGTATCGACAACTTTTACCATAGTAATAAAAGCTAAAGCAACTGGAGCATTGCTAATGTCCAATTCATCAGCCTCATCTGTTTGAACAGATCCTATTAAATAAAAATCAATACCGTTCTGAGACACATAGATGTCAGCAGACTCTGGGTAAGATTCAAAAGACTGGTTACCGTAAGTGGTCTCAACAACCTCGATATCTGCACCATCGGCATTATAAACAGCACCATCAAAAACGATAGTCACCTCTCCTCCATATCCTAAAGACAAGAAGTTAAGTGTCTCATCGATCTGTGGAGCACCTAAAGCCTTATCAGTATCCATACGCTCTTCAACCATAAATGGCTCTCCAGCACTATTGGTCCCTGGTAGGTAATTGATAGCGAAAGCTCCGTAACATTCGTTCTCCCCATCTTGTGGATCACCACAACCATTTAATGCAACAATACCGTCAACATCATATCCGTCACCACCATTGGTAGTAACATCTGTAATTTTTACTTGAGTTATAAAAGGATAAGAACCGAAGTCAACACTACCATCACGACAAATTGTACCAGCATTCATCCATCCTGAAACTGGATTGTAAATTTCTATCATTGCTGATTCATCATCAGAAGCACCGCAGGTATCTCCTGAAAAAGAAGTCTCATAGATCATAAGATCATCTCCAGGACCATTAAGAACGGCGTCTGTAAAAGATAAAGTGATTGATCCGTCAATACCCAATGACACAAATCCGCCAGCAGCGTTTGACATGTCTGGAGAACCCAATGCCTGAGAAGCATCAGAACGAGCATCAGCAACAGCATTCCCGTTGGATTGCATTCCTTGGTTGAACATTACAACCTCAGAAGGAGAGCATCCTTCTTGGTCATTTTGGAATGCATTTGCATTCGTTCCCATTAAAGTGGCAGCACCACATAAAACAGGTAATAAAAATTTTGTAAAATTTTTCATAAGTGTTTATAGATTAATTAATAGCTAGAGCAAAGATTGTTAATAAAATTGGATTAATAGCAAAACTATCGAAGAAGACCGATATTCATCGACCAAAGCACAATTTTAGCTCTAAACAACTGTAGTTTAATTCTCTATAAGTTCCCTACAACTAAAAATAGATAATAACTAAATGCTCATTAAAAATCTTGATTTTAAAAATATTCGAACAGATATTAACAATGACAGCACTAAAAATTTAAGCCATTTCAAATCTTATAAAAGCGTAATTCTAAGTTAAAAAGACTAGAGCATAATTTTCTAAATCGACGTCTCTCCTCGCTTTTGAGAATAATTTGAGAAAAAAAAGACTGCCCTTTCGGGCAGTCTTAAAATTTACTATATAACTAACTTATATTATTTAGAAATGATAAATTTCTCTGTAATAGAAGTGTTGTTAGTTGTAATCTTGTAGATATACAGACCTGATGAAAGGTTACTTCCGTTGAAGTCTGCCTTGTACTGTTGACCAGCAAAAGTCTCTCCGTTGAATACTTGGGCGATGTTACGACCATTGATGTCATACACCTCGATCAATACCTTACCGCTAGTCTTAGCAACAAACTCTACGTTTGAGATACCAGTAGTTGGGTTTGGATAAGACACAAAGCCTAAATCGTTTGCCTCTAACTGATTGGCAGTTAACGCTGCTTGTTGATTAGCAAAGAACGTTGCCATATCAAATTCTGCACAAGTCGCAAGTGCAATAACACCATCTAAATCATATCCATCTGGAGTTGTAGTCATATCGTTGTTGTTCACCACCTTCACATAATTTATATAATCATAATCTCCTGCATCAGAAATATCAATCGTAGCATTAGATTTACAAACCGTACCAGCATAATTATATGTAAAGTTATCCGCAGACACATAAACATCAGCATACTCAGGATAAGTCTCACATCCTAAAGGCTTGTTGAAAGATGTTTCTACAAAGAATAAATCTGGACCTGCTTGGTTTAATACCGCACCGTCAAAAGTCAATGTGATCTCTCCACCATATCCTAAAGTTGTAAATACATAGTCATCTGTTCCTTCTGGCATCCCTAAAACATTTTCAGGAGTCTCTGTTCTGATAGCATCGATAACACCACCGTTCTTGGTAGTACCTTCAACATAGTTAAAGAAATCAGCTGCATAACATCCCGCTGGAGCTGGATCTTCTGGAGTAGAACAACCAGTTAAAGCAACGATACCGTCAAGATCGAATCCATCACCAGAGACAGAACCTTCTGGAGTAGTATCAACCACTTTTACCTGAGTAATGAACGCTAAGGCAACTGGAGCATTGCTGATATCCAAATCATCAGCCTCATCTGTTTGAACAGATCCTATTAAATAAAAATCAACCCCATTCTGAGACACATAGATGTCAGCAGACTCTGGGTAAGATTCAAAAGACTGGTTACCGTAAGTGGTCTCAACAACCTCGATATCTGCACCATCGGCATTATAAACAGCACCATCAAAAACGATAGTCACCTCTCCTCCATATCCTAAAGACAAGAAGTTAAGTGTCTCATCGATCTGTGGAGCACCTAAAGCCTTATCAGTATCCATACGCTCTTCAACCATAAATGGCTCTCCAGCACTATTGGTCCCTGGTAGGTAATTGATAGCGAAAGCTCCGTAACATTCGTTAGTTTCTTCCTCTGGCTGAGTACAACCATATAATGCTTCTATTCCATCAACATCATAACCGTCATTTGGGCTTGTACCTAAATCAGTTATTCTAATATAGGTGACAAAAGGCAAACCAAGACCTTCTATATCAATCATTCCATCACGGCAAACAGTACCAGCTTCAACCCAAGTTAAACCATCTGATAACTCTATTAAAGCAGTCTCTTGATTAACATCTGTACAAGAATCTCCAGCAAAAGTTGTTTCCCAGATTTTGATATCTGCACCTTCACCATTAACTACAGCACCACTTAATTGTAAAGTAATTGTACCGTAAAATCCTAAGGTTACAAATCCACCAACTGCATTTGATCTATCTGGCTCATTTAATGATTTAGTAGCATCTGAACGATCAGCTGCAACTGGGTTACCATTTTTATCAAGACCTTGTTCAAAAGCAACGACTTCCATGGCAAAACATCCATCTGTTTCAGAAGAATCAAGAACACATCCATTTAAAGCAACAATACCATCAACATCGTATCCATCACCACCATTGGTAGTCACGTCTGTAATTCTTATTTGAGTTGCATATGGAAGAATAATGTCTACACTTCCGTCACGACAAATTGTTCCAGCATCTACCCATCCTGAAATCGAATTGTAAACCTCTATCATTGCTGATTCATCATCAGAAGCACCACAGGTATCTCCTGAAAAAGAAGTCTCATAAATCATAAGATCATCTCCAGGGCCGTTAAGAACAGCATCTGTAAAAGATAAAGTGATTGATCCGTCAATACCCAATGACACAAATCCGCCAGCAGCGTTTGACATATCTGGAGTACCTAATGCCTGAGAAGCATCAGAACGAGCACCAGCAACAGCATTCCCGTTGGATTGCATTCCTTGGTTGAACATTACAACCTCAGAAGGAGAGCATCCTTCTTGGTCATTTTGGAATGCATTTGCATTCGTTCCTATTAAAGTGGCAGCACCACATAAAACAGGCAATAAAAATTTTGTAAAATTTTTCATAAGTGTTTATAGATTAATTAATAGCTATAACAAAGGTCATTTATAAAAATGGAATTATTACAAGAAAAACGAAGAAGATCATTAATAATCGACCAAAGCACATAAAGCTCTTAACAAACTGTTTATTAGTTCAATATAACTCTTTTTGAGTCAATAAATATTGCGATTGAGCACAAAATTCAGTGTTTAAAAAAGGGCTATTTTCTCAACCTAAAATCTCTTATATAAAAGTTTTTAAACCATTATTCTTTATGAATCCTCGATCCAGATATTCGGTTTCATCTACTCATTTACATTTCCCATTGATCTCTACAAGAAATAAGCTGTTTCAAATGACTAACGGTACTTATTTTTAATAAAATTATTTATAAAAAAAAAGCCAGCTCAAAAGAGCTGGCTTCAGAAGTTTATCAAACTTTAAAGTGTTACCTAGTTGCCTTAACAAACTGCTTGGTAATTGTATTACCATTCATGTTTATTACAAAGAAATAAGTACCATCTGCTAAATTAGAGATGTCTGTATTTATTTCTGTTTGACCAGAGTAAGATTCTACAGATCCTCTATTGAATGACTGCCCCATAACAGATACGATCTCATAAGATACCGGTCCGCCCATTTGGCTATTTAGAGTCACATTCAATCGGTCTTTTGCAGGTACCGGATACATACTGATATCACTAACAGAAATCTCTTGCTCTTGTGTGCTTAGTAAAGCCAGAAGCTCCTCTAAGTTTGTTGGCTGCTCAAGGGTAACCTCTACAGATATATCATCTAATAGATTACCAACGGTACTATTTGTTCCGCTGATGGCCTTAAAGTAGACTACAGTAGATGTTTGACCTTCTGGAACCTCATATACAAATACATTATCATTCCATTCCATATTTGCGTTGGCGATGTAAGGAATTGCAGCATTATTCTCTATTGTTGCAAGATCTCCACCAAGGTATAATTCCATTTTATCAATACCTCCTGAGCTACGTTTCTTATGGGAAAATCTAATCGCAAGATTTGTTCCTGGTGTAGAACACACTTCTTGATACAAAGTATTTAAACCATTTCCATTTAGCTCAAAGTGGTAATCACCTGAATTGGAAGCATTACCGCTAACCATTCCACTTTTTTGAATTTCAATAGTTCCCGATTCCGAAGTTGTACTCCATCCTGGAACCTCGTCTTGGGGCACATATTTCCATGGACCGCTAAATGTGTTTTCAAGTTCAAAACCACCATTAACTAATTCTGGATCACAATCATTGGGTTCTGAAACATTAAGAGAGTTACAACCCGCTGCTAAATCTCCGTTTTCTAGCGTATATAATTCACCGTTGACCATAACATTATAGTTTGCAGTTAAATTTCCATCTCCATCAAACAAATTAAAGGCTGTTGCACCAAAATTCGCCATCAATAGATCATTAGAAGGTGTAAGCGCCAAACCGTTGACACCTCCAGGTATTGTTCTAACAAAAGAAGAAGAACCTCCCGCAATTAAAAGCAGTTGATTTCCTGTTCTGCTGGCTAAGTATAAATCACCATCATTTACAACTAAATCACCGCCACCAACAGGTACATCTGTTGCCACATTTACATAAGATCCGTCCATTGGATTGACCTCAACGATCCTATCTTGATTTTCGGAAGCTAAATACACTTTACCTTCATAAAACACATTACATCTTACAGTATTTAATCCTTGTAGAGGTATAAACCCTAAAGACGTTCCTGTTATAGGATCAATTCTTTCTAAGGTAGAACCGTTGCTGTTGATAGCATATAATACGTTATTTGTACCATCATAAGACAAATGCAAAGAATAGTCTCTTGTTGTTATTGAATTTAGCATCGCATCATTACCTATAAACTCAACACCAAAAATTTCAGAACCAATTACGCCTTCTCTACTATCTGTATAAAACATTTCATAGTTATTACAGACATCTGTTTCTTCATTAGGATTATCATTGCAACCCGTTAGTGCAACAACGCCATCAAGGTCAAAGCCATCTTCTGACTGTGATTCTGCTGGAGTGGTATCAATAACCTTAACATGAGTAATATATGGCAAGAATACGGATGCATTGCTAATATCCAAAGACGCAAACTCATTTGTCACATTGATACCAATCTCATAAAACTGAAACCCATCTTGAGAGACAAGTACACTGGCCGATTCTGGATAAGATTGAAACGTCGCATTGTTAAAGGTAGTCTCTAAGACCATAAGATCATCACCGGGTCCATTATAAACAATACCATCAAATCCAATGGTTATTTCTCCTCCATATCCTAAAGACACAAAGTTTATAGTATCGTCATTTTCTGGCTCACCCAAAGCTTGGGTAGGATCCATACGGTTAGAGGCTATTGCGTTCCCACTCTTCGTGTTACCGGAAAAGTAGTTCAGTGCTTCGGAACCATAACACACATCATCGCCTTCTTCTCCTCCTGGAAAATCCTGACATCCGTTTAAAGCTTCAACCCCATCGACGTCATAACCATCTCCACCGCTAGTTGTAGTATCTGTAATTCTAATTTGAGACACATAAAAAAGACCCAGACCAGCGATATCGATTTCACCATCTCTACAGACCTCTCCTGCTGAAATCCAGTTTGAGCCGTCTTGGGACACCTCTACTTCTGCTCTTTCACTACTTCCTGAGCAGGCGTCTCCAGCAAATGAAGTTTCCCATACCTTGATATCTGCTCCAGCAGTATCATAAACGGCACCAGAAAATTGTAGTGTAATAGACCCATCAATCCCCAGTGATACAAATCCCCCAGGGGCATTTGACCTGTCTGGCTCGCCGAGAGCCATACCTTCGTCAGAGCGGTTTTCAGAAACCATATTGCCGTTGGATTGAAGACCTTGATTAAAATTTATGACCTCTGCAGCGAAACATCCTGCAGGGTCATCTTGAAATGCATTTGCATCCATACCAATTAATGCAGCAGCGCCACAAAAAACGGGTATGAAAAATTTTGTGAAATTTTTCATAAGTGTTTATAGATTAATTAATAGCTATTACAAATATTAACAATTAATAGCATCATTAAAGAATAAAACCGAAGAAAATCGTTTATAATCGATAAAAACAACATTCACCGTAAAATACTGTTATTTAAGATACTAGTTAAACACATTTGATTGAGAAGTAGCTATGAGACTGAGAGAATCACAGCCTAAAAAAGCCATCTGTTATGGTAGTGAAACGGATGACTCTTCCCTTACTTCTTTAGATCAAAATCTGATTGAAAAGATCTACACTCAACTAAAAACGAAATCGGCTAAGTGAAACGAGTTATTACATCCGTTTTAATGCTTTTTTGATAATAACTTGCCCATTAGACAGTGTCACCTTAGCCACATATGCGGCTTGACTTAATTGAGTGAGTTCTAAAATTTCGATAAAAGAAGAGCATTTCACATCGTAGAGGGTTCTGCCTAAAAGATCTAAAATTTCTATACGGTCCATTTTCATGGTTTCAGCTACTGAAAATTGAACACGACCGTCATTTAGCTCCAAAATTTGAAGACTATTTATAAATCGTTGCTGATTTGAAGATAAGGTTGCTGGTGAAAATACAATTTCAAAACGGTCATTAAAGGTTCCTGTTTCCGAAGCAAAATTATAATCGTTAAGACTTAGGTTATGGACAGTATTTAAGAAATTATCTTTAAGATAAATGCTAGTCGTACTCAAAAACTCACCCTCTAATTGTGCAATCGAAATGGTATAAAGGGTTGCCTCTTCAATAGCTGTGTAAAACCCTAAGAGAATCACTTCATCTGGATCTAAACTACTTGTGGGTTTCCCTTGAATTGCGAACTTGCCCTCAGAATCACCGTTGATAGTAGAGTAAAAAACAGCGTTTGCATCTGATGATAAGTTTTTAGGCGCATCATAATACATGCCATCGTCACCATTGGTCGCGCCCTCAACATAAGCGATGAGAATCTGATTGAAAATGCCATTGTCAGAGGTGAGATTGAGATGCAGTCTATTGTCATCATTACTTGAGCTTCTAAAAAATTGCGAATTATCACCCTCTTCTCTAACTCTCATATTATTATCAAACACAACATTCGTTGTAAATATATTATCTCCTATAGCTGTTGCTGCTACGCCATTACTCATGCAGATAAAAAATCCTTGTCCAGAAGGAATATTTCGACTGGGTTGAATTTCATCACCGCCAGCGGTTTGACCTGAGCCGTTAATGATGGCATAATCACTTTGCGAATAATTGAAAACGTCATTACCATTGGTATTATCATCTGCCATAGTGTGATGAGACCAAAAGTAAATGGCGCCATTAGTGGCTCCTACAGAGGGATCAATACTTGCGTTTGCTTCTAAAAATTCGTCTGCATCAATAGCTGAGGGATAGGGGTTGCCTATAAAATTCCAGTTATTGTCATTAAGCTCATCATCATTTCTATAAATAGGTACTTCTATGACGCCATTATTAAATGGGCCTTCAAAAGTATAAATGAATTGCCCTGGCATAAAACCACTACTCCCATGGGTGGCAGCATAGCCAACACCAGTTTCCATGACGTCTGTTCCAGATACTTGTTCCCAATCATCACCATTATCGTCAACATCATCTTGTCCTGGTAATGTCGCGTTATTATTGGAAGACTCCATGGTGGCATCGAGATAGTTTTGGGCAATATATTTATAACGCCTATTCGTTGAAGCTTCATTTAACCCGTTCATAATAGATTCTCCTTGAACTGGCGAACTCCAATAGGTATATTCTTGAGAGGTAGCCAATGGAGCGGTTCGTTTTTCTACGGAAATTTTAGTTCTATCTCCTAATACGGCGCCTTGAACCAGTCCAGAATTATTAACTTGCACAAAAGAACCTGTTGGCTTTATAATAATTGCTCCATCTACGGTCACATCGCTATCAACTTCTACATAATCTCCTTGGCCAATGGTCAACTCACTACCAGCATTGACAATAAGCTTACAGGCTGTAAAGCTGGTTTGACCATCAACATCAGTACTGGTATCATAATCTGCGTTTATAATAACCACTTCAAATCCCGTTGGGGACGATGACCAAACGCCATCCCAAGTGATCACATCAAAACTGAGTTTGACAGCGTTACTCGCCGAATAACAAGAGGCATTTCCTTCTTGAACTCTACAGTAAAACTGATAGCTTTCATAAAGGAAGGGATTGTTAATACTCAAATCTGAACTGTTTACATCGTCAAAATCATCATTATCTGGAATAGGGACAAAACTTGTATTTCCAGGCACTAAATAATACCATGAATATGAGAGCCCTGATCCTTCAGGAACACCTTCGGAAGCAGTAATAGAAAGCTGAATCAAATTTGAGCAATTGGTAAGTGGATTGTTCAAGACCAAAACAGTTGGCGAAGCTGCAAGAGAGAAGTCATAAGCGCCAAATTCGCTATAATCAGAATCACTACAAGTTGACCAATCCACCAAATCAAAATCGTCAATGCTAAAAGCGCCTTGGTTAGGCAGTGGTGACGCGTCGTTTTTTCGCTTAAAAATTACCCCATCACCGTCTGCAACCAGTCCATTTGCCCAAGAATCACTAGAGGCAATCCCCAATATATCAATATCTGAAGATGTCGAATTTTTATATAAAGCAATGGCATCTGAACTATTGAAATCAAAGTTAATACCAGATATCCCTGTAATGGACTGATCTATGTCCACATCAGAAATATCACAAGATGTAGACCCTATAGCGAGCACATGAACATCACCAGAAGCAATAGATCCAGTTAATGGATTTGTACTTTGCGGTGAAGAATTGCCGTTGTTAAAAATGCGGATACTATAATTACCGTCAAGCGTGATCGTATTGGATGTGCCATTATATATTTCAATAATTGATGACGTACCAGTAGTTGCATCAGATAATTTGCTAATAAATAGATCCTCTAAAAACGCTGATGATGTTGAGCTTTCACAACCATTAAGTAAGTTATCAATTACAGTAAAAGGTTTTACTGAAGAACAGCCCGTAGAAAAAAGGATCTGTATATTCCCCGATGAAGCTTCTGCAGGAACCAAAACCACTAATTCAGTGGCTGTGGAAGAAACCGTGGGCATCGTTATTCCGTTTAATGTGGCAGAGGCGCTAGTCAAATTGTTAGGAGACGTGATGGTAACCTCTGTGTTTTCTGGGCCTTCTATTGGAAAAATAGTGCTCGCTATAGTCCCACTACATACGCCTGTTCCCTTAATATCAAACTCATACGGGTTTTCATCTGCATCTGTATTTAAAATGCGTACCGTCGCATTTCTTGTGCCGTCGGCTATAGGGAAAAATTGAATCTTAAAAGATGAGTTAGATGAAGCACCAATGACTGTGCTTGGTTGCATTGTCACTATAAAATCAGCTGGATTAGCTCCTATAATTTCAACCTTAGGCACTCCTGTTAAGCTTAAACTTGTTAATCCAATATTTTCAACTAAAAATGTCTTTTCAGGTCCAGTACCACCAACATTTGTAGATCCAAACAATGTGTTATTTAAGCCATAGGGCGCGTTAAAGCCATTCGCAATAGAAATAGTGTTCCCTTTAATATTCATTTCAGCGCCAACGGGTTGATCAATAATAATAGTATAGTCTTCTACCTCTCCACTATTGCCAGTAGAACAAGGTGTCGGACTTGTATTATACTGAGTAAAAACTCGCATTCGAGTGGCACCGATAGCTGCATTATTAGGAATTTCAACATTTATTGGTGAATTTGAAGTCGCGGTATTTAAATCAACCGAAGCATTTGTATTTTGATCAGAACCCAAATCATAGACTTCTCCTGCCCCATTAAAATTTCCATCTTGATTCCAATCAATCCAGACTTTAGTATATACGGAAATGGCTCCATCAATATTTACGATCACGCCTAAATTATAACTTGCACCTAAAGTAACATTGGTAGAAATGGACGTAAAATCGGTATAGGCATTTGTACTAGAGGTTCCAGTATTATTTATAGTGTTAAATACCACTCCAGTAATACCAGTACCATAAGAGGTGTTTCCAGATGCATTACAATAGGTCAAAGAAGGCACGGCACAAATCGCTACCCCTTCGGTCCAGGTAGTACCTCTTCTAATAAATGCTTTAAAGCAATAGTTAGTCCCATTGGTAAGTCCAGTTATCGCAACAGAATTTGCAGATCCTTTGTAAACAATTGAATTGGCGCCCGAGTAAACAGAATTGGCCGTATAGGCTGAGCCATTTCCTGTGGGTGTAAACGTAACAGCTCCTTCATTAGCAACAATTATAATATCATTCCAACATGATGTAGGCAATGGGTTTAACCAATTTAAGGTGACTTGGCTGGTCAAAGGCGTGGCGGCAAAATTTCTCACATCGCCTTGAGCTAAGGCATTCGTAATTGTACTACCATTAGTAGCGCCTCCAGCCCAGCCCGTCAATGTTTCTCCCACATAGGAGTATGCTGTAAAGGAATAGTTTGTGTCTTCAACAAGTCCTGTAACAACAGTAGATGCACCAGTGCCCTTGTAAACCACTCTACCCAAACTCGCAGGTGTTACAGGTGTCGCTAAGGAAAAATTTGTATTTGCAGTATAACTATTAGCATCGGTTTTTAAACCTGCAGGATCTGTACCTCCTTCTTTAGCAAAAATAATATACCCAGATGGTGTGGTGCCAGACGATGGCGGGTTCCAGCTCAACGCAACGCTCGTATCTTGAAAGCAACCTATAAAGTCATTAACATTTACAGGAGAAGGGTTAGACAAAGTCAATGTTGCGGTATTAGAAGTTACAGCGCCACAGGTATTGGTGACGACGCAACGGTATAGATTAGCATGCATGGAAGCTGATGTTGCTACAGTCGTATAACTAGCACTTGTTGACCCCGAGCCACCTATGACATTAGTCCAAGTACTACCACCGTTATCAGAAACCTCCCATTGATAGGTAGGTGATGGCGATCCTGCTACCGTAACCGAAAAACTCGCCGTATTTGGGATAACGCGTGTGGCATTATTGGGCTGTGTTGAAATTATTGGTAATGTGTTAATGGAGACATCATAACTTACTGCTCCTGTTGACCAACAAGAGCTTACCGTATTATAAGCTCTAACATAATATGTACCTGTACCTGTAACGGTATAGGCGCTACCTGTATTATTTGTGGTTGCAGTGCCAGTAGCGCTGGTTTGCCAATAGTTGATGGTGTTAGCAAGTGTAGGCCCTGTATAGCTTAGATTCGTAGCATTACAGTAAGGCGTTATTCCAGAAATGGTACCTGTGGGATTTGGTGGGGGTGTGCAGGCAGTAAAAGTGGTCCATGTTAAATTATCAACCACAGTTCTATTACCACTATTCTCCAATTCAAAATTAATTAAGCCACTTAAATTAACATCGAAGGTAAATGTTGTAGGAGTTGTTAATGTCACAGGTATATCACCACCATATTGTAACCCATTGATGAATAATTTTAGTGTTGAATTGCCACTAAAAACTTTTTTATAATCAAAGGTAATCGTGCCACAACCGTTTGGTATAGGATTGGTGTTTGATAAAGAACCTTCTTTTAAGGTAATAGCTTCTCCTGTTAGATTTTGATCTGTCCTTGCATCATTAGCTGTCCATTCATAATTATCGTCCCCTATCCAAGTCCTAGTTAAATAAGAAGATGATGCAGTACCAATATTCGAAAACGATTCATTAACCTGCGTAAATCCAGACCAAACTGTACACAACAGCACCAACAAACAGAAAGCATAATTTTTTATCATTGAGGGAAATGAATGAATTAATTACTTTTAAGCGGACTACAAATATAATCAAAACCTCCTATCTCTCTGATTCTTAAGGTTATCCGTTTATTAACAAAATGTTATATTTTTAGGGTGTGAATCCATCAAAAACATACACCGTCGACGAAGCCCAACAAAGATTGGAGCATTATTGTGCTTACCAAGAGCGTTGTCACAAAGAAGTAGTGCAAAAATTATACGACATGCGCATGATTCCCGAAGCTCGGGATAAAATTGTGGTGCACCTCCTCAACCATAACTTTCTTAATGAAGAACGTTTTGCAAAGACTTTTGTACGTGGTAAATTCCGAATTAAAAAATGGGGAAGACAGCGTTTACAGCAAGAATTAAAGCAACGGAATATTCACAAAAACATCATCTCCGTCGCACTTAAAGAAATTGACAACAATGATTATTATGACACCTTTAATACCTTAGCTGAAAAAAAAGCAGAGGCTATTAAAGAGACTAACAAGCAGAAAAAAAGAAAAAAACTGGCAGATTATCTGTTGTACCGTGGGTGGGAAAGCGCTATGGTGTATGAAAAGGTATTTGAGTTAGTTCCATAGAAAAAGGCATTTCAATAGTAGTTTTGAAACGCCTTATGATGTCTTAAAAATAGAATGCCTTGTTACAAATTAAATACCGCACCAATATTTAAGGTAAATTGATTATGGATATAGTATCCTATTTCGGTATCATCATTACTGTACTTGGCCAAAGGAAAATTAGCTTCTGTGTAAACCCCAAAACCGTTTGTGAAAAAATAGCGCGCTCCCACGTGACCGCCAAAATTTTTAGTGCTTAAACTTAAGCCAGGATAAAGGTCAAAATTCTCATCAACATTGATCACATTTCCTAAGTTAGCGTTGAATCTGGCTTTAATATCAAAACGATCACCAAAATCAGCATCTAATCGGTCATCAATCCCCAAAGCATAAGAAGAGGAAATCCCAACAGAAATATTCTCTCCCAAACCGTAATCATAACTGACGTTGATCCCGGTAGCTTCATCTTGAATATTAGCCCCTACTTGAAATTTTTGGTCACCTTGACCCGTGTAGGCCTGACCATTCATCATTGAAACTGAAATTAGTGCAAAAATCAAAATAAGCTTTTTCATGTCTTTAAATTTTAGAGCGTAAATATATTAAAGTTTTTAGTTCTAGTGCGTTATTACTCAAAACTCTTGTGAGTTCTGGTAATAGCCTGTTGGTTTTTCCAATCAATCCACTTCTGACCTTTAAATCGTCTCATCAAACCATCAAAATTTCTCATGATGAGTAAATTGTAAAAAGCCTTGCCCAAATTTTTGGGACGGCGGGCAATGGCTCTTAAACTCATTGAGAAGCCTGGTGTTAGATATTTCATGTAATGCCAATAGCCTTCAGGCATGTACAGCACTTCGCCATGATTAAGTTCGCAAATCCACCCTTTGGCTTTGATTAAGGCTGGCCATTTCTCAAAGTCTGGATTTGAAAAATCAATATCTTCACGTGTAATTAAAGAGTGAGGGATTTTGTATAAGTAGTCATTCTGATTTTGATCAAATAAAATACAACGCTTTTTTCCTTCAAAATGAAAATGGAAAATATTAGCCAAATCAATGTCATAATGCATGAAGGTATGCGAGTTCTTTCCTCCAAAGAAGAGCATGGGTAAACTCTTCATAAGTTTGAGCCCAAAATCGGGAAATGAATAATCTTTCTGCAATTGCGGAATTTCCTTGAGAACATTCCAAAGAAAAATTCGGTATTTCGTAGGCTTGGTTTTGAGCAAATCAACATACTCACTCATCTTCATTGTAGCATGTGGCTCATTAAAGCCATCTTTGTAATCTACTGGTCTATCATCATAAAGCGGAACCTCCTTATCTCCTGCAACCTCTTTTATATAGTCTAAACTCCACTTATCATAAGCTGGCCAATCTTCTATAAAGCGTTCTATCACCACCGGCTTTTGCGGCTTGAAATACTGCTCTAGAAAATCTGCTTTAGAAATGGTTGCAACCCGCGGAATGTCTTGAAGATTAAGTTTCAAAAGGTCATAAATATTTAACGCGCAAAGTTAAGAAAAGGTTACCAAACAGAATTATCCCTTTATTAAAGTTTAAGGTTTTTTATGATTTATGACCTTAGAAAAAGATGCTCATACACAGTAAAAAAATCACTTCTGTTTGTCAATTTTATAGGCATCTGAATTGGAAACAATCAACAGATAAGGAAGCCCAATGACCATAGCAACAATAAAACTCCATCTATCAACCTCTGGATGGCCTGTAAATTCTGAAATGGCAAAACCAATGAGCATGACGAGAGCCATCCCAAACATGGCATTTCTAAATACCGTTGCAATGCCATCAATATCATACTGCTCTTGTTTCTCTTTTGCCATGGTATTATACCCAGCGATTAAAAAGTATAGTTTACCATACTTAATCAGGATGCCTAAAAGGATAAAAAGGATAGCGACGGCGAGAGACATAGTCTTGTTTTGAGCTTTAAATTACTAATTTTTCGGCATATTCCAAAATCACATTTTTGTCAAAATAAGGCTCTTCATCAATTCTGCCCAAAATGGTTACACCAGTCATTTTAGAGATGATGGCTTCTGTAGTTTTGTGTTCGGCTCCATTGAAAATCAAGGACACATCAAAGCCCTTTTGCTTTAAAAGGTTTACGGTTAAAAGAGTATGGTTGATGCTTCCTAAGTAATGCCGTGATACCACAATGACCTTATAATTGGGTTGGAGCAGGTCTAAAATGGTCTCTGTTTGATTTAAGGGCACGAGCAAACCACCTGCACCCTCAATAACCAGATGATTGTCTGTTTTTGGAGGTTTTATGTTTTTTACTTCTATGGTAATGCCGTCAATTTCTGCGGCAGCATGCGGACTCATGGGCGTGTTTAACTCATAAGCGCTGGGATAAAATGTTGTCTTTGTATTACTGACCAATCGTTTCACCTTGTGCGTATCTGAAAGTTCTAAATCTCCAGCTTGAATGGGTTTCCAATAATCGGCCTTTAAGGCTTCTGTTACTATCGCTGAGACAATGGTCTTCCCCACATCTGTCCCAATTCCTGTAATAAAATAGGTGGTTTTTTTCATTTCCGTAGAAAATTTAAATAGTGTTTAAGCAGACTTGTCTTTTGATGGATCCAATTGAAACTCATGTCCACAGGCATCACATTTGTATTTATAACGCATATGCATGGGCAGCGTTCCAGAAATTAAGCCCACGAGAAAGGCAAATAACGATTTTAAGCTAGAAATGGTAGAAAACAACTCCACTTGATCGCTTTGGCAGGCTGGACAAATCATCGCCTTTCCCTCATCGTCCATCGCGTACTGGTGCATGCTATTTAAAATATGCTGTGCTCTTAAAGCATCATCTGCCAAGACCTTTAGTTTTACACCACCAATGGCGTTGCTCACAAGAGGATCTGTGTCAATAGTAAAGTGATCTTGTAAAAACACCTTGATCCCATCGGCCTCTAAGCGGCCCTTCATGATCTGCGCTTCAGAAGTGTACTGAAATCTTGCTATGGTTCTAAACGTTTGACTCATCTGCAACAAAAGTAGCTAAGAGTTGCAATACTTTGGTTATATCTACCTGAGAATTATAGCTGTGCAGGCAAAATCTTAGTCGCTCGCTACCTTTTGGCACTGTTGGAGACAAAATGGCCTTAACGTCAAAACCGTGGAGTTTTAATGCTTCGGAAATGGTCTTTACTCGAGAATTGCCCGAAATAATACAACTGTGTATGGCAGAATCGCTTGCTATAAAACCCACTTTTTCTTCGGAAACTTTCGCCATAGTCAACGCCGGAATTTGAAGTCTTTCCATTTCAGTTTTAAAAAAATGAATGTTTCGTTTTAACAACTCAATAGCATGCACTTTACCAACACTATGCACAGATAATTCAGCATATGCCATCTTGATTGTTGCCAGTGCATGTGGCGGAAGACCCGTAGTATAGATAAAGGGTCTGGAAAAATTGACCAGATATGCTTTTAAATCTTCACTGCCTAAAACTGCCGCACCATGACAGCCAATGGCTTTTCCAAAAGTGATGATTCTAGCAAAAACAGAACTTTCAAGTTGGAGTTCACAAGTGAGCCCCACTCCCATTTTTCCGAAAACACCAATAGCGTGCGCTTCATCTATAATTAATTTGGCCTGATGATCCATGCACAATTTGGATAAAGCAATAAGATCTGGCGAATCGCCATCCATAGAAAAGACAGATTCTGTAACAACGTATATTTCTGGTGGCTCGGTAGCTGTTTGATGCTCGTCTATATTGGCACGGTTTCGAGTGATTTTTTGCACTAAGTCTTTAATATCGTTGTGGCGAAACTTAAATGATTTGGCATGGCTCATAGAGATCCCATCTCGTATGGAGGCATGGCAAAATTCATCAAACAAAATAATATCGTTACGTTGCGGTACCGATGAAAAAAAGCCCAGATTAGCATCGTAACCGGAATTAAAAATTAGTGCCGTTTCTGCCCTATGGTAATTAGCAATCGCCTGCTCAAGTTCGGGATAGAGTTGATGGTTACCCGTGAGTAAACGAGACCCTGTAGCTCCGTTAAAAAATAGGTTATGTTTTACTAAATAGTCATGCGTATTTTTAAAAATAGCTTCAGACTTAGCGTAACCTAAGTAATCGTTAGAAGAAAAATCAATAGAGGAGTTGGCACTTCTCAATGCACGAAGCGACTGGTCCTCTGCTCTTAATTTGAGTTTATCTTGAAGTTTTTTAGGAAACATGATCCAAAGATAGTCTAGACCCTACAAACTGTAAAATTGCTCGTGGTTTATATTCAATCCACGTGTAAAATCTCACCATTGGTTCGATATTGTACTTTATCAACCCATTTAAAATTTCCTTTTTCTGTAGCATCGAGAAGATCTATCATCAGCGCGTCAGCAATATGTGAGGCGACGTCAAAGGCATGTCTCACATCTTCTGTGTTGTAAATGGTGACCTGTCGGTTATTCTCGAAAAACAGATTCAGTTCGATAATTGGTCTTGAGTTTGTGGTTTCCGCAGTAACCACTCTCACGGTAATATTCTCTGTGGTATTAAAAACCGAGATGTACGCCGGGTTATCCAGTGATTGCCATTTTCCGAATTTTAGGCCAAATAATGCCGTTGTTTTCCTGTAGGTTTTTGCTTCAAGATCAACTTCGGTACCCTCTGATTTTAAAAGCACATAAGCAAAAGCAAAAGGGATTAAACCAAATAGAGAAAGGGAGATAATTCCCAAAAAGCCTACTAATAAAAATAGAAAGCCGAAAATCCATTTAAATATAGAGACGGGCTGTTGATAGCTAATAGTTGTATCCATACGTTAAATATAGTGTAACTAGTTCATTTTATAAAGTAACGTTCTTTGTTAAGCTAATACTCTATTCTGAAAATCTATAGACAGAGATATATTCTTATTTGATAATTTATTATTGTTTTTCAATAATTATAATTAGATTTGTTATTGCAAAACGATAATTATAAAGTCTTTTTCGATATTCATTAGTTATCCATTGAAACCCTGAAAACGAATTAACCATTTAATCATGAAAAAATTACCCATACTTAAAAGCCTTGTAGACTTTATTTGGATTATTACCTGTATTCCATTAATTCCTATCATTCTGTTTTTTGCAGTATATATATTTATTGAGCCAAGCCTAATTTCAGACAGTCTTGAGATGTCTTCTAATCTTTCTGAAGGTTTGCTAAATGGAGCTAGAGTTTTCGTCTTGCTATTTTTTGTAATGGCTTATGCGCTCATTTATGCATTCTACCTATTTAGAAAAACACTGAGGTCCTTTCAAAAAAGGCAGCCGTTTGCCTTAACGGTTATTAAAAATTTTGAAACCATAGGTCGCATACTAATTATATCGGGGATTTCAATGTCTGTTCTATTTTTTGTTTATAGATTAGTATTCGCAAATAAATTTGAAATTTCCTTAGGGGTCACACCCTATCTAGCATGTGTATGCTTAGGCTTATTTTTCTTGGTATTAAGCGAACTATTTAGAGTTGCAAAATCTACTAAAGAAGAAAACGAGTTAACCATTTAACTATGTCCATAATCATTAATCTAGACGTCATGCTTGCCAAAAGAAAGATGCAAAGCAACGAATTAGCAGACATTGTTGGTATTACTCCTGCCAATCTCTCGATATTGAAGACCGGCAAGGCCAAGGCAATTAGGTTCTCGACACTAGAGGCCATTTGTGAAGCTTTAGACTGCCAACCGGCAGATATTTTAGAATACAGTGAGGATTAGCACAGCAACATCAGTATCTTTTTATAAAATGCAAATGCCGAATCTTTCGATTCGGCATTTGCGTTTATTATTATGTTTCCGTAGAAAATTAATCCACCAAAATAATCGCTTTATTATTCTTCATCTCTAGGGTACCAGAGGTAATGGATAACGTCAAAACTTTAGCATTGTCCTTACTTGGGACAATTAGGGCATGTCTATCATCTAAATTAGCGTTAGATTGACTATTGGTATAAATCTTTATCGTACCATTGGTCAATGTAGATACAATGGCAGCGTGATTATTCAACATCTGAAACTCACCATCAGGTCCCGGAACAATAACCGAATCTACTTCACTACTAAATAATGTAGCTTCTGGGGAAACAATTTCTAAATACATCTTTTTTCAGTCTTTAGTTTATAGTCATCTGTTCTCAGTAGCGTCAAAGCAAACTAACAACAAATTCCTAATTTTTAAGCTTCAGCCAACATTTTGTCTCCTGCTTCAATAGCTTCTTCGATGGTTCCTTTAAGGTTAAAGGCTGCTTCTGGCAAGTGATCTAATTCACCATCCATAATCATGTTAAACCCTTTAATAGTTTCTTTAATATCTACCAAAACTCCTGGGATACCTGTAAACTGTTCTGCCACGTGGAATGGCTGAGATAAGAAGCGTTGTACACGACGTGCACGGTTAACCGCCATTTTATCTTCTTCAGATAATTCTTCCATACCTAGAATGGCAATAATATCTTGTAATTCTTTATAACGCTGTAATAACTCCTTTACACGAGTTGCACAATCATAATGCTCTGCTCCTAAAATATCAGCAGCTAAAATACGAGAGGTAGAATCTAAAGGATCTACCGCTGGGTAAATACCTAGCTCTGCAATTTTACGAGACAATACTGTGGTTGCATCTAAGTGGGCAAAGGTTGTTGCTGGAGCTGGATCTGTTAAATCATCTGCAGGTACGTAAACCGCTTGTACAGAAGTAATCGAACCTCTTTTTGTTGAAGTAATACGCTCTTGCATAGCACCCATCTCTGTTGCCAAAGTTGGCTGGTATCCTACTGCTGATGGCATACGACCTAAAAGTGCCGATACCTCAGAACCTGCTTGCGTAAAACGGAAAATGTTATCCACAAAGAACAATACATCTTTTCCTTGACCTTCACCTGCGCCATCACGGAAATACTCTGCAATAGTCAATCCTGAAAGTGCCACACGAGCACGAGCTCCAGGAGGCTCATTCATTTGTCCGAAAACAAACGTTGCTTTAGATTCTTTCATGGCTGCTTTATCTACTTTAGATAAATCCCATCCACCATCTTCCATAGAGTGCATAAAATCATCACCATATTTAATAATGCCTGATTCTAACATCTCACGAAGTAAATCGTTACCCTCACGAGTACGCTCACCTACACCGGCAAATACTGAAAGTCCACCGTGACCTTTAGCAATATTGTTAATCAATTCTTGAATCAATACCGTTTTACCTACACCAGCACCACCAAATAATCCAATCTTACCACCTTTTGCGTAAGGCTCAATAAGGTCAATTACTTTAATACCTGTAAATAATACTTCGGTAGAGGTTGATAAATCTTCAAATTTTGGTGCCTGTCTGTGGATAGGCAACCCTTTGTCTCCAGCTTTTGGCAAATTACCAATACCATCAATTGCATCACCAATAACGTTAAAAAGACGTCCGTAAACATCTTCGCCAATTGGCATTTGTATTGGTGCTCCTGTTGCTAAAACCTCAGTACCACGGCTTAAACCATCGGAAGAATCCATGGCAATGGTTCGAACAGTGTCCTCACCAATATGCGATTGCACCTCTAATACTAAGATGGAACCATCTGCTTTTTTGATTTCCAAAGAATCGTAAATCTTTGGAAGCTCTGCGCCAGCACCAAATTCTACATCGATAACCGGACCAACTATTTGAGCAACTTTACCTGTAACTTTTGACATTACTTATGTGTTTAATTTTTAGATATTTCTGCGGAAATATAAGGTGCATTTTCTTTAAGAGAACACACTTTTTTCGCGCTGCAAAGATATAAGTTTTAATTTAAAAAAAAACGCTTATTTTTCTCTTTTTTAGTATAAAAAAAGACCCCTACCATATGATCTATGATAAGGGCACTTTTCTTTAATTATCATTACTATCTACTGTAGCATAGGAGAATAGTTAGTTGGGTACTCCCCAATGTCTAAAAGATTTCCTGAGGCTTCAAAGTTTGAGCCGTAAGTAGCATCGATAGCCTTCATCACTTCATTAGCAATTAAGGCATAACCTCTTGCTGTTGGATGAACCCCATCTAAAGAAAATGCGCCACCAGTAACAAGACTAGAGGTCAAGGTAAAATCTCCGCTAGAAATAGTTCCAGCAGCAATTCGATTTAAGACCATATTCGCATCTAATACCGCTAATCCAGACTGATCAGCAGATGCCGCAATGGTTGAATTAAACGCTGAGGTAGCTGTAGCAATTTCTTCCTGCTCACTAGGTATCAAAACCCATTTGTCTTCCAAAGGCAAAGAAATACCTTCTACCGAAAACTGATTTGCTAAAGTCTCAGGCAAACCTTGCGATGTTAAAAAATCAACTGAATTGTCATTAACCGTTCCTATTATTGACGAACTCGGCAAAACAAATAAATCGTTCTCATTAGCTTGTCTTGCTTGACCGTACACAGCACCTAACAAATTAGCTACCAATGGTGCTGCCGCTGCCGGTAATCCGAAAGACTGAACAAAGGCAGGAAACGTTGGGCTTCCTTGTAAAACAGATGCTATTTGAACTGATAAATTTGCCAAACTTTCATCTCTAATAACCACTGCGCTTGCCGCAGTTTCAGAAAAAATGATTTGACGATCAGTCGCGTTTGGAACGCCTTGACTTTCTAAAAATGCAAACACTTGATTTAATTGACCAAAAATACCATTTAGTGTTGGTATTTGTGAACCAAAACTAGGGTTGCTAGGATCTAACGGATTATAAGGAACCGTTGTAAAATGTGGAATACTTGTAACATTTGGAATATTACCCAATACACCCTGTGCGCCACCAGCAGTTAATGTTTGAATTAATGCACCATAAGTTTGATTAAATCCAACACCTGGAGGTCCATCTATTGGTGTGATCGGGTTTGTACCATCTCCACCTGAGAGTGCGTAACCCAAAACATCATTATTACCTATCCATAAAGAAAAGAACGTAGGCTCTTGAGTAACTGCTAAAGACACTACACTTGCGTCTGGAGTTGATCCTGTTATTCTAACCGCGTAAGGATTTGCTAATCCCAAAGAAACATTCGCTAAATTACCGTATCCAGGAGCTAATAAATGAAAGCTCTTAGCACCAGGAACGCCTAAGTTATTGAAAGGACCTGTTGGGTTATTCAATAAATCTGTACCAACAGTCACTGGTCCAATTACCGATTCTAATGATACAGGAGCACCACCAGTGGTCACTAATCTTGGATTAAGAATTCTATTTCCACCAATAGAAATTCCGCCGTAATTATCGGCCATCAAAGGCTGCGTGAAACTTCCTCCTCCAACAAGCGCAAATTTTTGAGATAATAAGTTTGGAAACGAATTTTCTTGACCAGCAATAAATAATGCATTATCCGTAAATCCCGCAGTTAAGGAGTTTCCTAGAGACACATACTTAGAAAAATTGGCTGAACCGGCAGTTAATGCAGGTAATGGTGCCGCTGGCTCTTGTTCAAATGGATCTATAGGATCATCACTACATGATGTTAATCCTATAAATAGGGCAGAAATAACTATATATTTAATATGTTTCATGACTACTAATTTTTTATTTCTTAAAGGTTATTGATGGTCCAAGACAAATAGTACATTGAGCCAATGTCTGGAGTTCCTATGGCTGTAAAATACTCGTGACCCATTAAATTAGTTGCTCCTGCTTTGAATGAAGATTTCATCACCGGCACATTCAAATTAATTTGCGCATCCACAGTTTGGTATGCAGGTATAATACCACTTCCAAAGGTTGCTTCCCAGTAGTAGGTATCACTCCATCTCCATGCCACATTAAATCCGAAATTTTTAAATAAATCCTCCTTGGCAAAACTCACTTTAGCGCGATGCTCTGGAGTATTAAAACTCAACAAAAAGTCTGGAAAAGCAGCTCTGTCAAAATCCTGTTGTGTATTTGTATAACTTCCGCTAAGATCAAAACCATTAAACACTTTTGCAGTTAAACCAATAGAGCCTCCGTAAGAATTAACATTTGCATCTGTGTTGGTATAGGTTTGGTAGGTTTGAAAATCACCATTTGCTATTGCTGCAACAGATAAGCTTTGATCACCTACAGTTCCGTAGAAAGGTGCGATAACAACTTCTCCTGAAATAAAATCTTTGTACTGGTTATAGTATGCGCTTGCATCTACTGTTATTTTACCAATTTTCCCTCGGTATCCAACCTCAAATGAGGTGATCTGTTCTGGCTTTACAATATCAGAGTTACCAATCACCAAATCGTTTGGATTTTCTGACTCGCCAAAGGCTCTTACAGAAGACGCTCGATAAGAATTGTTATAAGCTGCTCCACCAGACTGAGAGATAGTAGCTGGTTGACCCAAAGCCTGCCCAAGCGGACTAATATTATAATTTCTAACGTATCTGTCAAGATTGGACGGAGCTGAACCTACTAAAATAGCTCTACCTGCATTTAAGCCGATAAATAAATCTTGAGTTGTAGGATTTCTAAATCCTGTTTGCGCAGAAGCGCGAACATTGTGATTATCATTGATATTTAAACCTGCCGAAAATCTTGGAGACACAAAACCGTCGAAAAATTCAGATTTATCATATCGTGCAGAACCTGTTAATTTAAGGGACATTTCGCCTTCTAAGTCGATATCCTTTTGAAGTTGTGTATAGACACCAAACTCTGAATAATCGATTGGACCGTCATAATCTGTATATATCGTTCCAGAAGAATTTAATTGATATTGTCTGTAAGAACCACCAACTTGAATATCAATAACATCCCATAAATGGCTGAAATTGTAATTAGCATCTGAATGGTAATATTTAGACTGATCTTGAAATTTTGAACCGACTGTTAAATCTGGATTATTTACACTTTGCTCAAATGCCGCATTAAACTCTGGCGATCCTGGCTCAAAACGACCTGATTCTGCCTGTGCTCTTGCAGCCGCATGAGCATCTGCATCTGTAGCCCCAGACAAGGTTGCGCCTACGTAGGTGTTGATATATTCTCCAAACCATTGCGTATCTGATTTCCATGCGCGATTAATATTAATTCCCGTAAACACCATATCATAAGAATCTCCGGCATTATCTGACACCACATAACCTCTCACAAAGAAGTTATCATTTCTAACCTCTAATTTGTGCTGTTGTTGAGAGAATCCTCTAATATTATAACGATTTGTTCCTTGATAGATCGTATTTCCTGTGCCGTATTTTCCTACGTAGGAAATTTCAAAATCATTTTCCCATGGTCTAAAATACAGACCCCAATCTGCTTTAATACTTTCTGCATTATAATTGGTTAAATCTCTTTCTTCGTATCCTGTTCTTGTTACTACTACATCAGGAACAATACCTAGCCCGCCCGATGCTGCTCTAATGTTTGTGCCAACTTCATCACCGTAAATATTATATCCATCATAGTTCAAGCTTGCTCTTGAGGAGCCTGTCCCGGGTTTCCCATCATAATTATTAGCAGTCCAATCTGTTCCTTTTAACCAACCGAAATTCACTTTTGCTGCAAACTTCTCACTAAATTTATAAGCCGCTCTAATCCCTGTATCTCTGTAGGTATTATCACCACCGGCATCTTGAGAGGTGATTCCTTGCTTATGGTATCCAGAGATGCCTTGAAAATCAAATGGATTTTTACTTCTCATAAAAAGAATACCATTAAAGGCATTCGCTCCATATAATGCAGAAGCTGCTCCTGGCAATAACTCAACGCTCAAAACGTCGGTCTCGTTCATACCTACTAAGTTACCAATTGGAAAGTTAAGTGCTGGTGCAGAGTTATCCATACCATCAACCAATTGCATAAAACGTGTATTGGCAAATGTGGCAAAACCTCTTGTATTTACCGACTTAAAGGTCAAACTGTTTGTGTTTACATCAACCCCTTTTAAGTTTTCTAGACCATCATAGAACCCTGCTGAAGCTGTGTTCTTTATTTCTTTAAGTCCGAAACGTTCAACAGTCACCGGTGACTCAAAAATACGTTCTGGTGTTCTTGAAGCCGAAATAACGACCTCATCTAAGAACGTCCCTTCAACCATAGTTACATCAATCGTTTGCGGATTGGTTGTTACCTCTTTAGTAACCGTATCAAAACCAACACTACTTACTTCAATAGAAAAGGGTGGTTCTTGATTAATGGTTAATGAATAATTACCATCAAAATCTGTAATAGTACCAGAAGTAGTACCAACAACAATGATGTTGGCGCCTGGCAGAGGTTGCCCGCTATCATCAACTACCTTACCTTTTACTGTTGTCTGGGCAAAAGTAAATGCACAGCAGAGCAACATCGTCATTTTAATTATTGTCTTCATTTTAGGGAATTAGTTAAGTTTCGTGAAGCAATATAAATAAATATGTCGTATTGCGATGAAAATTCAGCAATAAATTATGCATGCATAATAATATTTAACAAAAACAAGGGGTAGATACTGAAGATAACATAAAAATAAAAGCTGAAAATGAGTATTTTACATTTTCAGCTAAAATTATGAGATTCAGTAAGAGTTTGGCTATTCTACCGTTACCGCTTTGGCTAAATTTCTAGGTTGATCCACATTTTTACCAAGCATAAGTGCTATATGATATGACAAAAGTTGCAATGGTATGGTTGTTAGAAGCGGTGTTAAAGACTCAATAGTTTCGGGAACCTCAATCACGTGGTCTGCAAGCGCTTTTACTTGTGAGTCACCCTCGGTCACAATTCCTATAATCTTTCCTTTTCTAGATTTAATTTCTTGAATGTTACTCACTACTTTTTCATAATGCCCCTTTTTTGTAGCAATTACAACAATGGGCATATTTTCATCAATCAAGGCGATAGGGCCATGCTTCATTTCTGCAGCTGGATAACCCTCAGCATGAATGTATGAGATCTCTTTTAATTTTAAGGCGCCTTCTAGAGCTACAGGAAAATTATATCCTCTCCCTAGATAAAGGAAGTTGCGAGAATCTTTATATATTCCAGCAATAGATTCTACAAAAGTATCAGATGCTAAAGCTTTTTTAACCTTCTCAGGAATCAGTTCTAATTCTATTAAATGATTTCTATAATCTGAACTTGACAAAGTCCCTTTGGCACGAGCAAGTCTTAAAGCAATTAAGGTAAGAACTGTGATTTGCGTAGTAAAGGCTTTGGTTGAAGCAACACCTATTTCGGGACCTGCATGCGTATATGCGCCTGCATCGGTCTCTCTAGCAATAGATGAACCGACCACATTACAAACGCCAAAGACAAAGGCTCCTTTAGATTTTGCCAATTTAATGGCTGCTAAAGTATCTGCTGTTTCACCAGATTGTGAAATAGCAATAACGATATCTTTTTCGTTTATTATAGGATTTCTGTATCGGAATTCAGAAGCATATTCTACCTCAACAGGTATTCTGGCAATGTCCTCAAATATATACTCGGCAACCAAACCTGCGTGCCAAGACGTCCCACAGGCAACAATAATTATTCTATCAGCATTGAGAAATCGTTTCATGTTATCCTCAATTCCTGACATTTTTATAATGCCCTCATTGCTGAGCAGACGACCTCTAAAGGTATCTAAAATGGCGCTTGGTTGTTCGTAAATCTCCTTGAGCATAAAATGATCATATCCTCCTTTTTCAATTTGCTCCAGATTTAATTGTAATTCTTGAACATAAGGATCTACGAGCGAATCATCTTTGATTTTTCTAATCTTAACCTCTTTACCTCTTCTTATAATAGCTAATTCCTCATCCTCCAAGTAAATTGCATTTTTCGTATATTCTATAAAAGGCGAAGCATCGCTTGCAATAAAGAATTCATCATCACCAATACCAATAGCTAATGGACTTCCCAAACGAGCCACGACAATTTCGTTAGGTTTATTTTTATCAAATACAGCTATAGCATAGGCTCCAACAACTTGGTTCAAAGCAATTTGTACAGCCTTCCCTAATTTTATGTTTTCATTTTTTTTGACGTCTTCAATAAGATTGACCAATACTTCTGTATCTGTGTCAGATTTAAAAGTATAACCTCTTTTTATAAGCTCAATTTTAAGAGACTCATAATTTTCAATAATCCCATTATGTATAATTACCAAATTCCCGGAGTTAGAAACATGAGGGTGAGAATTCACATCATTTGGAACACCGTGTGTAGCCCAGCGCGTATGACCAATCCCCAAAGTGCCATCTGTAGAAATCTCTCTTTCCAAGCGCTCCTCAAGGTCAGCTACTTTTCCCTTGGTTTTACAAAGCTTTATATCTGTTCCATCGTATAGCGCAATTCCTGCGCTATCATAGCCCCTATACTCTAATCGCTTTAAACCCTTTAAAATAATTGGATAGGCTTCTCTATGGCCAATGTAACCGACAATTCCACACATATTAAATTAATTTGATTCTGGTTCTGTATAAAACACTTCTAAATATAGCTTTTTCTCTTCATTGCTTGTATTGTTACCGTAGAGTATGGTGCTCTTCGGATATACAACCGAGCTGATAGGTACTCTCTTAGCATCCTCATCATTATTTGTGAGTACATCTAAAGGTAAAAAGCTACTTTCTAAATTTATATTTGCTGAAACGGCAATACCCAATTTAACATTTGTAGAATCATTCAGTATTAAATTGTTCAAATGTTCCGTAATGCGCATTTTATATTTAATACCCTCATCTGTACTTGTCTCTCTTTGCAAAAGACCTAAATGATTGGTTCTTGAAAATCTAGGAAACGTTGTATTTGCGTTGTCAAAAGTATAGTCTACTAATGGCCTGTTATTTGTAACATCATATAAATACAAACGGTCAGGCTCATTGCCATTTACAAGGTCTTGATTTACATAAAAAACGAGATTCGCCTCATTGATCAATCTTTTACTTTTCAGAAAAGAACCGTCAGGATTTCTTTCCGAAAAAAACTCCTTAAAGTCCTCAAATGCATTATCACCAACAGCGGTTTCCCCATTAAAAAGACTTACCTCTGCAATAGCACCTTGTTGGCCCTTTAGAAGCAATATTTCATCACCATCATCGTCGTTGGAATCTGGTATCGTAAAATCATTATCAAAAAAGTTAACGCGCTTGCCTGAAAAGTTTAGCACGTACGTTGAGTTGACAGGATCTCCTCCTACAATAGAATTTGCTCTAGTATAGTAAAGCGTGATATTAGCCCCTGATGCTGCTAGATTTAACAATGACATATTTCCTGAACTGCCATTAACTTCTTCTACTTTAAAATAAATTCCACGAAAATAATTATTGAAATTATTCTGATTGCTCAATTCAGGTTCACCCTCCTTGTCTAATATTTTTTGTTGCCAAAATGATTTTTCAAGTTTTAATCTCAAAGCAGGTGCAATTCTTGAAATAACGTCCTCATTGTCTTTAAGCTTTATTTGACTTTCACTTGGCACAAAAGCATCAAGATCAACTATATTAATGTTTTCTTCCTCATCCTCCAATTGAAGAATTGGGGTACCCTCAAGTTGAGGCGTATTTATATTATCGATTCCTGTAGATCTATTTGCATAATATAGTTGCTGCTCAGAAACATCTTCTGAAGATGGATTGAAATCGCGCAAGAAATAGTTATTTTCAAATATAGAAAGCTTAATTGGACCGGTTCCATAGACAGAATCTAAATCATAGAGTGTTTCACCATCGGCTGTAACTTCAGTGGCTGTACTAAAATAGGGTATGGTTAACACAACTGAATCCAACTCAGTACTTTCACCAAAATCAGGATCTAACGTAGACGATCTTAACTGAGCAACGATAGTAGCCGTAGTTTGCCCGAAATTTGGATCATTATAGATGCCTAATGAGTTAATTGGCAAACCATTAGTTTGAACTGGCCCTAAGGCTTTTGTTTTTGCAATGACCTCATATTTCTGTGAAGCTGTATTAAAATGTGTTGCATTCTCGTTATTGATGATATCAGATTCAATATCTGCAAAATCCTTATCACAAGCTATAAAACTAGTAATAACAAGGGCTATCAACGCTAGGTTTCTCCCAGCTTTCGTTAAGTTTTTCATTAGAGGGCAATTAACTAATTAAGTACTTTGGTGTTGTAAAATTCGGTGTATTGATCTGCAAAATCATCAATAGGTAGGTATTCAAGAACAGGTTGCTCTATAGCATTTAAATGATCTTCCAATTCTTTAGGAAGCTCAGCAGAACCCTTAATTATGGCATCAGAATTATTGATCGCCACTTTCATTAAATTATTATAGGTAGGATTCTCTAAGGGCTTGATGCTCTCCTCATCTAAATTATCAAATTGAATTTTCTTAATCATGTTCTTATCTAACGTGCCTTCGAAGCTTTGATTGTATACAGAAGTTACAATTTTACTTTCTGTAAACAAAGGTTCGTTTTTATAGAACTCTTTTAGATAAAGCGGCAACAATGCTGCTAGCCATCCATTGACATGAATAATATCTGGTGCCCAATTCAACTTTTTAACTGTTTCTATAACACCTTTTGCAAAGAAAATAGCGCGCTCATCATTATCGGCAAAAAGTTTACCATCCTCATCGGTAAGGGTCGCTTTTCTTTTGAAATATTCTTCATTATCAATAAAATACACTTGGATTCTTTCCTTCGGAATAGAGGCGACTTTGATGATCAAAGGCATATCTAAATCATTAATCACCAAATTAATACCCGAGAGGCGAATAACCTCATGAAGCTGATGTCTTCGCTCATTGATATTTCCGTAGCGAGGCATAAATATTCGTATTTGTCCGCCTTGTTTGTTCACCATCTTTGGAGCCTCAAAAGACATGGAAGAGATTTCAGTCTCTGGCAAATAGGGTACAACTTCTGACGACACATACAATATTCTCTTATCTTTCATTATTTAAGGTTTATTCAAATTAGTAAACTTCCAAATCGGTCTAAAAAAACAAAATTGGCGTTTGAACCAATCCCTTTTATCGATTTACGGTTTTATTCATTATCCCTTGAATTCGAGATAAAAAACATGCAAAATTACAAAATTTTATGCAGATTGCCAGTAAAATCTTAAGTTTGCACGCTGTTAAACTTTTGTTAGTGCATGATTGTATTTGATAATAAACGAGAGCTCACCACCTATTTGGACGAGCTAAAACGCAAGGGTTTAAGTCTTGGCTTTGTTCCCACAATGGGTGCATTGCACGACGGACATTCTTCATTGATCTTAGAGGGGTTGCAAGACAATACCTATGTTGTAGTTAGCATTTTTGTGAATCCTACCCAGTTTAACAACAACGAAGATCTCGAGAAATATCCCAGAACTTTAGAAAAAGATGTTTCCCTATTACAAACTATTTCAGAGGATAGAATTATAGTTTACTCCCCACGTGCATCTGATATTTATGGCGAAAAGATTGCTTCTGAACATTTTGATTTTGATGGACTCGAGCATGAAATGGAAGGTCGTTTTAGACCAGGACATTTTGACGGGGTAGGTACAGTTGTTAAGCGTCTCTTTGAGATTGTTAAACCAGATAGGGCGTATTTTGGCAAAAAAGACTACCAACAATTAATGATTCTAAAAAAACTAGTGAGCAAACACGACCTTGGAGTCAAGGTCATTGGCTGCGACATTTTTAGAGCAGATGATGGCTTAGCTATGAGTTCACGCAATGAGCGCCTGTCAAAAGCACAACGCGCTGCAGCACCATTTATATATAAAACCCTGAATGCTGCCAAAGCAAAGTTTGGCACAAATAGTGCTAAAGAGATAACAGATTGGATGCAAGAGCAATTTGAAAACCATGAATTACTCACCTTAGAGTATTTTTTAATTGCAGACGCAGAAACTCTTAAGACTATTAAACAAAAATCAACAAACAAGTCATATCGCGCATTTATTGCCGTTTATGCCGGCGAGGTTAGACTTATAGATAACATCGCATTAAATTAATTATCTTTGCTGTATGCAGATTCAAGTCGTAAAATCAAAAATTCACAGAGTAAAATGTACTGGCGCTGATCTTAATTATATAGGCAGCATTACCATTGATGAAGATCTAATGGAAGCCGCTAATATTATTCAAGGTGAAAAAGTACAAATAGTCAACAATAACAATGGTGAACGCCTAGAAACTTATTGTATTCCTGGTCCTCGTAAGAGTGGAGAAATCACTCTAAATGGTGCTGCAGCGCGAAAGGTAGCTGTTGGAGATATTCTCATTTTAATTACCTATGCCTTTATGGACTTGGAAGAGGCTAAGACTTTCAAACCTGCATTGGTCTTCCCAGAAGAATCTACAAATCTCCTAAACTAACATCTTGGGAAATAAGCGCTCTAAACTCCTAAAAATAACGATTCCTTTATTATTGGGTGTTATTTTGGTTTGGTATTCACTTTCAAAAGTTTCCTTAAGCAATTTAATAGGGTATTTTAAAGACGCTGATTATAGCTATATAGCTTTAGGCTTGTTTTTTGGCCTACTAAGCCACCTTTCGAGAGCCTATCGTTGGAAATTCATGATAGAGCCTTTAGGGTACTCCCTACGCTTTCCTAATAGTGTGATGGCTGTATTTGCCACCTATTTGGTAAATTATACCATTCCCAGAGCTGGAGAAATTACACGAGCCACAATTTTAACCAATTATGAAGGTGTGCCTTTTGAAAAAGGGTTTGGTACTATCGTTTCTGAGCGCATGGCAGACATGTTGGTTTTACTGGGTATTATTGGTTTCACTCTTTTTTTGGAGTTTGATTTTATTTATCAGTTTTTTACAGGACGATTTAATACTCTTAATCTATTGATTGGTGTATTTGTGTTAATCATCATCACCTGCTTATTTTTGATATTTATTAGAAAAAGTCAATCGAAAATCGCCACAAAACTTCGGGTACTTTTCAAAGGCCTGATGGAAGGCATGTTAAGTATATTTAAAATGAAGCACAAATGGGCTTTCATTTTTCACACGTTATTTATCTGGACAATGTATGTAGCGATGTTTTACGTTACTACATTTGCACTTCCTGAAACTTCAAACTTACCATTGGCAGCTATTTTAATAGGTTTCATTTCAGCTAGTTTCAGTATTGCCGCAACTAACGGAGGTATTGGTTCTTACCCTCTTGCGGTTTATGCCGCCTTTGCTCTATTTTATATTCCAGAAGATCCAAGTATTGCTATGGGGTGGATTCTCTGGTCTTCACAAACGGTAATGGTTATTATTCTTGGAGGACTATCTTTAATTTACCTACCCATTTATAATAGCATCAAATAAT
This sequence comes from Sediminibacter sp. Hel_I_10, assembly GCF_000688335.1. Lineage (NCBI taxonomy): Bacteria > Pseudomonadati > Bacteroidota > Flavobacteriia > Flavobacteriales > Flavobacteriaceae > Sediminibacter > Sediminibacter sp. Hel_I_10. The sequence continues at coordinate 1,844,091 of NZ_JHZX01000001.1, forward strand.
TTTTTAACTTGCCGTCATTAACTAAATGCCTACAGCCATGAACAGGTTAATATGCCTCTTTGCCGCAATCCTTACGTCGAGCACATTTTATTCTCAAGTTATATATGAAACAATAGAGTCTTCTAAACTAGGAGCATCTAGAGAGATAAAAATTCAATTGCCCCGCAATTATGATCCAGAGGGAGACATTCTTTACCCTTTAATCGTTGTTATGGATGGCGACTACATGTTTGAGCCTATAATAGGTAACGTTGATTACCATTCGTATTGGGGCGACATGCCAAAATCAATTGTGGTAGGAATCAATCAGAGCGAAACTAGAGATAGCGATCTTTCTTATAGTGGAGAGACGTATTTTCCTTCAGATGAAGGCGCCCTTTTCTTTGAATTTATAAGTATGGAGGTGATCCCTTATATGAACGAACGTTATCTGACCTCAAATTTCAGAATTGTAATAGGTCACGATCAAAGCGCCAATTTTTTAAACTACTATTTGTTTAAGGAAAAACCACTCTTTCGTGGGTATATAGCTTTAAGCCCCGACTTATCGCCAGAAATGGCCAACCGTTTGTCTGAACGCTTATCATCTGTACCTGAAGACACATTTTATTACTTGGCCACTGGAGATAATGATGTAGATCAATTAAAAGAAAGTATAACGGCACTTGATAATAATTTAAAAGGGATTGAGAATCCTAAACTTCACTACAGATTTGATAATTTTCAAGATGCAGACCACTACTCCTTAGTTGGACTTGGCATTCCGAAAGCTATTAATGAAATCTTCGGTTTATATAAGCCTATCAATAGACAAGAATATAATGATAAGATCCTCACTTATGAAGGTAGTCCTTATGAATACCTTATGAAAAAATATGAAGACATTGAATTCTTCTATGGCTTTGAGAAAAAAGTGGTTGAAAATGATATTCGAGCCATATCTGCAGCCGCTCGAAAAAAAGGGGATTTAGACGCCATGAAAGACCTAGCTAGATTAGCTGACAAAGAATATTCTGATTCAATGATAAGCGCTTACTACAACGGTCTTTATTACGAAATGGATGGCAACATCAAGAAAGCCTTGCAAAAATATCAGTCTGGGCTTTTACTTCAAGAGTCAGAATTTATAAATAAAGACATGTTGCTGGATAAAATCTATGATCTTAAGGAGTAAAACTTACGACTTTTTACATTTCGTCGAAAAAATTAGCATTTAAACTTACTTTTATTATCTTTACAGTCCCAATTCTAAACCTACTTGAAAATGAAAAAAGTACTACTTTTTGCATTCTCGCTTTTGGTCTGTGGCGCTGTAAGCTCTCAAATCAAACGTGAGCAATTCGAATCTCGAAAGCTTAACTCTACTCGCGAGTTAAAGATCAAACTTCCAGAAAACTATGATCCAGAATCAGAGTTAAAACATCCCGTTATTATTGTATTTGATGGCGAGTACCTTTTTGAACCGGTAGCAGGACAAGTGAGTTTCCAAACCCATTTTGATGAGATGCCTCAATCTATTGTGGTAGGCGTTGTTCAGGGTAAAGAGCGTTTTTATGACTCTTATTATGACGAAGTCACCGGGCTCCCCTTTGAGTCTGGTAAACGCTTTTATGATTTTGTTGTTGAAGAGCTCATCCCTTACGTAGACGGAAAATACAACACTAGTAAATTTAAAGTGGCCGTTGGACACAATCTCATGGGTAATTTTATAAATGCTTTTTTGATGGACGAGAAGCCTATTTTTCAAGCATATATCAATTTAAGTCCAGACTTTAAAGGCACAATGGGTCAAAATTTAGCCAAACGAATGAGCTTTTTAGAAAGTGATATTTTCTATTATATGGCAACTTCAGATGGCGATATTGAGCGAATTAATACTCAAATCCATGAGACAAACAATGCCATTAAGAGTTTAGATCAATTGCAATTGACCTACTACTTTGATGAACTTAAAGGAGATTCTCACTACACTTTGGTTACAGGTGCACTATCTAAAGCCATGGATAAAATCTTTGAACTTTATAAGCCTTTAGATGATAAAGAAATTGAGGAGAAAATCATCCCCTATGATGGCACACTAGACAATTATATTACAGACAGGTACGAGCGTATTGATGATCTCTTCGGAATATATAAACCAATTTCTGAATTAGAATTTGAAAAATTAATTGAAGTTGCCGAGCGTCGCGAAGACATGGAATCCATCTATAAAATTGGGAAGTTAGCAGATAAGCAAAACCCTAGTTCTTCATTTGGATCTTACTACATGGCACTTCATGCTGAAAAAATTGGTAAGACAAAACGTGCCACAAAATATTACGAATCGGCACTTCTACTCAATGAAACCGATCATATCGATAAAGAATTTATCAAATCGAAATTAGAGGATTTAAAATTAGCTGTCGAAGAACCTGAACTTGACGAAGATGAGGAAAACTAAACGACATATATTAGCAACTGACTATTTTTTTGAGTGGGCTTATTTTAAATTGAAAGATTCATTATCTAACGACCTAAGCTCAAAACTGATAGCCATTAAGTTACTTTCGGTCTTTGCATGGTTTAAGGAAGTCAATTAAAAATACTTTAATTTAGTCTTATCTTTGATTTTAAGATTCCTTATTAAAAGGAAAACGATATGGCTAAATTAAAAACAACCTTTTTCTGTCAAAATTGTGGTGCTCAATATTCTAAATGGCAAGGTCAATGCTCGTCTTGCAAAGAATGGAACACCATTACAGAAGAACTCATTCAAAAACCTGAAAAAAGTGATTGGAAAGCGCCTACATCAGCCTCCAAACGCGTATCAAAATCATTGCTTATTAATGAAATTGATACGTCTCAAGATGCTAGATTAGACACGGCAGACCAAGAGTTTAATCGTGTTCTTGGTGGTGGTTTAGTCCCTGGCTCTTTAACATTGCTAGGCGGAGAACCGGGTATTGGGAAAAGTACACTGCTGCTTCAAATCTCATTGAAACTACCTTACAAAACCTTATATGTCTCAGGAGAGGAGAGTCAAAAACAAATCAAGATGCGTGCTGAACGTATCAATCCAAATAACAGCAACTGCTACATTTTAACCGAAACAAAAACCCAAAATATATTTAAGCAAATCGAGGCGCTTGAACCCGATATTGTGGTTATTGATTCTATCCAAACCTTACATAGCGATTATATAGAGTCTTCTAGCGGAAGCATCTCTCAAGTTAAAGAATGCACTACAGAACTTATTAAATTTGCAAAAGAAACCGCAACACCCGTTATACTCATTGGGCATATCACTAAAGACGGACATATTGCAGGCCCTAAAATTTTAGAGCACATGGTAGATACGGTCCTTCAATTTGAGGGAGATCGCAACCATGTCTTTAGAATACTTCGTGCCAATAAAAACCGTTTTGGATCTACAAATGAGCTAGGCATCTACGAGATGCAAGGTTCTGGATTAAGAGAAGTTACAAACCCTTCAGAAGTATTAATATCACAAAAAGATGAAGAGCTATCAGGTAATGCCGTTGCTGCCACACTAGAAGGTATGAGACCCTTAATGATAGAAGTACAAGCATTAGTAAGCACAGCAGTTTATGGCACTCCCCAACGAAGTGCTACTGGCTTTAACGCTAAGCGTCTTAACATGCTCCTTGCCGTTTTAGAAAAACGTGCAGGATTTCGTCTTGGTGCTAAAGATGTATTTCTAAATATTACGGGTGGTATTAGTGTAGATGATCCCGCTATAGATTTGGCAGTTGTGGCTGCTATATTATCTTCTAATGAAGATGAGGCTTTACAAAAAGACATCTGTTTTGCTGCAGAAGTCGGACTTTCTGGAGAGATTAGACCAGTGCAGCGGGTAGAACAACGAATTTTAGAAGCTGAGAAATTAGGATTTACAGCAATCTTTGTTTCTAAATACAGTAAAATAGCACTTAAAAACACGACCATAAAAATTCAGAAAATTTCAAAAATTGAAGATCTCGTATCTTTTATTGTTTAAAACACCCTCAGATGCACTCCAAAAAAATCTTTTTAATAACGATCCTTTTTGTCATTGTAACCGCTGCCTTTAGCCAAGAAAATGGATATACAGTATTCAAAACGGACGGTAGCCTCATTAAAGCTAAACGTATTTTTACTGTTTCACACGTGATTAGGATAACAACCCCTGACGACCAACTCATAAAACTGCCTTATGACCAATTAGACCGAATTGAATACGATATCAAAACCAGAAAAAAAACAAGAAAGGTCATCAAAGAATTTGTAATGACTTCAAATAACAGAGGCATGTTAATGGAGCTCATTGTGTCTGGAAAATGTAACTCTTATACTTATATTGGCCCAGACGGCTCAGGGAATACCATCACTGATTATTACGTTAAAAAGAAAGGCGATCATAAAGCTACTCAACTAGGAAGCAGAAACTTTATCAACTTAATAAACTTCAAACAACGCGCTTTAGAATATTTTGCAGATTGTCCAGCAGTCATCGAGAACATTAATAAAAAATTCAAAAGGAAAAAAACTCACGAACTCGTGCAGTTTTACAATGCGCAATGTCAATAATCAAGGACCGTTCTTGATTAAACTTATTCTGATAAAACTAGAATTTTCATCAAATTATCCGCTTTATTTCTGCAAGACTCAAACGGTTAAGCGCGCGATTACTTAACCCTTTATTCTTTCAAATGATAATGCGAATAGGTCACTTATTTAACCTATTGCATCACTATTACCTCTCCTGATTAACTACATTTGATTTAAATAATCACATTATGAAAAAACTCTTTGTACTACTTATAACAGCAACGCTTATGGCTTGCGGGGCCTCAAAAACGGTTCGACAATCAGAAAAAGTTATTAAAGGCAATTGGTCGCTCAACACAGTTACGTATAGCAAAACAGGTGAATACGACGTCACGTTATTAAATGATACGTCTAAAGAATGTTTCGAAAACAGTCAATGGCAATTTATCCCAAACAATAATACGGGATTGTACAGTATCATTGATTCCAATTGCAATACGGGAGATCGCTACTTTAGCTTTACCATTCAAGAAGTTAATGAGGTTACCGGCTATTATGATTTCCTATTAAAACCAACTAATGAAAAAGGAAAATCTGAAACTAATGCAGGATTTCGACTAAGATTAACGGAGTTGTCTGAAAACACAATGCAATGGCAACAAACGGTAACCACAAATGGTCAACCTTTTATTATTAATATGAATTTTACTAAATCTCAATAATTATGAATATCAATTTTAAAAATTTAAGTATATATCTTTTATCGCTATCATTCTTAGTAAGTCTTACCAATTGTAAAGCGGTAGATAACGCTAACAATAAACAAAAAGGTGGTGTTATTGGCGCTGCTGGTGGTGCCGTTCTTGGTGCAATTATTGGCAACAATGTTGGTAAAGGAGGAAACGGTGAGTTAGGTGCTGTTATTGGTGGTGTTGTAGGAGGTACTGCAGGTGTCTTAATAGGAAACAAGATGGACAAGCAGGCACAAAAAATTGAAGAAGAAATTCCTGGAGCTACGGTAGAACGTGTAGATGATGGTATTGTCGTTACATTTGACGAGAATAGTGGTGTTTATTTTGATACCGCAAAATACAATATCAATGATAAGTCTCAAACAACCTTAAACAAATTAGCTGGCGTTTTTAAAGAATACCCAGATACAAATATTTTGGTAGTTGGTCACACTGATAACGTTGGTAGCGATGATAATAATATGACCTTATCCAAAAACAGAGCTTATGCGGTAACTGATTATTTAAAATCACAAGGCTTGAGCGCTGGAAGATTTACTACCAATTGGTTTGGTGAATCTCAACCAAAATATGACAATTCTACGGTTGATGGTCGTGCAAAAAACAGAAGAGTCAATGTTGCGATTATTCCTAATGAGGATATGATTGAAGCGGCTAAGCAAGAAGCTGGGCAAAACTAAAATTACCATAAAAAAGTTCACTTCTTTTAGTGAAGACCTTTAAATTTGAGACCTTGTAAAAAACTTACAAGGTCTTTTTTTATGATAAATTACATCAAAAAGCATACTAATCTCACAGAGAAAAGCATCAAGAATACAGTTGCTTTAATTCAGCAAGATTGTACCATCCCATTTATATCGAGATATCGCAAGGAAGCTACTGGAAACCTAGATGAAGTTCAGGTTGGTGATATTGTAAAGTTTAAGGATCAGTTTGAAAGTTTAGAAAAACGTAAAACAGCTATTCTGAAAGCACTTTTAGAACAAGACGTCTTAACGCCAGAATTAGAAGCTAAAGTTAAAGCTTGTGAAGATCCTACAGCCTTAGAAGATTTATATCTTCCTTTTAAAAAAAGCAGAAAGACCAAAGCAGAGACGGCCAGAAAAAATGGTTTAGAACCCTTGGCAAAGATTCTCATGTCACAATCCCATGATCTGGATCAAAAAGGTCTAAATGCTTTGGTTCAAAAATTCATAACTTCGGAAGTGGATTCTCAAGAAAGTGCTCTAGAAGGTGCCAGGCACATCATCGCGGAGTGGATCAATGAGCGAATAGACTTCAGAAAACAGATTAGAAAAGAACTTGAGCGACGCGCCATGATTGTCACCAAAGTGGTCAAAAGCAAAAAAACGGAAGAAAATGCTCAAAAATACCGCGATTATTTTGAGTGGGAAGAATCCCTAACCCGAATACCCTCGCACAGACTACTAGCCATACTCAGAGCAGAAACCGAAGGGTGTATAAGAACTAAAATAGAAATAGATCATGACAATGCCATAAAGCGCATGACCGATCAGCTTATAAAGAGCAAAGGCGTAAATGCTGAACAAATTGAAATTGCAATTACAGATGCCTATAAACGGCTACTATACCCCTCTCTGAGTAATGAGATTTTACAACAGGCCAAGCAAAAGGCAGATGATACAGCAATATCCATTTTCGCTAAAAACCTTAAACAACTCTTATTAGGCGCTCCATTAGGAGAGAAGCGCGTACTTGCCATTGACCCAGGGTTTAGAACGGGCTGTAAAGTGGTGTGTCTAGATGAAAATGGCGACCTCAAACACAATGAAACCATTTACCCACATGCGCCCAAAAACGATTCATTGGGAGCCATGAAGAAAATTAGTTTTTTGACAGAAGCTCATCAAATTGAAGCCATAGCCATTGGTAACGGTACGGCCTCAAGAGAGACCGAAGCTCTAGTTAAAAAAATTCGTTTTAAACATGACATTCAAGTCTTCGTGGTAAGTGAGGCAGGCGCCAGTATCTATTCCGCATCAAAAATAGCTCGGGAGGAGTTCCCTAATTATGACGTTACGGTTAGAGGCTCTGTTTCTATAGGGAGACGCTTACAAGATCCTTTGGCCGAATTGGTTAAAATTGATGCAAAATCTATTGGTGTTGGTCAATACCAGCATGACGTGGACCAAAGCAAACTTCAAAATGAGTTGGATATGGTGGTTCAAAGTTGTGTTAACTCTGTGGGTGTTAATATCAATACGGCGAGCCATAGCTTATTGAGCTATGTGTCTGGTATTGGCCTTAAACTAGCCGAAAACATAGTTAAGTACAGAAGCGATAATGGCGCTTTCTCTAGTAGAAAAGATATTAAAAATGTATCTCGACTGGGTGAAAAAGCATTTGAGCAAGCTGCTGGCTTTTTAAGAATTAAAGCAGGCCAACACCCTTTAGATGACTCTACTGTACATCCCGAAAGCTATAGTATTGTAGAACAAATGGCTAAAGATAAAGGAGCTTCTGTTTCAGAGTTGGTTGGCAACAAAGCAAAGCTTAACAGCATTGACATTACCCATTACCAAACTAAGACCGTGGGTCTTTTAACACTGAAAGATATTTTGAGTGAATTAGAGAAACCTGGGTTAGACATACGAGAACAAGCAAAAGTGTTTAGTTTTAATCAAAACATTACCAGCATCAACGATTTACAAGAAGGCCAACTCCTTCCAGGAATCGTTAATAACATCACTGCCTTTGGTTGTTTTGTTGACGTTGGGATAAAAGAAAGTGGCCTGATCCATATCTCTAATCTCTCTGATGGTTTTGTAAAAGATGTGAATGAGCATGTGCATTTACAAGAGCAAATCATTGTGAAGGTTCTGGAGGTAGATGTTAACCGAAAACGGATTCAGTTAAAGCTCCATCAAGGTTGATTTAAATCAACAAAACACGAAGCGCAATGCCTACATTAAAACACAGTTTCTAAAAACAAAAATTTCTATTTAGCAGAGTGGCCAACCAACTAAAAATAGCATTTCACCCCATATACAAGCATCCTTTACCAGAGGGACATCGGTTTCCTATGCTAAAATATGAATTGCTTCCTGAGCAACTGCTCTATGAAGGCACTTGTACGCCCTCTAATTTTTTTGAACCAGAAATTCCTGAGGACGCCTCTATTTTAAAGGTACATACTGAAACCTATTATCAAGATTTAAAACAATTAACGCTAGATAAAAGAGCGGCGCGAAAGATAGGTTTCCCCTTAAGTAAGATCTTAGTTGAACGTGAAATTATTATCGCAGATGGTACCATAAAGGGCAGTAAATTTGCATTGGATCATGGCATTGCCATGAATATTGCCGGTGGAACTCACCATGCATACACCAATCGCGGGGAAGCTTTTTGCTTATTGAATGATCAAGCGATTGGAGCTAGATACCTTCAACAAAACAAATTGGCCGAAAAAATATTGATAGTGGACCTAGATGTTCACCAAGGCAACGGTACTGCTGAAATTTTTGCACAAGACCGCTCTGTCTTTACATTTTCTATGCACGGAAAAAGCAATTATCCCTTTAAAAAAGAAGTCAGTGATTTAGATATCGCTTTGGAAACTCATACAGATGACGACACTTACTTGAATATATTATACGATACCTTACCAAAACTTATAAGAAATGAACAACCCGATTTTATTTATTACCTATGCGGGGTAGACGTACTTGCCTCTGATAAATTAGGAACTTTGGGAATGACGGTTGAAGGTTGCAAAGAACGTGACCGCTTTGTATTAGAAACGTGTAAATCAAACAAGATTCCAGTAATGTGTTGTATGGGCGGCGGCTATTCTCCAGATATAAAAATAATAATAGAAGCCCATGCCAATACGTTTCGATTGGCACAGGATCTATTTTTATAAATAGTACTCATTAAAATTGGTAGAACATCGCTCTACTGATTTTTCATCTTAAGCCGAATTTCGACTCGCATTAATATTTCCGAAGAGAGAACGCGTTACGATTTTTTCGTAGATATCAATTTGCTCTTGGTCTCTAACCTCAGCCCTTTCTAGTTCTTGAATTTTCTTTAAAGCATACTGTTGTATCGTCAATAATGGCAATACAATAGATTCTCTAACGTCAATAGAAGCTTTACCTGCAGGCTCATCTTCCATCAATTCATCAGAGCCTGTTAGCTTTAATAATAAGCGTTTTGAGATCTCGTATTCAGAGTAAATGATGTTCCAGAATTCTCCAAACTCCTCATCATCGGCCATGTATTTGGTAAGGTCAAAAAAGGATTTGGATAGGGACATCATGCTGTTTTGAATCAAGGTTTTAAAGAAATTTGAACTGTGATACAAGTGCTTCACTTTATCAAATTCTCCTTGATCTTCATATTGCTTAAGCGCTGTACCCACTCCAAAAAATCCTGGTACATTTTGCTTCAACTGGCTCCAACTCCCCACGAAAGGGATGGCTCTTAAATCTTCAAACACCAATTTATCACTGTTGCCCCGTTTAGAAGGACGACTTCCAATATTGGTTTTAGCATAATACTTTAAAGTACTCATGCGCTCCAAATACGGCACAAACATCGGGTGACTTTTGAAATCTGAATATGCTTTATAACTCAACTTTGCAAGATCATCCATAACGGTTACGTTTTCTGGTGTCATCGCTAAATTGGTATCATTCAATCGATTTAATATCCCTGAACTTATGAGTTGTTCTAAATTATATTGTGAAGAATCCAATGTTCCAAAATTAGAGCTAATCGTTTGACCTTGAATGGTCAATTGCACTTCTTTATCTTCTATTGTTGGCCCTAAAGAAGCATAGAATTGGTGTGTTTTTCCACCTCCTCTTGCTGGTGGACCACCTCTACCATCAAAAAAGATCACGGTGACATCATATTTTCTAGAGACTTCTGTTAAACGCTCTTTCGCTTTAAAAATACCCCAATTGGCCATCAAGTACCCGCCATCTTTGGTCCCGTCACTAAAGCCGAGCATAATGGTTTGTTTATTGCCTCGTTTTTTTAGATGAGCTGCATATTGCGGATTTGTATAAAGCTCTTCCATAACCGCTGGTGCATTTTCTAAATCGGTAATGGTCTCAAACAATGGACCAATGTCTACGGTCATCTCATCTTCAAAAGCTACAATTTTCAACATCGCAAACAGTTGCATCACATGAAGTGTGGTTTGGTTGTTACTAATGATGTAACGATTGGCCGCTGGTTCTCCATTATCTTCTTGAATGGTTTTAATGGCTTTCATGGTCTCCAATGTTTTCAAGACGGTTTCATCTTGAAATAAGGAAAGATCAACTTTGCCTTTAATTTCTGAAAGAACCTTAATTTGTTCCTGCTCAGAGAGGTCTTGATAATTTGCAGGGAAAATTTGATTTCCAGAATCAATCAATGTATCTACCATAGTATTGAATACTGCAGCATGAGCACGGCTGTCTTGACGGATATCTAGAGCACCAAAATGAAAACCAAATAAATGGGTTTTATTAAGTAAGCTATTGATTTCATTGGCATAAAGCGATTGATGGTCTTTAATCACAATCTCTTTAATTGACTCTAACTCTGAAACAAAATGCTCTAAGGTAATTGTAGATTTCTCTGGAGACGTAAATGCAAGATACAATTGCTTTTCAATTTCAGACATTCGTTCTTCAATATTCTTAAACGTTAGCTTTCGTTTCAAACGTCTCACATCTCTATAATAGTTTTTAAGGATAGACTCCTTTAATCGTTGCGCTACTTTTATTGTGATTTCTGGTGTAACAAAAGGATTTCCATCTCGGTCGCCACCGGGCCAAAACCCAATATTGATAATATCATTTTCAATATGTTTTCCGTCGAAAATATTTTGCTGGATATAATCATAAATACTTCCGAAAGAATAATAAAAAACGTGCTCTAAATACCAGATCAAGCTTACCGCTTCATCATAAGGGGTTGGTTTCTGATGCTTGAAAAAAGGAGTTTTACCCAATTGCGCCAAAAGATCATTAATGGTCAACAAATCATTTTTCTTGATGGCCTCGGTGAGGTCTGTAATAATACCCAAAACGCTTCCTGGATAAAACTGGGTTGGGTGCGCCGTTAGTACAATTCGCACTTTAAACTCTTCAAGGTACTGCTGCAGCTCCTCGAGTTTATTCTCTGAGGATGCCGATTCTTTTAAACTTCTTAGTGTACCAATACCATCCATATTATTGACTACCGGGAAAGCGGCGTCTTCTATGGCATCGAACAATACGACTTGACGTTCTATATACTGTATAAATCGGAAGAGAAGATTGATCTGGCTTTCCTTTGAGCGTCGGGCTTGGTACTTGTTAAAAAAAGACTCAACAATTGTGGTGGGATTGTCTCCAGCCTTAAAGCCATTTTCGCAAGTTTCGTGAAACAAGGGCAATAATGCTCCTGTTTTGGTTATGGTATCAAAAGGTAATGTCATAAATATACTATTGTATATTTGATATTTGGACATCACGTTTTGTTTAAATCGTGTGAGTTTTGGTTGTGTTGGCATATTAGTTTTTATATGTGTTTGACATAAAGATAATGAAGGATAACCGTATTAGCGCATAATTAGAAGGATTTAGGATATTTTTAAAGGGATTGAGGTTAAGATAATAATAGTTCAGTTTAAAGCTTTGTTTGCTGTCAAACCTACATTTTTTTCAAACAGCTAAAACATCGAAATCCTTTACAAACCACTAGTTCGTTAAATAAAAAACAAAAAAAAGCGCGACTCTTACGAATCGCGCTTTAGACTAATGATAACGTTCTACTTACTCAACATCAACAACTCATTGCACAAAATCTCGGTTGTGTAGCGCTTATTCCCTTCTTGGTCATCCCATGAGCGATTGGTTAATTTACCCTCTATGGCAATTTCTTTACCCTTGGTAACATATTGCTCTACTACTTTTACCAAGCTCCCTTTCACGACAACATTGTGCCAATAAGCGCGCTCTACCTTGTTTCCGTTTTTATCTTTATAGCTGTCATCTGTAGCTATAGAGAATTTTGCCATTTTGTTTCCATCTTGAAAACTTACGATTTCTGGGTCTTGTCCCAATCTTCCAATCAACTGTACTTTGTTTCTAAGCGTGTTCATAATTTTAATTTTTTAAGTCTGCATGTTTCAACAGACGGATTAAACAGTTAATACTATTGAACCTTCATTGATCCAACGATGCAAAGATGTGACAGCCTCCAACATGTAGTCGGTAGTTACCTATTTAAATTCGTTTGTAAATATTTGTAGTCGTTTGTCAACGGATATTTCTATCTGTTGTTTAGCTATCTTTGTCCACATGTCTAAACTCTTGAGCTATATTTACCCTATTACCAAAACAGTGAAATCTGATTTTAATGGTACCTTAGAAATCACATGGTATAACGGTAAAAAACATTTAAACTCGAAAAATGCGAATTACAGTTACGGTTCTCTACAACGCATTTTAAAGTTCGGTTTAAAGAAAATTAATCTTAAACCCGTAAGTTCTGTATTGATTCTAGGTTTAGGTGGCGGTAGCGTGATTGAAACCCTTCGGAAAGATTTTAAATATCAAAAACACATCACAGCGGTAGATATTGATCCCGTTATCATAGAAATCGCGGCAGGGGAATACAACCATAAATCGTCTTCCCAACTAGAAATTATTTGTGCTGATGCGTTAGCGTTTGTTCAAAAAAACAAAACCCAATTTGATCTTATCATCATTGATTTATTTATAGATCTTCATGTTCCGAAACCATTTTTAGAACTCCTGTTTTGGCAAGATGTTCTAAAGTCAAAATCCACCAATGGTATTATTCTGTTTAATGCCTCGTTAGAAAAATCCCGTTCACAAGCTTTGCAGAGTATTATTGAATTTCTAAAATCAAAGGTTTATAATGTAAAGGTTTATGATAAAGTCAAGGGTACCAATACGGTTGTGATCACCGAGTCTTTGTAAACAAAAATTTTATATCTTGTTGTTACTAAGATCATGACTGATGCAGAAACAATGTCCAGAATGCGGCGATAAAATTATCGGAAGAATTGATAAGAAGTTCTGTAGTGATGCTTGTCGTAATTCTTATAACAACACGATTAATAAAGACAGTAAAAACCTAATAAGAAACACCAACAATCGTCTGCGTAAAAACTATCGTGTTTTAGAAGCCCTAAATCCCGATCAAAAGACCAAATGCTCTAGAGCCAAATTAATTGAAAAAGGTTTCGATTTTAACTATTTCACCAGCATTTACACAACCAAGGCTGGCACGGTATATTATTTTGTTTACGATCAAGGCTATTTGCCGCTAGAAGGAGATTACTTTGCTTTAGTTAAACGGGAAAGCTAAATCTTGTAACATTTTTTAATTTCCCAATACTTATAAGAAACCGAGCAAAACAAACAAGATGTCTCCCATTTTTATATTTGTTTTAATGATATGTGCTGTAGGAGTTATTGCTTTTTTAAGCTATTATTTCAGCAGTAAAAATGTAATTATTAGAACCTTAAAGAACGTTCCATTAGACCAACCTTCTAGTCTAAAAAACAATCAATTATCGAAAGTAAGCGGAAAGGCACTTCATGTTACGGATCCTTTGATTGCGCCATTTTCAAAACGAAAATGTATTTTTTATCAATTGAAGATTGAGCAAAAAGTGAATTCTGGCAAAAACTCACGTTGGGAAACGTTGGTTGCTGAAGAACGCTTTCAGGATTTTTTTATCAATGTTAATGGCGAGGTTATCATTATCAAACCATTACAACATCCTAAAAACTATATTTGCCATTTGGTTAAAGATAGCGAGCAGTCTTCTGGAACCTTTAATGACCCCACACCAGAATTTAATCAACTTCTTAAACGTTACAACATAGAGAGTGAAAATTTCTTTGGTTTCAATAAAACCATAAGATATGAAGAAGGGATTATAGAAATTGGAGAGCTCATTACTGTAGCTGGTATCGCAAAATGGAAATCACTAAAAGAGCCCATGCCCGATTATCCCTACTCAAAAATAGCAGCTTTAGAAAGTGATGCAAAACAAAAATTGATCATCACAGACCTTCCTGAAGTCGCGAATTCAAAACGCTAAATACAATTATTTCCAATTTTGTCCCTTAAGCTCAATAGCCGCCTTTAAAATATCTTTTTGGCTAATCTGCCCAACTAACCTGCCATTTTCAACAATAGGAAATCGTCGTATTTTAGATTCTAAAAACTTATTTGCTGCATCAAAAACATTCATTTCCCCATCAATGGTCTCGACATTTTTTATCATCCTATTCTCAACGATATGCTGCTCCATGGGCATATTATAATAGCGGCTCTCACTAATTTGTTTGAGACAGTCTCCTTCAGAAATAATGCCCACCAGTTCATTACGCTCATTAATTACGGGACCACCTGAAATTTTAAATTTTATCAACGTTTGAATGACCTCCTCAATCAATTGCTCTGGTCTAAAGGTTATTAATTCTCTTGTCATAAAATCGCTCACTTTAAATGCAGCGACCTCAGCAACGTTCTTTTGCATCTTTCGTGCTCCCTGAAAACTTTTGATACCCATAATCTTGTTTATGTTTTGATTAACTTCTAAGTTACTGAAAATTCATCAATTAAGCTAGAATGAAAATTGACCTGCTGATAATTTGTAACTTCGTGAAAAATAATATCTCTATTGAAAGCTTCTATATCTATCATTGGTTGTGGCTGGTTGGGTCTACCTCTGGCCAAGCATTTTATGAAACAGGGCACACTTGTTCACGGCTCTACAAGTACCGCTGACAAACTTAATATACTATCTGCTGAGGGCATTAAACCCCATCTTCTCAAATTTTCTGCGGAAGGTATCATCGGAAATATCACGACATGTCTTAAAGATTGCGAGACCCTTATATTGAACATTCCACCTGGCTTGAGAAAACATCCAGAACACAACTACGTAAAAATGATGTCTCACATCATTCCGCATATTGAGACTTCTTCTATTAAACAGGTTCTTTTTATAGGATCGACGTCGGTTTATGAAGATCAAAATCCTTATGCAATCATTAATGAAGATTCACCAACTTCAAAATCCGAAACAGCTCATCAACTTTTAGAGGTTGAGCGGCTCTTTCAAACCAACATTCATTTCAATACCACTGTCTTAAGATTTGGTGGACTTATTGGAGAAGAACGACACCCTGCCAAGTATCTAGCGGGTAAAGAACATCTAACAAATCCTGAAGCACCTGTTAATTTAATTCATCGCAAAGACTGTATTTCCATTATTGATGCTATTCTAAAACATAACGCATGGCGTAATATTTTTAATGCTGCATACCCTTCTCATCCCGAAAAGAAAGCCTATTACACGAGCATTTGCAAAGCTTTAAACTTAGCTTCACCAGGTTTTGATAATACTAAAGAGAGCTATGGTAAAATTATTGATTCTTCAAAATTGATTAAGAAATTACACTATACATTCCAACAGCCCATTTAACAATTATAAGACTTTTAAGACTTTATGCCATATAATTTTTTAGTTTTGGCGCAATTAAAATCATATCATGAAAAAATTAGTCCTGCTGTTAGCATTAATTTCCGTCGTTCAAATTACGGCACAGTCGAAGTCTGAACTTTTAAAACACTTTGAAGCCTATTATGCTCAAATGAAAAATCAAGGCGACCCACAAGGGGTTATCAATGCCATGACCCACTTAAATATTCTGCAACCAAATCAACAACGCTTGGACACCTTAGCTTACATCTATGTTTCTGAAGGTAGAAATCTTGAAGCTTTAAATACCATAGGTATTGATCCTAGTCCTGAAGACTCTGACATCAATACAGAAGTCAAAGCTCTTGCACTCAAAGCATTGAATCAACCAAAAAGCGCCTTAGTGTTTTACGAAGAATTATTTAATAGGGACCCTAATCCTTATTTAGCTTATGAAATTGCTGATTTGATGACGCAAACTCAAAACTTACCTGGTGCCAAAGCAAAGGTTGCCTATGGTCTTGCTAATGTTAAAGAGGATATGAAGCGTGCTTTTTATGAATCGCAAAGACCATATGAGGTTTCGCTTAAAGCGGCACTTACCTACATGAAGGCTTTAATTGTGTTCAATATGAATCAAACGGACAATTTAGATCAAGCCATTGCCCTTTTGGATGAGGCATTGACTATTGACCCAACATTTAATATGGCCAAATTAAGCAAGGATGCTTTAGAAGCTAGAAAGAGCACTCCTGCTAAGGAGTAATTTTTTTAATAGTGTTTTTATTAGCATAGAAGCAAAAAAGTCCGACATTTCTGCCGGACTTTTAATTTTAGTGTTAAATTTAATTGACCAAATCGTCATAAGCTTTAACGAGGTTCCTTATATCATCAATTTTAAATTCTTTATTGTCTATTCTATCAACCAGAGTACTATTGTCTTTGAAATAAACCTTCGAAGCCTTTCTAAAGCTACTTTCTTCTCCTATTATTTTAGCTCCACTAGTAAAAGCTCCCAGTTTAGCGATACAGTTTTCAGAAGGTCTCTTAACAAGCAAAAAGATTTCTGCCCATGTTCCGGAATTATCAATAGTTGTTGAAACAACTTTACCTTTTTTTACGATATAGGACTGTGCTCCGAAATAAAGAATAATATTTTTACTGTAATAAGTCGCCAGCATCCATATTTTATTTCGGCTACTACAATCAATTTCTTTGTTATAAAAATTCTTTGTTACGTTAATGACAGTTCCACGCTCAAATAAGTATTCTTCATTCTCAACTGTTACTATAATCCTATAAATATTGTCACTATCAATTTTCTGAGATTTTCCTTTCTCAGTGTCTCTATAAGGGATATTCTTCTTGAAAAGTTTATTTGAAGGTAACGGGGCAAATCCAGACTTCTCGCTTCCATCTACCATAAACAATTTAACAGGATAGAAATCGTTAGCCTTTACTTTGAAGCTAGATAACAAGACTAAAATTATAAGTATTATTCTCAATTGAGATATTTGTAATTAAATCTATTTAGTATTGCTTTTTTCTGTCGTAGAGGTGTTCTCATCCTCTTCTTTGCTAGCATCTTTAAATTCTTTAATCCCGCTTCCTAGGCCTCTCATTAGTTCAGGAATTTTTTTCCCACCAAACAATAACAAGACCACAACGACAATTAAAATAATTTGCCATGCACCAAATGCTAAAAATATACCTAAAGTCATCATAACAATTCCATTTTAGACAGCAAATTTAATAATTAAAGGTGATAAAATACGTTTAACTCATTTAAATGTGATTAAGTAAATCTTTTAAAAGATTTCTTTTTTTATTTATAATAGCTATTTGATCAACGTCATTTACCAATCCATCGATTTCAAACTTAACTAAGCATCACAAGAACTTGCATTTATTTTAATTAATTTTGCATTACAATGGCCAAGACGAAAAAAGAAAAGAAATTTAAAAAGAAACTGCTTCATAAATACCGTTTGGTGGTATTAAATGAAGATACTTTTGAAGAGCGCTTTGCAATAAAACTTACGCGTTTAAATGTCTTTGTAATTATGTCTTTGGGATCTATACTTCTCATTGCAGGGACGATCTTTTTGATTGCCTTCACTTCATTAAGAGAGTATATTCCTGGCTACTCATCAACCGCTCTAAAAAAACAGGCCACCTTATTAAATTATCAGACAGATTCTCTTCAGAATGTAATTGATCTAAATGCTCAATATTATTCTTCAATCAAAAAAGTATTGACTGGAGATGTAAAGACCATAGATTTTAATAGAGACTCTATTATAGATGCCGCAAAAATTGATGCCAGTCAAATCAGCCTAATTCCAACAAAAGAAGATTCTATACTAAGAGACTTAGTAGACAAAGAAGACAAGTATAATGTTTTTCAATCTGCAACTACAGCTACCAATTTTGTTCTTTTCCCTCCTGTAAATGGTCAAATTTCAGCGGGTTACAATATTGAAGACAAGCACTATGCTGTAGATGTTGTGGTTAAAAAAGATACTCCAGTGAAAGCTACTGCAGATGGTACGGTTATTTTTGCAGAGTGGACTGCCCAAACCGGTTATGTCATCATTATTGAGCATAATTTTGAACTCATCTCTGTTTATAAACACAACGCTTCTATCACAAAAGAGCAAGGTGACTTAGTCAAATCGGGAGAAGTTATTGCTATGGCTGGTAACTCAGGCGAACTGACCACGGGTCCGCATTTACATTTTGAACTATGGAACAGGGGCTATCCCGTTAATCCTGCTAATTTTATAGACTTTAATTAATGCTATCCCTTAAACCACAACTCGCCAAACTCTTTGCTAAGAGCATTCGTAGGTCGATACACAAATGGTCTTCCAAGCCTGTTGAAACGCAGCACTATGTTTTTGAAAACTTGATAAAAGATGCTTCGGAAACGGTTTTTGGGAAAGATCATCACTTTTCTGAAATAAAAACATATTCAGACTTCAAACAAAATGTCCCTATTAGAGACTATGAAGACCTAAAACCTTATGTTGATCGTGTGGTTGCAGGAGAGCAAGATATTCTTTGGAAAGGAAAACCATTGTACTTTGCCAAAACATCGGGAACCACCTCTGGTGCAAAGTACATCCCACTTACCAAAGAAAGCATGCCGACCCATGTGGAAGCGGCACGAAATGCAATACTCATGTATATTGCTGAAACTGGAAACAGTCGTTTTGTTGATGGTAAAATGATTTTTTTACAAGGCAGTCCTGTACTCACAGAAAAAAACGGAGTCCAATTAGGCCGTTTATCAGGAATTGTGGCGCATTATGTCCCCAAATACCTTCAAAAAAACAGAATGCCCTCTTGGGAAACCAACTGCATAGAAGACTGGGAAACCAAGGTAAGTGCCATTGTAGATGAAACGCTCCCAGAGGACATGAGCGTCATCTCAGGAATTCCTTCATGGGTTCAAATGTATTTTGAGAAAATTCAGGAAAAAACAGGACAAAAAGTTGGAGACGTTTTTAAAAATTTCAGCCTTTTTATTTTTGGAGGCGTTAACTATGAGCCCTATCGTTCAAAATTTGAAAATCTTATCGGGAGAAAAGTAGATAGTATTGAACTCTATCCTGCAAGTGAAGGCTTTTTTGCTTTTCAAGATCTTCAAAAAGAAAAAGGTATGCTCCTACAGCTTAATTCTGGTATTTTTTATGAGTTTGTTAGAGCAGAACATTTTTTCGATGAAAGCCCAGAGCGCATTACTATAGAACAAGTAGAACTTGACGTTAATTACGTGATGATCATTTCTACCAATGCTGGTCTTTGGGCTTATAATATTGGAGATACCATTCAATTTACATCTTTAAAACCGTATCGTATAATTGTCTCTGGGCGTATCAAACACTTTATCTCTGCCTTTGGCGAACATGTTATCGGCAAGGAAGTAGAACATGCGCTTAAGGAGTCTACAGCATCTACAACCATACAAGTTTCAGAATTTACTGTAGCACCTCAAATCAATCCCGAATCAGGCTTACCCTATCACGAATGGTTTATTGAATTCGAAAAACCACCCGGGGATATTTCAGAATTAGCAAAAAAAATAGATCAGGCCTTGCAAAAACAGAACAGCTACTATTTTGATCTTATAGAAGGTAAGGTGTTACAACCCTTAAAAATTACGACCATCAAGAAAAACGGTTTTCAAGATTACATGAAATCTGTTGGCAAATTAGGGGGTCAAAACAAACTTCCAAGATTGTCTAATGACCGCAAAATAGCGGACGCCCTATACGATTTGAAATTAGTTAAATAGTACTATATTTGCCCGTAAACCTAGGTTAATGAGTAAAAGAAAACATCACGAAAGAACCAGAGCCCAAGAGAGCTCAAGTGCTATCGAGAGAATGTATATTACCATGCGTCATTTGTTTAACCGTGGGTTTTACAAACCTATGGGTGTTTCTGGTGAAACATTGAGAGAATCTTTACTGTTATTAAGACCTGAGATTTATGGATCTGTTTCAGATGAAAAAGCAGAACTAGAAGGTTTGCTATATGTAATAGATAGACTTCCAGATGGCATAGAACAATGTAGCTTTATTAATCTTACTAGTGATGAAGGCTACGCAAATTCACATTTCAAAGCTATTATTCCTCCTAAGCGAAGAAGAAATTGTTACCGTATAGACGAAGAACAGATGAATATTGAGGTCACAAGAGGACGCTCTGAAATTTACGATATCCTTACCCATTTGACGTTTTTGTTTATTGAATCCCACAAGATCAGTAAGCGCATTATAATAGATGAGCAAGGATCAACTACAAGAGACTGGATCAAATTAGAAAAAGCGGTACTTTCTGCGCAAAAATTATCACAAAAAGAGCGAGAAGTTGCCATAACCCATACCGCCAATATTCTTGGCCGAACGTTTGAAGAACTTACAAATGCCCATCAAAAATTTACGACTAAGGCCAAACCTGACCGTTTGTTGCATATTATTTATTGGTTAGGGAAATTAGCTATTGAAGAGGTCATCAACAATAACAAAAGAACAGTCACATTTAGCCCTGTATTACGTGAACGTTTGGGACATCATCTACATGGTGAAATTTGGGCAGATCATATTAAGGATACGTTATTAAAGCATAATCTGTTAAAACGTCCCCTACATATCATTAGCGCTAACATGCATAGCGTGATGAACTCCATATTTGCGCCAATAGCGTTAAAGACAGAAATAGGAAAGAAAAACATCTTCGAGATTTATGAACGCTTAAGCCAAAGCCAAAGTGATGATTTACGCAATAAAGTTACTAAAATGGCGTTGCAACAAGGCATGATTTACATCAAGGACACTTCGGGCACTAATATTGACGTTCAAATATTTGACTCTGAAAAAATCGATTTCTCCAAACTAGATTTAGATATAAACAGTTCTATAGAAGATTCAGAAAAACCAGTTCTATTTGTTATGGACTATGCCTTTGGAGAGCAAGCCTATGAGACCATGGATGAGCTTTTGAAACCATTTAAAGTAAATGGCGAACAGGTGCATCTTAATGTAGATTCGATATCTATTATGGGTAAGGCTGGAATTTTAGAAGGTGGTAAGGGAGATATCATGATACCTTCAGCACATATTTTTGAAGGTACTGCTGATAACTATCCTTTTCAGAATGAATTATCCAAAAGCAGCTTAGACAATCAAGGTGTGGCCGTTTGTGAAGGCACAATGATTACCGTTTTGGGGACTTCTCTACAAAACAAGGAAATATTAAAATTCTTTTACAATTCTACTTGGAACGTTATAGGTCTAGAAATGGAAGGTGCACATTACCAAAAAGCCATTCAAGCTGCCGCTCGTGTAAGAGGCAGTATTAACTCTGATGTTAAAGTAAGGTATGCCTATTATGCTAGTGATAACCCCTTAGAAACGGGAAGCACATTGGCCTCAGGAGGCCTAGGAACTTCAGGGGTAAAACCAACCTATCTCATAACAAGAACAATCTTACAGCAGATATTTAACTAACACCCAATACTCATGAGTGACAAACAAACTCAGAATTCTAATTCTGAAGAAGTTGATTTAGGACAATTGTTCAATGCCATTGGGAGAATTTTTGAAAAATTCTTCAAGTTTATTGGTTCAATTTTCAAAGCTGTTTTTTCGATTTTCCTTTTAGCCCTCAAGGCCATAATTGTTAATTTCAAGATCATTGCCATCGTTATAATTGCGGCTTTTATTGCTGGAGTTGTTTATGAAAGAACTCAAGAACCAGTATATTTTGGAAGGATGCTAGTTGAGCCTTACTTTGAATCTAAATATCAACTCGCAAGTAACATAGACTATTACAACTCGCTAATAAATAATGGTAATATTGAAGAATTGGCCTCACTCTTTGATATTCAGAAAGACGATGCTACACAGCTAGTTAATTTTAGTCTAGATGCTGGACCAGAAACCGAAAATGACTTACTTAAGGAATATGATTCTTATCTCAATACAATAGATAGTACAAGAGCAAAGAACACCACTTTCAAAGACTATAAAGAGAACAGGGATTTGTTTTCAAGTTCAATATTCTCAATTGAGGTGAAATCTTTCAAAAGGGATATATTCAGAGATTTAAATGAAGGATTTGAAAACTCTTTTGAAAATGATTATTCCAAAACTTTAAGAACTAGAAGAGATTCTACTATTGCTCTTAAGAAGCGAATCTTTAGGAGAAACTTAAAACAGCTAGATTCCATGAAACTAGTATATTTAAGTATTAAAGAAGAAGAAAGTAAGAGTGGCTCAGGAAGACTTAGCATTCAGGGTATGATGCCTGTTTCTCAAGAAAAAGCAGATACAAAAGAATATGAGCTCTTGCAAAACGAATTGCGCCTTAGGGATTCTCTTCGAGTGCTAGATCAACAAATTATTGAGGAAAATGTTTATTATGACGTTATTTCTAGATTTCCAGAACTTGGATCTCGAGACAACTCGATTTTTAGAAAATACAAATTAATTTTTCCAATAGTTGCATTCGTTCTACTAAGCCTATTGTTTCTGGGCATAAAAACTATAAAATTCATAAAATCCTATGAGTGAAAAATCAATTCTAATCACTGGAGGAGCCGGGTTTATAGGCTCACACGTGATAAAACTGTTTGTAGAAAAATATCCAAATTATAAAATCTATAACCTAGATGCCCTAACTTATGCTGGGAATTTAGAAAACCTCAAATCTATAGAGCATAAGTCAAATTATCATTTCATCAAAGGCGATATTAATGACGAATCTTTTATAGACTCTATTTTCCAAAAGCATAAATTTGATGCGGTCATTCATTTGGCGGCAGAATCGCACGTAGATCGATCCATAACCGACCCCTTGGCATTTGTAAAAACTAATGTGATTGGCACAATGAATCTATTAAATGCATTTAAAACACTCTGGAAAGACAATTTTAAAGATAAGTTATTTTATCACATTAGTACAGACGAGGTATATGGGACATTAGGTAAAACCGGATTATTTAAAGAAGATACACCATACGATCCAAATTCTCCATATTCTGCATCAAAAGCCAGCTCAGATCATTTTGTGAGAGCTTATGGCGAAACTTATGGTCTTCCATACATTATTACAAATTGCTCTAACAACTATGGCCCAAATCAGTTCCCTGAGAAATTGATTCCTTTATTCATTAACAATATTATTCAGAATAAAGCCTTACCTGTTTATGGCGATGGTAACTACACAAGAGATTGGCTATATGTTATAGATCATGCCATAGCAATAGATCTTGTTTTTCATGAAGGTCTTAATCATGAAACGTATAATATTGGTGGCTTTAACGAATGGAAAAATATTGAGTTAGTTGAATTACTTTGCAACTTAATGGATGAAAAACTGAACAGAACTAAAGGTTCATCCAAGCGCCTTATTACCTTTGTTAAAGATCGACCCGGTCATGACCTTCGATATGCTATTGACGCTTCTAAAATTGAGAAAAATTTGAGTTGGCGACCTTCAGTTACTTTTGAAGAAGGATTAAGTAGCACTATAGACTGGTATCTATCTAACGAAGAATGGCTTAAAAACGTTACTAGTGGTAATTATCAAAACTATTACCAGAAACAATATAGTTAAAGATATGAAAGGAATTATACTTGCCGGGGGTTCTGGCACGCGCTTACACCCTCTTACGCTATCTATTAGCAAACAACTCATGCCTGTTTATGATAAACCGATGATTTATTATCCGTTATCAACTTTAATGTATTCTGGTATTAAAGAAATTTTAATCATTTCAACCCCCAAAGATCTCCCTCTATTTCAAGATTTATTAGGAGATGGTCAAAAATATGGCTGCCGTTTTGAATATGAAATTCAAGAAGAGCCAAATGGTTTAGCAGAGGCATTTATTATAGGTGAAAAATTTATAGGAAATGATAAAGTCGCCTTGATATTAGGAGATAATATTTTCTATGGTTCTGGGTTATCAAATTTGCTTCAAGCCAATAATAATCCTGAAGGCGGCATTATTTACGCCTATCGTGTTCACGATCCAGAGCGCTATGGGGTTGCAGAGTTTGATGATGATGGACAAGTCATCTCAATTGAAGAAAAACCAGAAAAGCCTAAATCTAATTTTGCTATCCCAGGTATCTATTTTTACGATAACTCTGTAGTAAACATTGCAAAGAACATTAAACCTAGCCATAGAGGAGAGCTTGAAATCACAGATGTGAACAAGGCCTATCTATCACAAGGTAAATTAAACGTTAGTATTCTTGATCGAGGAACTGCTTGGTTAGACACAGGAACCTTTCAATCTTTAATGCAGGCCTCACAATTTGTCGAAGTCATAGAGGAGCGCCAAGGCTTGAAAATAGGATCTATTGAAGCCGCAGCCTATGAAATGGGCTATATTACCGAAAATCAATTTAAAGATCTGGCGAAACCATTATTGAAAAGCGGTTATGGAAAAAACTTATTGGGGTTAATTAAAAACAAATAATGCAAATAAAAGAGACACATTTAAAAGGGTGCTTTATTATTGAACCTATTGTTTTTAAAGATGAACGAGGGTACTTTTTTGAAAGTTTCAATCAAGCAAAATTCAAAGAACTTACTGGTGAAAACATCCATTTTGTTCAGGATAACGAATCCATGTCTTCTAGAGGAGTCTTAAGAGGCTTGCACTTACAGACTAGAAGACACCAACAGGCCAAACTTGTAAGGGTAATTAAAGGAGCTGTTTTAGATGTCTGTGTCGACTTGAGAAAAAACTCCATTTCTTTTGGCAAGCATTTTTCTGTAAAGCTTTCAGAAGAAAACAAAAAGCAATTGTTTGTTCCCAGAGGTTTTGCACATGGATTTGTGGTTCTAGAAGACGATACCATTTTTAGCTATAAATGCGACAATTATTATAACAAAGCATCTGAGTCGGGCATCATTTATAACGATACAATCCTGAATATCGATTGGCAAATTCCTGAAAACCAGCTTATACTTTCCGAAAGAGACACAAAACTACCAACGTTTAAAAATTTCAATTTTGAAAACTAAAATTTTGGTTACTGGCGCAAATGGACAACTAGGCCTAACCTTTCAAAAAAACTATAATAGCATTTCAGATGTATTTGAATTTCACTTTACCTCAAGAGATACTTTAGATATTTGCAATTCTGATCAAGTAGATGCTTATTTTGCTGAAAATCATTTTGATTACTGCATCAATTGTGCAGCATATACCAATGTTGAAGGCGCCGAAACTGAAGTTAAAGAGGCTTTCCATATTAACGCTGAAGGCCCAAAAATCTTAGCTGAATCATGCGAAAGGCATGACGTTATTTTAATACATATTTCAACAGATTACGTTTTTGACGGTACCAAAAAAACACCTTATTTGGAAGAAGACGAAACAAATCCTCTTAATCAATATGGAGAATCCAAGTTAAAAGGTGAGCATTATATAAAAGAGACCCTTACCAATTTTTTTATTATTAGAACCTCTTGGCTCTATTCCCCTTATGGGAAAAATTTCGCCAAAACCATCACTTCAAAACTTCAAAAAAATGAAGCTCTTAAAATTGTTACTTCGGAAACTGGAACACCAACAAGTTCTCTAGACTTAGCCGAATTTATCCTATATCTCATTAAGACCAAGTCTAAATCCTTTGGACTCTATCATTTTTCAGCTTCTGGTGAAACCACTTGGCATGGATTCGCTATTCAAATAGCTGAACAAATGAAAAAAAGTGAATTAATATCAAAGGTTGATAGTATTCCTATGAAAGCAAAACGGCCAAAATACAGTGTGTTAAACAATTCTAAAGCATCTAATTTAACAAATAAGTCTTTCCGTTGGCAAACAAGTGTTAATAGCACCATTTCTGAGCTATTGAAATCATAAAATGTTCGATTAATGCTTTGCATGATTGTAATTAACGTAGGAAATAATACCTTTGTCAACTTGTTGATTTTTATGGAAATCAACTTATACCAATACTAATTTTTAACCATAATCCATGCAAAACAAGGTTGCCTTAATTACAGGAGTTACAGGACAAGATGGAGCTTACTTAAGTGAGTTCCTCTTAAAAAAAGGATACATCGTTCACGGTATCAAAAGAAGATCTTCTCTTTTTAATACCGATAGAATTGATCATTTATATCAGGACCCACATGTTGAGGATCAAAAATTTTTCTTGCATTATGGAGACCTTACAGACAGTACGAACCTGATAAGAATCATTCAAGAGGTGCAGCCAGATGAGATTTACAACTTGGCTGCAATGAGCCATGTTCATGTCTCTTTTGAAATGCCTGAATATACTGCAAATGCTGACGGTATTGGAACTTTAAGACTTCTAGAAGCCATACGCATTTTAGGTATGGAGAAAAAAACCCGTATCTATCAAGCGTCCACTTCTGAGCTTTACGGTAAGGTTCAAGAAGTACCACAAACTGAAACCACACCCTTTTATCCACGTAGTCCTTATGCGGTAGCAAAAATGTACGCTTATTGGATTACCGTAAACTATCGTGAAGCTTATGGGATGTACGCCTGTAACGGTATTTTATTTAATCATGAATCCCCTATTCGCGGAGAAACTTTTGTGACACGGAAAATAACCAGAGCCACCTCTAAAATTGCTTTAGGTCTCCAAGATAAAATTTACTTAGGAAATTTAGATGCCCAAAGAGATTGGGGCCATGCTAAAGATTATATACGCATGATGTGGATGATCCTTCAAGCCGATGAGCCTGAAGATTGGGTTATCGCTACGGGCAAAACAACAACCGTTAGAGATTTTATAAAAATGTGCTTTTCTCATGTAGGAATTGAACTCGAATTTAAAGGAGAAGGTTCAAACGAGAAGGGTTATGTTAAGTCTTGCAGCAACTCAGATTATCAAATAAAAATTGGTCAAGAAGTTATTGCAGTTGATGAAAAATATTTTAGACCAACAGAAGTGGAATTACTCATTGGTGATGCCTCAAAAGCAAAACAAAAGTTAGGTTGGGTTCCAGAATATGATTTGGCTGGTTTGGTTAAAGACATGATGACCAGTGATATTGATCTCATGAAAAAACAACAGTATCTTAAAGATGGAGGATACAGAATCCAAAATTATTTCGAATAATCCGATATGGAAAAACATTCAAAAATCTATGTTGCAGGTCACAGAGGTCTTGTTGGAAGTGCAATCTTAGACAATCTTGAGCAAAAAGGCTATGATCATATCATTACTAGAACTCATGCCCAATTAGACTTAAGTAACCAAAATGCAGTTAGCGATTTTTTCGAAAAAGAAAAGCCAGACTATGTAATTCTAGCTGCAGCTAAAGTAGGTGGCATTATTGCAAATAATGTGTATCGTGCTGATTTCATCTATGAGAATATGATGATCCAAAACAATGTCATCCATCAAAGTTACCTTCATGACGTTAAAAAACTGCTCTTTTTAGGAAGCACTTGTATTTACCCAAAAAATGCCCCGCAACCTATGGAAGAGTCCTGTCTGTTAACAGACACCTTAGAATACACCAATGAGCCCTATGCTATTGCTAAAATAGCCGGAATTAAAATGTGTGAGAGCTATAACTTACAATATGGCACGAACTTCATTTCGGTAATGCCCACAAATCTTTATGGGCCGAATGATAATTTTGATTTAGAAAAATCGCACGTGCTTCCAGCACTAATAAGAAAATTACATTTAGCAAAATTACTGAATGAATCTGATGAAGCTGCTGTTCTTACAAATACGGGGCTTTCAAATATTACCGAGGCCAAATCTTATCTATCATCATTTGGGGTGACTTCGGAAAGTGTGGAAATATGGGGTTCTGGAGCACCTAAAAGAGAGTTTTTATGGTCTAAGGATATGGCCGATGCTTGCGTATTTCTGATGGAAAACCGAAACTTCGATGACACCTTCTCTAAAGAAGATAAAGAAGTGCGTAATACCCATATTAATATAGGCACAGGAGAGGATATTTCTATAAAAGAACTAGCCGAAATGATAAAAGAAATCGTTGGATTTAAAGGCAAACTTGTTTATAATTCTGATAAACCCGACGGCACAATGAGAAAGCTAACCGATGTCTCAAAATTAAACGCACTAGGCTGGAAACACAAAATGAATTTAGAAAACGGAATAGAACATGTCTACAACTGGTATAAAGCTCAATAGTAATTTAAGAACGGCTATAGAGGCCTCATTAAAGGCAGGTGAAGTCATCATGCACGTTTATGATACTGAATTTGATGTGGAGCTTAAAGATGATAAATCCCCGCTGACAGAAGCCGATAAAAGAGCAAACGATGTTATTAATTCATTTTTGATTCCTACAGAAATTCCTATTATTAGTGAAGAAAATAAACAGACCGATTATTCCATTAGAAAAGATTGGAAACACTGTTGGGTAGTTGATCCAGTAGACGGCACGAAAGAATTTATTAAACGTAATGGAGAATTCACAGTCAACATCGCTCTTATAAAAGATGGTAAACCAGAATTAGGTGTGATCTATGTTCCAGCTACAAAGATTCTTTATTACGCTGATGTAGCGACTCAAAAAGCTTATAAAGCAGAATTGAGCAGTCATTTGACCCCAATGCATGATATTCTTGAGCGTTCAAAAGTACTTCAACCAAAACCAGATCATGAGCAAACTGTTGAAGTTGTTGGTAGTAGATCTCATATGAGTCAGGAAACTTTAGACTATGTAGAAGGCTTAAAAAAAGCCGGGAAATCTGTAGATATTGTGTCAAAAGGGAGCTCATTAAAATTTTGCTTGGTAGCAGAAGGTAGTGCCGATGTCTATCCACGTTTTGCACCAACCATGGAGTGGGATACCGCTGCCGGACAGGCCATTTGTAACGCTGTAGGTATTGAAGTTATTTCTAAAGAGACCGACCAACCACTACTCTACAATAAACACAACTTACTCAACCCCTGGTTTTTAGTTTCAAAATAATGAAAGACAACACCTATAAGAGGCATATCGCAAAAACCATAACTTGGCGGCTTGTAGGTACTATTGATACCATCATTTTATCTTGGATTATTTCTGGAGATCCCATGACCGGTCTAAAAATTGGCATGGCAGAGGTGGTTACCAAAATGCTACTTTATTATTTTCATGAACGAGTTTGGTTTAAAATAAATCTCTCTAAAGATGGCGAGACGTTAGAAAGCAGGAAAAGACATATTGCTAAAACCATTACATGGCGTTTAATTGGTACCATGGATACCATGTTGTTAGCATGGTTCATTTCTGGCAATCCTCTAACAGGTTTAAAAATTGGTTTTGCTGAAGTGGTCACTAAAATGTTACTCTATTATTTTCATGAACGTACATGGTACAAAATCAACTATGGTTTAAAATCAAGAACTAGCGATTAAAATTATTATGAAAGAAAACATCATTGCTCATAACTATCAAACATCTAAACTTGATAGAAATATAGCCAATAAGCATAAGTCTTTTTTAATTTGGTTTACGGGACTTTCAGGGTCTGGTAAATCTACCATCGCTAATTTGGTCGAAAACAAACTTCACACAAAAGGGATTAAAACATATTCTCTTGATGGGGATAACATAAGAAAAGGTATTAATAACGACCTCACTTTTACTCCTGAAGACAGAACTGAAAACATAAGACGTATTGCAGAAGTAGCAAATCTCATGGTAGACGCGGGTCTGGTGGTTTTAGCCGCCTTTGTTTCTCCCTATAAAAAAGACCGTGAGAATATTAGAACTATAGTCAAAGATGTTAACTTTGTAGAAGTTTTCATCAATACAAGCGTTGAAGAGTGTGAACGACGAGACGTTAAAGGACTTTACAAAAAAGCACGTGCAGGTGAGATTAAAAATATGACTGGGATTTCAGCCCCTTATGAGATACCTGAAAATCCAGATCTTGAAATTCTTACAGAAAACGAAACCATAGAAGAATCCGTTACAAAGATTCTCGATCTTATAACACCAAAATTACAACTCAACCATGAGTAAATATTTTTTAAATTATTTAGACGAACTAGAGAGTGAAGCGATCTATGTTCTACGAGAAGTTTGGGCCCAATTTGAAAACCCAGTCATATTATTTTCTGGTGGTAAAGATTCCATCTTAGTAACGCATCTTGCAAAAAAAGCGTTCTATCCAGCTAAAATTCCGTTTCCATTAATGCATGTGGATACTGGACATAATTTTCCGGAGACTATTCAGTTTAGAGATGATATCATCGCCGACTTAGGGGCTCAATTAATTGTTGGATCGGTACAAGAATCCATTGATGGCGGAAGGGTTTCCGAAGAAAGAGGTAAAAATGCTACTCGTAACGCTTTGCAAATCACGACGCTTTTAGATGCTATTGAGAGCAATAAAATAGATTGTGCTATTGGTGGCGGGCGTCGAGATGAAGAGAAAGCAAGAGCTAAAGAGCGCTTCTTTTCGCATCGTGATGATTTTGGACAATGGGACCCAAAAAATCAAAGACCAGAACTTTGGAACATCTTTAATGGAAAACATTTTGAAGGAGAACATTTTAGAGCTTTCCCAATAAGTAATTGGACTGAAATGGACGTTTGGAATTATATCCAACGTGAAAATATTGCAATTCCATCACTTTATTTTGCACATGAGCGCGAAGTGGTATGGAGACAAGGGAGCTGGATTCCTAATTCCGAATTCTTAGTGCTAGAAGATCATGAAGAAATAGTAACTAAAAAAATTCGATTTAGAACCTTGGGGGATATTACCATTACAGGGGGTATTGAATCTGATGCAGATACGTTGGAGAAAATCGCAGAAGAAGTTTCTGGAATGCGCCAAACAGAAAGAGGAAATCGCAGTGATGATAAGAGATCAGAATCCGCCATGGAAGATCGTAAGCGTCAAGGATATTTTTAAACAACAAATGAGCATGTTAGATAATAATCAATTATTAAGATTTACAACTGCAGGAAGTGTAGATGATGGTAAAAGTACCTTAATAGGCCGTTTACTATACGATTCTAAATCTATTTTTGAAGACCAACTTCAAGCCATAGAGAACACAAGTAAAAAGAAAGGTCATGATGGTGTAGACTTAGCCCTTTTTACAGATGGATTGAGAGATGAAAGAGAGCAAGGCATAACTATAGATGTGGCTTATAGATACTTCACCACTCCAAAACGAAAATTTATTATTGCTGATACTCCTGGCCATATTCAATACACCCGTAATATGGTAACTGGAGCATCCACAGCAAATGCTGCAATTATATTAGTGGATGCTAGACATGGCGTTATTGAGCAAACTAAAAGACACTCCTTTATTGCCTCTTTATTACAAATTCCGCATCTTATTGTTTGCGTAAACAAGATGGATTTAGTTGATTATAAAGAGGAGGCTTACAATAATGTGATAGAGCAATTTGAGGACTTTTCTTCAAAATTATTAGTAAAAGATGTTCGTTTTATTCCAATAAGTGCCCTAAATGGGGATAATGTCGTTAATCGATCAAAAAACATGGATTGGTACCAAGGTGCTCCTTTATTGCACACTTTAGAAACCATGCACATCAGTAGTGACATTAACAAAGTAGATGCGAGATTCCCTGTACAAACTGTTTTAAGACCACAGAACGAAGCGCATCGAGATTACAGAGGTTACGCTGGTAGAGTTGCTAGCGGCGTTTTTAGAGTTGGCGATGAGATTACGGTAATGCCTTCTGGATTTACCTCAAAAATTAAGACTATTGACACCCTAGACAAGCCTTTAGATGAAGCTCATGCTCCAATGTCTGTATCTCTAACGTTAGAAGACGACATAGATGTAAGCCGTGGCGATATGATTGTGCGTTCTAATAACAAACCCGAGGCGGTTCAAGATCTTGAGGTCATGCTTTGCTGGTTGCATAATGAGCCTTCAAAACCAAGAGCGAAATACAGTATACGACACACAAGTAACGAGCAAACGGCAATGATCAAAGAAGTGATCTATAAAATTAACATTGAAACGTTAGACCGTATCAATGACGATGATACACTGACTATGAATGATATTTCAAAAGTAAAAATACGAACCACAAAACCCTTGATGGTCGATTCTTACAGAGAGAACAGAACCACAGGTAGCATTATTCTTATTGATGATGCCACCAATGAAACGGTAGCTGCTGGAATGATAGTTTAGTAATAACATCCTTTTAAAATCCTGATACCCATAACACAGAAAATGCATAAAAAAAAAGTACTGATCGTATTTGGAACTAGACCCGAAGCCATTAAAATGTGCCCGCTGGTTAAAGCTCTACATGACCAACATCAACTTTTTAACACAAAGGTTTGCATCACGGCACAACATCGTGAAATGCTAGATCAAGTATTATCGTTTTTTGAAGTAATCCCCGATTACGATTTAAACTTAATGCAACCTAATCAAAATCTATATCATTTAACTGCAAATATCATTACTGCATTAAAGCCAATTCTAGAAGAATTTAAACCAGATTTTGTTTTCGTGCATGGAGACACTACAACAACTATGGCCGCCAGTATTGCTGGATTTTATTCTGGGGCAAAAGTTTGTCATGTTGAAGCCGGACTAAGAACTTTTAATAAAAAATCTCCATTCCCGGAAGAAGTCAATAGAAGTATTACGGGTCAAGTATCAGAATTTCATTTTGCACCTACAGTTACTTCAAGAGACAACTTACTAAATGAAAATATAAAGGAAGAAAATATTCTTGTCACTGGAAATACCGTTATTGATGCTCTAAATTTTAGTGCTGAAAAAGTAAAATCTTCAGAATTTAAGGATCCTGAAATTGAACACTTAAATTTAATTATAAACAATAATAAGCGTCTTATTTTAGTTACTGGTCACAGACGAGAAAATCATGGTCAAGGATTTGTAAATATTTGCAACGCTCTTAGAAAAATTGCTCTTAACAACAAGGATGTTCAAATAATATATCCCGTACATCTAAATCCAAAGGTTCAACAACCTGTTTACTCGATTTTAGGAAAAGTTGAAAATATTATTTTAATTGATCCACTTTCATACCCTGCTTTTGTTTATATAATGAATAGATCTCATATTATCATTACCGATAGTGGAGGTGTTCAAGAAGAAGCCCCTAGTTTAGGCAAACCCGTTTTAGTTATGCGCGATAATACAGAACGACCAGAAGCAGTAAAAGCTGGAACAGTACTTTTAGTAGGCACAGATGAATTAAAAATTTATGATGAAGCAAACAAGCTTTTAAACGATCAAAATGCTTATCTCAAAATGAGCATGTTGCACAACCCCTATGGTGATGGGACCGCTTGTCAAAAGATAGTAGAATTTATTAAAGACAAATAAAGTGAATAATACGTTTAAAGTTTCAATAATAGGATTGGGGTATATTGGTTTGCCAATGGCTGCCCTCCTAGCAAAAAATCACACTTATGTAAGTGGCGTTGATATTAACCCAAATGTAGTTGATACTATAAATAGAGGCGACGTACATATCGTTGAGCCCGATTTAGATGTCGTTATTTCTAAAGCCGTAAAAGAAGGGTATCTTTCAGCCGCCACAATACCTACAGAAGCTGATGTTTTTCTTATTGTGGTCCCTACTCCCTTTAAAGAAAAAAATGAACCCGATATCTCTTTCGTTTCGAATGCCACAAATAGTATTATCCCACTACTTAAAAAAGGAGATTTATATATTATAGAATCCACTTCGCCCATAGGCACTACAGAGCTTATGACAAACCTTATATTTGAGCAAAGACCAGAATTGAAAGGAGAAATCTTTATTGCATATTGCCCAGAAAGAGTGCTTCCAGGCAACGTAATGTACGAACTAGTTCATAATGATAGAGTAATTGGGGGTATCGATGAAAAATCTACGAAAAAGGCAGTTGATTTTTACCGTAAATATATTAAAGGAGATCTTCATGAGACAAATTCTAGAACGGCCGAAATGTGCAAACTTGTTGAAAACTCTTCTAGAGATGTGCAAATTGCGTTTGCTAATGAATTATCGTTAATTTGTGATAAAGCAGATATCAACGTTTGGGAACTTATAGAATTAGCAAACAAACATCCAAGAGTCAATATTCTGCAACCTGGTTGTGGCGTTGGTGGGCATTGTATAGCTGTAGACCCCTATTTTATCGTCTCAGATTACCCCATGGAATCCCAAATTATTGGAAAAGCAAGAGAAATCAATAATTATAAGTCTTTTTGGTGCGCAGAAAAAGTTCAAAATGCAAGACTAGAATACGAATTAAAACACGGAAAGAAGCCAAATATAGCTTTAATGGGATTGGCATTTAAGCCCAATATTGATGATTTAAGAGAATCCCCAGCTAAGTATATTGTTCAAAAGGTATTGCAAAACTCAAATAATGAAATCTACTACATTGTGGAACCAAACATTTCTGATCATAATGTATTTAAAATCACCGATTATAGGGTTGCATTTGAAAAAGCAGATATTCTTGTGTTTTTAGTTGCTCATGATGAGTTTTTTGGAATTTCCCCAAGAGAAGATCAAATTGTGTTGGATTTTTGTGGAGTATTTAAGTGAATTTAAATTGAAAACGATATCTAGGTTATTTGTTAGTCTTTTACCATTATTTAAATTGGAGCAATAATGAGAAAGTTTAACTTAGTGAGAAAAATTATTTCGATTCTTCGGATGGCTGAAATATCTGGCTAGAAAATGGCCGATGGATATGGAACATAAATACAATATCTGTCAATTCCTTAACTAAACCTCTGTGAGGTATAGTATTTTTTTGTTTTGAAATAGAAAGAGTCTAAATCTATATGCGAAACCGAAACAACGATTGTTTAATTTAAAGCTTTGAAATATCATTTGATATACTATTGGTGAATATCATATCAAATAT
Source organism: Sediminibacter sp. Hel_I_10 (assembly GCF_000688335.1). NCBI lineage: Bacteria > Pseudomonadati > Bacteroidota > Flavobacteriia > Flavobacteriales > Flavobacteriaceae > Sediminibacter > Sediminibacter sp. Hel_I_10. The sequence continues at coordinate 1,879,228 of NZ_JHZX01000001.1, forward strand.
AGAACTTATCAAAGTTGATAAACATTATTTTATTTTTATCCTTCATCTGATTATAAAGGTGAATTCTTAGGAAACAACTTGAATTGTAAGATTATAACCTTTAGAAGTTATTTATGTTTAAAAGGATTATAGATTTAAGCATAAAACACTCTTCATTAGCTGTAATGGCTCTAGGGTCATTGAGTATTTTTATTGCAAACCTAGGGTTTAAAAACGTCATGAGTGTTGATGGTTATTATCAATACTCGATAATTATTACTGTGCTAACACTTTTAACATCATTTGGTGTATTTGGCATAGAGCAAGTTTTTTTGAGATTGTCAGAGGTTAGGGAGAATAAAAAAATCTTACTCGACGTTAAATTGATCAAAATTGCGCTAATAGCTGCTTTGTTTAGCTCAGTATTAGCGTCGGTTTATTTTATTGTGATTTTAAAATTAAATATTAATTACTTCACAACCTTTTTCCTCTCGTTAGGGGTAATATGTTCAATGTTATTGTATAATGTGTTTCGTTTGGGAAGTCAATTTTTCTATTCTCAGACTATCCAAAATTCTTGGAAATTGACAATAGGATTTCTTGCTTTTTATTTTTTATTTATAGGTGAGTTAGCTTACTATTTGCGCATTGTGACCATTGTCCTATGGATTGTAATAACCGTATCGTTTATATTCTTAATAAAAAAAAATAAAATTAAATTAAATGATAAATTGGGCTATAATGAAATACTACTATTTAGTTTTCATTTTTCTATTGCACTATTAACATTGTCATTTTTAGCTCAAGGAGATAGGTTTTTTATTGAATTCTTATTCACAAAAAAGGAATTTGGTGATTACTTTTATTTGGGAACTGTTTTTTTGTTTCCATTTTCACTTTTACAGAGTTATGTGGGATTTAAAGAATTAGTATATATTAAATATCGAGACATAGATATCAAAAAGAGAATCCTTTCAATATTGAAAGTTTCTCTGTTACTTACGGGATTTATCATTTTACTTGCCTATTTTTTGACAGAATGGAATGTTTTAAAAATAGATTTTGCAGAAAATTTCATAATTATAGCCATGTTTCTAATTATGGGAAATACTAAAATGATCTATTCTCTTTTTTCAGCTATCATAGGGGTAAAGGCAGGTTTGAATGATATAAAAAAAATGAATTTTATTTTTATTCTTTTGTCACTCATTATCTTAATGTTTTTCTATTTTATGGATAAGTCTGTAGTGATAACAATATGTTTTTTTTCTTTTTTATGGCTTATTAGAGTTTTTATTTGGGGTTTTTATTCGAAAAAATATTTCTAGAAATGAGAATTAAATATGAACTAATATTGTGGTTTAACGGGTTTTTAAAAATAATACCAGGAAACATTGGTTGTACTTTAAGAAATGTCTTTTTACCCTATAAATGTGGTCAAAATGTTAAAGTTTGGGACTTGGTTCATATAGACTCCCCTTCAAAATTAAATATTGGAAATAATGTTTCTATAAATCGGGGCACAATAATTAACGCTGGAGGCAATGTTACACTCGGAAATGATGTATTAATAGGACCTAATGTAATTATTTACTCACAAAACCATAAATTTGATAGAAAGGAAGTTCCAATTCGTTTACAGGGCTATGATAGAAATCCCGTGTTAATTGGCGATAATGTTTGGATTGCGAGTAACGTAACCATTTTACCGGGTGTTAGTATAGCCGATAATGTTGTTGTTGGTGCAAACTCTCTAGTATCAAAATCTATTGATCATAGTGGTGTTTATGGTGGTTCACCATTAAAGCTATTGAAGAAATTTTAAAATTATGGGAGTCGCATTATATATCTTATTTTCTTTATTATTTTTTCTTTTAGGTTTAAACTGTAATAATTCAAAATATACAAAACTTTTTACATTTATAATTTTTGTGTTTCCATTTACGAACTTAAATACGAATTGGCACATTAATTTTCAAATACCTATTTTTTTGTTTTTTATTTTAGGCGGACTTCTTAAATTAAGATTTAAAAGCATCAAGTTTTATGTTCTTGATTATAAAATTTTGTTGGCAATACTTGCATTTCTGTTCTTCGTGCTAATAACCATTCCCTTAGCTTTAGACCACACTATAATTAATATTTTTAAAGATTTGAGATTTATTGTTTTTGGTGTAATACTATATGTATTTGTTAAACTAAATGGTAGCTTAAAATTAGATTATAACTATATTAACAAACTGATAAAATGGAATTTTTTACTTTCATTAATCATTTATTTTTTACTATATAAGTATGAAATTCACAAGTATATTACTAAGGACAATTATTTTAGTATAAATGAAGTAAGATACATGAATTATGCGACTTTTGTTCTTCCTTTTTATGTACTTCATTGCCTAGCAAATGATATAAGGATTAGTTTTACTAATTGGATCTATATTATAATTCCACTGCTAGCTTCCGGAAATCGAACGATTTCTCTAATATTACTTTTTTTCATAGGCTTGTCGTTTTTAAAAAAAGTATCAGTCAGAAAGATTCTTTTAGTCTTCTCTGCTTTACTTAGCATAGTGGTCTTTATGGTCTTCAATATTCAAAAAATAAGCGAAACATCTGCCTTATTTAGATTTAAAAAATTATTATCTCTAGAATATTTAGTTTCAATATTAAATACAAGGCTCAGTCCATTCTATAATGCTTTGGAATCATTTAGTTTGGTCAATTATTTTTTAGGAAAAGGAATAGGTTTTACATATTACATTCCCTGGTTTCATTATAGGAAGAATTTAGACGATTACAACATTTATTTAGATTCATTATTACCCACGCTGTACGGTAAATATGGTTTGTTCTTTTTTCTGCCTCTAATTTTTTTCTTTTATTTTTTAAAGTATTTATCAGATGTCAAATCCTTCAAGTATTATCTATTATTATTTATTATTTTAAGTTTGACCAATTCATTTATTTATCAAAATTATTTAACACTGGTACTCTTATTTATTTTTCTTTTCAGTCAGAATATTTTGAAGAAAAAAGTACATTCATAAAATGAAAATCCTTCACATAGTATATCAATCGCTACCCAATATATCTGGTTCAAGTATTAGAACGAGAGATATTGTAATGGCACAAAGAGATGTTGGCCTTAATCCGGTTGTTGTTTCTAGTCCATTTCAAAATGGAATTAGTGATTCGGAATTAGATATAATTAATGATATTAAACACTATAGAACCTATAATAATAAGCCTGATTATTTAGTCAAAGAAAGCAAGACGCCTTTAAATAAAAGAATCCTTAAAAGTTTTGCCATTTTTTCATTTTACAAAAAAGTAAAACTAATTCTAAGCGTAGAAAAACCTGATATTTTACATGCACATGCAACCTTTTTTTGTGCTATAGTTGCTATTGTATTGGGAAGAAAGTTTAAGATTCCTGTAGTATATGAGGTGCGTTCCTTGTGGGAAGAGAGAGAAAAAAATGGCGCCAACAACTATATAAAAAAAATACAACCTAAAATTATTTCATATATTGAAACGGAGTGTATGAAAAGAGCTGATAAAGTCATTGTTATAAACGAAAATTTAAGACAGAACATTAGTGATCGGGGAATTAGAAATGTTGAAGTCATAACAAACGCTGTAAGTTTATCTTTAATAGATAAGACCATTGATTACAATCAAACGTTTCCTTTAAGATTTGGTTATATCGGCAGTGTAAGCCCCATTGAAGGTTTAGATTTAATTATAAAGTTATGGGCTAAGCTTGAAAGCGAAGAATTTACTAATAAATTCTATATTTACGGGTCTGGGACGTTTCTAAACGAGCTCATCAATTTAAAAGAGAATCTGGGAGTTAAAAATGTTATTTTCAAAGGCCGTGTAGAGTCTGACAAAATAAACCTTGCTTTTAAAAATATAGATGTGATAATTAACCCTAGAATTAAATCAAAAATTTCTGATACTGTTACCCCTTTAAAGCCTTTAGAGGCTATGGCGTATAAGAAATTAGTAATAGCAAGTGATGTTGGCGGTATGAAAGAATTGATAACAGATAACTTTAACGGAATTTTGTTTAAGAGTGATTCACTCGAAGCTTTAGAGCGCTCAATTATGCAATTAGTGAAAAATGGTCTAGATTTTAAAATAATTAGCCAAGCATATAAATATGTGACTGAAAATAGAAGTTGGAGTAATAATGCGAAGAAGTATGATATCATATATAAAAAATTAAAAACATGAAATCAACTATAAACATAATATTTATCTTTTTATTTATGAATTTTGGTTGTGCACAGAAGCAAAATTACTCTAATGCGGAAAGCTTAAATAAATTAACTAAAAGAGTTGACATAACAAAAAACGTAGCAGCCGAAGCGAAGAATTATATTGTTAATAATGAAATTTATGTTTTTAATTTATGGAAACCTTTTAAGTATAATGATGCCATTAATTGGGATGCTAACCCATATAATAATAAATCCTGGCGATTATATTTCCAAAGTTTAAGAATGTTAGGTTTTTTAGCCGAAGATTATAATTACACAAAAGATGTTGCCGATATAAACAAGTCTAAGGAAATAATATACTCATGGTATGCTCATTATAAAAGTGATTTCACAGAGCAACCCAAGGACTTATCTTCCGATGTATGGAATGATCATGCTGTTGCAAACAGAGTTCTTAATTTATTACATGTTTATTTTACTTATCCTGATGAAAAGAGGTTAAGAAGTAAAATTATAGAAATGTTAAGTTTTCATTGTGAATGGCTTTACTTAGACTCAAACTATACCCAAGGTAATCACGCAGTGATGATTGACAGAGCCTTACTCCAAGTATCACAACTATTGAATTTTAAAGAAGGACAAAAGTGGCAGGAAAAAGCTATTGAAAGATTAGATAATATTTTTGACATTGAAGTTACAGATGAAGGCGTGTGTACGGAAAACAGTCCAGGGTATCATCTTTATGTATTAGACCTTTTAATAGAAATCACAGAGCTTTTTACTAGTTATGATTTAAAATACAATAAAGATTGGGATTCTAAAATAGGTGAAATGAAACTTTTTGCTGAAGCTATAATTAAGCCGAATAATACAATGCCAATCATTGGTGACACCTATTATTCTAAATATCCAATGAATTTAATTGAAAAATACGGAGCCACTCCTGATTCATCAAATGTTGGTTCTATTCCCAAAAAGGATGCAGGCCATGTAAAAAGAAATAGCGCTTTCAAGGTTTTCCCGAAAAGCGGTTATTTCATATATAAAGAGCAGGCTTTAGGTGATTTGAACGCTGTTAAAGCTATAGAGCGAACCTATTTATCCTTTATCAATACAAACCTATCGCCAGTTCATAAGCATAACGATTTTATGTCAATTACTTTATCGAGTAATAATGAAGATTTAATAACCGACGCAGGACATTTAGGATATGAAAAAGACAGTATTTCTAAATTTGTAAGAACCACATTTGCGCATAGTGGAATTACAGTTAACAATCAAGAGTTCAATTTTAAAAAAATCGATTCCAATGATGTGAAAATTGAAAATTTTACAATAAATGAAAATTACGCTATAATTGAGTCGAGTTTAAAAACTAAATCATTCATGTTGAAAAGAGCTTTATTGGTTTTTAAACCAAATTTTATTTTAATAAGTGATAGTGTGACAAGTTTAAGTGACGATAATGAGTTTGAACTAAATCAAATTTTTAATCTTGGCAGCGGTTTTTATAATTTTGAGGAAGCGGGTAATACTAAATGGGTTTTAAACTTTAAAAAAAATGATTTAATCTTTAATCAATATATAGCCCCATCAAAAGTTAACGTTTTTTCAAGCAACATCGATTCTCATGAATTTCGAGGAGTGAATACTTTGGGCTACGGGAAAGCCATTGATGGCAATATGGTAGTTTTTTCAAAAAAGGCTAAAAATAAAAAGGCGCAAATAGTAACGTTAATTGAGGTAAAAAATGGCAACTATGGTGAAGCTTTAAGTTTTGAAGTAGTAGATGAAGAAGACCAAATTAAAATTATAAATAATGACAATGAGCTTATTTATGAAATTAAAAAATAAATCCCTCAATCTATTTTAACGATCTTCTTTAGAGTTGAAAAGACATAAAATAAAGCTGACAAACATTATTCCATGATGTCGTTCAAGGTAAGATTCTGTCATAAAAACAATTATTAAATAAATTATAAAAGCTTTAGCAGTAAGATAAAGTAACTTTTTGGAAGGTTGTAAAAATGAACTGTACAATAAAAATAAGAGAATCACAACTCCAATAATACCAATCCCAACATAGGTTTGAATATATTGATTATGAGCATTGTAACTGAGTCTTGCACTTTTTAATAGATTGTTTTTATAATTACTTTCAATAATACTTTGGTTAGCATCTCCGGCCCCATTACCAAAAATAAAATTTTTATTTCCCTCAATAGCAGACTCCCATTGGATTATTTTAGAGTATCCAGATTTTATATATACTCCATTTGAATACTGCATCCCAATAAGCTCTTGAAACCGATAGCGAGTTGATCTAACATTAAATAAAATAAAGGAAAATACAAGACCTAATAAAATGAGACTAAAAACTGTTTTTATTTTGCCATAAGGTGTTTTAAATTTTAAATACGTTAAGAATATAGACACTAAGACTAGTGCGGCTAAAGGCATTCTGCTAGATAAATGAACTGAATAAAAAAACATCAAAAGCAAAATTGCAATACTCAAAAATTTATGAATACTAGAAGTCTTGAAATTTGAAATTAAATAAATAATACAAAATGAAACCTGAAGCATCATGTAGGGAGGATGTATGTCAATTTTATTAGCTAAATCTATATAGGAATAATCCTTTCTAAACAATAAAAAGAGACTATCACCATTAGCCAAAATGCTCCAAATTGTTGAGAGTTCACTATAGATAATAAGCGCACAGATCCAATAAATATAAATACGGATAATTTTTTTTAAGGCTTTTTCCTTAACGGTAATTGTAGAAAATATAAAAGGAAAAATTAAAAAGGGTACTTGGTTTAAAAAGTACTTGAATCCATTTTCTATATTCGCAGTGTAGAAAATACTAAAGCACACAATAAAATAGTATAGATAAAAGGGATAAAATTCCCAGAATTTTTTAACCTTAAAATCTTTATATTTTACCACACTATAACCTAATAGTAATATAACGGATATTGAGTTCAAATTATATTTTAAAGGAGCGGTAATAAAAAAAAGTGCTAACAATAAACAAACAATGTTATGCTTGATACTTATTTTAGAAAAAATAGTCCTCAAATAGTAATAACAATTATTCTTTTCAGTGAGTTTATTACCAAAATCTATGGCTTTCATTACAGTGGTTTATATGTTTCTTTAAGCTTTTTCATAAAATTGGTATTTGTTGTCTTCACTTTTTTTTTAGCTCTTAAAGACGATAAGAATAAATTATCAAAATACCTGCTATGTCTTTGCTGTTATTTGTTATTTGAGCTATTAATATATAACGGTAGCGTAAAAATAGATTTTTATATTTACGCTGTACGATACTTATACGTCTTATTGTTTTTAATTTTTTTTAAAGAGTATAACAAATCTAATAAGTATAAAATACTAACTTATATAGATCGATTATTATTATTAAATTCTGCACTAATAATTATTGGGCTTGTTTTCGATTTAAAATTTTTTGAGACCTATAGGGGAGATCGGCTAGGGTACAATGGTTTTATCAATATGATTAGCGATACTAATTATATCTATAGCTTTTATATTTTAGTTAATCTTATATATCCACCATTAAAAAGAAATAAGATACTTATAGTTTTAAATGTATTAATTGCAATTTTAGTGGGAACAAAAATGGTTATTTTTTTAGCGCTTATTTTTTTAGTGATAAAACTCTTTGATTATAATAAATATTCTTTCTATGTAGCATTAAGTACTGTTACAATTACACTATTATACTATAAAACCTTCGCAATAAGTTTTTTTACAAATATTTTTAAGGAACACATCATAATATATGAGAAGGATGGGTTGCTATCAGCCATATCGAGTACGAGGTTTTCAAATGCTATTAATTCTTTTACAAGAATTTTTAACGGCGAAGTTCAAATTATGGATATCTTATTTTATAATCGTGAATTTATCGACTATCGGGTCGAAATGGAAATGTTCGACTTACTCTTTTTTTGGGGAATACTTGGTACTGCTCTTTTTTTATGGATTTTCTATCGTATTAGTAAAGAATTTATAAATCGTAAGGATACTGCTATTTTTATCATTATACTTATTCTTAGTTTTCTAGGGGGTAAACTTTTAACTAACTTTGCCGGATTATTCATAATGTACTCCTTTTTTACTGCAACGCCTTATCACATAGATGAACAAAATAAACATCCTCAAAGCTTACATTCATAATCTCAATATGCAAGAAACCTTGCTATTGGTTGAAAACACGATTTCCAATGGAAAGCAGTTGCATCACGTTGTTGTTAATGCTGGTAAAATTGTCGCTATGCAAGAGGATGCTGAATTAAGATTGAGCGTAAACTCCAGCGATTTGATCAATGCAGATGGTCAAGCCGTAGTTTGGGCCTCTAAATTTTTAAATAAGCCTCTAAAAGAGCGAGTAGCAGGAATAGATTTAATGTCTAATATAATAGACTTAGCCCATTCTAAAAATTATAAAATCTTTTTCCTTGGAGCCAAAGAAGAGATCGTCAAGAAAGTAGTTGAAACTTATTCCACAAAATTTTCTCCAGATATTATCGCGGGATACCGCAATGGTTATTTCGACATTACCGAGGAAGAGGAAATAGCTAAGCAGATTTCAAGCAGCAATGCTAATATCTTATTTGTAGCAATTAGCTCTCCAACTAAAGAAAATTTTTTATACAATAACAAAAAATATTTGAAAAACGTAAGTTTTATAATGGGAGTTGGCGGTAGTTTTGATGTGGTGTCTGGTAAAATAAAAAGAGCACCATTGTGGATGCAGAATGTAGGTTTAGAGTGGTTTTATCGCTTTCTACAAGAACCTAAACGCATGTGGAAACGTTATCTTATTGGCAATTCAAAATTCATTTTTTTAGTTTTAAAAGAAAAGTTCAAATCTTAAAAGTATTTGCACATCGAAATCTTCAAATTAAAAGAGAGGTTTTCTGAATTTTTGAATTAAATTTCGCTCAAAACATACCGCGGTTTATCTTTGGAAAAATATGCTTTCCTTAATTGAGGGAAATTATTTAAAATTTCAATTAAAACAATTTGAGTTTATTTAAACAAGGCCGATATTCTGGATACCTAAGACCTATTTCATATCTCATTGATTTGAGCATTGTCAATGGTTTTGCTGTGTTTTATTTTTTTAAAAATATTGATCCCGTCATATTTGTGGGGTTTGCGTCTTTATCATGGATCATCCTTTCTGTATATTCTAACTTTTATGAAGTATACCGATATACCAGAGAGGTAAAAATATTGTCCTTTATCTTAACACAACTCGTCTTATTTACACTCATTATATTTGCATTTTCTGGATATTACCATGAACAGAATATTTATCCAATCACCATTTTTAATTATAGCGTCGCTGTATTTCTAAGTATTAGTTTCTTCAAATTTGCCATCTACTACCTTCTGCAGAAATATCGGGTATCCTTCGGCGGAAATTACAGAAGAACGGTGATTTTTGGCGCCAATAAAAAAACCTTGGCCTTAGAGCAGTTTTTTAATAAGAACCCAGAATATGGCTACATTCATACAAAGACCTTTAGTTTTAAAGAACGAAAATTAATTAATCTGAACGAATGCTTTCGGTTTATTAAAGAAGAACAAATTGATGAGATTTACTGTTCCATTTCAGAACTAACCAACTTACAGATTAGTGAAATAGTAGATTTTGCCGATAACAATCTCAAGATTTTAAAGTTTCTGCCAGACAACAAAGAGATTTACTCTAAGAAACTTAAGTACGAATATTATGATTATATCCCCATACTTTCCTTAAGAAATATTGCTCTAGAAGATTCTCTTAACACCGTAATCAAAAGAACGTTCGACATTCTCTTCTCAAGTTTCATCATCATATTCGTGTTATCTTGGCTAACACCAATCATTGCGATATTTATTAAGTTAGAATCTAAGGGCCCCGTCTTTTTTAAACAGTCTAGAAACGGCTTTAACTTTAAAGAATTTGATTGTTATAAGTTTAGGTCTATGACACCAAATCAAGATGCACATTTATACCAAGCCACACGTGGAGATCAGCGTATCACTAAAATTGGGAGGTTTATAAGAAAAACAAGTATTGATGAATTACCTCAATTTTTCAATGTACTTTTTGGAGACATGTCTGTGGTTGGACCTAGACCTCACATGGTAAGCCACACAAACATATATGCCAAGAAAATTGACAAATTTATGGTACGCCATTTTGTAAAACCAGGCATTACTGGCTTAGCGCAAATAAGCGGATATAGAGGAGAAATTGAAACAGACAAAGACATTATTGGTAGAGTAAAATATGATATATTCTATATTGAAAACTGGTCTTTGCTTCTCGATTTAAAAATCATTACTCGTACCTTTTTAAGCGCCATCAAGGGAGATGACAAAGCTTATTAAAGTACCTCTTTTAAGTGTCTTAATTGCTCATTAAAATTAAAATGGGAGACTGCTGATTGCTGTATCTCTCTTCGGAAATCGTTCGTAATCATCCCAACTTCAATACTTGAAATTACTTCATTGAGCGCGTCATAATTAGCTGCCTCTGCAATCCAGCCCAGTTTAAATTCCTTAATGACAGTCTCTCCCTCACCGCCTCCAAAATATAACATTGGTAGACCCAATCGTGCATATTCAAAAATCTTTGAGGGTACAGATCCATAAATTCGGTTTAACAACGGTATGATGGCCAAATCATATTGCAATAACACCTTATGGAGTTCTGCTCTGCCCACTTGACCGTGGTAGTATATAGGAAGACTTTTATTTTCTGGAATAAACCTTTCAATTTTAGATTGCTCAGCTCCAGAACCATAGATATGCAACTCAATGTTATTGTAATCTATGTTCTGGCACAGCTTATAAATCCCTTGTGCAATACCTAAAAGACCGGCATAAACAATGGTAAGTTTCTTTTTCTCTATCAAATTGCCCTGCAATTTAGGAGGTTCAAAATCTGGATAGTTTCGATATAAAAATTGGGGAACAGTTGGAGAAATTGATGTGATATGTGTCAAGATCTCTTCACTTTGACCTAATGCTAAGTCAGCATTTCTATAGTTGAATGCTTCAATACGCTCTAAAAGTCTATAGCTCCAATTCTTTTTGAAAACACCAAGCTCTAACCCTGCAATTGGCCAAAGATCACTCACATTTAAAATTAGCTTGCGCTTTTTAGAACGCAAAAACAACATACACGTAAAGGCGACCAATAGTGGGGGCGATTGCACAATGACAGTCTTTGGTAATGTATTCCACATAAAAAACCAGACCAAGCTAAAACTGTAAGACAACATCGCTAAAAGTCTTAAAGCTTTGTTTTTTGAGTTGCTGGCATAAATCCATAAACGATTAATGGTCAATCCGTCTTCATTTGAAATGTGTTTGAACCGCCCTCTGTACCCATCAAAAATTTGACCGGTAGGGTAATTGGGCAAAGGTGTCAATACTTGAACCTTATAATCCATCTGTTTTAATCCATGAGCCAAATGAAAAATTCGGTTAGAGGCCGCCCCAGTTTCTGGAGGAAAATAACTTGTTATAATGGCAATGTCCTTCATGAGTCTTCAATATTAACCAGGGAAGAAAATTGTTTGAGTTTTCCACTATCAGATCGTGATAAACGCTCTTTCCGTTCAAAATTTACGGTAAGGCCATCTTCGAGATAGGTAACTATCGCTTTCAAAATGGTGTTCTTTTTTTCTTCTGAAAGTAACGTTTCGCTCACATAAGTAATTTTAAAAAGATGACGCTTCTGCTGTTCAATTACAAATTCCTTGACGTTTCCGTCGTTTTCAATAATACTTTTGGTAATGTAGTAAAAGGTCAAACCTGCTGCTTTTTTTCCGCTTGGCAAAATAGCAATATCGTTGGTTCTCCCCACTAATTTTTCTAAAATCGGTTTTTGAAGTGTACTGGCTTTAGATAACTGTCCTATATCCCCAATATCGTAGCGTATGAAAGGATGTGCTTTATTATAAAGTGAGGTAATGACGATTCGGCCTTCTGTTCCATTAGGAACAACCTCACCTTGCGCATTCAATATCTCAACATAAAGCGTTTCACTATTTACTTGCCAGTCACCTTTTGGATTTTGAAAAGCAATCAAATCTAACTCAGAGGCGCCATATTCATTGACAATAGGCACTCCAAACGCCTCTTCCATTAACTGCCTATCGTCTTCAAATAACATTTCCGAAGTAACGATACACACCTTAAGCGAGGGACAGATGGATTTTAATTTAAGATCACGTGTTTTCAAAAATTTAGCAAACTGCACAATAGAACTGGTGTAGCCATTAATATAATCAAAAGGGCTACGCTCAAACTTTTGTAAACAGGTCTCAAAAGCTGCATCGCTCAAATCAAAAACCGAAAACCGATATCGATTCCCAAAAGCATCTTTAAGACGCTCTTTGTAATACCCCTTTTTATCAAGCGGAATGCCGTAAAATCGCGCTTGCTTCGAGCTATTAAAATCTAAACCGTACCAACCAAATCTGTTTTGTATCACTGCCCAAGTCATGGCGTGACAAAACTTGTCTTTGGCAAAAATAAAGGGATCGCCAGAAGAGCCAGACGTTTTATTGATATAGACATGCTTTGAAGAAAAGCCATGAGAGAGCCGTTCTTCTAAAGAAGATTGTAGGTCGCGTTTGGTCATTACTGGAAGGTGCTCCCAATCTGAAATGTCACGAGAATGAACTATCGCTTTATAAAAGGGGTTGTTCTTAATATGAAAGTCAAGGATATCTTTTCGTTTTTTGGATAGAAATGAATCGAAAGCCTGTTCTTTTATTTCTTGAATAGCAGTCAACTCTCGCTTTGCTTTTTCCAGCGGAAAGCCATTCAATTTTAAGGTAAGGTCAAACAATTTCACAAAAAACAGCACTAGTATTTGATGTAAAGTAAAGAAAAAAACTCGCCTTACAATCCTCTTGGAGCCACTAAAAACTATTATTTTTACACAAAATCAACAACTTTTATGACCATTCTAATTCTTGGTTCTGGCGGAAGGGAACATACCTTCGCTTGGAAATTAGCTCAAAGCCCTAAATGTGAGAAACTATATGTTGCACCTGGAAATTCTGGTACTGCTCAAATAGCCACTAACGTCAACATTAATGTCACAGATTTTGAAGCCATTAAGGCTTTGGTGATAGAGCACCAAATTGATATGGTGGTGGTTGGCCCAGAAGATCCTTTGGTTTTGGGTATTCATGATTTTTTCTTGAATGATGACACGTTAAAAACTGTTGCTGTGATAGGGCCACAAAAGGCTGCTGCGGCTTTAGAGGGTAGTAAGGAGTTTGCTAAAGAATTTTTGATTCGGCATCATATTCCTACTGCAGCCTACCAAAGTTTTAATGCTGAAAACATTTCCGAAGGATACGCTTTTTTAGAAACACTTACACCTCCCTATGTTTTAAAAGCAGACGGTCTAGCTGCCGGAAAAGGCGTATTGATACTCAATGACCTCAACGAGGCCAAAACCGAATTAAAAAGCATGCTTCTAGATGCTAAGTTTGGAGATGCAAGTCAAAAAGTGGTCATTGAAGAATTTTTGGATGGTATTGAATTGAGTTGCTTTGTCTTAACCGACGGTAAGCATTATAAAATATTACCTACAGCCAAAGATTACAAAAGAATTGGTGAAGGTGACACTGGTCTTAATACTGGCGGCATGGGTGCCATTTCTCCCGTTCCATTTGCTTCTGAAAGCTTTTTGAAAAAAGTAGAAGATCAAATTGTAAAGCCAACGGTAGATGGTTTGATAAAAGATAAGCTCCCGTATAAAGGATTTATTTTTATAGGTCTTATCAAAGTTGGAGATGATCCTAAGGTGATTGAGTACAATGTAAGAATGGGTGATCCAGAAACAGAAGTTGTCTTACCAAGACTTAAAAATGATCTCGTTTCTCTTTTTAAAGCGATTTCTGAAGAACGCCTTAATGAGATTCAAATTGATATTGATAACCGTGCAGCAACTACCGTGATGCTTGTTTCTGGTGGATATCCTGAGGCTTATGAAAAAGGAAAAGAAATCTCTGGACTTGAAACCATTACAGACTCTATTGCTTTCCATGCTGGCTCTGTTTTAAAAGATGGTAAAATAGTAACTTCAGGAGGGCGCGTCATGGCGATAACCTCTTATGGGGACAGCTATCAAGAGGCCATAAAAAAATCTTACCAAACTATAGCAAAACTACATTTTGATAAGATCAATTATCGTAAAGATATTGGATTTGATCTCGATTAAACATCGAGATCAAAACTCATATTATAGGTAAGAATGTGAGGTAATGCTTTTGTTCTCCTCATCATTATCATTGTACTTCTTAAGTTGTAGCATCCAATAGACAAAAGCCACAATACCAACAATGATAAATAACCAAGATGCAAAGTTTGCAGCCCACCAGTTATCTAACTCCAAAGCTCTTAATGCATCATAAGGTGCAAAAAGAACGTCTACAAATAAATCTTGAATAGCGTAAAAAAAATCTTTCATTGTCACAATATTTCAGAAACCGATAAACGTTTCAGTTGATATACTCTTATATTTACCGCACAAAATTACGTATTTGTTTTCAAATTGAGAATTTAAATTCGATTAAACTATCGCAATGCTCTCGGTGTTTTTCAATAAATCAAAACCTATCCATTATGTAGTGCTTGGCATTTTACTTTTGGTCATTTTCACAGTTTCAAGACTTAATGTGCAAGTTCAAGAACTTGACACCCTTTGGATCTTGAAACAATTGGGCGTTTTTATCGCGTTGATCATTTCAGTATTTGTCTTTGATTTTTTTGTGACTAAAAATAAACTCACTCAAAAAAACAGCTTCAAAATGCTCTTGTTTTTGGTTTTTGTTGCCATTTTACCAGAGACATTAATGAACGCAAAGATTGTATTGGCCAACCTATTTTTGATTTTTGCCTTACGCCGTATGTTGAGCCTTAGAACCCATCGCGATGTAAAGAAAAAACTTTTTGACGCCGCCTTTTGGGTTGCGGCTGCCTCCTTACTCTATTTTTGGTGTATCGTGTTTTTTATCTTGATTTACGTGGCGCTTTTAGTGTATAGTTTTAGTGAAATAAAAAATTATCTCATCCCTCTAGTGGGATTGGCAACTGTGGGCATTATCGTTGTTTGTTATAGAATCCTAATGAATATTGAGATTCTTAACGGTCTGAAGACATTTACAGCATACAGTTTAGATTTCAGTTCTCTAAACTCTAAGCGCATTATTATTGGAACTACCGTATTGTTTTCTTTGGGGCTATGGTCCTTGTTTTACTATCTGAGGAACATTAAATCAAAAATGAAAAGTCATAGACCCACTTTTAAACTCATCGTCTTTAATTTAATCCTTTGTCTATTTGTAATTGCTGTTGCTCCTTCAAAAAATGGAAGTGAGTTCATTTTTCTGTTCACACCATTGGCAATTATTATTACCAACTACTTAGAAATTATCTCAGAAAAGTGGTTCAAAGAAAGTTTTCTTTGGCTTTTGGTTGTCACGCCTTTCGTGATTTTAGTTTTGTAGTTTTTGTCCAAAAGCCAAGTCACCAGCATCTCCTAGACCAGGGACAATATAGCCTTTGTCACTTAATTGATCATCTACCGCTGCAATCCAAAGGTGCGTAGTTTTCGAAAAGTGTTTTGACACAAAATCAACGCCTTCTTTTGCCCCTATAACACTTACCAGATGCACCTCTTTAGGAGTTCCAAAAGGCTTTAGTGCTTCAAATGTAGCTACCATAGATTGACCCGTAGCTAGCATAGGGTCAGCCAACAGCAAGGTTTTACCCTCAAGATTTGGACA
Source organism: Sediminibacter sp. Hel_I_10 (assembly GCF_000688335.1). Lineage (NCBI taxonomy): Bacteria > Pseudomonadati > Bacteroidota > Flavobacteriia > Flavobacteriales > Flavobacteriaceae > Sediminibacter > Sediminibacter sp. Hel_I_10. The sequence continues at coordinate 1,895,279 of NZ_JHZX01000001.1, forward strand.
GGCCAAATACTCCACAATAATCTCAAAACTTTCGGGATCGTGCTTGTGATGTCGATATGCCGAAATAAAAGCATTTTCAGCATCGTCAAAATAGTTAAGCAGGCCGTTATGCAAAGGCACCCCTGCTCTTAAAATTGAACATAAAACGATATCACTGTTATAAATCTGTGTATGGGATTCTCCAAGAGGTGTTTTAATAATTTGATCTTTAAACTGAAGCGTTTTACTCAACTCATAGCCCAAAACTTCCCCAATGCGCTCAATGTTTCTCCTAAAGCGCATCCGATCCTGCTGTATGTTTACATCACGCAGTTCTGCAATAAATGAGTTAAGAATCGAGTTGTCTTCAGATAAGTTATGAACCTGCATGCTTGATGGGTATTTAGAGGTCTAAAGTTAATAATTCCCCATATATTTGTACTTTAATTTAAGCGTTTATGTTTTCAAAAAAAGCCAATACCATCTTTCAAGAGGTTATAACTACCTATCATGTAGTAAATAGCGTTGATCAATCTTTTCACAATCCCTATCATAAAGAAGACCAATTAATCGAGCATTTACTATATAGAAAATGTTGGATTGATACGGTACAATGGCATTATGAGGACATCATAAGAGACCCTAATATTGACCCTGTAGCGGCGTTAAAATTAAAGCGTCAAATTGATGCCTCTAACCAAGACAGAACAGATATGGTGGAGTATATTGACAGCTATTTTCTTGAAAAATATAAAACGGTTTCTCCTAAGGATGAGGCAACCATTAATACAGAAAGTCCTGCCTGGGGTGTAGATAGGCTTTCTATTTTAGCTCTTAAAATATATCATATGCATGAGGAAGCCACTCGCGAAGACGCCTCAAATGCACATCGCGAAGCTTGCCAGAAAAAACTTGATATTTTATTAGAACAACGAGTAGATCTGTCTACTGCAATAGATACATTATTAAAAGATATCAGCCAAGGAGACAAATACATGAAAGTCTACAAGCAGATGAAAATGTATAATGATGATGAACTCAACCCAGTCTTGCGCTCACAGAAATAATGATACCTAATTAAGGCGTCACCTAAATGATGCAGAAGTCTAGCCATAAGCATATTTTAGTTATAAGATTGTCTGCAATGGGCGATGTGGCCATGACCGTTCCCGTCTTAAGGGCATTTACCCAAACATATCCAGATATCAAGGTTACGGTGGTAACCAAGTCTTTTTTCAAACCCTTCTTTAGGGATCTGAAAAATGTTTCAGTGTTTGAGGCAGATCTCAAAGGGCGACATAGTGGACTTCTGGGATTATGGCGTTTGGCCAAAGAGTTAAAACTCCTCAAGTTTGATGTGGTTGCGGACTTTCATAATGTACTGCGCAGCAATATTCTAAAAATAATATTCTTTTTCTTCGGAAAACAAACAGTACAAATCAACAAAGGTCGGGCTGAGAAAAAAGCCTTGGTTACTGGTCAGCATTTCAAACAACTAAAAACCTCACACCAACGTTATGCAGATGTCTTAGAAGGCTTGGGTTTTCAAGTTGACTTATCAAACCCTACATTTCCAGAACGAGCTTCTTTAGATGAAGAACTCGTTACCTTTATTGGTAAAGACACGAAGCGATGGATAGGGGTTGCTCCTTTTGCAGCTTTTGCTGGCAAGGTCTACCCTATCGATCTTATGGAAACCGTTATTGATGACTTATCAAAACGCTACAAAGTTTTACTTTTTGGTGCTGGCAAAGAGGAAGAGTTATTGCTCAAAAAGCTTTCGGAAAACAAAAGTCAAGTACTTAATTTGGCCGGAAAATTCTCCCTAAGTCAAGAGCTTGATATCATATCTAACCTAGACCTTATGGTTGCCATGGATTCTGGCAATGCCCATATGGCAGCAATGATGGGTATTGAGGTGGTGACCATTTGGGGGGTGACCCATCCCTATGCTGGTTTTTATCCTTTTAACCAAAGCAAGCAAAATGCGGCTTTAGCAGACCGAAAACAATATCCTCAAATTCCCACGTCCGTTTACGGCAAAACGCTTCCTAAAGGTTACGAGAACATCTTAAGAAGTGTATCTCCAGAACAAGTTATTGCAAAAGTTGAGCACATTTTGACATAAAAAAAGCCCCGTTTTTCAACGAGGCTAGGTATAGAATTTCTTAAATAATCCCTATAATTAATTCTAATCCTGGGGCGAATTTATTTTTTATACATCTAAGTCTAAAGAAAATGTTAAAACATCTTTTTGAAATTCGACAAAGTGCGCGTTTTAAAGATAAAAAGCCGTTTTATGCAATGATGCTTCAATTATATGTCATCATAGTCTATCGTTATGCTCGCTGTAGTTGGATGCGCTTGGCAAGTTAAGATCAATCCTTCAGCAACCTCACTATCTGTTAAAATATTGTTTTGTCGCATTGTAGCTTCGCCTTCGGTAATTCTTGCCAAACAACTACTACAAATTCCGCCTTGGCAAGAATAGGGCGCATCAATATCTTCATCTAACGCTGCTTGTAATATGGAATCTTCTTGAGACATTTCAAAAGTGAAGGTTTCATCATCTAAAATAACCGTTGTCTTTGTTTGTCCCTCTCCTATGCTAGCAGACGCCTCTTGTGCAGGTTGAGCCGCTTGAAATAATTCAAAGTGAATCGTGTTCTCGTGCGCTCCGTTTTCAACCAAAACCTCTTTGACATGATGTATCATGGCTTCTGGTCCGCACAAATAATAAGCATCAATATCTAGCCCTTTGTGCTTGTTTTTAAAGACATAGTTCACGTTGCTCTTTTCAATTCTCCCAAAGATCGCATCTACTTCATCGGCTTGGCTAAATACCAATTGAAGGTGAAATCTGTCTTGATATTTTTGATGAAGTAACACTAGCTCTTCCAAAAACATGGTCTCTGCTTTGGACTTATTCCCATAAATCAAAACCACTTGATGCTCCGTCTCCTCTAAAGCACATTTAACGATACTTAATATAGGTGTGATACCACTTCCCGCAGCAAAAAGCGCAATGTTTTTAACAGACGTATCCATAGGGTCAAATAAAAATCTTCCATTTGGAGGAGCAACTTCCAAAGTATCTCCTACTTTTAAAGTGGTGTTAGCATACGCCGAAAAAGTCCCATTGGCCACCTCTTTAACGGCAACTTTTAACAGGCCGCTCTTTGGAGATGCAAATAAGGAATAATCCCGTCTTACCTCTTTTCCGTTAACCATACATTTAAGCGTGATGTACTGTCCTGCTTTAAATTGAAACTGGGAGGATAAGGATTCTGGCACCTCAAAACTAATGGCAACTGCCTTAGCGGTTTCTCGATGAATATCTTTTATAACAAGTTGATGAAATTGAGCCATGTCATTTATTTTTTGCAAAAATACGCAAGCCAAAACGGTTTTCTTTTCAATTTCAAGAGAAAAATAATGGACCTCTAAAATAGATGCCTAAGAAATTTATGTATATTTGATTATGGCAAATTCCAAATTATATAAGGGCAGCTTGGTTACCATTATCTTAAGACTTTTGAAAGAAAATGATAAAATGTATGGTTACGAGATCACACAAAAAGTTAAAGCAATTACCAAGGGCCAACTTAACATTACAGAAGGTGCATTATACCCTGCCTTACATAAATTGGAGGCTGATGGTTTGCTAGAGGTCGAAGTTGCTAAAGTTGATAACCGCTTACGCAAGTATTATAAACTTACTGAAAAAGGCACCAAGGAAACCGTAAATAAATTACAAGAGTTACAAGATTACATCACCATGATGCAAACACTCGTTAACCCTAAATGGAGTTTATAATAATGAAGCACATTACCGAAACACATATAGAACGGCTCTACAGTTTTACGGAACAACATTACGTTGAGTTTTACGATTTACAAACCGAACTCGTTGACCATCTCGCCAACGATATTGAAGCCATTTGGGAACAAAATCCACAACTGAGCTTTGAGGAGGCTAGAGATCAATCTTTTAAAAAGTTCGGGATATTTGGTTTTATGGAGGTTGTAGAACAGCGTCAAAAAGCCATGAACAAACGTTACTACAAGTATTTATGGCAAGAACTAAAAACTTGGTTTGGGATCCCTAAAATATTGGCTACTCTTGCTTTAATTTGTGCGTTGTATACTTTGTTTTCCATTCCGTTTGGTAATTACTGGCTTGTAGCTATTTATGCCATTATCGTTGTGTGTTCATTTTATAGTATGGTCAAACTCTCTAGAAGTTATAGGCAAAGAAAGGCCGTCTCGAGCAAAAAGTGGCTGCTTGAAGATATCATTTTTAAGCAAGCAGGCGGAATTGGATTTGCACTGATTTCACAAGTACCATCACTTTATAATTTTTCAGACGAACTTCTAAATTCATTTTATTCCATATTGATCATATCCCTTGTAACATCTGCATTTATTCTTTTCAGCTTTATAAGTTTTTATTTACTTCCAAATAAAGCCGAAAGTCTTTTAAAAGAGACTTATCCAGAATTTGAGGCCGTTAATTTGTAACAAAATTTAATTTAAGACTACTCATACATTAAAACCACAACTATTTAAAAAACAAAACACATGAAAAAATTATTATTTGCTGCTGTATTTTTATTTATAATCTCTTCAATTCAAGCTCAAGAAAATTCTGAGTTTAAACAACAAACAATTGAGTTTATAAAACTAACCGGAACTTCTGATGCTTTCGACAGCGCGATTTCTCAAATTGGCATGGCTGTACCTGCAGAGAAAAAAGAAGCGTATAAAAAGGAGGCCAACGCTACGCTTGATGATCTTTATGGAAAAATCGCCGATCTTTACATGAAGGAGTTTACAAAAGAAGATATTGCTGAGTTGGTAAAATTCTATAAAACTGATCTTGGTAAAAAGTTAGCTTCAAAACAAACGACGCTTACCCAATCTGCAATGATGGTAGGTCAAACCTGGGGGATGCAAGTTCAGCAGATTGCTCAAAAATATACCAACTAAGATATCCTATTCAACCAACCAAGAATCATGACCTTAAAACAGTTTCTTAATTTAGAATGGAAACAGTATGTAAGATCTGCATACTGGCAAAAAAGCATCGCCATAAACATCCTTTTGGTGTTTGTGGCCTTGTACTTTATGCTCATGTTCTTGATTATGGGCATTGCCCTTTATCCCGGACTTAAAGAGGTTTTTCCAGAGCAAGATCCCTTTGTTGTAGTAAACAACTATCTGTTTTACTATGTCTTAATGGATATTGTTTTGCGTTTCTTTTTTCAGAAATTACCCGTTATGAGTGTCAAACCATTGTTGACACTCCCGGTGAGACGCAGTAATGTGGTACATTATGTACTTCGTAAATCGGCATTCTCATTTTTTAACTTTTTACCGCTATTTGCATTTTTGCCATTTAACATCATGTTATTAGCCAACGGCTATCCTCCAGGATCTGTGATCACTTGGTTTTTTGCAATTGTTATTTTAACGCTTATCATCAACTTTCTCAATTTTATTATTGAGAGTTTTTCTTCGGAAACAGAGCTGTCATTTCTGCCGTTACTACTTATAACCGGAGGTTTATTTGCTTTAAATTTTTTCAATATCATTTCCTTTTCAGAAGTAATATCAAGCTCCTTTCAAGCGATATACGCTAGCCCTATCTTCATTGTAGTGCTGTTAGCTATTCTTGTAGGGCTCTACCTCTTCAACCATAAACTATTAAAGGCTAAACTTTATCTTGACAGCGGTCTCAAAACAAAAGCCACAGAAGTTAATGCCTCTTCTATGGAGTGGACCAAACGTTTTGGAAACATTGCGCCTTTTTTACAACTGGATCTTAAATTGATTTGGCGAAACAAACGCACCAAATCTTCCGTTTGGATGCTGGTGCTTGGCCTGCTTTACGGTTTGTTTTTCTATCCGCAGCAGTCTTATCAAGACATGCCTTGGTTTTTTGCCTTTATCGGCATTTTTGTTACCGGGATATTTTTAATCAATTTCGGACAATTTGTACCGGCATGGGACAGTGGCTATTACAAAATGCTCATGAGCCAAAACATTAAGTATGAACAATATTTAAAATCTAAGTTCATACTCATGACCATGAGTGTCATCTTATTATTTGTACTCAGCATCCCTTATGTCTATTTTGGCTGGAAAATTTTATTGGCACATTTTGCCGCAGCGCTTTACAATATTGGCGTAAACACGCATGTCATTTTAATTGGTGGCTCTTATAATCGTAAAAAAATTGACTTAAGCCAACGCGCCGCTTTCAACTATCAAGGTACAGGAGCTGTACAATGGCTTATTGGTATCCCTCTCATGCTATTACCATTGGCTATTTTTGGTATTACTTATGCGCTTCTTTCTTTTGAAATTGCTTGCTCGGTTCTAAGCCTTTTAGGGATTATTGGCATTGTATTACACCCTAAGCTAATGACCTACATTGTGAAGAAATATCAAAATTCTAAATACAAAATGATCGGTGCGTTTGCACAAGACAATTAATCTAACCTCTCATGATACAAACTGAAAATCTTTCAAAATCCTACGGTTCAAAAACTGTTTTGAAAATAGACCATCTCGATATCCCCAAAGGTCAAAGCTTCGGGCTTGTAGGCAACAACGGCGCCGGGAAAACAACCTATTTCAGTCTGTTATTGGATTTGATTCAACCAACCAGCGGTCACATAAAAAATAACGGCGTTGAAGTTGACAAAAGTGAAGACTGGAAACCTTTTACCTCTGCTTTTATAGACGAGAGTTTCTTGATTGGATATCTTACCCCAGAAGAATATTTTTATTTCATAGGAGAGCTTCGTGGTCAAAACAAAGCCGATGTGGACATGCTGGTCGCTCAGTTTTCTGATTTTTTCCATGGCGAAATCTTAAATCAAAAAAAATACTTGAGAGATTTAAGTAAAGGGAACCAGAAAAAAGCGGGTATTGTTGCCGCTCTCATAGGAAAACCAGAAGTCATTATATTAGATGAGCCCTTCGCTAATTTAGATCCAACCACCCAAATTAGACTCAAAGGCATCATTAAAGATTTGGCTGAGACCCAAGGCGTCACCGTTTTGGTATCTAGCCATGACCTCATGCATGTAACCGATGTATGCGAAAGAATCGTTGTCTTAGAAAAAGGAGAGATTGTTAAGGACTTAGCAACTAATGAAGCTACTTTAAAAGAACTTGAAGCCCATTTCTCTGGAAGTACTTTAGTATAATAAGCTCTATATTGTTTGTGCCGCTTTTTGAGATTGCATCTTATTTTGCATTGGCAATTCTAAAGAGATCAATTACATCAACGAAGTCAAGTCTATACTCTATATCTTTTTATTTCTAAAAAAGGAAGGCTGAGTCATTTTTAATATGCTGTCTAAAACTATCACTACAATTACCCAAACCCAATTGGATACCAACAGAAATACGTAAAAACCCATTCAAAATTCAAAAAGATGCTTATTTTTACAGCATTACATAATATTTATAACACAATCTAGTTATACCTATTACAAAAAACTTAACCTTTTGAAAACAACGTTAAAAGTCGTTATTTTTATGTTTGTCGCCTTGCTTTTGGTGACCAGTTGCTCACGAAAAAAGGACACCTTTGTCAATAGGAACTTCCATGCTTTAGGCACAAAATATAACATTCTCTACAATGGCGAGATTGCTTTAGAAAATGGTAGAGCTACCGTAGATAATGCTGCCACAGATAACTATTGGGAACTTCTGCCTATAGAACGTATGCAGGTTTCAGAAGATATCTTTCTACCTGGTCAATCTAAAAATCAAGATTTTGAACGTGCTGAGGAAAAAGCGATTAAGGCCGTTCAAAAACACGGGATGAACATTAAAGGCAAAGAGCACAATCCACAAATTGATGAAGCCTATTTACTTTTAGGTAAAGCACGTTACTTTGATCAGCGTTTTATTCCTGCACTAGAGGCTTTCAACTACATCCTCTACAAATATCCAGCAAGTGATAAAATCAATACCGCTAAGGTCTGGAGAGAGAAAACAAATGTGAGACTTGATAATGATGATTTAGCGATAAAAAATCTAAAACGCCTTTTAGAACAAGAACAACTAGAAGACCAAGACCTTGCAGATGCTACGGCTATTTTAGCACAAGCTTATATTAACACAAAAGCTAAAGATAGCGCCATTACCCAATTGGCCGTAGCTGCAGAGTACACGAGTAAAAACAAAGAAAAAGCCCGTTACAATTATATCATTGGGCAACTCTATAATGATTTTGGCAAAATTGACAGTGCCAATATCGCTTTTGATAAGGTGATAAACATGCACCGTAAAATCCCAAGATCCTATTACATTAATGCGCATTTGGCCAAAGCCACCAATTTTGACTCTATCAACGGAGACAAGCTGGCCTTTCTAGAATATTTAACAGATTTAGAAGAGGATCGAGAAAATCGTCCGTTTTTAGATAAGATCTATTATCGCATTGCAGAGTTTCATAGATCAAATCAACGAGACTCTATGGCTGTAGCTTATTACAATAAGTCTTTACGTGCCACTAGAGGCGACAAAGAACTTAAGTCCAGAGATTATCTTACTCTTGGCAACATGAATTTTGACCAGGCCATATACAAAGTTGCAGGTGCTTATTACGACAGTACCATGACCAACATGAAACTCAACTCTAAGCCCTATCGCATCATTAAGCGGAAACGTGAAAATTTGGATGATGTGATCTATTATGAGGATATTGCCAAAGCAAACGACAGCATTCTTCATTTAGCAGGGTTATCAGAAGCAGACCAACTCGCCTATTTTACAGAGTACACCACAAAACTTAAGGCCATTGCCGAAGCAGAAGCCTTAAAAGCAGAAGCAGAAAAACGTCGCAACGCCGGAATACAAACCGTGGCAAACGCCAATAAAGTAGGTCAAGCACCTTCAAGGGCTCCAGCTGGGGCGATACCTGGTAAGCAAGACTTTTATTTTTACAACCAAACGACCGTATCTTATGGTAAAAATGAATTTGTGAAAATTTGGGGCGATCGTGAGTTAAAGGATAATTGGAGATTATCTAGCTCAAAGAGCAACACCTTTAATGCTATTAAAGATGGTGATAGTTTGGCCGATGCGGTAGTAGACGAGCGTTTTGATCCTAATTTTTATATCTCCCAAATTCCGTTAGAACAAACGGTTTTAGACAGCTTGGCCAAAGATCGTAATTTTGCTTATTACCAATTAGGAAGCATTTATAAAGATAAATTCAAAGAATACGAGCTTGCTAAAAATCGATTAGAATCACTTCTAAAAAACAATCCTGAAGATCGGTTGATTCTACCTTCTAAGTACAATCTTTATAAATTGTATATAGAACTTGGTGAAGATCAAAATGCCGAGAACATGAAAATGGATATCATTAACAATCATTCAGAATCAAGATATGCTGAAATTTTGCTTAATCCAGAATCCAATCTCAATAATGACGAAAACAGCCCTGAAAGCTTATATGCAAACCTGTATCAACAGTTTTTAGATCAAGAATATGCCGAGGTGATCGCTAAGGCAGAAACATACATCAAACAATTTGAAGGCGACCCTATGGCGCCTAAGTTTGAAATATTAAAGGCATCTGCCAACGGAAGGCTGTATGGATTTGAGGCCTACAAGACCGGAGTGAATTATGTGGCCCTTACCTATCCAAATTCCGAAGAAGGAAAAATCGCAGAACAAATTATTGAAACCTCATTTCCATTATTTGCAAATAAAACCTTTATTAGTGATGATGAGGCAAAACACTTCAATGTACTCTACCCATTTAAGGCTGCTGAAAACGAAAAAATTGCTGACTTTAAAACAAAACTGGATGAGGCCATTTCTAAAATAACCTATTTTGATCTTAGTACTTCTATTGATGTGTATGATGAAGATACTATCTTTGTAGTGGTGCACGGTCTTAAAAGCGTACAAGGCGCTACAGGATTTGCAGAAATTCTTGAAGAAAGAAAAGTTAAAATTAATCGTAATTTCTATTCTATTTCGTCCCCAAACTACGAAATCATACAACGACACAAAAGTCTTAACGAGTACTTAGCGGCTCAATAAACCGACACCCTATGTTTTCAGAAAAAAAATCAGGAAAAACAATAAGCGATTCCAGCTCACAACAAAACACCATTGCACAAGGCACAACCATAACTGGCGATATCGTTAGTGATGGTGATTTCAGGATTGAAGGTACCGTGGAAGGCAACATCAAAACACCAGGCAAAGTGGTTATTGGTAAAACTGGAGCCGTCAACGGAACTTTAAAAAGCAGTAATGCGGATATCGAAGGAAAGTTCTCAGGTAAGATCTTTCTATCAGACACGCTGTCACTAAGAGCCTCTGCTCATGTTGAGGGCGAGACAGAAGTTGGTAAATTGGCTGTAGAGCCTGGTGCTACTTTCAACGCAACCTGTGCTATGAAAGGTGCTCTAAAAGAATTAAACAATGGCCAAAAAACAGGACCATCCAGCACGACCAAATCAAATGCCTAAAAAGGACAAAGCGCCTAATAAGTATATTCGATTTACTTCCGTGGCCATACAGATGGGAGCCACTATTTGGCTAGGTAACCTGTTTGGCAAATGGCTAGATTCTAAATATAATGCCGATTATTGGGAAACCACGGTGACCTTGATTGCTGTATTTGCTGCAATGTATATGGTTATAGCCCAAGTGATCAAAGTTTCTAAAGAGGGTGATTAAAACCGTTATAACATACTTCTTATATTTTAGTTTGGCCCTTATCCTAACCTACGCGCTGCAGTATATAAGTATGGGTCAAGATACTTCGACCGTAAGGTTTTCAATATGGCATATAAACCTATTTTTTGTGATCATATCATTTACCATATGCGTCACCCTTCAATTGATATCACTCAAGCCTGAACTTGAACCTCAATTAGGCTACCTGTATTTGCCAACAGTCATAATAAAAGGAATTCTTTTTTATATCATTTTTAGAAACACTGTTTTTGGAATAGAAAGTGTTAATAACTTGGAACGCTTAATTTTAGGCTTACCGTTACTCATCTCTTTAAGTTTGGAAGTCTATTTGATTAGCAAGATTTTAAAGAAAAAGACCGCGGAAATTTATTGACAAAAAAAGCATTTGTTTTTTTAATTATTTACGTACTTTTGCACGGAATTTAGAAAGAGTATTTTTAGACTTTATAACTAATGGCAATACTGCAACAAGGATTTAAATTTTCGATTTTAGCGCTTCTCTTATGTTGTGCTCCTATTTTAATTGCTCAAGAGCATGAAGAAGGGGTGGAATATACTGAATATAAGGAAGGTCCCGTAAGTTCTAAAAGCGAGGTTGAAGATTACATTCAACATCACATCAAGGACGCTCACGATTTTAATTTGTTTTCTTATACAAATGATGAAGGAGAGCGTAAGCATTTTGGTTTTCCGCTACCCGTGATTATTTGGACGAGTAATGGTTTAACAACTTTTATGTCTTCTGAATTTCATCATAATGATAATGGTAACGTCATTGTTGATAAAAACGGTTTGAGCTTTGCTAAAATACACAGCAAAATATATGAACTAGAGCAAGGGGCCTCAACAGTAAGTTTTGATGAAGATCACCACGCTACTAACGCCCATAAAGTTTTAGATTTTTCAATTACAAAAAGTGTTGTTGGAATTCTATTAATAGGAATTCTGCTCTTTATTTGGTTTCGTGGTTTAGCGAAACAATATAAAACTAAAAAAATTCCAACGGGTTTTGGACGTGTTTTAGAGCCCTTAGTCATCTACGTACGTGACGAGATTGCAAGACCAAATATTGGTGATAAGCATTATAGAAAATTTACAGGCTACCTTTTAACGGTTTTCTTTTTTATCTGGTTATTGAACCTTTTAGGCCTAATGCCTTTTGGTTTTAATGTTACAGGGCAATTAGCGGTAACTGCTGCCTTGGCTATCTTCACTTTAATTATTTACACAGCTAGCGGAAATGCAGACTACTGGAAACACATCTTATGGATGCCAGGCGTGCCTGTATTGATTCGTCCTGTTTTAGCGGTAATCGAATTGGCAGGAGCATTTTTAATCAAGCCCTTTTCATTATTAGTACGTTTGTTCGCAAATATTACGGCGGGTCACATTGTAGTAATGAGTTTGATTGCCATCATGTTTATCATGAGACAATCTTTGGGTATTGTAGGATCTAGCTTTCTATCTATTGTACTATCTGTATTGATATTACTAATTGAAATTTTAGTGGCGTTCCTACAGGCTTATATCTTTACAATGCTATCAGCACTCTTTATAGGTATGGCTGTTGCAGAACACGATCATGATCACGCACATGATGGAACTGGACATGATGTTGCAGATGCAGAGGACGTGAGAAGTGATTTTATTTAATTTGAGTTTTTTTAATTTTTAATAAATCTATTTACTATGTACAATTTAATTGGAGCAGGATTAATCGTAATTGGAGCAGGTATTGGACTTGGTCAAATTGGAGGAAAAGCAATGGAAGGTATTGCTCGTCAACCAGAAGCAACCGGTAAAATACAAACAGCGATGATTATCGTTGCAGCACTTTTAGAAGGTCTTGCATTTGGAGCTTTAATCTTAGGAAAAGGTTAATCCAAACAGAAATTAAAACAAAATATGGCTCTGCAACGGTTGGTTGCAGAGCATATTTTAAAATTAAAAAACTAGTCAAAAAACCGAGACAATGGGAGATTTATTTAATGACTTTTCGATAGGGCTGTTTTTAGTACAGACCGTTTTGCTTTTGTTGCTTATTTTCCTAATGGCAAAATTTGCATGGAAACCTATTATGAATTCTTTATCTGAAAGAGAAGAAGGCATACAAGGCGCTCTAGATGCAGCAGCAAATGCTAGAAAGGAAATGGAAAACCTTCAAGCAGATAACCAAAAGTTGTTGCAAGAAGCAAGAATAGAGCGTGAAAACATGCTCAAAGAAGCGCGTGAGATGAAGACGAAGATGATTGATGACGCTAAAGAAGAAGCGCAGACTCAAGCTAATAAAATGATTGCCCAGGCACAAGCCGCAATAGAGAGCGAAAAGAAATCTGCTATGGCAGAACTTAAAAGCCACGTTGCAGCACTTTCTATACAAATAGCAGAGAAAGTTGTGAAGCAAGAGTTATCAAACAAAGACAAGCAATTGGAATTGGTTGATAGAATGCTAGGTGAAGCTACGCTAAATTAATAACTAAAGTTCCTCACGAAAGTGGGTATTTCTATGTCAGGAGAAAGAGCAGCCATTCGTTACGCAAAAGCATTGTTAAGTCTTTCAGAAGAGAAAAAAGCTTCTGAAGCCGTTAACGAGGATATGGTTTTGATGGCAAAAACCATTTTAGAAAGTAGAGACTTAAAGCAAGTACTTGAGAGTCCTGTGGTACAATCTTCGGTCAAAAAATCTGTGATTCTAGAGGTTTTCAAATCAAGTCATGATCTTACTAAAAATCTTATAGATACCTTAATTGCCAACAATAGAATCGCTATCTTGAGTGACGTGTCTAAACACTACACAAGATTGTATGATGAGTTAAGAGGCATTCAAGTAGCAACTGTAACTACTGCTGTGCCTTTAGACAAGACACTTGAATCTAAAGTTTTGTCGAAAGTGAAAGAGTTAACAGGAAAAGACGCAGAAATTATCAGTATTGTAGACGAAAGCATTCTTGGTGGTTTCATATTAAGAGTTGGTGATACCCAATATGACGCAAGTATCGCTAACAAATTAGACAAATTAAAAAGAGAATTTACACTAAATTAAACTTGCCCTCAGCAGCATAGCTTGCGGGTAAAAATATATTATTAACATGGCAGAAGTAAAACCAGCTGAAATATCAGCAATCTTAAAACAACAACTATCAGGTTTTGAAGCAGGCGCAACTTTAGATGAAGTTGGAACCGTCTTAACCGTTGGTGATGGTATTGTACGTGCTTACGGCTTATCTAACGCTCAGTATGGAGAGTTAGTTGAGTTTGATGGCGGTTTAGAAGGTATTGTACTTAACTTAGAAGAAGACAATGTTGGTATTGTACTTTTAGGGACTTCAGTAGGCGTTAGAGAAGGCTCTACTGTGAAACGTACAGAACGTATCGCATCAGTAAACGTTGGTGAAGGTATCGTAGGACGTGTCGTTGATACTTTAGGAAACCCTATTGACGGTAAAGGTGCTATTGCTGGAGAAACTTACGAAATGCCATTGGAGCGTAAAGCACCAGGTGTTATCTACCGTGAGCCTGTAACCGAGCCATTACAAACTGGTATCAAAGCTATTGATGCAATGATTCCTGTGGGTAGAGGTCAACGTGAGTTGGTTATTGGTGACCGTCAAACTGGAAAAACTACAGTTTGTATTGATGCCATTTTAAATCAAAAAGAATTTTACGATGCAGGTAATCCTGTATATTGTATATATGTTGCTGTAGGTCAAAAAGCCTCAACAGTAGCAAACATTGCTAAAACATTAGAAGAAAAAGGCGCTTTAGCTTACACTACCATCGTAGCAGCTAATGCATCTGATCCTGCAGCTATGCAAGTGTATGCACCTTTTACAGGGGCTTCTATTGGAGAATACTTTAGAGATACTGGTAGACCAGCGCTTATTGTATTTGATGATTTATCAAAACAAGCTGTAGCTTATCGTGAGGTATCTTTACTATTACGTCGTCCACCAGGTCGTGAAGCTTACCCAGGTGACGTTTTCTACCTACACTCTAGATTATTAGAGCGTTCTGCAAAAATCATCAACAACGATGCTATTGCTAAAGAAATGAACGATTTACCTGACGTGTTAAAGCCAATGGTAAAAGGAGGTGGCTCTTTAACAGCGCTTCCAATTATTGAAACACAAGCTGGTGACGTTTCTGCTTATATCCCAACTAACGTGATTTCTATTACAGATGGTCAGATTTTCTTAGATGGTGATTTATTTAACTCTGGGGTTCGTCCAGCAATTAACGTAGGTATTTCTGTATCTCGTGTTGGTGGTAACGCACAGATTAAATCCATGAAAAAAGTATCTGGTACATTAAAATTAGACCAAGCGCAATTCCGAGAATTAGAGGCATTTGCTAAGTTTGGATCAGATTTAGATGCAGTTACCTTAAATGTAATTGAAAAAGGTAGACGTAACGTAGAAATACTAAAACAAGCACAAAACGATCCATTTAAGGTTGAAGATCAAGTCGCTATTATTTATGCGGGATCTAAAAACTTATTAAGAGATGTTCCTGTTGAGAAGGTCAAAGAGTTTGAAAGAAATTATCTTGAACTTCTTAGAGCAAAACATCCTGAAACGCTTTCCACGCTTAAAGCTGGTAAATTAACAGACGAGGTAACAGATACCTTAATTACTGTTGCAAAAGACGTTTCTGGAAAATATAGAGCTTAAAAGTTCAAGGTTTCGAGTGAAGCTTTAAAGTATATGTTGAATATACGCAACCTCATAAGTTGAAACTTATAACTCACAACTTTAATTATGGCAAACTTAAAAGAAATACGTAATAGAATATCATCGGTGTCTTCAACGATGCAGATTACCAGTGCCATGAAAATGGTATCTGCTGCAAAGTTAAAAAAGGCCCAAGATGCTATTACCGCCATGCGCCCTTATGCAGACAAGCTAACTGAATTGTTACAAGGACTAAGTGCGACATTGGATGCAGATGCAGGAAGTAAATTTGCAGAGCAACGTCCCGTAAAAAAGGTGTTGATGGTTGCCATCACCTCTAATAGAGGGCTTTGTGGTGCTTTTAATTCTAACATCATCAAATCGGTTTCAAGACGTGCAGCAAGCACTTACGCCAATCAAGAGGTATCTTATATTGCTATAGGCAAAAAAGCCAATGATGCTTTTAAGAAAACCAATAAAGTGATTGCTAACAAAAGTGAGGTTTTTGACAATCTAACTTTTGATCATGTCTCTGAAATTGCTGAAATGCTAATGGAAAAATTCGTCTCTGGCGAATTTGATAAAATCGAAATCGTTTACAATAAATTTAAAAATGCTGCGACTCAAGAGGTCATGACAGAGCAATTCTTACCTATTGTTCCTATTGAAGGAGATACTAATACCACTGCGGATTACATTTTCGAGCCTTCTAAATTAGAAATTGTTGAAGAGTTAATTCCGAAGTCCTTAAAGACGCAGTTGTATAAAGCCATTAGAGATAGTTTTGCTTCAGAACATGGTGCACGAATGACAGCAATGCACAAGGCAACAGATAATGCAACAGAACTGAGAGATCAACTTAAATTGACTTATAACAAAGCTCGTCAAGCTGCTATTACCAATGAAATTTTAGAAATTGTTGGTGGAGCAGATGCTTTAAGTAATTAGACGGAGTATTAACGAAGTCAAATACTATAAAAGCAGATGCTTTAAGTAATTAGACGAAGCGTTAGCGAAGTCAAATACTAAAAAAGCGTATGCTTTAAGTAATTAGACGGAGTAGTATTAGAGATTTGAATATTCACTAGGATTTTATAATCGGATAAAAACAAAAAGCTAACGATGATCGTTAGCTTTTTTTTGTTTAAAAACGATGTGATTCTATGCAATTAGACGCAGCGTTAGCAATGTCAATTACTAGAAATTCAGTATGCATTAAGCAATTGAATAAAGCGGTATTTAAAGTTTGAAATCTTAGATCTAAACATTCATCTCAGTTTTTATCGAATCCCGATAAAAACAGAAACTAACGACCATCGTTAGCTTTTTTTCGTTAACGAACAACAATATTGTAAGTTTTTATATACAAATCAATCGATTTTTTTATAAATTACTTTTCTGTTTCATATTATTCGTTATATTTGAGTACCAAATTTTTAACCTACTTTATTATGAAACTACTAAAACAGGCGTTTTGCGCCACGGTATTTACCATTGTTTTTTCGAGTGCATTTAATATGTCTCATGCTCAAGGCAGTTTAAGCCTTCAAGCGCAATCATCCGTTAAATTTGACGCTGTTTATTTCCAAGAATGGTACGCAGGTATCAAAGTTGGTGGAACTGGTTTTAACATTTTCTTACCCAACGTTAATAAAAACCAGGATATTGTTATGCAAGATGTGTACTTTAGAAACCTAAAAGGCAAACTCAACAAGGTAAAAGACAAGTACGTTGCTACCTTAAAGAATCCATCTCCACATTACACGTTTAAAACTCCAGAAAAGCCAAAAGATTATCCTTTTGATCTTAAAGATTCTGAGTGCGTCATCAGCTACTTAGAAAATGGACAAACAAAATATTTAAAAATAGCAGTATTAAACGAACGTGCTGGAACCTACTATGAAAATGGTCCGCCATCAATTTATGACGATCCATCTTCAAGAGGATTAGCTACATTGGATAGTGATGATTAAACTCACAACGATCTCTATTAAGAACGAATACTAACCATAACTTATAAAAAACCTGATCTATAAATCAGGTTTTTTATGCAATGATCTCAAAAAGCACTTATTTCAATTGGCTCTAATCGATTCAATTTGTTCATTGATTTTAAACTTACCTGTTTATGGCATTACTTTTGAAATTGTACCTTTAGAAACCAATATCAAAGTTAACATGAAGCAACTTCCTCTTATACTTAAACTAATCATCTTGGCTCTGTCAACCACTATGATCAATTGTTCTTCTGCGCAGAAATTACAAAAAGAAGCACCCGCTCAATTTGGGGAGGTGTATTTCCAAAAGTGGACGGCTGGAGTTGAAGGTGGTGGCTCTGGACTCAATGTATTCATCCCTATAACCAAAGGGACTATTGAACTGGATAGCATTTATTTTAGAGATAACGTCGCTAAACTTGAGACAAAGCCTCAGGATCCATCGGTATTCATTGGCAGGTTCTCTACCGATTTTAATAAAGCAAAAGACCTCATCCTTAGTAGTGATATGCAAGAAGAAGCTAAAAACAAACTCCCGGTAAAATCAAAAGGCATCCCGTTTGACCTAAAAGAAGACGAATGCGTGGTGAGTTATTCACAACATGGAAAACAACGATATTACAAGATATCAGGGATCCATCAAAAACCATCTTTGAATTATCCAAGTGCACCTCCAAATCGGCAATAATCAAACTTTGCTGGTCTCGCTTAAAACCGTAAATTTAGCACTTCAAATAGAACCTATTGAGTGCACTCAAATCTCTTTTTAAGCAAACCTTTTTCTATGGTCTAGCAACAGTTCTACCGAGAATGCTTGGCTTTTTTTTAGTGCCGCTTTATACCTCTGATGGTGTTTTATCTTCACCTGCAGAGTATGGTAGGGTCAATATCATTTTCTCATACTTCGTCTTATTTAACGTCCTCTTAGCCTATGGTATGGAGACTGCGTTTTTTCGGTTTTTCAATAAGGAAGAAGACAGGGATCGTGTGACTTCAACATCGGCCATTTCCTTACTCGTCTCATCGTTCGCGTTTTTTATATTGGCGCTTCTTTTTCAAGAACAGATATCTCATGTTATCGAGATTGATGTAAAATATATTAATCTCGTCATTTGGATTTTACTATTAGACGCCTTGGTCATCGTGCCATTTGCCTGGTTAAGGGCTACTCAAAAACCAATCAAATATGCCATTATAAAAATATTGAACGTGGCAATCAACTTAGGGCTCAATCTATTCTTTTTATTAGCGCTTAAAGATTTAGCAGCAACCAGCTCTGTTTTTGAATCTATTTACAGGCCTAATTTTGAGGTCAGTTATATTTTTACAGCAAATCTTGTTGCTAGCGCCTTGACCTTAGTGCTCATGGCTTCCTTTTACACCAAAATCAACTTTAGGTTTGATACAGCGCTTTGGAAACGCATGATGCGGTATGCTTGGCCCGTTTTAATTGCAGGCATCGCATTTTCCATCAATGAGACCTTTGACCGTATTTTGCTTGACAAATTACTTCCACCAGATGTCGCAGAAACACAAATAGGCATGTATTCTGCCTGTTATAAGCTGGCTTTATTTATGACGCTATTTGCTACGGCATATCGTCTTGGTATTGAACCCTTTTTCTTTAGCCACTCTAAGAGTGAGAATCCTCAAAAAAACTACGCCCGTATTTTAGAGTTTTTCGTAGCGATTGGATCGGTCATTCTACTGGCAGTCGTTGTTTTTGCAGATGTTATTAAGCCCTTTATCATTAGAAGCGAAGCCTATTGGGAGGCCATGTGGATTGTTCCTATTATTTTGATTGCTAATTTCTGTTTGGGGATTTATCACAATCTTTCGGTATGGTACAAAATAACAGATCGCACAAAATTTGGAGCTTATATTTCTGTTTTAGGCGCCATCATTACACTTACCATCAATATTTTGTTTATTGGGTCTTACGGGTATAAAGCTTCAGCAATTGCCACACTTATTGCCTATGCTGTGATGATGTTATTGTCTTTTTTCTTCGGAAGAAAATACTACCCAATCCCCTATAATCTCAAGAAAATTTCGATGTATCTCTTTATATCCATAACACTGTCTGTACTGTCGTTCTACTATTTTAGAGGACAAATTTTTATTGGAATCTCGATGTTAATTGTATTTTTGGGTATCGCTGCCTTTACAGAAAAAAGGCAAATTCAACTGCTATTGAAAAAATAACCGGTCTAACCATTTTAGTTATTTAAATGAACATAAAAATCATCAATAAGTCCAATCACGAGCTCCCCAACTACGAAACCATAGCTTCTGCGGGGATGGACCTTCGTGCTAACCTTTCAGAATCTAGAATTTTAAAGCCTTTAGAACGCAGTATTGTTGGCACAGGATTATTTATAGAACTCCCTATTGGCTTTGAGGCGCAAGTAAGACCGAGAAGTGGTTTGGCTGCTAAAAAAGGGATTACCGTACTTAATGCTCCAGGCACGATTGATGCAGACTATAGAGGTGAAATAGGTGTGATTCTTGTTAATCTTTCTAACGAGAACTTTACCATTCAAAACGGAGAACGTATCGCACAGTTAGTAATTGCTAAGCATGAGCGTGCAGAGTGGTCTGAGGTTGAAACACTGTCTGATACCGATCGTGGTGAAGGCGGTTTTGGAAGCACAGGAACCACTTAAAAAATTTATAGAATACTCCTTACTAAGCGGTTTCAAAACCGATATGTTGTTGTTCTATCACAAAAAGATAAAGTTTAATTAAAATCAAATTTTCGTTTAAACGGAAAAGGAATATGAAAATAATAGTACCCATGGCCGGTAGAGGCTCTAGATTAAGACCTCACAGTTTAACCGTTCCAAAACCGTTAATTCCCGTGGCTGGCCAACCCATTGTACATCGTCTGGTAAAAGATATCGCTAAGGTTTTAAAACAACCCATTGAGGAAATTGCTTTTGTTTTAGGAGATCCAGCATGGTTTGGTGATGACGTTGTTAAAAGTTTAGAGCATTTAGCCAAATCACTTGGCGCAAAAGCATCTATTTATCGTCAAGACCAACCCCTTGGTACCGGGCACGCCATCATGTGCGCAGAACCATCATTAACTGGACCAGCAGTAGTAGCGTATGCAGACACATTAATAAGAGCTACCTTTAATCTTGATGCAGAGGCCGATAGCGTCATCTGGACCAAAGAAGTAAAAAATCCTGAGGCTTATGGTGTGGTAAAACTTAACGAGAAAAACCACATTACCGAGTTGGTTGAAAAACCTACCCATTTTGTAAGTAATCAAGCGGTGATTGGTATTTACTACTTTAAAGACATTTCTGTTTTAAAAGATAAGCTACAAGAGGTTTTAGATGAAAACATCATGAACGGCGGCGAGTACCAAATTAACGATGGCATTAAGCGAATGATGGCAGATGGTCGTGTTTTCAAAACAGGAACAGTAGATGAATGGATGGATTGTGGCAACAAAAACGTCACTTTAGAGACCAACGCCAAGATACTTGGGTTTTTAAAAGCCGATGGCGAAGAGCAATTGATTTCGGCGTCTTTACAAAACAACAATTCCACCGTTATAGAACCCTGTTTTATTGGTGAAAATGTAGTGTTGCACAATACAACCCTAGGACCTAACGTTTCCGTAGGAGATGGTTGCGTGATAGAAAATTCCGAAGTAAAAAATAGTTTGATACAAACGCATAGCATTATAAAAAACGCTAATTTAGATCAAGCTATGATTGGCAATCACGTGAGATACGATGGCGAGTTTAAAGCGGTAAGTCTTGGCGACTATTCGGTATTAGAATAGAATGAATTGTCTAGAACACTGTGATGGCCTCAAAGACAGGAAGGCATTGAGACAGGAAGGGTTATGAAGACTAAATTTTACATTGGGCTATTTTTAATAGGAACACTTCTGTTACCTCAGCACTCCTCTGCCCAAGTGGACTTTAACAAACGCCCTGATGATGACCTAGGTAATGTTGAAGACCAATTTCAAGAATATTTCTTTGAAGCCCTCAAACAAAAAGGGATTGAAAATTATCAAAAATCGGTTGATGCCCTACTAAAGTGTATTGACATCAACGATGATAAACCGGTTCTATATTACGAACTGGGCAAAAATTATATGCAGCTCAAAAATTTTGGTGCTGCAGAAGATGCCTTTAAAGAAGCCGTGTCTAAAGACCCAGAAAACGAATGGTTTCTAGATGAACTTTATGGTGTTTACATACAGCAAGAAGACATGAATAAAGCACTTCGAACTGTAAAACAACTGGTCAAATACCATCCAGATTACAAACAAGATTTAGCATCACTCTACATCCGCCTCGAGAAATACGACGATGCCTTAGAGTTGCTTGATGAAATGGATAGCAAAATGGGCTATGATGTAGACCGGGATTATCTTCGGAATCAAATTTATACGCTTACAGGAAATAATGAAGAGCGCATAGAAAATTTAGAAGAACGTGTTAAAAGCAATCCAGAAGATGAAGCCACTTACCTAAGGCTTATTTTTAGATATAGCGAAACTGGAGAAACCAAAAAAGCTTTTGATGCCGCCAAGCGCTTACAAAAACTCAACCCAAATTCGCAATTGGTACACTTGGCACTTTACAAGTTCTATTTACAGGATAATGATGTTGAAAATGCCATCAACTCTATGAAAGTTGTGTTGGTAAGCCCAGTTATAAAACCTGAAGCAAAAACTAAAGTGCTCAACGATTTTGTGAAATTTGTAGCTGCAAATCCGCAATACGAATCAGATTTAATTGAAATCACTGCTCTTATCAGTGAAGATAAAAGTGTAAAAACCCTGTTAGAACTGGGTCAGTATCATTTACAGTCTGGAGATAAGGAAAAGGCACTAACCTATTATGAGGAGGCGCTTAAGCAAGAACCTAAGAACTTTAACATCATTAAAGATGTCATTCTACTTGAGATTGATCTTAATCAAAATGAAAAGGCTGTTCAACTTAGTAAGGAGGCTATCGACTTATTTCCTGCACAGCCCCTTTTATATTTGGCAAATGGCGTTGCACATAATAAACTCATGCAACCTAAAAAAGCCATTTCAAGTTTAGAGATTGGCGTAGATTATGTAGTGGATGACGTTAAAATGCTCAGCGACTTTTACAATCAGTTGAGTGATGCCTACCAACAATCTAATAATATTAAAAAGTCTGAAGCGTTTGCTAAAAAGGCACAGGCATTATCAAACGGACAATAAGTATATGAAATTATTAAAAGCAACTTACCTATTTGTTCTAGCTGTTGTATTGGTTTCTTGCGGTACATCGCGACGCATTAATGGTGATGGCACTATTGATGAAAGGCTCACGGCAAAGCAACTCATTAAAGAGAGCGCTAGACAAGAAGCAAAGTTCAAAACGCTTCAGGCAAAGGTTAAAATTGACATTACACAAGACGGCAAAGAACAAGGTTACAGTGTGACTTTAAGAATGGAACGCAATAAAACCATTTGGATTAGTGCAACTTTGGGGCTGGCGAGAGCCATGATTACTCCAGACCGAGTTCAGTTTTATGATAAAATCAACAATCAATATTTTGATGGCGATTACAGTCTCCTAAGTGATCTATTGGGAATTGAGCTCAATTTTAAACAAGTACAAAGTCTATTGATAGGAGAGCCTCTATTTAATCTCAAAGACGCCGAATACACGATTTCAAACAACGAGACCTCCTATATTTTAACACCTAAAACCGAAGATCCACTATTGGAGCTGTTTTTATTGTTCAACCCTTCGCATTTTAAAATGGATTCCCAACAACTGGCACAACCGCTCAAAAAGCGATTTTTAGAGATGGACTATACCAATTATCAGGCCATAGAAAATGAGGTTTTACCACAAACTTTAAAGATTATTGCTGTAGAAGAAAATGAAGAGCTTAATATTGCACTAGAATACAAATCGCTTTCTATTAATGAAGACCTGCGCTTCCCGTTTAATATCCCTTCTGGATTTGAAGAAATCACCCTTGATGATGCCAAGTAAGCTTTTATACCGTCTCTTTTTTTTATGCTTTGTATTAGGCAGTATCACTGTAAACGCCCAAAGCGATAAGCAGAAAGCCTTGGAGGCTAAGCGTCAAAAATTTGAGCAGGAACTCCAACAATTGAATACGCTGCTCTTTTCAGATAAGAAAAAGGAAAAGTCCATTGTATCTTCAGTTGAAGACCTTAACTATAAAGTAAGCGTAAGGCGAAACCTCATCAAAGTTACTAATGACCAAGCCAATTTATTGACTCGAGAAATTAACGCCAATCAAAACGAAATTTCAAGCCTTAGAGACCAGCTCAAAGAGCTTAAGGAAACCTACGCCGCAATGCTGGTGAAGTCTTACAAGAGTAAATCTGAACAAAGCAAAGTCATGTTCTTACTGTCTTCAGATAATTTTAAGCAAGCTTATAAGCGTTTACAATACATTAAGCAGTACACTAACTATCAAAAAGAACAAGGCGAACTCATTAAAGTCAAGTCGGCAAAACTTCAAGAACTCAATACCGATCTGGTACGGCAGAAAAAAGATAAAGACCAATTGATTGCTGAAAACAGAACCGCTCAAAAAGAGCTGGAAAAAGAGTTGGACGAGCAAGAAAAACTCATGGCATCCATTAGAAAGAACCTGAGCAGTTATACCTCTAAAATTAAGCAGACGCAGCAGGAAATTGATCGGTTAGATCGTGAGATCAACAAATTAATTAAAGAAGCGATTGCTGCCTCTAATAAAAAAGCTGGTAATTCTAGCCTATCTCAAGGCTTTGCACTTACTGCCGAAGCTAAGGCGCTAGCTGCAAACTTTGTCTCCAACAAGGGCAACCTACCGTGGCCAGTAGAAAAGGGCGTCGTTAAAGTACGTTACGGCACCCAACCATCGCCTATTGATAGAAGCATTACCATAAGCAGTTCTGGTGTGAGAATTGCTACGGAAAAAGGCGCACAAGTACGTGCTGTCTTTGAAGGGGAAGTCTTAGCCGTTATGGGCAAAAAATACTCTAACCCCACCGTATTGATCCAACATGGTAATTACATTACTGCTTATAAAAACTTAGCGAAGGTGTATGTCAAAAAAGGAGATAAAATAGCCACCAAACAAGATATTGGTGAAGTCTTTACCGATACCAATGGCGACTCCATCTTGTTTTTTAGTCTTCACAAAGAAGATCAAACCCAAAATCCGGCGTATTGGATTTACAAAATGTAAGTTCCAGAATCAAAGGATAGCAAACCTGAAATCAACCTTTGTTTAATCAAACAGTGCCTTAAGTTCCGTCGCGTCAGAAGGCTTCATTTTACCTGCTAAAACCAAACTTAATTGTTTACGGCGTAGAGCGGCTTCGTAGCGTTCTTTTTCCAAATCGGTTTCTGCAATAAGATCTGGCACCTTCACAGGGCGTCCTGTGTCATCCACCGCAACAAAAGTATAAATAGCTTCATTGGCTTTGACACATTCTCCAGATTCACGGTCTTCTATCCAAACATCCATGTACACTTCCATAGAGCTCGTAAATGCACGTGATACTTTAGCTTCAATAGTGACCACGCTACCTAAAGGTACAGACCTGTTAAAAGCCACATGGTTTACAGATGCGGTAACTACAATACGCCTACTGTGACGTCTTGCGGCGATACTTGCAGCACGATCCATGCGTGCCAACAACTCACCGCCAAATAGATTATTGATAGGGTTGGTTTCACTAGGCAACACCAAATCGGTCATGATGGTCTTTGACTGAAAAGCAGTTCTTGGTGACATAGGTATAATTGTTTCGGTTTCTAAAACCCCATTAGTAAATGGGGTGCTTAATTTAAGGATGCAAAGATAAGCCTTATTTAGACCCGTGAGCCCTAATTAAGATTTCGTTAGAATAAAATAGAAGTTAGAAAATTTCCGAAGCAACTGTTAATCTAAAGTCTTTACCAACAACCAAGCATCACGGTTATGCGACTTTTTAATGTCTCTTAAAGCATTTAAAGCCTCTATACGGTCTGAATAGCTGGAATACACCACCTCATGAAGACCATAGCGGTTAACGCCAATTTTGCGGGCCTTAAACCCTTTAGCCCTTAGTTGCTTCACTTTTTTATCAGAGTTAGCCTCTACTCTAAAAGCGCCTGCTACAATATGATAATTTCCGCCTTGTTTTTCTACTTGAAGTGTGGCTGCAGGCAAAGGATTTTCGATCACGAAAGTAGCTTGCTGCACCTTCGCATCCAATTGTTGATTAGCGGCTTCTTGGGCCAACTGGTTTTGCGTATCAATATGGTTGAGATATAGTTGAGACCCTCCCAATCCGCCAACGGTTAAGGCTAAAAGCGCAAGAGCAGCGTATTTAAGATACGGTCTATTTTTACGTCGTTCTGGAATGATCGCAATTGGGGCTCTTTCCTCAATGATGGCAACATTTTTCTTATGGATCTCTCTTGAAACAGCATTAGTGGTAAATTGAGATAAGCCAAAAGCATCGGTCAAATAATTAACGTGATGAGACGGTTCAAAACCGATATGTCCCTCAACGTTCAACTTTAAATCACCAATATGGTGTAAAGCAATCGTTTCGCCTTGGGTCAAATAAGACTTGATTGTTTTTACTTTCTTGGCAATTTTTTCAACCGCAACATCGTAAGGTATTTTCTCTACCTCGGAAATGTAACTCGCTAGAAGCCCATCATTATGCTGCAACTGCTCGTTAAAAGACACTAGTTTTTTTGGAGGGTAAAACGAATGTGTAGTTTCATGTATTTGGGCAGAAACTCTTTTTGTCAAAAAAGCGCCCAGTTCTGGTAGAATGACACAGTCATATCTGTAGAGTAAGTCTGCGATGTAGGTCTCTAATTGCATAAAAACAAAGGTAAAAATTTTTGTATGCCAATAATAGTCGGCATCAAGTATTTATTAACAGCGTAAAATTTTGTTTCTTGTTGTCTTAAAATCAGCACATCACATGACCGATCAAGAATTAATCTATGCCTTGGCCTTGCAACATATTCCTAAAATAGGAGATGTTACGGCCAAAAAGTTGATCAACCATTGTGGATCTGCAGAGGCTGTATTGAAAGAAACAAAAGGCAATCTCTTGAAGATTGACGGTATTGGCGCCATCCTCATTAGTGGCCTGTTTGACTCCAAACCTATTAAAAATGCGGAAGAGGAGTTGGTTTTTATAAAAGAAAATGCCATCAAACCGCTTTATTTTACAGATCCCGAGTATCCCGAACGCCTTAAACATTGCATTGATAGCCCTTTACTTTTATTTCAAGTGGGCAACATTGATTTAAAACAAAAGCATATCATCAGTATTGTGGGCACAAGAAAAATAACGACCTACGGCGTTGCTTTCTGTGAGAAATTGATTGAAGAACTCGCTCCCTTTGATCCTATTATTGTTTCTGGTTTTGCTTACGGCACAGACATTACCGCGCACAAAGCGGCCATTAAACACAATTTGCAAACCATAGGCTGCCTGGCGCATGGGCTCAATCAAATCTACCCCAAAGTGCATAAAAAGTATATGGTAGATGTTGAGAAAAACGGCGGATTTCTAACCGACTTTTGGTCTACCGATACTTTTGATCGAAATAACTTTTTGAAACGAAACCGGATTATCGCAGGCATGAGCGAGGCCACGATAGTGATAGAATCTGCTGAAAAAGGAGGCAGTTTAGTGACTGCCGATATTGCCAATTCTTATGACCGAGAGGTTTTTGCTGTACCCGGTAGGGTTACCGATAGTCAAAGCACGGGTTGCAACAACCTCATCAAAATGCAGCAAGCCCATGTGTTATCGACGCCGTTGGACGTGCCTTATATGCTCAATTGGAATTTGAACAAAGCCGAAAAACCTGACATACAACAACAACTGTTTGTAGAGTTAACGGCCGACGAAAAACTCATTTACAAGTATCTTAAAGATCATGGCAAAGTCTTTTTAGACGTGATTGCCATAGAATGCCAGTTGCCTATTTTTAAAGTGGCCGGCATGCTTCTAAATATGGAATTAAAAGGCGTGATCAGACCGCTTCCCGGGAAGCTCTTTGAATTAATATAAGTTTTTTTGATTGTTTAGGTTCATAATTATGTCTTTCAATAGAGCATTAATTTCAGCCATGCACCTTGTTATAATTTTCTCCGGAAAAGTGAGTTTTCACGATCCACTAAATCAAGGTAAATCTCTTCTAATCAAGCGTCTTAGCGCCCTAAAAACGGTGTTTTAGCGGTATTTTATGCTGAACAGCTAATTTTTTTTCTCGATGCCTGATTTCTATGCATCTTTAATTGTTTTTCCGCTTTTTTATAATTGAATACATGATGTTTTACAACGCTATAATATGTTGTAAAACCAAGAAACTGACTATTTAAATTTCGTAATTATGAAATCAAAAAATACTTTAAAATTAAGATTAATTAATCCGTTAAGATTTGGCGTTTTGATGTTGATGATGTGCTTTTCATTTTCATCAATGGCACAAACGGTAACAGATATTTTTCCAACTCGAGTGACTACCCAGAGTGTAATTACGATTTCTGGCTATGATTTTATTCCTGGTGATCAAGCATACATAAGTATTACTGGTGCTGGAATAAGTGTCACTAATAGAACTTATGTCAATGAGTTTCAAATGACCGTAGAAGTGAATAGAACACAAGCTTCTACAAGCGGTACATTGACCATAAATAGACCTTCTGCTCCATCTTACACTTATGATACCGGTCTTAATCAAACTATTGATTACATTCAACCCTTGGCAAAAAGCTTGACAAGCGGTAGAGATTATTTTATAGAAGAAATTTATACCAACTGGGATCAAAACGGTGATGGGAATAACTTTTGGAGATCCAATGATTGGCAATCTTCCCCTACAAATAATAGTACTTGGCCAAATAGCAAACATGAGCTTTTAGGCTTTAAAATGAATGGTGGTCCCATTTTTTCTACTGGAATTTTATCTGAAACAGATTTTCGGGCACAGTTGCCAGCCAATGAAACTGACGATCCAGGAGAATTTTATGATACAAGGTACAAAGCCTACTCTACTAATGGCGTACAAGGTAGAACAAATAGTAATCATTACATTCTAACAGGTGATTTAGTTGATGGTGTAACTGGCTCTGATGAAAACCCAACAAATAATAATCTTTCTACTTTAACTGAAATTGCGGGAATTACCATATTTGATGTCATTGTAGATGGACAAAATGGTCTGGAGTTGGGCACTGGGATTTCTAATTTTAACAATGATGTGAGTGTTCGATTTTTTAGTGGAAATGGCGAACCCGGTATTATTGGAGATAACTTACCAGATTTGCTAATTACACAAATAGCTCAGGCGGGCGGCACAGATATTTATTATTACGCCGACGAATTAGGAAATGTAGTAGGCAAGCCAATTAAAATCACTATCAACAATGATTCCGATACGCGCTTAGCAGAGTGGCAACTAGATTTATTTAGCTTTCCTGGCAATCAGCCATTTGTATCCACTAATCCAAATAAAAGAGGATTTACCAGTAACGATAATGAGCATCGCCCAATACGCATGCTCGCCTTTAAACTTGAGGATTTTGAAATTGGGGGAGACCCATTAGATCCAACCACATATATTGGAGAAATTAATAATGTGAATATGAACGCTGGAGGAACCGCAGATATGGCTTTTTTAGCATATAATGCAGCCACCTTTGATATCAAATCTCCAGTAGCTGATCCCTTATTGTCAAAATTTGTTTGTAAGGTGGATGGTACATCTAATGTCACCTTTAATGTAACTGCTGGTGTTGACGATGGTAATGGTGGTATTGCAGCTCCTGCATCTGGTGAGGAGTTGACTTATGAGTGGTTAAAATACAATTTACCTGCTCCTGGAGGCACAGCGACCTCTTCTTATACTGTAAACAGTGTCACATCTGCTAAACTAGCTACGTATAAAGTGAAAATTGAAAATAGTAATGGAGCAATTATACTTCCTGTTACGCTTTCTGAAGGTGGTACTCCTACGTTTTGGAATGGATCCTCGTGGCAATCACCATTTGGAGCTGTAGCAGAAGAAGAAAGAGGTTTAGTATTTTCAACATCTTACAATTTGCCTGGAAACCTTAAAGGTTGCGATTGTGTCGTTAGTGCTGGTAGCAATGTTACAATTCCCTCTGGTTCTAAAATTTTATTATATGATGAATTGACCATACAACCAGCGATTGCTGAAAATACAGAAGAAGGCATTTCTGCAGTTCCTGCAGGAACCTTTACACTTGAAAACAACGCGAGTTTGGTACAAACACGTTTAGTTCCATCTGTTCCAAATAGTGGAAGTATCAAGATGATTCGTGATGTTAGTGTTAATGAAGATGATTATGTGTATTGGTCTTCACCAGTATCCAATTTTAACATTGATAATATACCAGGTAGTAATGCACTAGCATGGGATCCGTTGGTTATAAACACAAATGGCACATCAGGTAATTGGCAATCCGCAAGTAATATGATAATGACAGCGGGTAAAGGTTACATCAAACGTGTTCCAAACGCTACATCCGCTATAACAACAGAATTTAATGGCGTCCCAAGAAATGGAACAATCAGTATTGCTATGCAGACAACAACCAGTGGAACTCAAGATGCAGATGATAAAAATTGGAACCTTATTGGTAACCCATATCCCTCTGCCATAAGTGCTTCAAAATTTTTACTCGCAAATACATCTACAGTTGGGGATCCTAATGTGGATAATACTTACATTGAGGGCGCTGTTCATTTGTGGACGCATGGCACGGCTCTTTCTGCTGCTAATAGTGATCCTTATTATGAAAATAATTTTGGATATAACTATGACGGCAATGATTATTTATCTTATAACTTGACAGGTTCTAGTATTGATTTAGGATTTAACGGTAATATTGCGTCGGGACAGGCCTTTTTTGTTAAAGCTCAAAATAATAGTAATGTAACTTTTACAAATGCTATGCGCTACGATGATGCCTCAAATACCACTGGAGATCCGGCTGATGATGATACTAATGGTTTTGATAACGATCAGTTTTTTAGATCGGCAGCAGATTCACCAGTAGATGCTGACAATGAAAACCAAAAAATTTGGTTAACGCTTGTCAATGAAAATCAAACTGCCTCTAGTATTTTAATTGGCTATGTAAATGGTGCTACTCTAGCTAAAGACAACTTATATGATGCCACTACTAATGGCGAAAGCTTTAGTATCTATTCTATGATAGAAGATAGTAAAATGGTCATCCAAGGGCGTCCTGTGCCTTTTGTAGACAGTGATGTGGTACCACTAGGGGTTAATATTGATCAAAATGGCATTTATAATATTGGTATAGATCATTTACAAGGTTCTTTGTTTACGGCAGATCAAGATATCTATCTTGAAGATACTTTTCTTGGTGTTATTCACGATCTAAGAGAATCACCTTATTCTTTTACTGCCGAAGAGGGCACAATAGATAACCGTTTCTTATTACGATATACAGGTAGTGAAGACACCCTGTCAGCAATTGATGTGGCAACTTCTGAAACCTTTGCGTTTATTAAGAATAATGTGTTACACGTTCAGTCGTCTCAAAATATTAAGGATATTACTGTATATGACCTAACTGGTAAGACCATTGCCGAGTTTAATAGTAATCACTCTAGAGATCGATTTGAGTCAGACTTTAACTTCTCAAGAAGTGTCTATCTCGCTGTAATTACTTTAGAGAACGGTACACTCGTTAAAAAGAAATTGATGAACTAAACAGGAAAGTTGTTCTCAAACGCTTTCCATAGTTAACCAAAAATCCTCGAAACCATCCGTGATATCCTTATCAAACGGATGGTTTTTAGTTGATTATAACAGTGTCATTCATCTTTAAAAAATGTATTTTTATACATTTCATCGTATTTATTATACATTTCATCGACTATTTTTTTCTTGTAATTGGTTTGTGTAGACCTTTGGGCTTCCCTCATCTATTTATAAACAAAATTGATTGCTTTACAGTAGCCCCCTCTTACTGTAAAACCAATAAAAGACCTTGTAAAAATCCTACTTATGAAATCTACAATTACTTTTAATTTAAGAGTACTCAACACGCTTAAACTAAGTGTCTTAGTGTTGATACTATCTATTCCTGCTATTTTTAGCGCACAAACTGTAACTAACGTATTTCCTACCAGAGTAACTAGTGATACAAAAATCACCATTATTGGAACTGGTTTTACCTCTGGAACATCCTTTAGCATTAAAGGTAACGACATTGGTGTTGACGGTAAAACCTTTATAAGCTCTACCGAAATGACGGTTACTGTCAATTACAATAGCACCAGTAACAGATCTGGTAGTTTACATATTGGTAACGTTGATACTGGCATTGCTATTGATTATGTAGGCTATTCTAACCAAAGAACCGACAACTCTAACAACGATAACACCATTACTAGAATTGACGAAATATACACGACCTATAATGGCTTTTGGAGATCTAACGATTGGAAAAATGATCATTCTGATCGCCCAAATACTAGTCATGATTTACTAGGCTTTAAGTATGGAGGTATTGTATATTCTACAGGTGTAAACGATGCCTGGTTAATTTCTAATTTAGGTACAGAAGTTGATAACGTTCCTAACCTTGAATTTATCCCACAAACTTTTAAAGCATATTCTACCAACGGCGTTACAGGAAAGACCCATAGCGCGAATTATCTAGCTATGGCAGATTTGGTAGATAACGAACTTAATGAAGGAACTGCTGTTACTTCACCAAACATATTAGGGCTTACTGTATTTGACGTGATTGTAGATGGGGTCAATGGTTTAGACTTGGGTACAGGAATTGCAAATTTCAATATTACTGCAGATATTCGTTTTTTTAGTGGTAATGGTCAAGTAGGTGCTCTAGATATTACAGATCCATCTGTTGAAGATGATGCACCAGATTTATTAATTACACAAATAGCACAACCAGGTTCTTATGATGTGTATTATTATGCAGATGACTTAGGAAACGTCGTTGGTACTCCTGTGCGTTTATACATGCAAGACGAAGGAAACGGTCCAGGTTTATTAGCAGAATGGAGATTAGATTTATACCGCTTTAACAATAACGTCAACTACGATGTAGCAACACCACAAGCAAGATCATTTTCTAATAATGAAACAAGGCCATTAAGAATGGTTGCTCTAAAACTTGAACATTTTGGTATTGATGCCTCAAATATTGATTTGATCAATAATATTAATATGGTTGCTGGTGGTAGAGCAGATATTGCTTTTTTAGCTTATAATAAGAGTGCTTTTGATATTAAATCACCACTTATCGAACAAAACCCAGTCTCAAGATTTGTATGTAAATTTCCAAATACGTCTTCCGTAACCTTTAATGCCAAAGCTAATATAGATGGTGGAAGCACAGCAGTAACGCCTGAGGAACTAGAAAAAGAAGCCTTAAATTATGAATGGTTCACTTATAATACGCCAATTTCAGGAGAAGAAGGTACACTTGAGCCTAGCGTGGTTGGTGCTAATTTTAATGTTAATGCCGGTAGCGGTATCACACCATCTGATTTAGGTACTTATAAAGTAAAGATTTACAATGAATATGGTACCGTTTTTCTTCCAGTAACACTTGCCGAAGGTGGCACACCTGTAACCTGGAATGGAACATCTTTTTCTTTGCCACCAGCATATACGGCTGCAGAACTTACTGTTGACGATGCTGATCGAAGCTTAAATTTTGCTGCTGATTATACCTCAGCTCCTAATACTAATTTAGAAGCATGTGATTGTAAAGTTTCTGCGGGTCGTGAAGTGACTATTGCTGCTGGTTCAACCCTTAAACTTTACGATGAACTCATTGTAGAGGATCTTATTCCTGCCTTCACAGATATTGAAGACAACTTTCAACCAGAAGTTCCAGCAGGTATTTTTACCTTAGAAGACAATGCAAGTTTAATTCAAACTAAGGCCGTTTCAGCCAATCAAAATAGTGGCCTCATTAAAATGAAACGTGAAGCCAGCAACCTACATAACAATGATTACGTGTACTGGTCATCACCTGTACAAGGGTTTAACGTCTCTAATATTCCTGGTAACGCAACTTACCAATGGGATACCGATGCATCAAACGCTAATGGATCTCAAGGTAATTGGGTCTCTGCATCTAATAGCATCATGACAGCTGGTGACGGATATATCAAGCGCGTTAACAGTGCTGCAACTTTTACAGCACAATTTGTTGGGAAACCTAATAATGGGGTAATCACTAAATCGATCACCTCAGTATCAGCGGTGTCTTCTGAAGAAACAAACTGGAATTTAATAGGAAACCCTTATCCATCAGCTCTAAATGTTGAGAAATTCTTAAACGCCAACACCAATATAGATGGTAACGTACGTATCTGGACCCACAGCGCTGCAATAAGCACAACTCCTAATCCTACAAGCAATCCTTATTATCAGGATTTTGCATACAACTACGGCGATCAATACATCACAAGCAATGGTTTAGGTAGTACTCCAGACCCGTCATTTAGTGGTAACATTGCTGCAGGACAAGCCTTTTTTGTTCAAGCGGAATCTACAGGAAATGTAACGTTCAACAACGCGATGCGCTATGATGCTAGTGAAAATGCTTATGACAATACCGATTTTTATAGAAGTGCCGAAACTACCGCAGATACTAACTTAGAAAAGCAATTGATCTGGTTAAGTTTAGTAAAAGCCAATAACCAATCTTCAAGCACTCTTTTAGGCTATGCTGATGGGGCTACTTACGGTAAAGATCGTCTTTATGATTCACGTACTAATGGTGAAGAATTTAGTATCTATTCTTTAATTTCTGAAGAACAAATGATTATTCAAGGTCGTCCTTTACCATTTGTAAATAGTGATGTGATTCCTCTTGGTGTCAACATTGATGAAGCTGGAATCTTCGAAATTGCAATTGACAACCTAGAAGGTAATATCTTTGTAGAAGGAGAACAAGCCATTTATATTGAAGATACGTATCAAAATACCATCCATAATTTGAGACAATCCCCTTATACGTTTACAGGTACTGTTGGAAACACCAACGATCGTTTCATCTTAAGATACACCAATAGCAACGATACGCTTTCTGCTATAGACTTAGCAACAACTGAAACCTTTGCTTTTGTAAAAGACAATGTATTAAAGGTACAGTCTACACAAAATATAAAGGCGATTACACTATACGATTTAACTGGTAAGACCATTGCTACTTATAGTTTAGACCGATCAAAACCGAATTTTGAAACAGCTTTCAACTTTTCAAGAAGCGTCTATTTTGCAGTAATCCAATTAGAAAACAAAACTTTAGTTAAAAAGAAACTGATGAACTAAACACAGTTTCCTGCAACATAAAAAGACCTCAAAGTATGCCAAATAATGGAACTTTGAGGTCTTCTTTTTTATAAAACAATCCGCTTAATACCCTGTTTTTTCGCGTACTCGTTTCAACACATCATCTGCTACCTTCTTTGCTTTCTCAGCGCCAATGGCTAGTATCTCATCAATCTCTTGACGGTTAGACATATAATAGTTGTAGCGTTCTCTTTGCGCTGCAAATTTTTCAACAATCAACTCGAAAAGCGCTTGTTTAGCATGACCATAACCATAATTGCCCTGTTCATAATTTGCTTTCATGGTCGTAATTTCAGCTTCAGAAGCCAATAAACGATACAGCGCAAAACAGTTGCAGGCGCTCCAGTCTTTAGGAGCCTCTAAAGGCGTACTGTCTGTTTCTATAGACATGATCTGTTTACGAAGTTTTTTATCCTCTAAAAACAAATTGATGAAATTGCCCCTACTTTTGCTCATTTTCTCACCGTCAGTTCCTGGAATTAATTTGGTTTCCTCTTGAACTTGTCCTTTTGGCAAGACAAACGTATCTCCCATTTTTGCATGAAAGCGTGATGCGACGTCTCGAGTCATTTCAATGTGTTGCAATTGATCTTTACCAACGGGAATGATCTCGGCATCATATAACAAAATATCTGCCGCCATAAGCATTGGGTAAGTAAATAGCCCCGCATTAACATCGTCTAATCGGCCTGCTTTGTCTTTAAAACCATGTGCAAGCGTTAAGCGCTGGTATGGATAAAAACAACTGAGATACCAAGATAACTCCGTAACCTGAGGCACATCACTTTGTCTGTAAAATACAGTTTTATGAATATCTATCCCAAAGGCCAACCAAGTTGCTGCTGTAGAATAGGTGTTTTCCCTTAGGGTCTCTGCATCCTTAATTTGAGTAAGGGTATGTAAATTGGCGATAAATAGAAACGAATCGTTCTTTTCATCATTTGCCATTTCAATTGCAGGTAGAATCGCACCTAAAATATTACCCAAATGTGGGGTACCCGTACTCTGTATTCCTGTTAATATTCTTGCCATGTTCTTTTTCCGCCTCAGCGAAAATCTATTTATACTATTAAAACTATATCGTCAGCAAAGGTATTTTTTTTAATTAAATAGCTCAAAAGTATTCTGTACTTTTACCACCAATGAAGGGTTTTAAGTATCTATTTTGGGTGATCTATCGCATTTGGTTTTACGTCTTAGTGGCCTTACCTATCATCCTATTGTTGCCAATTTTAATCATTTCAATACTCAAAGAGTCGTGGTACCCCACTTTTTTTAAAATAGCACGCCTTTGGGCTTGGTTTATTTTATTGGGAATGGGCTTTAGAGTGCGCATTGAGCGCGATCAAATTCCAAAACCTAAGAACAGCTATATGTTTGTAGCCAATCACACATCAATGGCAGATATCATGTTGATGTTAGTTACGGTCAAAAACCCGTTTGTGTTTGTTGGTAAACAAGAGTTGGCAAAAATTCCATTATTCGGTTTCTTCTACAAACGCACCTGTATTTTAGTAGATCGAAGTGATCCTAAGAGCCGTCAAGCAGTATTTAAAAGAGCTCAAAAACGGCTCAATCAGGGGATGAGTATTTGCATTTTTCCGGAAGGCGGTGTCACAGATGAACACGTTT
This sequence comes from Sediminibacter sp. Hel_I_10, assembly GCF_000688335.1. NCBI lineage: Bacteria > Pseudomonadati > Bacteroidota > Flavobacteriia > Flavobacteriales > Flavobacteriaceae > Sediminibacter > Sediminibacter sp. Hel_I_10. The sequence goes on from NZ_JHZX01000001.1 coordinate 1,931,693, forward strand.
TGTTAGATAATTTTAAAGATGGCGCCTTTAGGTTGGCCATTAATCATCAAATTGAAATTATTCCCATAGTTTTTGCCGATAATAAACAACGCTTTTCATTTACATTTTTTAGTGGTAGCCCAGGCAAAATGCGTGCAAAGGTGTTGGCCTTTATTTCTACGGAAGGACTTACAAGTAAAGACACTAAAGCGCTAAACAAAACCACAAGAGACCTTATTTTAAATGAGTTAAAGCGTTTTAAAAATATTAAACAGTGATCTTTTACGATTTTTAGATAGTATCACAATCTTAATGATTACTGATGTATTGGAAATCTTGTCAAAGAGTGTGTAACGCTAACTAAAACATCAAAAAAGCTGCTCTTGGCACAGAGCAGCTTTTCTTCATTATTGTGTTTAAATCACAATAATATCTAACCAACTAAAAAACTAAAATTTAAAACTAAGTCCCGTGTATAAGCCCATAAAGAAAGGTTTAAAATCACCGGATGTATTGCTAAACGTATTGATTTGATACTTAAAAGTAGGCTCTAGGTTAAATCGAAATTGTTTGGAAATATTATAATTAAATCCTAATCCAAAATTAGCACTATAGCTCAGGTCATTAATATTAGTAGCCTCACCCAACAATGTGGAGTTCCCATTGTTTTGAACCGTATAAATTTCGTTATTACTCAAAAAGAGCGTACTAAATCCACCAATGACATTGACTCCTATTTTTTTATTAATCAAACTGTATTCTATTTCTAAAGGCACTTCAATAAAACCAATATTTTGATCTAGAGCGCTTTGTTCTTTAGTAGATAAAATTCCTGGAGCTGAGGCAAAACTTCTGGAGCTTGCACTCAAAAAAGCATCATTGGCATAATCATCCTCTAACCTAATATTGCGCAGTTGCTGAATTTGAACGTCACTGTAGTTAGAAGGACTAGAAGAAACAGATGCTGAAGAAATTCCAGAATTAGAACCATCTAACACAATGACATTGTTGGTTCTGTAACCTAAATCTACTCTATTGACACCAGCTCTTATCTTCAACTTTTTATTGACGGCATAGCTCCCTGCTACCCCATAACTCATGTTCACATCACCTTCTTTGACGTTATTGTTAAACTGATTGTCTAAAGATGATCCTCTTTTACCTAAAGAATTGAAATAAACAGGTGCTACGTTTGGGGAAACGCTCCACCTGTTTAATTTCTCATCTTCCTCCTTTTCAATGGTCTTTTTGTCATTGGCCAAAGCAATAGCTTCTTCAATGGCATTAGGGTCTTGATTGGCCTGGATTGAATCTTTCTCAATTTGTGATTCGTTCACAGCAGCTAGTCTGTCTGTTACTGCTGCATCGGTATCACGTTTACGGTCAGATATCAGTGAATCAGACTCGGAGGCATCTATCAGGGCACTTTCAGAGTCTTTGTTAGGCTTTTGATTCGATAGATGATCTGTATTGGCTACAGCGTCATTTAAGTTACTGCTAGCCGTTGTTTGCGTTTTAATTTTTTCTTTTGAATTGCGATCAAGAGCAACAGCCATACCTTCTTCATTCTGCTCTTGACTAAAATTCGTCTTTTTTGAATTATACTTCTGAGATGTAAGTTCTTGTTTATCTTCGCTTTTTTCTGAAGTATTGGAATTGGCTAATCCAGTATTTGGGTTCTTCGACATTTCCTTCACTGAATTTCCTTTATTGCTAATACCAGATCCTTTTGATGTTGTATTACCTGTACTGGAGCTTTCGTTAGTTTCCGAAGCTGTATTCGTTTCTGCAATACCAGTGTTTCGCTCTTCTGAAACTGATATCTCTTCTGCATTAACATCGCTTTCAGGACTGGAAATTCTAGAGTCCTCTTTTGAAGTGATGGTCTCCGAAGCATCGGTTTTAGATTCATTTTCAGCACCTACAACCGTATTCTCAATCGGAGTGTTTTCAGTACTACCCCCATTAAAAACTGTATTGGCAACCGTTAACATAAAAACTAAAGCTGCTGCAACTCCTGCAAATTTCCACCACAATGGTACCACGCGACGTTTGCGCTTATCCTTATGAAGTTCTTGCTCTATCTTGTTCCAGACATCGTCATTAGGAGTCACTTCAAAATCCTTGAATTGCTCCTTAAAGAGTTTGTCTATGTTTTTCTTTTCACTCATTATAAACTTTGCGAGTTGGTCTTCGCTTTATATGTTTCAATCTTTTCTTTTAAAATCAGTCGTGCCCTTGCTAAGTTAGACTTAGATGTCCCTATTGAGATCTCTAACATTTTAGCGATTTCCTTATGTGAATAATCATCCATAACATAAAGGTTAAAGACCAATCTGTAACGATCTGGTAACGATTGAATAATAGCTAATAAAAAATCTAAACTAATATCCTCATCGTCAACTTCAACATTTACATCTTCAATTTGCCCTTCATTGACAATGTCAAAAACACCAGGACTTCGGTAGCGCTGTAACGCGGTATTTACAGCAATCCGCTTTAGCCAACCTTCAAAAGAACCTTTATTTTTGAAATGATCTATTTTTTTAAAAATGGTAATGTAGGCATCCTGAAGGTTATCTTCGGCTTCGGCATAGTTGCGCGAGTACTTCAAGCAAACGGAAAACAGTTTACTCGCATATAGCTTATATATCTGGCTCTGTGCTTGGGTATCATTCTTTTTACATTGTTCTATGAGCTGATCTAAACTCACATGATCTCGGTATTAATTTTATTAATAATTCTATTATTCTTCAACTACGGGAACTTCTACAATGTAATACACATCATCTCCTGTTTCATCTACGCCTTGATAAAAACGAAATACATAGGGCTCCATACTGTTGACCTGGAAATTAAAGGATACCTCAACCTCCTCTTCTTCTAAAACCTCACATTGTTGACCAATAGGAAATATATCTACTACTGCAACGGTTCTTTCGTTGTAATTAATTTCATAAAAGAAATCGTAAAAACTATGACAGCTTGTTGGCCTAAAATAGGTCATAAAAATTTGATGGGTAGACCCAAAAACAAATTCCTCTGGAATAGTAACGCTCTCAATAGGCACAAATTCAGTATCATATTCCACGTAATTATTGTCGTCTAAACTACACGAAGCCAAAGACAATGTCAAAACACATAAAATTAAAATCTTTCTCATTAACATAATTTAATTATTATCCGCTATTGCGGTGTACTACTATAGATGCACTATTTATAAAAGGGTTGCGTCCAAAAACAAAAAAATCCCAAAGAATGGGATTTTTTTTTAAACTTGATCTTTTTATTAGTCTTTAGACTTAATGATCGCTCTTACTTTTTCTTCAAGTTCATCCATTAGTTCAGGATTATCTTTTATCAGGGCCTTAACGGCATCTCTTCCCTGTCCTAATTTCGTGTCTCCGTAACTAAACCAAGACCCGCTCTTTTTAATGATTTCTTGTTCTACAGCGACATCGAGAATTTCTCCAACTTTAGAAATACCTTCACCATACATAATGTCAAACTCACACATTTTAAAAGGCGGTGCTACTTTATTTTTCACCACTTTAACACGTGTTTTGTTTCCTGCTACATTACCATCCGTTTCTTTAATTTGGGTAGAACGTCTAATGTCTAATCTTACTGAAGCATAAAATTTCAAGGCATTACCACCAGTGGTCGTTTCAGGATTACCAAACATTACCCCAATTTTTTCACGCAACTGGTTGATAAAAATCACTGTACAATTGGTCTTACTAATAGAACCCGTTAGTTTTCTTAAAGCTTGAGACATTAATCTTGCATGAAGCCCCATTTTAGAATCTCCCATTTCACCTTCGATCTCACTTTTTGGTGTTAACGCGGCAACGGAATCTATAACCACAATATCAATAGCACCAGAACGAATTAAATTATCCGTAATCTCGAGTGCTTGCTCCCCATTATCTGGCTGGGAAATAATTAAATTATCAATATCTACACCTAACTTTCCAGCATAAGTTCGGTCAAAGGCATGCTCTGCATCAATAAACGCAGCAATTCCTCCAGCCTTTTGAGCCTCTGCAATAGCATGTAAGGTTAATGTGGTTTTCCCCGAGGATTCTGGACCGTAAATTTCAATGACCCGTCCTCTTGGGTAACCACCAACGCCCAAGGCGATGTCTAGACCAAGAGATCCTGAGGAAATGGCATCAACGTCAACCACAGCTTGATCGCTCATTTTCATTACTGTTCCCTTGCCGTAGGCTTTGTCTAATTTATCTAAGGTTAATTTTAGTGCTTTTAATTTAGCGTCTTTTTCACTACTCATTTTTGTTTTTTTTTGTCGAATTCTACATTTCTGGAGCTAAGCTAAAATACAACATCTTTTAATTTTTTTAGATGAACGACGCAACCTTTTTGAAGTTTTTACATCTATCTAATAAGATTGGGAAATCTTGCTATGAAAAGGGGTCTAGAATAGACCTATCCCATTAAAATTAATTCTTTTATAAGGATGAAATTTTTTAGTAAACTTATTTTTAATACAGTATTAGGCGTTTCCGTTGCTATATGTTTAAATAGCAATTGTAAAGCCGATGGAGGTTAACTCGTATGATATTTTTAAGATTTAATATTAAAAATATTAATAACGAGTTAGTCCTCAAAAAAGCCCTTTAGAATATCTAAGGGGCTTTTTGCTTATATCCTATAATGTGTTTCATTACACTTGCATTTCCTTTATGTCGCCTTCTATAATTAAATGACCTGAGGTAGCTTCTTTGATCTCTTCTACAGAAACTCCCGGGGCACGCTCTAAGAGCTTAAACCCTTGCTTTGTAATCTCCATAACGGCTAAGTTAGTAACCACTTTTTTAACGCAGCCTACTCCAGTGAGCGGCAATGAACATTGTTTAAGTAGTTTTGATTGCCCAGCTCTATTGGTGTGCATCATAGCCACGATAATGTTTTCGGCACTGGCAACTAAATCCATAGCGCCTCCCATACCTTTTACCATTTTTCCAGGAATTTTCCAGTTGGCGATATCGCCATTTTCAGCTACTTCCATCGCTCCTAAAATGGTTAAATCCACATGCTGTCCTCTAATCATGGAAAAACTCATTGCTGAATCAAAAAAGCTTGCTCCAGGCAAAGTGGTGATGGTTTGTTTTCCTGCATTGATCACATCGGCATCTTCTTCGCCATCAAAAGGAAAGGGACCCATGCCCAAGACTCCATTTTCACTTTGAAACTCTACTTCTATATCATCACGAACATAATTGGCCACTAAAGTTGGAATTCCGATACCAAGGTTAACATAATAACCATCTTGAACTTCTTGTGCGATACGTTTTGCGATTCCGTTTTTATCTAACATCTTGTATACTTATGAGTTGATCTAATTTTATTCTTTTGAAAGTCGTTCCTCTACTTAAGCTTTTTGCCTAACCGTTCTTTGTTCGATACGTTTTTCATAAGCTTTACCTTCGAAAATACGCTGAACAAAAATTCCTGGAATATGAATTTGATTAGGGTCTAAACTTCCTACGGGTAATAACTCTTCAACCTCAACTACCGTGATTTTTGCAGCACCACACATATTTGGGTTAAAATTTCGTGCCGTTCCCTTAAAAATAAGATTTCCTGCGGCATCCCCTTTCCAAGCTTTTATAAAGGCAAAATCTGCTTTAAAGGCGTGTTCTAAAATGTACATCTTACCATCAAACGCTCTACTTTCCTTGCCTTCGGCAACCTCTGTTCCAAATCCAGCAGGTGTATAAAATGCTGGGAAACCAGCCTGAGCTGCTCTACAACGTTCTGCTAATGTGCCCTGCGGAATAAGTTCTACATCCAATTCTCCAGACAACATTTGCCGTTCAAACTCATCATTTTCGCCAACATAAGACGAGACCATTTTTTTAATCTGCTTTTTACGAAGTAAGAGCCCTAAACCAAAATCGTCTACGCCGGCGTTGTTTGAAATACAAGTTAGGCCTTTCACATTAAGTTCTACCAATTTAGAAATGGCATTCTCAGGGATTCCAGATAATCCAAATCCGCCCAACATCAGCGTCATATTATCGGTAACGCCCTCTAAGGCTTCGGAAACGTTAGCTACTGTTTTATTGATCATTTTTAAATATAATTTTGGATTTTAAAATTACAAAATAAATGGAGTACTTGAAAGATTAACTAGAACCAAAAAGGAAATAGTGGTGGATTAGATTAAGGTGCTTTTTGTTTTGAAAATTTAACAATCATAATCTTTTGAAATGACTTCAGCTCAAAAAAAGGAAAGCCATTCAATCATGAATGGCTTTCCTTTTTTTCTGCTGAGTTATAATTAAAAGTCCAATACGCCATCCAATTCATCTGAAGTATCAGAGGCGTCGCCTTCACTACTTTCCATCTTATTACAGTCTACAATAATGGATAAGTCTTCTGGCTTTTCGAAATCTTCTTTGGAAATGTCTAATGTTTCATCGCCATATACAGACTTCATATATAAGCCCCAAATTGGTAATGCCATAGAGGCACCTTGGCCATAAGTAATACTTCTAAAATGTGCGGCACGATCTTCGGCTCCTACCCAAACGCCAGTTACTAAATCGGGTACCATACCCATAAACCAGCCATCACTTTGATTTTGGGTGGTTCCTGTTTTTCCTGCAATTGGGTATTTAAGTTCGTAAGGGTATCCGGTAATGATCTCTTTATAAACGCCTTGATCTGCTCCCCAAGTTCTAGTGAGTCTAGCACCAGAACCGCTTTCTACAACACCTTCCAATAGTTTCACGGTGGTATAAGCCACTTCTTCACTTAACACATCTCTGCTTTCTGGAACAAACTGATATAATACGGTCCCATTTTTATCTTCAATACGCGTCACCATCACTGGTTTATTATAGACGCCTTTGTTTGCAAAGGTGCCATAAGCTGCAACCATTTCATATACACTAATGTCTGGTGTTCCCAAAGCAATTGCAGGTACCGCCGGAATATTAGATTCAATCCCTAAATTCTTGGCCATATCTACCACCGGCTGCGGACCAACTTTATCCATTAAACGGGCAGTAACGGTATTAACAGAATATGCCAGTGCCTTTTTAAGCGTCACAAAGCCTTCGTAATCGCCGTCGGAGTTTTTCGCCGTCCATGGCAGTGGATTTCCAAACTTACCGGCTTCAATGGTGATTTGCTGCTTAGGTAAGGTATCGCAGGGGGATAAGTGTAACTGGTCTATTGCCGTAGCATACACAAACGGCTTAAATGTAGAACCTACTTGACGTTTCCCTTGTTTGACGTGGTCATATTGAAAATGTCTATAATTCATGCCACCAACCCAAGCTTTAACATGTCCTGTTTTTGGATCCATAGACATCATGCCCGGTTGCAAAAAGGATTTGTAGTAACGCATGGAGTCAATTGGTTTCATAACGGTATCAATCTCACTCGCTTTACCATCAATCCATGCAAATACAGTCATTTGCGTTGGTTTTTGGAAAGAATCTCTAATCTCTTTATTGCTTTTACCTTCCAATTTCATCACCCTCCAACGCTCAGAACGCTCCATTCCACGATTTAAAAGGTCATCAATTTCTGAAGTACTCAACTCTAAAAAAGGTGCCGTTTTGTTACGGTCTGGTGTATTTTGATTGTCAAACTCAGCTTGTAATCTTGGCATATGACGTTCTACGGCTGCTTCTGCATACGTCTGCATTCTAGAATCTATGGTGGTGTAGATTTTGAGTCCGTCATTATATAAGTTATACCTTTCACCAGTCGGTTTTGGATTCTCATTGATCCACTTTTTCATAAAGCCATCTAAATAAGCTCTAAAATAGGTTGCAGTCCCTTCTCTGTGAGATTCTGGAGAATACTTAAGGTCTAATTCGGTTTTCTGAAGTGAATCTTTTTTTGCTTCGGAAATGTACTCGTACTTTTCCATTTGTGCTAAAACCACATTTCTTCGGTTTTTAGTGCCTTCTGGATTTCTATGTGATCTTGGGTTATAGAGTGATGAATTCTTGAACATCCCGACCAGCATCGCAGATTCTTTGAGATCGAGCTCCATAGGCTCTTTTCCAAAATAGATACGCGCAGCACTTCTAATCCCATCGGCATTGTTTCCAAAATCATAGATATTGAAATACATGGCGATGATTTCTTCCTTGGTATATTGTCGCTCTAAACGAATGGCAATGACCCATTCTCTAACTTTTTGAAATACCCTTTGAAACTTATTGGAAGAGACCTGCTTGGTAAACAATTGTTTTGCCAATTGCTGAGAAATGGTACTCGCACCGCCGCCGCCGCCTAATCTCACAACGGCTCTTAGAGTTCCTCTAAAATCAATTCCTGAGTGATCGTAATATCTAATATCTTCTGTAGCAACCAATGCATCAATTAACTCCTTGGGGAGCTCCTCATAATCCACTGGAGTTCTATTATCATCCAAGTAAAATTTCCCTAGCGTTTTTCCGTCAGAAGAAATCACTTCTGTTGCTAAAAACGTCTTTGGGTTTTCAAGAATGGTGTGATCTGGCATTTCGCCCAAAAGGCCCCAAGACGCCAATAAGAACATGAAAAAGAAGGCAAAAATTCCCGCAACAAAAAGCATCCAAAATCTTCTGATGTATTTTGAAAAATCTGAAGACTTTCCTTTTTTTGTCGTTTTTTTAGTAACTGTTTTTTTTGCCATAATTAATCGGTTAAGTTGTACTCTATGCGAAACCCAACGTCTGTAATACCCTCTAATTGCTCAATACCTTTAATAGACCCGTTTTTTCTCATAGCCTGCTCTATGTTTACAACATACTCTCCAGATTCTTCAAATGTAAAAGGCCTATCATAGCCTTTGTACCAAAGTTTGTTTTCTTTAACGTCTGTAAATCCTGTACCCAGAAAAGTGCCGTCTGGATTGGCCATTTTGTAACTAAGCGTATCTTTTACGGTTTTTCCATTTGGGTAATCCAGTTCTACAATAAGATAGAGATTACTGTATTTGTAGTTGTCGTTGTTTCTAAGATTTACAAAAAGGTTATAGGTGTTAGTTGTATCTGGTGCTGTTACTTTAAAGCGCATCACATCTTCTTTATCCCAAGCTCCTGAAACCGATTTATATTCATCAAACACCCGATTATCATCACAAGACACTAAGGCCATTAAAAAAGAGACTAAAAAAAGTGAACTACTTTTTCGCATTACTTTGAGGTTTGTTAGAACGTTTCTTCTTGTTTCTAGTGTTTTTACGTTTCTTTTTGTGTTTTGGACCATCAAAACGTGTTAAACTATCTTGCCCTACAACGTTCTCAAAGGTGGTTTTAGTATCCTCAATGAGCTCTGCAGCGTATTCCTCAAGGCTGGCAACAGGTTCTCTTTTTTTGTTCTTCTCAATGATTTCGTTCGCTTGATCTGTAGTTAACACATGCCAGTTCATCCATTCCCCTTCATAAGCGTACCAGAGATGACCTTTGAAAATATCTGTTTTTTGACAAACAGCCTTTCCTTTTTCGGTAAACAATTTTGTGTCTGTTTTTGGAAATGCTTTAAGCGCATCTAAATAAGCATCTAACTCATAATTAAGACAGCATTTTAGCTTACCGCATTGTCCTGCTAACTTCAATGGGTTTAAAGATAATTGCTGATATCGCGCTGCAGAAGTACTTACCGATCTAAAATCTGTTAGCCAAGTAGAACAACATAATTCCCTTCCACAAGAACCAATGCCTCCAAGTCTTGCGGCTTCTTGACGAAAACCAACTTGTTTCATTTCAATTCTAGTTCTAAATTCTCTAGCAAATAATTTAATCAGCTCTCTAAAATCTACACGCTCTTCAGCAGTATAATAAAATGTAGCCTTACTTGCATCTCCCTGATATTCAATATCAGAAATTTTCATTTTAAGTTTAAGATCTATGGCAAACTGCCTAGCCTTAACCTTCATAGGCTCTTCTTTATCTCTCGCCTCAGACCAAATATCAATATCTCGTTGGGATGCTTTACGGTAAATTTTCAAGACATTTTCAGCGTCGTCCAAATTCACTTTCTTACGCTTCATCTGTATTCTTACCAGTTCTCCAGTAAGTGTTACCATACCAATATCATGTCCAGATTTTGCTTGGGTAGCCACAATGTCTCCAATACTTAGCGTGAGAGCTTCCTCATTTTTATAATATTGCTTTCTGCCGTTTTTGAAACGAACCTCCACGCCTATAAAAGGCTCTTCTCCTTGTGGTAGAGACATGTTTGCCAACCAATCAAAAACCGTTAGCTTATTACAGCTATCTGTACCGCAGGTACCATTGTTTTTACATCCTTTAGGTTGGCCGTCCTTACCAGTTGAGCAACTGTTACAACTCATGAAATTTTATATAAAATTCGATAACGCATATGTTATCAAACGAAGATTAATAATAGGTTTTGTCAAATGTAAAGATAAGATTATTTATTAAGTCCTATATATCCATTTCGCCTGTTTCCTTTTTATTTGAAACAGGCAAGGCCGCGCTTCCTTCCCAAGGAATTAAAGGAAAACATAGAACTAAATAACCTTCGCTTTTTCAGCGGGCTACTTGAGCAAAGTATTTACATGGAACTTAAAATCGCTATAATTTGAGATCATTGATGTTTCGATTATTGGCCTTAACTTTTGGTTTTGAGCACATCAAAAATATTTCGGAGATCCTTTTTATAAGGCAAATGCTCTGCACGTCCTTTTTTGAAAATATCATTGCTATTGCCTTGGCCTTTGCGCAATTCCTTTTGCTCTTCTGCAGTCATGTTATTGATTTCCATACAAGCCGTAGAACAGCAACTTTCCATTTCTGCCCTACAGTCTTCACACTGTATAAACAGTAGGTGACAAGCTGAGTTCGCACAGTTGACATGTGTATCTGCAGGTTTGCCACATTGATGGCATTTTGCAATAACATCTTCGGAAATTCGTTCAGAACGACGCTCATCAAAAACAAAATTCTTACCGATAAACTTGTTCTCAAGCTGGTCTTTTTCTACTTGACGCACATAGTTGATAATCCCGCCTTCTAGCTGGAACACATTTTTAAACCCTTTATGTTTGTAATAAGCACTGGCCTTTTCACAACGAATTCCGCCTGTACAATACATCACCAAATTCTTGTCTTCCTTATGATCTTTAAGCTCTTCTTCAATAATAGGTAGTGATTCTCTAAAGGTATCAACATCTGGAGTCACTGCGTTCTTAAAATGTCCTATTTCGCTTTCATAATGGTTGCGCATATCTACCAAAACCGTATTGGGATCTTCAATAAGGGCGTTAAACTTTTCAGCATTAACGTGAACGCCTTTATTGGTCACATCAAAAGCATCATCATTAAGGCCATCTGCAACAATCTTGCTTCTAATTTTAACTTTCAACTTTAAGAACGAAAAATTATCATGCTCTAAACCAATATTGAGCCGCACGCCTTCTAAAAAAGAAATGGTATCTAAGTGGGCTTTAAAACCATCGAAGTTATCTGCAGGAACAGACAGTTGGGCATTAATGCCTTCTTTGGCCACATAAATTCTGCCAAGCACGTCTATAGCGTCCCAAGCTAAGAATAAATGGTTTCTAAAAATTTCAGTATTACCAATTTTGGCATAGGTATAGAAAGAGATCGTAAGGCGTTCTTTGCCTGCTTGTTCGATGAGTTCTGCTCTTTCTTTAGCGCTTAAGTTATTGTACAGTTGCATGCTATACGCGGTTTTAAGGTTAAAAAATGAGCCGCAAAGGTAGTAAAATTTAAGTATGGAGCGCGGTATCTCCTATTTTCAAGCAGTTGTGCCCTATGAGGGAAACCTATTACTTTATACTTAATGAATTGATAATGGATTCTAACTCAAAAACATACTCTCGTTTTGCCACCGATGGAGCAAACACGTAACCTTCAACGATGATATACCGATCGTTGACCTTATCTTCAATAGCATAGTTGATAAATGGACCAGACATAAATGCATTTTTAACATCCCAAAGGCCTCTAGTTTCAAAGGTGGGTTTATTGTCTAAAATTGTTTCAGAAATAAATGGTGTAAAAGCATCTTCCGTAGCCATATAAGAACCCTCAACAGGACCTTCGATATGAATTTTACCAACAGAGTCACGTAATCTTACAACATCCATAACAGTGCTATCACCTTTTCTAATGGCCGAAAGTGGGACTTCGTAAATCATCATATCAACGTTTCCTCTTTTAATATCACGCCTAATCCAGAAGAATTTTCCATCGGCCTTGGCCATACGATAGGCTGTTGGAATCTCTATAGATAAACCAAGATTCTCATTTAATTCTTTATCATTAAATAATGATTTTTTTGTACGACGTTGACGCTCCTTTATTTCCTCTTTGTTGAAAGCATCTTTTATTTTTTCGGCATTTTTCTGAATTTGATCAATGATTTCTGCATTGGTCATTCCTGAAACAACCACTAAGGTTTGGGGTCTTGCGAATTGATCTTGAGCAATCTGTGTGTTGGCTGCCTTCCCTTTTTCAATTTTAAGAACAGTTCTGTTTTTTTTAGTGAAACCTGTAAATACTTCTGGTGGCATTTGACTCATGGCAAATTGCGGCTCTTCATTTGCTAAGCCCTCTACTGGTGAGGCCAATATTTTTCTAATACTATCACCTACCTTATTTTCCCAAAGCAAATTGTCTGCAACAACGACTAAATCATTAATGTTTCCAACGGATTTAGGAATAATTCGTTTGGCATCTTTATCCTGGCAGGATAGAAATAAACTGATGAAGGCTAAAACAAGAAAAGCTGCATTTTTCATTTTTGATACTATTTATTTAGAAACAATAAGTGTGGTTCCTATTTTCAAGCTATTACCACTAATACCGTTCCAATCTTTAATATTTTGAACAGAAACTCCAGGAAATTTTTGAGATATACTCCATAACGAATCTCCAGATTGTACTTTGTAAGTTGATTTGCCCTCGGCATTGACTGCTTTCTTAGGTGTTACGGTCCCTACGGGAGGGTTGCTTGTTACTGGCTTTCTAGGATAAACCGTCAACCGCTGACCTATTCTCAAATTGTTACTTCGCAAGCCGTTCCATTGTTTGATCTGGCTTACACGAACGCCGTATTTTCTTGCAACTTTTCCTAAAAAGTCACCAGATCGTACCCGATACGTCACTTTACTATTGCTATCAAAAAATTGTGGTAATGGTTTTTCTCGCTCATCAAATTCCTTAGTGGCAAACTCGTAAATCAAATCTTCATTGTTTACAAACTTACCAACAGCATGTCTCGGTAATCTTAAGGTATAGTTTTCTCCTTTGATAAATGGAATGATATCTAATTTATACGACGGATTTAAAAATTGAAGTTCTTCAATTGGCACTTCCAACAATTCTGAAACCTGATCTAAAGTGATCATTTTCTTCACGTGTATGGTATCTGTTTCTACGTAATGGTAATTAGGACGTTCTTTTTTAAAGCCATGCTCATCAGCATACTCAAAAATGTACATGGTTGCCAAGAATGCCGGCAAATACCCAGCGGTTTCACGTGGAAGATAAGGTCTGATGTTCCAATAATTTTCATAACCTCCAGAGCGTCTAATGGCTTTACTTACGTTTCCTGGTCCTGAATTGTATGCCGCTAAGGCCAAATCCCAATCCCCGAAAATACCATAAAGCCTAGCCAAATATTTACTTGCTGCTTCTGTAGACTTGATAGGGTCACTACGCTCATCAACATAACTGCTTACATTAAGGCCATATTCTTTACCTGTACCAAACATAAATTGCCATAATCCTGTGGCGCCTACTCTCGATTTGGCTCTTGGTTTTAATGCAGACTCTACAATAGCCAAATACTTAACCTCTAATGGAATGTCATGAATGTCTAAAGACTCTTCAAACAGTGGAAAGTAATAGTCACTAAGACTCATCAACCTAGAGAGTGACTCTCTACGGTTTTTTAAATAAGATTTAATAACGCTTTCTAAAGACGGGTTATATGAAATATTAAATGGCGTCTTAGAATTGAGCTCAGCAAGTCTTGCCTTTAACGTATCTGTGGAAAGTTCTGGATAATCCACTTCATCATACTGTAGTTCTGTTACAGACTCATAAATACTATCAAAAAGTGTGTTGCTATATAACTCTTCAAGCCATTTTTGATCAATTTCAGATGCCAATTTATGATCTTCTAAAGCTTTTAGGGCCGTAGAATCTAGTTCTGCCTTAATCCCTAAATCCTTTTTAAAGTAAGATTTCCCTTCAATAATGGTATCTATAACATAGGTTTCTCCTTTTATAAATTCGGCCTCAGTGATTAGTTTAATTTCCTTTTGCTTTGGAATAGAATCCTGGGCAATACTAGTCAAACCATATAATAAGGTTCCAAAAGTTATAAGTATCAGTTTGTGGTTCATTTGCAGCATGAATTTATCTATCAACGATAGATCATCGAAAATCGTATGTTTTAGTAAAATGAAAGTCCTGCCAACCCGTATGAAGGTGGCAGATCTCTTTAAAAGGTACGCAATGTACTATTTAAAGCCAAATATTAATCTAAAATAGCAGCAATACCAGGCAGGGTCTTGCCTTCAAGGCTCTCCAACATGGCACCTCCACCTGTACTCACATAGCTTACTTTGTTCTCAAAGCCAAATTGTTTTACTGCCGAAACAGAGTCTCCTCCGCCTACAAGTGAAAATGCGCCATTTTTAGTAGCCTCGGCAATAGATTCGCCAAGAGCGATGGTACCTTTGGCAAAGTTTTCCATTTCAAAAACACCTAAGGGACCATTCCATAAAATCGTTTTACATTGTAAAACGACGTCGTGAAAAAGTTCTTTAGATTTAGGGCCTGCGTCAAGCCCTTGCCATCCATCAGGGATTTTGTCAACGTCAACAACTTGGGTGTTGGCATCATTAGCAAAATCATCTGCTGCAACAACATCTACCGGTAAATGGATTTTTACGTTTTTATTTTTTGCTTCTTTTAGAATCTCTAGAGCCAATTCCATTTTATCATCCTCACAGATAGAATCTCCAACCTTACCACCTTGCGCCTTAATAAACGTATAGGTCATACCACCTCCAATGATGAGATGATCTACTTTATCCAATATATTTTCTATAATCGTAATTTTTGATGACACTTTAGCGCCACCTAAGACAGCTAAAACAGGCTTTTCACCCGTTTGCATCACTTTCTTAATGCTCTCGATTTCTTGAGCGAGCAAATTTCCGAAGCATTTATTATTAGGGAAAAATTCAGCAACAATTGTTGTAGAAGCATGAGCTCTATGTGCAGTACCAAAGGCATCATTCACGTAAATATCACCAAGTTTCGATAAGGATTCTGCAAACTTTCTATCTCCAGCAGTTTCTTCGTCATGAAAACGCAGGTTTTCCAAAAGTAAAATTTCACCATGCTTTAGGTTTGCAACTGCTGCTTCGGCCTTCTCGCCTACACAATCTTCTACAAACTTGACTTCAACCCCCATAATATCTTCTACTTTGTCAATTATATGACGTAAAGAAAACTCATCTTGAACTCCTTTTGGGCGGCCCAAATGTGACATTAAAATACAACTCCCACCATCTTCAAGAATTTTAATGATGGTTGGTTTTGCAGATCGAATTCTTGTATCATCAGTGACCTCAAATTTGTCATTAAGAGGAACATTAAAATCTACACGAATAAGTGCTTTTTTATTATTAAAATCGAAGTCGTTGAGCGTTTTCATTTATAACAGTTTTGTTGATTGCATCACAAATGTAACTAATTATACAGCCAATTTAAATGCCTTGAATAATAAAATAGAGTTGTGGTTAAAGTAGATTTCTACATCCAAAAATCTGAGCAGGGTGCAAACTGAGCAATTTTACAAAAAATCGAAAAAAATATGTAGGTTTGCGCTATGCTGTTTTCTGAAATATTAGGTCAAAGCCACATTAAGAACCACCTTACTAAAAGCGCCGATTTTGGTAGGGTGCCACACGCGCAATTATTTGTTGGTCCTGAAGGCTCAGGAACCTTACCCATGGCCATTGCTTATGCACAATACTTGTTGTGCCAAAACACCAATGCTGAAAATGATAATGGTGTTGCTGCATGTAACTTGAAATTTAAAAACTTCTCTCATCCAGATTTACATTTTGCCTTTCCGGTTGCAACCACAGATAAAATAAAAAAACATCCGGTCTCTAGCCATTTCTTGACCGAGTGGCGCGAATTACTGACCAAACAGCCCTACGGCAACCTATTTGATTGGTATCGACTACTAGGGATAGATAATAAACAAGGCCAAATTGGTGTAGACGAAGCCCAAGAAATAGTAAAATCACTTTCTTTAAAATCTTACGAGGGCGGTTATAAAGTGATGCTGATCTGGATGGCAGAGAAAATGAATACCGCTGCCGCAAATAAGCTTTTAAAGCTCATTGAAGAGCCACCAAATAAGACCATATTTATTTTAGTTACCGAAGATGAAGAGCAGATTATCAACACGATACGGTCTAGATGCCAAGTATTACACTTTCCGCCATTGGCCGAAGACGTTATAAAAGAAGCTCTAATTAGAAACTATCAACTCTCAGAGACAGATGCCATTAAAATTTCGCATCAATCTAATGGCAATTACAATAAGGCCTGTGATTTGGTATACAGCGATTCTGAAGACACACAGTTTGAAGAGTGGTTTATATTTTGGATTAGAGCCGCATTTAAAGCAAAAGGAAACAAAAGTGCCATTCATGATCTCATGTCTTGGAGCGAAACCTTAGCTAAAACCGGAAGAGAAACTCAAAAGCAGTTTCTCAATTTCTGCATCGATTTTTTCAGACAAGCTTTATTACTTAATTATAAAGCCGATGAACTAGTCTTTATGGAACCAAAATCTTCATTTAAGCTTGAAAAGTTTGCGCCTTTTATTCACGGGAATAATATTATGGAAATTTCCGAAGAACTTCAAAATGCGATTTATCATATAGAACGTAATGGCAATTCGAAAATCGTTCTAACCGACTTATCTATCAAACTCACACGATTATTGCATAAAAAAGCCGACTAAATAAGTCGGCCATTTCATGATATACATTTAAGCTTGAATTAAAAGAATTGGTTTTACTCCTCTTCTTTTTTATAATCGGCGTTAAGGGCTTCTATGATTTCTTTAGAGATATCCTTATCGTCATCACCAAACATCACGCTACCCGCTTCATTTTTGCCTAAAATAAAAGTATAGCCATTTTTCTTACCGTAATCTGCAACAAACGTTTTAACGTGGCTTAATACAGAGTCAATCTCCACATTAAATTCTTTAGTTAATTGCTGCTGCTCCATTTGAAATTGTTGTTGCAACATTTGCTGTTTTTGACCCAAAGCTTGATACTGTTCTTGTTGTTCTTGTTGAGACATGCTTTCAGCTTTTGCTTGAAATCCTTGCGCTTCTGTTTGAAAAGCTCTTCCTATACTATCTGTACGTTTTTGAAATGCTTTATCCTTAACATCGTATTTTGCTTCAATATCTATTTTTTCTTGATAAGCGTTAATCACCTCTCCGTTATCTACAAAAGCAATTTTTTGTTGTTCTTGGCAAGAGGCCAATACGAGTGTCATTGATAATAGACCTATTAATTTTTTCATTTGTTTCTTATTGATTAATTTTTTGCAAATGTATAAAAGTGTTATTGAAATCTAGAAAAAAACCAACCATAGATTTAAATTATGAGAAGTAAAAATATTATTATTTAAAACTATTGAAATTCGCTTTAAATAAGAAGCACTGCACTCATTTCACGACCAATGCGCTACCAAGAGCTATCTTATAGCAAAAAACCTCTTGAAATCGCCTAAATTGTCGTTTTAGATCTTTCAATCACATAAATAAGTGATGAATACTCTCCAGATTGCCTGGCTTTGATGTTTGATCGCCAACCTGTCCAAAATGCACTGAATGGCTTCATAGAATTCGATTTATATTTTTCAGAAAGTAGACTCACGTAAAAGGCGTCAAAAACCATCGGCTTCACATCTACTACTTCCATCTTAGCTAACTTCAATATACGAGACATTCCCTCTTGAGAAAAATGCCATAAATGTCGAGGCACATCATAGGCTGCCCAAAACTCTTTATAATGTAACGCATCATAACTTTTATAATTTGGAACGGCTATGATTAATGTTCCATTTGGTTTGAGAAGTGCTTCAAAAGTATTGAGATGTAATTCTAGATTTGGCAAGTGTTCTAAAACATGCCAAAGCGTAATCACATCAAATTGTCCTTTTTTAAATTGAAAAAGTTGATCCTTATCAAATACAGTTTCATTTGTTTTTTGGTTGGCAATGGCTCTTGCTTTTGAGCTGGGTTCAATCCCTGAAACATCCCAACCATGCTCTTGAGCTACTTTTAAAAAATCTCCTGTACCACATCCAAAATCCAAAAGCTTTTTTTCTTCGGAAGCAAATGCTGAAATTAAATTTAATTTCCTTTTTAAGGCCACCGATCGAACAAGATGATATAGTTTTTCAAACCAATTACGCTTGGTATCTGTGTGGGAAATATAATCGTCACTGTTATAATATTGAGATAATTTTTCTTCGGATGGTTGCGGCCGGGTTTCTAATAA
This sequence comes from Sediminibacter sp. Hel_I_10, assembly GCF_000688335.1. Taxonomy (NCBI): domain Bacteria; kingdom Pseudomonadati; phylum Bacteroidota; class Flavobacteriia; order Flavobacteriales; family Flavobacteriaceae; genus Sediminibacter; species Sediminibacter sp. Hel_I_10. Next base: position 1,950,252 of record NZ_JHZX01000001.1, read on the forward strand.
ATCCTGTTCACTATGCTGTACCAAGTCAAAAGACTCTCCTGAAACGGAATGATCTTTTACTTTTAAATAGTTTGTATAATTTGCTTTTGTAGACACGACTATGAAATAAATTAAAGATGTTCCACGTGAAACATTCTGCAGTTATAATAAAAATTGAAGTGTTATCGACCCAGATATACTAAAAGCACAGAAACATCACTTGGCGAAACTCCGCTAATTCTAGATGCCTGAGATATGGTCACTGGTTGAATTTTACTTAGTTTTTGGATGCCCTCAGAACTCATAGACTTCAATTTCGTGTAATCGAAATTCTTTGGAATCTTAACATCCTCCAGACGATTCAATTTGTCGGCGTTGTTTTTTTCCTTTTTGATATAACCTGAATACTTGATCTGGATCTCTGCTTGCTCGATGACTTCATTATCCAAGTTATGCGATTGGATATAATCTTCTACAGATGCAACTTTACGCATATCTTCTGTAGTGATATTTGGACGAGAAAAAATCTTGAACATTTTATCAGATTGACTCACGGCGGAAGAATCTTTAGACTCTAAAATAGGATTGATCTCTTCAGGTTTTACACTAGTATCCTTAAAGAATTCAACAAAATTTTCAGATTGTGACAACTTCTCTTCCATCCTATCTAAACGAACTTGACTCGCTAACCCAAGCTGAAACCCTTTAGGTGTTAATCTAAAATCGGCATTATCCTGTCTCAACAAGGTTCTATATTCTGCCCTAGAGGTAAACATGCGATACGGTTCTTCAGTGCCCTTGGTGATCAAATCATCGACGAGAACTCCAATATAAGCTTCATTTCTTTTTAGAATAAACGCTTCTCTTTCTTGAACTTTTAATGCCGCATTGATGCCTGCCATTAACCCTTGCGAAGCTGCTTCTTCATATCCAGTGGTACCATTAATTTGACCAGCGAAAAATAAGCCCTCCACAAGTTTGGTTTCTAAAGTATGCTTTAATTGGGTTGGTGGAAAATAATCGTATTCGATGGCATAACCAGGTCTAAAAAACTTAACCTTTTCAAATCCAGCAACCGATTTTAATGCTTTGTATTGCACATCTTCGGGTAAGGATGTTGAGAATCCGTTAACATAAACCTCAACCGTATTCCAGCCCTCTGGCTCGACAAAAAGTTGATGTCTATCACGCTCTGCGAATCTGTTGATTTTATCTTCTATAGAAGGACAATATCTAGGACCAGTACTTTTTATACTTCCGTTAAACATAGGGCTCCTATCAAAACCCTCTCTCAATAGATCGTGCACCTCAGGACTGGTGTAAGTCATGTGACAAGATCTTTGATGCTGTAATGGTTTTATGCGCTCTAAGTAAGAAAACTTTTCAGGGTGATCATCACCAGGTTGTTCAGTCATTTTAGAATAATCCAACGACCTTCCATCTACTCTTGGAGGTGTACCCGTCTTCATCCTACCTGACTCAAAACCCAATTCAATAAGCTCTTCTGTAATACCAGTTGCCGCTCTTTCTCCTGCTCTTCCTCCTCCAAAGTTTTTATCACCAATATGGATAAGACCATTTAGAAAAGTACCGTTAGTAAGCACTACTGTTTTAGCCTTTACTTTAATACCAAGAGATGTTTTAACTCCAACGATCTTATGATTCTCAATCAATAAACCAGAAACCATCTCTTGATAAAAATCAAGATTATCGGTTCTTTCCAACATTAACCTCCAGTCTTCGGCAAACCGCATGCGATCGCTTTGAACTCTTGGACTCCACATCGCTGGACCCTTTGATTTATTAAGCATTTTAAATTGTATGGCAGAAGAGTCACTAACTATACCGCTGTATCCTCCAAGCGCATCAATCTCTCTTACGATTTGCCCCTTCGCAATACCGCCCATAGCAGGATTACAAGACATCTGAGCGATGTTTTGAAGGTTCATTGTAATCAATAGTGTTTTACTACCCATGTTTGCAGCAGCGGCCGCAGCCTCACTACCAGCATGACCGGCTCCCACAACTATAACATCATAACGTTCGTTAAACATAATCTATATTGTTCCACGTGGAACAGTATCAACTGAACCAAGTATCGTTTAAAATAATTTGCAAATATAAGGGTAATTCTTAAATCCTAATTGAGCTTTGCTAAGTAGAAATCTTCTTTGTGACGCATTAGTTTTGCTTCGTCTTCTGACTTGTCTTTGTAACCACAAAAATGTAAAATGCCGTGGATCATGACCCGCTGTAATTCATTTATAAATTCAGAATTAAATTCCTTGGCGTTTTCTACAACGCGATCGATACTAATATATATATCGCCATGAATCTCATTTCCGATAGAATAATCAAAACTAATAACATCGGTATAAGTGTCGTGATTTAGATATTTCACATTCATCTCATAAAGGTACTCATCATCACAAAAAATGTAATTGATCTCCCCTTCACTTTTCTCCTCGTCTTCTAACGCTTGTGAAATCCAATCTGTAAACAAAGCCTCATCTTGAAGCTCAAATGCCGTTTCTGTATTAAAACTAATCATCGCTTTTCTTGAAATATTCTTGAACCTTCTTCTTGTAGGTTTGTTGCAAAGGTAGCGCTTGTCTATTTAAAATTTCCGTAGTATTGAAATAGGTTTTAGCATCTGGCAATTTATCGTTTGACGTATTCTCAAAGCGCTTATCATTGGTTTCAGATTTACGTTTGCTATCCTCCCCTTGCATAAAAGTCGCGTTCTCTAATTTGAGCAATTGATGCTGCAACTCCATCATCTTTTGGAGTGTTTGGTTAGTGAATCCTTTATTGATTAAATCCAGTTCCACTTCTTCCATATCTTTAACCAACTTTTCCGCAAGTTCCTTATTACCCTCTTTACTAAATTTATCCTTGAGCTGGATCTCTAAAGCTTGTCTTAACTGTTGCTGCTGTTGGTAAATTTCATAAAGCTCACCGTTCATTTGTTCACTCTCTCCTTTTCCGTCGCCATCCTTATTTCCTTCCTTGCCGCCTTCACCAGACTCTCCTCGTTTACCATCCTTAGATTGACCTTTTTCGCCTTCCTTTCCATCTTGTCCTTCGCCCTCGCCTTCACCTTTTTTGCTTGGACTAGTTTTTTCTCCTTTTTCCCCACCTTTCTTCATTCCATCTTCCATCTTCTTATTCAACTCTCCTTGACTCATGATAATATCAGGCAACTGTTCTCCCTTACCTTTCCCCTTACCCATCCCCATAGAAGGATTCATTTGAGCATTCATATTATCTAAAATATCACTTAAAAAATCAGCCAATTCGTTTGTAGAGGTCACCGTATATTGCTGAGATGAAACGCCTTGATATATTTGATTTTCAGATAATTGTTCTAAAGATTTATCTATATTATAAAAGACATCCACAATCTTCTTATTCACTTGCTCCGAGATTTTAGGTTGTCTTAGTGATAGGGCAAATAAACTATCGTCTATATGTTCAAAATGCTCCCTTAAATTACTCTGTTTTCTTAAATACTTACCATACTCGTTATTATCAATCTGCATCGTTTTAAACTGATTCATTAGTGCTTCCTGATCAAACGAAAACAATACCAAATTATCGAGAATCTGTCTCAAGACCGTTGCATCCTCTTGAAGTTGGTCACCTGATCCCATTGCCATCATGCCACTCATACTCTGTGCCATCTGCTTCATTTTTTTTGCAGCCTGCTTCTGCTTCTTTTGTGCCTTCTGCTGAGGAGAACCTTCCATAGGCTCTTGCTTTTCTTGACCTTGTGGGTCTTGCTTTTCTTGAGGTTCCTGCTCCTCTCCCCCCTCTTCATCTTTAGCTTCTTGTTCTTCCAAAGCTTCAGTGGCTTCTTCTTGATCTTGTCTTATGGCTTCTTCTGTAGGTTCATCCTCTGGAAGGCTCATAGGTTTTTTCAATGCCTCGTTTTCCTTTTGGAGGGCATCCATTTCTTTTTGAAAATCCTCAAATTTCTTGTTCAGATCCTCTTGTGCTTCCTTGGTATTTTTCTCTTTTGTTTCTTCGGAAAGTTGTTCTTGCTCTTCAGCCAATTTATCCAAATCCTTCATTAGCTTTTCTGCCTTCTTGGCAACGTAATATCTTTTGCTCAATTCCAATAACTGCTTTAAGCTGCGCTCTTTATTTTTATTCTGCTTCGCCAGTTCTTCTAATTTCTCGTTCAGTTCTTCTTTCTGAATTTTATCCTGTAGCTTCTTTAGTTCCTCAAGTAACTTTTCATCTTTTTTAAGCTGCTCTTCATTCTCATCTAAGCGCTTTTTTAGTTCTTCCTTGAACGGATCTTTCTCTTTGTTGTCCTCTTGAAATTGTTCTAAATTATCCTTGAGCTTCTTATTGAAATTCTTCATAAGCTGCTCTTGCTCCTTTTGCCTTTGGATAAAGTTTTCAAACTTTTTTTTATCGTTAAAATTAAGCTCCTCTTTTTCCTTTTGGGTTTTAGATAATTCTTTGAGCTCTTTGTCTTGCTCTTGCATTTTATCAAACGTCTTACTAATATCTTCTATGGTCTCATTTTGCTCTTTAAGTTGTTTTTGCTCTTCTTCATCCTTTGTGAGTTTTCGATAATTAAAAACCGCGCTCTTCGTACTTTTGAAATTATGGATGGCATCATTATCGAACACCTGAAAGTAAAGTTCATAATCAACCCCTTCTGATAGGTTTAAATTGTTTGGAAAAGCACTAACAAATTCGTCAAAATTAGACTTTGAAACCGTCAGGACCTCGAATGATTTATCTTGAGGAGACTTGCTAGGATAATATACCATTTGCAATTTTTGCAATCCGTAATCATCACTTACTTGTCCATAGAAATATAAAGTTTGATTATCTAAACTATCTTTTTCCATTTTTACCTCCAACTCGGGGTAATTATCTTTAATCACGTTAAGAGAAAAAGCTAGATTCTCATAATCTTTTAATTGGGCATTTGTTGTTGTAATAGCGTAATCGGTATTCTCAAAAATTCGCTTAGTGGTTTCGAACTGTCCATTAGGTTTAGACTCAAAACTTAAGGTGTCCTTAGCATACAAGCTTACGGCATCTGTTGATTTAGCCTTTACCCTCCAAGTGACGTTGGTCCCTTCGGGAATAGTAGCGTTACCAGAGCTTTTTAAAAGCTCATTTGATTTGTTGGTATAAGCAGGATAATCGAGAAGCATTTCAAAGTTTACAATTGTAGGCGTTTGAATAACGTTTAAATCATACAATCGAGAATTTACATTATTAGCATTTAACTGAAATGTGATAGCCTCCTTGGGTTGCGTAAAGGTATATTCAAATTGACCAGGGGCTGTTTGCTGCAAAAAATACGTTTGGTCATTATAGACAATTTGAGCGTTTTCTGGTGTAATCTCCCCTGCAGTGGATACTAAGAGTTTGAAATCGGTATTTTCAATGGCCTGTAAATTATCGTTAATAACAAAAAACTGAAAAGGGGCCGGTGGCTCATAAGCTGTCTTATAATTTACAACACGTTCATAGCTTTCACTAAACCAGTTGATCTTACCGGTTGCATAGGATAATAATAAAATAACAATTGGGATTGCGGCATATTTTAAATACTTGGCATTCTTTTTAAAGTTGATTGCAAAATTAAAGGGGATTGGCGTTAGTTCTTCTGACTTCTGTTCAATACTTGCAAGGAGGAGTTCTGATTGGTGCGTATTTTGCTTCAATTGCAATACATTAAGCAACTTATCACTCACCTCAGGGAAATGTTGGCCAATGATTTTCGAAGCATCCTCGTAATCAATCCCTTTTTGTAATTTAAAAAGCTTGGTTAAGGGTAGCGCTATAAATTTAACAAACAGTCCAATTTCGACGCTAATAAATACCCAAAACAATATGGCCCTTGCCGTTGGATTAAGCCATAAAACATATTCAATAAATAAAGTGGCCATCAAATACAAAAATCCAATAGCGAAAAATAAGATGATTCCTTTTAGAAGCTCATTAACGTAATAGCGTTTGATGAACTGTTCTAATTTATGCTGTATGTTTTTAAAATTTGAAGCCATATACTAAAGTAACTCACTAAACTACAATTTTATTTTGTTCTTCAATTGACTAAATCTGGTAAGTTTCTGTTAATTTAAGAGGTATAACGGGTCATAAAAGCCTTTATCGGTCTCTAATAATAGCAAATTACTTCGTGCAATAACTTTGATGGGCTCTTGAAGTTCATTCTCTAAACCCATACCTTTGTTGTCATATTTGAGTATACACGTATTTGCGTAAAGCATTAATCGAAATTTTAAAGAAACACCATGACCAAACCTGTAAGAGTGCGTTTTGCACCTAGCCCAACTGGACCACTGCATATTGGAGGCGTTCGAACCGCCCTATACAACTATTTATTCGCCAAAAAACACAACGGAACCTTCATATTAAGAATTGAGGATACCGATCAAATTCGATACGTAGAAGGTTCCGAAGCCTATATTGTTGAGGCCTTAAATTGGTGTGGTATTCATTTTGATGAGGGCATCACTCCAATTAAAAATACTGAAGCCAAAGGCAATTATGGCCCTTATAGACAAAGTGAACGCAAACACCTTTATAGAGCCTATGCCGATGAACTTATCGAAAAAGGACATGCCTATTATGCATTTGATAGCGCAGAAACCTTAGATGCTCACAGAAAAGATCATGAATCTAAAGGCAAAACTTTTATTTATAATTGGCACAACAGAGAAAAACTTAACAATTCCATTTCCCTCTCTAAGGACGAAGTAGATGCTAAAATCGAAGCTGGCGATGATTACGTTATCCGATTTAAGTCTCCTCAAGATGAAACGCTTCATCTAAAAGATATGATTCGTGGCGACATAGAAATAGACACCAACATCTTGGATGATAAAGTTTTATTTAAAAGTGACGGCATGCCAACCTACCATTTGGCAAATATTGTAGATGACCATTTGATGCAGATTTCTCACGTTATTCGTGGAGAAGAATGGTTGCCTTCTTTGGCATTACACTATCAATTGTATGATGCCTTTGGTTGGGATGTCCCTCAATTTGCTCATTTACCGCTTATTTTAAAGCCAACAGGAAAAGGCAAATTAAGTAAGCGTGACGGTGACAAGATGGGTTTTCCTGTATTCCCGTTGCAATGGAAAGACCCTCAAACCGAAGCTATTTCTATGGGCTATAAGGAAGAAGGATATTTTCCCGAAGCCGTGATTAACTTCTTAGCTTTCTTAGGTTGGAATCCTGGTACTGAACAAGAAATCTTCGACCTAGAAACTTTGACCAATGTCTTTGAAATAGACCGTATCCATAAAGCCGGTGCTCGTTTTGATCCTGATAAGACCAAATGGTTTAATCACCACTACATGCAAGAACAAAATGATACTAATTTAGCAACATCATTTCAGCCGATTGTTAATGAACATGTCCAGAACATCGATATCAATTACATTGAAATGGTGATATCGCTCATTAAAGAACGCGCCACTTTTGTAGGAGATTTTTGGGAACTAAGTGCTTTCTTTTTTGTTGCTCCAACAACTTACGATGAGAAAGCTTTGAAAAAATCTGTTAAAGAAGATACCGCCGAACTTCTAAATGCGGTTAAAGCTGAAGTTAATGGGCTTGAAGACTATTCTGTAGATCACTTAAAAACAGCAATTAAAGGATGGATTACTTCTAAAGAGATTGGCTTCGGAAAAGTGATGATGCCATTGCGATTAGCCTTAGTTGGTGATCTTAAAGGACCAGATGTTTTTGATATTATGTTTATGATTGGAAAAAAAGAAACCATCCAACGCATTGAAACATTTATTGAGACGATCTAAAGGTAAAGGTTGATACGGTAAAAATTATGCTTAACTTGTTAAGGTAACAAAACCACATTTTAAATTATGGGTAATTTCATTCTTGTTCCAATTCTAATTTTTGCGGTTATCATTCTGGTTTCCTCATTTTTTATTGTCAAGCAACAGACGGCAGCTATTATTGAACGCTTCGGAAAATTTCATAGTATAAGGCAATCCGGGCTAAAATTTAAAATTCCGTTAGTCGATAGAATTGCAGGGAAACTCAGTTTGAAAATTCAACAGTTGGACGTTATTATTGAGACCAAAACCTTGGATGATGTCTTTGTTCGTTTAAAAGTTTCTGTTCAATATCGTGTAATTCGGGCCAAAGTGTACGATGCCTTTTACCAATTAGATTATCCACATGATCAAATTACCTCTTATGTATTTGATGTGGTTAGAGCCGAAGTTCCTAAAATGAAATTGGATGATGTATTTGTCAAAAAAGATGATATCGCCTTAGCCGTTAAAGCCGAGCTGAATGATGCCATGTTAGAATATGGCTTCGATATCATTAAAACATTGGTGACAGATATTGATCCTGACGCTCAAGTAAAAGCGGCCATGAACCGAATTAATGCTGCAGATCGTGAAAAAACGGCGGCACAGTATGAAGGAGATGCGCAACGTATTTTAATTGTTGAAAAGGCAAAAGCAGAAGCAGAAAGCAAACGTTTACAAGGTCAAGGTATTGCCGATCAAAGACGTGAGATTGCTAGAGGATTAGAAGAGTCTGTAGAGGTTTTGAACCGTGTTGGTATTAACTCTCAAGAAGCCTCTGCGCTTATTGTAGTCACCCAACATTATGACACGCTACAATCTTTGGGAGAAGAGACCAATAGTAACTTGATCTTATTGCCAAATTCTCCACAAGCGGGCAGCCAAATGCTCAATGATATGGTGGCAAGCTTTACCGCTAGTAATCAAATTGGAGAGGCCATGAAGAATGCTCGTAATAAAGAGGAATAAATTTGTTTTGATAAAAAAAGCCTCCCAATTGTTAGTAGTTGGGAGGCTTTTTTTATTGATGCTCTTCTTTATATTTTGAAATCATTTCCTTTAAACCATCAAGATAGTCTTGGAGTTCCTTTTGATCTAACTTGGCCTCTGTATTACCACCTTCGGGCAAGGTACTGCGAGTTTCATCCAAATATTTTTGAAGCTCGGGATAGTTTTCTTCAATATCCCTTGTTACTGTTGAAATTTCTGTAAGTATTTGTTGTGTTTTGGTATCCATCGTTATTAATTTAAAATAATTTAAAAGTTAGGCATATTGTAGACCTAATCAAAACCTAAGCTTATTTTTAACGGTTTTTTCACAATTTCAAAAGGGATGTCGCTCTTCCCAATCTTTTACGGGATTCATAAACTTGACGACTAATTGCAAAATTTTATTTGCAATCAACGTATTGGTATGTTTTAAATAAATACTCATCTCATTAGGTTTTGCGCCTATAGAACTTTTTATTTCCATAGCGGTTCTTGCAAAAATCACACTTTCGAAATTTTGTGAGATGCCATATCCTGCCATATCAAACAGCATGTTTAAATACATTTGGTGCTGGTGCTGCAACTCGGGTTCATATCCTAAAAAATAAGTCTCTAAGCAGTCGTTATTATAGATCAAGCTGTAAACCCCTACTAGAACCTGATCTAAAAAATAACCAAACACTTTAAAATGATCTCCTAAATGAGATTTCAATTGATAAAAATGATCTTTATGAAGCTTAAAGGAGTTGACTCCTGCATTATCAGAAACGTTTTCATACAGTTGATACAATTGATCGTTATACAACGTTAAATCCTCTAAACTCAATTCCCTAGAACTAATAGGTTCTTTCTTTTTGATGGCGGTACGGTACCTCCGTCTATACTTTTTATTAAATGCCGAGACATAATTAGCCATAGTGGTCCATGAGTCTCGTTTGTTCAAAATCATATTGGGCTGCACCCTTGCTTTGAAAAATTGATGTCTTCGGAAAAATGGCTCGCTTAAATGAATGGTATCTGTCTCAAAAAAGTCTTTAAAAGCTATAATTCTTACTTTCTTTCCGAAATTTTGTTGAATTAGGTCTGATACCTCCGAAACTGCCTTTAGAACAATTTCTAAAAACTGGTCTTGTTCAATTTCCGAAGTAAAAAAAAGACCATGTTGCCCCGTATGCATGAGGTTACCAACAACAATAGCATTTCCTTTTAAAAAATTAGAGACCAACTGCTTCCCTATTTGTTTGATACGTGAGTCGGATGTTTTACGAAAAATATCGTCACTAACGAGTTCTACACTTTGCAAAATGGCAATTCCAACTAAAGTTTCCGAAGAAAAAACTCCTACAAAATAGGAGTTGATATTGTTTGGGCTAGACTGTTCTAATGCCTTTAGAAATGGCGTTTTCAAAAACAAATCGGCAATGGGCAGTTCATCCCAAGCTGAGGGTAACTGATTTACAGAATTGTATAATTTATAATGTATCAATTAGATAAAAGCACATGGATTATTATTAAAATCGAAATACAAAACCGATATATCAAGCCTTTAAGAGTTTTCAATTAAACCCAACCACAAACAATGGCGCCCATAATGGTAAGACAAATCGTCCAAAAACCTGTATTTATGAAAATATATTTCCAGCTTCTTCTTTCAAATAAAGCCGTAATTGCAATCACCGGAAAAAACATAAATAGAGCAGACAATACACCGTGAAAAGCACCGTGTTTAAACGTTCTAAAAGCTGTACCATAATCCTCCATAAAAGCTTGGTAAGACGGCAGTGCTTCCGCAGGATTGCCTCCCATGAGACTATAGGCGCCCATTTGGTGAATGGTGAGCATTTGTGTTGAAAAGGACAACAGAACAGAGAGCACTAAAGTGATGCTAAAAATCACCAATATGTTACTGTTTTTAAATTTCTCTTCGGTCATCCCAGATTCTCGCATCCAGACAATTCCTAAAGTTTTAGGATTGTACCAAATAAAACCTACGATGAGAGGCACCACAGCTGCCACTACAATTGCTAAAATATTGAAGTCCATACTTAAGATTGATTTGATTAGAAACTAAATATACTTTAAAATCTATTGTTTTTAATGACATTCAACCTGATGGATATTGACCCAGAGGATTTTAAGAGATGGCATTGGCCTCAAAGACCAGCAACTCATTTTTATCGGCTTTGGCCTTTTCTATAAAATCTTCAATATCGGCATTAGAGGCTTGTCCGTTTTTAAGCAATACACTTAGTGCTAGCATTGTTGCAATACGTGTTCCTGCCTTTTTTACTGCCGTATTAAATAAGGGCTGTACGTCATCATAACTCACATTTTCGGCAAGTTTTAAAATTTCAGCTTTAGACTTTTCTCGTTTGTCTTCTGGCAGATTGGTGTACTTTTTTCCTAGCTGCTTAATCACTTCAATTGCGGGACGTTTTTGTTGCGCATTGGCGTTTTGTTGTGGCTTAGTTTTGGCCGCACTTGGTTTCGATTTTGCCCAAGAATCTCGGAGTCCTACGGTTTTATTAAAAACCAAATGCTCTGATGTGCTGTCTTTATCAACGTTAAAATAACCCAGTCTTTGAAATTGAAAACGCTCCCCTACTTCGGCTTCCAAAAGACTTGGTTCTACGTAAGCTTCGATAATTTCTAAAGATTTTGGATTTAAAAACTCCATAAAATCTTTGTCTTCATGACTGTCTGGAGCTTCATCCATAAATAAACGATCATATTCTCTTACTTCGGCCTTAATGGCATGTTTTATAGATACCCAATGCAAGGTGCCTTTAACTTTTCTATCGGTATCTGTAGTGTAAGTACAGTGTATTTCTGTAACGTTGCCGTTAGCATCTTTAATTACATTTTCGGCCTTGATGATATAGGCATTCTTTAAACGTACTTCACCACCTAGTTTTAGTCTAAAAAACTTGCTACTTGCTTGTTCCTTAAAATCTGCTTTTTCAATATAAAGTTCATTGGAAAATGGCACTTTGCGAAAACCTGCACTTTCATCTTCCTGATTATTTTCGGCTTCTAACCACTCTTCTTTATCCTCTGGATAATTGGTAATCACTAATTTTACAGGGTCTAAAACGGCCATTACTCTTGGTGCGTTCTTATTGAGATCTTCTCGAATACAAAATTCTAATAAAGAAACATCAATCACATTATCGCGTTTAGCAACACCTACTTTATCAATAAACATTTTAATGGCATCTGGTGTATAGCCGCGACGTCTTAAGCCAGATATGGTAGGCATTCGGGGATCATCCCAGCCCGAAACCACATTTTGTTGCACCAATTGCAGCAATTTACGTTTGCTCATGATGGTATAACTCAAGTTCAATCTTGCAAATTCACGTTGTTTAGGAAGCATTGGGAGCTCTTCTTTTGCAAAGTCGTACACATGCTCCTTAAACCAATCATAAAGCTCTCTGTGAGGCTTAAATTCTAATGAGCATAAACTATGGGAAATTTGCTCGATATAATCACTTTCTCCATGAGTCCAATCATACATTGGGTAGATGCACCATGTGTCTCCAGTTCTATGATGCGCCTTTTTCAAAACACGGTACATCAAAGGATCTCTCATTAGCATATTGGGATGCTGCATGTCGATTTTTGCTCTTAGCACATGAGCACCTTCATCATATTTTCCATCCTTCATTCCTTGAAAAAGCTCTAAATTTTCTTGAATGCTGCGGTTACGGTAAGGCCCATCAACACCAGGTTGGGTAGGTGTTCCTTTCTGTTCTGCCATGGCAACACTTGATTGAGAATCTACATAAGCCTTTCCGTCAGAAATGAGTTTTACGGCCCAATCGTATAGCTTTTGAAAATAGTCTGAAGAATAGAGCTCATTTGCCCATTGATAACCTAACCACGAAATATCTTTCTTAATAGCATCTACATACTCTTGCTCTTCCTTTGCCGGGTTGGTGTCATCAAAACGAAGGTTGACTGGTGCATTATACTTTTGGCCAAGACCAAAGCTAATACCAATGGCCTTTGTATGACCAATATGTAAATATCCATTGGGTTCTGGCGGAAAACGAAATCTTAATTTGTCTTGTGATAATCCGTTTTCTAAGTCTTCCTCAATGATGTGCTCTATGAAATTGAGCGATTTAGATGCTTCTGACATGTGATAAAATTAGAACACAAAATTAACCATTTATCCGCGTTATGAATTAAGTTTCTAGCCTAGATTACGTAATTTTATAGAAATTTTAAACCAATGAAAGCAACAAACTATAAATGTCCTAAGTGTGATCATACCACTTATAAAACTGGACAGATGCGTGCCACTGGCGGAACATTATCTAAAATATTTGATGTACAGAGTCAGAAATTTACTTCTGTAACTTGCCAAAGATGCACCTATACTGAGTTTTTTAAAACCAAAACGAGCGGATTAAGTAACGTTTTTGACTTTTTTACAAACTAATGGGCACAATTAAAGTTGAAAATATTCGCGTATTTGCGCACCACGGCTGTTTAAAGGAAGAAACCAAAATAGGAAGTGACTATCGCGTAGATCTCAAAGTAAAAGCAAATTTACAAACCTCAGCGCAAAGCGATCAATTGAGTGATACCGTAGATTATGTGCTTTTAAATAGGATTGTTAAAGAAGAAATGCAACAACCGTCTTACCTATTAGAAACGGTTGCCAAACGCATTTTAAACCGAATTTTTATAGACGATCAAATGGTTCATAAAGCCACGGTTTCTGTAAGCAAATTGAACCCTCCTATTGGTGGTGATGTTGAAAGCGTGATGATAAAAATGACTCAAGTTCGAAAAAAGGACGAGTAAATAGCTTAAAATCTTAAATTTTTATACCTTTGCAGACCCGTATTTTTTATGGGATACCCTTAAAAAAGGTAATGGCATCATGGCCGAGTGGCTAGGCAGAGGTCTGCAAAACCTTCTACAGCGGTTCGAATCCGCTTGATGCCTCTAAACCTTCAAGAACTTTCTTGGAGGTTTTTTTGTGGATAATTTTGATTGAAAACAGTAAACTTGCACGTAATAAATCTGCGTTTTTCGTAATACAACAGCATGCAACCGTCTAAAGTGTTATCTCTAATTAAACCAGACTGCATAACGCTGGCGTCTTAATTCCATAGCTAATTGTGCTTCCATTTTTAAAGCTTCTGCTCTAGAATCTATGGGAGGAATATGGTTGTAAAGGCTAGGCCTTAAATACGAGCCATACTTTTCTACAATATTTGAAGATAACTTATAACCCTTTTTATTTCTATAACCCTCTTTGTGCTGTAGAAATCGTTCTTTGGGTGTCTTGCTCGTCATGCCTACATACAAACATTCTAAAACACCATTAAATTGGGGATTTGCGACCCTAAATTTTGTGTTTTCTGTAAATACTTTTTTTCTGAGCTCTATCACGTAGATGCGATATTGTACTTTGGCCATAGCTTAAAATCGATGTTCTATAGTTTCTTGTAACCGTTCTTTTCCTTTAGGAAAAAATCCCTGAACCAAGAGTAAAACACCAAAACCTAAAATTACAAGCGCCACTATTTTTTTTGTTTTGTAGATCAATCTAGGAGTCAATCTGCTTTTTAAACGCTTGGCAGCAGCTATTTTAAACAAATCGACAATAAAATAAGTACTAATCATGGTAATTATAAAGACTGTAACGCCATTCTCGCCTTGTGTGATAGAACTGCCTATAACAATAAAACCCAACCAACCCATAAGTACGCCTATGTTAATAAAGTTGAGTAAAAAACCCTTGACAAAGAGTTTTCCCAAATCGTTTTTCTTCACGTCAATACGATGGTATTCTCGTACAATAGACCGAAATGATTTTGCTGTTTTTAAAAAGGAAATGAGGCCGTAAGCCACCAGGAGCACTCCACCAAAAATAATAAAATTGGGATCGTCCTTTATTTTATCTACCAGTTTATTAGTACTGTAAAAGGCAACAAGAATAAAAATAACATCTGCTAGAATAACGCCTAAATCAAATATCACTGCACTTCTAAACCCTCTAGTAGCACCAGTTTCTAACAGTACGAAAAAAACAGGTCCAATAGTAAAGGCTAGAATAATACCAAACGGGATGGCAGTTAATATATCATCTAACATATAGCAAATTGCTTTCTTACAAAGCTAAGAAAAAACAATCGCAAAAGTAATTAGGATTTCTGCTTTACTTAACCCGTTTGATTTTACCACCAAAAGTGGTTTTTTCTTTAATATGCAACGGATTTCCGTAGATGTAAACATTACCTCCTGCCAAGACTTTAGCATCAACATCATCGGATGCATAAACGTCAGCCTCTCCAGCTGCCTTAATACTTACCGTAGTATTTTTAGTTTCAAAGTCCTGTCCTTCGTAAATACCACCGGTATTAATAGTAATATCTTGTGATACCGCCTTACCTCTAGTTTCTATTATTCCACCAGAAACGGCTTTTATATCAACTTTATTAACATCTAATCCTATTTTAAGTTGAGCACCTTCTTGAGCTCTTAACTCAATATGATCTTGTTCAATTAATTCATTTGAAGTAATAAAAGCACCTTCGTTACCATCTATGATGTCTAAGGACGTGTAGTATACTGCAACGAATGTTTGCTCGCCATTAAATATTTTATCAAGCTTCATACGGATTTTTAACTTACCGCCATTATTGATCACTTCTACATCATCAATATCATCTCCTGTTATGGAGACACTATTGGTTTCGGCCTTGATGAGATTGACTTCAATAAGATCAAATACTTTGACTTCATTAAAATTACCAATATCCTTTAACACTGGATTCTGAGCACCAATAGTGAAGCTTAATAATAGAAAGGCTAGACTTGCAAATCTTTTCATCTTAAATATGTTTATAGTTTATACGGATGTTTTCCGTGGTAAAGATGACAAGACAGACCAATTGTTACAGTTTTATAGAAAGAAACCTAGATTTTTATAAATCTTAGCTTGGTTTTGCTACTAACATCATACAGACTATTCGGCTACAAAAACTGCAGTTCCTGTAACCGATACCATGGCATAGTTAGCGCTCGTCATTTCAATATCAAGCTTGATACCGACAACAGCATTAGCATTTAGCTTTTTGGCGTTCTCTTGAAGATTTTGAAAGGCATTCTCCTTAACAAGATCAATACTTTCTTTAATGGCCTTATAATATTTAGTCATGCTAAAGCCTATTGAAGGTGTCTTTTCTGTCATTGCCACACCTGTAACAATGCCTTTATATTCTTTAATTTTAAAACCTTCTATGGAATTGGTAGTAGTTAATATCATTTGACAT
Organism: Sediminibacter sp. Hel_I_10; assembly: GCF_000688335.1. Classification (NCBI taxonomy): domain Bacteria; kingdom Pseudomonadati; phylum Bacteroidota; class Flavobacteriia; order Flavobacteriales; family Flavobacteriaceae; genus Sediminibacter; species Sediminibacter sp. Hel_I_10. Next base: position 1,966,357 of record NZ_JHZX01000001.1, read on the forward strand.
CATTTAAGTTGGTTAATGCGGTACCAAATTATAAAATTTCCGTAGGTATCTTGATCTCAGTTTTTGATAAAATTAATCTTCATGTTTTCCTATTAAGGTGAAATCTAAGTGCTTTTTAACTAAATCTGTATTTTTAACCTTAACAACAACTTCATCTCCAAGCTGGTACATGATGTTATTCTTTTTACCAATCAACGCATAATGATCTGCATCAAATTGATAATGATCATCTTTCATATCTCTCACACTTACCATACCCTCACACTTATTGGCAATGATCTCTATGTAGATTCCCCAATCTGTAACACCAGAAATGACCCCAACAAAATTCTCATTTTTGTGGTCTTCCATAAATCTGATTTGCATGTATTTGATACTATCACGCTCTGCTCTAACAGCTAAGTTTTCCATATTACTGGAGTGATTACATCTGTCTTCGTACACATCTTCATTGGCAGAAGCACCGCCATCTAAATACTGTTGCAATAAGCGATGTACCATTACATCTGGGTAACGACGAATTGGCGATGTAAAATGCGTGTAATAGTCAAAAGCTAAACCGTAATGACCAATATTATGCGTAGTATACTCTGCCTTACTCATGGTACGAATGGTCAAGGTATCTACAAGGTTTTGCTCTTTCTTTCCATTAACATCCTTTAAAAGATTATTTAATGAATTAGAGACACTCTTGCGATCCTTAAAATTTAATTTATAACCAAATCTACCCACAACGTTTTGTAAGGCTGCCAATTTAGATTCGTCTGGCTCATCATGTACCCTGTAGATAAATGTTTTCTTTTTAGATTGTTTTCCAACAAATTCTGCTACCTTTTTATTGGCCAAGAGCATGAACTCTTCAATCAATTTATTGGCATCTTTACTAGATTTAAAGAATACACCTACTGGGTTAGATTCCTCATCCAAATCAAATTTAACTTCAACTTTATCAAAAGAAATGGCACCAGAACTCATACGTTTACGACGCATTATTTTTGCCAGCTCATCTAACTTTAGAGTGGCCTGAGCAATATCTTTAGACGTTTTATAAGCCTTTCCTGAAATAGCCACTTCAGCTGGAATATTGATATCAATATCACCATCTGACCATTTTTTGCCCAAATTATTATCTATAATGGCCTGCGCTTCTTCATAAGCAAATCGGGCATCAGAATACGTGACGGTTCTCCCAAACCATTGGTCTTTAATTTCGGCTTTATCATTGATTTTAAAAACGGCAGAAAACGTATATTTTTCTTCATTTGGCCTTAAGGAGCAAGCACCATTTGATAATACTTCGGGAAGCATTGGCACTACTCTATCTACTAAATAAACTGAGGTAGCCCGTTCATAAGCTTCATCATCTAAAACCGTATCTGGTTCTAAGTAATGCGATACATCGGCAATGTGAATACCAATTTCAAATAAACCATTTTCGAGAACTTTAAAAGATAGGGCATCATCAAAATCCTTTGCATCCTTGGGGTCAATGGTAAACGTTAAATCTTTACGCATATCCCGTCTTTTAGAAATTTCGGTTTCAGTAATAGAGGTATCTATTGTGTTGGCAAAATCTTCTACTTCCTTCGGAAATTCCATTGGTAAGCCATATTCGGCTAAAATAGCATGAATCTCAGTATTGTGTTCTCCAGGTTTACCTAAAACTTCTATGACCTTTCCGTTTGGAGAATCAGCCTTTTCTGGCCATTCTTCTAAACTTACTAAGACTTTATCGCCATCTTCGGCTTTATTTGTTTTATTTATGGGTACAAAGATGTCTGTATACATCTTGTTACTATCTACAACTACAAAAGCGTAATTTTTATGTAACTGTATCACACCTACATATTCACTCTTAGCGCGTTTGATGATGTTTGTAACTTCACCTTCTATCTTACCACGATTTTTACGTTTGTAAGCGTAAAATTCTACCTCATCACCATGAAGCGCTTTGTTCATATTATTTGAGGCGATGTAGATGTCCTCATCAAAATCATCAGTAACAATGTACCCATTTCCTCTAGAGGCCATGTCTACAATACCTGTATGGTATTCGTTGTTATTAACAATTTTGAATTTACCACGTTCAACTTCCTCGATTTCTTCTTTAGCCTTAAGCTGTTGAAGTTTTTTGATGATTTGATTTCTACTACTGGCATCATTAACACCAAGTTTAGCAGCAATTTGTTTGTAGTTGAAGGTTTGGTTTCTATCTTTTTTTAGAATACTTAGAATTGTATTTGTAAGGTTGGAAATCTTATTATTTGAAGGTTTCCCTTTTTTTCGTTTTGTCATTATTATATGTAATCATGTTGATGTCTTACGGAGCGTAAAACTGTGTTTTTTCAATTCAATAGAAAGCGAAGAGAAGGTATTGAATTTATACAAAGCTACGGTTTAATTATTTAATCGTGTTTTCTTAGGGTTAAATTAATGAAAAAGGACTGTAAAATTTACTCTACTATCATTTTTATACATCTAAAAGTTAATTGATTAGATCTATTTTGGCTGCTTTGCTTTAACGGGTCGCACTAGTACTCATTAACAATTGATCCTCTCAAATGCCTTTATTGACCAAATGAGCGCTCCTTTTATCTCACAACAGATTTCAGTTTCACAGAACCAAATACAAAAGGAACTTCAAATAAAACTTCAAAATTTAGACTTATCAACATATATATACATATCATCTTTTTTCTTTTAAAATTTAAAAAATAAATGGTGATGATGATAGGGTGTTAATAGCGCGTATAACTTTATTTGGTTTTACTTTGAATTGTGACTTATAGAAACAAGTTCATAAACAGTTAACATTAAATTAACCTATAAATACTTCTAAAACAAGGGAATTTTGAAAGCTATTAACAACTGTTCATAACCGATGTTGACAAACTAAATTTAACAAGTAAATCAAAATTTAATGTTAGCATGATCCCTTTTTAACACTAACAACTGAGCGAGATTTTTCGGCTAACTTTTTTGGTGGTTCGAATAAAGATTTGGCTGGTCATTTTTTTTCAGAAATGCTAATAAAAGTTTTAATTACTTGCCAAGAGATATGAACATTCTATACATACTTTAAGCGCTTTAGTTAACAATGAGGAAACAATTAATTTACATAGATAATTATGAGCACTTTAGCTAAAAACAATATTGATTGTCAATTTCTGTAATTGTGGGTGATGGTTATAACAGCTAAAAACCTTAGAACATCTGGGGATGAAAACTGAATAACTTCTAAATCAAATTTTAGTTTGTTTAGTGCTAATGCGTAACTTTAAAGTCTGTAAAAATACCTTATTTAATTAGTTAATATTCATTTTCAAAATCAACAACATGACCATATCTATAGGTAACGATCACGCCGGTACAGACTACAAAAAAATTATAGTAGCGCATCTTAAATCAAAAGGACATACCATAAAAAACTACGGTACAGATTCAAATGATAGTGTAGACTATCCAGACTTTGTACATCCTGTTGCTAAAGATATTGAGTCTAAGATAGCAGATGTTGGTATCATTATATGTGGTAGTGGTAATGGGGCCAACATGACGGTAAATAAACACCAAGGTGTACGTTCTGCATTGTGCTGGACGAAAGAAATTGTTACTTTGGCACGTCAACATAACGACGCCAATATTTTAAGTATTCCAGCAAGATTTACCGCATCTCAGCAAGCTGTTGAAATGGTTGATACTTTTTTGGAAACTGAATTTGAGGGTGGACGTCATCAAAACCGTATTAATAAAATTCGCGCAGCACACTAGTTAATGAGCCATTCTCATTCTCATAGTCACTCCCATTCCCATCAAGATTTAACGGGACGGAATCTTCTGGTTTCTATCTTTTTGAATATCCTAATTACGGCAGCACAAGTTGTGGGAGGACTTCTATCTGGTAGTTTGGCACTTTTGAGTGATGCACTTCATAATTTTAGTGATGTGATCTCTTTGATTGTGAGTTATATCGCTAATTTACTATCTAAGCAACAAGCGTCACTTAAAAAAACCTTTGGTTATAAACGTGCTGAGATTGTAGCCGCTTTTATTAACGCCGCTACCCTTATCGTGGTCGCTGTGCTTTTAATTATTGAAGCTGCAAAACGTTTTCAACATCCAGAAGTTATAGAATCTACGTTGGTCATTTGGCTGTCGATCATTGCTATTTTAGGTAATGGTTTTAGTGTACTCTTGCTAAAAAAAGATGCCAAAAGCAATATGAACATGAAAAGTGCTTATTTACATCTTTTAACCGATATGATGGCTAGCGTTGCGGTATTGATTGGTGGATTGATCATGAAATACTATCAAGTGTTTTGGATTGATAGTGCCTTAACCCTTGCCATAGCATTGTACTTGATTGTTGTTGGCTATGATTTACTAAGGGACTCTTTTAAAGTACTCATGCTGTTTACGCCAGATACCATTCAAGTTAAAGATATCGTTAAGGACATTCAAACCATAAAGACCATTAAAAACGTGCATCATGTGCATATTTGGCAACTTAATGAGTCTGAAATTCATTTAGAAGCGCATATCGATTTTAATGAGGATATTACGCTGTCAGAGTTTGATAATGTGCTCCATAAAATTGAAGCTATGGTATTTCATAACTTCGGAATCAATCACGTTAATATCCAACCTGAATTTGGAAAATGTGATGTCAAGGAAATCATCGTTCAAGATTAGACACCACTATTTGTTCTGAATATGTCTTTTGATCTATTCAGTACTATTATGAATGATTACGATAAATTATTGAAGTAACTAAAAATACCATTGCTGTAAAAAATTACGGTTATTTTTGAGTAAACATCTAACAATGCTAAACATCTATACAAAATCTTTCGAGGAATTAACCATTCAAGAGTTGTACGATTTACTCCAACTTCGTAGTGAGGTTTTTGTTGTTGAGCAAGATTGTATTTATCAAGATATTGATGGTAAAGATCAAAAAGCATTGCACGTTATGGGTTACAAAGCACAAAAGCTTGTCGCCTATACGCGCATTTTTAAGCCTAATGATTATTTTGAATATGCAAGTATTGGTCGCGTTGTGGTAAAGCAGGAAGCACGCAAATTTCAATATGGATATGCCATTATGAAAGCATCTATTGACGCCATTGAAATGCATTTTAAGGAGCAACAGATTAAGATTTCGGCCCAAACCTATTTAAAAACGTTTTATAATAATCTGGATTTTTTTGAAGTTGGTGAAGGTTATCTAGAAGATAGTATCCCTCACATTGCAATGATCAAAAGCAATTAATTATCACTACTTCCAACGTAAGTTACTAATATCTCTACCCTACGATCTAGTTTAGGATCACCTCCTAGCGGAAATTTTCGACGCATGCCCACGTATTTCATTCGTCTTGGGTCTACTCCCTTTTTAACCAAGTAATCATAGATAAACTTAGCTCTCGCAAGCGATAAATTACGTTTTTTTGTTTTTCTATCTATAGCATCTCTACTGTTTTGGGTACAGCAGACATGGCCTTGAATTGTAAAGTAAATATCTTTACGATTTAGAAGTGCTTCGCCTAACTCTTCTAGGGTTTCTTTAGACTCTGGTAGCAGTTTACTATAGCCTGTTTTAAATAAAATATTGTCAAGTCGAAACTTATCGCCCGCCTTAAGTTCTTCATTTAAAATTTCTCTAACTTCTTGCTTTTTGTCTGCTAATTCTTCGGCAGTTTTTTTTGGTCTTGGTGGATCAAAGGGAGAGACTACAATTTCAACTTTTCTATTTAAGCCTCTAATCTTACTTATATCATCTTCTTTAACTAATTTCAGTAATACCTCACCCTTACCGTCAACATTGGTAATGATAGACTCATCAAATTCGTTATTAGAAAAAATGGTTTTAATAGAATTGGCGCGATCTTGGGATAATTTAAGATTGTAATCATCACTACCACGATCATCAGTAAAGCCATAAATAGCTACTTTGGAAACATCCATTCCTTCTATTTCAGAGAGAAATAATAGCAACCTATTGTGTTCTGTTGGAGGTACTTCAAACTGATCAGTCTCAAAATAGACTTCGTGTGTCATCGCCTTTTGAGCGAAAATAAAATTTGAAATTAGAACTGATATAAAGAAAATATATTTCATTATAGTATCGTAAATACGCCATCTAAGATAGCTTTTTTGATAAATACATCAAATTTTATACCCCTTTTAATTAAGATAGTCTAAATAGTTGGTTGGGTTTTTTAATATTTCTACGCCTTTTTGTATTTCAAAATTGTTAGCAACATAATAGCTGTATAGCCCTTCTCTATAAAAATAACGTTTAACAATTTCGTCAGAAAGAAGCGAAAGTAACTGATCCTTATTAGCATCAACGGCTTTGTTTTTGTAGGCGTTTAATGCTGAAATTAACTCAGAATAATCGGCATCAATGGCCTGACCAATTTCTTCTTCCTTGGCTATTGAAAACGCATCTGCAAAAGCCTTTTCTGTATGGGTCTCAAAGCTGAAGTTTTTAGCCGAAAGAAATGCTTTAAAATTTTTAAAATCAGAATCCTTTAATTCAAAACCTTTAAGCTCTGGTTCTGGGTGATTATAATAATATTCCGTAGCATATTTAAAAATAAGATTGTCATCTAAAATGGCTTCAGTAATTGGGCTAAACTTACTTTCTTCTAGTTCTAAATCAGGTTGAACGCCTCCTCCATCATAAACGGTTCTACCCTTTTTAGTTTTAAACGCGTTATAGTTTTCTTGCTTCACTCTAGTGGCTTTTCCGTTTTCATCTCGGTTCCAATAGTCCAAAGCTTGTATACAGCGTCCTGATGGCGTGTAATAGCGAGAAATGGTAATCTTTACCTGTGTGCCATAAATGAGCTTTTTAGGGCGTTGTACGAGTCCTTTACCAAAACTTCTAGCCCCAACAATGACGGCACGGTCTAAATCTTGTAAAGCTCCAGAAACAATCTCACTTGCAGAGGCGCTTCTCCCATCAATTAAAACAACCAGTGGAATTTCAGTATCAATGGCATCTCTTTGAGTATAGTACGTTTTATTGTATTTCTGAACTTTTGATTTTGTGGTGACCACCAACTGATTTTTCGGCACAAAAATATTGGTCACATTAACCGCTTCGCTTAAAAGTCCGCCAGGATTACCACGTAAGTCCAAAATTAATTTTTTAGCGCCCTGATTTTTTAAGGCTCTTACCGCGCTAATGGTCTCCGCTGAGGTTTTTTCGTTGAATTTACGAAGCACAATATAGCCTATGGTTTCATTGACCATAGAATAATGTGGAACGGCATGAATATCTACTGCTTCTCGCTGTATTTGGGCAGTTTTGACTTCTCCTTGTCTTACAAAAGTAATATTGACGATGGTTCCTGCTGCGCCTTGCAATAAATTACCTGCATCATCCTTAAAATCGGCAACGGCTACATTATCTACCATAATGATCTTGTCTCCTGCTTTTAGTCCTGCCTTGTCTGCAGCGTAATCTTTATAAGGTTCAACAATAACCAAAGTGTCTTTTAAGGTAAGCACATTGGCGCCAATACCCGTATAATCGCCAGCGTTGTTGATTCTGGCAGATTCTACATCTTGTTCGTTGTAGTAATTGGTATAGGGATCTAAATCATTAAGCATGCTTTTTATAGCCGTATCCATTAAATCTGCTGGGTTGGTCTCATCAACATAGTTCATGTTGAGTTCTTTAAAGAGCGTCGTAAAAATTTCTATCTGTTTTGCAATTTCAAAGAAATCATTTTTAAAAGCGGTGGTACTTGTAAAAATAACAATGGCCAAAACGGGAATTAGCACACGTTTTTTTAGTAGTTTTTTCATGGCTTATACGGTTTAGTTAGACAGTTCTTTTTTAGAAAATTTATCTAACAATTGTTTTGTTTTTATTTCTACGGAATTAAAGTCTGGAATTTCCTTTCCAATGTACAAAATCATAAACGCAAAAGGAGATGAAGTATTGTTAAAAAAGGGGGCCTTATTTAAACGGTAAGCTTCTCTCATTAATCGTTTGATCTGGTTTCTATCAACCGCTCTTTTAAAATGCCTTTTACTAACAGAAACTCCTGCTTTGTGCTGATGTTCTAGTTGAGGATCAAGCTTTAGATATACCATTCTTAAGGGGTAGGCCGAAACGGACTGTCCTTCGGAAAATATCCGCTCAATCATTTTTTTGCTTTTCAGCTTATCTTTCTTGGTATAGGAAAAGGACATGACTTATTTCTCGTGCTCAAAAGTAGATAAAATTTTGGTGCTTGGGTGTTATCAAGAGCTGTATATAAAAAAAGCCACGTTAAAAAACGTGGCTTATAAAGTTTAAAATATGCTGCTATTTATTGTTCAGGCTTTGGGTAGATGTTATTGTCTTTATTAACATCTGCCATCATCCCACTAGGATCAATTTCAACAGCTTTCACAGCTTTAGACGTTTCAAAACTGTAGCTAGGAAAAGCCCAAGCCCAATCTTCTAAAACAGTTGCCGTGGTTTCCTTTTGACCTCTCATCATTCGTAATGGGATGTAAAAGTTTTCCGAAGAACCATCTGTGTAAGTGACTTTAAGATCTATAGGCATTGGCATTGTCGCATCCCGCTCTAAGGTTATCGTGTTGCCCTCTACAGAAGAAATACCATAATCTATAGTATTGGTGGTTTGTGCAAAATCCATTAAGTACCAATCCAGTTCTAAGCCAGAGACACGTTCTGCGGTTCTAACAATATCTAATGGTTTAGGGTGTTTAAAGACAAAATCGGTATAATATTTTTTAATGGTGGTTTTTAAATTGTCGTCTCCAATAATATAACCTAATTGTGCTAAAAATACAGCGCCTTTGCTATAGGCAGAAATGCCATAACCTTGGTTGTAATCGTAACGATCTGCATGAGTGGTCAATGGTTGCTCAATACCAGAATTGGCTAAATAAGCATAACCACGGTAAGAACTGTTTAAAGGGTTATCACTTTTTTGTTCCATAATCTCATTCATGGCCAAAGCTGAAATGTAACTTGTAAAGCCTTCATCCATCCACTCGTGTTTAGATTCATTGCTGGCCAACAAAAATTGAAACCAGGTGTGCGCCATTTCATGAGCGGTAACACCTACCAAACTGCCATAGCTGCGTTCTCCAGTAATAAGTGTACACATGGCATACTCCATACCACCATCTCCACCTTGAATCACAGAATATTGTTCATAAGGATAAGTACCAATATGCTCATTATAGTATTCCATAAGTGCTACGGTCTTTGGCTGTAGTCTCTTCCAGTTTTCTAAATTTTCTTTAGGCATGTTGTCTTGGTAGAAAAAATGCAATAATGGACCATTAGGAACTTGAGCCGTATCGTGAATAAAATCGGGATCTGCAGCCCAAGTAAAATCATGTACGTTAGGCGCTTTAAAATGCCAAGTAAGGGTTTTACCTTTAGGTTGTTTTACCTTATCTGAGGTATAGCCATAACCAATCTCCTCAGCGTTTTGCAGGTAGCCTGTACCGCCAATCATGTATTTTTTATCGATGGTAATCTTAACATCAAAATTTCCCCAAATACCATAAAACTCTCTGCCAATGTATGGGTCTGCATGCCAGCCTTCATCATCATATTCGGCTAATTTTGGGTACCATTGGCTCATGGATAAATCAATACCTTCTGCATTATTACGTCCAGAACGACGGATTTGAACCGGCACTTGAGCATCAAATTCCATAGAAAATTCAACCGTAGAATTTGGTTGAATAGGCGTTTTAAGATCCACAATCATCACCGTCCCTTCGATGGTATAATCAATGTCATTGCCATCTTGTTCTAAGGAGTTGACCTTGATGTATCCAATCTCATCGTCCTTTAATTTTGAAATCCGACTCTCATAAACGGGATTTTCCTTAGTCCCTAGATTATTGGTCATTCTGCCATCAGGATCGGTAATACTCTGCAATCTCGCATCCATTTCGCTGCCTGGTTGAAAAGCATTAAGAAACAAGTGGTAGTAAACTCTACTCAATACATCTGGCGAGTTATTAGTGTACTCTATGGTCTGTTTGCCCTTGTATTGATACGTTTTTACGTCCATGTCAATCTCCATGGTATAATCTGCTTGCTGCTGCCAATAGTGGTCTGTTTTGTATTCCATGTTTGGAGCTTGGGCAACAATAGATGAAGCAAACATTAAAGCAAAAAGACTTAAAATGGGAGTTTGTATTAATTTCATTTCAATTGATTTTAAATGCATTTTCTTCGGAAATTGGATTTACTGGGCCATTTTGGCGGCCATTATCAATGCGTTGTAAGCATTAACAATACGTCCAGATGTTGAAATTTCTGAAAGTGATTTCACCATTTTATCCTCTCCTGAACCTACAGTGACTTTAGCTTGAATAGGTAAACCAGATTCCATAAGTATTTTTTTAACTTGAGAAGCCGTTAAGCTAGGAAACTGAGAACGAATTAATGCAGCAACGCCAGCAACATTTGGTGCAGCCATAGACGTACCACTGTTAAGGTCATATTCGTTTTCTGGTAATGTAGAATAGATATCTGTACCTGGAGCAAAAACATCAACGTTCACTTTTCCGAAGTTAGAAAAACTAGACACCATTTCAGAACCATAATTTGGAGCTAAAGCTCCTACGGTAATGACATTATCTGAGACTTCTGCTCCAGTACCAATGGCATCATTAGGAAAATTTGGTGCAACATCAATATCTTGGCTGTCATTACCAGCAGCATGTACAAAAAGCACATCTTTTTCGGCAGCATATTTAAGTGCATCTCTTACCCAATCACTATGAGGAGAGAATGATTTACCAAAACTAGCATTAATTACTTTTGCACCATTATCTGCAGCATATCTAATGGCTAATGCAACATCTTTATCATACTCATCACCGTTTGGAGTAGATCTCACAGCCATAATTTCTACATTATTGGCAACACCGTTCATCCCGATACCGTTATTGCGCTCTGCTGCAATAATACCTGAAACGTGCGTTCCGTGGCTTTCGCCTTTTTTAGAAGGTCTTGGGTTGTTGTTTCCGTAGCCTACCATGTCATTTAAATCGTTAGGATCATCTCCCGTAGTGCGACCTTTAAGATCTTTGTTAAGGTTAACATTGAGTCTTTCATTGATGCTCTCTAAACCAGCTTTAATATCTTTTTTAGCAGCAGTCATAGATTCTATATCATTGCTGTAGATAAATTGTGCGACTTGTTTGGCTTGACCTAAACTTTCATCGTCACTACTGATGGTGTTCACCTCTTCTTTTGAATAGTCTGATTTACCAAAATGCTTGGTTAAAACGTCATCTGCAAAAATGATTTGTTGATAGATTTGATCATACTGGGTTTTTCTACCCATCCATTTTTGATACTCGGTATTGTAAAGCTCTTCAGCCTCACTATAACGAGGGTTACTTGTATCTCCAGACACCAATAGACGCACATATTCTAACTGCTCATCGTAGCCATCACCTAAGAAATTCCAACCGTGGATATCATCAACATAACCATTGTTATCGTCATCGATACCGTTGTTTGGGATTTCATCTTTGTTGGTCCAAATAACACCATCTAAATCTTCATGATCAATATCGGTACCAGAATCTACTACGGCCACAATCACAGTTTTTCCTTTTTTGTTCTTAATAAGCTCATCATAGGCTTTTTGAACACTCATTCCAGGAATGGTATCTTTTACTAAGTCAAGATGGGACCAGTTATTGAGTTCTGTCTCGGTAAGATCGGTAACCTTGATTGGGGAACTGTCTATGTTCTCAATTGGTGTAGAAATAAAGCCAGAACCACCTCCGCAATTAAATAATAGGGTTGCTGATAGTACCGAAAATAATAAAGGTTTAAATATAGGTTTCATATAAAGTCTAATTAAAAAAATCGTTTGTAGTAATAGTCTCATTTAATCGCACACCTTTGTCGGTATGCTTTACGGTAATAATTTCGTTATGCGCATCATGCTCCAAAAACAAGTAGAAATTGTTATCGGCAGCAAGATTTAGAAATTTTTCTTTTTCGTCTAAAGTCAGTAACGGTCGTGTATCATAACCCATGACGAATGGCAAAGGCAAATGCCCAACTGTAGGTAATAAATCGGCCATGAAACAAAGGGTTTTATCTTTGTAATTGATCATGGGAATCATTTGTTTATCGGTATGTCCGTTAGCAAAGAAGATGTCAAAATCTAATGCGGAATTTTTAAGAAGGTCATCTTTAGGCAATGCCGTGAACATTAACTGACCGCTTTCTTTCATGGGAAGAATATTTTCTTCTAAAAAGGATGCTTTTTCTCTACGGTTTGGTTGTGTTGCCCACTCCCAGTGCGCTTCATTGCTCCAATATTTAGCATTTTTAAAAGCAGGCTCGTAATGCGTTTTATCTTTATTCCATTGAATACAGCCACCACAATGATCAAAATGTAGGTGCGTCATAAACACATCTGTAATATCATCGCGATGAAAACCATGTTTTTTTAAAGAGCTGTCAATAGTGTCATCTCCCCAAGGGTGATAGTAGCCAAAAAACTTATCGCTTTGTTTATTGCCCATCCCGGTATCAATTAACAGAAGTCTATTGCCATCTTCAATGAGTAAACAGCGGGCCGCAATATCAATCATGTTATTAGCGTCTGCGGGGTTTGTTCTCGTCCAAAGCGTTTTTGGTACCACTCCAAACATAGCGCCTCCATCAAGTTTGAAGTTACCAGCGTTTATAGGATACAATTGCATATATTAGTTATAATTTTGATAGTCATGCAAATTACTAAAAGCAATAGATAACATTGGGCTCAATTGCCTTAAATTAGCGCAGTTTTAACAATTTTTAAAGACTTATTAGAATTTGTTATTTTTATAAGTACCCATATAATTCGTCGCCTATGAAACGTATCACAAAAGCTCCGCTTAAAATTCAGAACATGAGATTGCTCAAGTTTGGGCGTGATTTTAAACCAGACGAAGAAGTCATCTTAAGAGATTATTTGGCTATTGAACGCACCAGACTTGCCAATGAGCGTACATTATTATCTTATATTAGATCTTCACTCTACCTGCTTTTAGGAGGTGTTGGATTATTTCAGTTAAAGGATTTTGCAGACTTTAAATACCTTGCCTTTGTAGCGTTAGGCTTTAGCGCCATTTTTTTTATTATTGGGGTGTATCGATTTACCTTACTTAAAAAAAGTCTAAAACGCTTGTATTATATTTCTGAAAAAAAGGAGAAAGAAGAGAATTAATGCTTTTGTTAATAATAGTTATGTCTCATAAAAAGCCAATGAAATCCATTAAAATTAAGGCTAGTGAATTAAAAGAGATAACGTTATTTTTAATTGATAATGAAATAATATTTCATCCTATAATTTCACCAATTGGGTATCTTGATTTTGCTAGTTATGAAAACAAAAAAATCATAATGATATTAGATAGAAATATCATTATTCCAATAATAAGATTGTTAAAGACAGGAGAACTTAAAGATAGATTTCTTCTAAAACTAATAGGTTCATTGATTTTATGGTCTGATTTTAATCAGATAAAACTAACAGCTGGAATAGCCTTATCTGAATATTCTCATCAGAAAGAAAGTAGTTTTGATGCAAATATTGAAAACAAGTTATTTCAAAGTATTTTTGAAAAATACAGTCCAAAACAATGGCTAAATTGGGCTTTAGGAGAAAATGAAGATATAATCTCTGCCAAAATTGAAGAGAAAATCGAGCATAATTTTTTCATAGAAAGTGAGCATTATAAAATGCATTATTTAGAAATGCTTAAAATTTCACAATTATATTTTAATACACATATTTCAATTGTAAGTAAATTTAAAATTTTACATAACTGGATTTATAATAATATATTGATTTGTAAATACACTACATGTTTTTCTGTTTTGGTTTTTGCAGAAAAAAGTAAAATTTTTAAAAAGCAAAAATTGAATTTTGAAAATATTCTAAAAATATGTAATAATGAAGCGTGGGATTTGACTTATATGTCATTTTGGAGTACACAATATTACTACGAAGATAAATCTGAAGATGTTTATCTTTTTGCAACTAGAGATAAAGAATTAAAAGATCTTTTTAAACTAACACATAAAGAATCATTACAAATTTATACAGACACTTTTGGACATAAAATAGGAAAACAAATTATCAAATCAATAGAACACATTTGTTTACCAAGAGAAAAACCTGAAATCAATTCATTAATATTAGATAAACTGATAATCGAAGAAAAACAAATATTGAAAAATATTTTAGAAAATTACTCCACCTAATACCTTATATATTTTATTAGTAGTTCTAGCCTAGTTACGAAAATCCCAACGTATTTTCTATTCGGTTTTGTCTTTACTATTTTAGTTGCCAACCAACCTAACCAATTATTCACAATTACATTTTTTCAAAAGCACTTTGCTCAGAGATTACGGTTTTTAGGCGTTTTGAAAAGGCTAAAAGTGCTTTGATTTCCTTGGTACTTGCCAAACGTTCCTTACTAAAGATCAACAAATTTTTTCCATTAGATTCTATGTGGTAATACGGATTGCTCTCAAAAAAATGGACCACATCATCATTAAAAAATGATCTAATATTTTCTTCATTTTCGCCTAGCAAATAAAAACGTTTTGAAAAGTCATGGTGCTTTTCAATATTAATATCCTTTAAACCAGTGAGCGCATGTACGCGCTGTAACAAGCCTTCTTGATCTAGCGTAAAGGATGGTATGGTAGTATCTAAGCGCAAATGTAGCATCGATGCTCTTACCACCTCCCTTGCAATAAATTCGCCTTCAGAAAACTCAATATCAAATAGGTTGTAATGCGCTGTGTCATCAATAAGCTCATTATAAATATGGCTGATGTGCTTGGTATAGAAAAACAGAAACGCATCTAAAAAACGAGTATCCTTGTTTTTGTCGGCACTGTAGCGCAGCCCGTAACTTTCAGCAATACTCTCTAAGTTTTCTTGGCGTTTGGTCAAGTTATAACCAAAAAGTCTAGGTGTTTTTAGCAAACGCCTTAAGGCAAAAGGATGTTTGGTATCTGCCTCATGCATGTCTAAGCCCACCACATCAAAATGCCCCCCTTTTTTAATGAACAGATTTTGATAGTTATGAAGGTTTTCCATAACGGTATGATCTACAAATTCGCACATTGAAAAATCGACAATTACATCGTTATCTTCTGAAATGGCATCTAGTTTTTCCTTCAATCTGTAAAAATTAACGAAGGTGCAAAAGTGTTTAACGCTTACATAGTAATTCGATTTTTTATCATCTTCTCGAAACATCAAGACATTTGGCTTTACCCAATGCCTTAAGAACAGATTGATTTTTCTGCTAATGATAAAATGTATCATCAAAGTGGTGACCACGCCGGCCGAAATCCCAAAAATAAGTCCGAATTGAAGGGTTGTCAATAGGGTGACGAAAAAAATAATGAGCTGTTCTTTTCCTACGGAAAAGATCTTTCGTATCAAATCTGGTGAGGCCAATTTATAACCCGTATACACCAAAATGGCCATAAGTGCAGGTAAGGGAATCCTAGTTAGTTGTGTACTGAAAAGCACGATAAATACCATTAGAAAAAACGCATGAAAAAAGTTAGAAGACCTGTTTGTGCCTCCGTTATTAACGTTTACAGAACTTCTCGCAATAACGGTAACCACATTGAGCCCACCCACAAAACCACTACCAATGGTGCTTAGCCCCAAGGCTTTGAGGTCTCGGTTAACGTTTGAGCGTCGTTTTTCAGAATCTAATTTATCGACCGCCTTAATGCTCAAAAGGGATTCTATACTTGCAATTAAGGTTAGAGATATGACGCTTCCCCAAAATGCTGTGCTCCCAAAGCCACTGAATGATATTTTAGGTAATTGCGTGGTGATTTCGGTAAAGCTGGGTATTGCTGGGATCATATAATCTTTGGCGATAGGATTATTTTGATGAAGCACCAACTCAAAATAATAGCTAAATAAGATGGATAAAATCACAATCCACATAGGCGCAGGAATAAGCTGCAAATATTTGTTTCTAATTTTTGAATAGAACAACATGATCATGAGACTCAAAACACCGGCGCTTGCAGCATAAATTAACCCAGTGTTTTCGTAATGTAAGGCGTCATTGATAGTGAATGGAATATCAACCAAGTAATCAATGGTAGTATCTCTATTGATTTTATGACCAAACATGATATGAAATTGCTTCCCTAAAATAATAAGACCAATGGCCGCGAGCATTCCTTGAATGGCCGAT
Organism: Sediminibacter sp. Hel_I_10; assembly: GCF_000688335.1. NCBI lineage: Bacteria > Pseudomonadati > Bacteroidota > Flavobacteriia > Flavobacteriales > Flavobacteriaceae > Sediminibacter > Sediminibacter sp. Hel_I_10. Next base: position 1,982,611 of record NZ_JHZX01000001.1, read on the forward strand.
GAGGGAAAGAAGTCTGCAAGATTTCCCATTTTCAAAAAGCCAAGAATCATCAATAAAACCCCTGAACAGATGATGGCGGCATAAGCGGTTTCTAGGCCCAAAGTAGAAATGGCTACTAAGGTTACGCCAACAAGACCGTTTCCTGGTCCAGTGATAGTGACATGACTTCCACCTAAAATAGAGACTACAACGCCGCCAACTATGGCCGTAATAACCCCTGCAATGGCTGGTGCATCACTGGCCATAGCAAGACCCAAACCTAGAGGCAGTGCAATTAAGCTAACCACAAACCCCGAAAAGATATTTTTTGGGAGCTGTTTAAAAAATAAGAGTGTTTTACTTTTTTTTTGGTTCATCTTATAATTAGGACGTCGGTTGGAAGTTCAGATAAAATGTATTCAATATCATGAGGGAAAATACGATCGAGATATCTTGTCTTTTCAGGGGCATTCATCACGAGAAGATCGGCACGAACAAACTCTGCATAATGGCCAATACTGTAACCGCGTTTCCCAAAAATAGATTGGGTTTTGACCAAGACGTTTGATTTATATTCCGAAGGGATGTTACTAATAATGCTTTTTACACGAGATTCTTCTCTCATTTTTAGACGTTCTTTCACTATGGCCGATTTCCGAAGGGTTTTATCATCGTAAACACTTACGGCTACTTCGGCTTTTGTGATTTCTTCAACCACGGTAATTTTTTTTGATTTTAATCTGGAAGCCGCATAAAATGATGCGGTGATTGCCTGTTTGGTTTTAGGGTCATTAAGACCGTTAACAACAATATGTTGATAAGCGATTCGGTCTACAGAAGGATTCACGAGCAGAAGAATGGAACACTTGGCCTGTCGTGTAATTTTTCGGGCAATAGAACCCAGATAGAATTGAACAAAATTTTCTTTCTGAAGAGCGCCCAACATCAAGAGGGTCACTTTTTTTTCTTCGGAAGCAGATAAAATAACATCAACGGGATCTCCAGTTTTAAACACCATCTCATAGCTGAGGTTTTTGGCAATAAAAGGTTCTAAAATACTTTCAATTTGATGTCTTTTCTCTTCGGAAGCTTCACCCACGTGAATCAACACGAGGTTACTCTCAAAAAAGAGACACAACCTTGAAGCTTCATGGATGTTCGCCTTTAAATTAGGCGAAAAGGCAATCCCAATGCCAATGGTGTCAAAAACAGATTTAGTCAATAGTTAGAAATTCAATTAAGAGTGGAAGTTACCAATTTTTTTAAGCTTCTTGAAATTATGCGCATTTACGAGTGTTTTGACAGATTTTTTAAAAGAGTTATATTGTTTCAATTATCTTTAGCCTTTAAAAAAAAAGAGCATGTTAGAATTAGCAGGAATCATCATCTTAGGGATATTGGCACAGTGGGTAGCATGGAAGTTTAAGATTCCAGCAATTTTACCGTTAATTCTTATAGGTTTATTAGTAGGGCCAATAGCTGCAGAGTTTTTATCTGAAGATGGCACCAAGTGGATTGAACCCATTTGGAATGAGACGGAAGGTCTTTTTCCCGGAGAAAGCCTGTTTTATTTTGTATCCCTAGCCATCGGGATTATCTTATTTGAGGGCGGACTCACCCTTAAATTAAGTGAAATCAAGAACGTTGGCCCCGTGATTTCAAAATTGATCACTATTGGTACGTTCGTCACGTTTTTTGGCGGAGCAGTAGCTGCTTATTTTATTTTTAATCTTACTTGGGAAATTTCGTTTTTGTTTTCGGCTCTTATTATTGTTACAGGTCCTACGGTAATTACCCCAATTTTGAGAAACATTCCCTTAAAAAAGGACATTTCCGCAGTTTTAAAATGGGAAGGGATTCTTATTGATCCCATTGGCGCTTTGGTGGCCGTTTTGGTTTATGAGTTTATTAGTGCGAATGCGGGAGGGGAGTTTACAAAAACGGCCTTAATTGAATTTGGAAAGATTGTACTTTTTGGTTCTGCCTTCGGATTTACTTTTGCCCACGCACTTAATTTTATTTTTAATAAAAAATGGGTACCACATTACCTGATGAATGTGTTTTCATTAGCAGCAGTGCTAGGTGTTTTTGTATTATCTGATGTTTTTGCACACGAATCTGGATTGTTAGCCGTTGTGGTCATGGGGATGGTTTTAGGAAACTCTGGCGCATCTTATTTAAAGGATATTTTGTACTTCAAGGAGTCTTTAAGTGTTCTTCTTATTTCAATACTATTTATTCTTCTTGCTGCAAATATCAATTATGATGAATTACTATTGATTTATAACTGGAAAACTGCCATTTTATTTGCGGTGATTGTTTTTGTAATTCGTCCTGTAGGCGTGTTTTTAAGTACACATGGTTCTAAGCTGAAATTCAAGGAGAAATTATTTGTGAGCTGGGTTGGCCCTCGTGGTATTGTTGCGGCAGGTATCGCTTCGCTTTTTGGCTTGAAATTGGCTAGTCAAGGCGTGGTTGATTCGCAATACATCACCCCTTTGGTATTTGTAATTGTTTTGGGAACAGTACTATTAAATGCTACTACAGCAAGACTCTTTGCGAAATTGGTGGGTGTCTTTTTAGATAAATCTAACGGTATTTTGATTGTTGGGGCGTCTAAAGTTTCTCGTTTGTTAGGGCATTACTTAGAAACTAATGGAAGGCATGTGGTGTTGATTGATAGCAATCAAAGCAATATTGCCAAAGCTCAAGAATTGGGATTAGAGGCGTTTACCACTAATATTTATTCAGATAACTTGGCCGATAATATTGAGCTGAATGATGTTGGATATTTGATGGCAATGACGGGAAATTCTGAAATCAATAAGTATGCAATCAATAAGTTCTCTGCTCAGTTTGGAGAGAATGGATCTTTTAGATTGGTGACTACAAGCGAAATGAATGACCCTGATAATAACCCAAAGGAGGGCTTATTTTCGCATACCGATGATTATATAAATTTATCTGAGGTGACCCGTAAGTATCCATCTATTCAAGAAACTGATGTAAGAGATACGGAGCATTACGAGAGCTTGATTGAAATCACTAAAGAAGATAAAGACATGATACCACTGTTCTTGAAGGATAGTGATAATGAGCTTCATATCATATCATCTTTTAGCAAAACGTTTGAAGATGTTGGTGCAGACTGGAAATTGGTGTACTTAGGGAAGCCATTTGATGTTGAAAAAGTACCAACAGATGATGATTTAGAGAAATCTTAATCGCTCTTAATTCAATCTTGTTATTTCGCTAAATCAAAAGTTTTAATTGTAAACCATTGTTGGTGTATTAGAGATCACCAACAATGGTAATTTTATCAGATTCTGATTAAAAAATCTTAATCATTTAGTTTCAGTACTGCCATAAAGGCCTCTTGAGGAATTTCTACATTACCCACTTGTCGCATACGTTTTTTACCTTTTTTCTGTTTTTCCAACAGTTTACGTTTACGAGAAATATCACCACCATAACATTTAGCGGTCACGTCTTTACGAAGCGCTTTAATGGTTTCTCTAGAAATGATCTTAGCGCCAATGGCGGCTTGTATAGGAATATCAAATTGCTGTCTCGGGATCAGTTCTTTCAACTTTTCGCACATTTTCTTCCCAATACTATAGGCATTGTCAAAATGAATTAGTGCAGAAAGCGCATCTACTTGTTGTGCGTTTAATAAAATATCGACCCTTACCAATTTAGATTGACGCATCCCAATAGGAGAGTAGTCAAAAGAAGCATAGCCCTTACTCACCGTTTTTAGACGGTCATAAAAATCGAAGACGATTTCCGCGAGTGGCATATCAAAATTCAATTCTACACGCTCTGTAGTAAGGTAGGTTTGATTGGTAATTACGCCTCGTTTTTCGATACAAAGTGACATGACGTTACCTACAAAATCAGACTTCGTAATGATTGTTGCCTTAATATAAGGTTCTTCAACACGGTTGAGAGTGGATGGTTCTGGTAAATCCGTTGGATTATTAACAATCATGATCTCGTCCGGATTCTTATTCGTGAATGCATGGTAAGACACGTTGGGTACCGTAGTAATCACGGTCATGTCAAATTCGCGTTCTAAACGCTCTTGAATAATTTCCATGTGGAGCATTCCTAGGAATCCACATCGGAATCCAAAGCCTAAAGCAGCAGAGCTTTCTGGCATAAATACCAAAGACGCATCGTTGAGCTGTAGTTTTTCCATAGAGGCACGAAGCTCTTCGTAATCTTCGGTGTCAACAGGATAAATTCCTGCAAAAACCATCGGTTTTACATCCTCAAACCCTGATATTGGGTTTTTGGTAGGGTCTTTAGCATCGGTAATGGTATCACCAACCTTAACCTCTTTCGCTTCTTTGATACCTGTAATTACATAACCAACATCACCCGCTTTAATTTCTTCTCTAGGAAACTGTTTCAGCTTGAGTGTTCCTACTTCATCTGCGCCATAGGTTTTACCTGTAGCTATAAATTTGATTTGCTGATTCTTTTTAATAGAACCATTAATGACTCTAAAATAAGTTTCTACACCTCTAAATGGGTTATAAACGGAGTCAAAAATCAATGCTTGAAGTGGCTCGTCTACATTACCTTTTGGTGCTGGAATCCTTCTGATAATGGCTTCCAATATTTTATCAACACCAAAACCTGTTTTACCGCTGGCATGAAGCACTTCTTCAGGATCACAGCCTAAAAGATCAACAATATCATCGGTAACTTCTTCTGGATTGGCACTAGGTAAATCGATTTTATTAAGAACTGGAATGATTTCCAGATCATTTTCCAAAGCTAAATATAAGTTCGAAATGGTCTGCGCTTGAATACTCTGTGCGGCATCAACAATTAAGAGCGCACCTTCACAAGCAGCAATAGAACGAGAAACTTCGTATGAAAAATCGACGTGTCCCGGGGTATCAATTAAGTTGAGGGTGTATGTTTCGCCCTCAAAAGTGTATTCCATTTGTATGGCATGAGACTTTATGGTGATGCCTCGTTCTCGCTCTAGATCCATACTGTCTAACAGTTGATCTTGTTTCTCACGAGCAGTCACAGTACCTGTAAAATCTAAAAGACGATCGGCCAAGGTACTTTTTCCGTGATCAATATGAGCGATAATGCAAAAATTTCTAATGTGTTTCATAAACCCTTAATTCATGTCCATTGGGATTTGCAAATATAGCCCAATTATTACGGATTGAATTAAGTAATTAATTGAGATTAATCTAAAAAGTACGGATAAACCGTAATTTTAAGTTAAAAACAAATGTTATATTGCATGACCAAATTTATTGCATTTGAAGACATTAGCTATTTCCGCTTTATTTTTAATAAGTAATATTTTCATATTTGCCCAAGATCTCACGATTAGTGGGCGTATTCTCGATTCAAATAATGTCCCTATTGAGTTTGCGAATGCTATCCTTTATTCTGAAGATGAAAGCGATCTTATAAAAGGCGTTTCTACTAGTTTTGATGGCTATTTCACCTTAAAAAACCTCGCGCCTTCAACTTACCTTCTTAAGGTAAGTTACATTGGCTTTGAAACCTTTGAGCAGCAAATTGTAGTAACGGAAAATCTAAACCTCAAAAACATTACGCTTAAAGAGTCTTCAGAAAATCTAGAAGAGGTCAATATTACCGTAAAAAAGCCAACTTTAGTAAGAGAGGCAGATCGCCTGGTATTTAACATAGCAAATACCGCTTTAGTAGAAGGTAATATATTACAAGTATTAAAAAGTACACCTGGAGTTTTGGTTCTTGGCGATGAGATTACGGTTAAAAACTCAAATCCTACGATTTATATTAATGATAGAAAAGTATATTTATCTTCAGAAGATTTAAATCAATTATTAGAGGGATCCTCGGCAAACGCTATAAAATCTGTTGAGGTCATCACCAATCCATCTGCACGATATGATGCCGAAAGCGGTGTTGTGCTCAATATCGTGATGAGTAAAAACTTAATTACCGGTTATCGTGGGAGTGTCTTAGGCGGATATACCCAAGGCGTGTTTCCTAGATATGATCTAGGAACGAGTCATTTTTTCAAGAAAAATAAACTGAGTTTCAACCTTAATTATAATTACAACAAAGATAAATTGAATCGTGACGGTGATGACACTGTCAATTATTTGAACAACAATAGTACGATTGATCAAAGCTGGCGGTCGTTTACCAATAGAAATACTTGGTCTGAAACCCATAATCTTAACGCCAATTTTGATTATGAGATCAATGACAATAATAAAATAAGCCTATCATCAACCGCATTGTATTTGCCATATTTTAAATATCAAATCAATAACAACACCAGCATTACAGACGCTAACGATGTCTTTTTATCTCGCTTTACTGCAGATAATTTATCTTATGATAATAAATACAATTTAGGTTTCGATTTGAATTTTGACCATAATTTCACCAAGGGTAACTTGCTCTTTAATGCGCATTACACCACTTATAATTATGAGCGGAACCAAGCGGTATTAAGTAATTTCTTCGATATAAATAATGAATTTGATACGGCATCTGCATTTAACACAGACGCCAATCAAGACACCAATATTTTTGCATCTAAGGCTGATTACAGTTTGCCCATAAATGACAATTCTTCTTTTGAGACTGGGCTAAAGTATTCTGAAGTTAAAACCAATAGCAACGTTACCCAATTTGATGTTGATTTAGGTACAGGTACGAGTACGATAGATAATCAAAATTCTGATGCTTTTGAATACGACGAGCGTATTTATGCTGCTTACGCAAACTACGCATCTCATACTGAAAAATGGAGTTTGAATGCAGGTTTAAGAATGGAACAGACCAATATAGAAGGTAATTCTCCATTGACCGAGATCAGTACCACCCAAGATTATTTGGAATGGTTTCCAAATGCCAGTGCACAATATAATATTTCAGACAGTTATAATGTTTATGCCAACTATAAGCGCAGTATTGCAAGGCCTAGTTACGCCAACTTAAATCCCTTTCGTTTTTTTCTGAATGAAAATTATGTGGTATCTGGAAATCCTTTTTTGGTACCAACGTTTACAGATCATGTGGTTTTAGGCACAACCTTATCTAATATTTTTACCATTGAAGCCTATTATAAAAATTTTGATGGTGCTATCAGTGAAATCCCCAGACAGAACAACGATACAAACATTATAGAATACATCAACGTCAATTTTGATAAAACCGTTGAATATGGTTTTGATTTTTCAACCTATTTTAATGTTACCGAAAAATGGTTTTTATATGCGGTAACGTCATTTTATAATATTGAAGAGGAGACCGATTTTGGAAATGGCTTTGTCAATCAATCCCAATGGTCCAATTATTCTATATTACAAAATAATTTTACCTTCTTGAAAGACAATAGCCTTAACGCTAGTTTGAGCTTGACATGGGTTGGCAAAAACCTTCAAGGCTTTAGAATTATTGAGGATCGTTTATTTTCAGAATTGGTCGTATCTAAGTCTCTATTCAAGAAAAAAGCGGCATTATCATTATCTGTGGGAGATCTTTTTAATTATCAAGATCCCAGATCGAGCGTTCGTTATCAAAATCAATTTAGTTTAGCACAGTCTGATATTGATAACCGTTACATCAAATTAGGTTTCCGCTATAAGTTTGGCAATACCAGGTTAGAAACCAATGAACGCGCCATAGATATTGATGAGCGAGATCGCTTGAATAAAACAGAGAATTAAAACTGTTTATAGTTTTTTCTTTTCAATAGCCTTTAAGTCTTCAGGTATTTTTAACTTTAGATACTTAAATATACTATCCTGCTATGCGCTGGACACTTAAACCAAAACCAAATTCCGAAACTGTCTCAGCTTTACAAAAAGCACTTCAAGTAGACAGTACCATCGCCACCTTATTAGTTCAGCGTGGTATCGAGACTTACGAGCAAGCCAAAACCTTTTTTAGGCCCAGCATTAGCGATTTACACGATCCGTTTTTGATGAAGGATATGGACAAAGCAGTTGATCGCATTGAAATGGCACTAGCACAACATGAAAATATTTTAGTGTTTGGCGATTATGATGTCGATGGAACAACGTCGGTAGCTTTATTAGCTTCTTATTTAAAAACAAAGTCCCATCGCGTTGCCACCTATATCCCAGATCGTTATGATGAGGGCTACGGCGTATCTTATAAGGGTATTGATTTTGCGCATGATAATGAGTTCTCCTTAATTATTGCTTTAGATTGTGGTATAAAGGCCATAGAAAAAGTAGAGTATGCTCTTGAAAAAGGCATCGACTTTATCATTTGTGATCATCATAGACCAAGTAAAGTACTACCAAAAGCAATTGCAGTGCTTGATCCAAAACGCGATGATTGTGAGTATCCATTTAAAGAGCTTTGTGGTTGTGGTGTTGGTTTTAAATTGATACAAGCTTTAGCCTCAAAAGAGGGTAAAACAGTAGCCGATCTATGGGAGTATTTAGATTTGGTTGCTACAGCTATTGGAGCAGATATTGTGCCCATTGTGGGAGAAAATAGAGTTTTGGCTTATTTTGGTCTGCAGGTCATTAATACCAATCCCAGACCAGGTATAAAAGCCATAATTGATCAAGTTAAGAAAAAAGAACTGACAATCACTGACGTTGTTTTTATTGTGGCACCAAGAATTAATGCGGCTGGCCGAATGAAACATGGTAATTATGCCGTCACATTACTTACCGAAACGGATGCTGATTTAGCAAAAACCTATGCTTCGGAAATTAATGAGTTCAATTTAGATAGGAGGGAAGCAGACCAACGCATCACAGAAGAAGCGCTCATTCAAATTACAGAAAACAAGGAAGAAGATCGGTTGACTTCGGTGGTATATCACGAGTCTTGGCATAAGGGAGTGATTGGGATTGTAGCCTCTAGATTAATTGAAACCTATTATCGTCCCACCTTAGTATTTACCAAAAGTGGTGATAAGTTAGCGGCCTCGGCAAGATCCGTATCCGGTTTTGACGTATACAATGCTTTAGAGGCCTGTAGTGAACATATTGAACAGTTTGGCGGGCATAAATATGCTGCAGGACTAACGCTTAAGGAAGAAAATTACGAAGCTTTTAAACAGGCTTTTGAAGATGAGGTTTCTAAAACCATCGATAGAAGTTTATTAATTCCTGAAATAAGAATAGATCAGCAAATTGATTTACCTCAAATCACTGATAAATTATGGCGAATTTTGAGCCAGTTTGCGCCTTTTGGACCTAGCAATATGACTCCGATTTTTATGACCCAAAATCTTAGGGATACTGGATATGGAAAATGTGTTGGTGAAGATGACAAACATTTGAGAACAACCGTCACCCAAAGCGGTGCCGAAAATATCGTTTGTATAGGTTTTAATCTTGGCGAAAAGCAGGATATCATCAAAGACAAGAAACCCTTTAGCGCTGTGTATTCCATTGATGAAAATCACTGGCAAGGCCAAGTGAGCTTGCAGTTGAAACTCAGGGATATTAAATCTTAAGCATTATTGAGGAGCGTTTCATATTTTCAAATTCACGCTTAGTTTCTTTACAAAAGACTAAATAATTAAAGCCCTTGTTTTACATTTGCTAAACGTCTAAAAAAGGCCTTCAGCTGCGACGGTACGTGACCACAACGCTGATGGGTTTACTAATAACGCTCACTTGACAAAAAAAGATCCATACGCCTCCTTAAGATTTAAAGAATTCAACACCTTTTTATTGGTGCGCTTTTTTCTCGTCTTTGGGTGGTCCATGCAGTTTATTGTGATTGAATGGGAAGTGTATTCCTTAACCAAAGATCCTTTATCCCTTGGTATTATTGGTCTTATGGAAATCATTCCTGCATTAACCATGGCGCTCTTTGCGGGACATATTGTTGATCAAAGGGAAAAACGAAATCTGCTAGCGGTGACCATCTCTTTTTTCTCACTCATAAGCCTGGGATTATTCTTGCTTACCTGGCCAAAAATTACAGATGGTTGGGAGACCAACACGATTCTTTACTGTGTTTATGCGCTGGTATTTTTTGGTGGTTTTGTGAGATCGTTCTTTGGACCTACCATTTTCTCTTTAATTGCGCTTATCGTTCCGAAGAAAGTCTACCCAAATGCAGCGACTTGGAGCAGTTCTACTTGGCAAATGGCCTCGGTTTTAGGGCCAGCTTTTGCAGGGTTTTCTATAAATTGGATAGGTGTACATTGGTCACTTTGTATCATTTTTGGTCTCGTGGTACTATCTTTTTTTATTCTGCTAAGAATTAAGAAGAAACCTATTCTCAATCCAAAAATTGGAGAGCCTGTCATGCAGAGTTTAGCAGAAGGACTCAAATTTGTATTTAATACGAAGGCCGTGTTGGGTGCCCTAACTTTAGATATGATTGCCGTACTTTTTGGTGGGGCAGTGGCACTGTTGCCTGTTTTTGCACAAGATATTTTAAAAGTGGGTCCCGAAGGTTTTGGGGTCTTGCGCTCTGCACCTGCAGTTGGTGCATTTTTAACCATGTTAATCACCGCTTATATTCCCATAAGTAAAAACGCAGGAATGAAATTGCTTGTCGCGGTGTTTGGTTTTGGGGTTTGTATCATTGTATTTGGTCTGTCCTCGGTATTTTGGATTTCGGTTGTCGCCTTATTTTTCAGTGGGGTGACCGATGGAGTTTCAATGGTGATTCGTCAAACCATCTTACAGCTCAAAACACCTGATCATATGAGAGGTCGCGTAGCCTCTGTAAACTCTATGTTTGTAGGCTCTTCTAATGAACTTGGTGCCTTTGAAAGTGGTGTTACCGCAAAACTTATGGGTGCTGTTACCGCTGTGGTTTTTGGAGGGACAATGACCTTGATAACGGTGACTGCTACAGGGTTTTTATCTCCATCTTTTAGAAAACTGGATTTAAGAAAGGATATGGAAGAGCACGAGAGAGAAGATTGATTTTAAGCTTTAAACGTTTTCAATTCAAAATGGTCGCCATCAAACACACCGTAGGTGAAATAATCTATCCAATCTCCTAAATTCACATATTTGGAATGACTTTCAGCATTAAGCTCTACTTCCATAGGAAGATGCCGATGCCCATAAATGAAATAATCAAAATGGGATTCTTCTAGTTTAGATTTGCTGTATTGTATGAGCCATTCTTTATCCTCTCCTAGAAACTTAGCATCGTGCTCACCAGAAATCAATTTGTTTTTTACCGAAAGATACTGTGCTACCCGCATACCAATGTCGGGGTGTAACCACTTAAAAAGAAACTTAAACACTGGATTTGTGAAAATTGTTTTCATGAATTTATAGCCTTTGTCAAAAGGCCCCAATCCATCGCCATGAGCAATGTAAAATGAGGTATCGTTAAAGGTAAATTCCTTTGGTTTGTGATAAACAGGGATATTTAGTTCTTTCTCAAAATAGCCGTTCATCCAAAGATCATGATTGCCCACAAAAAAATAAATCGGAATGCCAGAATCGCTAATTTCAGCCAGTTTTCCCAAAGTTCTTACAAAGCCTTTGGGCACAACGGTACCATATTCAAACCAAAAATCAAAAAGATCACCAAGAAGAAAAATGGCTGCAGCATCTTGTTTTATGGTATCTAACCAAGCGACAAACTTTTTTTCACGAGGCAAGGAGGCTTCAGTTGTGGGCGCGCCCAAATGATTGTCTGATGCAAAGTATATTTTTTTTCCTTTAGGGACCTTCATTAGTTGTTAAGCGTATAGTTGGTTTCAACGGTTTAGAGTGATTTTGATCTTAACTTATAATCAGTTATCGTTCTAATTATCAGAGGCAAACCACTGAGCATAAGACGTTGCCGTTTCTTGAAGCTTTAAGGAGTGTAACATAATCGTTTCTGGTAATCGGTTTTTTATCTTTTCAGCAAAATCAATTACCATCATTTCGCTCGTAGGTTGATAATCTACCAGCAATACATTATGATCGCGATCGGATAGTTCTTTGGCAAGTTCAATATGTGGTGTGTTTTTATTGAAGACTGTGGCATGATCAAACACGTCTACAATCTCTTCTTTGACAATTTTTTTCAGATCGCCAAAATCAATCACCATCCCAAATTTTACGTTGGTCTTATCACTTATGGGTTTCCCTATGACGGTCACATCCAACCGATAACTATGCCCGTGTACATTTTTACACTTGCCATCATAACCGTAAAGGGCATGACCGGTTTCAAAAGAAAATTGTTTGGTGATACGAATGTTACTCATTGTCTTATGATTTTCGGTGCAAAGATATTCATTTTGTAAAAGCAATATGAATTTAGACTACATTTGCGGGCTTTACTGAAGTCACTAAGTAGTTAACCGTTTGTTTGATAGTTATTTAATTAAAGGCATGAATTCGATTTTTGAAGATATTGCATTTGTAGAAAATGAGGTTTACGAACGGATTATTGCTGAAATAGGCAGTCATAAGTATTGTATAGTTGACGATTTTTTTCCTTCGGAAACCGTTGCATTACTGCGCCAGTCTCTCATCACAAAACTTGAGGAAGATCGGTTTAAAAAAGCTGCCATTGGAAACAGGGTCAATGAAACTATTGTAAAGTCTATTCGTGGCGATCATATTTTATGGATCGAAGAAGTTCTTGCCAATAGGGCAGAAGGGCTGTTTTATGATCAGATTAATGATATGGTGGCCTATCTTAATAGAACCTGTTTTATGGGCATTCTTCAAAAAGAATTTCACTACGCCCTTTACCCTACAGGAACCTTTTATAAACGCCATATTGATACATTTCAAAACGATGATCGTAGAAAATTATCAATAGTTTGCTATTTAAACGATGAGGATTGGCAACCCGAGAATGGTGGGGAATTGGTACTTTATCTTAATAATGACGTAGAAGAGGTGCCCAAAATCATCTATCCGCTACCAGGACGTATGGTCATTTTTGAAAGTCAAATTATTGAACACGAGGTTAAGACTGTGAGCACCCAACGCTTAAGTATTACGGGCTGGCTCAAGACCCGTTAACTATCGGTTTTTGTTTCGATTGTAGAAGTAAACGATAACCAGTACTATTGCTAAAATTAGAAATAGGCCGCTGCCGCTCATAAAAGACATGATATCCATAGCTGATGGTTTAAATAGATTTATGTTTTCAAAGTTATTCTTTTTCTGCTTTTGCTAAGAACAGTTGTCTAAATTTTAAGATAAGAGGGATGCCGCGGGCCATCATCCAAAACGTTAGCGCTATAAAAATACCATAGAGTTTCAAGTTAAACTGGTCTAGGAAGAACAGGATGGGTATAAAAACGAGTCCGGTGGCCATTAATAGCAGATTTCTTAAAAATTTCATCTTACCCATACCTTTAAACATCCCATCAAAAATGAAGGCGAGCGCACATAGGGGTTGCATGAGGAGAATGATCCAAAACACATTATAAAACTGATCGAGTACATTGGGTTCTTGAGTAAAAATCCGTCCTATGGGCCTATAAAAAAGCGCTCCCAATGCGGCGAGAATCATTCCGCAGAAAATGCCGTATTTAATCAATGTATTGCTAAGTTTTATCAATTCGGCATAAGATTTTGAGCCCAGCAATTTTCCGGATAAAATATTGCCAGCACTGGCGTAACCATCAATAATAAAAGCGCCTAAAAACCATAAGTTAATAGCAATAGTATAGGCCGCTATATAAGATTTACCGTATCCTGTTGCAAAGCGAGTGGCAAAATACAAGGTGACATTTAAAGCAAGGGTACGCACAAAAAGATTAAGAATCATCAACATAAAATTCTTGATCTCTTTATTCCACGGAAATGTAAATCTCAAAGGAATATCCGTTTTTTTCAAAAGGTATATTATTGAGAGTGCGGCCATGACGAACTGAGCGATCACGCTAGCATAGGCGGCACCTTCAATGTACATAGGTTGCACATAGCCTTGGATGCCATAAACCAAGATAACGTCCAAAATGATGTTTAAGGCTGCACCAACAATCGCTATGATCATTGGATAAAATGTATTTTGCAAGCCCCGGAAGGTTCCAAAAACGGCAATGGTGAGCAAGGTAAACGGAAAGCCAAATACCCTAATTCTATAATATGTGGCACTGTAGTCTAAAATGAGGTTTTCTGCATTATAGAGTTTAAAAATACCCTCGGCGAACGGATATGTCAATACAATAATAACAGCGCTTAATACGGTCATGATAAACATGGCCTGTGCCGGCAGTGATTTTATAGAGTCTAAGTCATTGGCGCCCAAATAGCGAGAGACTAGAGATGAAATGGCGCTTCTGGTTTGTCCAAACACCCAGATGAGCATCGATAAAAATGTGCCAACAATGCCAACGGCTGCCAAAGATTCGGTAGCATTAAGATCTACATTTCCAATAATTGCAGTATCCGTTAGAGAAAGTACAGGTTCTGCCACTCCTGCAATTAGAGCAGGAATAGCTAGTCTATTGATGTTTTTAAAAGAAATATCTGCGCTCAAAGTATCAGTTCGTAACAATAAAATGGGTGTTCGCTTTGCTTCGGAAAATAGATGACTCCCAATTTTTGATAGCCACGAAGTTCGTAAAATTTTTGGTTCCGCTGGTTTTTAGAAAAAGTATCTAATCTCACGGAAGGCGCTTCTGTTTTTATGGCAAGATCTTCTGCAAAATCCATAAGTTCTTGAGCCAATCCTTTGCCTTGATGCTTTGGGTGAACGGCCAATCTATGAATGTAGAGATTGTCTTGATTAGGGGTTAACCAATCTACCTCAATATAGTCATCATCCATAACTTTAGAAATGGTCACACAACCCATTATGGTACCATTGACATCGTAAACATAAAGCTCATCGCGTTTGATGTCCTTATAAAATGCAGCGCTATTGGGGTAGTGCTCATTCCATTGAAAAACGCCCTTAGAGATTAAGTGTTTGGCACAGGCAGATGTGATAGACATTAGAGTGTCAACGTCATAAGTATGGGCTTTACGAATCATAAAATTACAAAGTATGAGTAGCGGTATTGTCGATAAAATTTTAATTATCTTTGCGAACTATTTTAAGCAAAGTTACCTTTTAAATATTTGATTATGAAGTCGATTCTTGTTCCTGTAGGTTCATCTAAAAATGCAGAAAGTCATTTACAATATGCGGTTGATTTTGCTAGAGCATTTGGCGCAAAATTATTTGTGGTGCAAATTTATAATGTATACACAAAAGCTGGAACTTTAGTAAAAATAGATCACATTTTAGAGCGTGAGAGTGCCGCTTTCTTAAAGCAGCATGTTTCCAAAATTGATACCAATGGGGTAGAGGTCATTGTCAAAACATTTAAGGGAAAACTTGTGGATACCCTCGAGCTTGCCTGTAATGCACTAGATATCGATTTGATATTGTTAGAGCCAAGAACAAACTCTATAAAAGATGAGGTGTATTTGGGTAAAACTTCAGGAAAAATTGTGAAGCAAACAGATATACCAGCATTGATTGTACCAGAAGGATATCAATTTAGACCGATTGAAAATATACTATTCGCCTTAAAATCGGCCATTCTAAAACGCGAAGACTCTTTGCTACCTTTACGGAGTATTAAGGATCAATTTCACTCTCAAATAACGTTATTGTTGGTAAAGACACCATTTCATAATGACGGTGATTTTGACGTTAGTGACCAATTAAAAGCGTTGACTGCAAAAACACTTAAAAGTGAAAATGCTACCACATTTCAAGGTGTTTTGGAACATTACAAAGAAAACAAACCTGATTTACTATGTGTGGTAAGACGAAAGCGTGGTTTTTTTACCAAGCTTTGGGAAAGCAACACCATTTTGAAAAAAGATTTTCATAGTGCCACTTTACCTGTTTTGGTGTTGAGCGGATTGAAATAAAAACCTATATTTGACATTCTTAATCTGGGGCATTAGCTCAGTTGGCTAGAGCGCTACGCTGGCAGCGTAGAGGTCATCGGTTCGAATCCGATATGCTCCACAGAGTTGAGTTAGTACTGTTCTGTAAATAAGAGTATTAGATTTTTAAGTTAGTGATTTTTGCACACTAATTTCACACGTAAATAAAAAGAGAGCCTTTAGACAGCTCTCTTTTTTTGATATAACCACTTACGGTGGCTCCATTTGGATACCATGGACATTCAAATATAATCAATCCTTTGATATAAAAATGTAAGTGTAATATCGAAATTCCATTTTTCCATTTACTTTTTCATGGAATTTCTTCTTTTGTACATGATATTTCTCGAGACCATTTTCTAGCGCGATAATGTCCAGTTCCGACTCTGATAGTTTTTCATGGACTGGTGAGATATGGATCTCATTTGCTTTGATGACGTGCAGTGTTTTCATTTTTTCTTCAGAATTATAGATTTGTATTTAAATACATAGCAGTAATGCTCAAATTTTGGTGCACGGCTGGCCATGTCGAAATGCTTATGTTCTTTCAAAGAGTAATCTACTAAACCATAACTTAACGCGATGCTCAGTTTTTGTTCTGTTGATAATTTTGAGTATACCGGTAATACGTGCAACTCATTTTGATTAGGTAATAGATTGTAAATCATAAGGGATCGGATTAAATTAATATTGTACAAATATAATGTACAATATTTAACTGCCAAACTTTATGTACATTATATTTGATACTTTTTGTTTACATTTGTCTTATGAAATCAGAATTATTGAAAGAAGCAGCGTTTTATGCTGAGCTTTTAAGACTTATAGATAAGGACTTAAAAAGTAAGAAACTGAAGCCAGGATCTCTACTAAGAGATGACGTCAATTATATAATCAGTAGGACCCAATACTATAACATGCAAAAAGTAGCTGAGGGTAGGCAGGATGTATCTAGGCTATCAAACTCGAGACTTAAATCACTTTGTGATTACTTGAATGTTGAAATCAAAGATATCCAGTATTGGATTACAGTCAAGGAAAATGATCATTAATGAAGAAAGAGGACATTCTCAAAAGGCTCCAAGAAATTGAGATTAATGCACAACGTCTTTTTGAAGATGCTGCTGCACTAAGGGAAGAGCTGTCTGGTGGTTCGGACAGCTCTTATTCTAAAAATGCCCTGTCACCGGAACATCGTCAAGCCATTCTGGCCAAAAGAAAAAAGAACATGTTAAAATAAAATACCATGCAACATACGGCTTCATATAATGAATTTGCAAATGAATCAGCAATGTTACATTTCTTGTTGATCTATTTCGAAATGGCATCTCCTCCTCACACAGAATCTTTAAAACAAAGCATGTTAACGCAAGGAAGTGCTACCGAATGGAAGGACCATTTCATATATAGATTTCTGGATGAGAGCGATAGTGAGGAATTGTTCAAGAGCGATACTTATAAAATTATCTTAAATCAGATGGTATACTCCAGATTGAGTGATAACTTTCTTAATTATCTTAAGTCTATTTTGGCCGAGATTATCGTAAAGCAACCTAAAATTTTATCTTCCAAGGAAACTGTATCAATTGAAAACGTGTTAAAACATAGCACACTAGATGACTTTCTTTCAGATTTCACAGAAAAGAAAATAGAAAAACTTTTTTATGGAAATGTCACCAGTATTAGAAAATACTTCTATGATCGATTAGGAGTAGAGCTTTATGAAGAAACAGAATCCAAAGAAATAGAAATGCTCATAAAACAGAGAAACCTGATTGTGCACAATAGAGGTTATATAAATAAAGAATTTCAGAATTTGTATTCAGAATTCAAAGATCAAGAGGGAATGATAACTTTTTCTTACCAGAAGCTTTTTGGCATAAATACCTTTTTAAGCAAGATCATTTTGCGAACTGATAACTTACTGTTAGATAAATATAAATTAGACACCTATCCATTGATAAGTCAGCCATGAGAAATATAGTTTTCAACCGTGACGTTTTGAGACATTTTCTCTTATAGGCACTAAAATGCAATGTCCAGTAATACATTTGATTACTGGACATTTTTTTATCCTAAATCCTTTATCAATTTAGACATGGTTTTGATTCTGCTGTATTGATGAACTCATCATAATCATTCATTTTCCAAGACTTATCCCTAAACTCCTTTTTGCCCAAATAATATGTACAGTAGAATCTATAGTAGGCAGCGAGCTCAATAGGCACATCAAAATTCAATAGGTTGATTTGACCAGGGATGTTTTTAACTTTGGGATTATAGAGAATATCCACGACTTTAGTATAATTGAAAGTCGGACTTTTGGTTATTTTGAAATCCAATGCACCTTTAGCTATGGTGAAATCCTCTATAATCTTCTTTAAACGCCACTCTTTTGAAACCACAATAAAATGCGATTTTCCGTAGTGGCTAAATGAGTCCTCTGAAACATCAAAAAACCTTTTAATGGTCTTGAATTCACTATCCACAAACTCTACAAACTCATAAACTATCATTTCGATCTTCTCTATATTTTCTTAGTAAAGCTGGGTTGTAAGGAGACATGCTTTCCTTTTTAATTATAGTCGATTTGCCAGCTCCGTCCATCATGGTACCGTAAGTTCTAGATCGTTTACTGGTCTTAACGATCTTTTTCGAAGCACGTAGTCTTTTGGCTTTAACCGGATCGTACCTATCTGATTTTTTTGTTTTAACAACTTGATTTTTTTGTGTCGTTTTAGTGCCTGATTTGGTCTTTTTAGTGCCGAAATGTGTGTTTTCTTGCAAAATACCTGCCTCTCGGTAGTTCATTTGGACACGATTTAGCACTTTTAATAATTCATTTGCACCATTCTGTGCAGTTTTAATTGAGGTTTTCATAATATTATTGGGTTTAGTTAAATTAAAAATTTGCTCCAGCTGCTATAGCTTCGTTATCTTGACGATCAACTATCCCAGAATAGGTACCTGAAGCAGAACCGCTCCTAGATCCGCTTCGAGATCCTCTTTCGGCTCCAGCTTCTACTGCATTTGTCATTGCTTCACTAAGCTTAGATATATCAATATTTGATGTTCCTGATTTGTTCGATCTTAGGACTTGGCCTCCGGCTGCCAGATATGATGCTGGCCTTGATAGAGCAACTCCTCCATAAGCTTGATTTATATGAGATAATGTTGGACCAAGTGCTGCACTTGCCTGGCGATTTAAGATAAACATCTTTTCGCCTTTCTCAGCTTCAAAAGCGGTACCGTCTTCACCATAAAATTTAGTGCCTCCAGAACTGTGACGGTTTCCACCGATATCCATAGCACCGCCGTCTTGAAACTTGACTTTTCCTGCTACTGCAGTTAGACCTTTCAAGGCGCTGCTTGTTAAAATTTTCGATATTGCCTTTGAACTACTAGCTTGAATTGCTGTATTCTGTCCAACTGCAATACCTATAAGTGCAGAATTAAATGGGGGTGGTAAAGCTGCAGCAGCCTGAGCCAAATTTGTAGCCTGAGAAGCAGCTGACGTGCTCGAAACTAAACCGACCTGTATTGCTGCATCAATGGCCAAAGCTGCCAATTTAGCCCCTAAGCTATCGCCCAGCAGACCTGTTAGTATAGATGTCAACTGAGATGCGATTGCAGCTGATTCCTCAGCATTTGCCCTTCTGGCATCTATTTCAGCTTGAGAAAATGCTTTGTAGGCTTCTAGCTGTTGATCTAAAGCCTTTTGCTTTATATCGTTGATAATACCGTTTCTATTGGTTTCCATCAGGGCCAAAAGCTCCGTTTTCTGTTCTTCGTTGAGCTGTAAGTTCTCAAGCTCGAGTACTTGTTTTTCGAAATCTAGTTCAGCTTTGGCAATAGCCTTTTCGTTGGCATCTTCAATATTCCTAAGATCAATCTCCTCCTGCAGGACCTTCTTTTGTTCCTCAAAAGCCAAAATTCTTTCAAACTCCTTTTCGTTTGCAATTTTCTTCGCTTCTATAAGATCATTGTCGAGCTTCAAAATTTCTGTATTGTACTCGGTTTGTGTGATAATATTTGTCTCAAGCTTTTGCTGAAGTATTTTAGTTTCTTCATTAGCAAAAAATTTAAGTTCCTCAAGTGACTCTGCGTTAAATCTCCTTTGTTCCCTTAAAAGTTCCAGTTCCTGCTCGGCTTTCTCGATGCGTTTTTCAGATGCCTCTCGAGCTTGATCAGCTGCTTCTCGTTCTAGGGCAACGCGTTCAGTAAGCTGTTCAGAAAGCTGGCCAGTTATTCTGTTTTCGATATCTGCTATGTTACCCAAACTTTCAGCGCGCTGATCCAGTAATGCATTTGATTCGCCCTCAAGAATGATTCTGGCCGATATTGTCTGAAGTGAGAGCTTTGCAATTCTCAGTTCCTCCTCTTGTTGTTTTTGAAGTACACGGCCTAGTTCTTCATTAGCTTCTTTACGCTCTTTGATTGATAGGTTCTCATTGTCACGGATCTGCCTAAGCTTCTCAGCATCACGTTCAAAATCTGCTTGCAGCTTTCTACTGTTCCTCTGTTCCTTGACCAATTGAGCCTCAGCATCTGCAAGTGCCTTTGCATCCTTGGCACCTTGCTGGACCTCACTGTTAAATGCTCGGAGCTGTTCGGCCTGTTCGTCAAATCCAAGTAGTTCAAGACCAGATGAGATTGTATCGATAGTTTTATAAATTGCAACCTCAGCAAGTTCCAGGCCTTTTACTATTCCATCAAGAAGAAAATCGGCTAAGGGTTCCAGGACACCAAAAAGTTTACTTGCAATTCCTGTAAATGCGGAAAAGGCCCGTTTAATCGAGTTGGTCTTTTCTTCGCTCTTTGCCATTGCGGTCTGCACTAAAAGAAATGCTCCGGCTATTAAACCAAGTACTGCACCTATTGGGGTCAATAAGAAGGCAGCTGCTGATTTCGCTGCAGAGACAAAACCCTGTCCTATATTGGTGAGTACACTAGGAAACAAAGAACTTTCCTCAATCGCTTCTTTTACGGACTGCTTGTAATTACCGATATTAATCTTCTGATCTTCTAGCGCAGAGACATTCTTTCTTACAAATTCCGTGTTTTCATTTAGCTTTTCGTTGATCAGGTTTATTGCTTTTTGGCCCTCAGCCGTTTCAGCGTTCACCTCATTTCTAATTGCCTTTAGTTCACGGTTACTCTTGTTTGCCTGGTTGATTGATATAACCTCTTTTCCTAATGCCGCGGTCAGTCTTTGCTCAACACTTAAGAGGTTTCCATTGGATTCGCTGAGGTTTTCAACCAACTTCTGATTAAGACGATACTCTTTGCTTACCTTCTTAAGCTGAGCTTCTGATTTTATAAATTCTGTGCTCGCTTCTCCGGTTGTAGCTTTTAGCTTTTGTTGTTCCAGTTTAAGCTTCGTAATTTCCTCCTTCAGCTCAACCGACTTTCTGACTATACCGTCCGTGTCGATATCTGCTTCGAATAATTTTATTTTTTCTGCCATGGTAATAATTATTTGATGTACATGCAGATCTCCTGAATGTTCAGTTCGAGTTGTCCTTTAGAATCATAGTTATATCTTAAAAGCCGGGGCATTATTTGTGCTGATTTCTCAAGACTAAAATTGCCACCTAAACCACTATTTTGAAGTTCTGAAACCAATTCGATCATTCTTTGTGCAATATCTACAGCTTTCTTTTGATTTTCAGTTCTAACTCGGTGAATGAATGTTTCAAAATAAGGCTGGCGCTCTGAAGCTATATATTTGCCATTTTCATCAACCTCTAAATCAAAATCAGACCATTTTCTGTATTCAATTCTATTGAGCCCGGAAAGATCAACTCCAAGACTTTGTAGATTGAACTGTTCAGTGGCATTAGGAAAAAGAAACTTGTCTTTTAATTTTTCCATAACTAGAGATCTTCCCTTTTTTAGTAGTTTGATCTTCTCCTCCTTATCTAATTCTCCAATTATTCCGGTTACGGTTTGGAGCATTCTATTTGCCTCTGCCACTGCTAAAGGTAACTGCCTTTTGGCCTTATTGAGAGCTATTGTTTCTGTGTAAATGATTTCTTCAGTTTTCATTGTGGTTTATGATATTAAGTTAATTGCGTTGATATGTCGATCTAGTTGCAGAATGCGGTCTCTAGTTCGGGTTTTGCTTATTTCTCTTTCAAGTTCTATTTCTGGAACACCAGCAACTTGCAAAGAATTGGATTGGTTTAAATGAGATATTTCGATTTCCTTTTGGCTCTCGAAATATTGTACTATTTGACTTTTCATAGATTTTAAAATTTTGCGAGCGATGCATGTTACGCTATCTTCTTTTATAATTTTATTTAAAATATTACTAGAGAATCTTATTGAAATACCTTTTTATAGGTCGTGTGGTAAAAAAAATTTAAATCAACTTTATTCCAACATCAAAAAAATATGTCTCAAAACTCTCTTATTATAGGTCGTGTTATGACCGTCTGATGGTCGTGATATTTGAATTCACAAATCAGGATTATTTATTCGGTCCATAACTCTATCCAGTATTACTTTCTCTTCAAATCTTCTCTGCTTTTCCTTTGTCGATTTCCTTCTTAGTTCTGCTTGATATATCAATTCCTCTTTATTCAATTTGAAACTCACATAAAACCCTCTGGTGTATCTTGCATAGTGGACTAAATTCCAGTTATCCTGCAGCTCATTCTTAATTTTTTTTGTTTGATATTCATTATGATACTTTCTGATTAAAGGAGATAATTCTGATTGATTTGTCACGCTCTTTGCGCGTCCATCCATCCTCGACAACCAAAATAAATTCGTCATTTTGCAGTATGATTTGTTTTGTAGTACGCTTTTCAATGCTAAGAATCCAAGAAGACATGCTTTTGAGAACTCTGAGGGTTCTTCATCGTTAAGATATTGGTTGAAAATTTGAAGATTAATACCAACCATAGGATTTTTAGTTCCATATTTTTCAGTAAAATCTTCAAAGAATTTGACAGCTTCATTTCCTGCTTTCCATCGATTAGTATACATTAAACCAAAATAATTTGCCGAGGCCAGAAATTTATCGTCGTATTCGCCATGTTTAAGAGTTAAAGAATGTTGATAAATTGCGTATAGGGCTATGTTGCTAAGTACAGATGTATGATCGATTAGAAAGCCTGAAAGCATCTGTATCGGAAAATTCAAATACTTAATTTTATTTTTAGATGGACGCTTACCCATTTTGTAATGAGATTTGATTTCCTATAAACTTTGGATTAGTTGTTAGAAATGAAGCTTTATGCCCACTTACTTTGCATACATCCTTTTTTACCTCGAAGAGTTTCCACTGGTCCTCAAGTTTTCTTTTTGATTTACAAATAGATGCTCGAGCTATACCAGTTGATACAGATATCATGGAATTGGTAGCTGTCTTATCAAGTAAGTAGCTAAATATGATTTTTTCCTGTGTCTTGTGTGGATGGTTTTCAGTAACTTGCAGCTTATTATCTTCTCCAAAAGATTTTGAGCCGTGGTTGTCTTTATTGATTTCCATGGCTCATTTATTTGGTTCGAGAACGCTCATAATTTCGGAGCGGCTATAGTATCGTTTGGATCCGATTCCGCGACTTACAAGTTTACCTGCTTTTTCCCAACGCCAAAGAGTAGTGTGAGAAACTCCTAAAACTTCCATTGCTTTCTCCTTTTCAAGAAAGTCGAGTAATGGATCTGTATTCTCTTTTTGTAATGGCTTTTGCTTAATATCAATTAGTAGTGTTTCGATACTAGATAGCCTTTTCTCTAAAGCTTCAAATGGATTATTCATAGTGCAAGATTTAAATTATCAATGCAAATATGAACAGGGAGATTTTACGTAACCGGTTATAACTGGTTACTATTTTAGTAATGGGTTTCTTTTAGTTTCTCTAGATGGCAAATGTCAGCTTCTAAATTACCCATATATTTTTCAGACACCAATTCTCTTAAACTTTTGAATAATTTGATTTTATTTTTAAGCTTTCTTTCGCTTCCAGGATCTCCTCTGCGTTTAGAAGGTTCCACGTATTCTAAGTAATCTTGATAAAGTCCTTTTCCAGAAAATTCAGAATTATATCCGGCATCTGCAGCGATTTGTTTGGCGTTATCCATGCTGATATGAATTCCAGAGTAATAATTCAGTAGAGCGATTTGCGGGATTTTTAACCTATTTTTTATTGATGATTTTTTACTTGTTTCTGATTTTCTAAATGAATCTAATCTGCTGAGGTAAGTTTTAAATTTATTGGCTTTGATTTCCAATTTTTTACTTTCGTATACAATCTGCTCCAAATTTAATAGCTTTAAGGCTTCTTCCATGGCCACGTTATCATCGATTGCCATTTCTACATTCCATTTCACCGCTTTGAATATTTCTTTTGCAATAAACGGAATACGATCTGATTCCACATAGAGTGATCCTGGCTGGTTTAGACTTTTTGCAAATTCAAAACAGAGAGACTTATACATGTTAGTGCATTTTTCGTTCTGATTTATTACTTCTTTAAGACAATCTCTATTATCCAATGCTAAACCTATTGAAATCTCCTCTGAGGCGATAGTCAGAGCATTTCTCTCAGCAGATCTTATAGTATCAATTAATGATTCAATCATAGCGGAAGTTGTTTAATTCAGGTCTTGAAAATATTTGTAAGAATCCAAAGCTAGATCCTTTTGACCTTTAGAAATGTACTCGAGGAATTGTTTTTCGGTGCTATGGCCAGTAATGTTAATTAGAAATGATGTTGGTATCTTTCCGTAGTAATTAGTGGCAAAGCTGCGGCGCCCAATATGGCTCGTGATAAGTTTCCATTTTGAGTAATATCCTGATATAGATCTCATTTTGGTAGTGTCTTTATTTTCTGATAAGTTTTTAGACAACTTGCCTTTGGTCTTTTCTATAATTCCTGCTTTCTTGCAAACTTTTTTGATATATTCATTATAGCGCTGATCACTAATTTTTCTAGGAAAATTTCCTGCTCTTTCCTCCAATATCTCATCAACTTGTTTCAGAACTGGAATAGAGACATTAGTTTGCGTCTTTTTTTGTGTAAACTCTAAAAGCCGTATTCCGTTCTCAGAACGTAACATGCCTTTATCAAATCTCATGAAATCAGAAATCCTCTGGCCAGTAAAGCAGCTAATCAAAAGCCAATCTCTAGCATTTTTAAGATATTCAGGTAGATCAGTAACTTTTTTTATATTCTCGAGTTCATCAACATTTAGATATATTTTAGCCGTCTTTTCCTGATCGTATCGTAAAAGTTCAAATTCATTATTGACTTCAAGTCCTTTAATCCTAGCATTTTTTATTACGGTTTTGATAAACCGAATATCTCTCTGTGTCGTGTTTTTAGAATATTGTTCAGCTTTTGACCAGCTAATGAAATCATTTTTGAAGTTTTCTCCGACATCTTTTATCTGAAGATCCGGGTTGAATTTAATGAGCTTTCGCTTAATCGTATTGTACTTTTTCTTCAGGGACTCGCTATCATGTTCTCGAGACTTCAGATAATAATCAAAATAATCAACGATACCTTTAGGGATAGAATCAGTTCCATTTTCTTTTTTGGAGCTGTAAAATCGATTCATTGTCGATTTGAGCCACTTCTTATCAACGATCGTTAAAGATGTGTCTGCCAATTCGGCTAGAACATATTGAGTGGCTTGGTGAAGCTCTGAGTCGATCTTATGCTTTATAGACAATTTAGATGCGTCTTTGAACTTCGTGCCTTTTTTATAATCGAGCCAAAATTCCTTATAAACCTCTATTCTAGATCTATCATAAAAAGAATACGGCATTTCCAAACCGCTTTTAGGATGCAGATTTTGACCAGGAATACGAAATGAAAGTCTAATTTCAAGACGCGCTACGGGTTTTTTTGACCGATAGGAGTATGTAAGTGTTGCCAATGTAAGTTATATCTATTCAAAGATAATTAATTGCACACGAAATGCACACGAATTTGAAATTATTTGAAACGGCTTGGAAACAAAATATAGATTTTATTTCACATTAGTTACTGAATTAAAGAATCTTGCTTTTCATTAAAGAAGATTATGTTTTAAAGAATTCCAATAGAGCTACTCCGATATGCTCCACATCTCAACGAAAAAAAACCTACGTGAAAACGTGGGTCTTTTTTTGTTTAAGAACCATGCTTCTCTTTTAAATGATAAGGTGACTTGTGATCATTAGTTCAAGATAAGAACCTCTAAGATCTTAAATTTGTAATAAAATACTTTCGCTTTATTTTCGTTTGTCGAATTTATATGTCTTTTTGTGGGTTTTTCCCTAAAGTTGTTTAGGTTCGTACGGTAAAGAACCTCCTAAATGAAACTACATTGCCTTGTTTTATTATTGATGAGCCTTGGTATTTATGCTCAAGATGCGCCTTTTGATCCAGAAGTGAGCAAAGGTCAACTTTACGAATATGCCAGTTTTGCAAATGTTGGTGATGCTCAACTTTCCGTAGAAGAATTTATGGAGAGTACTGATTATGAGTACCAAAACCTTAATTCTGAGAACCACAGTGTAGGATTTACATCAGATCTTTTTTGGGTACATTTTAAAATCGAAAACAGTTCAAACCAGAATAAGACTTATTATCTCGAGACCGCCAGACCTATAACCGATAAAGCTGATTTATACCAAGTATCGGAGTCTACTATTCAAACTTTTAAAAGTGGCGACCAAATTGCTTTTAGTGAAAGACAGGTTAAGCATAGACTTACCATTTTTAAATTGGAAGTGCCACAACAGTCGGTTCAAGAATTCTATTTAAATCTTCAAAGTGATGGGGAAACTATAAATATGCCTTTAGATCTTTATGACCAAGCCTCTTTTTGGATGGTCAATTATAAGCAGCAGTTATTTTTAGGATTGTTCTATGGTTTGTTATTTATAGCAGGTATTATTTATCTGTTCTTTTATCACAGCTTATCAGAAAAGACGTTTTTGTACTACGGGCTTTATGTGTTCTCCATTGGGTTTATGCAAGCATCGATTGATGGTCTTATTTTTCAATATGTATTGCCGAGCGGTGGATTTATTAATAGTCGGGCAGTTATGATTACGGCTTTACTATCTACTTTTTTTTTATTAAAGTATTGTGAGCATTTCTTAAAGGTCTCCACTCAACTTCGTGGTTTTAGAAATGTTTATAATGGTATCTATATATCATCGGGACTGTTGTTTGCCATGGTCTTTATAAGCCCTAAGACCTTGGAGTTAACATATCCTTTAAGTAACCTCAATGGGTTAGTGAGTTTAGTACTCATATTAACAACCATTTTTGCACTGCGTAAAAAACGACTGCCAATTGATAACTTTTTTTTGCTTGGTATTTTCTTTCTCGTGGTAGGTCTCTTCGGCTTTGTAATGAACAACCTTAGTCTCTTACCAAACAATTTTTACACGCTAAATAGCGCGAAGTTTGGCTCTGGATTGGAGATTGTTTTTCTATCCTTATCAATGACAAATTTGATAAGAAAATTACGGCAGGATAATGAAAAGGCACAAGCACTTGCTCTACGAAAGTCTGAGGAAATCAGCGGACTGAAATCCTATTTTATGTCAAATATTAGTCATGAGTTAAGAACTCCAATAAATGCCATTATGGGTATTGCAGAGCTAGAGTTGAGCGACCTAGATAATTCTAAGGAAGACAGAAAAAAATACCAATTGATCAAAAACGCGTCCTTAAGTCTGCTTAGTAACGTTAACGATATTTTGGACTTTGAGAAAATCGAAAAAAGTGAATTAATTCTTAAAACAGAGAGTTTCAATCCTTCCATTGTGTTGAACCAAATAAGCGATAATTGGAAGTCTGAAGCCCGCCTTAAAGGATTGGATTATAAGTTTGAAATGGATCATGACATCCCCACAACAGCCGTTGGCGACTCAGAGAGATTTGTTCAAATTATTAATAATGTATTGGGAAACGCGGTGAAGTTTACAGATAAGGGGCAAGTTCGGTTCAAGCTAAAATGTTTAAACCAACCAGATAGTACTTGTAGGTTTTCTATACAAGTATCAGATACTGGGATTGGTATCGATATGGACAAACAGAAGGATGTTTTTGACAGCTTTAACCAAATGCGTTTAGATCATAAAAGAAAATTTGGCGGTGTTGGTCTGGGCTTAACCATAACAAAACACCTCGTAAAGCTTTTTGAAGGTACGCTTAGAATAGAGAGCACAAAAAATGAAGGAACCACAGTTTTTATAGACATCAGTCTTAAATATATTCCTAAAAGCAACATCATCCCTGCAAACCAAACCGATAAAACCGAACAGCATGTGTTGATTGTGGAGGATAATAAACTCAATCAAATGGTGATGAGACAGCTGCTTAAAAGCGCAGATCATATCAGTTTTGCAGTTGTAAATAATGGCAAAGAAGCCCTTGAGGCACTTCAGAAAGATGTTTATGATCTTGTGTTGATGGATTTACAGATGCCCATCATGGATGGCTATGAAGCCACCAAAATTATTAGAAGTGGTCAACTAGGAGATACTATTGGAAACATCCCAATTATAGCAGTCACGGCAGATGCCATGCAAGAGACCAGAAAACGGGTCTTAGAATTAGGCATGAATGACTATTTGACCAAACCGGTAAATAAAGAACTATTGCTACAAAAAATGGAGTCTTGTCAATCTCCCATAACGCTTAAAATTGCCTAATCTTTAATAAATAGAATCGTTTTTTCAACGACCATATCTAAAGCAGGAGGAAGTGTATGTAGCTCCCAAGGATGCTTACTGTTAAAGACATGGTTAGCGTTTTCAATTGGCAATAAGTGACTTGAGCTATTCCATTGATGCAACTGTTGAGCTTCGGAAAATGGAACCGAATCATCCTCTTCCCCATGAATGATAAGATGAGGTATCGCCAAACGTTTTTCTGCGACTTCTATAAATAAGCGATCTTCATTGGCTTTGAAATCTTCATAAAACTGAAAGTTATGCGGCATTTCCTGTTTTGTCCTTCCGTTGAGCACATATTTCACACCCTCTTTTCGCCATTGATCCAAATCTCCTGAGGTGGAAGATCTACTTCCAAAATCTGAAACGCTTGCCCAAGTAATGAGTTTGGTTATTCTAGAATCTTCGGAAGCTTTGAGTATTGAAATACCTCCTCCCCTAGAGTGACCTATAACGGTAACATCATCGCGGTCAATTTCATTTTTAAAATCTAAGGACTTCGATAATAAATGGTCCAAAATTGATTCTAGATCGTCTAATTCTTTGGTGTAATTGTTTTCTGCGAAAGCTTCTAGGTCTGGAAAATCTATAGGATGATCCATGGTGCCGCCATTATGGGAGAAATTGAATTTCACAAAGAAGCAATTGGCTTCCTTAAAAGCATCTGCCACCAAATGCCATGCACCCCAATCTTTAAAGCCTTTATAGCCATGGCAAAAAATGACTAAAGGTTTTTTTAAGTCGTTTGGTTTAAAAAAGGCATCCCAAAGGATGGGCTTTTTAGAACTGCGATCTAATACTTGGTTTTTAAGAATCATTCCAAAGGTTTTTCGATAAAATCAATTTCAGGATTAAAGATTTCAGAAATTAATAATTTTAACTGAATTTCAAAAGCATCTAAGGTCTCTTCTGAAATGAGTTGATCTTTTTTTCTACTATAAGTACTTGGCTTAGTAGCAAACTTCATAAAACCGCTGCTTAAGCTCTTAAACGAAATGATTCCCGCTTCTACCGGAAGTTGAATTTGACTGCTTTTAAACATCATATAGGCATAGGTGAGCACTTGAAAGCTTTTGCTATACTTATCGTAATCTGTTAGGATATCATCCCATTCTACAATTTCAACCTTACCTGGCTCTACGCGGCCTGTTTTATAATCGATAATGCGTGTGGTACCATTGTACTCATCTACGCGATCTACTTTACCCCTCAGGATAACTGTTTTATCTATAGATTCTACATAGAGCGGAACCTTATTATCAGCTTCGATGGCTATAATTTTAATAGCGTTGCCTTGTTTTAAATCGGTTATTTCTAGATTTAGAAAATTGGTAACATAACGTTTGGCAATTTCATAAATGATTAAATTTTTACCTTTTGTAATGTCACCAGATTTGTACTCTTTTTTAAAATGAAGGTTAACCGTATCATGGATTTGTTGTTTCATCTGCTGAACGTCTTTAATCGTGATAAAACGACCAACAAATGGTGCATAGAAATCCTCTAGAGTGTTGTGGATGACTGTGCCTAGTGTATTTAGCGCGACATTCTCTTCAACATCCTCAAATTTTGAAATGCCCAAAATCTTATCAAGATAGAAATCCATGGGGTTTCTAATATAGTTTGTCAAGGAAGATGGAGAGAATCCTTTTTCTGCTAAACGCTGGATACCTTTTAAAACTTCTGGAGTTTTTTTGATGTGTTCTAGTTGGGTTGCAATAACGGGAACTTTTGGGGACACAACATAATGTTTGATGTTATGAATGTTCTCTATCATTAACTGAGTTATAAATCTGCTCTTTTCTCCACCTTTGAGAACGTCAGGCTCCGTATTATATAGAATATAGATGTTTTTGGCACGTTGTAATAGTCTGTAAAAGTGATAACCATATACAGCATCCTTTTCTTTATAGGTGGGGAGTTTGTTTTCTAATTTAACATCAAATGGAATAAACGAATTATTGCTTTTGCCTGCTGGTAAGATGCCTTCGTTTACAGAGGTAAGTATTACCGTTTCAAAATCCAAAACCCGGGTTTCTAACATCCCCATAATTTGCAATCCTTGTAATGGTTCACCCCTAAAATCTAGGGTTTCATTTTTCATGAGTTCCTTATACAAGCCGTATAATACTTGAATGCTATTGAGATGCTCAAATTCACCGTTAAGCCGATCTAACTCATTGAATATGGTATAAAATTTATAGAGATATTCTAATGGTAACTGATACTTGGTCTGATCATTATCGAAGTAATGCTTTAATTTATAAATGAGTTCTAAGCACTTGGCTATGGCTCGTTTTGGGGTATCCTCCCAAGATCCAAATAAAAGATCAATATCAGAGTCATTAGAGGTGGTCCATAATTTGAGTTGGTCTGCTGTGGCATAGGTGATATTATGATCTTGAATATAGTTGACTAAAGCATCTGCGCCGTTAGTGGATGTGGTTTCAAATAAGGGTTTTACGTAATGATGGGAAAGCAGGCCAATAATGTCTTTGTAATACCATCTATCAGATTTTAATTGATGAGCTCTAAAAAGCGTCTCAAACAGTGATGCTAAAGGGGTAAATTGTATGGGCAATCCCATGGTTATATTCACATGCTCTATTGATGAGGGTAAAGAGTTTAACAAGGGTAATAGTAACGTTTCATCACCTAGTACTAGAGCTGTCTTTTTTAAGTCAATATTTTGATCTTGCAATTTTGATAATAGCTCACCGACGTGTTTAATTTGCCCCACATTTTTTGGAGCACCAATGATTTCGATATGTTTCTCTTCAGTATAATGTGTCGTGATCCATTGTAACGGATTGTTCTCAAAATAGCGCCATTTTTTTTGATGTGCTCTTATAAATAGTCCGGCCTCATGGATAGGATTTTTTATAAATTGCTCATCAATATCCCAGTATATTTCAGCTAATTCACGATTTAATAGGTTTTGAATAATAGTTTCCTCACAGGCATTTAGTGCATTAAACCCCACAAAAATATGTTTAGTAGATGGGTTTTGCTTAATATATAAATGCAGTTGAGCTACGGCCTCTTTATAAACCATACCTTGATAGCCTCTTTTTTTCTCTTGAAGCGAATTTTTAAGGTCCTGATAATAGAATTTTAACCGTTTCCAAAAGAGGAGGTAGTTTTTTACGTATGCTGTTGGAGCTTCATCTAATGACCAATGCTGGTTCTCGATATCTTTAATGGCAGACAGATACTCAAAAACACGAGACGGCTCTATTAAATACCGATCAATCTCATTAAAATCCTGAATAAGGATTTGTGCCCATTTTGAAAATTTATCGAAAGATTCGACATTGGCTTTAGGTGTATGTTTTAAGTAGCTATCATAAAACTCAAACAGTAGCTCTGAGTTTGATACCGTTGTAAAACCGGAAACGTCTTCTACAAATTCTTCTATAGATACTATAGACGGAGCAAAAATTGAGGTCTCTGTAAGATTAGAAATGGTCTCTTTTAAAAAAAGACCTGCCCGTTTACTAGGAAGAATAAACGTAACTGTTGAGATATCAACATTTTTCTCTCTTAGGAATACTATAATATCATGAATAAAACTTGTCATAGTATAAAAATAGAAAACGCCCCGAACTTCGGGGCGCTTTCGCTATTTATTTATATGTTGTAAGGAAACTTATTTCAATTTCACTTCAACACGTCTGTTGTTTTTTCTACCAGCAGCAGTCTTGTTAGATGCAATTGGATTAGATTCTCCGTAACCTTTAGCAGTCAATCTATCTTGATCGATACCTTTAGCAACTAAGTAATCCATAACAGCGTTTGCTCTTCTGTCAGATAACAATTCGTTAGTTTTTTCTGAACCAACACTGTCAGTATGACCTTCGATAGCGAAGCTAGCTTGAGGATATTCTTTCAAGATAGCAACCATTGCTTGCAATACACCGTCAGTTTCTTTTTGGAAAGACGCTTTACCAGTTTCGAACAAGATGGTTCTAGCATACTCATTCAACTGCTTCATTACTTCAGCTGTTGGCTTAACTTCTGGGCAACCATTGTTTGCAACAGTACCAGCTTCGTTAGGACATTTATCATCTTTATCTAAGATGCCGTCACCGTCAGTATCTGGCCATGGGCAACCTTCGTTAGCAGCAGGACCTTTTTCGTTAGGACATTTGTCATCTTTATCAGCAACACCATCTCCGTCAGCATCTGGACAACCGTTTAAGTTTTTAAGACCAGCTTCTGTTGGGCACTCATCTTTATTATCTGGAACACCATCGTTATCAGAATCTGGACAACCGTTAAATTCAGCTAAACCAGCTTCATTAGGACAATCATCTTTAGAATCTTCGATACCATCGTTATCAGAATCTGGACATCCGTTGAATGCTTCTAAACCAGGAACATCTGGACAAGCATCATCTTTGTCATATACACCGTCACCATCTGTATCAGTTCCACCGAAAGCGATAGAAAGTCCTACAGAATGTTGGAAATGTTTAGGTAAGTAATCTTCAAAAGCATGTTTGTAAGAAGATTGTGCAGTGATACCAATGTTATCAGATAACCAGAAGTTGATACCAACAGTACCATTAAGGGTACCAGCACCAATCTCGTCAACCCAAGTGTAACCACCACCTACTCCTAAGTAAGGATCAAACCATCCACCAGGACCATTAACTAGATCTCTAAAACTGTAAGAGATCGTTCCATCAACAGCGTAGTATGATAAATCATCAGCAGAAGAATCTCCAACTTTATCAATTTCGTTGATAGATCCTTGTGCAGTTAAAGAGAAACCGCTACTTAAATACTTCGATACAGATACCGTAGATAAAGACGGTAAAATGTTATAGTGATCAGTTGCATTGAAATATTCATCGAAGTAATCACCTAGAGGAGCATCTTCTCCAACTGGGTATAAATCCACTGCGTTAGCACCAATTGTGATTTTCCATGGATTGTTTTCATCTTGTGCATTGACATTGAAGCACAATAAGAGCAACATCGCCAAACATAATCTGCTAAGATTTTTCATATTCTAAATAGTTTAATTTTAAGTGTTATAAGTGTTAATTAAAGCAAAAGTAAGTTGTTAAAAAATATTAACAAAGACAAATATATAAAAATATTGTCTCTATCGGATAAAAATCCGCTTTTTGAAGTCATTTTAAATAACCTCCAATTTTTCACCTACTTTGATAAAGGCTTGAATGGCTTTATCTAAATGTTCCTTTGTATGGGCTGCAGATAGTTGTACGCGTATTCTAGCTTTCTCTTTTGGAACTACAGGAAAAAAGAAACCAATTACATAAATTCCTTCTTCCAACAACATTTTGGCCATAGATTGAGAGAGCTTGGCATCATAGAGCATTACAGGGACTATTGCTGAATCACCATCAATGATGTCAAAGCCAGCGTCTTTCATGCCCTTTTTGAAATAAAGTGTATTTTCTTGGAGGGTGTCTCTTAAACTTGTATCATGCATGAGCATGTCAAAAACTTTAATAGAGGCTCCAACAATGGCTGGTGCCAAAGAATTTGAGAATAAATAAGGTCTAGAACGCTGTCTCAAAATCTCAATAATTTCTTTTTTTGCTGTGGTATAGCCACCCATAGCACCACCCATAGCCTTACCTAAGGTGCCTGTGATGATATCAATTCTTCCCAAGACTCCTTTTTCTTCTAGAGTACCTATTCCGGTTTCTCCAATAAAGCCTGTAGCGTGACATTCATCTATCATGACCATAGCATCATACTTATCGGCAAGATCACAAATCATATCTAAAGGCGCTAAAAGACCATCCATTGAAAACACACCATCAGTAACAATAATCTTGTGTCTGGCGCCACTTTCATTAGCCGACTTTAACTGAGTTTCCAAATCGGCCATGTCATTATTTTTATAACGGTAACGAGCAGCCTTACATAACCTTACCCCATCAATAATAGAAGCATGATTAAGCGAATCTGAAATGATGGCATCTTCTTTTCCTAACAAAGGCTCAAAAATACCGCCGTTAGCATCAAAAGCAGCGGCATATAATATGGTGTCTTCTGTGCCATAGAATTCAGCAATCTTTTTCTCTAAAGTTTTATGAATGTCTTGTGTGCCACAAATAAAACGTACGGAAGACATCCCAAAACCATGGGAGTCTAAAGTGTCCTTTGCTGCTTGCACTACTTCTGGATGTGATGAAAGTCCTAAATAATTATTCGCACAAAAGTTCAATACTTTTTCTCCTGTATTTAAAGTGATTTCTGCGCCTTGAGGAGAGGTTATAATACGTTCCTCTTTAAAAAGACCGTCATTTTTTATAGACTCTATTTCGTTTTGTAAGTGTTGTTGAATTGATCCGTACATGTTCTATTTTGTTTTCTACAAATTTAAAGTTCTTTTACTGAAATCCCATGATTGATGAAGATGAGAATTTTTTTGACGACCGTATAGCCCATATCTTCTAAAACAGATTGGTAATCATATAGCTGTTCTTTATGCTTTGGACTAGGAAGACCCGTTTTATAGTCAATTATAACAACTTCTTTCTTAGAATTGATCACTAATCGGTCTGGTCTTAAGATCTTTCCGGATCTTGTAATGATATCTCGCTCGTTATAAACTTCAGCACCGGTTTCATAATAGGTTTTTAATAGCTCATGATTTAAAATACCATCAATATCTAAATGGAGTTGTTCCGCTTGTAAGGGATTTAACCTACCAGCATTCATATAAAACTCAAAGGCAGTTTTAGCATCTGCCGAGGTATTAATGAGCGCCATGATATCATGCACCAAATTACCGCGTTCTATGGCTTCTGCCTGATCTGTATCCCAAAGGAGTCCAGAGTTAGATAAGATACTGAGATGATGATCTTCCTTTTTGGTAGAGATAAAAAGTTGTGATTTCTCATTGACATCACTTTGATCTTTAACTTCGGAAGTCTTGCCAGGTGCACCAAATGTGTATGTCAATTGGCTAGGATCCCAAAGTTTTATTGTTTTTAAATAGTTGATTAAAAGGCCGGAGTATAGATTTGGCTTTTCGTTTTGACCTTTGTCTAGGTCTAATTCTGAAATCACATACAACTGTTCTACGGCTCTTGTCAATACGACATAGAGTAAGTTGAGGCTGTCCAGTTCTAAATTAGATCGGTAATCTTGATATACTTGAGCTCCTAAAGGACTTAAGTCTTCTAGATCTTTATTAAGATTTAGAAGTAAATAAGAGAAATCACAAAATTCTGTTTTTTCTACAGGATACCAGGTTTTCGGTCGCATATCAAAATAGATATCTTGATTGGCATAAGGAAAAATAACTACAGGAAACTCTAACCCTTTAGATTTGTGAATGGTCATGATTTGAACAGCGTCCTCTCCAGATGGCGATACAATACTTAACCGTCCTTTCTTCAACTCCCAATAGTCTAGAAAACCTTGAAAGCTGGCGTGAGGCTTTTGGGAGTAGTTTAAAATTTCATCCAAATAAAATTGAATATAAGCATCTGAGCTATCTGTTAAGCGAAAGGTACGTATGATACTTTCTGTCGCCTCATAAAGCGGTAATTGAGAAAAGTCATTGCTATTAAAATCATAGCCGTAATCTTGTAAAG
The DNA here is from genome assembly GCF_000688335.1 of Sediminibacter sp. Hel_I_10. Lineage (NCBI taxonomy): Bacteria > Pseudomonadati > Bacteroidota > Flavobacteriia > Flavobacteriales > Flavobacteriaceae > Sediminibacter > Sediminibacter sp. Hel_I_10. The sequence continues at coordinate 2,018,709 of NZ_JHZX01000001.1, forward strand.
CTTCAAAAAACAAGTCGTTTTTTAAGGGCATCATACTGGCTAAAAATGCGTGTTTGTCTTCAATTTGAGACAGGTTTTTTGCTAAATAATTTAAAAAACTAACTTTTGCTTCGGCGTTATTGGGCTGTATGCTAAGACTGAGTACAGTGTTCATGAACTGTACTTCTGGAGAATTTTGAATCATTAAAGTTTCCGAAGAGATGATCGACATCCCTTTTTCGGTTAGAAACTCGGCAATAGCAACCCCTTCTTTTTTCTTTCTAACAATAATGCAAATATCATTTAGAGAAAATCCCTGGGACTGCGCTGTCTTTATGGTTTCAAAGACAGCTTCTGAGTAACAGGCATCCTTATTGTTATCTTCTTCTTCCATATCAAGAAAACGGATGTCTACATAACCTTCGTGCTTGAGTTGATCTTCTTGAAAACTCTTTTCATAAAGCGCTTTATGATCTGGATTTGTAAAGGCAAATGTAGAGACGTGCTTAAAAAACCGATTATTGAAATCAACAATGGCTTTATAACTTCTATAGTTTGCAGGGAGGTTATGAAGTTGGGTATCTACAAAAAAAGGATTGTTACCAGAATAAAGGTCAATAAATTGTTCGGCCCTACCACCACGCCATCTATAAATAGCCTGTTTGGCATCACCAACAATCATGGCCGTTCCTGTATTGCCTTTTGTGTTTTCCGAAGAAATGATATTGCTAATGAGTGGCACTAGATTTTCCCATTGCAACAAAGAGGTATCTTGAAATTCATCAATGAAGTAATGCTTGAATTTTTCACCAATGCGCTCGTAAATAAAAGGAGCCGGTTGGGTTTTAATTTCAGAGTTGATAATTGAATTAAATTCTGAAATGAGTAAAATGTCTTCCTCTTCCTTAATTTCCAATAGCGACTGCCTTATGGCATTAAGTACAGAAAGCGGTGTGATGTTTTTGAGCGCATTTTCTAAAAACTTACTGGTAAACACCAATCGTTTTACGGTTAAGTAAGCTTTTTCTAATTCTGGAAGCAGTGTGTCTATAGTGGCGGCTTTATCGGCATCTAAAGATTTGGTGTAAATTCCTTTTCGTTCTTCTAGATCCCCTTGAAGTTTATTGCTGTAAAGCCCCGAGAGCTTTAACTCTGCCGCTTTTTTAAAATGGTTGGGTAAGGTGCCACGGCTAAAATCGGAGAATTCTAGACCATTTTGCGCTAAAGTCGATAAAACCGTTTCGGCCACTTCAACAATACTTTGTTTTGCCGAAGTTTCTTTTTTGACCAGTTCACTTTTAAGTATTTTAAAATCCTGAAGCGTTTTGTCTTTTAAAAGCTCTATAAAAGGCATGTCGTTCTCGTTGGTCAAGAGTTTGGCAATGTTGTAAAAATCCAAACTAATGTCCCAACTTTTGTCATCATCGGCCTTTTCTATGGCAAAATCCACTAAAATCTTTGTGAGCTCGGAATCTGTACCGGCTCTATCTATAAGTTTATCGACCGCACGGTTTAAAACACTCTCAGTATCTAGTTCAACTTCAAAATTAACAGGGAGCTTTAAATCGTGCGCAAAAACCCTTATGAGCTTATGGTTAAATTTGTCTATAGTAGAAATGTCAAATGCAGCGTAGTTATGAACTATGATCTCTAAAAGTTGTTTAGATTTTTCATGAAGATCCTCTAAAGAGATCTCAAGTTCTTCGGAAATGGACTCGAACATGGTATTGTTGGAATTCAAAATATCTTTTTGCGAAAACTCTTGTAGGGTCTCAATGATTCTGGTTTTCATTTCTCCCACCGCCTTATTAGTAAAAGTTAGGGCAAGGATATTTCTAAAAGCCAGAAGACTGCTTGAAGAAAAAAGAAGGGTAAGGTAATTTTTAACGAGCGTGAAGGTTTTTCCGCTACCCGCAGAGGCATTATAAACGGAAAAAGAGGATAGATTTGGCACGAATCTTTTTTTTACAAGATATAAAACATCGCCGTTTTTTAGAACAAAATGGACTTCACATTTTAAACGTGTCCCATATTTGGATTATTTGAGGCTGTTTAACGTTAAAATTTTCATAAGTGTTACGTGACGTGGGGGTTAGAATTTTAATAAGCCCGCTATTATGTTTAAATTTGAGAGAACTACAATATTAACTATAAAAACCAAATATATTATGGCTTTTGAATTACCAAAATTAAAATACGCATACGACGCTTTAGAACCACATATTGATGCAAAAACGATGGAAATCCATCATACAAAACACCATCAAGGATACACTACAAAATTAAATACTGCTTTAGAAGGTTCAGATGATGAAGGAAAAACAATTGAAAATATCCTTACTAATTTAGATATGGATAACACAGCAGTTAGAAATAACGGTGGTGGTTTTTACAATCACTCTTTATTCTGGGAAGTAATAAACCCTCAAGATAAAGGCCGATTATCTGGAGATTTAAAAGATGCAATCATGGACAAATACAAGTCTTTTGATGCATTTAAAGATGAGTTTAGTAAAGCGGCAGCTACACAATTTGGTTCTGGTTGGGCTTGGTTGTGCGTTCACGAAGGTGGAAAAGTAGAAATTTGCTCTACTCCAAATCAAGATAATCCATTAATGCCAGGCGTTGGTTGTGGTGGTCACCCAATTTTAGGATTGGATGTATGGGAACATGCGTATTATTTAAACTACCAAAACAGAAGACCAGATTATATCAATGCATTTTTTGAATTGATCAACTGGAACGAAGTTGAAAGACGTTATGTAGAAGCTAAGTAATTAGTTTAACGCATTTAATAAATAGAGCAAACTCATTTTGGGTTTGCTTTTTTTTTTTTTTTGCTTCGGAAATAGGAGAATTTTTTTAAGGATAAGTCGGAAATACAACTTTACAGAAGCGACTGAAAATGAAAAAAGGTGAACGAGAGTTCACCTTTTTTGCCCCAAATCTACCATAAACTTAACCTACTTATGTTATGGTGATACAAATATAAACCCGATCTGGGTTACGAGTTAATTTTTTAGACTAACTACATATATTTTAGTCATAACGAAGTAATCTTGCTTTTATTGCTACATAAAGCTGAATTTAAATTGAAATATGAGATTAAAAACAGAGTTTTTGCTTAAAAAAAATGAATTTCAAAACTATAAACACCAATATAAGTGTTTAAAAAATCATTTTGTTGACTGAAAAACCCTAAAAAAGGGCAATAAAAAAAGGCGAACGTTAGTTCGCCTTTTTTTGCCCCAAATCTACCATGAACTTAACCTACTTATGTTATGGTGAGGCCAAGTTATATGTTATTTATAAAAACCAATTAATTTTTAGTTTAAAAGTAATATTATCCGACAAACGGTAGTTTTGTCGTTTAATGAGTATGTCGTCAATTATTTATCTAATAAGCTCTTTCTTTATTTCCCTCATAGAAATTTATAAAAGCTCTGTTAACCACACGATTACCTCCAGCAGTAGGATAATTCCCCGTAAAATACCAATCTCCTAGATTTTTAGGACAAGCTTTATGGAGGTTTTCAATAGGTTGAAAGATGGCTTTTACCTCGGCTTTTACCGACTCATCAGAAATAAGTACCGCAATTTTATCTGATATAGCTTCAGCAGAGAACTGAGCATAAAGGTCCTTAACGTAATTTCTAACTTCTTTGTCTTTAAGCTTAAGTTGTAATTTGCACTTTTCGTACACCTCGTCAATTAAATGGTACTTGTCGTTTTCTTTTAATAGTTCTAGCATCGCCCTAAAAGCAATTAAACTCTCTAGGTTTGCCATGTCAATACCGTAGCAATCTGGATAGCGTATTTGAGGGGCAGAGGATACGACAACAATTTGTTTAGGATTTAGTCGATCCATCATTTTGATGATACTTTTCTTAAGCGTGGTACCACGCACAATACTATCATCAATAATCACTAGATTATCGGTTGGCTTAATAACACCGTAAGTCACATCATAAACATGTGCCACCAAATCATCACGACTACTATCTTCGGTAATAAAGGTTCTTAGCTTTACATCCTTAATTGCAATTTTTTCAATGCGGGGTCTTTCAGAAAGAATATCGGTGACTCTTTCTGCACTCAACTGTCCGTTTCCTCCTAAGATTGCCTTGGTCTTCTTTTCGTTCAAATGTTTCTCAACAGTTTCAATCATTCCGTAGAAAGACGTTTCCGCAGTATTGGGTATGTATGAGAAGACGGTGTTTTTAGTATCGTAATCGATGGCCTCAAGCACTTTGGGCATCAATAGTTTTCCGAGCATTTTACGTTCTTGATAAATCTCGGCATCACTACCACGAGAAAAATAGATACGTTCAAAAGAGCAGGCCTTGCGTTCTAGCGGCTCCATAATTTCTTCTATGGATGTTACGCCAGATTTCTTTGTAATAATGGCATGACCAGGTGCTAGCTCATGTACGTCTTCAAACTTCACGTTAAAGACGGTTTGTATTACTGGACGCTCTGAAGCAACCACGACCACTTCATCATCCTCATGATAATATACAGGTCTAATTCCTGCTGGATCTCGTAATACAAAAGAATCACCGTGGCCTAATAGACCCGCCATTGCAAAACCACCATCCCAATTTTTAGAGGCTTTTCTCAATATTTTAGAAACATTTAGGCGATCTGCAATCAATGGAGAGCATTGGCTTTTGCTGTAGCCCTCTTTTTTTAATTTTTTGTAAACTTTTGAAACAGCATCATCCAGAAAATGGCCAATTTTCTCCATTACTGTAATGGTGTCTGCTTTTTCTTTCGGGTGCTGACCTAGTTCTACCAGACCGTCAAAAAGTTGATTGACATTGGTCATGTTAAAATTACCGGCAACAATCAGGTTTCTATGCATCCAGTTGTTTTGTCTCAAAAACGGATGCACACTCTCTACACTATTTTTGCCAAAGGTACCATAACGCACATGTCCTAAAAGTACTTCTCCAACGTAAGGGATGTGTCTTTTTTGCAAGGCCACGTCATCTTGGTACTCGGGATTTTGCATCAAGTCGTCATTAATACGTTGGTTGATTTGAGCAAAAATATCTTGAATAGGTTGTTGGGCAACAGAACGAACTCTACTGATATATCGTTCTCCCGGTTTAGTGTCTAGCTTGATGCTGGCAAAACCAGCGCCATCTTGGCCACGGTTGTGTTGCTTTTCCATCATGAGATACATTTTATTTACGCCATAAAATGCACTGCCGTATTTTTCCTTATAAAATTCTAATGGTTTTTTAAGCCTTATGAGTGCAATTCCGCATTCATGTTTTAAAGCATCGCTCATTGTTGTGATGTGAGTTGTTTATTATATTAAAGGTATATCATCTTAAAATTTCTGAAATAGCTTTTTTGTATTAAAAATTAAATTTCAGAACTAAAAAAACGCACTCGATTAGGAGTGCGTTTTTTTATGATACGTCAATATTAAATTGAGTTAATTTTTTAAATTGTTCTAAACGATGATCAATCTCGTCAGTTGTCAAGTTCTGCATTCGCTCTGTTCCAAATTTTTCAACACAGAAAGATGCTAGGGTAGAACCATAAATCACGGCATTTTTCATGTTTTCGAACGAATAATCTGCGGTTTTTGCCAAATATCCTGCAAAACCTCCGGCAAATGTATCTCCAGCACCTGTAGGATCAAAAACCTCTTCTACTGGTAAGGCAGGAGCATAGAACATATCCTCTTTATGAAATAAAAGCGCACCGTGCTCTCCTTTTTTGATGACCACATATTTTGGCCCCATCTCATGTATTTTTCTTGCAGCAACAACTAAAGAATATTCCCCAGTAAGCTGTCTGGCCTCTTCGTCATTTATAGTGATTACATCAATCTTCTTGATTACAGCATGAAGGTCTTCTAGAGCGCAGTCCATCCAAAAATTCATGGTATCTAATATGGCTAATTTTGGCTTGGTGTCCATTTGTTCCAGAACACTCATTTGCACCATAGGGTGTAAATTACCGAGCATTACCACTTCTGCATTTTTATAATGATTGGGAACAACAGGATTAAAATCGGCCAACACATTAAGCTCAGTAGCCAAAGTGTCTCGAGTATTCATGTCATTATGATATTTGCCGCTCCAAAAAAACGTCTTGCCTTCTTTAATAACTTCAATACCATCAATGTTGATATTTTTGTTGATCATTAAATCAAGATACTCTTGAGGAAAATCACCACCAACTACAGAAACTGCTGCAGCATCTACATTAAATTGTGAAGCAGCCAAACCAATAAATGTGGCAGCACCTCCAAGAATTTTATCGGTCTTTCCAAAAGGCGTTTCAATAGCGTCAAATGCTACAGTACCAACGATCACTAATTTACTCATAAAATGATTTTAATATTTGCCCGCAATCCATATCAAATGGCATAGCGAATGAAGCTGCAAATATACGGATTTTTTTATCCTTTTTTATCAGTTTATTTTCTTCCAAAATCGGCAGGGATTTCCCCCCAAGCCTTAGTTTCCCATTTTACGATTGTGGTTTGGAAATCATTTGTTTTAAGCCATATTACAGCTCTATCTACCAACTCGAAAAGGGCTTTGTTTTTGGCATTGCGTTCTAGTTTTGTATTGCAGGTCTTTTTTTTTACCCAGCTCATGGCTGTGCGAGAATCTGTATAGATCATGCGATTGCTATCTTTCTTCTTTAAAAAAGCCAAGCCGTGTACAATGGCGAGAAATTCTCCAATATTGTTGGTGCCTTGTTCAAAAGGCCCTTGGATAAAGAGCTGCTTTTTACTTTTGGTATCCACACCTCTATATTCCATTTTGCCGGGATTACCAGAAGATGCAGCGTCTACCGAAATTGAATTGTAATTGGGAAGGCCTATTTTTTTTAAATCTGTGGCAGAAAGATTGCTAGAAAAGCTTTTGTTTTTTCCAACGAAATCAAAATAATTACCGTTTAAGGCTTTTTTTGCAGCATCAAAAGTGGGGAATGATTTATACTGTGCACCTTCATAATTTTTGATCTGGGCCTTGCAATCGTTCCAAGATTCAAAAACCCCGGTCTTATGGCCCTTCCAAATAGTGTAATATTTCTTTTTCTTTTTAGACACGATGCAATTAAAATTAGGATGCTTTTCTAGGTCGAAATAGCGGTTTTAATATTGAGACTCCAAAACCTGTGCTACAATTTTAGGAAAATGCTCCATTTCTAGAGCATGAATTTTTTGGGCTACATCTTGTGCTGAATCGGTGTCCAACACATCACATTTCGCTTGAAAAATTATAGCGCCCTCGTCATAATTCTCATTAACATAATGAATACTAATGCCGGTTTCAACTTCTTTATTGGCGACAACGGCTTCATGAACATGCATCCCATACATGCCTTTTCCGCCATAATTTGGTAATAATGCAGGGTGTATGTTGATGATTTTATTTGGAAATGCTTGGATAAGATGCTCTGGAAACTTCCATAAAAAACCGGCTAAAACGATAAGATCTGGCGTTTTACTTAACAATAAATGTAATACATCTTGGGTCTCTGTAAACGCAATGCGATTAAATGCGAATGCGCTCACCTTTAGACGTTTTGCCCGCTCAAGTACCATGGCTTTTGGGGTATTGGCCAAGACCATCTCTACAGAGGCGTCTTCTCTATTTTGAAAGTATGTAATGATGTTCTCGGCGTTGCTGCCGCTGCCAGAGGCGAAGATGACAATGCGTTTCATGTGCGAATATTGCTGGGGTTATTCTTCAAAACAAAAAACGGAATAATTATTAACAATTAGAAGATAAAACAAGAAATCTTATATGGAATTTTAGTAAATTACAAACACATTTTTAAAGCAAAGGGGCGTTTTAAGAAGAAAGTTTTTTATTTTTGCCACCTAATTAAAACTTAAAAACAAAAAAATTATGTCAGACATTGCATCAAGAGTAAAGGCGATTATCGTTGATAAATTAGGCGTTGATGAAAACGAGGTAGTAACAGAAGCAAGTTTCACCAACGATTTAGGTGCAGATTCATTGGATACTGTCGAGCTAATCATGGAATTTGAAAAAGAATTTGATATTCAAATCCCAGACGATCAAGCTGAAAATATCGCAACCGTAGGTCAAGCGATCTCTTATATAGAAGAAGCTAAATAATTCAATAAACTCTTTATGGAATTAAGGCGAGTTGTAGTTACTGGTTTAGGCGCATTAACACCCATAGGCAATACCAAAGATGAATATTGGGATGCTCTTATTAATGGGAAAAGTGGTGCGGCACCAATAACCTATTTTGATACTGAAAAGTTCAAAACAAAATTCGCTTGCGAATTAAAAAACTTTAATGCTATTGATTTTCTGGACCGAAAAGAAGCTCGTAAAATGGACCGTTTTACGCAGTATGCAATGGTTGCTTCAGATGAAGCAATCGCAGATTCAAAATTAGATCTAGATAAAATCAATAAAATGCGCGTCGGTGTTATTTGGGGCGCAGGTATTGGAGGGCTGGAAACATTTCAAGATGAGGTGTTGAACTTTGCTGCCGGAGACGGTACACCAAGGTTCAACCCTTTTTTTATTCCTAAAATGATTGCAGATATAGCGCCAGGGAACATATCCATTAAGAACGGGTTTATGGGTCCTAATTACACTACGGTTTCTGCCTGCGCATCCTCTGCTAACGCCATGATTGATGCACTCAACTATATACGTTTGGGGCATTGTGATGTCGTGGTGACTGGTGGTAGTGAGGCAGCGGTAACTATTGCAGGAATGGGTGGTTTTAATGCTATGCATGCGTTATCTACAAGAAATGAAAGTCCAGAAACAGCTTCTAGACCTTTTGATGCAACCCGAGATGGGTTTGTTTTAGGTGAAGGCGCAGGTGCAATTATTCTTGAAGATTACGAACATGCTAAAGCTAGAGGCGCAAAAATATATGCTGAGGTTTTAGGGGGTGGTTTATCGTCTGATGCTTATCACATGACGGCTCCTCATCCTGATGGTATTGGGGTAATTGCTGTAATGCGTAATTGTTTAGAGAATGCAGGTGTTAAGCCAGAAGAAGTTGATCATATCAATACACATGGGACATCAACACCACTAGGAGATGTTGCCGAGTTAAAGGCCATTTCTGAAGTGTTTGGAGACCATGCCAAAAATATTAATATCAATTCAACAAAGTCGATGACTGGCCACTTACTTGGAGCGGCTGGGGCTATAGAATCTATCGCTTCTATCTTGGCAATGGAACACGGTATTGTACCGCCAACCATTAATCATGAAGTTGTTGACGATGCCATTGATTCAAAATTAAACCTAACATTAAACAAGGCACAAAAACGAGATGTAAAAGTTGCAATGAGCAATACATTTGGTTTTGGAGGACACAATGCTTGCGTTTTGTTTAAGAAAATCGATTAAATTTGAATGAGCTTCATTCATAACATATTTAAAAATTCCCGTTCTGAAACAGACGGGAATTTTTTTTTAATACTGAACAAAATTGTTGGGTACAAGGTCAAGAATAAAGACTTGTACGTCAAAGCATTTACCCATCGATCCATGAACATTAAGGATCTAAAGGGCAATGCCATCAATTATGAACGTTTAGAGTTTGTAGGTGACGCCATGTTAAGCGCCGTTATTGCTTCATATCTCTATGAAGAAGTGCCACACGGAGACGAAGGCTACTTGACCAAAATGCGTTCAAAAGTAGTGAGCCGCGAGCACCTTAACGAGTTAGGAAAAGAACTCAACCTCATTGATTTGGTAGAGAGTAAAATACCAAAATCTAACTTTGGCAGCAATATACATGGCAATCTTTTTGAAGCGCTGGTAGGAGCTATCTTTTTAGACAAAGGCTACCGTCAGGTTCAAAAGTTTATAGAAATGCGTATCATAGAGCCCCACGTTGATATAGAGACGTTAGAAGGCCGAGTGATTAGTTACAAAAGCCTTTTGATAGAATGGTGCCAAAAAGAGAAAAAAACCTTTGATTACAACGTCTATGAAGATACAGGCAACGATAATATCAAACATTTCTCTGTAAAACTTTCTATTAACGAAAAGGTCATTGCCAAAGCCAGAGCTACCTCTAAGAAAAAAGCAGAGGAAAAAGCATCAAAACGTGCCTTTTTTGCATTTCAAAATGAAATTGGTAAAGGATCTTAATTAAAACTTCGCAAATGGTAAAAAGAGTTGTTAACTATAACGTTTTCGGCGACTTCACCCCTTAAGATTAATGATAACTTCATATTATTATAGCTTTTAAATGCTATATTTACAATTCAAAGCGTGTAAATTATGGCAATGCACAGAATAGTTGTTGATGATTTTTATGATGCTTCGTTCTCACTTTTTGCTATTCATTGTCGATTAGAAGATTACCGCTTGGCATATCTACTTAATCAACATTTGCAGATTAGATTAGCGAGAAAACCCCAAGATTTAGATTACAACTATTTTGCCGCTTCCTACGCAATCTATGAGTGGGAAGATTGTAAATTGGATGCCACATGGAATTTGGTGTCCAATATTTGCAAAAGAGAAGAGAATACGCTTCAAAGCTCTGGGTCCTTATTTGAAAACCAAAAGATTTCAACTAAGACAATGCATTTGATACCAGAACTAAAAAATGTGGATTACTTAGTAAAGATTAGTGATGAACATCGCAGCTTTAATGAAAAAGTGATTCTAAACAAAATACAGTCTATACCGCAAGTGATTACCACTTACACCGTAGATTTAGATAAAATAAAATCAAAAGACCACCTAATTTTTAATTGATGTTAAGAAAGAAAAAAACGAAAATCGTCGCAACCCTAGGACCGGCAACCAGCACCAGAGAAGTGCTTAAAGGAATGCTAGAAGAGGGCGTAAATGTATTTAGGGTTAATTTTTCGCATGCCGATTACAAGGATGTCGAGGCCAGAGTCAAAATGATTAGAGAGCTAAACGAAGAGTTTGGATTTAATGCCTCTATTCTTGCCGACCTACAAGGACCAAAACTAAGAGTGGGTGTCATGAAGGGAGAAGTGGTTGTAAAACCTGGAGACGAAATTATTTTTGCTACAGGTAAGCGCTTTGAGGGTACCAAAGAGCGTGTTTACATGACGTACGATAAATTTCCTCAAGATGCTAAGGCAGGAGAACGTGTTTTATTAGACGACGGAAAATTGATTTTTGAAGTGGTTTCTACAGATGGAGAATCTGAAGTATTGACAAAAGTAATCCAAGGTGGCCCCTTGCGTTCTAAAAAGGGTGTGAATTTACCTAATACAAATATTTCGCAGCCAGCCTTGACCGAGAAAGATATAGAAGATGCCATTTTTGCATGTAGCCTTCAAGTAGATTGGATGGCATTATCTTTTGTGCGCCATGCAGAAGATTTGATGCAGTTGGAGGAATTGATCAAGCAGCACAGTGCTTATAAAATTCCGATCATTGCTAAAATTGAAAAGCCAGAAGCAGTAGAGAATATAGATAAAATTGTAGCGTATTGCGACGGCTTAATGGTAGCTCGTGGCGATTTGGGTGTTGAAATTCCTGCGGAAGAAGTGCCTTTGGTACAAAAACAATTGGTCTTACGCGCCAAACGTGCAAGAATACCGGTAATCATTGCTACCCAAATGATGGAGACCATGATTACCAGTTTAACGCCAACACGGGCCGAGGTAAATGATGTTGCTAACTCTGTAATGGATGGTGCTGATGCCGTAATGTTATCTGGAGAGACCTCTGTGGGTAACTACCCAGTTGAGGTTATTCGTCAAATGGCAAATATTATTAGAAGTGTTGAGGATTCTGACTTAATTCATGTTCCGCAATCACCTCCGCATATCCGTACCAAAAGATACATTACAAAATCCATTTGTTTTCATGCGGCTAATATGGCCAATGAGATCAACGCAAAGGCAATTTCTACCTTAACTAATAGCGGGTATACAGCGTTTCAAATTTCAGCATGGAGACCAAGCGCACATATTCTTGTCTTTACATCGAACAAACGTATTTTAACACAGCTGAGTTTACTCTGGGGTGTTGAGGCATTTTATTACGACAAGTTTGTCACTACTGACGAAACTATCGAAGATGTAAATGCTATGGCCTGCAAGAAAGGCTATTTGGAAGTTGGAGACATGTTGATTAGTCTTGCGGCAATGCCTATACAAGACAAAGGAATGGTCAATACATTACGTGTTTCTGAAATTACAAGTTGTAGCTTTTAACACCATATAATTTCAATTATACAAAGACCAAAGGTCTAAGCTAGATAGATAAACACTATTTGCTTAGACCTTTTTGTTTAAATATCATTTCTATTTATCAAAATAAAGTAGCGGGTAGTCGATGAGAAGTGCTAGTATCTTTTATTAGTAATTGTTAGACTCAAGGGCCGTTTCAGTTGAAACCGATAGAATAGAGGTTAGTTACCTAGCAATTGGTGGAAAATGAGGTTTTAGAGTTTGTTGTAAATGCCAAATCAACATGATATTGAAGTGATTGAAGACAAAAAACAAACTTAAAACGACTTAATCTTCCCATTCTGCAATAAACAAATTCGTATCTCTTCCTCCACCATTATTTCTGTTTGAAGAAAAAGCCAAGTACTTGCCATCGTTAGAAAACACAGGAAATGCATCAAAGGTTTCGCCATGGGTCACACGTTCCAAATTTCTGCCATCGGTATCAATAAGATAAAGATTAAATGGGAATCCGCGCTCTGCCTCAAAATTAGAAGAAAACAAAATTTGGTCTCCTGAAGGGTGAAAAAACGGACTCCAATTGGCGTTACCTAGATCGGTGAGTTGTCGTAGATCGCTGCCATCAGCATTACAAATGTAAAGTTCCATTTCTGTGGGTTCTACCAAACCTTCAGCTAATAACGCCTTGTATTCTTTGATTTCGGTTGCTGTCTTTGGACGAGAAGAGCGAAAAATCAATTTGGACCCGTCAGGTGAAAAGAAGGCGCCACCATCATACCCAAGCTCATTGGTAATCTGTTTCACATCACTTCCATCAATATTCATGGTATACAGCTCTAGGTCGCCACTTCTTGTTGAGGTAAACACAATTTTATCCCCTTTTGGAGATACGGTTGGCTCAGCATCATATCCTATCTCATTGGTGAGCTGCTTCACAATATTTCCTTCTAGATCGGCCATAAAAATATCGTAGCTATCGTAAATAGGCCAAATGTATTTTCCGTTTTTCCGTAGCGGTGTATCAGGGCAGGCCTCTTGCTTTAAATGTGTGGAGGCGTAAATAATATGTTTGTTATCTGGTAAAAAATAAGCGCAAGTTGTACGTCCTTTCCCTGTGCTGATCATGGGCGGCGCAATGCTATCTGTAAAAGATTGATTGGCGTTCATTAAAAACATTTGATCACAGCCAACGCCCCATTTTTTGTTGTTGGATTGAAATACAAGTTGTTTGTCGTCAAAGCTCCAATAGGCTTCTGCATTATCTCCGCCAAATGTGATTTGTCTAATCGATTTAAAATGGGATTCCTCGGGATAAATAAGCGTGTCTTTTTGGGATACTACGTCGTCTTTAGTTGTGTCATTACTTTCTTTTTCTGGCGTGGGCTTGGCTTCATTTTTACAGTTGAACAAAACCGAAGCGATAAGTACGAAGTATAAATATTTGTGCATATTATTGACTAAATTTGTGTAAAATTAAGAGATAAGAAGATGAAATACACCATAGTTTGCCTTTTTTTGATGGTTTTAATGGGTTGTCAAAACAATTTTAAAGATGAGAACAAATCTGTAACAATTAACGAAGACGTGGCCTTCTTGGCAGATGATAAATTAGAGGGGCGACAAACCGGTACCGATGGCGAAATAGCTGCTGCAAAGTACATCGCCAAACGTTTTAAAGATTTGGGTTTGACCGCTAAAGGAACTGATGGTTATTTTCAATCGTTTTCATTCACACCAAAAACAGATCCACATCAGGAAGTCAATTACAACATAAAGAATGGCGACAGTACCATTACAGGGACCAACGTTATCGGTTTTTTAGACAATAATGCTGCTCATACCATCATCATCGGGGCGCATTATGACCATTTAGGTTATGGTGCCGAAGGCTCTTTGTACAGAGGCGATACAAAAGAAATTCACAACGGTGCCGATGATAATGCCAGTGGCGTAGCCGTGCTTTTGAATTTAGCTGAAAAATTAAAATCCAAAAACACAGGAAACAATTATCTCTTTATGGCATTTTCAGGAGAGGAAATGGGCTTATTAGGTTCTAATTTTTTTACTAAAAATGCCAGTATCGATTTATCTCAAGCCAATTACATGTTGAATATGGACATGGTGGGCCGCTTGAAAAACAACAATACCTTAGCCGTTTATGGCGTAGGAACTTCTCCAATTTTAAAACAAGTGGTTAAGGCAAATAATTCTCAATTTCAGATTATAGAGAATGAGTCTGGTATTGGTCCTAGTGATCATACGTCTTTTTATAATAGTGATATTCCTGTACTTCATTTTTTTACGGGGCAGCATGAAGATTACCATAAGCCAGGTGATGATGTTGAAAAGTTGAACTATGAGGGCATGGCGATGGTATCTGACTATATTTTTGAGATCATTACAGATTTAGACAATAATGGCAAATTGCCTTTTAGAAAAACAAAAAATGAAAGCGAGGATGTCCCAAGGTTTAAAGTGGGTCTTGGTGTGATTCCAGATTACCTTTATGATGGTAAAGGGATGCGTATTGATGGTGTAAGTGAAGATAAGCCAGCGCAAAGGGCAGGACTTCAAAAAGGAGATGTGGTGATCAAATTGGGTGACAGTTTGGTGATTGATATGATGAGCTATATGTGCGCCTTAGCCACTTTTGAAGAAGGAGATGAAACCAAGGTTACCGTGATGCGCAACAGTGAAGAGGTGGAAGCCGAAATCAAGTTTTAAAAATAGCAGATGTTTAAAACAAAACAGGAGGTCATTACCAAGATTCATTTAGTAATTTCTGTGATGATTGTTATTCCTGTTGCTTTTGTTTACGGTTTTCAGCCTCAATTAAGCTTTGATATGTTTTTGGAAACCACTGATGAGCAAAATTTTTACAAGGCCATTATGGGGCTGTATTTAGGCTTCTCCGCTTTATGGATTTCAGGCATATTCAAACCAAGCTATCTTAAAACAGCACTGCTCACCAATATCATTTTTATGTTAGGTTTAGCTTTGGGCAGAATGTTAAGCATGTTGTTGGACGGGGTACCAACTTTTGGTTATGTGTTCGGAACATTTGCAGAATTGTTTTTAGGATGTTATGGGATTTGGGTAATTCGAAAGTTTTCTAAATGACATGAATTAGTGTTTAGCTTTCGTACTTCTAAAACGAACTTTACTGAAAAAACCCTAATTTTGCCAAAAACAATTTCTTTTGGTAAAAATAGACAACATAGAACTTCCTGATTTTCCACTGCTTTTAGCGCCTATGGAAGATGTGAGCGATCCCCCTTTTCGCGCTTTATGCAAAGAGCAAGGTGCAGATGTGGTCTATACCGAATTTATTTCTAGTGAGGGGCTTATTCGTGACGCGGCAAAAAGCGTCATGAAACTAGATATCTACGAAAAAGAGCGGCCTGTAGGCATTCAAATTTTTGGAGCCAATATGGAAAGCATGCTACAAACCATTGATATTGTTGAGAAATCAAATCCAGATATCATAGACATCAATTTTGGCTGTCCTGTAAAAAAAGTGGTAAGTAAAGGCGCCGGTGCTGGGATATTAAAAGACATTTGTCTTATGGAAAGTTTAACTGCGGAAATGGTTAAACGCACCAATTTGCCCGTTACCGTAAAAACCCGTCTGGGTTGGGATCATGATTCCATTAAGATCGTTGAGGTTGCCGAACGTTTACAAGATGTAGGGTGCAAGGCCATTTCAATTCATGGTCGTACAAGAGCGCAGATGTATAAAGGAGAAGCCGATTGGCGACCGATTGCCGAAGTAAAAAACAACCCGCGCATGCATATTCCTGTTTTTGGAAATGGCGATGTAGATACCCCAGAAAAAGCGGCACTCATGCGGGATAGTTATGGATTGGATGGCGCCATGATAGGAAGGGCAACTATTGGGAACCCTTGGTTTTTTAAGCAAGTCAAACACTTTTTTCAAACTGGAGAGCACTTAGCACCAGTTTCTATGGCAGAACGCGTAGATGCCGCCCGTAGACACCTGCAAATGGCAATTGATTGGAAAGGAGAAAAACTAGGTGTTTTTGAAACCCGACGCCATTATACCAATTATTTTAAGGGCATTCCAGACTTTAAGGAATACCGCATGAAGATGGTAACTAGCGATGACTCTGTAGATGTTTTTGCAGCCTTTGACGAGGTTTTGGATAAGTTTTCAGAGTATCAATTTACTTAATCGCATCTTAGCAAGTATACCAACAGCTACAATCTTTTCTGTTTAACTTTGCACCAAACGTTTTGAAATACGAGTTGAAGCCAGTTTTGAGGCTAAAATTCCGAAGGAAAAAATGGTAGCAATTACGATCAAGAAATTAACGGCCTGAATCTCTACAGGATAAGGCAATGCTGGTGTGATCATAACCAGAGCAAATTGCTGCTGTACATACACGATTATAAAGCCTAAAACAAGTCCTAGCACACCAGCCAACATGGTCATCAAACTGCCTTGTAAAAAAAAGATGCGTTTGATGTCTTTTGTGGTAGTTCCTAAGTTGAAAAGCGTATTTAGGGATGCTTTCTTGTCTAAAATCATCATGATGAGGGCTCCAATAACATTAAATAGTGCGATGATAATGACGAGCGTAAAAATAAGATAGACGGCTAAATTTTCGGTATTGAGCATTTTAAATAGCGCATCATTCAATTGGTTTCTATTTTTAATGGTGATTTTATCTCCAAAAACAGAGCGTAATTGCTCGCTCACCGCAGCTTCATCAGCTTCTGGTTTCAGTTTAAATTCTATGGCAGAAACTTGATGATCTTCATAATTAAGCAAATATTTAGCCATATCAATATCAGAGAAAATATACTCATTGTTGAGATCCTCATTAATATCAAATACGCCCACATTATAAGCGGTCATTGTATTAAAAGCGCCGCGTACAGATGTAATTTGTCCTTTGCCGGGCTTGGGGACATAGATGTTTAAGCTTTTTGTAAAATCAAGTACCCCAAAAGATAGCTTGTTAGAGATGCCGCCTCCAGCAACTACTTGACTGGCATTTTGCTCAAGCCAACTGCCGTAGTAAACCATGGTATCGATGGCCGTTACTTTGAGAAAGTTAGCGTCAACACCTTTGAGGCTTACAATTTGTTTTTTGTTATCAAATTCTAAAATCACGCGCTCCTCTATGGTTTTAGAGTAGGCCTCAATGGCACCTAATTTACTTAAGGCGACAGAATCCTGTGGGGATATCATAAAGGATTTGCCTTCTGAAGGAAAGATCTTTAAATCGGGATCGACAAAAGATGAAAATTCGAGACTGTATGATTTGAGTCCGGCAAAACCAGAAAGCACAATAAAAAGTGCTGCCGCGGCCACCACCGTTCCCGAAGCTGCAATTACCGTCATGATGTTGATGGCGTTATTGCTGCTCTTTGAAAAAAGATACCGTTTGGCTATGTAAAGCGATACATTCATGCCTAAACTAGATCGCTAAAGATCCTTTGTAATCGTGATTGATACTATAGAGACCTCTTAACTGCATTAAGATTTCTTTCTTTTTTCTAACAACTCAGCGTCTTTTATAGGATTGTCTTCACGCTTAAGAGATTTTTCAATACGCTCAATATATTCGAGAGAATCATCTATAAAGAATTCTAAGTTTGGCATTCTTCGCAATTGGTGTCTTGTACGTTGTGCCAATTCATGACGAATTAACGGGGTGTTAGAACGAATCCCTTTGATGAGTTCTGCAGCTTCCTTATTAGGAAACACGCTGAGATAAACCTTAGCGTCAGAAAGATCTGTGGTTACTGTGACTTTGCTTACCGATATGATGACGCCTCTTAGTCCGCCATCAGTCGCAGCCTTTTGCAGTACGTCTGCCAAATCCTTTTGCAGGATGCCAGCTATTTTTTTTTGTCTTTGAGTTTCTTCCATAGTTAAAATCTTTTAGTGGCTTCAGCAATCATGATCAGTTCTTGAAACCACACAATGAGAATGCAAAAACAGCATTCTTATTATTTAAGATACAAAAGTAGCGGATATTTGAGTAATATCTTATTTTTAAGGGCGTAAAAGGATTTTACTTCGGAAATGAGCTGTCTATATTTCAGCTAGAAAGCAATTAAAAGCATCAGTAATGAGTTTACATAAAATTGAGCATATTGGCATAGCCGTTAAAGATTTGGAGGCATCAAATGCATTGTTTACAAAGCTCTTCGGAAAGCCACAGTATAAAATTGAAGAGGTTGCAAGTGAGAGCGTCATGACCGCTTTTTTTGAGTCTGGCCCCAATAAGATTGAATTATTACAAGCCACCCATCCAGATAGCCCTATTGCGAAGTTTATTGAAAAGAAAGGTGAGGGCATACATCACATTGCTTTTGCCGTTGAAGATATAGAGGCAGAGCTCAAACGTTTATCTAATGAGGGGTTTGAGCTGATTCATAAAGTTCCCAAAAAGGGAGCAGATCAAAAATTAGTTGCCTTTTTGCACCCTAAAAGCACTAATGGTGTTTTGATTGAATTGTGTCAAGACATTTAAAAATTTTAAAAGGGTTGTACGCTTTTAAAATAAATAGTAGATTTGCACACCGTTTTTTAATCCGCAAACTTTTTTAAAGTTAAAGCATTAAAGACATTGGTCCTATAGCTCAGTTGGTTAGAGCACCTGACTCATAATCAGGTGGTCCCTGGTTCGAGCCCAGGTGGGACCACTAATAACTATTAAGCCTTACAGAGATGTAGGGCTTTTTTTGTTTATCTATAAAACAAATCATCTTCGCTGTATAGCTGTTAAGCATCACCAATCTCGTTTTTTTGCGATAACTTTATCACGCATCCCAGTATAATAAACGTATAGGCTTTTATTTGTTTTCACTTTTTCTTGGAATAATATAATCCTTGGTTTGCGTTCAATAAAGCCTATAACAGCCTTTTTCCCATTCAAGCTTTTTGTCTCTATCTTAAAATTTTGACGGCTTCATTTCCTAGAAATGAGTGCTCAATTCCTATAATAGGGCAAATATGCTTAAATATGCTCTACCTTTATAAAGCCACTATCTGACAACCATTTTTTATTTGAATTCTTTAATGGTTTCAGAAAATTTAAGGTCGAAAGATGTTTTTCAAATACGGATTAAGCAGTTAATGTATGGAAGCGAATGTCATATTATGGTTTAAAAATGATCTTAGGCTTCACGACAACGAGTCTCTGGTAAAGGCCATTTCTTCTAATAAATCCATTTTGCCAGTATTTATCTTCGATCCTAGGGCCTATAAAAATTTGAATTTAGGATTTCCAAAATCAGATCAAGTTCGCCTGGAGTTTTTGATGCAATCTATATTAGATTTAAAGAAGAACTTAATTGAGATTGGTGGAAATCTCATGATTCTTACCGGTGCTCCAGAAGAGATTCTGCCTCAATTAGTAAAAACATATCATTGTGACGCTATCTATTGTGAACAAGAATTTGCAACAGAAGAACTTGCTGTCATCGCAGGTTTAAGGCTTGCCTTAGCTCATACTTGTGATCTCCATTTAATTTGGGGCAGAACGCTTTATCATATGGATGATATTCCATACGCAATTTCGGAGATACCGCTAACTTCAAAAGCTTATCGTATTAATACTACCAAAAACACGACGGTAAGAGCCACATTTGCAAAACCAAAAAAAATTAATTGTCTAGACCTTAAAGCTGAGGTATGGAACATGTGCCCAACGTTAAAGACATTAGGTTTTAAGAATGACAAAAATTTTGCATTAACCTACGTTGAAGGAGGAGAGACCAAAGCACTAGAACGTCTGGAATTTTATTTGTTTGAAACGGAACAACTTACTAATTATCGTTGGACTAGAAATCGATCTTTAGGAATGGAATACAGTTCCAAATTTTCACCCTATATGGCCTTGGGTTGTCTTTCGCCGAGAACCATCTATGAGGCGGTTCAACGTTATGAAAAGCACATCAAAAAAAATCAAAGTACTTGGTGGATGATTTTTGAAATCGTTTGGAGAGATTACTTCACATTTAAACTCATGCGTTTTCAAAATAAAGTATACCATACTGATGGGTATACCAATAAAAAGAAGGAATTTACTAATAATCCAAAACTTTTTGAGAGATGGTGTGAGGGCAACACAGGAATCCCTTTTATTGATGCCCACATGCGCCAACTTAATGAAACAGGCTATATGAGCAATCGCGGACGCGTCAATTGCTCCAGTTTTTTGGTTTATGATTATCAAATAGATTGGACTTGGGGCGCCGCTTATTTTGAATCAAAGCTCATTGACTATGATGTGGCCTCAAATTGGATGAATTGGCATATGCAAGCTTATCAAATCTGGTACACCAATCCAGTAAACCAAGCAAATAAGTATAAGGCGCAGAATTTTATTAGAAAATGGGTGCCAGAACTACAACATCTTGATGATCTCGAAATTTTAATTCCTTGGGAAACCTTAGTCTCAGGTTACCCAAAACCAGATGCCATTGCGAGCAAATGGACAAGGGCAATCCATAAAATCAAAAAAGATAATAAACAGTCTTAAATCTTAAGAGGCTTTTTGAGTGGATTCGGTATTACAATTTAGTTTCCAACATCTGTACAGTCGCCACCGTTCTAAAACCGGTATGGTCAGAAGCCGAGTCAGGGCTCATACCCATACGTGCAGAAATTCTAAAACTGGCGCAATAAGAGGCATGGCATAAAAAAGAACCTCCTTTAATAACGTGTTCTTGCTGATAGGGATTCTCAGGATTGTAGCCTTTATTGGGACCTTTAGGATTGATAATAGGCGTTACATTGTCAAGATCCTTATAATAATTGACGTTAAATAAATCTGATGTTATTTCCCAAACATTACCTAACATATTATAAACACCAATGGTATTTGGGGGATATGATTTTACAGGAGCGATAAACTGAAACCCATCGGCGGGTATATTTTTTACAGGAAACTCACCTTGCCACGTATTGGCATGTTCATCTAAACGTTTTGCATCATTGCCCCAAGTAAAAATAGCATCGCTTGATGTGCCTTGAGCGGCGGCTTCCCATTCTGCCTCGGTGGGTAAACGTCTGTTGGCCCATTTGCAGTACGCAAGCGCATCTTCATAAGCAATGTGCACCACGGGGTAGTCTGCTTTGCCCGCTATAGAGCTGTCTGGCCCGTGTGGGTGTTTCCAATTGGCACCCACTTTCCAAATCCACCATTGGGCATAATTATTCATGGTGGCTACTTTGTCGATATATTTATTAAAAATCAAACTTCCAGGTAGCAACAGCGAATCTGCTGGTTTTGCAGTGCCCTCAGGCAGTTCAAGTTTCATAACGTCCCAATCAATTGGTCGTTCTGCCACAGTGATGTATTGAGTAGCATCAACAAAGGTTTGAAACTGAGCATTGGTAACCTCGGTAATGTCTATAAAAAAACCATCTACGGAAACCTTATGACTAGGCTTTTCTCTAGACATAGCCATTTGGTCTCTTGATTTGGCACCTTGAACAAAAGTTTTGCCTTTTACCCAAACCATGTGTTCTGGAGTGCTGATGTCTTTAGGCTGATCTTTTAAAATTTGATAAGATGAGGTCGTCTCAGAGTATTTTTTGACCTCATTTGTTGTTTTTGTTTCGGGTTTACAGCTAAACAAAACGAGTGTAGAGAGGATTCCAAGAGTGATAGGTTTGCAATAGATCTGTTTCATTATAAAGAAATCGGCATACACGTTCATTTCAAAGCTAAATAAAAATTTGATCCTGCTTACCGCATAAAACGGTGAACATGACATTAACAACAGGATGATCCATGATGCTTGAGATACAACTCCATATCCAAGGCCTCTCCGTGAGTTGGTTGAAACTCATCTTTCAAGGTAGCTGTCCATTTAAAACCGTTAGAAGTGGCCACTTTAACACTGCTTAAATTGCTGTGATGTACTATGATGTGTAAGGTGTATAGGCCAAGATCTTCAAAAGCAAATTGACTCAATGCTTTAATAGTTCTAGAGGCTAGGCCTTGTCCCGTAAACGTATACCCAATGCCATAGGCAAACTCCCCTTGTTTCTTGTTCCAGTCTAAATTCTTTAGATAGATGAGTCCTGCAAGTTGTCGGGTTTCGGTCTGTTTTAAGGTAAAAAGAAATTCACGTTGCTCCTTATAAGCCTTCATTTTGCGCTCTACAAATTGCTGTGATAGCGTTGGGTTTAAGTTCTGTTCTAATGTCTTTGGGAAATAACGCTGAAACCTGTCGGCGTTGGCAATCATAAAATCGCAAGTCTTCCAGGCGTCTCCTTCATGTAGCGCACTTATTTCAAAATCGTCAAGACGCGCAATCATAATGTCTTGCTTACAGTGTTGACGCTAGTATTCATACGTTGCTCTTCCTTCAGCAAATTGACGGTTTGTATTGACGCTGCAGTAACACTTAAAGGAAGTACAATGAGGATACCGATAACGGGAATCAATAAAAACAACATAAAAACCACACCGTTACCAATGGCAATGCCACGGTGTTTGCGAACAAATGTCAAGCTTTCACGATATTTAAAATGACGCTCTAAGGTATAGTCCATATTACCAAATCCAGCGTAATAGGCTTGAACTAGAAATAATAGAATTGTTGAAAGGATATTGACAAAAGGAATGAACTTAAGCAGTAAAATAGGGATGGTGATCAAGAGCTCTTTCACCAGATTTCTAAGGTTCAACCTGATGCCTCGCCAAAGCTGTTCTGCCGATGAGGTGTTTCTATGGGACGTGCTAGTCTTGCCCAAGAGATGCGCCTCTATTTTTTCTGAAACCGGACTCATAAAAGGAGCAGACAGCGCCATGATAATGTGCTTGTATAAAATAAGACCAATAGCCAAAATAAAGATCGCGCCTATGATTGTAGAAAACGAAGTAAATGTAGTTTTGCCCCAATCCCAAATCCAGACTTTAGCAATAAACCGTCCTACATTATCAGACCATCCGTAAGCTGAGACCCCAATAATTATAGCTGTTACAAAGCTGATGATCATAGGAACTAAAAAGTAGGTCCATAACCTTAGTTTTGACATGAGTTGAAACACCCCAGAATAGGATTGTATGCCTTTTAAGATGTTTTTTATCATAGGTGCATGCTATCGAAATTGAAATATCGGACTTTAGCGCTATTACCTGCCGGTAGAAACGATGAAAAAAATCTTCTTCAGTTTTAAAACTGAAAAACTGATTTTCAATTTAGAAATAAATTTCGATACAAAAAGCAGTTTATGGTATTTTCCTTCTGAAAGCCGAATGGACCTTATGCTTCATATTTCAGAAGAAAAAGTTAGCGCTAAATAGGGATTAGGAGCAGCACATTAAACTGCAATATCGGCTTGTAGCACTTCTCGATCTTCTTCCCTAATTGTTTTAGACCAGATAGCCAGCCCAAAAGTTAAAACGCCCAGACGCCCAATAAACATAAGGAGAATCACAACCAATTTACCCCAGACGTTGAGACTGCCTGTAATGCCCGTGCTAACTCCCACCGTACCCAATGCAGAGGCCACTTCAAAAAGTATATCCTCAAACTTAAAATCGTTGGTAAGGGTGATAAGAAATGTTCCTAAAACAATGATTACGGTGTAAAAAATAAAGGCAGATGTGGCAATGTATAAACGTTCATACGGAATGCGTCTCCCTAAAAAAGTAATGGTCGTGCTGCCTTTGAGCCTACTTTTAATGATAGCAAAGACGGCAGTAAGTGTCGTAATTTTAATACCTCCAGCTGTACCAGAAGGAGATGCGCCAACATACATTAAGAAAATGCATACCAGCATCATGGCTTGATTGAAAAGTCCAAAATCAACCGTATTAAACCCAACTGTTGTCATGGCGGTCATGCTTTGAAAAAAGGCTGATAAAAAACGAGAATCTTCATGAGCCACAGCAATCGACGGTTCTAGAAAATAGAAAAACACAGTTCCAAATGTTAAAAGCATTAGAAACCCATAAAATATAATCTTTGTTGTAAAACTAAGTTTGTGCGCCCTGTTTTTGATCCATAGCCCAAAATCGGTAATCACAATAAAGCCCAAGGAGCCGCAAATGGCCAGCATTGATATGATAAAGTTGATGAAATGATCATCGACATAATCCATAAAACTGTTGTTGAACAAGCTAAAGCCAGCCGTGCAAAAGGAACTCACACTATGAAACACAGAGGACCAAACACCCTCTAGTGTTGGCATACCTTCTGTTTTAAAAGCAATGAAAAACAAAATGGCGCCAATCAACTCCATAAATAGAGTAAAAAGGATAACAGACCTTAGAAAGTCGGTAATTTTAATGGTGTTGGGAAGGGTGAATTCTGTAGAAAGAATTTTTTTGTGCCAAGAGGTTAGTTTTCTCGTTGTCGATAGAATCATAAAGGTGGTAAAGGTTAAATAACCAATTCCGCCCAACTGAATCAATATCATGATAATGAACTGACCAAAAAAATTATAGGTATCAAAAATGGAAATTGTAACCAAACCAGTAGTCGAAACCGCTGAGGTTGCAATAAAAAAATGATCTAAAATAGGAGCGCTTTCCTTTTGAAAAATAGGCAGACAGAGTAATACCGTTCCTAAAAAAATATAAGTTAAAAACCCGTAAAAGAGATTTTGTTGTGGTGTCCAACCTCTTTTGAGCAATGCATATTTTTTAGCCAGTTCTTGAAACGCAGTTTTCATATACGTTTGATTAATTATTTTACGAAACGCAGACTTTTTTTACGCGACTATAGTTCTTCTTAATGCTTTACTTCGGAACTGTTAACTCTCGTAAGATTTAACCGCATCAATAAAGGCTTTTGCATGATCTACAGGAATGTTTGGCAATATGCCATGACCAAGATTGACAATGTATTTATCTTTCCCAAAATCAGTAATCATTTGATGCACCATTTTCTTGATTTCTGAAGGCGGAGAGAACAGTCGTGTAGGGTCAAAATTACCTTGTAGCGTGATATTGCCACCGGTAAGGTAACGTGCATTTCTGGCAGAACAGGTCCAGTCTACACCCAAAGCCGAAGCTCCAGATTTTGCCATCTCGCCAAGAGCAAACCAACAGCCTTTTCCAAACGCAATTACGGACGTCTCATCTTTTAAGGCATCAATAATTTGATGGATGTACTGCCAAGAAAATTCTTGATAGTCTACAGGAGATAACATACCGCCCCAAGAATCGAAAACTTGCACAGCATCACATCCTGCTTTTACTTTTTCCTTTAAATAGGCAATCGTGGTATCTGTTATTTTTTGAAGAAGTTGGTGCGCAGCAATTGGGTTGGTAAAGCAAAACTGCTTGGCCTTATCAAAGTTTTTACTGCCTTGTCCCTGTACGCAATAGCATAAAATGGTCCATGGTGATCCAGCAAAACCAATGAGTGGAATCTCATTATTGAGTTTTTCTTTGGTAGCTTTTATGGCCTCGTAAACATAGCTCAATTCCGCTTTAACGTCAGGCACAATAACATTATCAACGTCTTTTTGTGTTCTTACAGGATGCGGAAGATAGGGCCCAAAGTTAGGCTTCATTTCTACCTCAATGTTCATGGCTTGTGGAATCACCAAGATATCGCAAAACAAAATGGCGGCATCCATACCAAAGCGTCTAATGGGCTGTACTGTAATTTCGCTGGCCAATTCTGGAGTTTGACATCGTGTAAAGAAATCGTATTTCGCCTTAATTTCCATAAATTCTGGCAAGTAACGTCCAGCTTGACGCATCATCCAAACAGGTGGCCGTTCTACGGTTTCGCCCTTAAGGGCTCTTAAAAAAAGATCGTTTTTAATCATGAACGCTATCGCTTTTGGCCATTGGTTTTAGGTCCTTGGCGCAATAAATTAATCTTATATATTTCTATTGAAAGGGAGCAAATTCTAAAGCTATGTTAGGCTAAGCGCTAAAATAGGCATTTACTAAGTTGACGACACTTTCAACAGATGGCATCTTGGCCACTCGTACATCTTCAAAATGTTTTCTAGCTTCTTTTGCAGTGGTTTCGCCAATACAAAAGGCCACCATATCATCATTGACCACGTTTTCTTGCTTAAAACTTTGAACCGTGGATGGGCTATAGAACATTACGCCTTTAACATCGTCGGAAATTTTATGGGCATCATACTTGGTTTCGTAAGCAATCACCTCGTTCACGTTGATTTGGTTTTCGGCTAAAATATCAGGCAACTCATCTAATCGAATGTCACTACAAAAATAAGTGACATCAACGCCCTCAATATATTCTACCAAGTGATCGGCGAGTGCTTTTGCACTGTTTTCGGTATGCTTGACGCTGCCTATTTTTCGTTCGACCATACGCTTGGTGCGGCGGCCTACACAGTAAATGTTTTCAAACTGAAATTCTTCTGGTGAAAAATTGGTAAGCAAGGCCTCTACAGCATTTTGGCTGGTGATAATGACGTTTTTTGGCATTGGCTTCAGTACTTTTGGCGTCATCCTATTAAGACTTATTTTTATAAAATCTGAACTTTCTGAAACCACATCCTCATGAAACAGTTGCTTTTGGGCATCTGTTAAGGTTTTGGTAGAATACACATTAACGGCCTTGGTTGAGGCCTTCATCGTATCCATTAACCTATTGCCACCACGTTCTATAATATAATTGGCACAAAACTCTGCAATATCATCTTTTGCGGTAAGCACCCAAGTACGTTGTACTTCTATTTTCTTACTGCCATCAAGACTGAGCAGGACGCCTTCAAAATGAATTTCCTCATCCTTAATAAAAGCCAAAGCCCCAATAGGAGCAGAACAACCGCCTTCTAACAAATTGAGGAATTTACGTTCTATACCAGTACAGATTTCAGTCTCTTCGTGGTTGATCTCGGCACAAATCGCTCTCAGCTCGGTATCTTCTTCGGGAGCAGTCACCATAATAGCACCTTGTCCAGGAGCCGGAACCATCCACTCCATATTAAAGCTGTTTTCAGGTCTTTTTTCTAAACGTCCCAATCCAGCCGCAGCAAAAATGGCACCGTTCCAATCGCCCTCTTCCAGCTTTTGTAATCTTGTGTTGACATTTCCGCGTAAATCAACAACGGTATGGGTTGGGTAACGGTTGAGCCATTGTGCTCGTCGTCTTAAACTTCCAGTAGCAATCGTGGCCTCACGTTGTGATAAAAACTCCTCATTATCATTAAAAACCATGCAGTCGCGCACATTACCGCGCTTGATAACCGCAGCTTGTACAATGCCTTTTGGCAGTAACGTTGGGACATCTTTTAAAGAATGAACCGCAATGTCAATAGCGCCTTTGAGCATGGCAACATCTAAGGTTTTTGTAAAAACGCCGGTAATGCCCAATTCGTAAATAGGCTTATCTAGCACAAGGTCTCCGGTTGATTTTAAAGGAACAAGAACGGTTTTATGACCAAGATCTTCTATGAGACGTTGTACGGTTTTTGCTTGATACAGCGCAAGTTCGCTGTCTCGCGTACCAATTCTTATGGGATTATGCATTATTTGTAGTGGCTTCTAGTTGAAATACCTTTTTGATGAGCTCTAGGCTATCGTCGGTAGACACATCATCGCTTTTAAGGTGGTGTGCAAAGTGGTTGGTGATTTTTTGGATGATGTTGTTACTAATCAATTCGGCTTGAGCCTCATTAAAATCAGTCATCTTTTTACGTTGGGTGTCCAATTCTGCAATGGCAAAATCGGTTAATTTATGTTTTAACGCCTTAATGGTAGGTGCAAATTTTCTGGTAGCAAGCCAAGCATTAAAGTCTAATTTAATATCTTCAATAATGGCTTCGGCAAAAGGAATGTGCGCTTTTCTACGTTCTAAGGTGTCGTCTGTAATTTTAGCAAGATCATCTAAATGCACTAAGGTAACATTTGATAATTCCTGAACATTTTCATCCACATTTTTAGGGATAGAAAGATCAAGGATGAGCAAGGGTTTTTCGGTTTGTATCAAAGACTTGTAAACGGTTGGCTGTTGCGCTCCCGTGGCCACTACTAAAATATCAGAGGCATTCACTTCGTCTTGAAAATGCGCGTAGTCTTTGGCTCTAACATTAAATTTGCCCGCTGCGGCATCTGCTTTGTCCTTGGTGCGGTTAATGAGTGTGATGTGCTCATTTTTAGTATGCTTCACTAAATTTTCACAAGTGTTGCGCCCTATCTTTCCGGTACCAAAGAGTAAAATATTTTTTTCTGAAACGTTCTGCACATGGTTTAAAATGTACTGAACAGAAGCAAAGGAGACCGAGGTGGCTCCTGTAGAAATATCGGTTTCTGTTTTAATGCGTTTTGAAGCTTGAATGACCGCGTTGACCAACCGCTCTAAGAACGGATTGAACATGCCGTGCTTTTTTGAAAGCCGTGCACTTACTTTTAACTGACTAATGATTTCAAAGTCGCCAAGAATTTGACTGTCTAAACCAGAGCCCACTCTAAACATATGAGAAATGGCATCTGTATTTTTAAACACATAGGCTACTTTTTGAAATTCTTCAACCGTGCCCTTGGTATTATCGCAAAGTAATTGGATCAATTGAAACGGATGTTCTGCAAAACCGTAGATCTCTGTTCTATTACAGGTAGACGTAATGATCAAACTTTCAATCCCACTGGACTTAGCTTGCTCCAACACTCCTAATTTTGCCGACTCGTTAAGGCTGAAGTGCCCACGAATCTCGGCGTCTGCTTTTTTATAGCTTAAACCAATGGCGTAAAAAGAAGTGCCTCTCGACATATTGTAGTGTTGCATAATAGATTTGGATCTACTCCAGAATTTATTGGCACAAAAATACATAGCATGAACGATAAAAAACAACGCTAGACGAACTTTAAATATCGTTAGTGGTTTTTTAAAGGGTATTTTTATAAAATCCGTATTTTTGCAGTAATAACAGGACTTAATAAGACTATAGTTTAGAATGAATCTAAATAAGAAAGAAAATATTCTTCCGCTTTCCGAAGTAGAAAATAACGCTAGAAGTTCTTTTGCTGAAACCGATGTTGATGACGGTTTTCATGTATTGACTTACCACAACCAACAAGATGGTAATCAGATTGTTGAGCGCGATATAGACAGCAGTTACATCCAGTTTCATTTCTGTATGAAAGGCTCAAGTGACTTTATTTTTAACAATGGCAATTACCGATTGACCATTACCTCAGACCAGTCATTGCTCTTATATAATCCGCAGCGCGATTTACCCATTTACCTCGAAGCAGCGCCAGAAACCCAACTGGTGTCTGTTTTAATTTCTATCAAGAAATTTCACGGACTTTTCTCTCAAGAGGCCGATTACATTTCGTTTTTAAGCGGGGATAATAAAGACAAAAAATATTATAAGGACGGGAAAGTACAGCCCTCTATGGCAATTGTGCTTAATCAAATGATGCATTACACCATGAATGCTTCTATAAAATCGCTCTATTTTAAGGCCAAGGCCTTAGAGTTATTGAGTCTTTATTTTAATAGAAGTGAAGATGCCGATATTGAGCAATGCCCTTTTTTGGCCGATGAGACCAACGTGATTAAAATTAGAAAAGCCAAGGACATCATCATCTCTAAAATGGCAGAACCGCCAACTTTACAAGAACTCTCTGAAATGATAGGGCTTAGTTTAAAAAAGCTCAAAGAAGGCTTTAAACAAATTTATGGCGATACGGTTTATAGTTTTTTGTTTGATTACAAAATGGAAGTCGCTCGTAAATTACTAGAAGCAGGCAACCACAATGTTAATGAAGTGGGCCTCAAAGTTGGCTATAGTACCTCTAGCCATTTTATTGCCGCTTTTAAAAAACAGTATGGTACCACGCCTAAAAAGTATTTGATGGGGTTGGGATAGTTAAATAATCTTTAAATAAGCCATCAAATCATCAATTAAAAAATAATCTGTGATTACTATCGTATTTTTGCAAAAACAAATCAAGCTATGAAACGTCTTACCCTATTGGTGATTATCCTTTTCATTTCAATCACCACTCAAGCGCAAACCTATAAAACCGATATTACCAAAAACGCCCAAACCTATTACCAGTACCTCACCGATCAAAATTTTGACGGGATTTTAGATTACATGTATCCTAGAGTGTTTGAATTGGCGCCGCGCCAAGACATGAAAGCGGGAATGCAACAAATGTTCAATTCTCCAGACATGCAAATCGAGTTTTTGTCCAATACCGTCAATCGGGTGACCGATAGTGTACAGGTGGATGGACTTACCTATGCCATCGTGTTTTACAACAGTAAAATGAAGATGACTTTTGTGTCTGAGCAAAATAAGCCAGAAGCCGATCAAAAAGGATTTTTAGATTTTATGAAAACCACTATGGACAGTCAGTTTGGAGCCGGTAATGTCACTTCAGATTTAGAAAACATGTCGCTCACCATCAATATGGACGCAAACATGTTTGCCATAAAAGATCCACAGTACGATGGCTGGAAATTTATAGGAAATGATGATGCCATGAAAAAATTGGTGGATTCTATCATTCCCCTAAGCGTAAGAACCAATCTATTGAAAGAAAAACTATAGCATTTTGACAAAAAAAGGAGTCTTACTCGTCAATTTAGGATCGCCAGACAGCCCAAACCCTAAAGACGTAAAAAAATATTTGGGTGAGTTTTTAATGGATGAGCGTGTTATTGACGTGCCGTTATGGGCAAGAACCTTGCTCGTAAAAGGGATTGTTCTTAACACAAGACCAAAAGCGTCGGCCAAGGCCTATCAAAAAATTTGGTGGGAAGAAGGCTCTCCATTAATTGTGCTTTCAGAACGCTTACAAGATAAACTTAAAACTGAGGTCGATTTCCCCGTAGCTTTAGCCATGCGTTATGGCAGCATGACCATTAAAAAAGGACTTCAGGAATTGGCAGACCAAGGCGTTGATGAGGTGTTTTTGATTCCATTGTATCCGCAGTTTGCCATGGCCACTACCGAGACCATTTTGGTACTGGCAGAAGAGGTTAGACAAGCGCATTTTCCAAAGATGAACATTTCGAACTTGCCTCCGTTTTATAATGTTCCAGAATATATTGATGTACTTGCCAACTCCATAAAAACACATTTAGAAGGCAAAAATTATGAGCACTTATTATTCTCATATCACGGCGTACCCGAACGGCATATTAGAAAGAGCGATATCACAAATTCCCACTGTACTCCCAGTGATAAAGTAGACTGTTTTTGTTGTAAAACACCTTCACCAGCTCACGAGTTTTGTTATAAGCACCAATGCAAAGAGGTGACCCGATTGGTAGGAGAAAAATTAAATCTGGAAGAAGGATCCTTTTCGACATCCTTTCAATCCCGATTGGGCTTTGACCCATGGTTACAGCCTTATACCGACCGTACTATCGAACGTTTAGGGAAAGAAGGCGTTAAAAACATGGCCATTGTGACTCCTGCATTTGTAAGCGACTGTTTAGAAACCTTAGAGGAAATTGCTATGGAAGGTGAAGAGATCTTTCATGAAATGGGCGGAAAAGGCTTTACCACCATCCCTTGTTTAAATGATAATGATGACTGGGTGGCACTACTTGGCAAATGGATTAATGAATGGGCGGCAGCTGAAACCGTAAACACTTAATGGCAAACAATGCATCTAAGGATTTAGGAACAAAGTCTATTGGTCAGTTATTGATCAAGCAAGCTGTACCGGCCTCTATTGGTATTTTGGTCATGTCCCTGAATATCTTGGTAGATACCATTTTCGTCGGAAATTGGATTGGCGCC
This sequence comes from Sediminibacter sp. Hel_I_10, assembly GCF_000688335.1. Classification (NCBI taxonomy): domain Bacteria; kingdom Pseudomonadati; phylum Bacteroidota; class Flavobacteriia; order Flavobacteriales; family Flavobacteriaceae; genus Sediminibacter; species Sediminibacter sp. Hel_I_10. Next base: position 2,050,553 of record NZ_JHZX01000001.1, read on the forward strand.
ACAGCGATTGCAGCCATTAACGTGGTATTGCCGGTATCCTTTTTTATTGCGGCACTTGGGATGAGTATTGGTATTGGTGGATCCTCTATCATATCCAGAGCGTTGGGTGCAGATAATGATGCAAAGGCCCTTAAAACCTTCGGAAACCAGATTACCCTAACCCTCTTGCTTACCGTAACCATGGTCTTTTTTGGTTTATGGTTTATAGATGACATCATCCCAGCCTTTGGTGGAAAGGGCGCTATTTTTGAGCCCGCAAAGATTTACTATAAAATCGTATTGTACGGCGTGCCTTTTTTGGCGCTTTGTATGATGGGAAATACAGTGATTAGGGCAGAAGGCAAACCAAAATTTGCCATGTACGCCATGATGTTTCCATCGGTAGGGAACTTGATTTTAGACTATATTTTTATCAATTTTCTTGACCTTGGGATGGAAGGCGCTGCCTGGGCAACTACGGGTTCTTATTTGGTGTGTTTTGTATTTATTCTGTGGTTCTTTATTTCAAAAAATTCCGAATTAAAAATAGACATTTCACATTTTGGTTTAAACCTGCCTATTGTTTCAGAAATAGGTTCCCTTGGTTTTGTGACTTTGGCCAGACAGGCCGTGGTGAGTGTGACTTATCTGTTTATGAACAATATTTTATTTGATCTGGGCGGTGAAACCTCAGTGACCTCTTATGCGATTGTAGGTAGAATGCTCATGTTTGCCTTGTTTCCTATTTACGGGATTACACAGGGTTTTCTCCCCATTGCGGGCTATAATTATGGAGCCTACAAATATGACCGGGTTAGAGAAACAGTATACACCGCGTTAAAATATGCGATTGGCTTGGCGACCTTAGTGTTTGTAATGCTTATGATTTTCCCAGAGTCTATCACAAGACTCTTTACCCAAGATGCCGAAGTGATAAAAGAAACCCCACCTGCAATGCGTTGGGTATTTGCTGCAACACCCATTATAGCGATACAACTTATTGGTGCTGCCTATTTTCAAGCGGTTGGTAAGGCAGTACCCGCATTATTATTAACTTTGACAAGGCAGGGCTTTTTCTTTATTCCGCTCATTTTTATACTGCCACATTTTTATGGCGAAATGGGCGTTTGGATTTCATTTCCTATTGCAGATGTGCTCTCAACAATTGTGACGGCTTTCTTTTTATATTGGGAAATGACCCGAACATTAAAACGCGATGCCTAAATACTTTTGATGGACTATTATAACTACATAAAATCCTTACATCTCATTTTTGTGGTAACCTGGTTTGCCGGCTTGTTCTACATTCCCCGATTATTTGTGTACCAAATAGAAGCTTTTCACAAGCCTTCTCCAGATAAAGAAATTTTAGGAAAGCAATTAAAGCTAATGGCAAAACGGCTCTGGTTTATCATCACTTGGCCGTCTGCCGTGTTGGCCACTATTTTTGCAATTTGGTTATTGATATTACAGCCTTTTTGGCTCCAACAATCTTGGATGCACGTCAAGCTCACCTTCGTGGTGTTGCTGATCATTTACCAGTTGAAAACCCATCAATTTTATAAGCAACTGCAGCGTGACGAGGTAAAAAAGACCTCTAATTTTATGCGACTTTGGAATGAAGGTGCCACGTTTATTTTATTTGCCGTAGTGTTTTTAGTGATTTTAAAAAGCGCCATCAATTGGGTGTTTGGTGTTGTTGGTATTGTAGTCTTGGGCGTCTTGCTCATGCTTGGGTTTAAAATGTACAAGCGTATTAGGGATAAAAATCCCGAAGCTTAGATCATTAAAAGATAATCATTACGTTCACGGTTTAAACAGCGCACACTCTTTTTTGGAGTGATTATTGCTATATTTAAATCTTTATCAGCGCTACCTTGCTGATTGTAGAGTTACATCCATGAAATTAAAAAAACTTTCACTTCGGGTCCGTATTTTCTTTGCCATGATTTTGTTGGTGCTCATTGCCTCTATTTTGATTGCTGGGGTTACGGTATACCAATATAACGAGGAAGCACGCGATTATCATATTGACCGATTGGCGCGTAAGGAGACGGCCATTATTAGCCATATAGACAATGTTATAGAAAAGACCACTTGGCCTGTTATTACAGAAAAAGTGCCCTTGATCTTTAAGGACGAGATTTATAACATTGCAGATATTCATAGTTTACAAATCAACCTCTATGACCTTGATGGCACGCTGCTCATTTCTTCTAAGCCAAGTATCAGTAATGACACTATTCATAAATGCATTCCTACGGAAATTTTAAATTCCATTTCAAATTCGGCCTACCACCATTACGTACAAAAAAACACTAAAAATGGTGAGACCTTTCAATCGTCTTATGCCTACATTACTGATGCCAAATTCAAACCTTTGGCCATTTTAAATTTACCTTATCTTGAGAATGATGATTTTCTAAATAGAGAACTTATGGAGTTCTTAAAACGCTTGAGTTATGCGTATATATTGATGCTGCTCATTGCTATTGTTTTAGCTTTTCTTCTATCTAAATACATCACGAGAACCTTAAAAACGATTAGTGATAAAATCAAGGAAACGCGTCTTGAGAAACAGAATAAAAAAATTGACATCTCATCCTCTAGTGAAGAAATAGCCACCTTGGTCAACTCTTACAATAGCATGATTGATGAGTTAGAGGAAAGTGCCGTAAAATTGGCTACAAGTGAGCGAGAGCAAGCTTGGCGCGAAATGGCGAAGCAAGTGGCGCATGAGATTAAAAATCCTTTGACGCCTATGCGGTTGAGTGTACAGAGTTTTCAGCGGAAATTTGATCCTAATGATGCCAACATTCACCAAAAGGTAGATGAGTACAGTCAAACCCTCATACAGCAAATTGATACCATGAGTTCTATAGCATCGGCATTTTCAAATTTCGCTAAAATGCCAGCGCAGCAAAATGAGACCCTTAATGTGGTCTCTACAGTAAAACTCGCATTGGATATTTTTAGTGAAGATAATATTGTATTTTCTTCTGATGCTGAAGAGATTCGAGCTAATTTTGATCGTACCCAATTGATCCGGGTACTGACCAATTTAGTAAAAAATGGCATTCAGGCCATTCCCGACGATCAGGAGAACGGACGTATTGATGTGAGCGTGACCTCTCTTGACGATCAGGTTCAAATTAGAGTACAGGATAATGGTATTGGCATTTCCGAAGTGAATAAAGCCAAAGTATTTGAACCTAAGTTTACCACAAAATCCAGCGGGATGGGTCTCGGTCTCGCCATGGTCAAGAACATTGTAGAAACTTATAAAGGAAACATTACCTTTACATCAGAACAAGGAAAAGGCACTATTTTTAGCGTCACGTTTCCGAAGAAATAAAAAACAAACACACATGTCATACACTAACATTCTTTCAACAACCAATAACGGAATTACCACCATCACGATTAACAGGCCCAATAAGCTCAATGCCTTAAACAAAGAAACAATTAAGGAACTGCACGGGGCTTTTGATGCGGCAGATATCGATAAAGACGTCAAAGTGATTATTATAACTGGTAGTGGAAAAAAGGCCTTTGTTGCAGGTGCAGATATTAGCGAATTTGCAGATTTTGATGAAAAAAATGGCGGTAAATTGGCGGCAAAAGGTCAAGAGCTTCTCTTTGATTTTGTCGAGAATTTATCAACGCCTGTTATTGCTGCAATTAATGGTTTTGCTTTAGGCGGAGGCTTAGAATTGGCGATGGCTTGCCATTTTAGATTAGCAAGTCTTAATGCAAAAATGGGGCTGCCAGAAGTCTCTTTGGGAGTGATTCCTGGTTATGGAGGTACCCAGCGTTTACCACAATTGGTTGGTAAAGGTCGTGCTATGGAAATGGTAATGACCGCCGGAATGATTGATGCCAATCAAGCGCTGGAATACGGTCTCGTTAATCACGTTACAGACGAAGAAGGATTAATGCCTCTAGCCGAAAAAATTGCAAGTAAGATTATGAGAAATTCTTCTGTAGCGATTAAAGGTGCTATTAAAGCGATTAATGCCAACTATCAGGATGGCGTTGACGGTTATAAAACTGAAATCAAGCAATTCGGAAAATGTTTTGGCACCGAAGATTTTAAGGAAGGGACAACCGCCTTTTTACAAAAACGAAAAGCCGATTTTCCTGGAAAATAAATAGGGCTTCAGTTTTAGTTACCAAAGTCGTTTAATTTTACTCTTTCAACATTGTGACGTCTAGGTGGTGAGTTTTGTGCCTTTCGGCGTCTCGTCTATGAGCTTATAAACGAGATAAAACGGATAAGCCAAGACCAATGCAGTTAATAATAAAGGGCTTGCCAATGCTAATATGATGTAGGATGTTTTCATACTATTTAGAGCTATACGTGTTCGTAATTTTTGATGCAAAGTTGGTCTATTTTAGAATCCTATAAAACAAGTATTTTAGTGTTTTTGTATGCTATATTAATTTCATTTTATTGTCTTGAACACGACTATAGATAATTATTAACACATTTTAACAATTACTACACGCTGTAGCCATCATTCTATTCTTGGACGCTTAACTTTGTTTTTCTAGAAGTCTGTCAAATGAGGTCAACAGTTAATAATAGACCAGCTGCAAAGGTCAAAGGAAGAGGTGCGCAAAAAAATGTTGCCAATCGGTTTTTTGAACTGAGCCATGAGCAACGCGATGATTTTTTAGAATTTTGTGCTAAGGAAGGAGAAAGCCCAGACCAGAATAAGACGCAGTATCTTTCTGTATTTCCAAAAACCATTGTCAATAAGGTGACCAGTCCAGATGCAGGGATGGCCTACTCCATGAACATGTATCAAGGTTGTGAGCACGGTTGCGTCTATTGTTTTGCTAGAAATACGCATGAGTTTTGGGGCTATAGTGCAGGGTTGGATTTTGAGCGCAAGATTATGGTAAAACAGAATGCGCCAGAACTTTTGGAAGCTTTTATCAAACGAAAAAATTGGCAGGCAGAAACGATTGTAATGTCCGGCAATACCGATTGTTACCAACCTACAGAGCAACAATTCAAGATCACACGCGCCTGTCTTAACGTGTTCTTGAAGTATAAACATCCAGTCTCTATTATCACAAAGAATGCAGCGATTTTGAGGGATTTGGATCTTTTAAGCGCTTTGGCCAAAGACAATTTAATAAGTGTAAATATGTCTGTCACGACTTTATCTGAAGACACACGTCGTGTCTTAGAGCCACGCACCGCAAGCATCAAAAAAAGGCTGGACGCTGTAAGTACCTTAAGTTTGCACGGCATCCCAGTAAACGTGATGTTAGCTCCAATCATTCCCTCCATAAACAGTCATGAAATTTTAGGACTTGCAAAAGCGGCTTCAGATCACGGCGCTTTAAAAATTTCGCATACCATTGTGCGCTTAAACGGGGCCATAGGTGAAATTTTTACCGATTGGATTCATAAAACTATGCCAGATCGCGCAGAAAAAGTATTGCACCAAATTGAAAGTTGCCATGGGGGCACTTTAAATGATTCACGTTTTGGGACCAGAATGCGAGGTGAGGGAGAAATTGCCAAACAAATCAATGACTTGGTAAAGCTGGCAAAACTGAAATATTTTAAGAATAGAAAAATGCCAATTTTAAACACCTCACTTCATGAGGGATTTAAGGATGGACAGTTGCGATTGTTTTAAGCATCTATAATTAAGGTCTGGCCTCATAATTTAAAGATCATCATAAACTTCGAGCAGTACATGCTTGAGCTTATCTTTTGAGACTGGCTTCAAAATATAGTTTTTTAAATGATCGTACTTTTTTGCACGCTCCCGATCACATTCCTGATCGGAAGAAGTGACCAGATAGACGTTGATTTTTTCATTTAGATTTGGTCTCAATTTTTCATATTCCTCCAAAAATCCCCAACCATCAAGATAGGGCATATTGATGTCCAATAGTAGTACATCTGGGGTGTTATGGTTGTATTTCACGCAGTCTTTAAAATAATTAAGAGCTTGCTCCCCATCGGTGAAGGATTCTACGTTCAGGTTCTCTGACAATTTTTTAAAAATGTGTTTGGCTACAAATAGATAAACGTCATCGTCATCTACGAGCAGAATGTCATATTTGCCTTTCATTTTTAAAGGTGATTTTAAAGGTTGATCCTTGATTGACTTTACTTTCTACAACAATTTCTGAATCTAAGCTTTCCAATTGGGATTTAACTAAAAATAAACCCATTCCTTTTCCTGAAACATCACGATGAAAGCGTTTGTATAGTTTAAACATGTCCTTACCATGGCGGTTGGTATCGATCCCTCTCCCGTTATCTTCAATATACAAAACTTTATCACCATTCTCCCATGCTGTTTTGAACAATAAGGAAGAATTTACATTATCCCGTCTGTATTTTATAGCATTAGAGATTAGATTTTGAATGATGCTTTTAAAATAGAATTTTGAAAAACTCAGCTGTTGCCAAGCCTGAAAATCGTATTTTATTTGAAAGTCGTTCGGATTCAATAATATTTCAGAAAATTCATTTTTTACATGTTCAACAACTGTTTTAATATCAAAGGTTTCGATATCTATTTGACTTTTATTTAAGATTGTGACATACTCACGGATATCTTCTGAAATTTCTGAAATAGTATTTGTAATCTGTGAAAGTTTAGGCATTAAAATTAGAAGTTGTTCTGGATCTTTTGTTTCTTCAATAAGCCCTACAATCATTGACATACTAGTAATTGGCGCTCTTAAATTGTGTGAGACTAAATAATTGAACTCTTCCAGTTGTTGGTTACGCCTTTCAAGAATACGGTTGATCTCTAAAATTTTTGAATTATTTTTTTGAAGAGCCTCTTCACTCAATAATAATTTAGTGTTTTTTATTTCGAGCGTTTTGTAAAACTCTTGTTTTTGTGTTCGTTTCTTTATTAAGAAATAAGAACAGAGCAGAATCGTAATAATGGCAAAACTATTGAAAATTAAAAAGTCCCGGTATAACGGCAGTAACTTTTGTTTTAAAAGAGTTTTGGGTATTTGGTGCACGATTGCCCATGAGGAGGCGGTTTTGACCTCTTTTTGAGAAATAAAATTTGACCTTGATTTGCCGTAGCCTTCGGTTAGATCAATTCGGTTGAATGACCAAAGGCCTCTAGAATCTGTAAAGGTTGTGTCCTTAAACTGTGTAAATCCCTTATTTATTAATCGAACATTATTGTTAATATCTAATTCTTCAATAAGTTCATAAGCTAACTTTAATTGGTTTGTATTTGAAGTTATAATATTGTGATTATGATCTATTAAATAAAAATCGCTCTCGGTTACTCTATCTTCAAGTTTATCGAGTATAGCGGTCAAATTAAAGTTGATAATGACTATTCCCAATTGATTCCCAGAAGCGCTATAAATTGGAGCGATACCTCTAATTACTGGTACGTAGGGGTGTTGTATTTGGCCGTATTCTCGGTTGAGACTTATTTTTGATAAAAACACTTCTTCTTTGTTTAAAAGAAGTCCTTCTTTAAAATAATTTCTTTGACTTTTATTTTGTAGGGGACCCTCTTTCAGCTTATTAGTTGCAGGATCCCGTTCATATCTTAAAATCTCATTGCCTTTTAAATCTATAAATCGAAATTGATAGTAATTACTTATTCCATCCATGATATCATAATAGGGCTTCATGAAGGAGCTATCGGTTGCTTTAGGATTGAAGTTTTCAGGGTAATTGATATCTGACCAATATTCTACATTATAGACTAGCCTTTGAAATAAATCAGACAGTATGTTTTTTCTATATGTAGCAGCTCTATTTTCAAGATCTTGAAGATGCTGAATGCGCTTGCTTCTCTCAATATTGCCGAAAATTAGCGTGATAATGAGGATAGGCATGTAAAAAAGAAGAAAAATTCGTAGAATTTTTGCCCACATACATTCAATTATTAGATCACAATCTTTAATAAGACTATAAAACTACAATGTGGAGATTGTAGTTATTTGGTTGATTTGGTTGATGTCTCACATTCAAGCGTAAAGAATATAGCTTAAAATGCAGAAAGTAAAAATAGTTAAATATTTAATGAAATTCTATATTTTTTTGAGTTTTCGAAATGCTTTGAGTTTAACAATTAGTGTTTTTAGTGGTTTTATATTGAAAAAACCTCAACGGTTGGCGTCGTTTTACTAGAATTTGATAATCTTTTAATGCTCAATTAGCAAATAAGAGGGTATGATCAAACGCTTTAGGATATGTAGGTGCTTATCAAATCATAAGCGTTTGATTACCTTATATTAAGAAAACTAAAACCTGAAATGAGTGCTTTGAAATTAAGGCTTGTTTTTAGTTTCGAGGCATATCCACTATAAAAACGAGATTGTGTTTTCAGCGTGTATATAATTGCAAACATGTTCCATATGAGGTTATGAAACAAAAAAGCCACTACTTTCGTAATGGCTTTGTTTGCTCCTCCTCTTGGGCTCGAACCAAGGACCCTCTGATTAACAGTCAGATGCTCTAACCAACTGAGCTAAGGAGGAAGGTTTATCGCGTTAGCGAGCGCAAATATATATTATTTTTTAGTTTCTGCAAAACCACATTAATATTTTAATGAGATTTTTAAAATACTTTTAAATTTAGATCCAGTCATTGATGTTTGCGGACAGCACCATGATGATTAAAATGATGAAACCAGCTAATTGTGCACGCTCCAAAAATTTCTCGCTAGGCGCTCTTCCCGAAATCATTTCATATAATAAAAACATCACATGTCCACCATCGAGCGCCGGAATAGGCAATAGGTTTAACACGCCTAACATAATTGATAAAAATGCAGTTAGTACCCAAAAGGCTTGCCAACTCCAAACAGGAGGGAAAATATCAAAGATGGCCTTAAAGCCCCCTACGCCTTTGTAAGCTCCTGTACTTGGTGTGAAAATTGCTTTTAATTGCACACCGTATTTGGTAACGGTTTCTACAAAATCACGTCCTCCTTCTGCCCAGCTCTCGCCAAAGGTATAGGTTTGCGTGGCAATGTCATAGTAGCCCATTTCGGCAAAACGTTTGTAATCTAAACCAGGATAAAATCCAAAATTACCTTTTTCGTCAACTTTTAGTTCTCTAGTAATGGTATCATTATCTCTTAAGAGATCTACAGACAAGGTCTCATTTTTATAATTGTCCATGATGGCATCTGCCTGATCAAAATAGCGCAGTTTTTGACCTTCAATAGCAATAATGATATCTTCGGGTTTTACATCAGCGGTCTTATTTAATGAAGAATCTGCAACCGCACCAATCATAAACGGAATACGTCTCTCAAACAGTTGTCTGCTTTCGGCAGAAGAGAATTGACCTAAAAAGTCTTCAGGTAGGGTAATTACTTTTTCAACACCATTTCGTTGTATTGTGATGGTTTCAGCGCCAATAATGTTTGAGCGAATATCAGAATCATTGATTACCTTAAGATCATTTACCTTTAAAATTTTGTCTCCAGTTTGAAAGCCAATGTCTTTTAGCAATTGGTTTTCTATCCAGTAGCCATCTTTTAAACTGCTCACTTTAGTTGTGGTATCGCCATAGCCAAAGGCTAAAAACACATAGATAAAATAAGCCAAGATAAAGTTAACGGTTACACCGCCCAGCATAATAATTAAGCGCTGCCAAGCTGGTTTAGAACGAAACTCCCAAGGCTTTGGTGGTTGAGCCATTTGCTCCTTATCCATGCTCTCGTCAATCATGCCCGAGATTTTAACGTAACCCCCTAGCGGTAGCCAGCCAATACCGTATTCTGTATCGCCAATTTTCTTTTTAAACAATGAAAATTTAACGTCAAAAAACAGATAGAATTTTTCAACTCGAGTTTTAAATAATTTTGCTGGTATAAAATGCCCTAGTTCGTGAAGCACGATGAGCAAAGAAAGGCTTAGTAAAAATTGAGAGATCTTTATTACAAACTCCATGTATCGCTAATGATAAAAAATTATAAGGTGCAAAAGTAGTGTTTTGACGGCAGTTAGAAAACTTATCGAATTTTTCGGCTATTTTTTTAACACCGATTTAGAGATCACACCATGGTTTGTTTGAAATTGCACAAATAATAACCCAGTTTGTAAATTAGAAACGTCAATACTATTGTTATAGGCTGCTCTAAAAAGTTCTTGTCCTAAAGTGTTGTAAATAATAGTTTCTGAAATGTCAAGGCCTTGCGGTTTTTTGATTTGTAGGATCTGGTCTGCCGGGCTGGGATACACCACTAAATCACTATTGGTTACAAAAGAATCATCACTTAATGCCACTTGATTATTAGCCGAAATGATATCAGATTCAGGATCAAAAATGACATCTTGAACTGTAAAGGCTACATTTTGCGAGAAGCTTTGATTGTTTGAGATGTTGTCAAGGTTAATGTCTTGAGATTCTCCTAAGGTTCCTAGTAATCTTAAGGTTACTGGTGATTCAAAAAAGGACACTGAAGGGTCACTCTGTGTTTGTGAAAGTGTGACGTTAATATCGTTGTTATCACTTTGGTTCCAGCTCACGATGTAACTGGGATAGCCTTCGTTGTATAGCCAGTCACTAAAAAATTCGCTAAGGTCGGTATTGGTTTCTGTCTCAACAATAGCAATAAAATCTTCTGTTTTTGCATAATCATAAGCATGCGCTTCAGTAGTTAAATACGCTTGTAGTGCTGAAAAGAAATCGGTGTCTCCGAGTTTTTTCCGAAGCATATGCAACACCATGGCGCCTTTATTATAACTCAAACGGCTATTGAAAATACGACTCACGCTCGTGGTATCTGTATCAGATAGGTACACGGCACCGCCTGGCTGTGACGTAATGCTGTTATTGCGTTGTGTTTTCCAAATGGTAAACGTATCGTTGCCATCAAGGTTCTCGTATACCAAGCCCGAAAGGTATGTAGCAAAGCCTTCGTTAAGCCAGATGTCTTTCCAGCTGCCGCAGGTTACCTTGTCTCCAAACCACTGGTGACCAAGTTCATGTGCAATTAAGTTTCTACTAAAGTTTCCCATAAAAGATACTGTGGTGTGCTCCATGCCGCCACCCCAACCAAATTGGGCATGACCATATTTTTCATCGGCAAAAGGATATTCTTCAAAGAGGTTAGTAAAAAGGTTCATGATATCTACCGTTACTGGCGTGTCTTCTTGAGCATTAGCCGCATCTTCCGGAAACACATAATTGACAATGTCAAACGGACTCCCATCATTATCTACCGTGTGCGAATAGACTTCATAATTGGTAGCGGCAATAGCAATAAGATAAGCAGGGATAGGGTAGCGGTGTTTAAAATGGGTGGTCTTGTTGGCACCATCAATAATTTGAGATTGCTCTAAGCCATTGGATACCGAGATGTATTCTTCATTAGAAGGATTAAAAACTGGGGTGGTCATAAACACATCAATAGAATCGATCTTGTCATTTAAATCTTGTTTACAAGGCCACCAACCTTTGGCGCCGTAAGGTTCAGAGAGCGTCCAAATAATAGGGTCGCCATCATGAGTGGTCTGCTCAAAAGATCCAAAACCTGAGCTTATGGGGTTTCCGGAGTAGGTGACGGTTAAAGAATCTAAAACACCTGCAGCTTGGGTTGCAGGCAAAGTAATGATTAACTCGTCATCTGTATTTTGTGTAAACGCTAAAGCAATACCATTTTGTGTCACCTCTGTAACCACCATGTTAGAAGATAAGTCGAAGGTAATATCATCCATATCACTTTTCGCCTCAAAATAAGAGGTAATGTTCCCAGCAATAAAAGCGGCTTCAGGATTGACATCAAGTTCTAGGCGGTGGTATTTTAAATCATAATCTCCTGTATTAAGATTGGCGCGCTGTAACATGTGGTTGAGTGCAGATTTTGCTTCTGCCTCTCTTATACTGTTTAGCGTGTCATCAAAATCTTGAGAAAAGACCGATAAACACAGTAGTGAACATATAGAAAGTAAAACGGATTTCATAAGATGTATTTTTCTTTATAGCGTGTTAAAAGTACTAAAATTATGCCTGTTCTGTCGTACTTTTGCAGCCCAAACTTACATTAACAGTATAATACTCAGTGGATGTGGTCTTACATTAAACAGTTCAAGTATTTTTTTATAGCCTTTGGTGTGCTCTCTATTGCAATCATTGCCATTATTTATAATATCTTAAATGTAGAACAACCGCTGCCCATTTGGCAACCAAACCGTATTGATGCGGCTTTGGTAGATAGTACACTTCAAAACAAGAGAAAATATCATACCGTCGCCGATTTTAAGCTCATCAATCAAAATGGCGACACCATTACCCAAGCCGACTATAAAGATAAAATATACGTCGCTGATTTTTTCTTTACCACTTGCCAGAGTATCTGCCCCATCATGACCGGTCAAATGTATCGCGTGCAAGAGGCTATTGCATCAGATGATGATGTGATGTTATTATCCCATAGCGTAACGCCAGAAATAGATTCTGTAGCGCAGTTAAAAGCATATGCTTTAGAAAAGAAGGTGGACGACTCGAAATGGAACTTAGTTACGGGAGACCGTAAACAAATTTATGATCTTGCCAGAAAATCTTACTTAGTAGTAAAGGATGACAATACACAAGATTATGGCATGATACATACCGAAAATTTCGCACTTATTGATAAAGACCGTCAAATTAGAGGCATGTATGATGGTACAAGTGAAACCTCGGTAGATTCTTTGTTGATGGATATTGAAAAACTGAAACGGTCTTACCAATAGTTTTGGCTTAACCATTTCTTTACATAGAATATTTCCTTTACTTTTGCTTCTTTAAAATCAATCTAAATAAGCTTTGCAAATTACCTTAGCACAATTAAAAAGAGGGCAACAAGGCGTCATTGCTGACGTTTCGTCTAAACATGTACCGCTCAAACTGCTTGAGATGGGGTGCTTACCTGGTAATTTGGTAGAGTTGGTTCAAGTGGCACCGTTTGCAGACCCCATGTATTTAAATATCAATGGGACCCATTTGGCGATAAGAAAAGAAACAGCTTTGCACATTTTAATTGACCTTCCCGATGCCTAAACAAATCAATGTTGCGCTCATAGGAAACCCCAATACCGGTAAGACTTCTGTGTTTAACGCACTTACAGGTCTCAATCAAAAAGTGGGTAATTATCCTGGGATCACCGTAGAGAAAAAGGAAGGCATTTGTAAACTACCAAGAGGCGTTAAAGCCCATATCATCGATTTACCAGGAACCTATAGTTTAAATGCTTCCTCCTTAGATGAGAATGTAGTTATAGAGTTGTTGCTCAATAAAAACGATAAGGATTTTCCAGATGTTGCCGTAGTGGTGAGCGATGTGGAAAATCTAAAGCGAAACCTCCTCCTATTTACGCAAATTAAGGATTTACAGATCCCAACAATTTTGGTGGTCAATATGTCTGATAGAATGGCTTACAAAGGCATTCATTTAGATATTCCGTATCTCGAAAAAGAGTTACAGACCAGAATTGCGTTGGTAAGTACCCGTAAAAAATTGGGCGTTGATGATTTAAAGGAGTTGATTACCAATTACAAAGAATTGCCGTTAACCCCTTGTTTGAATGCTTCGGAAATTGATAAAGATTACTTCGATAATTTAAGAAAAGCCTTCCCCAACCAATTACTGTATAAGTTGTGGTTGGTGATCACTCAAGATGTCAACTTCGGAAAAACAGACCGTAAGGAAATTGAGGACATTGTAGGGTTTAAAACCAAGAGCAAACCAGACCTCAAACGATTACAGCAAAAAGAAACCATCAAGCGTTACCAGTTTATCAATAATGCCTTAAAAGAAGGGCAAACGATAGACTTGAAAACCGCGAAAGATTTACGATTGAAGCTCGATAGAATTTTAACTCACAAGGTTTGGGGCTATTTGATCTTCTTCTTTATATTATTGACCATTTTTCAAGCCATTTATGATTGGGCCGAAGTGCCTATGGATTTTATAGACAGCTCTTTCGCATTTTTAAGCGAGTGGGTTAAAAATGTGATGCCTCCAGGGGCCTTTACCAATTTAATTTCCGAAGGTATTATCCCGGGATTGGGAGGAATCGTGATCTTCATTCCACAGATTGCTTTCCTGTTTTTATTCATTGCCATTTTAGAAGAGTCTGGCTACATGAGTAGAGTGGTGTTTTTAATGGACCGGATCATGCGAAGATTTGGATTAAGTGGTAAAAGTGTGGTGCCATTGATCTCTGGAACCGCCTGCGCCATCCCAGCCATTATGGCCACAAGAAATATTGAAAGTTGGAAAGAGCGTTTAATTACCATCTTGGTAACGCCATTTACCACTTGTTCTGCACGATTACCAGTGTATTTAATCATTATTTCCCTTGTTATCCCCGACGGACGTATTTTTGGCTTAGGCTATCAAGCCTTAACCTTAATGTTGCTTTATCTTATAGGGTTTGGCGCGGCAATTGTATCGGCCTGGATTCTTAATAAAATTCTGAAAATAAAGAGCAAGACCTTTTTTGTGGTTGAAATGCCAAACTACAAATTGCCCTTATTTAAAAATGTAGCGATCACGGTTTTAGAGAAAACAAAATCCTTTGTGTTTGGAGCAGGTAAAATTATCTTGGCCATATCTATTGTTTTATGGTTTTTGGCGTCTTACGGCCCTGGAGATGATTTTAGTAATGCTGAGAACATTGTAAAAGCCCAAACGAGCGGGCAGAATTTGTCTACTGAAGATTTACAGCAGCAAATCGCATCGTATAAATTAGAGCATTCTTTTATTGGAATTACAGGACGAGCCATTGAGCCTGCGATAAGACCTTTGGGCTATGATTGGAAAATAGGCATTGCCATTGTAAGTTCTTTCGCGGCGCGTGAAGTGTTCGTAGGGACTTTGGCCACCATTTATAGCGTGGGAAGCGATGAGGAAGAGACCATTAAAAAACGAATGGCCGGTGAAGTAAACCCTATATTGGGCGGCCCGTTATTTACTTTTGCATCCGGAATCTCTCTGCTTCTGTTTTATGCCTTTGCCATGCAATGCATGAGTACCTTGGCCATTGTAAAACGAGAAACCAATACTTGGAAATGGCCAGCCTTACAGCTTGTGATTATGAGTGGTTTTGCTTATATTGTTGCTTTAGTGGCATTTCAGGTATTGAAATAATTTTCATAAAAAAAAATTCAAAATGAACACTTTACTGCAGAACATATTTGTTTTTATAGCATTGGCATTTGCACTTACTTTTTTAGTACGCAAGTTCATCTGGAAACCTAAAAAAGCAGATGCTAAAGGCTGTGGTAGTGGTGATGATTGCGGCTGTCACTAAATCACTTCAATCTATTTCTCTATAAAACCATCAGGTGCTGAAAAAGTATGTTCAGTAGTCTCTACAAATTTAACGTTGGCGAGTTTGGCATGACCAATCGTATCGCCTAATCCAGAGTTTTTTGTCCATTCATAGAAAGTCCATGCCATTGGGATGGGTACGTTATCTATTGCAACATAGTTGGTATAGCCTATGGCGTGCGGACTCGCTTCTGCTTCTTCAATCGTTTTATTGGCGGTAACAATATAGCCCAAATAGGCAATCTCATGGGTTTCAGGATTAGAATAGACCTCGTACCAATCATCTGGCGCATCGCCAGTCTCTGGTTTAAAGCTTAGTTTTTGCTGTAGGTAGGTGTTTCCATTCATTTGGGTGGTTTCTGGTTGAGACCAAACCGTCCCCGGATCGCTCATTTTGGTAGGAAATAATAAAAAATACATCCACGTATAGGCATCAAATCTAGCGCCGTTGGGATTTTTTAAATCTGGAGAATGATACACGGTATCACCATCAAAATAGATAGCCGTTCCATCGGTAAGTTCTAATTTTCCTTTGGTAGAATTGGTTAATAAGGTCATTGTCCCGTCTAAACGTTCCTTTCCTCCAAACTGGATCTTAAGATCAAATAGAATGGCATCTTTGGATAAAAATTCCGTTTTGTGATGCGTCTTTTCCATCTGTTCCACCGGTGATAATGTTACCGATGCTGTTGGTGCATCTTTTGTTGGCTCTGGAGTATTGGTTTTATTGTTGTCTTTGCAACCTAAAACTAAAACTAAAACTAAAACAAATACGCTAAGGCTTAAAAAAAGATGTTTGAGTGGCTGTGTGTTCATACCTAAGGTCTAATGGGTTGGATTAATTCTGTACATTAAGACGGCATTCTCAGGTAAACTTACAAAATATCTCACACCAAGAGTTAACTTCCTGTGAGATATGAAAATCCTCAATTATTTTAGTTACATTTGAAAAATATTTAAGCATACTTAAAAATTAATTCAAGCCTAAAGAAATGTCTGTAGCTATTGAAAATTTTGTAAAGGCCATTTATAAAAATGACAAGCATGATGTTGATGATACTAAGCCTGGTAATATCGCCAAGAAACTAGGCATTTCTAATGCAGCTGCTACCGATATGGCCAAGAAATTGGCAACAAAAGATTTGCTCCACTATCAAAAGTATCGAGCGCTGCAACTTACTGAAAAAGGTACAAAAATGGCTCTAAATGTGGTGCGTAAGCATCGCCTTTGGGAAGCCTTTTTGTTTAAGATGTTTGATATGTCTCTTCATGAGATACACCATGAAGCCGAGTTGTTGGAGCATCAGACATCTGATTTATTGGCCGAAAAAATAAGCACCTATTTGGGCCATCCCAAATTTGATCCGCACGGTGATCCCATTCCCAATGCTAAAGGCGATATCACGACGATAGATACCTCGATCTCGCTTTCCGAAGCAACCGAAGGAAAAACCTATATCATTTCAAGATTGATGAGTGATGATAAAGAGTTTTTTGACTTCTGTTCTCAAAATGGCATCAAGTACCGCAATAGCATTTCGATTACCAAGCAATTTAGCGGTAGTAAAATGACCCAAATCAATACAGGTTCTCATACGATTGTGTTAAATGGGGATTTTACAAAAATTATTTATGTAGATGAAAAATAATAGAGCTAGAGCCTGCAAAGATTATTTCTATCCAGTATCATTATTTACTGTTTTCAAGAAACCGCTTTCTAAAAAAGTGCTTGGTTCTTTGTTATTGATATTGCCTGGTTATTTTGCATTTGCCCAAGATGTCAATGCAGACGATAATTTAACATCCCCACTTATTACAGACAGACCAGATGTCACAGAATCTCCATCTACAGTTGCTGCGGGAATTTTACAAGTTGAGACAGGCGCACTTTACGAAAGTTATAAACAAGATGTTGTAAAACAGGAGGCCTTTACTTTTAACACTACGCTATTGCGTTTAGGAATCTCAGAAAATCTAGAGCTTCGCTTGGGATGGGATTTTGTGGAAGGTCAATCTCGCATTAACGGAAATAAACTAGATGATGTGAGCAGTGGATTCAATCCATTATTAGTAGGGGCCAAGATTAATATTGTAAAAGAAAAAGGATTACTTCCAGAAATAGGAGCCTTGGTTCACTTGCATTTGCCTTTTACTGCAAGTCGAGATTATAAACCAGAGACTACAGGTGTTGATTTTATATTTTCTTTTGCCCATACCCTCAACAAAAAATCCAATCTTTCCTATAATCTAGGTGCGCAATGGCAAAATGATTCGCCAGAAGCTGCTTACACCTATAGTTTGTCTTATGGTTATGCTTTATTGGGAGACCTTGGAATGTATGCGGAAGTTTATGGAAATCTGCCAGAAAATAATAAAGCAAATCATTTGTGGGATGTTGGTATGACATATTTAATTTCAAAAGATGTACAAGTGGATGCAACTGTGGGATCTAGCATTACAGAAGGTCAGGATATGCTATTGAGCGCAGGGGTAAGCTTCCGGTTGCCTGTATGGTAAGCTTGTTTTATATGAGATCAAAAGAGAAATTTTAGTAGATTATGAAAAAACAGTATAAAAATTTTAAAATCATGAAGCACATTTTCTTAATACTGTGTTTGGCAGTGGTTGTTAGTTGTAAGGATAATAAAGCTTCCAATGGTAAGCTCAATATTGTGACCACTACGACCATGATAACCGATTTGGTGGAGAACATTGGTGGTGAGCACATTAATGTACAGGGCTTGATGGGTAGCGGTGTAGATCCGCATTTGTATAAGGCCAGCGAGGGCGACGTCACCAAATTGGTCAATGCAGACATTATATTTTATAATGGGCTTCATCTGGAAGGCAAGCTCGTTGAGGTTTTTGATAAAATGGGCACTAGTGCTAAAACGCCTATTTCATTGGGCGAGTCGTTAGATAAAAGCACACTGATTGGATCAGATTATTTTGCATCTAATTACGATCCGCACGTGTGGTTCAATATTGCCTATTTCAAACAATTTGCACAAAAGGTCACCGCCGTACTGGTAGACAAAGATCCAGAGCATGCCGACGCTTACCGAAGCAACGCCGCGAGTTATCTCGAAAAGCTAGATGGACTTGAAACCGATGTTAAAGCCATTATTGCAACACTTCCGAAGGAGAAACGCATTTTAGTGACGGCGCATGATGCTTTTAATTACTTCGGAAAAGCTTACGACTTTGAAGTTGTTGGATTACAAGGGTTATCTACGGCAACTGAAGCGGGTGTGCAGGATGTGCAGAACATTTCGGCATTTATTATAGAAAAGCAAATCAAGGCCATCTTTGTAGAAAGCTCTGTGCCAAAACGCACCATCGAAGCCTTGCAGGCTGCCGTAAATTCTAAAGGACATGATGTTGAAATTGGAGGCACCTTATATTCTGATGCACTTGGAAATGCGGGTACGGTTGAGGGGACTTATATTGGGATGTTTCGCTATAATGTCAACACCATTGTGAATGCCCTTAAATAACTCATGATAACCATTAAGATGAAAGACCTGATCAAATGAGCAAGATAGCAGTACAAGTAGATGACCTCACGGTAGCTTATAATTATAAGCCAGTGCTTTGGGATATCGATTTGGAGATACCAGAAGGCGTGCTTATGGCCATCGTTGGACCTAATGGCGCCGGAAAATCAACATTAATCAAATCTATTTTAGGAATTTTAAAACCCATTGCTGGGAGCGTGTCTATTTACGGAAAGCCCTACGAAAAGCAGCGTTCTCTCGTAGCCTATGTCCCACAAAAGGGTAGTGTAGATTGGGATTTCCCCACCACCGCATTAGATGTGGTGATGATGGGAACTTACGGCGCTTTAGGCTGGATCAAGCGTCCGCGCCAAAAGGAAAAAAAGGCCGCTTTAGAGGCTCTGGAAAAAGTAGGCATGTTGTCTTTTAAAGGGCGACAAATTAGTCAGCTCTCTGGCGGGCAACAGCAACGTATTTTCTTGGCAAGAGCGCTCGTACAAGATGCTTCCATCTATTTTATGGATGAACCTTTTCAAGGCGTGGATGCTTCTACCGAAATTGCCATTATCAATATTTTAAAAGCCTTAAGAAAAGCTGGAAAAACGGTAATCGTGGTACATCATGACCTTCAAACCGTTCCCGAATATTTTGATTGGGTGACCTTTTTGAACGTAAAAAAAATAGCAACCGGTCCAGTGCGGGATATTTTTAATGATGATAATTTAACTAAGACCTACGGAATAAATTATAAGGTGAGTATTCAGGAATAAAACCAGTGATTAATCATTGTTGGACAGTCTTAACTATTTACCGAGATATAGACAATTACGATTGAAAAAGTATAAAGCTCAGTGAAAAATAAAATTTATATAAAACAATGGTTGGCATTAAAACCACAGAATTATAGTGGCAGTACAGACCTTTACTATCTCAAGATCGCCAACAAAATTAAATCGTCATTGGCCGAAACGGAAGTAATGATGTTATCAAGATTATTAGACGATGATAAGATCAATGACTTATGTTGCTTTTTGACATGCTACTTTGAAGATGTCGTTTCCGAAGTAAATATTTGGGGAGCATTTAAATCTGAATACGCCAAACTATATGATAAAAAGCTTCCATTTTTTGAGATAGATGATGATTATATTGATGAAGAAATCAATTTATTAGATGTGGTTTTTCTCATGTGGTATTATATCAATGCGCTACAGGATCATATGTTTATCAGTCCATTTAATACCATTTTATTTGACATTGCGGCGTCAGTTATGCTGGAGTTTGATGAAGAATATGAATTTGCCCCAGAAAATGGACAACTTAAAAAATGCTATCATTTTGAAGTTAGCAATGATGACAATACGTTTTATGAGACCCGTACCTTTATACAACACGCTTTTTTTGAAGCTTATTTGTTTCAGCCTGATATTAAAAAACGCTTGGATAACTCTGTGTTTAAACTGATAGAAGACAACAAAGGGGGAGATCCAGAGATGGTTATGGGATTTATGAGATCGATTACTGAAGATTATGCTTTTAATCAACATAGTAAACTATTGGCTTTAACGGCTAAAGAATGGTCATGCGCCATTTTAGGAAATTCGACTGAGGAATCGAAGGGTGTTTCTACTTTATCGAAAAAAATTCAAGGTTTGTTCCTGTTTAAGAAACAAGACGAAGCATCGGTCTATTTAGAACATATTGCATCAGGATTACCATTTGAAATGACCAAAAAATCCTTTGATCATGCCAATGAGTTGTCGAAGGATGATATTATTTATATTGGTTTGGTGAATTATAAAAATGAGTGGTGGTTTTCAGGAAATTATATCAAGAAAGGATTTGATGCTGATTTAATATTAGATGAAAGGAATTCTACAACATCAAGAGCTGAGGTCAATTTTTTATCTGATAAAAAAGAGGTTAAGAATGTCTTAGAGCTTCAAAAACAGGCGTTTATAAAATTTAATGACAATGAATTGATTGCGTTTATTACCAGCACAGAAGTAGAAAATTTCGTAAATAATTATATGTCATTTTATAACGACTCCTTACAATTATCTGATGTTGAAATTTCCGAAGCAAATAAAAGAACAAGAGCAGATGGTTATTTTGGCAACAAAAGTGTTTTTGAGAAGTTTGACAAAGACAAAGAAGCTATGATTGTCTTCTTTAATGAAAATCAAGGTATAGAGTTTTACGTAGATGTTATTGGCGCATTTCCAGGTAAGAATAATCCCTTTTTCGAAAAAGAAATAAAAGAAGATGTGCAGCACATTTTAATGAGCGATAATTGCTCAACGGAGTTTGCCAATTATTTGGTAGATAATTACAAGGATAGACTCGAGTACTTTGAGACTGAGCCTTACAAAAGTTATCTAAACGATTTAGATTTTCTTTTAAGGTTCTGGAAACATGGTAATTACCATACTGAGAGTAATGTCGTGATGACTGGAGGTTATTGAGTAGGCAGTATTTAATAGAAAGTAAAATGACGAGACTAAATTGTAAAACAAAATAAAATGAAACGAAGTCGTGAGGGATGTTCCCTCCTTCAAGGAAGTGCATGGATATAAAAGACTACATACAACTCGTTTTTAGTGATTACACTCTACGCACCATTACCCTTGGTACCGCCATTCTTGGCGCAGTCACGGGCATGTTGGGGAGTTTCGCCGTATTGCGAAAACAGAGTTTATTGGGAGATGCCATTTCACATGCCGCATTACCAGGCATTGCCATTGCCTTTTTAATCACGGGGGCAAAAGATAGCAATACCTTGTTGCTCGGCGCGTTGGTGAGTGGGTTGATTGGGACGTTTTGGATTCGTGGCATTATCACCAAGACCCATTTAAAGTCAGATACGGCCTTGGGGTTGATTCTGTCTTTGTTTTTTGGCTTCGGAATGCTCCTGCTCACATTCATACAAAAACAGCCTAATGCCAATCAAGCAGGACTGGACAAGTATTTGTTTGGACAAGCTGCCACTTTGGTAGAAAGTGACGTTTGGTTAATGGCCACTGTCACTGGGTTGTGCTTGGTAGTATTGCTTTTATTTTGGAAGGAATTCAAGATTTTACTCTTTGATAAAGATTATGCCAAAACCTTGGGCTTTAATACCAAAGCGATTGATGTGTTGATTACCACTTTTATTGTTCTAGCCATTGTTTTGGGTTTACAGACTGTTGGCGTGGTATTGATGAGTGCCATGCTTTTGGCACCAGCAGCAGCAGCAAGGCAATGGACCAACAGCTTGTCAACCATGGTGCTTTTGGCTGCCATTTTTGGGGCATTCTCAGGGGTTTTTGGCACAGCTATTAGCGCTAGTCAAAACAACCTGTCTACAGGACCGGTGATTGTGCTGGTGGCAGCGGTATTTGTGTTGGTGTCATTTATTTTTTCACCCAGTCGCGGATTGCTCTTTAAGCAAATACGGTTTTTAAAGAACAGACGTGATTTAGAACTGCATAAAACCCTGGCCTTTATGTACCACATTGCCGAAACTCACGATGATGTAGGCCATCCGCACGAAATTAGGATCTTAAATAACTTTCAGGGATTTGCCCGAAGATCTCTCAAACAATTAGAGGAGAAGGCTTATATCAATCTACAGGGATCGACCTGGAGTCTTACGGAAAAAGGCTTCCAAAAAGCAGCCAACTTATACAACCAACAATCTAAGGCCGATGAATAGCGCACAAATTGAAATACAGTTGATTGCGAGTTTGGTGGCCATCGCTTGTGCCATTCCTGGAACCTTTTTAGTGCTGCGTAAAATGGCCATGATCAGTGATGCCATTAGTCATTCCATTTTACCAGGTATTGTGATTGGATTTTTTATCACCCAAGATTTAAATTCGCCATGGCTTATTTTACTAGCGGCATTCACTGGTGTGATTACCGTGGTGTTGGTGGAGTATATTCAAAAAACAGGCTTGGTTAAAGAAGATACGGCCATTGGATTGGTCTTTCCTGTGCTCTTTAGCATTGGGGTTATTCTTATTGCTAAAAATGCCAATGATGTGCATTTAGACATTGATGCCGTGTTGTTGGGCGAATTGGCCTTTGCCCCTTTTGACCGTTTGTTGATTTCTGGTACAGATGTGGGACCAAAATCCTTATGGATCATTGGCAGCATTCTGTTGATTACCCTGGCTTTATTGTTCGCCTTTTTTAAGGAATTGAAGTTGAGCACCTTTGATAAAGGCTTGGCGGCCTCATTGGGTTTTTCTCCAGTAATCATTCATTACGGATTAATGACGGTAGCCTCTGTTACCACCGTTGGGGCTTTTGATGCCGTAGGTGCCATTTTGGTGGTTGCTTTAATGATTGCACCTGCCGCCGCGGCTTACCTATTGACTACCGACTTACGTAAAATGCTCCTGCTCTCTGTTGTTTTTGGAGTGTTTAGTGCCATCTCTGGCTATTGGGTAGCCCATGTGTTAGATGCCTCAATTGCGGGTTCTATTAGCACCATGCTGGGCTTACTCTTTTTAATGGTCTATCTGTTTGCGCCTAGTAAAGGCGTGATTGCGGTACTGTATCGCGAAAAACAACAACGTACCGAAGTCTCCTTATTGACCTTTTTACTGCATCTTAAAAATCATGAAGACGAGAACGAACGTCATGTCAACCACCTACGAGAGCACATCAATTGGCAAAAGGTACGCGCCAAGACCGTCTTAAATTTGGCGCTTAAAAACAACATGATTGTCATTGACCAAAATATTGTGTCATTGACCCCAAAGGGAGATGAATTTACGACTCAGGCCATTGATTATATCATGACCAATGAAGATGCTCAAATTGAAGATATGAAAGATGACTTCTTTCTGTTTCGGGGTTAAGGTTATAATCTGCCGTTCTTGAATTCTAGTAAATAACAGTTCTTATATATAGAGACTTGTTGTAAAGGGGTGAGATTATATAAAATTCAAAAGTAACTGTTCAAAACATTCGAAAACTTCATGGTTTTGATCTGAAAGCTAATGACTTAAAAATATATATTTGTTGGTATATAACTAGTTAGCAAACATTTCAATGAAAATATGAAGTTAGATGGAAAATCACTCGAAAGAGCGACCGAATTAATAGAAACACATATTTTAAACCATATACAAAAAAGTGAAATTGGTGAAATCAAAGTTGAGAACAATAAAATTATTTTTTTCGATGGAGTACGAAATGAAATTGATGTTCATATAACAATTGATTTAAAAATAGGAACAACTCTCATTTATATATTTGAATGTAAAAATTATTCATCAAAAAAAGTAGACAAAAATGACATAATAATCTTTGAAGAAAAAATAAAATTATTTAACGCTCAAAAAGGTTATTTCGTAGCAAAAAAATACACAAAAGATTCTGTTAATAGAGCATCCCAAAATGAGAAGATTAAACTATTAGAATTAGATAATGAGAATAGTAGAATTTTTGACAAGGATTATTTCATTCAAATCCAAAGCGCCTACATTGAAAACTGTAATATTAATATTGAAGTATTTCCAGCAATTCCATTTGAAAAAGAATTTGAATTTCTACCTATTGAAATACCTGACAGAAAATCTCTTTCTGTACACGATTTAGTTTTGGAAAAGCTTCAATTAGGTGAGGTAAGAGCTACCAAATATAGAACATTAGAAGATTTACGAAATCAAATCGAAATAAATACAGAATTTGAGAAAGTTGAAACGCTTCATAGAGATAGTGAAAATTGGCAATTTATGATAACGGTGAACAGACCTGTTTTAAACAAAATAGAATATATTGAAATTAGATTCAAAGTTAATGTAGATTATGTTTTTGAAATTCCTCAAATAATATTTGAATATAATATAAAAGAAAAAGGTCATTATGCTAAAATAAGAATACGTGGACTTTTTAAAAATCAATATTCTACTATGGAAGTAACAAAAAATGAATTAACTAATGAAATTCATTTCCATAATATTGAGACAGAACAACGTTAGCTAACAAAGTACTGTGGTAAAAAACAAGTAAAATTCCATTAATTTCTCACTAGCTTACTCTTATATTCTTGATCAAATATCAAACCTGATTTAGCTATAGCAAATGCTTGTTTCAACAGCTTATTGCATACCGCTATTAGCGCAAGTTTTTTGCTCTTTCCCTTAGCGACGATTCGCTCATATAAATCACGACAAGCTTTATTGTATTGACAAGCGTTAAAACTGCACATAAATAATAAATTTCTAAGTTTCTGGTTTCCTATTTTACTTATTCGTGGCCTCCCTTTTACACTGCTTCCACTTTGCCGTATCACTGGCGTTAAACCTGCGTAACTGCATAACTCACCTGCACTTGTAAAACGATCAAATCCACCTGTTAAAACCACTAGCGTAATGGCTGTTTTAGGACCTATACCAGGTATGGTTTTTAATCGCGTTAACAAATCTTGATGAACCTCTTTTACCAAAACTAATAACTTGTCCTCTAATAGTTTTATCTCTCTCTGGAGCTGTCTTAAACTACGTTTTAAAGACGTCAACACGACCTTACTAGGATTGCCCAATACAGACTCACCATGTAATTTGTTTTTAAGCATAGTGCTCTGTTTTGTATAAACAGAAAGAGCTCTATTGATTTGAAGACATTCTATTTCATTCTTAGAGTTGCCTTTCCAAAGCTTTAAGTCCACCTGCTCTGCATAAGAACAAATAAGTTTTGAATCGCTCTTGTCGGTCTTAATTTTTGATAAGCCCATCTGAATAAAACGTTTAACAGATAATGGATTCTCTACAGATACTTTTATACCTGATTCTAATAAATGGTACGCTAACTGATAATGATAATAACCCGTAGCTTCCATTACACAATGACTAGTGTTATTTAAGAGTTTTGTAAACTTCTCAAAGCCCAATCCATTGTTTCTAAACTGATAATAATTACCATCAGAATCTGTAACATCGAATACTAACGCACTAATGTCAATACCAAAATATTTAATATCTTTATTCATAAGAAAATGTTTTTTGAAAGGACAATCTACGCGAGTTTCAACGACTTGAAAGCGAGGTCTAAAAGCCTCATAGAACTGTACGAAATCTGTGTAGAAAAGAGAGGGGGTTTTCAATGTTGACGAGATCTAGGTCTCTGCGTGTATATTAACCTTATTCCTCTCTTTTGTCTTTTCTGTTTTATACTTAAATTTAGTGAATTGTAAACTTAAGCCGTGTATAATTAATGGCTAGTTCTCGCCTACTTACGAAAATCCTCGCGGATTTTCTATTCAGTTTTTATTTGCTAAATTAGGTGCTTAAACACGCCACTAATCATACACAATTACGTTGTGTGCCTTTAAGATGACGAATAAAACAGAAGCCATACAAATCACAGAATTCTTTCTTAAAAAGGATGAAATTTACGAAAAATACGTAGTTGATTTTTCCAATATTTTGGAACGAGAATCTCTTTGGTATATTCCATTTAAAAAAATTATTCCAGATCCAAATAATTTATTAGTTGGAGCCTATAATGGAATATTAGTGGACAAAGAATCGTCCGACTTTCTTCAACCTGGAAGCGCATTGAGTCTTGAGGAATGGATATATGGATTCGAAATTGGAATCAGAGGCGGACGATATGACCTGATAATTGAAAAAGTAATCGATTATATAACAACTTTAGAAATCTTGGAAAAAATCGGACTTGACTATGTTGAAATAGAAATTGAAAATGGAACTGAATGGAAAATTCCGAAAAACTTTAAGCGAAAAGAAATAAAAAAACGGCTGGACAAATTGCCTTGTAAGTTTAAAAATCAAGCGTTTACTTATTCAATTAATGAATTCAAAAAGATAAGAAACGAACGAATATTCGAGTATAGTCTTAAGAAAACAGAAAATACAGATTCTTCAATAATTGGAGAATTGATAAGAAAATAAAATAACGTACTACAACAATGGCTATAAGTAATTGCTTGTTCTCGCCTACTTCTGAAAATCCTATCGGATTTTCAGTTTAGCGCGTACTTGCAAAGTTAAGTGCTAAACCACGCAACTACTAATAGCCGAGACCGTTGGCAACAAGCTAAATAAATGAAATTCGAACTAACAATCTACTTTTTTCTATTCATAACATTATTATTTTCCTGTAAGGAAGAACACAACACTATAGAATCCAAAGTTGAAAAGCCAGATAAAATTGTTCTGATTTCAATAAATGCACCAGCAAAATATACTCATTTCATAAAACAGGACAGCGTAGGAAAAAAAATTAAGGATAGTTTAGGGCCTAAAGCATTTTGGAATAATAATGGTTTTACATATTTGGATTATATGAAAAATGAACAAACTTGGTTGCCCAAGCCAAATGTTCATGACACTATTGTAATTGAATGTTATTCAGAATATTTAGAATTATCTACAAACAACTTTTTCACCTCTATAAAAGAAACATTTTTAGTAAAAAACGGCGACACTGTTGTTTTTAAATATAACCATGATATTCCCAAAGCAGAGATAACAAATAGAACTGTAAATGATATAGAACTAAATTATAATAATTACAGACTTAAAAAATTATTCAACAACAAGTACACAAGTCATTATTTAGTTTTTGGAAATCTTTTTCTAAACGACGACTTTAAAAATCACGAACAAAATTCAATTATTTACTATAATAAAGCAAAGAGTGATTTTGTTCGAGAAACACAATTATTAGATTCTTTATTAAGATCAAACAGCATTACAGAGACAAATTACAACTACCGAAAAGATGCTTTGATTATGTTAATGGAAAAGCATAAAAAACTCAAGACTATTAAAAAGTGGTTAGAACAAAACAAATCTTTAAGAGATAAAGAAACCATTGAACAACTTTTCAGTTTTGATTTAGATAAAACAGACTCTTTAATGAAATTTTCATTTTTTAGAGATTATTTAAACAATATTTCAGAATACGGTTTGGAATTTATAGAGGAAAACAATGGAAGTTCAGGGGGATTTTACATAGATTCAAGAATTCGTTTTGACTCTATTTTGAAAGATAAACGATTTAATCAAGTTGCTAAAAATTATCTACTTTTCAATGCCTATGACGGAATTGGTGAAAATTTCAGAATCAGAGACAAAGAAAAATATTTTAAAAAACTACAGGAGAACACGACAGACAGAGAGCAACTCGACAAATTGCAGAAAGACTATAAATTAGATTTCAGCAAGTCTGACAAACTGATTTTAACCAACTTGAAAAATGATACAATTACTTTTTCTAATGTTTTGAAAAACAACAAAGGAAAATGGCTTTATGTTGATTTTTGGGCGAGTTGGTGCAAACCTTGTCGAGAGACAATGCCAGAATCTAACAAGCTCAAAAAGGAATTAAAAAATGAAAATATTGAGTTTATATACTTGGCTCTAAATGATAGAAAAGAAAATTGGGAAAAGGCAATAAAAACCGATAGTCTTACAAAAAGTCAAAACTATTTTATAGAAAACGGAAATGTTTCTAAAGTTGTTGAAGATTTAGGAATTAAAACAATACCTCATTTTTTAATTTATAATCCAAATGGAGAATTAATAAATGGCTTTGCAAATCGACCAGGAAAAGGAGCATATGACCAATTGAGAAAATTAATCACGGAAAATAAAGCCAGTGGCTAACACCTTATTCAATTTATTGCTAGTTCTCCACTACTTACGAAAATTCTAGTTGATATTTTTTAGGTTTATACCTAACGAACGGCAGGTATGGCGAATTCTAAGCTTAATTCAAAGTTTAAAACATGAGCTTTAAGATTGAATCCAATTGCAAAATGCAAGAACTAAAAGAGTTTTTAATTAATTTTATTTGGGATGGAGATAATTTAATCGAGTTTGAAAGATGGTTATATGAACAAGACTCAATTGCATTTGAAAAGCTAATTGGAGAAATTAATTATCTTGAGCTCATATCATTTAATTACAAAAATAAGACCATAGAAGAAGTCAAAAAATTTATTAAAACAATATTACCAGAAAATTTAATCGTGAAGTTTGAAAATGACTTTTTGAAAAACAGACTATTGAACGAGTAAAGCCAAGAGTCAATGCTAAATATAATTGACTACTAATTCTAGTTTACTTAATAAAAACAGAACTAAAGCATGAACAAAATATTTTTTATTGTTTTATTTTTAATTAGTTACACGATCTATTCTCAAAATTCAGAAGAAGCGAACCAAATAAAGGTCATGCTGATGAATTGCTATGAAGGAAGTGAAATGGATGAAACTAAAATTGACTTTTCTGATTACTTTGCTGTTTATGAAAGAAAAAGATTTTTAACGACAAATTTTTATATTGAAAAATACAATTCTGATAGTATCGTTCAACCAAAGTTTCTAATTAAAGGATTGAATTCAATAAAGGACTCTACCAATGGAAGATGGGTTGACCGGAAACTGTATCCTGGAGAAACTATCATTTTTTCTGTTATACATTCAGAGAATGAAGAAAATAGCAGAAGTTATTCGATTTACGTAAAAGGAAAATTAATAGAAACTGAAAATAGTGAGTTCCCTTACTTTAAGAAAATAAAAGATTATGAATTAAGAGTTGCTTCTGGAAAGACTAATGAAAGTATTATAAAAATGAACGTTTCTTCCTTTCCATCTGGAGGTTTTGAGGGTGGGATTTATCTGTATTGGGTTGGAGATTTAAATGGAGATAATCGACTTGATATGTTGGTTGGGACTTCAACGCATTATGCTGGAATTGAGTTAATCCTCTATTTGTCTGACAAAACCGACAAAGCATTATTTGTAAAACATAAAGTTGGGAGTTGTTCTTCATGCTAAATTAAGATACTTAAATCGCAAATGACAGAATTTTTAGCATCGCTTTTAGCAGAATTTGGTTTGATTTATGAAGATGTGAAACATCGCAAGCGCATCCAGCAAAAGGAGAAGGAAGATGGTAGAAAAAGACCGTTGCAGTTGATTTTATTACAACCGAGCGTCATTATATTAATTGTTGTTTTTGTGCTCGTAAGTTTGGTTGTATTCCTATTTTACGTTTACCAAAGCCGTTATATATTTCCTGAAAAGACCCGTGCAGAAATGATAGAAATGAGTGCAAGACTTGAAAATTGGCATGAAAACACAGGTCATTATCCCAGTAATTTAAATGAACTTATAGGAAATAGCCCTGTGAGACAAGAATGGCGTAAAGACGCTTGGAAACGACCTTATAAGTATATCATAAACCATAACGGACAAGGGTTTGAAATTACGTCTTCTGGTGCTGACGGTACATTTGGAACAAAAGATGATATTAAATCAAAATAGAAACTCCTTTTTTCGTTAGTTTGTCGTACTAATTCAACCTCCAACACATGTTACACACTATAGAAAACGATCATCTCATTTGTAGCATTAGCTCTAATGGTGCAGAGATTCGCTCTTTAAAACACAAGAGCACAGGAACAGAATACATTTGGCAAATAGACAACGAAGTGTGGGGTAGCAGCGCTCCCGTTTTATTCCCGGCCATTGGAAAAATAAAAGACGATAAAGTCCTCCATAAAGGTAAAGCGTATCTCATGCCCAAACATGGTATTATTAGATATAATGATGCGCTGCATTTTGAACAACAAAGCGCATCTCAATGTACCTTTACACTGGTAAGTTCTGAGGAGACCTTGGCACAATATCCCTATACATTTTTGTTTACGGTAGCGTTTGAGCTCACAGAACAGCGACTTCTAATGACCTATCATATAGAGAACAAAGACAGCGAACCGATGCCTTTTGCTTGTGGAGGACACACGGCTTACGCTTGCCCACTTGATCAACATACCGCGCTATCAGATTATGTGATTGAATTTCCTAAAAGCATAGACCTCAAGGCCGACACTCTTGGCGCCTCGGGCTTACTATCACATCATAAAAGTGATATTGAAAGTAAAAATGGCGTACTTCCTTTATCTAACACCTTGTTTAACGACGATGCATTGATTTTTTCAAACATCGATTACAATTGGGTGAGACTCCGCAAAAAGGAAGATAAAAAGGGCGTGGTGGTTCGGTTTAAAGACTATCCGCATTTGGCCTTATGGTCTAAACCTGCTGCCGATTATGTATGTATCGAACCTTGGTTGGGGCTTCCAGATAAAGAGGACGAGTCTATAGAAATGACTCAAAAGACAACTTTAAAAACGATTGCTCCCCATAGCTCATTTTCAATCGCTATAGAAACCGAAATTGAATGATATAAAAGTCATATCTTACAAGTCCGTTTTTAGAGGGGATGCTACCGTGCTCAAGCACTTTGGTATTTTAGAAATGGGCGCTTTAGTTCAGCCTCAAGTAAATTATACACTATGACATTCAAAACGATTATCGTTTCTCTTTTTCTTGCCTTTAGTGTTTTGGCAAGTCAAGACATTACCGCTCAAACCATACAGGCAGAGACTTCGGTTCCCACAGCACCAAAATTCCCAAAACCCATTGGTACTGTAAATGATTTTGAGCACGTTTTTGCACCTAGTCAAATAAAACAGTTGGAGACCATTATTGCCGATTTCGAGAAGCGAACTAGCAATGAGATTGCAATCATCACGGTAAATTCAATTGCCCCATATGATACCATGGCAGAATTTGCCACCAATTTATCTAATGCTTGGGGTGTGGGTAAAGCCAATCAAGATAATGGGCTTACCATTATACTCAGTAGGTCGTTGCGAGAATTTCGAATTTCAACAGGCGAGGGTGCCGAAAAGATATTAACCTATGAGATTTGTAAAGCAATTATTGATAATACCATCTTTCCCGAGTTTAAGACCGGAAACTATTATCTCGGTATTTTAAACGGATTAGAAGCTTTAATAAAGAAGTGGGAGTAATTTCATATCTTAAGCAAAGCACTAATTATTATATTTTTAAATCATGAAAACACTAATTTTTACCATCAGGATCTTGACAGCTACATTTTTTTTGACTTTGGGTTGTTTTTCTATTTTAATGTTTCCGTTTTTAA
The DNA here is from genome assembly GCF_000688335.1 of Sediminibacter sp. Hel_I_10. Taxonomy (NCBI): domain Bacteria; kingdom Pseudomonadati; phylum Bacteroidota; class Flavobacteriia; order Flavobacteriales; family Flavobacteriaceae; genus Sediminibacter; species Sediminibacter sp. Hel_I_10. The sequence goes on from NZ_JHZX01000001.1 coordinate 2,082,299, forward strand.
TAGGAAGTAAAGATCCAGAGACTGCGACAATTGGCTATGGTTATTTAGCCTTATTGCTGACCTCTACGTCTATAGTATACCTGCTTTTACGGAAAGAATTTTCTAAGAAAAGCGTACTTTGAGTGCAATGATGAAATGAAAATTTATAAAATTTATTATAGATTTTGTTTCAGCATGTTGATTCCTTCCATCCAAGATATGTCAGACTTATAAAACCGAATGGAGGTTGGTATATTTCTATCCGATTTATCTCCTAGAGATATATTCATGGTGAAACGAGCATTAATTATAAAAACAAGGGAACAGTAGCGTCGAACATCAAAATATTTTCAGGATTTATTTAGCTCCTACCATTATATAAAAAATCAAAACCCACGCTCCTTTTGCAGTTGCTCGTATGCCAATTGCACTTGTTTAAACTTTTCTTCAGCACCCTCTTGGTGTTCTTTGCCCAGATGCATCACACGGTCTGGATGGTATTTTTTCGCCATTTTACGGTACGCGGCCTTAATTTCACTAACATCTGCGTCTTTTGTGATTTCCAAAATTTTATAAGCATTTTCGCTACTGTTATAAAACATGGCTTTGATGCTGTCATAGTCTCTAGAGCTAATGCCTAAATAGCCAGAGATCATAAAAATCTGGGAGACCTCGCTGTCGGTCACCATGCCGTCTGCTTTTGCAATTCCGAAGAGAAAATGAAGCAATTGTAATCTTGAGGCATGATCCATCATCTGTTTGATTTGCAAACAAACTTGACGGGTTGGGATCTGTTGTTTATTGATGTTTTTAAACAATTTAAAAGCGTGATTGGCCCGCTCTTTTCCGTACATGCTTAAAAACTGTTGGCGTACAAAATCCAGTTCGCGCTGGTCTTGTTTCCCATCGGCCTTGATCACGACAGAGGCTAAGATCAAAAGGCTAACTTCAAAATCTCCAGATTGGGTTTGGGGTCTCCGTTGAGCTTGGCTTCTTGATGTACCTGGCCTGCTATAAGGCTGTTTTGGTCGCCCATCTCCTAATAAAAAACCCCCATTATCTGTGGCATTATCAATTAAACTCCCTAAGGCTAAACCAATAATAGCGCCTATTGGGCCACCAAAGGACCAACCGAGCGCTCCACCTACCCATTTTGCAAAACTCATATATTCTATGTCTTATTTAAATTCAAAGATACTATTTGTTGGTCGAACATGATGCGGTTTTGTTACGCAACCCCTGTTTCATTTTTTATTGTATTTGGTAGCTGTATTTGGTTTTCTTCGGAAATTTTAAGTATTCAAAACTTGAATGGTAGTATTGTGAGTACCAACGGCAAATTTACGCTCGTCGACTAATTTTCCTTATCTTTGGCATTCAAATAATAATCTAAAAATAGAACAAGATATGTACCCAGCAGAATTAGTAAAACCAATGCGCGAGGATTTGACCAATGTCGGTTTTAATGAATTGCACACGCCTGAAGACGTAAAATCTGCGTTAGCAAAAGAAGGAACAACTTTAGTGGTTGTAAATTCAGTTTGTGGTTGTGCTGCAGCCAATGCGCGCCCAGGTGCTAGAATGAGCTTACAAAACACCAAACGTCCAGATCATTTGGTAACCGTATTTGCGGGAGTTGATAAAGAAGCAGTAGACGAGGCTAGAGGGCATATGGTGCCTTTTCCTCCAAGCTCACCAAGTATGGCCTTATTTAAAGACGGAGAATTGGTGCACATGTTAGAGCGTCACCACATTGAAGGTCGCCCAGCAGAGCTTATTGCAGAGAACTTAATGGACGCTTATAACGACCATTGCTAAGATTTTTAGACGCGCTTTAAAAGGCCTTCTAAATTTTATAACTCATAAGAACCACGATTTTATCGTGGTTTTTTTGTGGGATGTTCTCAAAAAATTAATTTTACAGTATGGAAAAACTCTTGGCATATCCCTTAACCGTTTTATACTTCATTGTATTTGGTTTGACCTTAATCGTTTTTCATCCGCTACAGTGGTTTTGTTTTAATGTGTTGGGCTATCAGGCCCATAAAAAAAGTGTAGATGCCTTACAGTTTAGTTTAATGCGTTGTTTAAACGTTTTGGGGACCCGATTCTCTTGGAATAACCCCTACGATATCACTACCGATAAGCCTTTACTTATTGTTTCTAACCACCAAAGCATGTATGATATTTCGCCCATTATGTGGTACATGCGCAAGCATCACGTAAAATTTGTGGCTAAAAAAGAATTGGGTAAGGGCATCCCGAGTGTGTCTTATAACCTGCGACATGGCGGCTCTGTGTTGATTGATCGGGATAAGCCGAGACAAGCTTTTCCGGCCATGATGGCATTTGCAGAGTATATTGAAAACACAAAACGGGCTGCGGTTATTTTTCCTGAAGGAACCCGCAGCAAAGACGGCGTACCAAAGCCATTTAGAACGCGCGGACTCGAAATCATGATGAAAAAAACACCTTCGGCATTGATTGTTCCCGTAACGGTGAATAACTCTTGGAAAATGTTAAAGTATGGTAAATTCCCAATGGGGATCGGCAATCACATGACTTTTACGGTACATAAGCCCTTAGAAATTGCTACCTTTACAGATAAGCAGGCGCTTATTCAGCAAGTAGAACAGACCATTATTGAAGCGATTGAACATTAAAAGCGCTACATTTTATAAAATCTTAAAATCATGTCTTTAAAAAATATACGACTAGAAGTGATGCAACATCTTGAAAAGGATGTCGATCAACTTATCGAAAAATACTTGATTCCAGCAGACAGCATTTGGCAGCCTACCGATTTTTTACCCAATTCTGAAAAAGAAAGCTTTTACGATGAGGTACGAGAAATACGGGAACTATCAAAAGAGCTGCCTTATGATTTTTGGGTTGTTTTAGTAGGAGATATGATTACCGAAGAAGCCTTACCAACCTATGAATCTTGGTTGATGGATGTTGAAGGTGTAGGACAAACAGAACGCAACAGCTGGTCAAAATGGGTGCGTCATTGGACGGCAGAAGAAAATCGTCACGGCGATGTGCTTAATAAGTATTTGTATTTATCTGGCCGTGTCAATATGCGTGAGATTGAAAAAACAACACAGCATCTCATTTCAGATGGCTTTGATATTGGGACCGATCGCGATCCTTATAAAAACTTTGTTTATACCAGCTTTCAGGAGTTGGCCACCTATATTTCACACAACCGAGTAGCAAAAATAGCTAAGGAAAAAGGCAACCGACAATTGTCAAAAATGTGTAAAATAATTTCAGGAGATGAAATGCGTCACCATCATGCTTATTCTGAATTTGTGGAGCGCATCTTCGCTGTAGATCCCAACCAGATGATGTTGGCATTTCAGTACATGATGAAGCAAAAAATAGCAATGCCAGCCCATTTCCTAAGAGAATCTGGAGGAAAGATTAGCACTGCTTTTGAAGAGTTTTCAAATACAGCACAGCGCATTGGCGTATATACTTCTGCAGATTATGTTGATATTCTTCAAAAACTGATTGATCGTTGGGAGATTGGTAACATGACTCAACTATCTGATGAAGCTGAAAAAGCACGGGATTATCTTATGAAGTTGCCGTCAAGAATGACGCGTTTGGCTGAGCGCATGAAGGTTCCAGAAAACTCGTATGAGTTCAAATGGGTACAACCTGCTGCTTTAAAATAAAGATCACTTTTTTGATATTAATCAGACTCCAAGATTAAAACCTTATGAGCACATCTGTTCTTGAAGATCATATTGCAAAAACGATAAGTTTTGTAAAGAAAGAACTTTACCAGGCCGAAGGTGGTCATGATTGGTTTCATGTAGAGCGGGTGTACAAAAACGCAATGCATATCGCAGAGAAAGAGTCTGTAAACCTAACGGTTGTTGCTCTTGGTGCTTTATTGCATGATATTGCCGATAGTAAATTTCATGATGGAGATGAAACCGTGGGACCAGCAAAAGCAAGAACGTTTTTGTTTGAACAAAATGTCGATTCGGCCATTATTGAGGATGTCGTTAAAATCATAGAACACGTGTCTTTTAAAGGAGGAAATGAGAATGAGGTATTTTCTTCGGAAGAATTAAAGGTGGTTCAAGATGCCGATCGGCTAGATGCTATTGGCGCCATTGGGATTGCACGGACCTTTAATTATGGAGGCTTTAAAAACCGAAAGTTATTTGATCCCGCTATAAAACCTGTTTTAGATATGGATAAAGCAGCTTACAAAGCATCTACAGCACCCACAATCAATCACTTCTACGAAAAGCTTTTGTTGTTGAAAGAACGCATGCATACTAAAACGGGACGTAAGATTGCAGAACAGCGCCATCAGTTTATGCTCGAGTTTCTGGATCAGTTTTATGCAGAGTGGGATGGAAGGAAATAAAAAAGCCCCAATATTATTGGAGCTTTGTAAAACAGTGTAGTTAGTCAAATACAGGAGTTACCGTGTATCCTGCTTTTTTTAATAGATTTATGACTCCTTGATCACCACCTAAATGTCCTGCGCCAACCCCATAAAAAACGGAATGTGCTTTTGAGAATTTTGTGATTTTAGGAATCCATTCATGGTTTCTGTCATCGAGTATTTTTTTCATCATTGCAACATCATGATCCATAAACACGTCCATATAATCGTATAGGGTGTCAATATCCTCAGCAGTGTAAAGTTCTGCCATTTTAGAATAGATGTTCTTAGTCTCTTCAGGATTTGCAATCATTTCTATAAGGTCGTCTATTTGCGTTTCATAAGATTCAGAATCAAAAACTGCAACTTGTGATGCATAGGTTTCTAAACCTTCGATTTCTTTTTTTGAAGCTTTTGCCATTTTCATCAGAGTCATTTCAAAACTAGCCATTGGTTCGTCTGAGGAGACCATTAATATTACAGACATTAATAAGAGCGGCTTTGCGTTATTGTACGCGGTCATACCAGTCCCTGTTTTCTCTTTTAAGTACTTGTCAAGTAATTCATATTCACTATCGTCCATAAAAGACTTTAATTGCTTTCCATTTTTTAAATACGAATTGGCCATGACGTCTTGAGTGAATTGTGGATCGGCCACATCAATTTCTAAAACAATTTGTTCAGACGCTTCAAAGGCGTCTTTGACCTTGTCTTTTAAATTGAATTTATTTTGAGGTATAATGTGCATGGTACCGAAAACATAAGAGGTTTTAATACCATTGCCTTCAATTTTCCAAAGATTTGAATGGCTTTGTTCTTGTGCGCAGACCGCTGTCATGATCAAGCTCATAGCTAGAGCTGTGACATATTTTGTAATTGTGTTCATTGTGATTGTGTTTTAAGATTAAAATATAATTTCTTGAATGAGATAAATTGCAGCTCCCGTTACGAGACCTATGGCAAATTGGATGGCTCTTATTTTTTGGCTTAATTCATGTCTTTTTTTCATAATTATTGAATTTTTCCGTCTCTAATATTTAGGGTTTCTTGCTTGTCATTTGAAATAAAATCTAGCGTAATCAAATTGTAGTCAGACACGCCCTCTTTTTGAAGTAATTGGGCTATGCGATTCCCTTCTTCTTTTAAATTGTTATACTCACAGTTAGTAAGTGTGAAATCTACTTTTTCGGTAGAAAACCCTTCTGATTTGCTAAACTGAATACCAGTAGCATGTATGCCTTTTTCTATCGTATCGCAGTTGCAGTTGTTTTCTAGAATCGTTTGAATTTTGACAGTATCATCTTTATTGGACTGTATAGTTTGAACTGCTGTTCTTCCAACAACTTCTCCCCCTTTGAAAATTAAGATACCGAGTACGATACCGATAACGAATACTAATGAGATTTTTTTTGTTTTCATAATTATATGGTTTAAATGATTCATGTTTCTGAAATCAAATTACCATCATAAAAAGTCGATAAACAAGGTTAGTATCCCCATCTTTAGAAAAACAGGGAGGTTTTTGTGTAGTGTATTAAATTGATATACAGTTTGTTGAATATAGAATAAATCTACCTTTGTTCAGAACGCTTAGGCAAACCTATTTTTATAAATTTAGGGCTAAAACAGAGTTTTTTTAGGCTAATTGGTTCAACTGCTTAATATAGAAAGATGGGTTTAAGCCAGTATTTTGTTTGAAATATTTAGTAAAGGAATCGGCACTTTTATAACCTAACTCTTCAGCAATGGATTGAATAGAAAATGAGCGGAAACGGGTGTCATTTTCTAAACGTACAATAGCGTAATTGATACGAAGATCATTAATATAGGTGTTGAAGTTTTTCTCAAAATGGGAGTTGACTACTTTGGATAAATAGGAAGTATTGGTTTTGATTTTTTTGGCAACGTTATAGGCATTACATTCTTGTTTTAAAAAATAACGTTGGGACTCTAATTTTTGTAATCCCTCAAGAATTTGCTGTGTCACCTCATTGCTAACATCATTAATTGTAATTGGCTGTTTAGAATCACTTTTGGTATCTATTACCTTGACTGCCGCATCTGCTTTAGCAACTTTAATTTTCTGCAATAATTCTTGAAATTTCAGTTCGTCTTTCTTCTTATTTTGATAAAATTTAAGGAGTAAAAAGAGTAAAATCAAAATGGTTATAGATGCGCCTAAAGCAATGAATATCACATAGCTTTGCTGCTTATTCTTTTCAGATTTTATAGTGCTCAGTTCTTTTTTAAAATCGTCAACTTCTTTTTGTTTAAAAGCTGTTACGACTGTATCTTGTATCTTATTGAATTCATCGATGCTATAGATGTACTTTTCAAAATAGAAATTAGATTTCTCTATATTCCCAGTGTGCTTATATGCTTTAGCCAATAGTTTGTAATGGTCGTCCATAAAGCCTTCTTCAGTTACCGTTACCTTGTAATCATCTGAACCTTTTTGAAGTATATTAACCGCTTTATCGTATTGTTTTAAGCCTAAGAATGCTTTTCCGTACAAACCAGATATGACCAAGCTATCTCCTTTTTTTAGAGGAGCACAGTAGCTTTTTGCTTCATTTAAATCTTTTAATGCCTCCGAGTATTTTTGTTTTAAGATGTTGATCTCAGCTTTTTGTTGATAGATATAACGCATCATGCAGCTATCTCTGATTTTTTCAGTTAAGTGTTTTGCACGTGCATTGTAAATTTTTGCAGAATCTGCTTTTTCTGAGTTTATATAGGAAACTCCAATAAAATAAAGAGATTGTAATTCTAAAGACTCTAAGGTTTCTTTAGATAAATCTGTGTCATCGATATTGGTGTCTTTCAATAATTTTAGAGCTTCCTTTTGAAATTTAAGAGCAGATTGAACATTACCCGTCACTGCTTTTAAATAGCCTAACTGAGTCAAAATAGCATGCTGAAATTGGATGTCATCTCGATTTTTTGCGAGATCATAAGCACTGTAATATAAATCTGTTGACTTGCTCCAAACGCCCTGATAAAAATAAGCATTGCCTTGAAGATAGAAAGATTGCATCAATTCTTTATCTAGATTATTCTTGTCTGCTAAATCTAAGAGTTTTTGATATTTATCATCAAAGCTATCAAATCGTCGAGACCAAATAGCGACTTGAACATAATTGTCAAGTCCGTTGAATTCTTCTTTTTGATTCTTCTCTTTCCGAGCTTTCTCTATGTAATAGGTTGAGAGCTTTTCTGCCACCTCCTGATTTGTCTTTATTTGAGAAAAAATGGATTCAGAAAGTTCCTTATAAGATTTCTCCTTTAAAGAGTCGATGCTTGATTGAGCCGATAATTGGAGACTACATATGACTATGATAAAAAAGAAAATAAAAATCCTCATAAAAAACAGGTAGATGGGTGTGTTTCAAATATAGTAATTAATGCAACTACCAAATCTGTTTTTAGGGGGAGCTACTTTATGACTCTAAATTGTAAAGCCCCTAAATTAGGTCGCATACATCGTTATCATTTCTCCTCGGTACTTTGAGGCGCTTTTACCAGTAAACTCTTTGAACAATTTATTGAAATGTGAAAAGTTGTTGAATCCACATTCAAAAGCCACATCGGTAATACTCATTTGACTTTCAGAGAGTAGTTTTGTAGCGTGAACCACCCGATATTGATTTACTAATTTGGTAAAGGTCTTCCCAGTAGATTTTTTAAAATATCGGCAAAATGCAGGAACCGTCATGCTTACTTTGTCTGCAATTTCATCTAAGGAAATATGATTTTTAAAATTCTCGTTGATATGTTTGTAGACAATATCAATTTTATTGCTGTCCTGTGTTTCGGTCTCAAAGACAAATTCATCCGCATTTAAGATCTCATAATCTTCAGCCTCAGCTAATTTATGCAATATTTTGATCAAGAGCATGACGCGTTCAAACCCTTTAACGTCATTTAGCTTTTGAATTTTCTTACCTATTTTACGTTTCGTATCTGGTTTAAATAGAATGCCATTTTTTGCGCGCTCAAATAGTTGGCTAATCCCTGCCATTTCAGGAACATCAAAAAAGTAAGCGCCTAAAAAATCAGGCTTAAACTGTACTAGTACTTCAGAGCCATGTTGGGTAAGCCGATCTGTAAATCCATTATGCGGTAAGTTGGATCCTAAAAGTAATAATTGGCTATTGTTAAAATAGGACAGATGATTACCGATATGGCGTTTCCCTGCGCCCTTATCTACATAGACTAGTTCAATCTCTGGGTGAAAATGCCAAAAAGGTCTGGTGTCTGTGTTTTCAGAAGTACTCTTTTTTACAAACACAGAGTTCCCAAACTCAGGATTGATTTTCTCTAATGTGGGTTTTCTTTGATTCATAATGGCTTTGTAGAGGTCAAATTTACTGTATTACGATTTGTAAATATACACAAAATTCACTTAAAACTATGCTGGTTTACCTTTTACAATTATTTAACATTGATTTAATGGATAATTTAGCAAACAAATGTGGCAAATCTGTTGTTTTCTATGCCTGCATAGTACTTTATCTTTGACGTATTAATCATTAAAACCCAAAAATGATGAAAGCACTAAAACACATGTTAGTCGTAGTAAGTATGTTAACGTTAGTAACAGGCTACTCCAATGAAATTAAAAACGAGTCTACAAAAGATATTACAACAGTTAGGTTCGTAAACGCTAAGAAAGGACATCAAATCCTAATTAAAAATGAGGAAGGTTCCGTAATTCACAAAGAGACGGTTGAGAGAAACGGTAGTTACTCGCAAAAATTTGATCTTACCAACTTAAGTGACGGTTTTTATACCATTGAGCTCAACAAGGATTTCGAAATCATTGTAAAGCCATTTAAAATTGCTTCTAAAGAAGTTATCTTTTTGAATGCAGAGCAAACAACCGTTTTTAAACCGGTAGTTAGAGCAGAGAAAACCAAAGTGATGATTTCTCAATTAGCCTTAAACGATAAGCCTCTTAAGATTGAACTTTATTATAATGATGAGCTTATTCATAAAGACACATTAAAAGATGGTATCATCTTAAAACGCGTTTATGCACTTTCAAATAAGAGAAAAGGAACGTATTCTATTAGAATGACCTCTGGAGACCGCGTATTTGTAGAAAGATTTACGATCTAAGTTTGAAAAAGAAAGATTAAAGTTGAAAACGTCCTCATTGAGGACGTTTTTTTTTGCTCACATTTTACGAGTTTCACGTTGAATAGATACATTAATTTAAGGATTAATTTTAAGAGTGTTAATTCTAATTAAAGAAAGGGCTTTCGTTTCTGGAAGCCCTTTTGTTTTTACATTTATGAAAATACTTTAAGTGTTTTCTTTCTAGTAGTTCTTATTGTAACATATATAATGAATATGGCAATAAGAGACGCTAAGGCCCAAATCCAAATGGGCTGATACGTATTATTTAGTGCTATTGGTGAGGCATCACCAATGAGTACTAATCCTGCCCAATATTGAGGAGCTCGTGTTCGCCCTTTGGCAGTATTTAAATAATCTAGTTTTGCCTTTCTTAGAGCTTCGTCTTTAGGTAAGCCCTTTTTTAAATAGGTGTAAAAAAGCGCTATTATTTTAGTACTTGATTTTTCGTCGATTTTCCATAAGCTTGTTAAAATACTTTCGCTTCCTGCATAATTAAACGCATGGGCCAAAGAAATCATTCCTTCACCGGCTTGGTAGGTAGGTTTGCCTGTTTCGCACGCTGTTAGAATGGCTAAGTTAGAAGATAGATTTTGATTGTAGATTTCATAGGTAAACAGAGAGTTATCTTCAGTAGAAATAGAGTCTTTCACGTTTTTGGCGAAAATGAGTCGTGATAATTCTGGCGAAATATTATTAGTTTCTGCATGGGTACCAATATGTATGATTTTATGTTCTTTCGCATATCTTGTAAAGATCTGCTTTGATGCATCTTCATTGGTAAAGGATGTTCCATTGAAAACCGCAGAAGAATTTTGGGCCAAAGACTTACTAAATGGTTGTGGTAAAAGAGTGAGATAGGTTCGATCTAAAGTGATAGAATCCGTGATGGCGAGTTCATAATCTGATTTCATCTTAGAACTAAATTCTGGAGCAAACGCAATAAAATTATTTTCAAATCCAACGGTCTTACTAGTTCTGTCTGTGAGAAAAAGACTGTAATTATAAGAGATCGTATAGGTGTTGAGCAAGCAATTATCTCCAAGAGTTTCATAAGAGTTAACTTTTTTAGTCGTCAACATTTCAAAATTGAGATTAAAAAGTACTTGGTCTGGGATGATGGTCACTTTTGTTGATTTCACTTTGCCTTCTAAGGGTTTCCAAATACGGAGATACAGGTCATTTAAGGCTTCAAAATTTAATGGAGACATACCGTCCATATTCTGAGTGCTATTTATTTTATCAGCTAAGTTGTCGCTGTTTAATGGGATGAGCTCTATCTTTTGATCACTGATTATAAATGCGTAAAGTAAGTGATCAATGAATGTGTAGCGTATTAGAGTTCTATTTTTAAGATTGAGTGTATGAAGTTGCTCATGAACCGAGTTAGAGATGGAGGCATATTTTAAGTTGTAATATTTTTGGTGGTCTTTTTTTAAGGTTTTAGTAAAGTCATCCCATGCTTGACTTGCTTTGAAAAAGGAGTCTAGCGCATCATTTTCCAATAAGGAAGAGGATAGGGCGTTTTTTAAGCGATTTTCGGTCTCCAAGACTTCCTTGGGAATATTGGCATAGCTTATTGAGGATTTTGAGTTGAGCCTATTTCTAAGGCGATTGTAAAGTAAAGCTTCATGAAGCCCCAGTACCTTCTTTAAGTATTGCTCTGATTTTGTGATTTTGTAAAGTTCTAAAGCTAAATGCTTGGCGTATTCAAAAAGTTCGCTATTATCTGATAGCAAAACAGAAACCGTTTGATCATCTACAATAATCGATTTTTGTTTTTCAATAATGGCAATGGCAGTTTGGAGATCTTTTAACTGAGAGGCTAAGAATACGCTATCCTTTTCGCTTTCGAGTTGATTTTCAGATTTTACTTTGGTGAGTATGGCTAATGGTTTCTGACAATCTATAGCGAGTTGACTTAAATGGGTGTTTTTGGCAAAAGCGATATCATCTAATAAAGCTAATGCTGCTTTGCTTCGGTTCAATGCGTTCTGATAGTTTCCTATGGTGTATTCAATATGAGCAAGATTTAAAACCTGATCAAACTCTAAGAGTGTTTTTTGGCCTTGGTTTTTCGCGACATACTCGTAGGCCTTATTGGCCATATCGATTGCTTTTTCTGGATAGCCATTGTCTGCATAAAAATTTGAAGATGAGTTAATGAAATCTAGATAAACTTCATCATAATGTTCTCCTTGGGCTAATCTAAAATAGGTGTCTGCTTTTTGATAACAATCAAAAGCTTCTGCAATGTGATGTGTGTCTTTTTTGATAATGGCCTTGCTGTAATAAGCATCTGCTAGCCAATTAAAGTAGTTGCTGGGATTTGCTTTTAATTCTGAAATGCCCTGATCTATATAGCCTTCGGCCGCTTCATATTCTTTTAAGCTCAAATTAATCTGTCCTACTAAGATCTTTCCTTTTGAAATTTCTGGGCTATCGGGATTTAAATGTTTCCTTTTAAGGTTATAGGCGTAGACCATTAATTCCTTAGCCTTGTTGAAATCTCCTAAATCTTTGTAAAGACCACCATAGTTTTCTATGGCCTGAAAAAGAAATTCTTGCGTATTATCTCTTTTGACTTCTGGGATATCAGATTTTAAATAGCGGTCCATCAACGTCACTGTTTTTTGCATCATATTGATGGCGGTGTTCATGTCTCCTTTAATACTATAAATACCCGCCCTATTGTTATTTAAACTGGCGAGTCTATAATATTGGTTATAGGGAGTGGGTTCTAGACTTTTTAAAAATTTTTCTGCCTTGTTATAATAAAAAAGTGCGCTATCAATTTTAGAAGCATACCACATCATCCCGCCGAGGGAATTATTGACAATGTAAAGCTGTTCTTTATCGGTTTTAGGGTAGCTTTGATAAGATGCTAATGCTTTTTTATGGTAAGCTGTAGCTTCGGTAAGATTACCCATTCTCATGTGAAACACACCTAAATTATTATAGATAAGTCCAAATAGTTGTCCGTTTTTGTTTGACATCTGTTTGGTGTAATTTAGTGCTTGTAGATTGTATTGACTAGCGGTTTTAGAGTCTCCCAGAAACTCATAAAATGAGCCAACTTCAAGTTTTAATTGTCTTAATATTTCAGGTGTTGCCGTGAGGGAATGTAAACGTTTCTCAAAATCTAGGACCGCGTTTTCTGCGGTAGTTTTACCCTTTTGATTAAACTGGATCTTACCAATGTAATAGACGTAATCTGTAGCGTTTAAATAAGATTTTTGATCAATCAAAAATTGAAGATCTTTATTTAGTACGAGTTGGGCGCTATCTAATTTTTTTTCTAAAATTAACCGATCAAGAATTTGTAGTTTAGAGATGGCACTATTTTGAGAACCAGTATATTGAATACAGCAAAACATTAAAAGGAATGAAAGAGTTAGTCTAATGTGAATTCTTGATCCTTTCATAAACGGTATATATTAGAGCCTTAATCCTTTAGCTTTAAAAGAAGTTCTTTGCTGCTTTCCATGTCTGATTTTTCTAAATAAGCAATTGCTTTTTGTGTATTGTCTGCTTTCAAATAAGCCAACCCCAAATAATAATAAGCATCTTTATTTAAAGCAAAATCAGAGTGATTCGCTGCCTTTTCTAAAAAACTAATTGCCGCCTTTTCGTCATTATTGGCAAGATGCGCCACACCCAAAAAATAGTTTAATGTATCACTGTCTGGCTTTTGGAGTTTAAGCGTTTCCCATTTGTCTATGGCTGTTCTATAGTCTCCTTGTTTGTAGTTCACCATCGCATCATAAAAACTGAAGGTTTCAGCATCTGTATTGCTCATCACTGTAGGAAGACCAGGATCTGGTTCAAAGTAGTCTGCATATAAACGCTCGTTTGATGGATTATTAAACCACCAGAAGCTAGTTACGGCCAATAGGATTATAGCGGCGGCGGCAAATTTGCGCCAGTGTGCAAAACGCTGAGACTTCCCTTTTGTAACTTCTGGAGTATGGGCCAGGTCCTCATGAAATACATCTAAGCGCTCTTTGAGAGATTGGTTTTCAATACCCAGAAGGAGGATCTTAATGTCTTCGACATCACTCCTTAGTTGTGCGTTTTCTTGTAGCTGCAGTTCAAAATCCAGACGCTCATGTTGAGACATGCTGTTTTCTAAATAACGTTCTGTACGCTCAAGTAACTCTTGTGATATATGGTGTTCTTCTTTCAAAATTCTTTAGATTTAGGGGCTAAAATAGAGGCGCGTAATTTTTCCATACATCTGTATTTTTTATTTCGAACCGAAGTTTCCTCAATATCTAATTCTGAAGAAATTTCGCGCAAGGATTTTTTTTCAAAATAAAAAACCCTTAACAGATGCTTGCAAGGCTCTCCTAGATTTTTAAAGGCTTCCATAGTAAGATCTAATTTTTTAGTTTGTTCAGATTCGTCAATCTCATCCTCCTCTTGTTTCAAAAATTGTGTGCGCTCATTCGTTAAGGTCTGCGTGCTTTTAAAACGTTTTGAACGTAATACATCTAACCACTTATTTTTTGCTATACGGTATAAATATCCCTCTAATGCAGAATCATTTTCAGGTTCAAATTTATCTGTTTTTACATTGTTCCAAACCGCAATAAAGGCGTCTTGATAAATGTCTTTGGCATGGGCTTTAGAGCCACTGTTTTTTAAGACCATGAGTTCTACCTTAGGATAATTTGCGGTATAAAATTCTCTTAGTGCAATAGAGTCGTTGGCCTTAATGGCTTTAATAAGATGAAATTGATGCTGAATTTTGTATGCTTCCGTCATGTTAATAGCTTAGCATGAGAAAGATACTGTTTTTTCAATTTACTTCAAATAGTTCGGCTTTAAATCACAGTATTGAACCGATATGACATGTTATCTTTATAATTTTATAGTTTAATACTGATCTTCATATTCTAATTGTTCCCAATTCACCTCGTTAGTGGATGAATCAACATTTGGATTCCAATTGCCGTTATTAGCGCCTATGTATTGGTCATTAGTGCCTTTGTATACTTGATCATAGTAGCCATCGACTTGGTATTGATTTCCTCCTTGGTCTACCATGGTGTTGCGTTCCCAAATACCATTAATGGTTTTGGATTGTCCAGCATCGGTCATGGCATTTCGACGCTTCCAGCTATTGTAACTGTCATCTAATATAGAACTATTGACCTTGGCGTTATCTCTCATAATGCGACCTTGATTTTCAATAGCTGCCATGCGGTTATTATGTTCAATGTTACCTTGCTGTGTTTTTTGGGCCCAATATTGATTGTTGGTTTGTAGCCAGTTAGGATTTACCTGAATTTCTGATATCGCACGGATATAGTCTTTTTTAGCCTGCTCATAATACGGCTCAGGCGCGTCCAAAACATTAACCGTATAGCCCCAATCCATTCCACCAATAGCGGTATACTGGTTTGTGAAATAACGTATGATGATGATGGACTTATTACCTTCGTGATCTTCCCATTCTGTCGCTATACATTGAAACTGTTTGTTTTCTGGAGTAGACTTAAACATAGCATCGTTTCGCTGCTTATCGTCGTTCGCAATTTGAGGTAATTCGAATTGATTAGTAAGTTTAATGTTTTTTGGTGCTAAAAAAGGCTTAAATTCTTCATTTATGATCCGTTCTACAGATTTCGGAGGCTTGACTTCGCTACCTCTCTGTTGGGCATAAGCGTTCATTTGAGAGTTGTTGGAATAATAAAAAGATTTAAAAAGTTCGCCATAGACCTTAACGCCATTTGGCCCTTCAAAAAGAACATTCTTCTTTCTGTTATTTACTTCTTTCCAACTCTTTGGAATCGGCATAATTCCGTAGACCATCTTGAATTGACTGTTCATGATGGTATATGTCTTAAGTCCCGTTTCTGAAATAGGATTTTTTGAGTTTTGCAGTTCTGAAATGGGTGCTATGGAAGCTCCCTTGAGATCAATTGGCGTATTGATCTTTAAAGAATCTACAATCTTATGGGCTGCGTAAGGTGTTTGTTTTGAATCTTCTCCACAAGAGAAAATGAACAGGTTGATAAGTATCAAGAGGGTGTAGACTGTTTTCATTTGACCAATAGTTTATATGTTCTATTGGTTTATCGAAAACAATTCTAAAATGTCATCACTTTATTTATCTTTTTTTTGTGTCTTTATATTTTTCGCCCAATTGCGTAAGCATTTCTTTTGCGATGGCTTCTAAATCGAATGAGTGGCTCCAACCCCAATCGTTTCTAGCGGCAGAGTCGTCTATTGACTTTGGCCAGCTGTCTGCAATATCCTGTCTAAAATCTGGACGGTAAAACATCTTAAATTCAGGAATGTGTCTTTTTATAATTTCGGAAAGCATCTCTGGAGTAAAACTAATGGCCGCTAAATTATAAGAGGATCTTATTTTTACGGTGTCTGCTGGTGCTTGCATGATTTTTACGGTGGCATCTATAGCATCATCCATAAAAATCATAGGGAGTTCTGTATCTTTAGACAAGAAGCTCTCATAGCTTTGATCAAGTATGGCTTGATGAAAGATCTCCACAGCATAATCTGTAGTGCCTCCACCAGGCATCGTTTTCCAACTAATAATCCCTGGATAGCGTAAACTTCTGACGTCTACACCGTATTTATCATGATAGTATTCGCACCAGCGCTCCCCAACTTGTTTGGTAATGCCGTACACCGTAGAAGGCTCCATGGAGGTATGTTGAGGGGTGTCTGTTCTTGGTGTTGTGTCTCCAAAAACCGCTATACTTGATGGCCAAAACACGTGTTTTATAATTCCATCTTTGGCAAGATTAAGAACATGAAATAAGGAATTCATGTTTAAGTCCCAGGCTTTCATAGGATACTTCTCTCCAGTGGCGCTTAGCATGGCCGCTAATAAATAAATGGTATCTATTTTATGCTTATCTACACAGATTTTTACAGATGCATAATCTTGTGCATCTACAATTTCAAATAGTCCAGAATTAACAACTTCTGAATTTTGGTAGTTGATATCGCTTGCAATAACATTGTCTTTACCATAAAGGTCTCTTAATTTTATAGTGAGCTCTGAGCCTATTTGACCGCCGGCACCTATGATAAGAATTTTGGCCATATTATGTGTTTTAAATACTGCCCCAAAAGTAGTGAGAATATGCGCGCTTTGAAAAGGAGTGCGCCCTATTTTTTTGTTAAGGGCTTAAGGTATTTATTGGCATTGTCTATATTTACCGTAAATATTATAATCATGATGTCGGGCTTAAAAACGTTTGTAATTTTAATTGGTTTTCTTGTATTGACAGGGTGTAAAGATGAGGGATCACATCAAATAGAGGTAGAAACCCAAGAAGAAATTGATGCCAGAACTATTAGTCAAAAAGACGTAGAAGCTATTAAATACATCGATTATGAGTTAAGTGCCGATTCGCAAAAAGCGGTGAATGATTGGCAAAAATATAAAGATCTAAATACGCAAATTGACTTCTTAAAGCGCGCCGATCTCAGTTTTTTTGAAAAAGAACGAGAGCTGATGAGAACCTTTACCTCAGAGTTTAGATCAGAGATGCCAGTACGGTTAAACACTAAAGAGATTTCTGCCAGAATTACCGCGTTAGATACCAAATTGCGCAAGTTAAATAGTCTCATGCATTTGAGTACTAGTACAAAACAAGAGAAACTAAACGGTATCGAAGAACTTCTTATCGCCTTTAGAAACCTCAAACTTCAAATTAATAAGAAATTTGAATTTGAGAAAAATAACGTGTTGCGGCCAGAATAAATTAGCGGTAACAGATATTCCATAGTTTTTATTTCTTTCCTTCTTCTCCTTCTTCAAGTTTAGTCGTTAGCGATAACACGCTGTATAAATGGTGATTGTGGTCAGTATCCTTTTAAAGCGCATAAGAGGTTTTAAACATTTGTTATTTAGGAGGTTATCTTGTAAACATACTTTTCTCAAAATTGTAAGAAATATCTCTGAGTGTTAAAAAATAATGCATTTTATCGATTTTTAGTGTATTTCAACCGAAATACCGAAATGATGTTATATATTTGTTAAACCAAATTGAAAGAATAGAATGTTTAACAAAATGATTTTGCCCCGAATCTAAATTAGACATTAAAACAATGAACTTTTTTGCCCCAAATCTATTAAAAAGCTTAACCTACTTTTTTATTAACTCTCATAAACCCCAAGCTTATGAACTTTTTTGTCCCAAACTCTGCCAAAGAACCTACTTATTTTGAAAACAAGATGCTTTCTGGTTTTCATAACACGCTAAGTTTACTTAAAAGTATATTGGCGTTAACAAAAAAAGTATTCATGCTATAACCCTTTTGGGATAGCATGAATCAATTTTTTGGTATATGCTTCTTTAGGATGGTCATATATAGCATCGGCATCATCCATTTCTTCGATTTTGCCTTGATTCATTACAATCAATTGATCAGACATGTATTTCACCACAGCTAAATCGTGTGAAATAAATATGTAAGTAAATCCAAAATTAGTCTTTAGATCATTAAGTAGATTGAGTACTTGTGCTTGCACCGAAATGTCTAAAGCAGATACAGACTCATCGCATATAATTAATTCTGGCTCTAGAGCAATAGCCCTAGCAATGCCTATACGCTGTCTTTGTCCGCCAGAAAACTCATGCGGGTAACGGTCATAAACGCTTTGGTCCAGCCCTACTTTTTCTAATAAAGACAACACTTTTTCCTTTCTATCACTATTATTATCTCCAATACCATGTACTTTCATTGGCTCTAAAATAGCAGGGCCTACAGAAAGACGCGGATTTAAAGAGGCATAAGGATCTTGAAAGATCACTTGAATGTCTTTTCTGAGATAGCGTATTTTAGATTTTGAGAATGTGGTAATATCTGCTCCTTTGTAAAAAATTTGACCTGCGGTAGCTTTGTCTAGTTGTAAAATGGCGTTAGAAAGCGTTGATTTTCCACAGCCTGATTCGCCTACCAAACCTAAGGTCTCTCCTTTATATAATTTAAATGATACGTCGTTGACGGCTTTAAACCGTTCAGGCTTTGAGAACCAACCTGATCTTGAGCTATATTCTTTTTCGAGATGAACTACCTCGAGAAGCGGCGCTTGTTGGTAGAGTTTATCGTGATGTGCTTTGCGTTCTTCTGAAGAAACCGTACTTAAGTTGATGTTGTCTTTCATAAAGTCATCTATGGTAGGCAACTGTTGCAATCGCGTTTCCATAGAAGGCTTTGAATTGATAAGTGCTTTTGTATATAGATTTTTGGGCGACTTAAAAATTTGAGCAACTGGTCCTTGCTCTACTATTTCTCCTTTATACATCACCAAAATACGGTCTGCAATTTCTGAAACTAAAGACAAGTCATGGGAAATGAACATGATACTCATCCCTTCTTCTGCTTGCAGCTGTTTTAGTAACAGGATGATCTCTTTTTGAACAGTAACGTCCAATGCTGTTGTGGGCTCATCGGCGATTAATATTTTAGGTTTACAGGCAATTGCCATAGCAATCATGACACGTTGCTTTTGTCCGCCAGAAATTTCATGAGGATATACCTTGTAGACGCGATTTGGTAATGGCAATTTCACCTTTTCAAACAGGGAAAGCACTTCGGTTTTGGCGTCTGCTTTTGACATCTTAGTGTGTTGCAATAAGATTTCCAGAACTTGAGCGCCACAGGTCATTGACGGGTTGAGAGAGCTCATGGGTTCTTGAAAAATCATTGCAATTTCTTTGCCTCTTATGTCTTGAAACTGTTTGTTGTTTAGTTGGGTAAGGTCCTGAGCTTGAAATAAAATTTCCCCAGATGTAATTTTTGAGATGCCTTTTGGCAATAATCCTAAAACGGCTAAGGAAGATACCGATTTGCCCGAACCAGATTCTCCAACAATACCCAGAATCTCATTTCCGAAGAGATCATAAGACATATGATGTATGATTTCCTTTTCAGCACCTTCCGAAGAAAAAGCGATCGAGAGGTTTTTTACGTCTAACAATTTTGGTCTTTGCATAGCTAAATGTAGTCAATTTCTTCAAAAGGGATGTGGTAAAACCGTAACCAAAAAAATATTGAATGCAGGACAACTAAAACGTTATAGTTAATCGTATATATTAACATAATTTTAATACTTTCAGCAAAATTATTAATAGCAAAACAACTTTTTATCATGAAAAACACCTTTACATTATCAATCCTATTTTTGCTAGTGATGTCTTTTGGTTTCTCCCAAGAACGTCATTGTGCAACTATGGAAAACCTTGAGCAAAGAGCACAAAATGATCCTAATTTAGAGCAGCGAATGCAGGAGATTGAAATCTTTACACAGAACAAAATTCAAGAGATGCAATCCAGCAGGATTGATGGCAGTATTATTACCATCCCTGTCGTGGTACATGTGTTGTATAGAAACAGTACCGAAAACATCAGTTTGGCTCAAATTCAGTCTCAATTAGATGTTTTAAATGAAGATTTTAGACGTACCAATCCAGATGCAGATAACGTTTGGTCTCAAGCCGCAGATTCTGAAATTGAATTCTGCTTGGTTACTGTTGATCCTAACGGAAATGCCACTACAGGAGTTACCAGAAAATCAACTACCAGGCAAAATTGGGGTACTTCAGATGATATGAAACGCACGTCGACCGGAGGCGTTAATCCATGGGATACGAGCCAGTATCTTAATATGTGGATTGTACCACAAATGTTAAACCCGCAAGGCAATACCATTTTGGGCTATGCGCAATTTCCAGGAGGGAGCGCCGCTACAGATGGAGTGGTGATGGCTTACAATTACTTTGGTCGCGTGGGCAATGTATCTGCGCCATTTGATGGTGGGAGAACAACCACGCATGAAGTGGGTCACTTTTTCAACCTTCGTCATATTTGGGGTGATGCCAATTGTGGTAATGATTTTGTAAGTGATACCCCAACTCATCAAACTTCTAATGGAGGTTGCCCAATAGGTCAAGTCTCTTGTGGGTCTACAGATATGGTTCAAAATTATATGGATTATACCAATGACTCTTGTATGAACTTATTTACCACTGGTCAAAAAAATAGAATGCGTGCCGTTTTAGCAGCAGGAGGTGTAAGACGTAGTTTGGCATTGTCAGACAAATGTGGTGCAGTAGCACAACCAACCTGTAACGATGGTATTCAAAATGGAAATGAAACTGGTGTAGATTGTGGAGGTTCTTGTTCACCTTGCCAAACAGGAAACCAATATTGCAGTTCACAAGGTGATAGTGTGAATGATGAATACATTTCAAGAGTGCAGGTAGGTAGCATTAATAATGCTTCTGGCGCGCAATTGTATTCTAATTTTACAAGTGTTTCTACAGATTTGAGCAAAGGTTCAAGCTATACATTGACCATAACTCCAACCTGGACTGGTTCTACTTATTCTGAAGGTTATGCTGCATGGATAGATTATAACGATGATGGTGACTTTAATGATGCCGGAGAACAGATTTTCTCTAAAGCATCTTCTACAGCAACGCCCGCGAGCGGTACTTTTACAGTGCCTTCAAGTGTAGCAAATGGGGATAAACGTTTGCGAGTTTCTATGAAATATAATGGCGTACCAACGTCTTGTGAAACCTTTGGCTATGGAGAGGTAGAAGATTATACCGTAACTATTACAAAAGGTTCAACTACACCGCCATCAGGATGTACAGGAGCAATTTCATCCTTTCCTTATTCAGAAGATTTTGAAAGTAACTTTGGAGCTTGGACGCAAAGCACTGGTGACGATTTTAACTGGACGAGACAATCAGGAGCAACACCTTCTGGAAGTACAGGGCCAACTAGTGCTGCTGCAGGATCTCAATATATTTTTATGGAATCTTCAGCGCCCAACTATTCTACAAAGCGTGCGATTCTAAATTCGCCATGTTTTAATTTAACAGGCCAGAGTCAAGCGACCTTCAATTTTAAATATCATATGTATGGTGCAAATACTATGGGCAATTTGAAATTGGCAGTGAGCACCAATAATGGTTCGTCTTGGACGACCGTTTGGACGAGAACAGGAAATCAAGGTAATGCTTGGTTAGACGCTAGTGTAGATTTATCAGCCTATGCCAATGGCTCTATTCAATTGCGTTTTGACGGAACGACAGGAACGACATGGCAAGGTGATATGGCGGTTGATGCCATAAGTTTGACTAATGGATCTGCCGATAAATGTGCTGGAGTTCCTGCATATAATAGCAACCAAGCGTATAGTGTTGGTCAGCAAGTCACTTTTCAAGGATCACTTTACGAGCGCACCAGCACTGGATGGGTTAATTTGGGTGCTTGTGGTACTGCGAGATTAGAAGCAGGTGCTGTGGTAAGCGCTTTAGGCTTAGAGGTTAGCATTTATCCAAACCCCGTGAATTCAAGATTATTTGTGACTTCTAACAGTGAGAATCTTTCTTACACTATTATAAATATGCTAGGTCAGCAAGTGTCAAAAGGAGTATCAAGCGCTTATGGCGTAGATGTGTCTCAATTAGAAACGGGAATGTATTTTATTGAAGTTTTCAACGGTAACGAAAAAGTATCGAAGAAGTTTATCAAAGAGTAAACCCCATTCATTTTAAAACTGAAAAGACCCAAGCGTTATGTTTGGGTCTTTTTTATGGTTTTATCTGAAATGTGAAGCGGTGTTAGAGAAGTTACGATTTAAAGAATTTTGGATAAAAGGATAGGATTTGAACTATACGTGTATGATTTCATTATCATGTAAAAGCGCATCGCCTCGTAATCTTAAGAAAATCTGTGCCACAGCAATGGTATCTTTTTCGCAATAGACAATAATACGGTCTACTTCCTTTTCTTGATAATACACACGATAAACCTCACTACCATCAATATCATCTTTTGGGGACGGAATACCTAAAACATTAGTCAATAACTTTAACGAGGTGTAGGTTTTATAATCGCCAAACTTCCAAAGCTCTAAGGTATCTAGATGAGGAACTTCCCAAGGTTTCTTGCCAAAGAGATTTAGTTTGTATGGTAGTTCGATATGGTGAATGATCATTCGCCTTGCAATGTATGGAAAATCAAACTCCTTGCCATTGTGCGCGCAAAGCAAATGCCTGTTCTCGCTAAAATGGGTTGTAATCAAATTCTTGAAATCTTTCAGGATTTTAACTTCATCACCAAAGAAGGAGGTCACCCTAAATTTACGAACGTCACCTTCCATTTTAAAGTAGCCTACTGAAATGCATACAATTTTGCCAAATTCGGCCCAAATCCCAGCCCTATCGTAAAATTCTTCAGCAGTATATTCATCTCGTCTTTGGTATTGTGATTTGTGAGACCAAAGTTCTTGCTTGGTCGTATCCAACTCAGAGAAGTGTTCCGTTTCAGGAACCGTCTCAATATCGAGAAAAAGAATGTTTTCTAAGTTGAGTTTTGAGATCATGCGCAATTTTTAATTGACAAGTACACTTGGGTATAAGTAATTACATAAGAACAAATTACAAAAAAAAATTTAGTTCCGAAGCTATTATTTTTAGCTCTTGCGAAACTAAAGATTAGAAAATTTAATTGTTTTCTAACATCTTATAAGCTTCTTCAATATATACCGAAATGTCCTTGGTAAAAGCGCCAACTCCCTCATCTGGTGATTTGTGATGTCCTAATCTCACAATGATGATGTTGTCATTGGGCTCAACAATAACGTATTGACCGAGATGACCGCGCATCATAAAAAAATCTTTATCTCCTTGTCTGTCTAACCACCAGCCATAGCCGTATTCTGGACTATCAGGAAAGCGAGGCTTAATAGAGGTGGCAATAAAGGTAGAGTCTAGAAGTTGCTCACCATCCCATTGGCCATAATCTTTATAGAGTTTACCCATCCGTGCAAAATCTTTAGCATTACTAGCAATACAACAGTAGGCCTTGACCAGGTCGTGAGATTCGCTATCAACTTGCCAAAGTGTTGCATTTTCACTGCCTAGAGGCTTCCAAAAGCTCTCTTCTAGATAATCGTACATTTTTTTGCCAGTAGCTTTTTCTATAACCATGGCTAGCATTTGTGTATCTCCGCTAGCATATTTAAAACGTTGCCCGGGTTCATCAACAACTTCAAGCCCATTGATCACCTTGGCTAAATCATCGTCAAAATAAGCTCTTGTAGTTATAGATAATGGCGAATAATAAGCTTCATCCCAATTGGTGCCAGATGCCATGGAAGACAGATCTCCTACGGTCATTTTTGAGGCTTTATCTTCGCAAAACTCAGGCAAAAAATCACAAACGGGTTGGTCTAAATTTTTGATATGACCTTGCATGATGGCCTTGCCCAATAAGGCAGAGACATAGCTTTTTGCCATTGAAAAGGAGTTGGATCTGGAGTTTTCATCAAAACCGTCATAATAGCTTTCAAACCAAATGCTATCATTCTTGATGATGACATACGCAATGGTACCCCAATCTTTATTGACTTTTTGAAGTTTTTCTGTGGCCTCGACGCTGTTGTAATTTGTGTGATTTGGCCAAGGTTGTGCTGAGCCGGCTTCAATGGGTTGGTTGTCAAATTCTTTATAATCTTCTAAATAGGCTGTAGAGTGGCCTTTGAGATAAATAGTTCTTACAGCTTTGATAAGGTAATCGGTGTCTGTGATGTATAATATGGCAATGGTTAATGCAAAGAAAACAATTAAAAACTTTATAAGGCTTTTCAAGAATTTCATACTTTATTTATTTGATTTTAAAAATTTGAACTTGTTTTTACAAAACTGTTTAACGGCAACATAATAGTTTCATTAAATGTAGCCGGTTATATTCTTTTCTTTGTCAACTAGAAATACGGTTTTCAGGACATTTATTTTTATTTAAATGTTCTTTTTGATGTCCAAAATTTCAGATCCTGTAAATATAAACTTTTCATAGCAAGTTGTTTTCGATGATTTGCGATATCGGGACTCAACTACCAAGGCATAAATAAACAAGAAATAAAACTTGATTATTTTAAGATGGAATGTGTTCATTTATTCGTTTTCAGTTAAACAGTAAAATTCAATAAAAACCCACTAGCCAATTTTGAATTTTTTGGTTCCTAAAAATTACCGTTTTAAAGTAAAATGGGAACGAAAAATTCGCATTGTGCCGTCCGATGGTTTGTTATATTCGACGGAAAACCAGTAATCACTTACAGGCATTTTATTTCCATTATACATGCCATCCCAACCGTTTTCAAAGGCACTCAATTCCTTTAATAATTTACCGTAACGATCAAATATGTATATTTTAGCGTTTGGTAAATCTGCTATATTTCGAATATTCCATCTGTCGTTTTTATCGTCATCGTTTGGTGTAAAAAACAAGGGGTAATCTATAATACTTTTTGCGACCATTAATAGGTTACAATTATACAAATCCCTAACATAAATGATTTGCTCCCCACCAGATACGTTTTCAAAAATGGAACTTGATTGCCATACTCCATTTTCTAGGCGATATTCATAATCTCCGTTTCCTATGACTGATACTTCTAAAATAGTATTATCTAAAAAAAGACCACTAGTTTGTTCAACCATAATACTTTCGGGAGGATAAGAATCAACAACCATTGTACTTTTGGAAAAGACGCAATTTGTATCTTTATCTGTTATTAAAACGGTATAGTTACCAGCCTCCATTGGATAGTACGAGGCACTCATCTCTCCAGAAATTAAGAAGGAATTAGGATTGTTTAGCACCTCTTGTTCTGTGCCATTATACCATTGAAAATCGTATTCAGAACTACTTAGCTGAGTATCTATTGGAGGTTTTGGTAAAAACGTATTAGTTGTTGCAGGTACTACCATATCGTTATTAGACAAGCAAATAACATACTCATCTGCAATGTATATATCTGATAAAGAATTCACACTAATAATTAAAGGAATCACATGGAAACAATCGGTTGTAGTAGCATCTAAAGGAACTACTCTAATATATATGGTTTCAGAACCACTGATTGTGTTAGTGTATGAATTAGGATCTGTAATTTCGTTAGTTTGTAATCCTTCTTCAGCATCAGATAATGAAGTGAAGTATGAATAGTCATAATCGGTGAGTTCAGAAATTAAACTATTTGCTTCTGTAAGATTAAATATGGTAAATCCATCTTGATTTTGATCTATATCACATTCTTGAAGAGCAATCGTGTTAATATTGTTAGGTAATTCATAAACCGTAATCTCAAAATCAGTAACGATATAACAAGAATCGGCTCCAGAATTTTGTATTCGCATCCAAATTGTGGAAGTTCCGCTCTCATAATTTGCAATATTTGGTATAGGATTTAAAAAATTATTAGCATCATTTTCAGAAATGTGATAGCTAATGTCGTAGCCAGCCTGATTTTGGAGTACAACGGACGTATTTTGACTTAAATCAAATGAATCGACACCAACACTATCTGCACAGCCAAATAAATCTATTGGCTCGGTATATTCAAAATTTCCTAGAATAATTGATATGGGTTGGCTCTGCGTACAATCGGCCAAGGACTCAACGAGAAGCCGATAATCGTCGCTTGCAGGTAATCCTAGCGGCAAGGATAAGGTGATAGTGGTATCACTATTTGTAACTACATTTTCCAAAGTTATACTATTTTCAAAACTACCACTTGAATCACTAAGTATTACCGCAAAATTCGTATTAGGATCGAAGATGCCAGTAAGTTCAAAGCTTAAAGTGAAATCTTCAGTACTACAAAGTTCTATAGATGGGTTTGGGGCGGTGATATTTATGCTTTTTAATACATCATCATATACAGATACAAAGATCTGACCGTTAGATGCATAAGCAGTTACAACATCATTATATGCCGTGTTTCTGTCAATATTATGGCTATCCCCATTGGCAATAACAATCGGAGCGTTAAACGTATCTCCTTGATTAAAGCTTACGCTCATAACCAATTCACCATTAAGATTCTGATACCCATCAATTATCGTTCCTTGACTATCAGCAAAAAGAGTGCGTGCATTAAACGTAAGATCGTTACTGCCAAATGTTATCTGAGAGACCGAACCGTCCGCGACATCAATTTTATATCCATCAGAACCACTTCCTGCGACAAATATGAATGTGCCACAGGGTCCATCGCTTAAAGTATAGCTTGAATAGTACACATTATTTAAAGAACTCAAATCTATTTGTGTAAAATTATCACCATTATCTATACTTTTAAATAAATCTAATGATGGATTATCTCTTGGAGCATAAATAGTTCCATTTAGGTCGGTAAGAATATCTGAATACGCAAAATTTGGTAAGTTTATATTAGAAAAAGAACCAATACCATTATCCGTATTAACATAAATATTTTCTCCTGATCTATCCGAAATATAAATATTAGACCCGTAAGTAGCGATGTGCACCGTTTCTATTAACTCAATTGCGACTTCTGAAGGATCTGCAGTACCAACTGTTATTTCTGGCGAGAAAGTAACGCCTTGATCTTCACTTTTACTAAGCTTTATATTATTGTTTTCAACCCAAGAAACAAAAATATATCCTTGGGAACTAACTGCGATTTCAGGTTCGCTGCTATACGGTGTTACTGAAATACTTGGGAGAAAACTTGCGCCTCTGTTGGTGCTTTTTGCAACCCGTGTGCCTTCGCTACCTGTAAAAACCACATAAATATTTCCAGAGTTATCAATTGCAATATTTCTGCTAGTATTAGCTTTACCTATATTGTTGTTAATGCCAACATCACTTACCGAAATATTGGTGTATAATGGGTTTTGCGAAAACATGCTACCATAAAATACAAAGGCTAAGATATAGATTTTAGCATTGCGTTTCTTTTTGCTGTATTTTGGAATAGTTAATTTAAATTTTTGCTGGATAAGACTAAAATTTAAAAGCGTTCTAATTTTGCCTGAGTAGTAAAATTTAGATTTATTAAAAAGGTCTTTATTTTTGTTTTGGGACATTTTAATTGATTTGATTGGCAGCGTATAACTTAATATTCAATTATTGGATAAATCCAGAAAATTAAGATATTATTTTTAGGCTTCCAATTGAAAATCAATGTTTTTACATCATCAAAATATGTTATAAATTGATGAATTCTCAATGTGTGCTCACTTTAATTGTAAGTCAAACTTTACATCAAAATAGAGACTGCTGTTTGTAAGGGTTTTCATGCTCCAATAACCATTTTTTTCGATGGAGACCACCAGCATAGCCGGTTAAACTTCCGTCACTGCCTATCACCCGATGACAGGGCGTAATAATCCATATCGGATTTTTAGCGTTGGCATTAGCTACAGCTCTAATGGCCTTTGGATCTCCTAGTCGTTTGGAAAGTTCAAGGTAGGAACAGGTTTTTCCAAATGGAATTTGTGCGAGTTCAAGCCATACAGATTTTTGAAAATCGGTGCCTTGAGGGTTTAATTTTAAATCAAAAGTGTTACGAACACCTTCAAAATATTCCTGAAGTTGTATTACGGTATCTTCTAATACGGCTGGAATAACATCTGTTTCTTTTTCTAATTTTTTATCTTCTGAAAGGTCTAAATTTAATAAGGTGACTTCAGTAATGCCATCATCGTTACCACTAATTTTGGAATAGCCTAATGGTGTTTTGATGATACAGGTTTCCATTACTTTTGATTCTTAGGATCTTTATCATCAGGCGATTTTTCAACTTTTCCTTTTTCCGAAGGAATTGCATCAATGATCCCCAGCTTTCTAGCTCTAGACTCCCAGCTTTTTCTTGCCATGTGTTGAAGATCTGAAACGTTATCGCTTTCATCCATAATTTCCATTCCCAGAAGCGTTTCTATAACATCTTCCATGGTGACCAAGCCACTAACAGATCCATACTCGTCAACCACTAAGGCCATATGATTTCTGGTTTCTACAAGTTGATCAAACAGCGAAGGGATGGGCATTTCGCGATCAACAACAATGATATGTCTCTTAATTTCTGAGAGCTTTTTGTCGCCGTTATCCAAAGCCATTTCCTTAAAGACTTCGTCTTTTAAAACAAGTCCTTTAATTTCATCGGCATCGCCAGCATAAATAGGAATTCTTGAAAATCGAAGATTCATATTCTTATTAAAAAAATCTTGTACGGTAGTGTTCTCATCTTCGGCCTTCATCACCGTTCTTGGTGTCATAACGTCTTTTGCAAATACTTCCTTAAAGTTAAGGAGGTTTCTTATGATTTTGCTTTCATTTTCTTGAAACACACCTTCCTCTTCGGCCATGTCTGCCATGACCAAAAACCCTTCTCTACTTAAAATACTACCGTGAGCACTACCGCCAATTAGTTTTGTGGTGAGCTGCAAAAGCCAAAGGAGGCCGGTAATTCTTAAAGGAAAAATTAAAATTCTTAACGCTTTGGTGGTAAAGTTAGCGAGTTGTTTCCAGTAGGTGGCACCAATGGTTTTTGGGATGATTTCCGAAGCAACTAGAATTAAAATAGTCATTATTGTTGAGACCACACCAACCATGATATCTACTGTAAAGTCAAAACCGAGAACAGTGGTTTGCTCAGTTCCATAGATTTCAGCATAGGCCACTTTAGCTTGTACACCAACCAAAATGGCACCAACGGTATGCGCAATAGTGTTGAGGGTTAGGATAGCTATTAACGGCCGATCAACGTCCTTTTTAAGCACTTCCAATTCTAGCGCGTAGTGTTTGCCTTCTTGTTTCTTTACCTTGATGAAGGTAGGTGTTACGCTTAATAATACCGCTTCTAAAATAGAGCATAGAAACGAGAAAAAGATTGAAACGCAAGCGTATAGTATAAGTAAGCCCATGGATTTGTGTTTGATGGCTAAGTTAATAATATTATTAGGTTCTCCCTTGAGCAGTGTTGCAACAATAAGATAAAGTTTTAGCTCTCTAGAATAATACTGGTATTTGGAACGCCGTATTGTGACACGCGCTCTATAAAGGTGATCAATTCTTTATTATTTTTAAAAAAAGCAAGAATACACAAGCTGTCATAACCCGTAATACGATCGCAGCGCTGCACTTCCTTTAAATGTACAATTTGATTATAGGCTGTTTTGACGGTGCTTGATTGGTGAATCTTCAAATTGATATAGGCTCTCGTATTAATGCCGAGCTTATCGTGATTCAGTTTTAAAGAATAGCCTTTAATGATGCCTTTGTCCTCTAGGTTTTTTACGCGTTTTCCTATGGCTGGGGCCGATAAATCAACCGATTTTCCTATAGCAGCAAACGACTCTCGTGCGTTTTTACGCAGCAGTTCTATAATTTTAAAATCAATGTCATCCATTTGAATCAAAAATAAAGTATAACTATATCTAATTAAACGAAATTAAATATAGTTATTTTATTTTGAATCGTAATCAGAATATTGCTAAGAAAGAATACTATAATAGTTCAAATAATTAGGAATTGAGTAACATTGCCACGTCTTTAGCAAAGTAGGATGCTATAATATTTGCACCGGCACGTTTGATTGCTGTAACCTGTTCTAGCATGACGGCGTCATGGTTAAGCCATCCACGTTCTGCGGCAGCTTTTAACATGGCATACTCTCCGGATACTTGGTAAACAGCTACAGGAACATCAACCACCTCTTTAATATCACGAACAATATCCAAATAGCATAAACCTGGTTTTACCATGACGATATCTGCGCCCTCATCAATGTCCATTTGAGTTTCCTTTATGGCCTCAAGTCGGTTGGCATAATCCATTTGATAAGTGTTTTTATTTTTAGGAATATTTTGAACGTCGGCTGGAGCAGAATCTAGGGCATCCCTAAACGGTCCATAAAATGAAGAAGCGTATTTGGCAGAGTAGCTCATAATACCAGTATCTGTAAATCCGTTACTTTCCAAAATTTCTCTAATGGTTAAAACACGCCCATCCATCATATCGCTTGGTGCAACAAAATCGGCTCCAGACTGTGCATGAGATAAGCTCATTTCAGCTAAAACAGTTGCGGTAGTATCATTTATGATTTTTCCGTTTTCAATAACGCCGTCATGACCATACATGGAGTAGGGGTCTAGTGCAACATCTGTCATCACCAGCATGTCAGGGCAAGCATTCTTAACGGTCTTTATGGCTCGTTGCATAAGTCCGTTAGGGTTTAAAGCCTCTTTTCCTTGGTTATCCTTGAGCTCATCTGGCACTTTAACAAATAGAAGTACAGATTTTAAACCTAGCTTCCAAAGTGTTTTGACTTCGGCTTCTAGTAAATCTAAACTTAAGCGAAAGTAGTTGGGCATGGAGGCAATTTCCTCTTTGACGTTTTTGCCCTCAACAACAAACAGAGGCACCAAAAAATCATTTGGAGAAATTAGGGTCTCTCTTACTAAATGTCTTAAGGCATCGTTAGTTCTTAACCTACGGTTTCTTCTCAATGGAAACATAAATCTATCGTTTTTGTTGTAATCACAAAGTTAAGGGTTATGTTGCATTTCTTGATAAGAATAGCTTAAATATAAAGGCTAATGAGTAGGAAAGTTGAGGGCTTTATGAGAACTATTGAATTTTTATAGCCCGAGCTTGTTATTGATAGCATCGGCCAATCTTTCTAAAGATTTAGGAGCCTTAAAGCGGTAACCGATATACAATTCTGCAAATAATAGCTCATCACTCAACATGGTAGAAGAATCAATATCATGTTCGAATATGGATGCATTGGCAGTCAATCCCCCAAAAAAGGTATTGGAGTTGTAGCTAAAGACCAACCTAGCGGTACTTTCGATAAGCAACGATGTGATATCTACTTCACCAAGCCCTTTAGTTATATTTATACCCGCTCCAGCAGTAAGACCTCCTGAGATTAAAACAGTCTCAGTAATTGCCCAATTGTAATAATAACCAGGGGACAGCGCGACGTTAATGGTGTAAGCTTTGTCAGATTCATTCAATTCTTGTAACCTGTATTTTGTATAATAATAGGCCAATCTTGGGATAAAACTTCCTGCGCTTCGGGTCTGCCATTCATTTTGTGCACCAATAGCCCTAAAAGAAAAATTTCTGTTAAAAATAAAAGAGGTTCTGCCTCCAATCTTTAAGGTTTCTAAGCCTTTTAAATAATTCGATTGATCACCGATTGACACGGTAAATCCCTTTTGTTTATAGTAATCAAGATTTTGCATCCAACGCCCAAAAAACATTCTAAAGTTTAAATTGAAGAATTTGGAATCGGCATTATCTTTATTCTCCGCTAAAAAATTCGGAGAAAAACTGTAGGCAATTTCTAGACTTCGATAACCAATCGAAGCACCAAGATAATCCCGACTATTTGGGATAAAAACAGTTTCTAAACCTTGATCATCCTCAAAATAGAAATCGTTTGAAGTATTTATTAAAAAGAGACGTGTAGTTATTTTATTTTCAAATTGACGAATGTAAGTATTTGTGTTTGGCTGATTTTCTTGAGACCAAACGGTGTTAACAGAAAGCAATATTAAAACTATGGAGCTTCTCAGACCCATGCTACAGGATGTTTTAGTACTTGTAATAATTTTTCCTCTTCACTGCCAGGTTCTGGGCGGTGATCATAAACCCATTGCACGTGAGGAGGAAGGCTCATTAAAATACTTTCGATGCGGCCATTTGTCTTTAGGCCAAAAAGGGTGCCTTTGTCATGTACAAGGTTGAACTCTACATAGCGGCCACGGCGTATTTCTTGCCAATCTCTTTGTGCTTTAGTATAAGATAAATCTTTGCGTTTTTCTACAATTGGTACGTAGGCATCTAGGAAACTGTCTCCAACTTCGGTAACGAAGTTATACCAATCTTGCATTCCCATTTTTGGGGTGGTCTTGCAGTAATCAAAAAACAACCCTCCTATGCCTCGTCCTTCATTACGATGGGCATTGTAGAAATAGTGATCACATTTTTCCTTGTAGTGTTTGTAAAAATCACCATCATGGAGATCACAGGCTGTTTTACATACTTGATGAAAATGTTTGGCATCTGCTTCAAAGAGGTAATAAGGTGTTAAATCCTGTCCGCCACCAAACCATTGGTCTACAATCTTCCCATCTTGATCATACATTTCAAAATAGCGCCAATTGGCATGTACAGTGGGCACCATTGGGTTTGTTGGATGAAGCACCAAGCTCAATCCGCAGGCAAAAAACTGCGCATCGGTAACACCAAAATAGGCTTGCATACTTTCTGGTAAAGCGCCGTGAACAGCAGAAATATTGACGCCTCCCTTTTCAAAAACGGTACCATTTTCTATAACACGAGATTTGCCTCCACCACCTTCTGGTCTTTCCCAAACATCTTCTTTGAAATTTGCCTTGCCGTCAACCTGCTCTAGTTTTGAAGTAATGGTTTGTTGCAGCTTTTGGATGTAATCGAAGAACTGATCTTTGACTAAAACATCTGCTTTAAAATTAGATGTTGTTTGATTTTCTTCTGAATGCTTATAGGATGGTCTCGACATGCTTAAATTATTGAATACGTAATCACCTTGAGAACAGTAACTTTTATTAGTTTCTGTGACAGATTGTAAAAACATAAAAATAAGAAGAAAAGCCAAACTATCATCTTTAGGTGGAATGATGTTACATCGAGGCAAAATTAGTTTGTCATCAACACGCGATAAGATTGGAATGCAATCCAAGCATCTAAAAGCAGTTTGAAGCCTAAAGCTGACTTTTTCCTTGACCGACATTTTGAGCAAAGGATAGTTTTTGTTTTAAAATATACCTGAATGTGATGGTGTTTTCTTTTTCAATTCACGAATTCTAAACCATCCTCTACGAATTCTAAAACCGTCTAAATTTAGGGTCATGCGCGCTATATCTTTGAGTAAACAAAGTATAATAGTAACTCTTAAAACAAAATATCATGACGACTTTAAATCACACTCAAGTAAAAAACGAAAACCCAATCACGATGTCAAAAATCGTAAAAAGCTGCCTGGCCATTGCCATACTCTTAATGGCTTCAAATGTATTTGCACAAGAAGTTGAATTTGATGTATACACCAATTCAGCCACAAAAGCATCTCAGTATTTATTGGCCGATGATGTGGCCATGCGAGATTGCGCCTCGGTACAATGTGAACAATTAGCTACCATAGGTATTGGCACCAACGTTAGGCTCTTAGCAAAAAGTGAGAGCGCACAAACCATCAACGGCGTTAAAAGCAGATGGTATAAAATTAAAATGGGACCACAGGTTGGCTGGATCTGGGGCGGACTCATCTCACAGAAAACGATGGTGAGCCAAGTAAACCCAGAAGTTAAATTTGTATTTGGTGAAGCAGGGATGGACTATAAAGGTTACAAGCGTTTCCAAATTAGAGCAGTAAAGAATGGCGAAGAAATTGATAAGATTTTTGTGAAATGTGACAGTTTGAACCACTCAAGAGTATCTTTATTAGAAGCCGAAAGTGGTCAAGATGGGGTTGAGGTCATTAGCCTGGGTATTGGTGAAGACGAAAGCTGCGATGTGACTACAAATGCCAAATATGTCATGTTCAAAAACAATAAGTTAGAACAGATCTCCAGCTTATTGACCGCGACTACACCAGAATTTGAAAAAGCAAACTATGCCTACAATTGTGGTTTTGATGACCAAGATTAATTGTTGTTGATTATTGGTTGAAGCGCTGCGTTTCTTTTGAAATGCGGCGCTTTTTCATGGTTTGCTAAAATTCTGAATACTTCTGCACATAAAAATCCCGTTCAAAATTGTAAGTTGCATAGCCTATAAATGATAGCATTGTAAAGTGAACAAGTGTAGGCTCAAGATCAAAATTTAAATACAAGTCACCACTCAATTTGAAATCAATTATCACATATCTGTCATGCATGCTCTTTTTGGGGCCGGTGTTTTTAGGCCATACCCAAAATCAGCAGTTACGTGCATTTACTATAGAAGACGGATTGCCACAATCCCAAGTCTATGATATGGTTCAAGATGAGAACGGGTATTTGTGGGTAGCAACTCAAGGTGGTGGTGTGGCACGTTTTGATGGGAGTAATTTTAAGATTTATAATACCTCCAATGGTCTTCAAAATAATTATGTCAATGCGCTGTTTGCATCTAAAGACACTTTATTTATAGGTACAAATCGCGGTCTTTCCATAAAAGTAAAACAGCAATTTTTTTCTTCGGAAATGCCTCAAATTAATACCATTAAAAAAATAAGGCAGATCACTTTCATTTTAACGGCAAAGGGGATTTATCACATTTCCGAAGGTGTTAAACCGGTTAAGTTATCATTGAATCATCGCTTAGATACTTCTCAAATAAAGGATCTTATTTATGATGGCACCTATTATTGGATTGCTTCTAGTCAGGGCTTGTTTAAAACAAAACATTTAAATGCTAAAGCTGCAGAAGTTGAAGAACTGGTAGAGGATGATTTTGTAGCGCTTCTCAATTATAAAGATAAAATAATAGCTGCTACTGCGAGCGAGGGTGTTTTTATTTTTGAACCGAATCATTTTGAAGAGTCCATTCTTGTTCTCGAATCCTTAAAAATTAACGCGCTGTCTCTAAATGATAAGGACGTTTGGATTGCGACAGCCGATGATGGCATTCATCGTTTAAATATGGTGTCTTACACAACAGAACTTGTTGTGAACGCAGTGCAAGGACTCTCTGTTTCAAATGTGCAAAAAGTACTTTTAGACCGGCAATCCAATATTTGGATAGCGACTTCTGGTGGAGGTTTTTATAAATATTTTCAGAATAATTTCAAACATTATGACACCTCATCGGGTTTGAGCGGAAGTCGTGTGTATGCCATACATTCAAACGACAACACAAAATGGGTATCCCAAAGTGGAACCGGGCTGTCAAAATTAGATGGTAAAGGAGCCCAGAAGGTAGAGCTACCCGAATTTTTTTCCGCAGCAAAAATAAAAACGATCACAAGTGGTCCACAAGGTCGTGTGTGGTTTGGTTCAGAGGGTCATGGTATTTGGCTGCGGGAAATTGTAATTAAGGATACCGTTTTAATAGATAAGAGCAAAATTGATGAATTGAGTAAAATTAAAATCCCCATCACAAGCCGCTTTGATTATGAGATCAACAAAAAAACGGGCTTTCCAGAAGACTGGATCAAAAGTCTTCAAACGGATCAAGATACGGTTTGGGCCACAACCTATTCTAGCGGGATTATAAAGTTTGGATATCAGCCATCAACATCAGGGCTTCAAATCTATAATACTTTTTCAAAAGAAAACGGGATCAAGGACCTTGCGATAACGCATAGCCTTTTTCATGACAATCAATTATGGTATGCCACACAAAATGGGCATTTGGGATGTATTAAGGACGATGCGGTATCAGACTTAGGCCTTGTTTTGAACGATGAGGTTGCGATTAATACTCTACTCATCAATAAAAACACCATCTATTTGGGCACTGCTGGCAAAGGTATTTGGTGGGCAAAGCTTGAGAATCAACTTCATTTTAAAAAGCTTAAGGGGTCTAAGCCCTTAACTTCAGAGAATTGCTTTCAGCTTATTTTTGACAACGAGGGCTATCTTTGGTCTGGTACAGAACGAGGAGTAGACAAGATTGAACTGAGTCCTGATCAGGAGATTTTGGATGTATTCCACTTTGGTAAAAACGACGGATTTCTTGGGATTGAAACTACGCTAAACGCTGTAGATAAAGATGAAAATGGACATCTTTGGTTTGGAACTATTTATGGACTTACCGAGTTTATACCTTCAGTAAACACTGGTAACAGTTTAAAACCCGAGCTCTTTTTTGAAGATGTTAAAGTAGCATATGAGTCGGTAGATAGTATTGATTTAAAAGCTTGGACCAATAGTAAAAAGGTTTTGCGGCTTTCGCCAAATCAAAATCAAGTGAGTTTTAGTTTTAAATCTGTAGATCTTGATCACCCTGATATTATAGAATATCGTACGGCATTAAATAATACAGAATGGAGCCCATGGAGCTCCTCGAGTTCTAGTGATTTTTCTGGCTTGGCCTATGGAGCACACACGTTCTCTGTGCAGTCTAGAAATTTTAGGTGGCAAGAGAGTGATGTTAAGCAATTTTCATTTTTTATAGAACGGCCTTTTTACAAAAAGATTTGGGTGCAATGGTTAGCTGCTGCTTTAGTTCTATTGGTGGTATTTTTAATAATAGCCACTTACATTAAACGGCTAAAGCAAAGAAACAAAAGCGCACAGCAACGTCTCGAGATAGAGAACCATTTGTTGGAATTAGAACAAAAAGCATTACGGTTGCAGATGAATCCGCACTTTATGTTTAACGTACTTAATGGGATCAAGGCCATGGCCGTTACAAAACCAGAGGTCATGAATACCACAATAAATAGTTTTGCGGCATTACTACGGGCCACATTAGCCAATTCTAGAAAAGATAGAATTAGCTTAGAAGAAGAAATGGCCACGCTTAAACATTATATTGAACTAGAACAGCAGATGTCTCAAAAGCCGTTTGAGTTTCAGCTGTCTTTAGAGAGTGATTACGGAGCAGATGAGATTTACATTCCGCCAATGCTTATTCAACCTTTTGTTGAAAATGCCATACGGCATGGTATTTTAAAAGGATCTAGAAAAGGGCAATTGGATATTTGTTTTGCTACTTCGGAAACGTTTCTTGAAGTGACCATTACCGATAATGGATTAGGGATTTATGAATCACAAAAAGCAAAAACGGCTTCAGATCATCAATCCATGGCCTTGCAAGTCACCGAGGAGCGTCTGGCCTCGATTTCTGGAAAAGATGCTTTACAGATTGCAGAATTGAAAGCAGACGGCAAAGTGAAAGGAACATGCGTATTTTTTAAAACTCCTTTAGAAACAGATTATTGAAGCGCTTTAGGGTGAGGGATTTTAAGGTATTAAAAAAGAAGAAAATCATAAGCACGTAAAACCAGCTTATCAAAACACAAGCAGTCCATAATAAAATGAAGAAACATACAGCACTATTAGTCGAAGATAATTTAGATGCGCTCAATTTATTAAGAGCTACGCTAGAGTCCAAGCATCCAAATCTTACGATTATAAATACAGCTCAAAGTGTGGTTGAAGCCGCAAAAGCGATTAGAAAAGAGGAGCCGGATATTCTGTTTTTAGATGTCATGCTCGGCGATGGGACGGGCTTTGACGTCTTGGAGATTTTTCCGAAGCTTCACTCTAAGATTATATTTGTGACCGCAAGCGATGAGTTTGCATTAAAGGCCTTCAAATTTGCTGCCATTGATTATGTATTGAAACCGTATTCAGATGAAGAATTATCAGAGGCCATACAGCGCGCGACTCAGCAGTTGCAACCGTCTAAGGAGCGGTTGGAGATTTTAAAGGAAACACTCGTGGCACCAGAAAAAAAGCCAGATAAGATTTCTTTGCACACCTTAGATAAAATCATTGTTGTGGGTCTCGAAGATATCATACGTTGTGAATCTGACAGTAATAATACCAAGTTCTATATTAATGACGGACAGATGGTTTTTGTGACCAAGACCTTAAAATATTTTGCCGATATGCTAAAAACTTATGGCTTTTTGAGAGTTCACCAAAGCCATTTGGTCAATATAAAGTGTATTAGTGCGTTTATAAAGACAGATGGCGGCTATCTCATGCTTAAAAACGGTGAAAACGTACCTGTTTCTGTTCGAAAAAAGGCTGAGGTGATTGAAATTTTGGATAGCATGCATAGGTGAAATGATTATTTATAAGATGAATAAAACCTAAGTATTCATTTTATCGTAGATAATGTTGTAATCGTCGTGATAACAATTATTTAAACTGAAAAATTAGAATAATTTTATTTCTTTAAAACAAAAAACAATATATTTGACTTCGAAACAATTAAAGTCTTATAACGCAAAAACTATCCATTTGTCGGATTTTTTTGCTTTTTAAAGAGGATTTTGAGGGAAATTGTTTTGCCGATTGCGTTTTTTTTATACATTTACCCCATAATGAGAATACAAAACAAGAAAATGTTTGCCTCAATCTTATTTGTATTAATAAGTTTTGTATGCATTGCCCAAGGTGAAGGAGTTCCTGAACCACCAGGTCCGCCAACGCCACCAGGAACCCCTATTGACGGTGGGATCCTTCTTGGCATTGTGGCAGGTTTGTGTTATGGTATCAAAAAAAGTTTCGGTAAATCTGACTCTTAAATTATAATCGAGATTCGTAAAGTTTTTTGATGTACTTTCCTAAAACATCAAATTCCAAGTTCACAATCGTTCCCTTTTTTAGATTTTTGAAGTTGGTATGCTCATAGGTATATGGTATAATCGCCACGCTAAATCTGTTTTTTTCAGAATTAACCACTGTTAAGCTCACGCCATTTATGGTTACAGAGCCTTTTTCAATAGTCACGTTTCCTAAAGTATCGTCGTAACTAAAGGTGTAGCTCCAACTTCCGTTTTCTTCGGAAAGATGTTCACAAACGCCAACTTGATCTACGTGGCCCTGCACAATGTGCCCGTCCAGTCGATCGCCTAGTTTCATGGCACGTTCTAGGTTTACAAAATGACCTGTTTCGAGTTGGCCTAGATTGGTTTTGTTTAGTGTTTCCTTTATGGCAGTTACGGTATACAAATCGTCAACCTGCGAAACAACCGTAAGGCAAACACCGTTATGAGCAACACTTTGATCAATTTTAAGTTCAGAAGCGATGGCGCTTTTGATGCTTATATGAAGGTTGTCTTTTTCATTTTTGAGCTCAGTGACCTGTCCTAAATCTTCAATAATCCCAGTAAACATAGTGTCGAATAATTGGTTAAATTTGCAAGTATAAAATTACATACAATATTCTAATGGAGAAGGACAAAAACATAAAAGTAGGCATATCAATAGGAGATCTTAATGGCATAGGAGCAGAAATTATCATAAAGACCTTTGAAGATAGCCGGATGCTCGATTTTTGTACCCCTGTAATTTTTGCATCTATAAAAACCATGTCTTTTTTTAAGAAGCATTTTGATAGTTCAATCAACTACCACGGCATCAATCATATCAATCAAGTGATTGATGGTAAGATCAATGTTTTGAATGTTTGGAAAGAAAACGTTACCATTAATTTTGGAGAAGAGGATCTTAAGATTGGCGAATATGCAGTATTGTCTTTAGAGAAAGCAACCGATGCTTTAAAAAATGGAGATGTTGATGTTTTGGTTACAGCACCCATACACAAACATAACATTCAATCTGAACGTTTTAAATTCCCAGGACACACCAATTATTTGGCGGAACAACTAGGAGGTCAAAGTTTGATGTTTATGGTTACAGATACATTGAAGGTAGGGTTGCTTACTGACCATGTTCCTGTAAAGGATGCCCCTCAACAAATTACTCCTGGGCTCATTGCAGAAAAAATAAAAATAGTTTACCAATCCCTTATTCAAGATTTTACGATTGAGCGTCCCAAAATCGCTATTTTAGGAATTAATCCGCATGCGGGCGACAATGGGGTTATTGGGGAAGAAGATGATCTTGTTTTAAAACCAACTTTAGAGAAATTAAGAGACAAAGGTCAATTGGTATATGGTCCTTATGCCGCAGATAGCTTTTTTGGTTCAAAAAATTATAAAAACTTTGATGCTATCATCGCCGCTTATCATGATCAAGGGCTCATCCCTTTTAAAACGTTGTCTTTTGGTCATGGGGTAAATTATACTGCAGGCCTCAGTAAAGTAAGAACCTCACCAGATCATGGTACCGCCTTTGAAATAGCGGGTAAAGGCGAAGCAGACCACGGTTCTTTTGAGGCAGCTGTCTTTATGGCGATACAAATTTTCAAAAATAGAGCACGCTATAAAAAGTACTCAGAAAACCCATTAAAAAAGCTCTCAAAAAAACGCTAAATATTTTTGTTGATAACTCTGGTGTAATCAATTAAAAGTTATATATTTGCGGGCTCAAAATGAATGTGATGATGAAGCCTTTAAAGGAATTTACAATACCTTATGTTGGTCTCAAGGTCGGGAAACACCATTTTGATTTTCAGATCGATAAGACGTTCTTTGAGTATTTTGAGTATGATGATTTCAATGCAGTCGACATCAAAACCGAGTTGCTTTTTGAGAAAAAAACAACACTTCTGGAGTTAACTTTTCAGATTTCGGGATATGTTAATATTAATTGTGATCTCACAAATGAGCCTTATGATCAGCCTATAGATGGTGATTATAAATTGGTGGTCAAGTTTGGAGATGAATATAACGATGAGTTTGAGGATATCGTAATTTTGCCTCACGGTGAATATGAAATTAATGTAGCGCAATATATATATGAAACCATCATCTTGTGCATACCTGCAAAGCGCATTCATCCAGGAGTGGAAGATGGCACTTTAGACTCAGATATACTTAAGAAATTAGAAGAGTTAAGTCCTAAGGATTTAGAAGAAAAAGAAGCAACATCAGAGGAAATTGACCCTCGTTGGAATACATTAAAAAAACTATTAACGGATAAATAACATATAAAATGGCACATCCTAAAAGAAAGATTTCTAAAACAAGAAGAGATAAAAGAAGAACACACTACAAAGCAACTGCGCCAACTATTGCAACGTGTCCTACTACAGGAGAAGCACATTTGTTTCACAGAGCGCATTGGCATGAAGGTAAGCTTTATTACAGAGGTCAAGTTTTGATCGACAACTCTGAAACTGAAGAGAATTTAGCATAAGTATTATGCATGCATATATAAAAACGCTCACCTGTGAGCGTTTTTTTTATGTTTAATTTTTCAAAGTCTTAAAAACGACTTAATTTGCACCATAATCGTTCAGGTTTTAGTAATTTCATACAACTTTCATCTTTTTTGGACGATTTTTTCCTTTTTTAGGATTATTTTAAAAGTATTATATGAATAATATAACCGCTGCAATTACTGCGATCGGAGCTTACGTACCAGATTATATTTTGACCAATAAAATCTTGGAGACCATGGTGGAAACCAATGACGAATGGATTACTTCAAGAACTGGCATTAAAGAACGTCGGATTTTAAAAGACGAAGGTAAAGGCACTTCATTTTTGGCCATCAATGCCGCTCAAAATCTTATTGATAAAAAAGGTCTCGACCCAAAAGATATAGAATTAGTAATTGTTGCTACTGCAACACCAGACATGAAAGCTGCCTCAACCGCAGCTTTTACTGCTACTAGTATAGGAGCTACCAATGCTTTTTCTTTTGATTTAGAAGCAGCATGCTCGAGTTTTCTTTATGGAATGTCAGTAGCAGCGCGGTATATAGAATCAGGAAAGTATAAAAAGGTATTGCTTATTGGCGCAGATAAGAACTCCTCAATGATCAATTATAAAGATCGCGCTACCTGTATTATATTTGGAGATGGCGCTGGAGCGGCATTATTTGAACCCAATACTGATGGTCTTGGACTTCAAGATGAATTACTGCGAAGTGATGGTAATGGAAGGGACTTTTTACAGGCCACTTACGGTGGATCATCTTATCCGTCTACTCCAGAAGCTGTGGCAGAAGGAAAGCATTATATCTTTCAAGAAGGGAAGACCGTTTTTAAAAATGCGGTTTTCAATATGGCAGATGTGACAGAGCGCATCATTGCTAGAAATAACCTCACAAATGATGATATCTCTTGGCTGGCGGCACACCAAGCTAATAAAAGAATTATTGAGGCTACAGCAAATAGAGTGGCATTAGCTCCAGAAAAAGTGATGATGAATATTCAAAAATACGGAAATACAACCTCTGCAACTTTACCATTACTTTTACATGATTACGAGTCTAAACTAAAAAAAGGGGACAAGATTGTTTTCGCCGCTTTTGGTGGTGGCTTCACTTGGGGTTCCATTTATTTAAAATGGGCCTATAACTCTTAGGCTAAGAATTAACTACTAGAAACTAACTATTTAAAATAAATCTAATCATTATGGATATTAAGGAAATTCAGAACTTAATCAAATTCGTAGCAAAATCAGGTGCGAGTGAGGTTAAATTAGAGATGGACGATATTAAGATTACTATAAGAACAGGGTCTGATGATAAAGGTGATTCTACTACCTACGTGCAGCAGATTCCTATGAATGCTCCTATGGCTCAAGCGGCTCCTGCTGCTCCTCAGCCAACAGCGGCAGAGACTACAGTAGAGAAAGTCCCTGTAGACGAGAGTTCAAAATATGTCACTATTAAGTCTCCTATTATTGGAACGTTTTATAGAAAACCATCTCCAGATAAGCCCGTTTTTGTCGAAGTTGGAACCTCTATTGCTGAAGGTGACGTACTTTGCGTTATTGAGGCCATGAAACTCTTCAACGAGATAGAATCTGAAGTTAGTGGTAAAATCGTTAAGGTTTTAGTAGACGATTCCTCTCCTGTAGAATTCGATCAACCATTATTCTTGGTTGACCCATCATAACCATTGAAAATTCCAATCCACTAAACCCAAAACCCAATTGTTGGAATTTGGTGCTTGGAAATTGTAATTTTTAATAAGAGAAGTTATGTTCAAAAAAATATTAATTGCCAATAGAGGGGAAATAGCACTTCGTGTTATAAGAACCTGTAAAGAAATGGGCATCAGAACTGTGGCAGTATATTCTACGGTAGATGCTGATAGTCTTCATGTCAAATTTGCTGATGAAGCCGTGTGTATAGGACCGGCTCCAAGTAGTGAATCTTACCTCAAAATAGCCAACATTATAGCGGCAGCTGAGATTACCAATGCAGACGCCATACACCCAGGTTATGGTTTTCTTTCTGAAAACGCTAAGTTTTCAAAAATTTGTGAAGAGCATGGGGTGAAATTCATCGGTGCTTCCGCAGAAATGATTGCAAAAATGGGGGATAAGGCTACTGCTAAAGCTACCATGAAAGAAGCTGGTGTACCATGTGTTCCTGGGAGTGATGGTATTATTGTAGATTTTGAAGATTGTCAAAAAGTTGCTGATGAAACTGGTTATCCTGTGATGCTAAAAGCTACTGCAGGTGGTGGAGGTAAAGGGATGCGTGCTGTTTGGAAAAAAGAAAACCTTAAGGCTGCGTGGGAATCTGCCCGACAAGAATCAAAAGCGGCATTTGGAAATGACGATATGTATATGGAAAAGCTCATCGAAGAGCCTAGACATATCGAAATACAAGTTGTTGGAGATTCTACCGGAAAAGCATGTCATCTATCAGAACGAGATTGCTCGATACAAAGACGTCATCAAAAATTAACAGAAGAAGTACCTTCTCCTTTTATGACCAAGGCCCTTCGTGAGAAAATGGGTAAAGCTGCAGTTAGAGCAGCGGAGTACATCAAATATGAAGGCGCAGGAACTGTAGAATTTTTAGTGGATAAACACCGTAATTTCTATTTCATGGAAATGAATACTAGAATTCAGGTGGAGCATCCCATTACTGAGCAGGTTATAGACTTTGATCTTATTCGGGAGCAAATTTTAGTAGCCGCTGGAGTGCCTATTTCTGGTAAAAACTATATTCCTAAACTACATTCTATTGAATGTCGTATCAACGCAGAGGATCCTTTTAATGACTTTAGACCTTCTCCAGGACGTATTACAACATTGCACGCGCCAGGGGGTCATGGTGTTAGATTGGATACACATGTGTATGCGGGATATTCTATTCCACCAAACTATGACTCTATGATTGCGAAATTGATCACTACTGCGCAAACTCGTGAAGAAGCCATCAATAAGATGAAACGTGCCTTAGATGAGTTTGTTATTGAAGGTATTAAAACGACCATCCCTTTTCATA
The DNA here is from genome assembly GCF_000688335.1 of Sediminibacter sp. Hel_I_10. NCBI lineage: Bacteria > Pseudomonadati > Bacteroidota > Flavobacteriia > Flavobacteriales > Flavobacteriaceae > Sediminibacter > Sediminibacter sp. Hel_I_10. Next base: position 2,126,456 of record NZ_JHZX01000001.1, read on the forward strand.
GGCAGTTGATGGATCATCCAGACTATTTAGCTGGTAATTATACAACGAAATTTATGGAGGATTTTAAGATCCAACCATTAGAAGAATAAACATTAAACTCCGAACATAACGTTCGGAGTTTTTTTTATAATGAAAACCGCTGTACTACCTTAGAAACGATTTGAGGGACTTCGTCAGTTTGAAAATCTAATTCAAATACATACTCATTAACATCTACTTTTTTTTACGGATAGAGATCCTCTATCGATACTGTAATATCCAGTTTGTCCCTTGCAAAAACATAACCTGCCAAAAGATAAGTTAACGTTCTTTAGTTCTTCATTATTCAATACCAATTCAATTTCCTCCTGATCTAGCTGAGCGTAAATAACTTCTTCATAATTACTATCAGCAGTCTCTGATATCTCATTTCTTTTATATTTGAATTTTAAAACAATCTTTTTTCCGTCGAAAATATCAAGATAGGAGTTTCCAAATTCGTCTTTTTTTATCTCGTAAGCTTTGTCCTTAATAACATCAAAAGTGCAGATCCCATTTTCTGGACATGGCGCAGGACTCTTTTGGTTTTCTAATGATTTTTGATGAGTGCTACAAGATGTTACTATTAAAAGGATAATACTTAAATATCTCATGGTCTTAATTTTGACTTATTAAAAATAGCTGTTAATTTTTTTGTGAGATATGAAATGTCACAGTATTTTTAGTAAAATAAAAATTTTAACTTAATATGAGAGTAAATTACGTAAGCGTAGTCGCTTTTATTTTGGTAATGCTTATGTTTTCAACAAGCAGTATGGCTCAAAATAAAAGTTCTTTTTGGACTAAAGTAACACAAGACCGGACTTTAACACAGTCTGTAGATTTTTCAAATAAAGGCCCCGCTGATGGTTCTGTTTATCAGCTTAATATCCAAGGATTAAAAAATGCTTTGGCACAAGCTCCGAATATTAAAAATTTTCCAGATTCCGGAGTTATTATCGATTTTCCTATGGTAAGTGGAGCGCTAGAATCGTTCGAGGTTTTAGAATCATCTGTAATGGAAGATGGTCTACAAGCAAAATTTCCAGAACTACGATCTTATGTAGGGCAGAGTCTCAGAAATCCTTCTGTGACAATTCGGTTTAGCGTCACTCCAAATGGCTTGCATGCCATGTCTATGGGTACTAATCAAGGAATGCAATTAATCAATCCCCTAAATGTTGAAAACAATGAGTATTCAATTTTTGCAAAAAACGGCTTGAAAGGTCCAGCTGAATCTTGGGCCTGTGAATTTATTGACGATACTCAACACGATTTGAACGTTGCTCTAGATGGTGCTAGTTCAAGAAATGCTGATGACGGATTTATCAGAGAGTACGAATTGGCATTAGCTTGTACAGTAGAATACGCTCAATTTCATGGTGGGACTTTAGCTTCTGTTACTGAAGCAATGATGATTACAATGACGCGCGTTAATGGATTATACGAAAGAGAACTCTCTCTTAGGATGATAATGATAGATAATGCTAGTATTATATTTTTAGGTCCAGGCGTTAATTCTGATCCCTACTCTAATAACAATGGTTCTGCAATGCTTGGCCAAAATCAAACAACAATTACAAATAACATTGGAAGTGCAAATTATGATATTGGTCATGTTTTTAGCACTGGCGGTGGTGGAATAGCATCACTTAATTCTCCCTGTAATCCTAATACGAAAGCAAGAGGAGTTACAGGTTTACCCAACCCAGTAGGAGATGCTTTTGATATTGATTTTGTAGCGCATGAAATGGGTCACCAATTTGGTGCACCTCATACGTTTAACGGTAATACAGGTAACTGTGCAGGAGGAAATAGGAATGCTACAACAGCTTACGAACCAGGAAGTGGTACAACCATCATGGCCTATGCTGGAATTTGTGCGCCTCAAAATGTACAGGGAAGTTCTGATGCTTATTTTCACCAAAACAGTTTAGCGTTAATTTGGGCAAATATTAGTTTAGGTGTAGGAAGTAATTGCCCAGATCTAGTGAATATTACTAATATAGCTCCAGTTGCTGATGCAGGTCCAGATTACATCATACCTATATCAACGCCGTATAGATTAACAGGAAGCTCTACTGATCCTGATGGTATCGATACCCACACCTATACATGGGAGCAATATGATCTTGGTCCTTCTGGATTACCAACAGATTTTACTACAACGGGTCCTATGGTGAGATCTTATGAAGGGACGTCAAATCCAACGAGAATCATTCCAAGAATAGAAGATATTTTAGCGAATGGTGGCGTTTCAACAACTTGGGAAAAATTACCGACAGTAGCTAGATCACAGACATTCAGACTTACGGTTAGAGATAATGAAATTGAGGGTGGTCAAAATTCTTTTGATGTTATGAATACAGAAGTCGTAGGAACAGCCGGACCGTTTGTAGTAACTTCTCAAAGCACTAGTCAAATTGTATGGACTCCTGGTGAAACTGAAACAATCACATGGGATGTTGCTGGAACTACAGGCAATGGTATTAATGCTGCTAACGTAAATATTCTTTTGTCAACTTCTGATCAGCCTGGAGCAAACTTTGATACCGTCTTAGCGTCTAATGTACCTAATAATGGTTCTTATAGCATAACAGTCCCAAACGTCACTTCTCCTTACTGTAGAATTATGGTTGAAGCGGCGAATAATATTTTCTTTAATGTCAACGACAACTATTTTGCTATAGGAAACTATACTTATGTTCCTGGAGATATTTGTGAAGATTATTTCTTTAACGCTGGTCTTCTTCTTGCCGAAAACTCGGAAACTTTTAGTGGTTTCACATTATCTATTGATGATTCTAAAACTATATCTGATGTTAATGTTAGTGTAGATATAACAACGACAAATAATGCAGAATTGTCAATGGCTCTTAGGGCTCCGTTTAGCGCGATTAATGACTTGACCTATCTTCAAGCTGGTGCTAATAATGGGTGTCCAGGATTAGCTGATGCAATTTTGAACTACGATGATGATGGTATTGAAAATCCATGCACAAGTACCAGTACTAATCTCACAATTCAGCCATTAGATCCTTTGAGCACTTATAACGGAGAGGACTCTCAAGGTGATTGGGCGTTCTTTGTTGGAGATGTTATTGTTGATGGAAATAGAGCGACTTGGAACAGTATTACTTTGACGATTTGCGAGGCTGGTGGTTTTACACCTGTATTAGATGCTCCAAATTTTGATTTTGATTCATCATTTAGTGTTTTTCCTAATCCAAATAATGGAGAGTTTACAGTGAAGTTTAAATCAAACACAAATGAGAATGTTGCTTTAGAGGTCTTTGATGTACGAGGACGTTCTATTCTTAACCAATCATTCGTAAATAGCAATGGCGACTTTAATAAAAATATTGACCTTGGCAATGTGCAATCAGGACTCTACTTATTAAATATTACTTTTGGAACTACTAAAGTCACTAAAAAGATTCTTGTCGAGTAAGCTAGATCTATGCAGAAATAATCAACATTTTGATCTTGTTTAAAAATCAATTTGATGAATTTATAAGATCATATAAGATTGAGATCAAAACTCCGAACATAACGTTCGGAGTTTTTTTGTTTTATATTTAAGCAAAGTTAGAGGTACATCATTATTATGAACTTATCGTATTGGGAAATAAAATCCTGGCTATCCAACATAGATTATACCATAGTAGGGAGCGGTATTGTAGGCTTGAGTTGTGCCTTACAGCTTCGGGAGCGCTTTCCTAAAGCAAAAATAGTTGTCCTTGAAAAAGGCATTTTACCTCAAGGGGCAAGTACCAAGAATGCTGGCTTTGCCTGTTTTGGCAGTATGAGCGAGATTTTAGATGATTTAAATTCACATTCTGAAGAGGAGGTCTTTGACTTGATGAAACGACGTTGGGACGGATTGCAATTATTACGAAAGACCTTAGGAGATAAAGCTCTGGATTTTTATCAATATGGTGGTTACGAACTGTTTCAGCAGCAAGATACAGCCCTCTATGAGGCGTGCCTTGAGAAAAGAGATGCAATCAACACACTTTTAAAGCCTATTTTTAAAGAGGATGTGTTCACTGTTGTTCCAAATAATTTTCAATTTGAAACTGTTATGGATGCTTGTGGCTTCAATAAATTTGAAGGTCAAATTGATACCGGTAAGATGATGGAGGCTTTGTTATATAAAGCGTATAAAGCCAACATCAAGATTCTAAACAATGTCATTGTGAAATCTTTTTCTGAAGATTTGAACTCCGTAAAAATCAAAACAGATGGTTTCGAGTTTTCCACCTCTAAGTTGTGCATTGCCACTAACGGATTTGCATCTCAACTTAAAATTTCCGAAGTAAAACCCGCAAGAGCACAAGTGCTCATCACCAAACCTATTAAGAATTTGCACATAAAAGGTACCTATCACTTAGAGCAAGGCTATTATTATTTTAGAAATATCGATAATCGAATTCTGCTAGGAGGAGGTAGAAATTTAGATTTCAAAACTGAAGAAACCACGGTCTTGGAGCAGACCGCATTAATTCAAAATAAATTAGAAGCGTTATTGAAGGACACTATTTTACCAAAGTTGAATGTGGAAATTGATTATAGGTGGAGCGGTGTTATGGGCGTCGGTTCTCAAAAGAAGCCAATAGTTAAGCAACTATTTAACAATGTATACTGCGGTGTAAGGTTAGGAGGTATGGGCGTGGCTATTGGTAGTTTGGTGGGTAAAGACTTGGCGAATTTAGTTGAATAAAACAGCAAAATCAAAAATCCATCTCGTGAATTCTTTATGTAACTTTGCCATTCTATGACCCTAATAAAACGTTTATTCAAGTTTATTTTTAAAACACTCTTTTGGCTGTTTGTGTTTTCTATAGCTATCGTGGTACTATTTAAATGGGTGCCAGTGCCTATTACGCCATTAATGGTGATTCGTAATATTGAGAACGGTCCAACAGATCAAGAGGACCGTTGGCAGCATGATTGGGTGCCCATCTCAGAGATCTCTAAAAACTTACAATTGGCAGTAATTTGTAGTGAAGATCAGCTGTTTCTAAATCACAACGGATTTGATATTGAGGCCATTGAAAAAGCTTACGAGAGCAATAAAAAGGGCAAAAAGTTAAAAGGAGGCAGCACGATAAGCCAGCAAACTGCAAAAAATGTATTTCTATGGCCAGAACGCAGTTGGTTTAGAAAAGGCTTAGAGACCTATTTTACATTTTTGATTGAGTTGGTTTGGAGCAAAGAACGCATCATGGAGGTTTATCTTAACAGTATTGAAATGGGACCTGGGGTTTATGGCGCAGAAGCGGCTTCTAATTACTGGTTTAAAAAGTCGGCATCAAATTTAAGCAAGTCTGAGGCGGCTGCCATTGCTGCCGTTTTACCAAGTCCATTGCGTTTTAGGGCCAGGCCTGCAACTTCCTATATTGAAAAAAGAAAGTCTTGGATAGTGAGACAGATGAATTTTTTTGGACCACTACAATATACCTCTCCAAATGATGCCAAAAACTGAATTGAAACAGCGCCTTTTACAACAATGCCGAGATGCTGTTGATGTTAGATTGAAAACTGTTGAAAGACAGATTCATGATATCCAAGAGTCCTTAACTTCTGAAACTAAGAGTTCGGCTGGTGATAAGCATGAAACGGGACGTGCTATGTTGCAGTTAGAACGTGAGAAGGCAGGGCAGCAGTTAGCAGAATTGGAAAAGACCAACCTCACCCTAAACAAAATAGATACTTCTAAAACTTCGGAAATTGTCGGTTTGGGAAGTGTCGTCTACACCAGCGGCGCTAATTATTTTATAGCAGTAAGTGCGGGTATATTAAAATTTAATGATGATACCTTTTTTGCTATTTCTGCAAATACGCCCATTGGTTTATTGTTGCAAGGAAAACAAAAAGAAGATCAGATTGTTTTTAGGGAGCGTAGTTTTAAGATTTTGAAAGTGGTATAGTTAAAAAGATAAACCCCACGATGTAAGGTCGCAGGGCTTAAGACTGAATGTTTAATTAAGATTTACGGCGGTTGTTGCGCTTATCACGTTTCTTTCTCCATGGCGCATTTTTTTGCCAGTCGCCAGCCATGATACAGCCATAGGGCATCACCTCGTCAATGACTTTACCTAAACCAAATTCATCCATTTGATTTCTCACCGTTTGTGCATTTTTATAGGCGCTAGGCAACTCGGTAATATCAATTTCTTTGGAGAAAAACCGAACATCCAATCCTCGAGTTTCCTCTTTAAAGATTTGCATCGTGGTCCCTGTTTTAGTTCTTCTATGCTGGGTTCTACTCAAGTTTCTGCCTGCACCATGTGGCGCAAAGCCCAAATTGGTTTTAGTTGTTGTGCCTTCAACAATTAATATAGGTTCGCTCATGTTTAAGGGAATCAACCTTGGGCCAGTAATATCTGGCATAAACTTAGCGTCTAGAGGCGTAGCCCCTTTAGCGTGATAAAATAAATCACCATCCTTAAATACAAAGTTATGTTCGTTCCAGTATCTGTTTTTGATGGAAATATCCAAGCTTTCAGCTACCGAATCATGAATGACCTCGTGATTGGTCTTGGTCCATTGTCTTATCACCTGAAGTGCATTCCAGTAGCTTTGTCCTTCTTCAGTTTCAAAAGGAATCCAAGCATTTTCCTTTTTTGTGTCTGGAGATAAATCCTTTCTAAACCTTTCGGCAATTTTCATGCCCTTGGTATACAATTTAGCTCCTGGACCTCGAGATCCATGATGTGTCACCAACATGGTATTTCCTGTTGTTTTAGACGTGCCTACAAACAAGAAATGATTACCATCGCCTTGTGTGCCTAAATGAGATCTTGCAATTTGAAGCATGTTGCCATCATTCAACATATGGTTAGCTTCAAAAGCCTCTAACAGTTCTTTTGGAAATCTAAATTGCGCATCTCTATCGCGTCCGCCAGGACCAAAATGAGTGTTGGCATGGGCTGCATCTAGAATGTCTTTAGGATCTGTTTTACCAAAATCTGTTAACATTACAGAACAGCAAATGTCTGCACTATGCATTCCTGGGTGAATGGCATTTTTTGCCACTGCTATGCCACCCACAGGAATAGTTCCGTCTGGCCCAGCAGGGCAAGCATCTGGCATTATAGCACCATCAACCAGCGTTGGTGTTTTCATTAAAGTCTTCATAGAGTTGATCACTTTATTGACATTATCTTCTTCCAACTCAGTTTCGGCTTTAATGTTGATAGAAAAGTCTATTGGTTTTTTATGCAATGCGATGGGCTCTGGCAATTTAAATTGCTCTAAATAGGTTTTCATCGCTTCTCCTTCTAAATTATTTTTATTGATATGATCAATAGCATCTTTCATCCATTTTCCTTGTCTGTAACCAAGAGAGATGATATCGTGGCCTGTTATTTTTGTTGTCATGTTTTCTAAGTTTTCAATTACACTGCAAATATTGCAATGTGTTGCGCGCTCTTTTTGCGCAGTTAAATTTTTTATTTTGAAACAATCTTAAATGATGTGAATACCTTACAAGTATGTATGCGTTAGTGATTAAAGCGGCATCCTTTTGCTTTTTTAGCAAAAGATATAGCGGAAAGCGCGACCCAAACCTTTTTCTGGTTTGCGTAACGCCCCAATGCTACTTATTCACAGAGAAAATATCCTTTAATTGTTCGATGACGTTTCCGTTTCCAGCTACGGTGATTTCACCGATTTTGTCGGCAATTTTCTCAACATACTCCATCTCTTTTAATTTAAACAACATGGTGTTGTCTTCCATTAATTTTGCGGTATTTAAAAGGCTTCGTGTAGACGCTGTTTCCTCTCGTCTTGTGACCACATTTGCTTGTGCTTTTTTGTGGGCAATCAATACTTGATTCATGATGTCTTTCATATCACCTGGTAAGATGACATCTCTTATACCGGCATATAACACATCTACACCTAACTTGTTGGCTTGTGTTTTTACGACTTTGATAACGGCTTCGGCAATAGTTTCCTTTTGCTCTAACAATTCATCTAAGGTGTAAGCACCCACAAATGCGCGCAATGCCAACTGTAATGTCACGTACAATTGCTTTTCGTAATCTTTACTATGCATTAATGCGGTCTCGACATTTGTGACTTTATATTGCGCATAAAAGTTAATACGAACGGTGGCTTTGTCTTTAGTTAATAATTCTTGACCGGAGATTTCCATCTGCAGTTGTCTCATATCGGCTTTTGCAATTTTGATAGTTTGTTCGTTCTTCCAGAAGTGGTAGGTACCATGTTCAAGAGTTTTGAGAAACGTATCATCAACCGTCATGATTGCTTTTTCATAAGGTGCAACTTCAAAAGTTCTGATGTATTGGCGCATTAGCAAGTTGCTAAATAAGGCTTTGCTAATAACTTCTGTTATTTCGATTTTACTCAAATCTGCGGAGACAAATTTATAGTCAAGCAAGCTGTTCCAAAAGGTATAACGGCCACGGGTTAAGACACGTTGAAAGTTTTTGTTGACGTAAACCAACACAATCTCGTTATCTTTTACCTCAATAATGGTTAACATACTTGCCAAAACTTGATCTCTAAGTAAGAGCTCTAATGCTTTTGGTGCCTCAAAAGGTTGAGACAAGTCGTATTTTACAACCTGTTCTCTAAAGCCTATCCAATGTGTTCCTGCGGTAATCACACGGTTGTAATTACCATTCTTAAACACTAAAGCGATCATACCTGCATTAATTCTTACTCTTTGCATGATTTCTAATTTTTTTTATCCCAGAACTTTTTTTTATTTTAATTCTGACCTTTCCTTAGGAAAGGTAAAATGGACGATTACTAATTTATTTATAATAGAATTCTCGTTTATGAGAACGACTATTCAATTAAAACAAAGCGAAAGAAAACCATCTTTCTAACTACGGAAATGCAACTGATTTTAAATTTTTTGAGAATTGTTTTGCAGAGTGTTACTCAATTTTGAAACTGCTATTTACAGCATCATTTTTAAAATAACGGATCTTTAAAAGAAAACCCAAAGCAACTTATAATACGTTTATATTTCAAGGTGTTTTCTAGATTGCTGAAGCAATACATCGCTTTTGCAAGTTTTAGTTCACTTTGTTTTTGCCATTTAAAGTGTGACCCACTTGGTGGTCTATTTTTAAAAGTGACCTTCTTTTACTAAGATGGATTTTGAATCCATTTTAAACAACATCTAAAGTGTTGCGCGTCTACCATTCCGCCACCACGCCAGGGCGTGGGTAGGATTCGAACCTACAATTGAATCTATTGCTCTAACCAACTGAGCTACTTCCCCATTATTTAAAGTTATTCTTTGCGGGGAAGATGGGAATCGAACCCATGACACATAGATGTGGTGGTTATTATTTTGGCAAATAACCATGGCCTCCAAGTCAAGTTGGATATAAAAACCTTATACGAAACCGCAACGATTTATACAATAGTGCTATACAGAAACACTTAACAAGACTTGCTTGATGTGGAAGCAGTGGGATTACTCACTGCTTTAATATTTTATTTTGGTGTTCGTGAATGCGAGGCATTTCAGTCTAACGAGCCAAACAATTGCTCAATGCTTCCAATGTTGTTATTTTAAAGAACTTTTGTGAAGCTCTGCCAACTCCTCGTCTGGCAGAGCGCTACTTTTAAAGTCTGATTCCAAAAGACTTCTAATTAATGACTCTGCAAATATGTTACGCTACTGCGCAATGTTTTTACGTAGTTAAATTATTTTTTATTTTTCTTCTTCTTTTTACGTTTTGACGTCTTTTTTTTGGGATTTATTTTCTTTTTAATCCTTGAAATTTCTGAATTAACCTGATTTATAAACCCATCGTTGTAACCAAAACGCTTTGCTTTTTTGTGAGCTTTGATCGCTTTTTTATGATGTTGCTCATATTCATAAAGTACGCCTTGAAAAAACCAGATTGTACCTCTATCAATACCTTTTACGGTAATTGCAAAGTCTATTAACTTCTGTGCTTCCTCATAATCATCGTTCCATATCAATACTAAAATGTAGGGGTAATACACCTTTTGAAAATCCATTTTGCTAGCCAAAGCTTCTGCGAAATAGTGCTTAGCTTTTTCATAATCGCCAATGTGTTCGGCGTGCAAACAGCCCATTAAATACAAAGCATATGCATTATGAGCTTCGTAAGACAAGGCGTAGTTTAGATTTTCTACAGTTTCCTCTAATTCGTATGGATAAGCGTCAATAGCTTTAAGCACGTAGTTGTTTAACAAATTCGTGTCCATTGTTTTATGTTTTAAAATTTTTGATAGAACCAAAATGGTATGCTTCAACTGCGCAAATACAAGCGCCGCTGTTATAACATCTGGTTTTTTTGAAAAACTGTTGTGGAAATTGGTTTAGCAGACTTGCTAATCACTGAAAACAAAAAATCCGAAACAGTTTTTAATTGGCTTCGGATTTTTCATTTATAATTTTGAAAAGTTTATCTAAAGATAATCACGAAGCATCACAAAAGGCAGAATTCCTTTTGGATGGATTTGATATGTTATAAATAAACTCATGGTTTCTTAATTTTTAATCAACTTGATTTTGGTTGAAATGCAATACAAAGATTTAGATTTATTTTTGACTTTTCAAAATTTATTTTTTTTGTAACTCGAAATTTAGACCCATAATACGAAGTATTATATTTTTTTCAAAAAAGCAAGAAATATTTACTAACCGATAAAATTTGAGTGTTTTTTTACACATACGCATAACTATTGCGCAGTAAATTTTTACTTTTATTTCAGCTTAAAACTTTGAGAAAATGGCAGTCAATAAAAATGCTTTAATTCGATATAAAACAATAGACAAATGTCTCCAGAACCATTTTAGAAAATGGACTTTAGATGATTTGATTGAAGCATGTTCTAATGTCCTTTATGAGTATGAAGGAAAAGATGTAGATGTGAGTAAAAGAACGGTACAATTAGATCTTCAAATGATGCGCAGTGACAAGTTAGGTTATAATGCGCCTATTGAGGTTTATGATCGTAAATATTATAAATATGGCCAAGAAGATTATAGCATTACCAATAGTCCTATTTCTAATCAAGATTTAACCAAATTATCTGAAGCGGTTTCATTTTTAAAACAATTTCAGGGCTTTTCTCATTTTGCAGAATTAGGAAGCATGGTACAAAAGCTGGAAGATCACGTTTATACCCAGCGTACACAAGAAAAATCATTGATTGATTTTGAGAAAAATGACCACTTAAAAGGGTTAGAGTTTTTAGATCAATTATATCAATTTATTCTGAAAAGAGAGGCTATTGAAATGACCTATCAGTCCTTTAACGCTAGGCAGGAAAGCACATTTACATTTCACCCCTATTTGCTAAAAGAATTTAGAAATAGATGGTTTGTAATTGGAAAGCGAAAACTTTCCGAAGGCATCATGAATTTAGCTCTAGATCGGATTATTTCGGTGCATAAAAGTGAAAGGTCATTTGTTTTGGATCATACGTTTAACTCTGAAAATTATTATAAGCAAGCCATTGGTGTTTCCATAAGCCCGTCAATGGAAGCAGAAACGGTTATGCTTTATGTTAACCATAAGCAGGCACCATACGTATTGACCAAGCCATTTCATCATTCTCAAAAAGAAATTTCTAGAGATCATCATGGCGTGACCATTTCCCTGGAGGTACAACTCAATTTTGAACTTGAAAAAGAAATTCTAGGTTTTGGCGAAGGCATTAAGGTGCTTGCTCCCGAACGCTTAAAACGAAATATAAAAGAGCGCTTGTATGATGCGATAGATGGTTACGAAACAGAAATCAATGATAAAAATTTACGAACTATTGCCAAACGACTTGAATTTAAAGGCTTCGGAATATTAAATCACGTGTATTCTAAACGTGATATTAGGAAGTTAAAAGTACAATTTGATACCTATATAAAAGAAAATGATGAACGGGCTTATGGAATGCGAGAAGTGCTTAAAAAAATGCCAGAAATTAGAGAAATTCTCTTTAATAAAAACTTAAGGAGACTCGTTAAGGCCATCGACAAGAAAGCATTTTTAACTAAAGCCATCTATTTCGATAAGTCCCCTAAAGATAATTGGTATGTGACCTGGCATCAAGATATTCCAATACATGTTTCAGAAAAAATAGAGACTGAGGGGTTTGAGGCTTGGACGATCAAGAACGATAATATTGGGGTTAGACCACCAGAGGAATTTTCAAAAAACACATTTGCCATGCGTATTCATTTAGATGATACTTCTCAAAAAAATGGTGCTTTACAAATCATTCCTGGGTCTCATAAAAAACAGCTAAACGATGATGATATTGCATTAATCACATCTAGCTCTATACCATTTGTGAGTGAGGTTTCCTCGGGTGGAGTTCAACTTTTAAAACCACTAGTGTTACATGCTTCCTCAAAATCAAAAATACAACGAAGACGACGGGTTATACATTTAGAATTTGCATCCATGCCACTGCCAAATGGTTTAACATATTCTGAATATGAGCCGCTGTTTTAGTGCTTTCAAGATAGAAATCTACTTATCTTTAAAGTTCTTTAATTAGCGCAAGCGCTTTATGCAGTTATTTAACTCCGAAATTTTGATCATTGGCGGCGGCCTAGCAGGACTTTGCTCGGCCATACATCTTTCTAAGGCTGGGTTCGCGGTTGTGGTCATTGAAAAGAATAGTTATCCAAAGCATAAGGTTTGTGGAGAATATGTGAGTAACGAAGTATTGCCTTATTTAGAATATTTGGGCATTGATGTTTTTGCCGAAGGTGCCAAGCGCATTTCAAAAATGGAATTGACCACCAGCAACAATAAAAAAATCTCACAACAATTACCATTAGGAGGCTTTGGCATTAGCAGGTTTCGGTTAGATGCATTATTGGCAGAGAAAGCCATGGCCAATGGTGTCAAAATGTTACAAAACACGGTATCTGATATTATATTCAAAAATGATAGATTTCAAATTGAAACTAAAGAAGGGGCCACTTTTGAATCCAAAATAGCGATTGGGGCTTTTGGAAAACGCTCTAACTTAGATGTCAATTTAAAACGTGATTTTATAAAAGAAAAATCGCCATATTTAGGGGTAAAGATTCACGTTAAAGGCGATTTTCCAGAAGATTTAGTGGCACTTCATAATTTTAAAGGAGGGTATTGCGGCTTGTCAAAAGTAGAGACCAATGCCATTAACCTTTGTTATATTACCAGCTTTAAAGCTTTTAAAAAGCATAAGGACATTGAGAACTTTCAGCAAAACGTACTATTTAAAAACAAGGCGTTAAAGCATGTTTTTAAATCTACTACACCCTGCTTTGATCAGCCGTTGACCATTAGTCAAATTTCCTTTGAAACGAAAAACCCCGTCGAAAATCATGTGTTGATGTGCGGGGATGCCGCCGGAATGATTCATCCCTTATGCGGAAATGGAATGGGTATGGCTATAAGAAGCGCGCAGTTGGCATCTCAACTTATTATTAACTACCTTCATGAAAAAATTGCATCTCGAGACATGTTAGAAAAAGCGTATACCTCTCAATGGAACGCCACATTTCAAAATAGATTACGAGCAGGACACTTGATAGCTGCTCTTTTTAGAAATGATAGGTTGGCAAGTATGGCCTTGCAAATTGTGAAATGGTGCCCATGGTTATTGGTTAAAATCATTAAAAGAACGCATGGTGAGCCCATGCAAATATCATGAGCGTTTTAGTCAATACAACATATCGCAGCAATGCCGAGGAAATCATGGACGATTTTGATTATCAAGGTCCGATTCTACATGATGCTTTAGATAAATTGGCGCAAATTAACCGCTGGTTAGGTGGCAATATCGTCACTTTAAATGGCTTAAAACGTTTGCTTGAAGATCATCCTAAAGAAAAAGAGCTCACCATTATTGATTTAGGCTGTGGTAGTGGAGACATTTTACGCCAGGTATCTCAATTTGGAAAAAAGAAGGGTTATAAGTTTCAGTTGATCGGGATTGATGCCAACGCACATACCGTAAAATATGCCGAGCAATTATCTAAAGCGTACGATAACCTTGAGTTTAAGGTGATGGATATTTTTTCTGAGGATTTTGATGCCTTAGACTATGACTTGGTGCTTACCACATTATTCTTGCACCATTTTAAGGATCAAGAGATAGTGTCCTTTCTTAAGTCTGTTATAAAAAAAGCCAGATTGGGTGTGGTCATTAATGACTTACACCGCCATAAGCTAGCTTACTATTTATTTAAACTCGTGTGTACAACCATAAAGAATAAAACGATTGTTGAAGATGGATTGACCTCTGTTCTAAGAGGTTTTAAACGAAAGGAATTGACGTCTATTTCCAATCAACTTGAAGCTGAGTATAGCATCAAATGGAGGTGGGCCTTTAGATACCAGTGGCTATTAAAAAGAAAATAAAAACCAACAGACCTTTTGACATTCAAAACCGTACGTCTGATTAAAAGAAAACTAATTTTTAATGATAAGAAATCTGTTTTCACCTAAAATACTATGAGCGTAAAAATAACAGCAGTAGCCAAGCAGCTACCTCAATATTATAAAGAAACCAAAGACATTATTCCGTTTGTAGACTTATGGATGCAGGGACAGGATAGCCGGTTTCAAAGAAAAGTAGTTAAGCTTTTTGAAGGTGCCGGTGTAGATAAGCGGTACTCCATAATGGCACCAGATGAGGTGTTTACCAAAACATCTTTTGAAGAAAAAAATGACATTTACAACAGAGAGGTCGTTAAGTTGGCAGAACAATCCCTAATCAAGGCCTTAGGAAAGGCAGCCTTAAACCCTACAGATATCGACTATATTATTACCGTGAGTTGCACGGGTATTATGATCCCGTCTATGGATGCTTATCTTATCAATAGTTTAAAGATGAAACAGGATATTGTGCGACTGCCTGTAACCGAAATGGGTTGCGCTGCTGGGGTTTCTGGGATGATCTATGCCAACAATTTTTTAAAAGCCAACCCTAACAAACGCGCTGTAGTAATAGCCGTAGAGGCACCAACCGCTACATTTCAGTTAGACGATTACTCCATGGTTAACATTGTAAGTGCTGCGATATTTGGTGACGGTGCAGCTAGTGTAATTTTATCGTCATACGAGGATGAGCAGGGACCAGAAATTTTAGATGAAGCGATGTATCATTTTTATGATGCAGAAACCATGATGGGCTTTAAATTAGTAAATACGGGGTTGCAGATGATTCTAGACAAAGCGGTTCCAGAAACCATTTCCAATCACTTTCCTAACATCATTCATCCCTTCTTAGAGCGTAATGATATGGATATTGAAGCGGTGGACCATTTGATTTTTCATCCGGGTGGAAAGAAAATTGTTCAAACCGTTGAGGACTTATTCGGAACACTCGGCAAAAACATTGACGACACCAAAGAAGTGCTTCGGCTCTATGGTAACATGAGCAGCGCAACCGTGCTTTATGTTTTAGAGCGCTTTATGGATAAAAATTTACCCAAAGGAGACATTGGACTAATGTTAAGTTTTGGCCCCGGATTCTCTGCGCAACGTATCTTGTTGAAATGGTAGTGCTATGGATAAAGAATTTAAAAATAAAAAGTATTGGGCGCTCATTCTAGGCGGCTCTAGTGGCTTAGGTCTGGCAACTGCCAAAAAACTGGCAGCGCACGGCATGAATATTTGTATCGTTCATAGAAATTCCAGATCGCAAGAAGAAGGTATTAACGTGCACTTCGAGGAGATCCAAAAGATGGGGGTTTCATTTAAAGCCTTTAATACAGACGCATTTAATCCCCATAAGCGAGAGCAGGTCATCGAGGAGTTAAAAGTTCTTTTTTCTGAAACGGGATGCATAAGAACTTTGGTGCACAGCGTTGCAAAAGGAAATTTAAAACCCATGCTTTCTGAGGATGCTCCAACATTAAAAACTGATGATTTTAGTCTCACCATCAATGCTATGGCCATTAGCTTGTATGATTGGACAAAGGCTGTTTTTGAAGCAAATTTATTTGCAAAAGACTCCAGAATTATCAGTTTCACCAGTGAAGGCAATACAAAGGCTTGGAAAAATTATGCTGCGGTATCTGCGGCCAAAGTCACTTTAGAAGCCATTACTAGAAATATGGCTTTAGAGTTTGCGCCACACGGCATTCGTGCCAATTGTATTCAAGCAGGAGTTACCGATACGGCCTCCTTAAGAATGATTCCTGGAAGCGATAAGATAAAAGCCCATAGCTTGTTGAGAAATCCCTTTGGCCGTTTAACACTTCCAGAAGATGTTGCAAATGCGGTCTACCTGTTAAGTAAAGATGAAGCCAGTTGGATCAACGGTTGCGTGATACCTGTAGACGGTGGAGAGCACATTTCATAGCCATTCAACTTCACCAACACATGAACAGTAAAGACATCATAGCGCGCTTACCTTACCAACATCCTTTCTTGTTTGTAGACAAGATTAGCACTATGTCTTCAGAAGGGATTACAGGCAACTACACCTTTCAAGAAGACTCCTATTTTTATCAAGGCCATTTTAAAAACCATCCCATTACTCCAGGTGTTCTCTTAACAGAATGTATGGCACAAATTGGGTTGGTGTGTTTGGGACTGTTCTTATTGGGAGAGGAATTCGAAACTGATGAACATACGTCCTCATCAGCACCACAAATAGCGCTCACTTCAAGTGAGATTCAATTCTTTTTACCGGTTTACCCAGGAGAGAAGGTGACGGTTATTTCAGAAAAAGAGCTGTTTCGTTTTCAAAAATTAAAATGCAAAGTCAAAATGTTGAACGACAAAAACGAATTGGTATGTCGCGGTACCATTTCGGGGATGTTGAATGTTCCTAAAACTTGAAAACACATATGAAATCAAATAGAGTGGTCATTACTGGCTTAGGTGTTGTAGCTCCAAATGGCGTTGGGCTTGAGGCGTTCTCAGAGTCCATAAAAAAAGGTGTTTCAGGCATTACTTTTCATCAAAACCTCAAAGACCTTAATTTTTCTTGCTGTATTGGTGGAATTCCTCAAATTTCCGAAGCAAAAAAGCTAGACTATTTGACGCCTTTGCAGTTGCGAGGATTTAACAGTTCGGGCATTTTATACGGATGTATGGCGGGTATGGATGCTTGGAGAGATGCGGGATTAGAGATAGATCCAGAAAGCGATGTAGATACGGATAGCGGTACCGTTTTTGGGGCAGGAACATCTGGCGTTGAAAAATTTCGTGAAGCCATTTACAAAATAGATGCTCATGATGTCAAACGTTTGGGAAGCACCGTTGTGGTGCAAACCATGGCCAGTGGCGTTAGTGCTTTTTTAGGGGGCATCATTGGTTTGGGTAATCAAGTGACCACCAATTCCTCCGCCTGTACCACAGGAACAGAAGCTATTTTGATGGGATATGAGCGCATAAAAAACGGACAAGCAAAACGGATGTTAGTTGGGAGCTGCAGTGATGATGGGCCTTATATTTGGGGTGGTTTTGACGCCATGCGGGTAATGACCTATAAACATGATGATACGCCAGAACAGGGCTCTAGGCCAATGAGTGCAACAGCTTCGGGCTTTGTACCTGGTTCTGGTGCCGGTGCGCTGGTCTTGGAGTCTTTAGAAAGTGCATTAGAACGAAATGTTCCTATTTACGCTGAGGTTTTAGGCGGAAATGTGAATTCGGGTGGTCAGCGAGGCGGAGGCACACTAACTGCGCCAAATGCCGAAGCCGTGCAACGATGTATCAAAGATGCTCTGAAAAATGCGGAAATTTCGCCAGAGGATATAGACACCATCAACGGCCATTTAACAGCTACTTCAAAAGATAGTCTTGAGATTGAAAATTGGACCTTAGCCTTAAATAGAAGTGGTAGTGATTTTCCTTATATCAACTCCTTAAAGTCTATGGTGGGGCATTGCTTAGCAGGTGCTGGAAGTATTGAAAGTGTCGCTACAATTCTTCAGTTAAAGGAGCAATTTGTCTTTCCAAATATCAATTGTGAGGATGTGCATCCTGAGATTTCAGCGCTTATTTCCGAAGAAAAAATTGTAAAAACGGCTTTAAAAACAGAGCTAAATATTGCTGCAAAAGCAAGTTTTGGATTTGGCGATGTCAATGGTTGTGTTATCTTTAAAAGGTATTAGCAAAATAGAAGATTTTAAATCGCTAATTGAGATTAGAATTGACGCAGCATAATTTTTATGAATAAAGACGAATTAATTGACAAACTAAAAGCCATCGTTAAACCTTATGTTCAAGACGAAGAGGCTTACAAGCAGTTATCAGAAGACACCGATTTTATTAAAGATCTAAAAATCAACTCTGCCAATTTGGTGGATGTTATTTTAGATGTAGAGGATGAATTTGATATCCGAATTGAAAATGACGATATGGAGAAAATGACATCTGTTAAAGCCGCCATGACTATTATCAATGAAAAGTTAGCTGCAAAATGATAGGCAACGATGTTGTCGATCTAAAACAAGCGGCGCTCGACTCGAATTGGCGGCGTCCTCGTTTTCTTGATAAAGTATTTACTGCGGAAGAACAACAACTAATTGCAAATGCATTAGATCAGCACCAAATGGTTTGGTTGCTCTGGAGCATGAAAGAAGCTGCTTATAAGCTCTATCTTCAAGAATTTGGAAAGCCTTTTTTCAATCCTAAAAAACTACAATGTTGCCTTGTTTCTTTGAGTGAAGGCACCGTTTGTGTTTTTGGAAACACCTATCATATTCAAACCGAATTTGTGGAAGATGGTCTACATGCAATAGCAACTTTAAAAGTATCTACTAGAAAGTATGCCAAGCTGTTTTTGATTTCAAGCGCCTCTCACAATGCGCAAAGCCAGAATGTACGAGAGCAGTTGCTGAAAGCTGTTTGCGAGCAAAAGTGCATCTCTGTTTCAAAATTAAAAGTGCTTAAGAGCAACTTAGGAATTCCGTATCTATCGGTTGACGGTTCTCGTTTACAACAGTCCGTCTCAATATCACATCACGGCCGATACGGTGGTTTTGCTATTTGCTAATTTCCAGAAAAATGGATTCTCCTTGAGGCAATGCGGATGGATGGTGAAAAAATAAGGTTTGTGTTGCGTTAGAGGCAGCAATCAAATAATAATGTCCTTTAAAATAACGCTCAATCACTGTCGCTTTTAAATTAGATTTCTCGACAACTCGAAGTTGATGCGCATAAACAATTTTGTCATTTATTACATTAAACTCTCCAAAAAAGGCAGCGATTAAAGTAGATTTAGGGTGTTTATAAAGATGTTCTGGTGTGTCGTTGGTGATAATTTTTGAATTGCTGAGCACGACCATACGGTCGGAAAACCCTAACACATCCTCTCTATCATGCGTGGCTACAATACAAGTAATATTATGAGCTTTTAAGTATTTAAAAACACGGCGTCTTAAGCCTTGTTTTTGGGCATTGTCTATATGGCTAAAAGGCTCGTCCAAGAGCATGATTTCCGGTTGCTTGGCCATAGCTCTGGCAAGGGCAACCCGCTGTTTTTGTCCGCCAGACAATCTGCTTACTTTGGTGTCTGCAAATTCAGTAAGCTCAACAACCTCTAATAACTCGGCAACACGCTCCTTTTTTTCTTTCTTATAAAAATTTGATAAATACTTGCCTACATTTTCAGCTACAGAAATAAAGGGCATCAAATCGAATTCTTGAGCGACATATTTCATAAAGTCATAACCAACCACCAAATTAAATTTTGGGCCAAGGATGGCGTTGTCTTTCCAATAAATATCACCTTTATTTAAATCGAATTCTCCGTGCAATAGCTTCAGCAATGTGGTTTTGCCAGAGCCGCTTTCGCCAATAATAGAAACATGTTCACCTTGAGCAACGTCAAACGAAATATCATCCAGAATTAAGGAGGATTTGTCATAACCAAAACGGAGCTGTTTTACCTGTAGCATGATGCAAAATTACCATAAAAAAACCGCTCAAATACATTTGAGCGGTTTTCTATTCAGTTTGATTATTCTATTTTTTAATGAATTTTCGCTTCATTACCTTTCCTTCAGACTCTAATCTTAAAAAGTAAATTCCAGCTTCTAAATGTGAGACATTTATAATATTGGATTCTAATTTACGGTTAAGTACTTTTCTACCATTAATATCAAAAACGGTGGCAATTTTATGAATTAGATGTCCAGAGGTCTTAATATTGAGCTGGTTTTCTACAGGATTGGGATATATAGACAGGTCAAGTAAGGTTTCATCAATAATGCTTAAAGTGGAGCCTTCAACAATGTTATGAGTGGTATTTATAGATGGATCTAAAATGTAATCTATAACTCCAGATGGCCAATAAACTGTGATGCTAATAATACTGGTCTCTGCTCCAATACCAAAATGAGTATTTAAACTACTCATAAATTCAAATCCTTCACCACTCCTAACATCTCTAATTTGGGTTCCCGCAGGTGTTTCTATTTCTACTCTCGCACCAATACCATTGATGTTGCTCGCCGTTCCAACAGTGTTTATTTTGATCCAGTTATTAGAATTTGTGTTATTCAAGTGAATGGTTCCAGCTCTAAAAACATCTAAGAAACCGTCATTATTAGCGTCTCCAATTGCACCACTTGGTGGCATATTTGCGGAATAATTTGTAAAGGTAAAATCTCCATTATTAAAAAGGATATCACCATTTGATAAAATATCCACGAAGCCGTCATTATCAAAATCGGCAGGCGCATTTTCGATACCTAAACTAGCATCTAAAACCCCAGAACCTGCGGTTACATCTGTAAAGGAGCCATCACCATTGTTCATCATTAACTTTGAGTCTCCATTGCTGGTATTACTGGCGCCAACATAGACATCCATATATCCGTCATTATTGAAATCGGCCCAAGCACTAGACCACGTTTGGACATTATCTCCTAAATTAGAAGAATTATTGTGCCCAACTTCAGGATAATTCGTATTGTACCAATTATTACTGTCGGCAACATTTGTAAAAACACCGTCGCCGTCATTGCGCCAAAGTTCATTGGTGCTTATGGTAGTAGAACCACCCCTGCACTTGGCAATAAACATATCCATGTCTCTATCATTATCATAATCAATCCATACGGTGGCGTAATTTCCTCCACCAGGCACTAAGCCTATGCCATTAGGTAATACTGTACTTTGACCTTGGTAGAACGTTAAGTTTCCAGATCCATCATTAATATAGTATACATTAGGTTCAATATCATGACACACAGAGGCATCTAAATGCCCATCATTATTGATATCAATAAAATTGGATCGCTGTGAAAACACGTATTCAGAGCTTGATACTTGTGTGTAACCTGTACCAGAGTTGTTGGCTTTCATAAACGTAACACCATTGCCGCCACCATATAATAAATCATTGTATCCGTTGGCATCAATGTCACCTACTGCCAAACTCCAATTCGGTAGGTTTTCTGCTGAACTGGTAGTTATAGTTGCACTATTAAAACCGCCTGTTGCGACTTGATAGTGAATATTAATGTCAGTTTCGCTTACGGAAACAATATCATCTAAGAAATCACCATTTAAGTCTACAAGTGCGATATCGTAAGCTCCAGAAGTGGCAATTGAATTGGGCGTAAATGAGACGGGGTAGCTTGGATCATCAAAGCCCGTTGTAAAGGCAATACTTATCCAACTGCTGTATCCATCTGTTAAGCAATTTGCTCTAACGTAAACCACATAATCAGTTTCTGGTGTTAAGTCGGTAAGACTGTATGAGTTGTCTGAAGAAAGCTCACCTGATGTAGGTAGGGCGTCAGTTGCTAAAGCTATAGCAACTTCCCAAGAGGTTTCATCATCTCCAGCATTCCAACTTACGTTGGCACTTGTAGACATGATTCCGCTTATAGATAAGGTATTTATACTAGGACAGGCAGGTGGAGTTATAGATACTATGGTTGGCGAATCTACACAATAGCCCCAACCAAAAGAATTATTATCATTATATGCAATGCGGTATTTAAAGTTTTGCAACTGGCTCTCTGTAAAGGACTCGATATTTAAAGACTCTGATGTAAAAGCCGTTGAGGCAATGCTACAAAAATTGTCATTAGTTGCTGTATTTTCGGCTAGTGCACTGCCAATGTTTGACCAAGTTGTTGTATCAGAATCCCAATACTCCACTTTAAGCGTTTCTGAAGCGGCAACATTTAGGGTATAATCAAAAGAAATATTAATATAATTTTCGCCAGCATCAAAAGCATTAGAAAGATCTATAACAGGTGACTCAACTGCAACATTGTTTATTGAGGGACCTCCGGCAGCATCATCATTAAAAGAAAAAGAGGAAGCACCTCCAGTGATTGTTGGGTCTGCTTCGAGAAAAGCGTCATCGTAACTACCTGACAAAGACCACTCATTGTTGGGCCAATTTGCAGCTTGGTTTAATTCTTGGGCTTGGAAGAACAATGTAGCTAAGCTTAAAATAAAAGTAAAGTGTAATGTTTTTTTCATAATCATCAAATTATTCGCAAGTTTCTGTTAGTGAGTCTATCCAATTTTCAATAAGTTCAACGCCTTCTGCATGAACAAGTGTTCTGCCTAAAAGGGGCATTCTGTATGAGGGTTCAGTCGAATTTAACCTAAAATGTAAAACAGAATGGCGAGAATCTCCCGGCTCTACAATGTGATTAAGCTCTAATTCAAGATCAGTATCCGGATCTACACAGACTCCGATGTTTGTATAACTTTCCGTGTCTTGAAAGCTGAAACGCATGGGCCTATATGAACAATGGGTTTCTTCAGAATGGCAATGGGCGCAGTTGATGTCTAGGTAAGCTCTAGCTCTTAACTCAAGATCAACAGTTTCATCGTTGTAATCTGGAGTTGCTGAAACGGTATTAGGTAATGTGTTTTCTAAATACCCTAGTTCTATCAACTTCGATAACTGATTGGCAGAGCCAGAACTGTAATTATAGATTAGGTTTAAATTTCTAGGTTTGGGACCAATAAGCATAGGGGTTTCCATAACCTTATGGCAGGTGATACATTCGGCTTCAGAAGGAATACGGTATTGAGTAGAGGTGAGTTCATCATTATTTTGCCATTGGATATTGACAAAACTGCCGTTCAAATCCAAAACTGCTTCAGTTTGGTCGGCATTCCAAACATAATCTGCAAAAACCCAACCTTCACTTTTCATAATCATGAGTCGCGTTTCGATGTTTTTGATATCGTCGTTAGGTAACACATGATCATAATAAAAGTTTTTAATGATAATGGCACCAACTGGGAAATCTAGAGGCACATGGTCGTTTACATAGGTTGCTTTGGTGTTTGGCGGTAACCAAATAAAGCGTTCTTTTTTGGCGTAATCGGTAAACAAAGTAGAATTTAATGTATAAGGTGTTACCCCAAAACTTGGATCTAAATCTTTTAAAACGCCGTCGAATAATTGATATTCTGAAAGTGTCTGATAAGGCATGTTGTCTAGATTGAAGGCCACATTCGATCCGCTTAAAATAGTAACATCTACACTTTCGGTTTTGCAATTTCCAGAAGCATTACAAATGATATATTCAAAACTATCAAGGCCTACCTCATTTGGATTTGCTGTATATTGAATACTGTCGTCGCTTGGGTTATTTGGAGTATTGTTGGGGTCTAATATAGAAGCAATTCCTTTTTGAGGACTACTTATGGTCATTTGTCCGCTATTAGGAATATTGGAATCGTTTGAAAAAACGAAAATTTCAATTTGTGAGTTTTGGGAGATTGAAATAGAATCGGGTTGAGTTTCAATATCTACTGGCACTAAACCATCATCGGTTCCACAGGAAAATAAGATTGAAAGCGCAACTACAAATGGAAAGTATTTTTTTTTCATATACAGAACATGTAATTATGAATAGAACAAATAAAAACCTCAAACCCCTACCTGTTCTTAAAAAATTAAGAATAAAGTTAATTAGTTTCTGGAAATTTAACGATTTTGTATGTAAAAACATTAAACAAGCACTTAGAAATGAGATTTTTAACAGTATCCACTTTGATTGTATAAAAAAAGGGCTAAACACTATGTTTAGCCCTTTTAAATTATCAAATTCGAAATAACGTTGACCTATAAATTTATAGATGAACTCAATAAAAATTGAGTCTTATCCCTTTACCTTATCCTCGGTCTTGCTTGGTAATACTTCAAAACCCATATTATAAAGTGTGAAACCAAAAATATCGGCATATTGTTCAATGGTTTTGCTTACCGGTGTTCCGGCGCCATGGCCAGCATCGGTTTCTATTCTAATTAAAACAGGATTGTTCCCTGTTTGATGTGCTTGTAATTCTGCAGCAAATTTAAAACTGTGAGCGGGCACCACACGGTCATCATGATCTCCTGTAGTGACCATTGTGGCAGGGTATTCTACACCATCTTTTACATTATGAACAGGGGAATAACCTTTAAGGTATTCAAACATGGCTTTATCATCTTCAGCAGTGCCATAATCATAGGCCCAACCTGCTCCAGCGGTAAATGTATGGTAACGTAGCATGTCTAGAACACCAACTGCTGGTAAGGCTACTTTCATTAAGTCTGGACGTTGGGTCATGGTGGCACCAACTAGAAGTCCGCCATTAGATCCGCCTCTAATGGCTAAATAATCTGATGAGGTGTACTTGTTGTCTATAAGGTATTCGGCCGCAGCAATAAAATCATCAAATACATTTTGCTTTTTCAATTTGGTACCGGCATCGTGCCAAGCTTTTCCATATTCGCCACCACCACGAAGGTTTGGTACTGCGTAAATACCGCCTTGTTCCATCCAAACTGCATTGGTAATACTAAAGGAAGGGGTTAGGCTAATATTGAAACCACCGTAACCATAAAGAATCGTTGGGTTTTTCCCGTTGAGTTTTAAGCCTTTTTTATGAGTAATGATCATAGGCACTTTGGTGCCATCTTTTGACGTGTAAAAAACCTGCTTACTCTCATAGTCTTCAGGATTGAAATCTATAGCCGGCTTGTTATATAATTCTGAAGTGCCGTCTTTAATATTGTATTTGTAAATGCTTCCGGGTGTTACATAGTTGGTGAATGAATAATACAGGTCTTCAGCCTCTTTCTTAGCTCCAAAACCACCTGCACTACCAATGCCAGGTAGCTCTATTTCGCGAATGAGTTTTCCGTCGTAATCATACTGCATCACTTTTGAAACGGCATCTACCATATACTCGGTAAAAAAATAGCCACCTCCCGTGGATGGGCTTAATACATTTTTAGTCTCTGGAATAAAATCTACCCAATTGTCTGGAGTAGGGTTAGAGGCATCAACGGTTACGATTTTTTGATTTGGTGCGTTGAGGTTGGTGACAATATAAAGTTTAGACCCTACATTTTCAATAACGTAACTATCACTATCGGTATGATCTAAAATGGTTTTGAATGTGCTACTGGTCTCTGTTAAATCCTTGATCAATAGTTTGTTGCCGGAAGTGGAAACTCTTGGTGAAATTATTAAATACTTATCATCTTCGGTTACATTTCCGTAGATATAGCGGTGTTTTTGATCTGCAGTTCCGCCGTAAATTAATTGATCCTCTTTTTGAGAGGTTCCCAATTTATGATAAAAAACTTTGTGCTGGTCCGTTTTTGCAGACAACTCGCTACCCTCTGGTTTATCGTAACTAGAATAATAAAACCCTTCATTTTTATACCAAGACATGCCGCTAAACTTGACGTCTTTTAAAGTGTCTTCCACAATTTCCTTGGTTTCTGTATTCATGATTAGAATTTTTCTCCAATCACTTCCACCTTCAGAAATGGAATACGCTAAAATTTTGCCGTCTTTAGAAAAGCTTGTACCACCAAGAGAGACGGTGCCATCTTCTTTAAAGGTATTTGGGTCTAAAAAGATGGTTGCGGTTTTTGGATCTTCTCCCGTTTTGTAGCGATAGATCACATACTGATTTTGAAGTCCGTCGTTTTTATAGAAGTACGTATAATCTCCTTCTTTAAAGGGCGATCCTATTTTCTCGTAATTCCATAATTTAGAGAGGCGTTCTTTAAGTTCTTTTCTAAAAGGAATTTGATCCAAATAGTTAAAGGTCACTTCGTTTTCGGCTTTTACCCAAGCCTCAGTATCTGCACTGCGGTCATCTTCTAACCAGCGATAAGGGTCTTTGACTTCTGTTCCGAAGTAAGTGGTAACCGTATCAACGGTTTTGGTTTCAGGATAATTGAGCACAATGTCTTTTTTAGATTCTGTGGAATTCTCTTTGCAGGACACCATAGTTAGGATGGCCAAGCTTAGAACATACAAATTTTTCATAGGTTGTTGAATTAAATCTTCTCTCCCAAAAATACGGAAAAAGAAATGTCCCTGAAAAAAAGGTAAAAAGCTTGGGATTAAAATCAAGCCACAACACATCGAGGCTAATTTAAATCAGTCCTTTTTTAGAAAGATACTCCGCAATTTGAATGGTATTCGTAGCGGCTCCTTTTCTCAAGTTATCACTTACAATCCAAAGGTTAAGTGTGTTTGGTTGAGAACCATCACGACGTATTCTGCCTACAAAAACATCGTCCTTGCCATTGGCATAAATAGGCATAGGATACGTGTTAACGTCGATATTATCTTGAACCACAACTCCAGGAGTTTCGTTTAATAATTTACGAACCTGAGTGACATCAAAGTCATTTTCAAACTCCACGTTTACAGATTCGCTATGACCACCAGCTGTTGGGATTCTAACGGCTGTTGCTGTTACGGCAATGGTATTGTCATCTAATATTTTTTGAGTCTCTCTTACCAATTTCATTTCTTCCTTGGTATAACCGTTCTCTTCAAAAACGTCACAGTGTGGTATGGCATTTTGATGGATTGGGTAAGGGTATGCCATTTCTCCCTTAATGCCGGCGAGCTCGTTTTCTAATTGTCTAACCGCCTTTATGCCCGTACCAGTAATAGATTGATAGGTAGACACAACAATGCGCTTAATTTTATACGCTTTATGAAGCGGTGCTAATGCCATTACCATTTGTATGGTAGAGCAGTTTGGATTTGCGATAATCTTATCGTCTTTGGTAAGACTGTCTGCATTTATTTCTGGAACCACCAATTTTTTAGAATGGTCCATTCTCCAAGCTGAAGAATTATCGATAACCGTAATACCCGCCTGAGCAAATTTTGGAGCCCACTCTAAGGAAGTACTTCCGCCAGCTGAAAATAGCGCAACGTCAGGTTTTAAGCTTATGGCTTGTTGAAGCCCTACCACTTTATAGTCTTTGCCGTTAAAAGAAATCGTTTTCCCAATAGAGCGCTCTGAGGCGACTGGAATCAATTCTGATACCGGAAAATTACGTTCACTAAGAACTTTTAACATGACCTCGCCAACCAAACCGGTGGCACCTACAACTGCTACTTTCATCTCAAAAAAATTTAAGACTCAAAAATAATTATTTATACACGTTTTAGCCTTAATAATTACATAAAAAAAACCGCCTCTTTTTGAGACGGTTTAAGGTTAGAATATGTAATGTAACGGTTAATTATTTTTTTTGAGAGCATCTCTAATTTCTATGAGCAACTCCTCTTGAGTTGGTCCTTTTGGAGCTGCTGGTTTAGGTTCTTCTTTTTTCTTTCTGCTATTGATGCCCTTAATGATCATGAACATCACAAAAGCAACAATGATGAAATCTAATAAATTGGTTAGAAACTCACCGTAAAGTACAGCAACTTCTCCTACCAGTTCTCCAGCTTCATTTAAGGTGCCTTCTTCAAGAACATATTTAAGGTCTTTGAAATCTGTGCTAAATATCAAACCTATTAATGGAGAGACAATACCTCCTGTAAATGAGGAAACCACTTTGTTAAAAGCTGCGCCCATTACAAAGGCGACGGCAATGTCAACCAAATTGCCCTTCATGGCAAATTCCTTAAATTCTTTTAGCATAATGCAGGTGTCTAGTTAGTTAATTGTTTTTGTAACCTCAAAAATATTAAAAAGATTTAAATTTTAAGGCCGTGTAACGTTCTTATGTTAAAAAAACACGTTTCACGCGTTGAGAGATCGCGGTTAATATCTCATACGAGATGGTGTTGGCGCTTTGAGCAAATGCACTAGCACTCATCCCGTTGCCAAAAATGATGACTTCATCGCCTTCTTTACAATCAATATCTGTGATATTAACCATAATCATATCCATACAAACATTGCCTATAATTGGCGCTTGTTGACCGTTGATGGTGACTTTGCCTTTACCATTACCATAAATTCTGCTAATGCCATCAGCATGACCAATAGGGATAGTGGCTGTTTTTTTTAAACCATCACTTTTAAAAGCTCTGTTGTAACCTACGGTTTCTCCTTTTTCTATATGATGAATTTGAGAAATAAGAGACTTTAATGTTGCCACTGGTTTAAAATCTTTATTCCAAGATTCAGAGTTGCCAAAACCATACAGCCCAATCCCGCTTCTCACCATGTCTAAATGTGCTTCAGGGTAGTTTAAAACTCCAGAGGTGTTGCAAATATGGAGCATAGGTTGATAACCAATAGCTGTTGTAAATGTTTTGTAGATGGACTTGAATTTGGCAATTTGATCTTTTGTAAAGCCATTCTCATTCAAATCTTCGCTCGCCGCCAAATGTGAAAATAAGGATTTCGCTCTAATGGCTGTGGTGCTTTCTAATTTAGAAACGATGCTATCAATGTCTTTTTCTAAAAACCCTAAACGGTTAAGACCAGTGTTGAACTTAATGTGTACTGGGTAATTGTTTTGTTTTTCTTTGGAAGCAATCGCTAAAAACTCATCCAAAATTTTTGCGCTATACAAACTGGGTTCTAAGCAACGCTCAATGAGGGTCTTAAAATTAACCGCTTGTGGGTGTAATACTAAGATGGGTGTTTCAATACCAGCATCTCTTAATGTGACGCCTTCATTGACGTAAGCCACAGCAAAATAATCTACTTGTAAATCTTGAAGATATTTGGCTATTTCACTAGCATCGCTTCCATAGGCAAATGCCTTGACCACCGCCAAAATTTTAGTGTCTTTATGTAGTTTAGACTTGATGTACTCAAAATTATGTTTAAGTGCTTTTAAGTCAATTTCAAGAACAGTTTCTTGCGCTTTAGGCATCTGGGTTTGGATCTTTTGAAGAAAGTTCTTCAGGTTCGTTGACCTTCATGTTTCGCGTTTTATCCCGTATCATCGCTTTATAAAATGCAGCTCTGCTCAAGGGTTCGTATTCATCTACTTCACCTAGTAATACTAAAGCTTCGCTGGTTGCTTTTCTATAGCTATACTGAGCTAAATTTCCTGTTCTTGTGCAAATGGCGTGCACCTTTGTCACATATTCTGCAGTGGCCATAAGGTTAGGCATTGGTCCAAAAGGGTTGCCTTTAAAGTCCATATCTAGACCAGCAACAATAACACGAACGCCTTTGTTTGCAAGATCATTGCAAACCCTAACGATTTCATCATCAAAAAATTGAGCTTCATCTATACCCACAACGTCGCAACCATCGGCTAAAATGGGGATATTGGCAGCTGCAGGTACTGGTGTCGATCTAATTTCGTTGGCATCGTGAGAGACCACTAAGTCCTCGTCATATCGCACGTCTATAGTGGGTTTAAAAATTTCCACTTTTTGACGCGCAAATTTAGCCCGCTTCAGTCTTCGGATCAACTCTTCAGTTTTTCCAGAAAACATAGAGCCGCAGATGACTTCGATCCATCCAAATTGTTCTTTGTGATTTACTGTATTTTCGAGAAACATTTTGTAATTTTAACACTAAAACAGGGCGTAAATCCGTTTCGCATAAAGGTGGCGCAAATTTATCAAAAATCAAAAACCTAGCTCGTTTTAAAAACATAAAAAGTTATGAAGAAGAAGTTGGAATCAGAACTCATAAGCATCGCACATCGTATTTTGCAGCTCAAAAACAAGGAAGATGTTATTAAGATGCACGCTGAAGTAGCTGCATTATATGAGACTTTGAGTGTCTTAAAGTTCGCAAATGAAAATTTTGAAGGCAGTTTGCCAACCATCGGGAATGACTCCTCATTTTTTGACATGCTCGATACGGCCTTTAATAATAAGGTTAGCGACAATATTGAAGTCGAGGATAAGATTTATGTGAACATGGATGAGAAAGAGGATGACAACATCTATGAGCCAGTGATGGAGAAAATAAAAGATATGTTTGCTCAAATGCCCCAAGAAAGTGAGGAAATTGATGAGATGATCCAAAAGGCAACATCTAAAGCGCCTTCCACTACACATACGCTCGAGGACATTACGGCAGGTTTTGAAGAAGTGCCTGTTTTTGAGCCCATTTCAGATGCTAAAGCGAATGAAAATTTTAGAAAATCCTTAAATGATAAGCTTAAAAATGGCGGACTCAATATAGGTCTCAACGATAAATTAGCGTTTATAAAACACTTATTTAATGGTAAGATCGAGGATTACGAGCGTGTTTTATCTCAGTTAAATACCACGAGTACATTTGAAGAGGCATCTCATTTAATTCAAGATATCGTAAAGCCAGATTATAATAACTGGAAAGGAAAAGAAGAGTTTGAAGATCGTTTTATGAACATTGTGGAAGGTAAATTTGTGTAATGGCCAAACTCTACATTGTACCGACGCCTATCGGAAATTTAAAAGACATGACCTTTCGTGCCGTTGAAATTCTAAAGGAAGTCGATTTGATTTTAGCTGAAGATACGCGCACTAGCGGAAAACTTCTCAAACATTACGAAATTGGAACGCAGATGCACAGTCACCACATGCATAACGAACACCGTATGGTAGATAATCTTGTGCAAAAAATAGCTAACGGGATGACTATTGCCTTGATAAGTGATGCCGGTACTCCTGCCATTTCAGATCCTGGATATTTATTGACGAGAGCTTGTGTTGAGCATAACATAGAAGTAGAATGTTTACCCGGAGCTACCGCATTTGTGCCAGCCTTGGTCAATTCTGGATTGCCCAACGATAAATTTGTGTTTGAAGGATTTTTACCTGTAAAAAAGGGAAGGCAAACCCGATTATTATTACTTGCCGAAGAGCCTAGAACGATTATTTTTTACGAGAGTCCGCACAAGTTGATTAAAACACTAACTCACTTTTGCGAGTATTTTGGAGAAGATCGGCCACTTTCAGTATCTCGAGAGCTCACCAAACTTTATGAAGAAAACATCAGAGGGACCGCAAAAGAAGTCTTAGAGCATTACACCAATAAGCCACCAAAAGGAGAAATTGTCATTATAGTTGGCGGTAAAAAGGGATAGGAAAATTCTATATAGTCAGTAGTTTTACCAAAAGCGTTATCTTCTAGTCGAGATATCTTTTAAATTTCAGCTATGAAACCAAAACACTATGACGTCTTTATAATTGGAAGTGGAATTGCGGGTCAAACTGCAGCAAAAGCTTGTGCCCAATCTGGGATGAGCGTTGCTATAGCCGATAAAAGAGAGTATGGAGGCACATGCGCCATACGAGGTTGTGACCCAAAGAAGGTCATGCTTCAATTTGCCGACTTGATGCAACATGCCAAACAATTAAAGAACTTGGGAGTTGCCGAAACCCCAAAAATTGATTGGAAAGCCGTTCAACAATTTAAGTCCCAATTCACGGATGCCGTTCCTATTTCCACAGAAAAAAATCTTTCAGAGTTGGGTATTGATCTCTATCACCAATCGCCTAAATTTATTAGTTCTTCAGAAATAGAGGTTGAAGGTAAGACGATTTCCGCAGAAAAATTTGTGATTGCTACAGGTTATGTGCCACGAACGTTACGATTTGAAGGCGCGGAGTTCTTGCAAAACAGTGATGATATTTTAAACTTGGCGGAGCTTCCAGAGTCGGCAACATTTATTGGTGCCGGATATGTTGGGATGGAGTTTGGTTATATGCTGGCTTCCTTAGGTTGTAAGGTGACTATTATTGAGAGAGGCGATCGTTCTTTATCAGCTTTTGACGCCTATTTAGTGCATATGGCAGAAAAGAGCTTAGCCGCTATTGGTGTAGACTTTATTTTTAATGCAGAGACGATTTCCGTAGAACTTTTGAATAAAAACCATAGGGTAACCTATAGACAAAGTGGAAAAGAACATACTTTAAAAACACGCGTAGTCTACAATACCTCTGGACGCGTGCCCGCAATAGATTTATTGGATTTAGATAAGGCTAACATTAAGGCAGATGAAACCGGAATTCATGTCAACGATTTTATGCAAAGTGAGAGTAATCCAAACGTTTATGCTTGTGGTGATGTGTCAAATAAGTCACTCCCTTTAACGCCACTCTCAGGCTTACAAGGCTTTATTGCTGGGCATAATTTGATCCACGGAAATGAGAAAAGTTTTGAACATCCGTTAGTGCCTTCTATTGTATTTACGCATCCTAATTTAGCGAGTGTAGGTTGTTCTGAAGCCGAAGCAACATCAAGATATAAAAGCATTAAAATCTTTAAGGGAGATGCCTCTTCTTGGTACAATGCCAAAAAGAATCATACAGATACCTATGCTTATAAAATTTTGGTCAATGAGCGTACAGACCAAATTGTTGGCGCACACTTGTTGAGTGACGGTGCAAACGAAAGCATCAATAGTTTAGCATTAGCGATGCAAAATGAAATGACAGTAGCAGCGTTTAAGAAAATGATTTTTACTTACCCTTCCTATACAAATGATTTAAAGAGTATGCTTAAGAACTTAGATTAATGCAGGATTTACTTCATGACATTAGGCAATGCCGTATTTGCGAAAGTCATTTGCCACTAGGTCCAAAACCTATTGTTGAGGCAGACTCAAAATCTAAAATTGTTTTATTAAGTCAGGCACCTGGGCGCGTGGCTCATCAATCGGGCATCGCATGGGATGATGCTGGAGGAAAGCGTCTTCGAGAATGGCTTGGTGTTTCTTGGGACACGTTTTACAATCCAACAAATTTCGCCATTATGCCCATGGGATTTTGTTATCCGGGAAAAGGCAAAAGTGGTGATTTGCCACCAAGGCCAGAATGCGCACCCCAATGGCACAACCCACTATGGAAGCAACTAGAACAGGTAGAGCTCATTATCTTGATTGGCATGTATGCGCAAAAGCAGTATTTAAAGAAGGATGCTAAACGCACTTTGACAGATAACGTGGCGCATTACAAAGATTATTTGCCAAAATATTTTCCGTTGCCGCATCCAAGCCCTAGAAATCGATTTTGGTTGAGTAAAAATCCATGGTTTGAGGCTCAGGTTTTAGATGACTTGAAAACGCAAGTTCACAAATTAATTGCGCCAAATTAGGGGTTAAGTTAATGGCCTGTACTTATTGTCTTGTAAAATAAGAGGTATATTTTAAAGCCGCTTCTGGGTTCTCTTTAATATTAACTCGTTTTATCTCGTCGCCTTTATCATCAAGCTCAATAATAAAACGGTCGTCATTTTCGGTTTTCATTCGTATAAAAAGTTCTAAATCACCATTTTGATCAAAGAATTTTATGGCATTATAATCATCGTAGTTAGAGGTGATTTCTTCAACAGCTATTTTTCCGTTTTGAATTTTTTGTTGGTGTGTTCTATTGTCTTGTTCAAAGCTTTGAGACACTATGGTTCCAATAATATCGTAAGATGTAGACTCAACGATATGGCCATCTTCTATTTTAGATAGAGTTTGTAACTGGCCACTTTCGAAAAATTCTTCTGTGGGACCTACAAGGATATCATTACTATAAAATGTCTTTTTTTGAAGTTTTCCAGAAGGATAGTATGAGCGGTATTCCCCCTGTCTTTTACCATTGACGTAGTTGGTTTTTGAATAGATCTCATTATTGTTATGAAAGGCAAGGCTTTCTCCGTTTAAAATGCCTTTGTCAACATTAAATTCCTCTGCTTTGCCAAACTCATTACTAATCACGTAGTAGCCGTCCATTATAGCGTCAGATTCGTTCAGTCTATGAATAAAAATACCGTTATAAGAATCTATGTAATAGCCATTTCGTTCAAGAAAGGTATAACTCAAATCTTCTTTTTTTTGAGTTTTGTTACAAGAAAGGAATAGACATCCTAACGTCATCATTGTAAGTAAAAGTCTCATAAATAAGGTAGGTTATTAGTGTTGGTTTGACGATTCAATTTAAAAAATTATTCTCTTTTTTTAGTTTTTGTTCTTCCAAAGAGGCGATGAGTCCATATATTAAAAAGGCAACAGCAACAAATTTCCAAATAATACCATTGTAAAAATAGTTAGGATTTAATGGATAGAGTATTACATAATAAACCAAGAGAAGGGCTAAAGCTAGACTTATAAAAATAAGCGGTTTTGTTTTTGACAAAAATCCAAAGACTATAAAAACACTTCCTAGAACCAAGTAAAAAGCATAGGATGTTGCGTCGTAACCGTTTCTATATGCTAAAAAACTATTAAGTATTTGAAAAGTGCCTATAATGTATAAAATGATCGCGACCTTCCCTTGTGAGACTTTTGCATCATCAATTTTAGATTTGTTGGCAATTTGTCTCCCTATAAAAATAGCTTTTTCCTTA
Organism: Sediminibacter sp. Hel_I_10; assembly: GCF_000688335.1. NCBI lineage: Bacteria > Pseudomonadati > Bacteroidota > Flavobacteriia > Flavobacteriales > Flavobacteriaceae > Sediminibacter > Sediminibacter sp. Hel_I_10. Next base: position 2,160,934 of record NZ_JHZX01000001.1, read on the forward strand.
TCGGTACCAGAAACAGGAAACCCACAGTAGGTGCATTTAAACTTAATTTGTGAAATTTCAGATTTACAATTTGGGCAGACTTGATTTTTTTGGGCAGACTTGATTTTCCATAATCAATAGCTTGAACCATCATGTTTACCAACCTCAAACCCATGTTTGCCTAAATAGTGGTGTCCACTTTCAATAGCGCCTGGTTCCATATCGGTACCCATAGAATCATTCCAACGGTTGAGATATCCAAATAATGAGATGACTCCCAGCATCTCTACAATTTCGCCTTCATCCCAATGCTCATAAAGTCGGTCTTTAATTTCGGCATTTACGCCATTAGGAACTTGTGAAGCCGCTAAACTAAAATCTAGTGCAGCCCGCTCGGCCGGAGAAAATGCAGCATGTGTTCTATAGTCCCAAATATGGTCTAACTGTTCTTGGTTTGCACCATAGCGCTCTGCGGCACGTATGGCATGAGCTTGGCAATAGCGGCAACCTATGGCATTACTGCTTACCCAAGCGATCATTCGTTTTAAAGCAGAGGTTACCCGGCCTTCATTGGCCATAACTGCTTTATTCAAATTGATAAATGCTTTAGAAATCGCTGGTCGGCGTTGCATGGTCAATACCGAATTTGGACAAAACCCAAGCGTCTCATTGAAAAACGTTGCAAGTTCTTTTGTTTCTGGATCATGTGCTGCACTTAAAGGAGGTACTAATGCCATAATGATTGGTTTTATTACTAATTTTATCACAACAAGAAACAAAAAATTAAATAAACATGTCTGATAAAGTCGTTACACATTGGAAGGGAGCCCTTCAATTTGAATCTGATAACCCATCAGGGAAAATGCTCATGATGGATGCCTCTTCAGAAAGTGGCGGATACAATTCTGGTTTAAGACCAAAGGCGATGATGTTATCGTCATTAGCAGGTTGCTCTGGGTTAGATGTGGTCGCTATATTGAAGAAAATGAAGGTGAAAGTATCTGACTTTAGAATTGATACTTACGGAGAACTTACCGATGAGCACCCTAAATATTACCATGCGGTTTCTGTAGAATATCATTTTTATGGTTTTGAGCTAGACCAAGAAAAAATTGAAAAAGCGGTGAATCTTTCTGTAGATAAATACTGTGGTGTTATGGAGATGTTTCGGCAATTTGCTAAAGTCACCACATCCATTCACTATCATAGCTAGTAGCGGAGGTAGCTGTATTTAGAAGCCAAATTTTAGCTGTACACTCACGGGTTGCTCTTTCTCTTTGGAAACTTTAGCTTCCTGTGAGGTATTTAAGTTAGAAAGCGAGATGCCCAAAAGCCTCACTGAATTGTCCAGTGTTTCTTGATACAACAAATCTTTTGAGGTCTCAAGGATCACGCTCTTATCAGAAATAAAATAGGGAAGTGTCTTACTTCGGGTCTGTAAGGTGAAATCACTGTACTTGATTTTAAGGGTGATGGTTTTTCCAGCCACGTCATTTTTCCGAAGTCTTTTGGCAACTTCTTCAGCAATTTGTTCAAGCTTTTCGAGCATGAATATTTCCGAAGAGAGGTTTTCGCTAAAGGTACGTTCAGCAGCAAGGGATTTTCTGATTCTATTGGGCTTAACCTCACTATTGTGAATGCCTCGTACTACGTTGTAATAAAAGAGACCAGACTTTCCGAAGTTATCTTCTAGGTATTCAAGAGTTTTGCTTTTAAGATCTTGGCCGGTAAAAATCCCTTTTTGATACATTTTTTCTGCAGTTACCTTACCAACACCATAAAACTTTCTAATATCCAATTGCTCCAGAAATTCAAGAACCTCTTCTGGATTTACTGTTTTTTGTCCGTTAGGCTTGTTGTAATCGCTAGCCACTTTTGCAATAAATTTATTGATTGAGATGCCCGCGGAAGCCGTCAAACCAACATCATCTAAAATACGCTGTCGAATTTCTTTTGCAATGAGTGAAGCGCTAGGGTTGCCTTTTTTGTTCTCGGTAACATCGAGATAGGCTTCATCTAGAGAAAGGGGCTCTACCAAATCGGTATAATCGTGAAAAATGGCGCGTACTTGTTTTGAAATCTCACGATAACGGTCAAAATCACTTTTAACAAAAATAAGATGCGGGCATAATTTTATGGCCAATCTGCCAGACATGGCGCTTTTAACACCAAATTTTCGCGCCTCATAACTTGCCGCGCTTATGACGCCACGAGAGCCGCCGCCGCCCACAGCAATGGCTTTACCAATAAGTTCGGGGTTATCCATTTGCGCTACAGAAGCGTAGAACGCATCCATATCGACATGAATTATTTTTCTTATTGGTAAAGTGTTTAACATCATGTAAATTTAGGCATTATATGTTTTTTTAATAGCGAATCTTTCCGAAGTAAATAACGACGGCATTATCAAAAAAAGGGATTGTACTATACATCATTTTCTCAATAATTATAAACTCATGGCTATAGAAATAGAACGTAAATTTTTAGTGAAATCGGATGCTTTTAAATCTGAATCCCATCAAAACACAAGAATCGTTCAAGGTTTTTTAAATACCAATCCAGAGCGTACGGTAAGAGTAAGACTTCGAGGAGAAAAAGGTTATCTCACGGTAAAGGGCAAGTCTTCTGAGGCGGGGCTATCTCGATTTGAATGGGAAATTGAAATTTCTAAGTCAGAGGCAGAAGCACTTTTAAACATTTGTGAAAAGGGGACCATAGATAAAATCAGATATGAGGTTACAGCAGGGAAGCATATTTTTGAGGTAGATGCATTTTTTGGAGAGAATGAGGGCTTAATTGTGGCTGAAGTAGAACTTAATCACGAAGATGAGGTTTTTGAAAAACCATCTTGGCTAGGTGATGAGGTTACCGGAGATAAGCGGTATTATAACTCCCAACTGAGTCAGTACCCTTTTAAAAATTGGGTATAAAAAAAACCGTCTTTTAGAGACGGTTTCTGTTTGGTTTTTAGACTAAACTTATTCTTTTTCTTCAGCAACTTTCTCTGTAAAGGTATCTACAGTATGCATGTCTTTTACTTTATAGGTGTCACCAGCTTTAGCAACGGCTTCTTCTAAAGAGTTTGGCGTTACTACGGCCTCATCATATTCTACCATTGCTAGTTCTCTTTCAAAATCTACTTTAGCAGATTTAACACCGTCCATTTTAGCCATCTTTTTTTCAATGGTTTTTGCACAGCCCATAGCACAGGTCATGCCTTCTATTTTGAATTCGGCCTTTGCATAGGTTGCATTAGGATCTAGTTTTTTGGTGGTTTCGTTACTCGTTTTGGTATCAACCGTCTTAACTTCTGGCTCTGGATTATTTTTACAAGCTACTGCGCTAATCAGTATTACGGCGACAGCGAGTATATGTTTTATAGTTTTCATAATGTGTATATAGATTGGATTTCAAAAGTAATAATTATTGCCCTCTCATGCTTCTAAATTAACGAACTTTGTGAATTACTTAAGAATCCTTATGCAAGACCAAAGCAAGAAGTGGTTGTATCTCGTGATATTGGCGCTTATTTGGGGCAGTAGCTTCATTTTAATTAAGAAATCACTAATGGGTTTGTCCCCATTTCAATTAGGAGCTTTGCGCACCATTATTACAGGTTTAATTCTATTTTCGGTAGGAGCAAGAAGTTTAAGGACTATTGAAAGATCCCGATGGAAATACGTCATTCTTTCTGGTTTTCTGGGCTCTTTTATCCCTGCCTTTTTATTTGCCATAGCAGAGACTGAAATAGATAGTGCGGTAACTTCTATTTTAAATTCTCTAGTTCCATTAAATGCGATATTGTTAGGCTTTGCTATTTTTAAAATTGGTTTTACCAAGAGACAGATGGCAGGCGTGATCATTGGTTTTATAGGGACGAGTGTACTGGTATTTAGGGGTGCTGAAGTGAACCCTGAACAAAATTATCTTTATGCAGGATTTATAATTGTTTCTACCGTGATGTATGCCTTAAACGTGAACATCATTAAACGGTATTTGCAAGATGTAAAGCCCTTGGCAATTGCAACAGGAAATTATGTAGGTATTATATTGCCAGCAATTTTTGTGCTTTTATATTCTGATTTTTTTTCTTCGGAAACCTTTAATCATCCAGATTTTGAGATGTCCATGCTATATGTTGGTATTTTATCTTTGTTCGGGACAGCTATGGCCAAAGTGATTTTTAATACGCTCGTGCAAATTTCAACACCAGTATTTGCCTCTTCGGTGACTTATTTGATGCCAATTGTGGCTTTAAGTTGGGGCTTGTTGGATGGGGAAGACTTGGGTTGGTTACAATTATTGGCGAGTGCCATTATTCTGTTTGGAGTCTATTTGGCAAATAGGAAAAAACGATAATAAAAAAATCCGAAGCACATGGCTTCGGATTTTTCATTTCTTCTTTAATAATCGCTTTAGTTAAAGTCAGCGTCTGAAACACCTTCATTTACTTTAACTTCCTTGACTTTGAAATCAAATTTTTGAGGTCCTGCAATTTGAACCATACTAAAAGGAAATTTAATATCTCCTACAGTTTGATAATCAGAATACATTAAGGTAGATGATCCTTGAGGTGATGTTTCAACCTGCTTGATTTTTAAACCAGTGTCTACGCTGTAATACAAAGATTTGTTCTCTCCAACAGTTACTTTGTAGGCGTTTTCACCATCTACATTCTCTATTTTTTCTAAAGTTGCACCGCTTTCTACAAGACTCAATTCTGGAAACGGAGTAGCATCTACTTTTTGAGCTTCAATTTCTTCTGCTGTCATGTCTTTTCTTTGACCTTGCATCATCATATAACCAGACCCTCCATTAACAACAGTTTTCATAAAGGTTTGTCCCATAGCAGTGACTACTGTAGCAGATTGAGATTTATCTGTAGTTTTAACCTCTAAATTAAGCATCATTCCTGGTTGAAATTCAGCTTCTGCAGTAACATAAATTGAATTTACATTCTCTAGAGCATCTTTTCCTCCAACGGCTTTAATGTAAGCTTCCATTACTTTGGTAGCGTTCATATCTGCAGGCATTTCAATATCATAACTAGGCTTTTCTATTGGATTAGCATAGGCATCAAAATATTTGATAGGAATTCCTGTTTTTTCTAAATTTCCTAAAACTTCACTTCCTTTACCAACAACAATAATACGTGCATTTTCAGTTTTGAAGTATGTGTTGGCAACACGTTGTACATCATCTGCCGTTACAGCATTGATTTTCTGTAAATAGGTCGTGTAAAAATCACTTGGAAGATCATTTTGCTTAATATTTAACGCATATCTCGCAATGGTTTGTGGGCTTTCTAAAGCCAAAACAAAATCTCCTACATACTTCGCTTTTGCATTTTTAAGCATTTCTTGAGTTACAGGCTCCGTTTTGATACGTTTGAGTTCCTTTAAGGTTTCAACAACAGCACTATCGGTAACCATGTTTCTAACAGAAGCACCAGCCGTAAAACGAGAAGCATACTCATCTGTTCCAACATTAGATCTTGCACCGTAAGTATAACCATGCTCTTCACGAAGGTTCATGTTTAAATAACTATTAAAACCACCGCCAAAAATCTTGTTAGCAATTAATACAGCATGATAATCTGGATCTTTCATTTCAAGATCAACATTATTGGTCAAAGAAATATCAGATTGAACAGCATTGGGCATATCTACGAAATTGATTTGTGTGTACTGTGCATTAGGAGCGGCTTCAGGTACCGAGTAATCTACCCCAACAGATTTTTCCCAATCTCCAAAATATTTTTCAATTTGAGGTTTGATCGTTTTGTAATCTACATCACCAACAACAACTAAATATGCGTTATTAGGATTAAAATAGGTCTCGTAAAACAATACAGCATCACCAAAAGTGACATTGTTTACGGTTTCTTCTGTTGTAAACTCGCCGTAAGGGTGATTTTTACCATAAGCTAAAGCTCCTCCAACTCTGTTAGCAACAGCATCAACACTTTTTTCATTAGACTTTAAACCGTCAATTAATTTGGCTTTTTCTTTTTCAAATTCCTCCTCGATCAATAATGGGTTTTTAGCGGCATCTGCCATAAGCTCCATAATGCGCTCGGAGTATTTAGATAATGCACTTGCAAAAGCACCGCTAGAACCAAAATTGATACTTGCGCCCAAAAAGTCTACTTCCTCGTTAAATTCATCTTTTGGTATGCTCTCTGTTCCGTTACCTAACATGGCACCTAACAAGCTTTCAACGCCGGCTTTTTTCCCTGTAGAAACAGGTTTGTTGTCAATATCCAATGAAAATGATACTCTCGGTAATTTGTGGTTTTCTACAACCAATACCGTAAGACCATTATTTAATTTAAATTCTTTTGGTTTCTCTAAAGAGATTTTAGGAGCTGGTCCTGGTTCTGGCATTTTTGAACGGTCCACTTGTGCGAAAGCACCAACAGACATTAAAAATGCGATGATATATATTGATATTTTTAAATTCATCTTTTAATTTTTTTTAGTTTTCAGTTGTTTCTTTAGGCAAATACTTAAGCTCAACACGTTGGTTAGGGTTCAAATATTTTTTAACTACATCTTGAATCTCTTGTCTTGTGATTGATCTGTAAATTTCAATTTCAGAATTAATCAAATTAACATCATCATAGAGCGTATAGTAGGTTGCAAGAGAACTTGCGATGCCTTGAATACTTGAGTTGGAGTTAACAAATCTGTTTTCAAATTTGTTCTGAAGCTTTTGGTAATCGTTTTCTGAAATGAGCTCATTTTGCATTTTCACAATTTCCTCATCCATTTCAGCAAGTAACGTATCTAAACTGGTATCTCCTAAAGGAAGACCAAGTAAGGCATAAATACTATAATCTTGTTGAGCAACATTAATAGCTCCTGCTTGAAGTGCCATTTTTTGCTCATCAACCAATTTCTTATATAATTTTGATGATTTCCCATCGCTCAAATAGGCAGATACCATATTAAGAACATAAGAATCACGCTCCTTAAACCCTGGAGTTCTATAAGCTGCGATTATTGCAGGAATTTGAATGTTTGGGTCGTAATAGGTAGCATCGATAGTTTCTGTGATAGGCTCTTCAGTAGCGAAATCTCTAGTTGGCACGTTTCCTTTAGGGATGTCCTTAAAATATTTTTTGACTAGAGCCTTAGCATCTTTAGTGTTGATGTCTCCTGCTACGACTAAAGTGGCGTTGTTTGGTCCATACCATTTTTTGAAATAATTTTGGAACTCCTCTAATGTAGAGTCATCCAAGTCTTGCATCTCGCCAATATTTTTGTTTTTGTACGGGTGCTTTTGGAAGACATTATCACTCACGGCAAAAAGAAATTGTCCGTAAGGTGAATTGTCATATCGTAATCGTTTTTCTTCTTTGACCACTTCGTTTTGTGTATCTACACCAACTTGATCAATCACTGGGTGAAGCATACGCTCAGATTCCATCCAAAGACCGAGTTCTAAATTATTTGAAGGAAATACTTCATAATAATAAGTTCTATCTAAAGATGTATTGGCATTATTGCTACCTCCATTAGAAGATACGATGGTAAACCATTCGCCTCTATCAATATTTTTGGTACCCTCAAATAACAGGTGTTCAAAAAAGTGAGCGAACCCGGTTCTAGGTGCTTCTGGGCTTCCTCCTAAATCTTTGCCCCCTACATCATACATCACACCAACAGTAACAACAGGTGCTGTCTTGTCTTGGTGGAGAATAACGTGAAGCCCGTTATCTAAATTAAATTCTTCAAATTCGACTTTTTGGGCGTTGGCAGCAAAGCCAAAACACAGCACCAAAGCAGCCAAAATACAAGTACATTTTTTCATTTTTGTTTCTTTAAATTCAAATGTTAGTTTTTATCATTGGATAGATATGGACGAGTAAGTCTGTGAAGATTTACAAATGTTACATCAATCTTCACAAAAATAGTTAAATGCCAGTAGTTTCAAGGAATTTGAATTGTAAAAAAATTCTTAAAATGAGTATTTACGGGTGTTTTTTTACGAATTTTAATTATATTCCAATAAAAAACCAACAATTATGAATTCTACATTTAAAATATCCCTGAGGTATGGGTTGGCAATGACATTGTGCCTGATTGCCTATTTTTTAATATTACGATTATTTGATCTTCATGAAAATCCTTGGCTGAGACTTTTTAACGGGGTCATCATGAGTTTAGGGGTCTATTACTCTATTAAATATTACAAGCTTTCTTCAAAAACAACATTTACTTATATCAATGGCATTAAAACAGGATTGATTTCTGGATTGATTGCCACGGTTTTGTTTACCATCTTTATGGCAATCTATATGTTTCATCTTGATGTCGAGTTTACACAAAAGCTCTTAGGAGATTGGTTTGAAGATTACGGTGTAGGCGCTAATATTTTAATTTTCATCATTTTTATAGAGGGTATGGCGTCTTCGGTTGTTCTCGCTCTTGGATTTATGCAGTTTTTTAAGAACAGTAATAATATTTCTCAAAAGGCGTAAAACGTTTGTAGATTAATTAATTAGAATGTATATTTGCACCCGCTTTCTGAGGAGATGGCGCGATTAAAAATTAACCTAATTAATAAAAACGTTACGCTATGTACGCAATTGTAGAGATAGCAGGGCATCAATTTAAAGTTGAAAAAGACCAAAAAGTTTTTGTTAACCGTTTAGCAACAGAAGAAGGTAAGACTGTCGATTTTGACAACGTACTTTTGATTGGTGATGGTGACAATGTAACTTTAGGCGCCCCAGCTATAGGCGGAGCACTTGTAGGTGCGAAAGTCTTAAGACACCTTAAAGGTGACAAAGTTATTGTTTTCAAAAAGAAAAGAAGAAAAGGTTACCGTGTGAAAAACGGTCACAGACAAGCCTTATCTGAAATTGTGATTGAAAGCATTGTAGCTTCAGGAGCAAAGCCAGCTAAAAAAGCTGAAAAAGCAACTCCTAAGAAGGAAGAGCCTAAAGCAGAAGCTAAAAAGGCAGCTCCAAAAAAAGCAGCAGGAAAAGCAGATGATTTGAAAAAAATCGAAGGTGCTGGACCAAAGGCCGCTGAAGCACTAGTAAGTGCAGGATTTGAGACTTTTGCCAAAATAGCAAAAGCTACTCCAGAAGAATTAAGTACTGTGTTATCTGAAGCAAGCTCTAGATTAGCGCATATCGTAACCGATACTTGGCCAAAACAAGCTAAATTAGCTGCTGATGGCAAGTGGGACGAACTTAAAGAATTACAAGATAATTTAGACGGTGGTATTGAGAAGTAATTTTCAATAACACTTTATATTAACAAATAAAACCTTAAGACAATGGCTCATAAAAAAGGAGTAGGTAGTTCTAAAAACGGTAGAGAATCAGAATCAAAACGCTTAGGTGTTAAGATTTTTGGTGGTCAAGCTGCTGTTGCAGGAAACATTATCGTAAGACAAAGAGGCAATACACATCACCCAGGTGATAATGTATATGGTGGTAAAGACCATACGCTTCACGCAAAAATTGACGGTGTTGTAAAATTTACTAAGAAACAAGGAGGTAAATCTTTCGTTTCTGTAGATCCGTTTCAAGCGTAATTACAAGATCACATTGAAATTAAAAAACCCATTCTAATTTAGAATGGGTTTTTTGTTTTTATGCTCTGCTTCATTTATGACTATATAATTTCCATCTTTTTCAATAAAAAGCTAGCATTCATATTATGGCAAATCCCCTTTTTAAATTTGTAATCAAAGTAGAGCTCATCGTTGGTGATTTCAGCATCAAAATAATAGTTCTCTACAACATCTAATACTTCGGAAATTTCACAAAGACTTAAATCGTGAGTAGCAATAATGCCCGTTGCTTTTCTTGAGACCAATTTCTCTACAAATTTTCTTGAGCCAATGGCTTTGTCAGTACTATTGGTTCCTTTTAAAATTTCGTCTAGAATAATGAAATAAGATTCATTTTCTATGGCATCTACAATAAACTTTAAACGGGTCAATTCTGAAAAGAAATAACTGCTGTCATCAGTAAGCGAATCTGTAGTGCGCATGCTGGTAATAAGCTTTATGGGATTGTAATTACTAGAGCTTGCACAAACAGGGAGTCCAACATTGGCCATAACAATATGAAGGGAAATGGTTCTCAAAAAGGTGCTTTTTCCGGCCATATTAGCGCCAGTAACAATAAAGAATTGCTGTCTCTTAATTTCCACATCACTAGTAATACGTTTAGAGTGATCAAGAAGCGGATGTCCCAATTGCTTGGCGTCTATGGTAGTGCCATTGGATACAATTTTTGGGAACGAATGCTCTTGATGGTTAAACGCATAGGTGCCCAAGCTGTTGTAAGCATCAAAAAAGGATACCACTTCAAACCAATCTTCTACTTTATTTGCATAGCTACTGATCCACTGTTCAACTCGATAAGCATTTTTAAGGTCTGATAGTAAATAGCCATTTCCAAAAACAGCACCAATAAGATTGTTTCTATTATCTAAGGCGTCTAAACGTTTTGAAAATTCTGAAAAAATACTGGATGCTTTTTTGTTATAAGATTGAATGCGGTTTTGCTGCTCTTTAAGCCATTCAGAAGTAAACTTTTCGTTTTCTATTTGCAAGAGGAGTGTAGCATATTGTCTAAAAGTATCTTTTGCTTTATCTGAGTTAGCAGCTAACACGTTGATGCGCTTGACGTAGCGTGCGGTAACTGCAAAGCCAGCAAAAATCCAATATCCAAAATAGGAAATGTCGATTATATTAAAAATGGCCAATAAGAGTAAGCTTACGGATACGGCAGTAAACACCCACGGCAACCAGAGCATTATATTGGGAATGAAAGGTTTATGATTTTTAAGCCAACTAATAATAGGAGGTGCAGAAAATTCAGTCTTGATTTGATCTGCAGTGGCGCTGTAAAGTTGTGTCCATTCTACTTTGTTAGACAGTTCAGCAATGGCATTTTGACGTTTTTTGATGTCCGACACATTGTTAGCCTTAAGAAGATCTGCCAATAGATGATGTCCTTCCGGCGTTTTTGTGCGATGAAGATATTGAAAGAAAGAGCCATTCCCAAAAAGATCAATATCTAAACTATAAAAGTGTTGCGGATCTTGAAAGTTCTCGCCTTTATCACGGTTATGGAATTTACCAGAACGGATTTCCAATTCGTCGTGGTTTATAGACACTAAAGAGGCCTTAAGTGCTCTTTTAGACTTTGTGTTGGTGTATTTGGTGAGAAGTATTACAAAAAGGATACAGCCTACTACACCAGCTCCAACAGCGAGTTGCCAATTTGGTAAAAGAAGATAAATTGCAATCGCTGTAATGAGAAATGCAAAAAGCCTAAGTGTGCTAAGAAGTACCATTTGCTTTTTAAGCTTTGAGACTTCTGTTTGATGCTGTTCTAATTGTTGGTTGTAAAATGAAGTGGGATCTGTCATTGTTTTTAGCAAAAGGTAAAGAAACAAAAATCCCAAGACTAAGCCTTGAGATTTTTTATAACTAAACTGATAGATTGTTTATCAGTTATGGGTATGTGATTGCATATTAGCCTTCAAATGTAGCCGATAAATATTCACGGTTCATTCTGGCAATGTTTTCTAAAGAAATCCCTTTAGGACATTCTACCTCACAAGCCCCTGTATTTGTACAATTTCCGAAGCCTTCTTCATCCATTTGTTTTACCATGGCCAAAACGCGGTCTGTAGCTTCTACTTCACCTTGAGGTAACAGTGCAAACTGAGACACTTTTGCGCCAACAAAAAGCATTGCCGATGCATTTTTACAACTGGCAACGCAAGCCCCACAGCCAATACAAGTGGCCGCACTAAAGGCGTCATCTGCATTGTGTTTGTTAACAGGTATGGCGTTAGCGTCAATAGTATTGCCAGAGGTGTTTACAGAAATAAAACCACCAGCGTGCTGTACACGGTCAAATGCACTTCTATCTACGATAAGATCTTTAATTACAGGAAAAGCTTTTGCTCTAAATGGCTCTATAAAAATAGTATCACCGTCCTTGAACATTCTCATGTGCAATTGGCAGGTGGTGACACCTCGATCTGGGCCGTGGGCTTCTCCATTAATATATAATGAGCATGAGCCACAAATACCTTCACGACAATCATGGTCAAAAGCAACAGGCTCATCACCGTTGGTTATTAATTCACTATTTAATACGTCTAACATTTCAAGGAAAGACATATCTGGTGAGATATCGCTAATAGGATAATCTACCATTTTTCCTTTGTCTTTGGCGTTTTTTTGACGCCATATTTTCAACGTTAAGTTCATAGCTTTTTTTTATTTATAACTTCTAGTTTTAACCTCAATATTTTCATATTGGAGGTCTTCTTTGTGGAGAACGGCATCTTTTGGTTCTCCTTTATATTCCCATGCCGAAACAAACTGAAATTCTTCACGTCTCGTTGCTTCACCTTCAGGGGTTTGGTATTCTTCTCTAAAGTGCCCACCAGCAGATTCCTCACGATCTAAAGCATCTTTAGCAAACAATTCACCTAATTCCAAAAAGTCGGCAACACGTCCTGCTTTGGCAAGCTCTTCGTTAAATTCGTTTGCGGTACCTGGAACACGAACATCTTTCCAAAATTCGGCTCTTAAGTCTGAAATCTCGGTTATGGCGGATTTTAGATCTGTTGCGTTTCTAGACATTCCGCATTTGTTCCACATGATTTTTCCTAAACGTTTATGGAAATAATCAACAGGTTTACTACCGTTATTATTAATAAGGTGCTCAATGTTATCTGTTACTGTTTTCTCAGCTTCTGCAAACTCTTTCGAATCTGTAGAAATTGGGCCAGTACGAATATCATTGGCTAAATAATCGCCAATGGTATAAGGCAACACAAAATAACCATCGGCAAGACCTTGCATTAATGCAGAAGCCCCAAGTCTATTGGCGCCGTGGTCTGAGAAATTAGCCTCACCAATAGCGTATAATCCAGGAACTGTAGTCTGTAAGTTGTAATCTACCCAAAGGCCACCCATAGTGTAATGCACTGCTGGGTAAATCATCATTGGTGTTTCATAGGGATTTTCATCAACGATTTTTTCATACATCTGGAAGAGGTTACCATATTTGGTTTTCACGACTTCCTGACCTAGTTTCTTAACCAATTTGTCATCGTTTTCATCTAAGCCTTTAACGTGTGCTTGTTCTTTTCCGTAGCGCATGAACGCAGCTTCGAAATCGAGATATACCGCTTCTCCAGTGGCATTTACGCCATAACCAGCATCACAACGTTCTTTAGCAGCACGAGAGGCTACATCGCGAGGCACAAGGTTTCCAAAGGCTGGATAACGACGCTCTAAGTAGTAATCTCTATTTTCTGCGGAAATTTCCGTTGGTTTTAATTTGCCAGATCTAATGGCCTCAACATCTTCTTTTCGTTTTGGCACCCAAATTCGTCCATCATTTCTCAAAGACTCAGACATCAATGTCAATTTAGATTGGTGATCTCCTGAAACAGGAATGCAGGTTGGGTGAATTTGTGTATAACACGGATTTGCAAAATAAGCACCACGCTTATGAGCTTTCCAAGCAGCGGTCACGTTACTTCCCATCGCATTGGTAGAAAGGAAAAATACATTTCCGTAACCACCAGAACCAAGAACCACGGCATGTGCTGAGTGACGTTCAATTTTACCCGAAACAAGGTCTCTAGCAATAATACCTCTGGCTTTACCATCAACTTTAACAACATCCAGCATTTCGTGGCGATTATACATGGTGATTTTACCACGTCCAATTTGTCGGTTCATGGCAGAGTAAGCACCTAAAAGCAATTGTTGCCCTGTTTGCCCAGCAGCATAAAACGTTCTGGAAACTAAAACCCCACCAAAGGAGCGGTTGTCTAGCAAACCTCCGTATTCACGAGCAAAAGGAACACCTTGAGCCACACATTGGTCAATAATATTTGCTGAAACTTCAGCTAAACGGTATACGTTAGATTCTCTTGAGCGATAGTCACCACCCTTAACCGTATCGTAAAACAAACGGTAGGTAGAATCACCATCACCTTGATAATTTTTTGCGGCGTTAATACCACCTTGAGCGGCAATAGAGTGCGCGCGTCTTGGTGAATCTTGAAAACAGAAGGCCTTAACGTTGTAGCCCAACTCGGCTAAGGTCGCAGCGGCAGATCCGCCTGCTAAACCCGTACCAACAACAATAACATCGATGTTACGCTTGTTCGCTGGATTAACAAGATTAATGGCATTTTTATGGTTTGTCCACTTATCCTTAAGTGGTCCTTTTGGTACTTTTGAATCTAAAATCATAGTACTAATGTTTTAGTGGTTAAAATGGTGGAAGAGTGCAATGAATATAAATCCTAAAGGAAGCCCCACCGCATAAACCTTTCCAAAACCTTTAAGCGCTTTGGTGTATTTATTGTTGGCTCCGACAGATTGGAATGCAGAATTAAAGCCATGCAATAAATGCAATGCTAAAAACACAAAACCAACACAGTATAAGGCTACTCTCCAAATAGGCTCAAATTTGTGGACTAATTCCTCATAATATCGAAAGCCACTATTGACATTATCAGGATCCACAAGACCACTCATGTCCCCTTTAAAATATTTAATATTCATTTCTGGTGCCCAAAAATCTATAAAGTGTATGATTAAGAACACTAGGATAAAGCCTCCGCTCCAAATCATGTTTCTGCTCATCCAAGTAGAGTTTGCAGAACCATTATTTTTGACGTAACCAATGTGTCTCGCTCTGTTGTTTTTGATTTCTAACACAAAACCCATTGCGAAATGAAAAATCACCCCAAAGATCAAGACAGGCTGTAAAAGAAATTGTACCGCCCAAAACGTACCCATAAAATGTGAGGCCTCGTTAAAAAGATCTTCGCTAAACACAGAAAGGATGTTGATTGCAAAATGTTGAAGTAAAAAAATCATAAGGAAAAGTGCCGAAAGAGCCATGGCAAACTTTCTTCCTATCGTAGAATTTAAAATTCCGCTCATTATAATTGAAGTTAATTATTTGTCCTACAAAGATAAGGCTCACGGCGGTGTGCCACAAGTATTAATAATAATTTTAATTATTTAGAATGGGTTTAAGTAGATGTCCTAAAAGCGAGAATTAAAGCACCTTAAATTTAATCAAGTGCCTTTAAATGCGTTTCAAAAATGTTTTTGTAATAATCATAACTTTCAGAGTCATACAGGTCTTTATTAAGTCTTAAAACTTCTAAAGCTTTTTTATAATAGGTTTTCGCAGCACCAACATCACCGCTTTTTTCAAGGGCCTCTGCCATGCTATCGTAAAGATTGGCATCTTTTGGGTAAAGTTCTATGGCCCAATCAAATACTTTTATGGCTTCTTTATTGTGATTGTTATTAAGAGCGTCATACCCCAAGCTATTTATTTGGGTTGCCGATGGGGTGGCATCGTAATTGACTTTCTTAGAAAGATTGCTGTAAAATGTTTTGATGTGATCTATAAAGTCAATGTTTTCATCAGCCAAAAACTGTTCTTTTTTTGCTTCGGAAATCGTCCAAATTTTTGAGAGCTCAATCAATGCCTCACTCATTGTAAGGGCAGGGGTTGTAGAATGATTGGCATTTGGATAGATTTTGAAATGATAATCGGGTGCTTTAGGTTGATGGTAGTTCATAATGGCGTTCAATTTTTCTGAAGACTCTCGAAATCGATTCTCCATGTTGCCAACCGTACCCGCTGAAATGAATATAAATTTATTGAAACTATCGTTTTGTTTTAAATAGCGATCATAACGGTTAACAATCTGCTCATAATCATAAGAGAGATTTGGACTTAAGGCAATAACACCTTGAAACATGTCTGGTTTTGATAATAAAGCGTTTAATACAAAGGTGCCTCCAAGAGAATGTCCTATACCTAAACGAAACGGCTGAACTCGGTAATTTTCTTTTACCAACGGAAACACCTCCTGTTCTAAAAAGTCTTCTAATAGATCTGCTCTTCCAACTTCATTGTCGCCCCAATCTGTCTTGGTGGTGTTATTGGTGTACATGGGTGTGAATTCGCGTGAGCGCAGTTCTGTTTTTATCCCTATGATGATGTATTCATTAAGTTCACCCATTTGAGCTAAGAAATCCATAGTACCGCTGGTCATATCGAACAAGGCATCAAATTGCCCGTCAAATAAATAGATGGTGGGGTATTTCTCGGTAGTGTTTTCGGTGTAAGAAAAAGGCACAAACACTCTAATTTCTCGTTCTTCTTCAAAAAACTTAGACGTGATCTTATGGGTTTTAGAGATCCCAGAATACTGTTGGGTGAATCCTATATAGCTCAATAGTATAAAAAGAACGGTAATGATGGATTGGAGTTTGAATGTTTTGTGCATGATGTGAGTTGTCTTTAAATAAATGTCCGTTTTTTGAGAGGGTGGCTTGTATTACTTTATATAAGAATATGCCCATCCTGTATTTTCAAAGATAGAAAGAGCACGTCTCACAAAATAGGAGAAATGGGACAACCCTATTTGGTCTTCAAAAGCGTCCAGAAGGTGTCTTCGGTACCAAGATGAGACAGGTTGCAGAAGAATTTTTTCGGATTAAAACCCGTTACTTTTTTAAAGTGTTTGATAAAATCAGATTGGTCGTAATAATCGTTAAGATAGGCCAGATCAGTGAGTGATGGTTTTGACTCTTGATAAATCTCAATGGCTTTTCTAAACTTCACCAAGTTTGAAAAGTCTTTTGGACTGCAGTTTAAGTGTTTTTGAAATAACCGCAGCAATGTCTTTCTACTTATTTTCAAAGCTTCGGAAATCTTAAAGATGCTCATTTCCTCCTTGAACATGAAGGTTACTGCGTGTAATAAGCGTTGTTCTTCAAAAGGATGACATTGAGATTCAAAAAAAGCATCTAATAAGGTTACTTTTTCATCAAGATCTGAAGTGTTATAAACGTTATCAAGATGTTCATGAAATGTGTTTCCGAAGTAATTAAAATCAGATTTCGGACTCTTTGGCATAATCTTACTCAAGGGTTCATCTATAAAATGATTGATGCCCAATGCTTGAAACACAACTCCTATTTTGTCAAAAGGCGCCAAAATCTTTCCGGTTCTGCTTTGTAAATGTATGCCAGTATAAATGATTTCAAAATCCTTATCTGCTTTAGGAAGCACTGTTGATCCTTTATCTGTAAAACTGATTTCTGAGTTGTTATAAATGGTTAGTGCATTTCTGTAATGTGGGTAGAACATAAATGTCTTTACATACCCTTCGAGATCGCTTTTATTAAAGTAATAGTAAGCGATGTACTTAGAAAGCACCTCGCTTTTGGGTCTTCGGGTAATGTAGGTTTCTTGAGACAAGGGCAATTATAAGTTGAACAGGTTGTGTATTACGTTAAGAACTGATGTGGTGCTGTCTATCACCACATCGGTTAAGAGATTTTACTTATGTGTTTTAATTATTTGACTTCAAATGAACTGGTCTCATTGCCAATTGCAACGGTATATATTCCTTTTGGTAAATAGTATGTCCCGTTTTTGGCCTTTTCAATAGCTTCTATGCTGGTGTTTTCTTTAAGCAATGCTTTTCGGCCCTTATCAGTTAAACTCAGATCGTAAGCGGTGAAATTATAGCCGTTGTCAGCTTCTATTTTTAGTTCATTAAGCACAGTGCCTTTTTCAGACTTGATCTGGAGTGTTTGCGTTTCCGAAGCATTGGTAAAAAAAGCAATGGTTATTTCTGGCTCGTAAGCATCAAACCACTCACTCCAAGAACTGCCCCAACGGGAGGAGTAATTCACATCTTCTAATTTAAATAAAGTGATGGGCTTATTGCGCATACCTTCTTCCATTTGCTGAAGTGCAGCAAGATCTGCTTTGTAGATGCTGCGCCCATGTGTGCCTAAAAGCAGGTGCTTTGCTTCTGGCTGAATGACAATGTCATGAACGGCGACATTAGGCAGACCGTTGCTAAAGGCCTCCCAATGTTCTCCGCGATTAAAAGAGATATAGGCCCCATTATCGGTACCTAAGTACAAGATATTTTCGTTTTCTGGATCTTCTCTAACAACATTTACAGGAGAAGTTGGGATATTGCTGTTAATGGCCTTCCATGTGGCACCGTAATCATCGCTACTGTAAGCGTATACTTTAAAATCGTCCCAGCGATACCCATTTAAAGTCACATAAACGCGTTCTTTTTTATGCTGAGATGCCACTATGCTGCTAACCCAAAGATCTTTTGGTAAATTGTTTGAAATAGTGGTCCAATTAGCACCAGCATCTTTTGAAAGGGATATTTTGCCGTCATCACTTCCGGTGTATAACAGTCCGAATTGAAAGGGAGATTCACTAATGGCACTTATAGTGCCGTAAGCAACATTACCTTTTTTGCCACCGTTGGTGAGGTCGTCACTAATGGCCGTCCAAGCATCACCTTGATTCATGGAGCGCATGAGCTTATTGCCGCCTAAGTACAAGATATCTTGATTGTGTGACGACAATAAAATGGGTGTTTGCCAATTAAAGCGATAAGGCGTTTCTCCTAATTCGTGCTTTGGTTGAATATAGGTTTGTGCTTTGGTCTCTAGGTTGAGTCTGTAATAATTTCCAAATTGGAAACCCGTATAGACAATGGCATTGTTACGGTTATCAATTTCAATTTGCATGCCGTCACCACCCATAATGGCTTCCCAAGGGTACTGGCCAGTTTGTTGCCAGCTTTTATCTTCGGGAGCGTTGTGAACACCTTTCCAGACCCCATTGTCTTGCAAGCCACCGTAAACATTATAGGGTGTTGCATGATCAATATTAATAGCATAAAATTGACCTACGGAGGGTGCATTGTTTTTGATCCAGTTTTCGCCGTCGTCATAAGTCATGTTGACCCCGCCATCGTTTCCGTTGATCAAATGATTTGGATTTTTTGGATTAATCCATAGGGCATGATGATCGGCATGAACATTCTCGGCACTAATAGAGGTAAAGGTGGCTCCGCCGTCTTTGGATTTTACAATGGGAACACCGTAAATATAAATATGATCGACATTGTCTGGCGCCACATAAATATGACCAAAATAGTATCCGTAACTGTAATAGATATCATCTAAATATTGGTCGTGGGTTTTTTTCCAGGTGACGCCACCATCGGTACTTTTATAAACCTCCGTACCAATAACAGGAGAATCGAAGAGCATGGAATTGGCATCCTCTAGGTAGTTTGCAAGATCCATAGGTTTTACATGTTCAACCCTTACCATTTGCTTTACATTCTCTGCTCTGTATTTTTCTTGAAACCCGTTTGTTTTTAAAAAGGCGTTGAGTTTTTTGTCTTCCAATTTTAAAAAGTCTTCGGTAGACATGGTTTTAAAATCTTCCTTAGTCAATCTTTTCGTGTCTTCGTTTTTATCTTCGGAAGGTCTTCTGAACTGGCTATCATGTACCGCATAAATAATATCATTATCGTAGATGGCTAATCCTATTCGGCCCACACCTTCGCCTGTGGGGAAGCCACTTTGCTCTGTAGAGACCTTAGCCCAAGACTCACCTGCATCTGTACTTTTGTAAATGGCGGAATTGTTCCCACTGCCATCAAAATTCCACGCTTTTCTATCTTTGGTCCAAGAAGAGGCAAACATCAGGTTAAAATTGTTGGGATTGGTCTGGAGATCTATAATGCCACTATGGTCATCTACAAATAATTTTTGAGACCAGGTTTTGCCACCGTCGGTTGTTTTATAGATGCCTCGCTCTTGATTTGCTGAGTATAAATGGCCGGTGACTCCTACTACGACCTCTTCTGGGTTCTCGGGATTGATTAAAATTCTACCAATGTGGTGCGCATCTTTAAGTCCCATGTTTTGCCAAGTTGTACCGTTATCGGTTGACTTTAGCACACCAATGCCTGCATAACTTGATCTTGAAGCGTTATTTTCTCCTGTTCCCACCCAAATGGTACGGGTTTTCCAATCAACGGCAATATCACCTACATTCTGCGTGTTTGCATTGTCTAGTATTGGTGTAAATGTTGTGCCGTTGTTAGTGGTATGCCAAACGCCGCCAGAGGCGTAGCCAACGTAAAATTCAGTTGGGTTTTCTGGGTTTACCGCTAAATCGGTTACTCGACCACTCATAACTGTTGGTCCTATGTTTTCAAAAGGGACATTTTTTACCAAGGAGTTTTCTTGTAACTCCTGTTTTTGTTTTAAAGCTTCAGAAGTAACACTAGAAGCGGTTGGTAACTGTTGCGCTTGAGAATATAAACCGGTCAATACCGCAAAGAGAAGAACATGTTTAAACATTGGTGTGCATTTTAGATTCTCAAATTTAGCTAAAGTAATCGATAATTAGCGTCAATCGGTTTTATCACCTCCCATTTCCGAAGTAAAAATAAATTGTTTGTCAATTTTTGGTAGGCACTTTAGCCTTGTACCTCGTCGATTCTCATTATAAGCGGGATCAAACTTTGACAAGCACTTGTGAAATTCGTATTTTTGAAAAACACAAAAAATTCAGTAATGAAATACCATAAAATCAAGAACGACTTATTTATAAAAAATCGTAAAAACTTCATGTCCAAAATGAAAGACAGTAGTTTGGCGATTTTCAATTCTAACGATATTTATCCCATAAGTGCCGATAGTACTATGCCTTTTCAGCAGCACCGCGATATTTTTTATTTAAGTGGTGTAGATCAAGAGGAAAGTATCTTGGTACTATTTCCAGATAGTCCTAAAGAAAAGCATCGAGAGATTCTGTTTTTGAAGGAAACCAATGCCCATATCGCCGTTTGGGAAGGTGAAAAACTAACCAAGGAAGCTGCTCTTGAAACCAGCGGGATCAAAACGGTATATTGGTTAAAGGATCTTGAGAAAGTTCTTTTTGAATTGATGACACAATGTGATACCGTATATATTAATACGAACGAACATTATAGAGCCAATATTGAAACAGAAACGCGTGAAGACCGTTTCAGCAAATGGCTAAAAGAGAAATATCCTGCGCATGCTGTTGCTAAAAGCAACCCTATTTTACAGCGCTTACGTTCTGTAAAAGATCCCTTGGAGTTAGAGTTGATGCAAAATGCATGTAATATTACGGAGAAAGGATTCCGTCGTGTTTTAGATTTTGTAAAACCTGGAGTTTGGGAGTTTAATATCGAGGCTGAGTTTATGCACGAGTTTTTAAACAATAGGTCTAAAGGATTTGCTTATACACCAATTGTTGCCTCGGGAAATAATGCCAATGTCTTACATTATGTAGAGAACAATCGACAATGTAAGGCGGGCGATTTGATCTTGATTGATGCTGGTGCAGAATATGCAAATTACGCTAGTGATTTATCAAGAACAATTCCTGTTTCAGGGACATTTACTAAGCGACAAAAAGAGGTCTACAATGCCGTAAATCGTGTCAAGAACGAATCTACAAAACTTTTGGTGCCAGGAGCAGATTGGGCGGAATACCATGTAGAGGTTGGTAAATTGATGACCTCAGAATTATTGGGACTAGGTTTATTAGACAAGGCCGATGTTCAAAATGAGGATAAGGATTGGCCAGCATACAAAAAGTATTTTATGCACGGAACTTCCCACCATATAGGATTAGATACCCATGACTACGGAATTTTAACAGAACCAATGCAAGCTAACAATGTATTTACTGTGGAGCCGGGTATTTATATTCCTGCGGAAGGTTTCGGGATTCGTTTAGAAGATGACGTTGTGATCCAGGAGACTGGCGAGCCATTTAATCTTATGAGAAATATACCAATTGAAGCAGACGAGATTGAGGAGATTATGAATTCTTAAATTATTTTACTACGCTCAAAATTGAATTTTATTAGAATAAAAAAACGGCCCATGTTAGGGCCGTTTTTAGTATTCATATAAGACTTATGTTTAAGAAGCGATATCTTGTTTTGATTTGAAAAATTCAAACAGCCAAATGCATAAAGAAGTCGCTATTGCTGGCCATACCCATCCTAAGTTGTATTCGGATAAAGGTACGTGAGTCATGATGTTTTTTAAGGATTCTGAAGGTCTTATAAACCCAATAACATCTGGAATGCTAAACAAAAAGGTGATGCATACCACTGCCCTAAAAACTAATGGCGATGCTAGTCTTTCGGGTAGCACATTTAAGAGAATAAGCACAATGGTAATAGGGTAAATAAAAAGAAGCACAGGTACAGCGACAATAATGATAGAGTTGAAATCTAACTGCCCCACGACAATGCCCATAATACAACCTAAAATAGCCGTGATCACATAGGCAAACTCTGAGTTATTGCACAATCCTTTAAAATAGTCGGCCGAGCCTGTAACGATGCCTACTGCTGTGGTAAAGCAAGCTAAGGAAATCAATATACTCAAAACGGAATTTCCAAAACTTCCCAAAGATACCGTGCTAATGGTTCTCAATAAATTGGCGCGTTGCATGTCGTTGCTCAAATTAGCATTTAAATCAATTTCAGATCCATAATAAGCCCCAACGGCAATGAGTCCCGCGTAAATTGTAAATAAGCCCAGTCCTGCCAATGCCCCAGATTTGATGATTAAATCTTTTTTTGCGGCATAGCTAGCCGTACTTAGCGCATTAATAGATATGATAATAACGGCTCCAACCACTATGGCTCCAATGGCATCAAACGTTTGGTAGCCTTCTAGAATACCGCTTGCTAAAGGCGTCTCAAATTGTGGGGTTGCCGTTAACATTTCCGAAGAAAATAACCCAATTCCAATAACAAGTAAAAGCATGGCAACAATAACGGGCGTCAAGAATTTACCGATAAGATTTACAATGGTGGCGCGATTGAGTACAAAAATTAGTACGAGTAAAAAGTAAACCGTGCTGGTCCAAAGCGGGTCTGTGCCAAAAGCAGGGCTTATAGCCATTTCGTGGGTTGCGGCTGCAGTTCTTGGAGATGGGATTGCTACAGCGATGACATAAATAAGAATGCAAAATACATAGCTGAAATTGGGGGATACTTTTTTGCCAAAATCATAAAGTGTTCCTTGTAAGCGCGCATGGGCAATAATCCCAATAATAGGAATGAGTACTGCGGTAATTACAAACCCTAGTGCAACCAAAAACCAATCGTCTCCAGCTTTATAGCCTAAAAAAGGAGGCAAAAGCAGGTTGCCCGCACCAAAAAACAGCGAAAATAACGCAAATGCGATGAGAAGAATGTCCTTGAATTTATTCATTTTTACAAACAGCTATAATAGGTCGGGCTTTCAAGTGAACGACACGCCTAAAAGCTTTATTATAGCGCTAGCTTTATTTATTAATTTTAGGGCGCGAAGATAAACTTTAAATGAGATTAGATTACAAGGGAATATCCATTTTTTACGAGAAATATGGTGAAGGGGATACTGTGGTATTCTTGCACGGATTTTTAGAGAATTCTAGCATGTGGAATGCTATTTTTCCACAGCTTATTAGTGGTCATCAAGTAGTAACCATAGATTTGCTGGGTCATGGAAAAACCGGATGTTTAGGTTATGTACATACCATGGAGATGATGGCCGATGCGGTTAATGCAGTCTTAAATATTTTGAATGTGACATCCTGCTTGCTTATAGGGCACTCCATGGGTGGTTATGTTGCGTTGGCTTTAGCAAAAATGAAAACCTTGACGATTTGGGGAATTTGCTTAATGAATTCGACCTATCAAGAAGATTCAAAAGAAAGAAAGCAAATAAGACAACGAGCTATAAAAATGGCTAAAACAAATTACAAGGCTCTTGTGCAGATGTCTTTTGTGAATTTGTTTTCTGCGGAAAGCAAAGGTGCTTACGAAGAGGAGATGAGTTTAGCGCTAGAAGAAGCTCTTAAAACGCCAGTACAAGGTTACATTGCTGCTCAAGATGGGATGTGTAAAAGGCATGGTGCCTTATCTTTTTTGAAATCTTTTAAAGGAAAGGTGTTGCTTATTATTGGTACAGAAGATGCCATTGTGGATGCACCATCTATTATTGAGGAGGTTAAAGGGACTTCTTTAAATTACGTGAAGATCCGGAGCGGACATATGAGCCATATTGAAAATAGGAAAGAATTGACTTACAGATTAAATCAATTTATCGAAAAATAGAACCATTCAGCGTATTGTTAATAATTAATTTTTAAGTTAGTGGTGTTCAAATCATAAGACCATGAAAAATTCTACTAACAAATCATTTACGCACAAGTTGTTTTGCGACATCTTCGGTCACAAGTACGAAACTTCTAAGAAAGTGACTTCACATGTTAAAGAGTATACATGTACCTGCTGTAAGCATCAGTTAACAACCAACAGCAATGGAGAGCTCACAGAGCTTACTCCTAAGTATCAAGAAATCAATGCTATTTTGGCAGATATTTATTTGCGTCGAAGAACGCGTTTAAATAGCGGCATCATGACCCAGGCTCCAGTTTTAGGATAAAGACTCTTGTATTTTTGTCTCGATTTGGTTATCTTCGGCTCAATAGAGGATAATAACTAAACCAACTTCTTTTTAAAAACGCATTAACTCTATGTTGCAAACTCGTGTTACACGAGTTACTGATGTCAACATTTGGGATCTTCAAAAATCAATTAATGAGAATTGAAACTGTCTGTTCGATGGTTTATTATTTTATTAGTTAGATTTTTAAAGTCACACAATAAAGTGATGTGCAATGTTTAAGTCTCATTATTTAAAATAGACTTAACATGATCAACTTTCGTAAGTCAGGTTTTTTTCCTATTCTATAAAGAAAAAAATAAAAAGCCAGAAATTTGAAAAATCTATTCTGTAAAATCTTCAATCATGAGATCATTGTAAAAACTGACGTTACTAAAACGGTCAAGGAATACGAATGCATCCATTGTAAAAAACAATTTACAACAAGTGACAAGGGAAAAATGATCCCTCTAACAAGTAAGCGCAAAGAAATCAACAAGACGCTGAAATCATTGTACAAAAGAAGAAAAAAAGTAAGGAACGCTTATTCTTGAGAGTCGCCTAAAGCATTCCAGCCTTTCGCAATAATAGGAATGACTTGTTCTCCTCTTGTGATCAAATGCATGCCTCTGTCTTTTTCGGTAATATAGCCTATAACCGTAAGATTGGGATTGCCCTTAATCTTATCAAAATCCTTTTGATCAATCGTCATCAACAGCTCATAGTCTTCACCGCCGTTTAAGGCAATTGTTGTACTGTCAATATTAAATTCTTCACACGTTGAAATGACTTGTGGATCTAACGGAATTTTATTTTCGTACAATTCTACACCCACCTCACTTTGCTTACAAATATGGATGATTTCCGAAGAAAGACCGTCACTAATATCCATCATTGATGTTGGCTTCACTTCTAGATCGGTGAGTAGTTTAATGATGTCTTTTCGAGCTTCAGGCTTAAGTTGGCGCTCAATGATATACGTGTAAGCTTCTAGGTCTGGTTGATTTTGCGGATTTACCTTAAACACCTCTTTTTCACGCTCCAATACTTGGAGTCCCATGTATGCAGCACCAATATCACCAGTAACAACTACAAGATCATTGGGTTTTGCTCCTTTTCTATAGACAATGTCTTTGGCTTCTGCCTGACCAATTGCAGTAATCGATATCAAAAGACCTGTGGTAGATGATGTAGTATCGCCACCAACAACATCAACGTCGTAAACTTTGGCAGCGGTTTCAATGCCCGCGTATAACTCTTCTAGAGCTTCTAAAGGAAAACGATTAGAAACGGCAATAGAAACTGTTATTTGTGTAGCCTCAGCATTCATTGCGTAAACATCAGAAAGGTTCACCATTACGGCTTTGTAACCTAGATGCTTTAATGGCACGTAGCTTAAATCAAAATGAACATTCTCAATCAATAAATCTGTAGTGACAACAACCTGTTTGTTTTTAAAGTCTAAAACAGCGGCGTCATCACCAATGCCTTTTATTGTTGAAGATTTTTTTATTTCAAAATTCTCGGTCAAATGATTGATCAATCCAAATTCACCTAAATTCTCTAAAGCAGTACGTTGTTGGTTTTTGTCTTCTAGCATAGTGCAAAAATAAGATGGTTTTTTGTAAGAGTATGGCTGTTTACATCAATTTTAAGACGCGAAGTTAAAAAACACTATGTATTTCATCGAAAAAATACGCGCTTTAGCGTCATCATTGAAAAGAACCCTTACTTTAGTTGTCCCAAATTAACCTACTTATTATGAAACTTACTACAAGCAACCACTTGTCCTGTGCTGTATTTGGACATAACCTTGAGCCTCTTTCAAAACGTTTTTATAACGGAAGCGCATCAAATGTTTTTGTGTGCTCCTCTTGTCAAGCCAAAATGACGGTAGACGATTATGGAGACTTTGAAGAACTGCCGTATAAAAACGTACAAATCAAAACGGCATTACGACAATTATTTCTTTTGAATAGACGTGCCGCTTCAAGTCAGCTTTCAGTTTAGATGTTATAAGCGCACAGAAATTAGCCTTACTTTGAGCTGAATTAAAGTGATGCATCATTTTTCTAGATGAAATCTCAAGATATTGTGATGTTTTTTTCAGAATTTCATCTCGTTCTAAATTTTTCAAAAATTGCGCTGTTAAGCGCTCTCAATGCTATCTCCGTTTTTAAATAAAAGTCTGTATGATCTTTTGTGCAGATCATAACCTCACCCTATCCCTTCATTTGCTAATATAATGTTAGTTGCCATGGTAAAAAGGCAGTTATATCGTATATTTGCAACCAATTTAGATTAAATAAAAATTACAAATGATAAAGGTGTCAGAATCGGCTAAAAAGAAGGTTGTCGAGCTCATGAGCGACGATGGCTTTAACACGACTACCGACTTTGTACGCGTTGGCGTGAAAAGTGGCGGTTGTTCTGGGTTGTCTTATGATTTGAAATTTGACAAGGACCAGAAAGAAGATGATAAAGTTTTTGAAGACAATGGCGTAAAGATCATTGTAGATAAAAAGAGTTTTCTTTATCTTATTGGAACAACCTTAGAATACTCTGGCGGCTTAAATGGCGCAGGCTTTGTGTTTAATAACCCAAATGCCAACAGAACATGTGGTTGTGGGGAATCATTTTCCTTGTAAATATCCCAATTCAGCTATCCTATTTGGGAATTATTTAAAAAAGAGTTTAAAGCATTATGTCAAAATACACAGAAGACGATTTAAGGGAAGAATTAAAAACCAAAGAATATGAGTATGGTTTTTATACAGACATTGAGTCTGATACATTTCCTATAGGTTTAAATGAAGATATTGTACGAGCCATCTCCCAGAAAAAAGAGGAGCCAGAATGGATGACAGAGTGGCGTCTTGAAGCGTTTCGTGGTTGGCAAAAAATGGTGGAGCCAGAATGGGCTAACGTTCATTACAAGAAGCCAGATTTTCAGGCTATTTCTTATTATTCCGCCCCTAATAAAAAACCAAAATACGAGAGTATTGATGAGGTAGATCCGGAATTGTTGGAAACCTTTAAAAAACTGGGGATTTCATTAGACGAGCAGAAAAAGCTTGCTGGCGTTGCTATGGATGTGGTTATTGATTCTGTATCGGTTACCACAACGTTTAAAAAGACTTTAGCTGAAAAGGGGATTATTTTTTGTTCCATTTCCGAAGCTATAAAAGAGCACCCAGAACTCGTTAAAAAATACTTAGGAACCGTTGTTCCTAAAACAGATAATTTTTACGCCTCTCTAAACAGCGCGGTATTTAGTGATGGTAGCTTTTGCTACATTCCTAAAGGCGTGCGTTGCCCGATGGAACTGTCTACCTATTTTAGAATTAATCAAGCCGGAACAGGACAGTTTGAAAGAACCTTGGTTATTGCAGATAAAGGCAGTTACGTTAGCTATTTAGAAGGATGTACGGCTCCAAGCCGTGATGAGAACCAGCTTCACGCGGCAGTTGTAGAACTGATTGCACTTGATGATGCTGAGATCAAATACTCGACGGTTCAAAATTGGTACCCTGGAAACTCCGAAGGGAAAGGTGGTGTATTCAATTTTGTGACAAAGAGAGGTATCTGCGAAAAAAACGCTAAAATTTCTTGGACTCAAGTAGAAACAGGTAGTGCTGTAACTTGGAAATATCCAAGTTGTATTTTAAAAGGAGATAATTCTGTAGGTGAGTTTTACTCTATTGCTGTAACTAATAACTATCAGCAAGCAGATACAGGTACAAAAATGGTGCACTTGGGTAAAAACACGAAGTCGACTATTATTTCCAAAGGAATTTCTGCAGGGAAGTCCCAAAACTCCTACAGAGGTTTGGTAAATATTAGCTCTAGAGCAGACAACGCGCGTAATTTTTCGCAATGTGATAGTCTGCTGATGGGTAATGAATGTGGTGCACATACTTTTCCTTACATTGAAGTAAAAAACAAATCGGCTCAAATTGAGCATGAGGCCACCACCAGTAAAATTGGTGAAGACCAGATTTTTTACTGTAATCAGCGTGGGATCGATACAGAAAAAGCCATTGCATTAATTGTAAACGGTTTTAGCAAAGAGGTGCTTAATAAGTTGCCTATGGAGTTTGCCGTAGAAGCTCAAAAATTATTGGAAATTAGCCTTGAGGGCTCAGTGGGATAAATTTTATTTAGATAAAAATGAGAAAATTAGTGGTTTTACTTTTGGTATTTACGGCAGTTATGAGCTGTAAAGAGGGTTCTAAATCAGAGTCTGATAAAAGTATTTCGGCAGAAGCCTCTAAGCTTGCAGATGAAGGGTCTTCCGAGCACAATGACGGATTCATTGCAGTACATGGGGATTTTATTTATTATGGTGATGCAGCTGTGTTACAAACGCCATCAACAATTTATGGGGTGGTTATCAATGATAAAATGCATGAATTAGATGAGCAAGCAAAGGCTTATAAAAAAGAATCTACAGATATGGTTCCAGTAACCGTTAGAGGTAGAATGTTTAAAAAGGAAGAAAACGAAGAAGGTTGGGAAGATAGATTTGAGATTGTAGAGATCTTAAAAGTATCACCACCAAAACCTGAAGACAACGATGTTATTAAGTTAAGCGATCCAATATAAAACGAATCCAAATTCTGCATTAAATCAAAATGGAGAATTACGAATTTTGAATTAAAATTTATGTTACAGATAAAAGACCTTCACGCAAGTGTAGACGATAAAGAAATTTTAAGAGGTATTAACCTTGAAGTAAAAGCAGGTGAAGTTCACGCTATTATGGGACCTAACGGCTCTGGTAAAAGTACTTTGGCTTCGGTAATTGCAGGTAAAGAGGAATATGACGTGGATAAAGGCCAAATTTTACTCGATGGTGTAGATATCGATGAGCTTTCTGCGGAAGAACGAGCGCACAAAGGTGTTTTTCTATCGTTTCAATATCCGGTAGAAATTCCTGGTGTTAGTGTTACTAACTTTATAAAGACCGCGATTAACGAAACAAGAAAAGCTAAGGGCTTAGAAGATATGCCTGCTAAGGATATGCTTAAGATGATTCGTGAGAAGTCTGAAATGTTAGAAATCGATAGAAAATTTCTGTCTAGATCTCTTAACCAAGGGTTTTCAGGTGGAGAGAAAAAGCGTAACGAGATTTTTCAAATGGCAATGCTAGAGCCTAAATTGGCTATTTTGGATGAGACGGATTCTGGTCTTGATATTGATGCCCTTCGTATTGTTGCCAACGGTGTAAACAAATTAAAAAGTAAAGATAACGCGGTGATCGTGATTACTCATTACCAACGTTTATTAGATTATATCGTTCCTGATTTTGTGCACGTGTTGCATGAAGGACGCATCGTTAAATCTGGAACCAAAGAGCTGGCACATGAGCTAGAGGAGAGAGGTTATGACTGGGTTAAGGAAGAAGTCGGTGCTTAATTAATACTAAACATTATGCTATCATAGATCGTGATGATCTCTTGTGATGGGTGTTACCGATTAAGAATAAAAATCAGTGATCATAAGTAATGAACGCTGTGACTGCAAATTGAAGATTGAAACAATGGAATTAAAAGATAAATTAGTATCGTCATTTATGGCATTTGAGAATTTGGTGGATGTTGATGCACCAGTTCATGATGTTCGTAGTGCTGCCATAAAAACGTTTGAAGATCAAGGATTTCCATCAAAGAGAGATGAGGCTTGGAAATACACATCTTTAAGCAGTATTTTAAAGCACGATTACAGCGTCTTTCCTAAGCAAGAAAATGCTATCGAATATAGAGATATCAAGAAATATTTGATTCATGATATTGATAGCTATAAAATTGTTTTTATAGATGGTAAGTATTCGTCTCATTTATCAGAGACCACTCATGAAGGGGTTGATATTTGCTTGATGTCTTCTGCGCTATCTAAACCAAAATTTCGTCCTGTTATAGAGAACTATTTTGACAAGGCGACAACTAAAGACAGTCTGTCTTCATTGAATACTGCCTTTTCTTGTGAAGGTGCCTACATCCATGTTCCTAAGAATAAAATGGTGGAGAAGCCTATTCAAATTGTACATTTTTCAACAGGAAATGAGGCCGCATTAATGTTGCAACCACGTAATTTAATTGTGGTTGAAGAAAATTCTCATGTTCAAATTATTGAGCGTCACCAAAGCTTGACAGAGCATCCAGTATTGACAAATAGTGTGACAGAGATTTTTGCTAATAAGCGCGCTATTGTTGACTATTATAAAATTCAAAATGATAAGCAAAGTGCATCGCTTATTGATAATACGTTTATCAAGCAGAAAGACGAAAGCCATGCCTCTGTACATACCTTTTCTTTTGGAGGTAAATTGACGAGAAATAACCTAAATTTTTATCAGGAAGGCGAGCGCATCGATTCTACCCTAAAAGGTGTGACGATTATTGGCGATAAGCAGCATGTAGATCATAATACTTTAGTGCATCATATAGAGCCTAACTGTGAGAGTCATCAAGATTATAAAGGCATCTTTGGAGATAAATCTACAGGTGTTTTTAATGGGAAGGTGGTTGTTAATAAGGAAGCGCAAAAAACCAATGCATTTCAGTCTAACAATAATATTCTCTTAAGCGATAAAGCCTCTATAAATACAAAACCACAATTAGAGATTTTTGCAGATGATGTCAAATGCTCTCACGGTTGTACCATTGGTCAATTAGATGAAAGCGCTATGTTTTATATGCGTTCACGCGGTATTCCAGAAAAAGAAGCGAAAGCACTTTTAATGTTTGCCTTCAGTAATAACGTTTTAGATTCGGTTAAAATACCAGAGATCAAACAGCGCATTACTAAAATTATTGCGGGTAAGTTAGGGGTTAAAATTGGGTTTGATCTTTAGTAAATTCAATGTCACTCACTTGTCCGTCGCAAGACAATAACATCCCTGTTACGTTATTATTAGATGTAGTGAAATGAAAGAGTGTTCTATCTCTATTTCCAAATTGATTCAATTGTACGGGGTATAGGGTGATATTATCGTGATTTGTATAGGATAGCTTTAGTGTATTGTCTTCAACAAAAAAATGATACGTTGTTTGTAGCTCTTCAGAATAATAGTTTCCAGTAAAGTCTTTTAAATTACTAGGGTTTTCTTTTATAAGTTGCGCGCGCTTAAAATAAAAAGGCGTACCTCCAAATGAGATGATCATATCGTACTCTGACGTGCTATTAAAATCATATTTTACATTTTGAGCATTAAGCCTTGCAAACGTATTAAAGCCTTTTTGTACAAGTGGTATCTTGGTCTCCCCAAAAGTGCCTAATGTTTTTAATGTATCATTTTCGATAGAAATTTGCATCGCCATATCGCTATTGATTTCTTTGTAATCTCCCGTAAATTGATTCAATTGTTGTGATTTAAAACTAACGCATGTATCTACTTTCTTTTCCTTTTCTTGTAAAAATAAATTTAAAATCTCATAAGAAATAGGGGTCGGGTTTATAGATTGTAAATTGGTGAGTATAATAATACCAATATGTTCCTCTGGAACAGTTATGAGTTGCGTTTGACCTCCAAAACTAAAACCACTATGACTTAAGGTTTCAAAACCTTTGTAATCGTCAACCATTAAACCTCTTGCATAACTTGCTTTTTCACCATTAAGCAATACTTCAGTCGTTTTAAGAAATTTAGCCAGCGCTCTAAATTCGGGAGTTTCTTCATTAAGCATTTTCGCCCATAGCGTCATATCTTTAAGGTTACTACCCATACTTCCTGCACCGTAACTTAATTGGTTAGATGTGTTAAAAACATAGCCATCTTTTTGCTTTTGGTAACCTACAGCTCTATTTTTTATTGGTTTACCGTGAGCAATTCTTACAAATGTATCTGTCATGCCTAACGGTATTAGAATTTGAGCTTTTAGATACTCATCTAAATTTTGACCTGAGATCTGTTCTACAATTAAAGCCAATAGATTATAATTTGTATTCGAATAGATAATTTTTTCGCCAGGAATATGATTACCATGTTTCTGTCTTTGAGCCAAATCTAGAACATAGGCATTATCATAATAATCTTTATCATAATCAAAACCCGATAAATACATCGTAGTATGATAATTTCTAATTCCGCTGGAGTGATTTAAAAGATGTTTTATTTTTATTGATTTTGCGTAATTAGGAAAATCTGGAAAAAACGAAGTAAGGTTATCCTCTAAACTTAATTTAGATGCTCTAATTAAGGACCAAACAGCAGCAGCGGTAAATTGCTTACTAATTGAGGCGATACCAAAAACGGTAGAATCGGTATTTTTTATATTGTAATCTAAATTGGCAATTCCGAAACCTTTTGAATAGAAGATATCACTATCTTTTATAACTCTAATTACTAGACTAGGATCATCTTTTGTGTCATAAGCTTTCAAAATGGTATCTATTTTAGCCTTCAAGCCAGTTTGAGCATTAAGGCTAAGAGCACAAATAATAAGTAGTACGGAGTAATATATTTTTAGGGTTGACATTGCTTATATTTTTGATAGAAGTACGTTGGAATAAAAGCAAAGTTTAAAAATAGAAATCCAATAAAAACAATGATACCTCTGTATGGCCAGGTTAAAAATTCAAACATAGCACCTATTCCAAGAATGAAGAACGTTACAAAGCCTAGCATGTAAAATGATTTTTTCATGTGAAGTTATATTTAAGAAAATTTGATAATAGATTTTTTGTATCGAGAATAAAAATGAACAGGCAAGATCACTAAAACCGAAAGTGCTATAGCGCCAAGCAACCAAGCATTGGCATAAGGCCATTGCATGATTTGAAATACTAGACTCGTTACCAAAAGCAAAATAACCATGAAGCCTGCAAAAAATTTCAACTTATTAATAGCGATAAGTTGTTTGGCAAATAGTTGATAATTAGTTTCGAGTTGGAGGTTTTTGAAATTAGCATATCCTCCAAATTTTTGCAGTGCTTGCTGGTATAGTGCATTAAAATCTTCAGAATCTTGATTTTCAATATAGGTACAGATATGGTCTACCAAATCTTCTCTTAGTTCTTTAGACTTTACACCATAAAGTTCTAGACTCTTTTCTATAAATGAAATATGATCATCCAGTAATTTCATAACGATGAAGGTTTAGGGTTAAAGACAATAGATAACGTTTCAATAAAATCATGTATCTCATTCGTGACCTCATTTACAGTTTCCATACCATTTTTAGTGACGCTATAATATTTGCGCACGCGCTTGCCGATGTAAACTTTTTCAGTCTCTAAAACGCCTTTGGCTTCAAGCTTGTGCAAAATAGGATACAGTGCGCCTTCAGAAATATCTATTTTTCCTGAGGTTAGTCTTTTTACCTCTTGGGTAATCTCATAGCCATACATTTTGCTCCTTGTACTTATAAGTTTCAAAATTATGGGTTGTAATGTGCCTTTTGTGAGTTCTTTGCTATACATTGAGCAAATATACATTTTATATAAATGCATACAATTAAATTATAAAGTTTTTATAATTTAATTTTTAATTGTTATTTTAAGAGTACATCGTTTAACTTTGTATTATGATGAACGACACTGTAAAACCTATCGATTTTAACGTTGAAAATATAAGACAAGACTTTCCTATTCTGCAACGCGAGGTCAATGGGAAACCCTTGGTATATTTAGATAATGCCGCAACGTCGCAAACACCGAAGCAGGTGATTGATGTGATTGTAGACTATTATTCTAATTACAATGCTAATATCCATAGAGGCGTTCATACCTTAAGTCAAGAAGCGACTGATTTGTATGAGCAGGCCCGAATCAAAATCCAAAATCATTTTAATATTGAAAAGAGTTACGAGGTTATTTTAACTTCTGGCACCACTCATGGTATTAATTTAGTAGCAAGTGGCTTTGCATCCTTATTAAAAAAAGGCGATGAGATTATAGTATCTGCATTAGAACACCATAGCAACATCGTGCCTTGGCAAATGCTGTGCGAGCGCACAGGTGCTACTTTAAGAGTCGTGCCTATGGATGTTAATGGCCAGCTACTTTTAGAGGACTACGATCAACTACTTTCAGAAAAAACGAAACTCGTATTTGTCAACCATATTTCGAATGCTCTAGGCACCATCAACCCTATAAAACTGATGATTGAGAAAGCACATGCTGTTGGAGCCGCGGTTTTAGTAGATGGTGCACAATCCTGTCCGCATCTTAAACCAGACCTACAGGCATTAGATGTTGATTTTTACGTAACTTCTGCTCATAAAATTTGCGGTCCTACGGGTGTTGGCATGCTGTATGGAAAAGAAGCATGGTTAACCAAGTTGCCGCCGTATCAAGGAGGTGGCGAAATGATAGATCAGGTGTCTTTTGAGAAAACGACCTATGCAGGTTTACCTCATAAATTTGAAGCAGGAACGCCAAACATTTGTGGCGGAATCGCTTTTGGTGCAGCCTTAGATTATATGAATATCGTTGGTTTTGATGCTATTGCTACATATGAGCACAGTTTGCTTGAATACGCTACCAAAGCATTATCTCAAATAGAAGGGCTTAAAATTTATGGGCCTAAAGATTTAGAAGCAAAAACATCTGTTGTTTCTTTTAATATCGAAGGCATACACCCTTATGATATTGGTACTATTTTAGATAAAATG
The DNA here is from genome assembly GCF_000688335.1 of Sediminibacter sp. Hel_I_10. Taxonomy (NCBI): domain Bacteria; kingdom Pseudomonadati; phylum Bacteroidota; class Flavobacteriia; order Flavobacteriales; family Flavobacteriaceae; genus Sediminibacter; species Sediminibacter sp. Hel_I_10. The sequence goes on from NZ_JHZX01000001.1 coordinate 2,195,898, forward strand.
GGCATCGCTGTTCGTACGGGACATCATTGTGCACAACCCATTATGGATTTCTTTAAAATTCCTGGAACGGTAAGGGCTTCTTTCGCGTTTTACAATACTATGGAAGAAATCGATGCGCTAGTTTCTGGTGTAAAGAAAGCAAAAATGATGCTGTCTTAAACTTTGGCTTTCTTTTTGTTTTACCTTTAGTACAACTCAAAAAACGAGAACGTCATGAAACATTTCACAGTATTTATATTTGCCATTTTATTAAAATCGTGTGGAGCTTCAGATGGAGCTTCAAATTCCGCAGAAACCTCTATGAAAGACGCGCATCAAATGCTCTCTGGAGCATACGCTGTGACGTCCTTAGAAACCAATGATGTGGCTGAGGGCTTAACACTTGAATTTGATTCTGAAACTAAAAAAGTGTCTGGTCACTCCGGTTGCAATAGCTTTTTTGGGTCTTATGAAGTCTCTGGCAATACCCTTACTTTTGGTCCATTAGCGTCTACCAAGATGATGTGTGAGGATAAAAAGAATGCATTAGAATCTAAAATGCTTAACGTCCTTTCTCAAACAAACACTTATGAGATTAAAGACAAGCAACTTCTTTTGAAAAAGGATAAACAAACGCTGCTCATGTCTCAAAAAACTACTAAAAAACAACAAAACAGCACACTTACCTACGAAGCAAATACGCGTGGTTTTTACGAAAAAATTTGGGTTGAAGGAGATCAATTACACTTTACGAATGACCGCTACGCAAAGGCAGTTGTGACCAACACCTTGTCAAAAGAAGATAAGGAAGCGTTAGATCTTTTAATGCAAAACATCAATGTTAAAGCTCTGGCCGATTTAGAAGCGCCATCAAAAGCCTTTCAATATGACGGTGCAGCAATTGCAAGCCTTCAAATTGAAACTAATGGAGAAACTTACAAAACCACTTCTTTTGATCACGGAAATCCGCCACAGGCCATAAAAGATTTGGTAAATAAACTGTTGTCCATCAAAGAAGCAATGGTCGAGTAATAGAGATATTGTATCTTTGCAACTTCGGAAATAGTATAGTGAAGACCAAAACATTTAAACGATGAGCATTTCAGAAATACAAGAAGAAATCATTGAAGAATTCGCCATGTTTGAAGACTGGGAAGAACGCTATCAATATATGATAGATCTCGGTAAATCCTTGCCTTTAATTGACGAAAAATATAAAACTGAAGACCATATCATCAAAGGCTGCCAAAGTAGAGTTTGGGTTCATGCCGCAATGAATGACGATAAAGTAGAATTTACAGCAGATAGTGACGCCATTATCACAAAAGGCATCATTGCTATTTTAATAAGAGCGTTTTCTAATCAAAACCCTAATGCCATTATAGAGGCGAATACCGATTTTATTGATAAAATTGGACTTAAAGAACATTTGTCTCCAACTAGAGCAAATGGTTTGGTAAGCATGATCAAGCAATTAAAGATGTATGCCATTGCTTACAAAACACAATTAAACTAAAAGTAGCTGTCAAGTCAGAAGTTGTACAATCATCATCAGATGACGCATCATCTCGACTTAAACAAACAGAAGTACTTTAAACTAATAAATGCAGAGATTATGAGTGAGACTAAAATAGACACCAACGCCCTTGGAGAAAAAATTGTAAGAATTTTAAAAACCATTTTCGATCCAGAAATTCCGGTAGATATTTATGAATTAGGGCTTATTTATGACGTTTTTGTCAATGAGGATTATGATGTCAAAATCTTAATGACGTTGACCACTCCAAACTGCCCAGTTGCAGAGACTTTGCCTTTAGAAGTTGAGGAAAAGGTGAAATCCCTTAACGATGTCAATTCTGCCGAAGTAGAAATCACCTTTGATCCACCATGGAGCCAAGACCTAATGAGCGAAGAAGCGAAGTTAGAATTGGGCATGTTGTAATTTCTTTCTCTTACCCAATTTTCATATCATAAATTGAATGGCTAGACAAGGCCCAAAATCCCTGCAAGACCAAAAAAAGGTCAATATCAAGGGGTCATTTAGTGCATTGGTGTTTATTCCTCGTTTCTTTAAAGAAATTTGGAACACCAATAAGCGTCTGTTTTTGGCATCTGCACTTTGCCGATTTATTGGTGCCGTTTTGCCCGTTGTGATTTTATGGATTGGTAAAATTATCATAGATGAGATCGTCCTTCAAACCAAATCGGAATCTGTAGACCTCACCACGCTATGGTGGTATGTTGGTATTGAGTTTGGATTGATTATTCTTTCAGATCTCGTAAGTAGAGCTATTTCTTTAACCGATGGATTATTGGGAGATGCTTATTCTATTGATTCTTCTGTGCGAATTATGAAAAAAACCAGCAAGATCGATATGAGCTTGCTAGAAGATTCAGAGTTTTATGATAAGCTTGAGCGCGCCAGAACCCAAACGACCGGGAGAGTAGGGTTGATGTCAAACGCCTTGGGAGAACTTCAAAGCCTAATTTCAATAGGGACACTTATTGCGGGACTTATCTATTTTGAGCCCTACCTTATTATTTTATTGGTGTTGAGTATTATACCTTCTTTTATTAATGAAATTTGGTTTAGTCAGCAACAATATTCTTTGGCTAGAGGCTGGACGGCAGAGCGACGTGAGTTGGATTATCTTAGGTACATTGGTGCCAATAATGAAACAGCTAAAGAGATTAAACTTTTTGGTTTGACCGACTTTATTGTAGGCCGTTTTGAGCGGTTGTCTCAAGAGTATTTTGAACTCAATAAAAAATTGGCGGTAAAACGGTCGGCATTGGGCTTTCTGTTTAATGTGTTAGGGACGTTAAGCTATTATGGTGCCTATGTGTTTATCATTTATCGGGTTGTTACAGGCTTTATTACTTTGGGTGAGCTTACCTTTCTTTCGGGAGCGTTCAATAGATTGACTAAAAATCTCCAAGAGTTTTTCTCAAAATTTACCAGAATCACGGAGAGCGCACTTTATCTTAAGGATTATTTTGAATTCATTGATATTTCGGTAGTGCCTAAACATTCCGAAGATCAACCGTTGCCCGTAAAAATTAAGACAGGTTTTGAGTTTAAGAATGTGCATTTTGCCTATCCAGGATCAGATATTGAAATCTTAAAAGGGATCACTTTTAAGATAGAAGCAGGAGAAAAATTAGCCTTTGTTGGGCAAAACGGTGCGGGCAAGACCACACTTACTAAATTGTTGTTGCGATTTTACGAGCCCACTTCTGGAGAGATCTTGTTGGATGGTGTCAACATCAATCGCTTTAACAAATCAGAATATCAAGCATTTTTTGGAGTCATCTTTCAGGACTTTTTTAAGTATGAATTTACAGCCCGAGAGAATATCGCCATTGGTGACATCAAAGAGTTGCATAATCAGGAAAAAATTGAAAATGCTTCGGAACTAAGCTTGGCGAATGAGGTGATTTCCGAATTAAAAAAAGGCTATGACCAGCAGTTGGGCAAACGCTTTGCTAAAGGACAGGATCTTTCTGGCGGTCAATGGCAAAAGGTAGCTTTAGCTAGAGCTTATATGAAAGATGCCGAGGTGATGATTCTTGATGAACCTACCTCTGCTTTAGATGCAAAAGCAGAAAGTGATGTGTTCCAAAGATTTATTGCCCTAACAGAAAACAAGACGAGCATTATCATCTCCCACCGTTTTTCTACAGTAAGACAAGCGAACCGAATTTTGGTTCTAGAAGCAGGGCAAGTTCTCGAGATAGGCACTCATGTTGAACTTATGGAAAACAAGTCGCTCTACGCACAGCTTTTTGCTTTGCAGGCGGAAGGCTATCAATAAAAAATATTAAATTTGTAACATGCAAGAAGAGATAGTAAACAGAGTTGCTTTAAGTAAGTTGATGGTCGTAGATTTAGAGGATTATTATCCTGAAGGTGAGCGCGTTCAATTTGATATTAAAGATTGGCTGCATGAAGGTTTCGTGTTGCGTGAGAAAGAATTTAGAGCGCAAGTTGCAGCTTATGATTGGTCTCAGCATAAAGATCAATTTGTAGCATTAACTTGTACTGCAGATGCTATAATTCCCGCTTGGGCCTATATGTTGATCACAATGGAGATTTCTGCTTTTGCTAGAAAAGTAAGTGTAGGAGATTTGCAGTTGCTTGAAACCGCAATTTATCAAGACATCATTAATGCTTTAGATGTTACGCCTTATCAAGATAAGCCGTTGATTGTTAAAGGGTGTTCTCACAAGCCTGTGCCTCCTAATGCCTACATCATGCTTTCTGCAAAATTAAGACCTATAGCAAAATCAATAATGTACGGCGAGGCATGTTCTTCTGTTCCTCTGTACAAACGGAAATAGTGGTTTTATACAGCATTAATAAACCAAACCTGCTTAACCACCGTATATAGAAATCTAATAACTAAAAACTAAAGAAAAGACGATGTCAAAAAAATTACTCCTTACAGTAGCTTTAATGGTGTTGGCCTCTGTTGGTTTCTCGCAAACCAAAGAAGAATTGCAAGCTCAAAAGAAAGCAAGACAGGCCGAAGCTAATGTGGCTCAAAAAAAAGCAGATTCTATTCAAGCCATTATTGATGCTATGCCAGGATGGCGTGTAGGTGCCTTTGGTACTGTTGGTGGAAGTTTATCAAATTTCAATAACTGGTATGCGCAAGGTGTGCCAAATAATAGCTCTGGAAATATTGGAATTACGGTTAATGCCTACGCCAATTTAATTGAAGATAAGTTTTTCTGGAGAAACTCATTAAACACTAATTTGAGTTGGGTGAAATTGGATGATCAAGATGATCCTACCGATAATGATAATTTTGAACCCACTACAGATGTATTTAATATTTCATCTCTATACGGAAGAAAGTTAAGTGAAAATCTAGCGGCTTCTGGATTGATGGAATATAGAACCACACTTTTAGACAACTTTAATGATCCCGGATATTTAGATGTTGGTATTGGAGGCACCTGGACACCAATAAATAATTTAATTGTGGTGATACACCCATTAAACTACAACTTTGTTTTCTCTAATAAGGATGCCATTTACGAGTCTTCTCTTGGTGCTAAGATTGTTGCAGATTACACCAGACAGATAGGGAAGATTAATTTCAAAACCAATTTCTCTACGTTTCAAAGCTATAAGAGCAGTGACCTCTCTAATTTTACTTGGACAAACTCTTTTAGCTATACCCTTTGGAAAAATCTAGGTGTAGGATTTGATTTTGCCTTAAGAAGCAATCATCAAGAGGCGCTTGATTATGCCATTTCTCAATTATCCGCAGATTATGCTGGAGAGCCTTTAACCTATGACAATGTAGATAATGACTTACAAACCTATTATACGGTAGGTTTGAGTTATAAGTTTTAAACTTTATTCATACATCATAAAAAAAAAGGCACCTCAATTGAGGTGCCTTTTTTTATTCCTCTTCATCAGAATAATCTGGATAAAGAAAATTGTTATAAGGAAATCTCGTAACATGAATTTCCCTTACTTCATCATAGACCCGTTTTTTAAAGGTGTCTAGATTCTTTTTATTCAACGCCGAAATAAATAGCGCATTGTTTCCAATACGATTCATCCAACTGCGCTTCCAATCCTCTAAGGTATAATGAAGCGATGTTTTTTCGGTCATCAAATCATCGTCGTCTATTGTTTCAGCTTTATAGGCATCTATTTTATTAAATACCATAATAGTGGGTTTATCTGAGCTATCGATCTCACCCAAGATTTTGTTTACAGAAGCAATGTGCTCCTCAAAATTGGGATGTGAAATATCAACCACATGCAGTAAAAGGTCTGCTTCTCTAACTTCATCAAGCGTACTTTTAAATGATTCTACGAGCTGGGTGGGTAACTTTCTAATAAACCCTACAGTATCGGTCATTAGGAAAGGCAGGTTTTGTATCACTACTTTTCTTACCGTGGTATCCAAGGTGGCGAAGAGTTTATCTTCGGCAAACACATCACTTTTACTAATGACGTTCATCAATGTGGATTTGCCAACATTGGTATAACCAACCAAAGCGACTCTCACCATCTTGCCTCTGTTGCCGCGTTGTACAGACATTTGTTTATCGATAGTTTTGATCTTGTCCTTTAATAAGGCAATTTTATCCCTAACAATTCTACGGTCTGTTTCAATTTCAGTTTCACCAGGGCCACGCATTCCAATCCCACCTTTTTGGCGTTCAAGGTGCGTCCACATGCCCTTAAGTCTTGGCAGTAAATATTCACACTGTGCAAGTTCTACCTGAGTTCTGGCATAACTTGTTGTGGCGCGTTGTGCAAAGATATCTAGGATAAGATTTGTTCTATCCAGTACCTTGCAGTTTAGTATTTTACTAATGTTTCTTTCTTGAGCGGCAGAGAGTTCATCGTCAAAAATGGCAGTGCCAACATCATTATCTTCGATAAATTGTTGCACCTCTTTCATCTTCCCAGAACCAATAAAGGTTTTTGGATTGGGCATATCCATTTTTTGTGTGTAGCGTTTTAAGACTTCACCACCTGCGGTATATGTTAAAAACTCAAGTTCGTCCAAATATTCCTTGGAGCGCTCTTCATTTTGATCTCTGGTTACTACGCCAATGAGGACGGCCTTCTCCAGTTCAATATCTTTTTTTTCTATCATAGGTCCTTATAATTTACAAAGTTAAGTAATTGGTCGTTTTAGGTCGAGGTTTTATAAACTTAATTTGTAATATTGAAAGTACTGAAAAGAGGTGAATGGTTCAAAATATTGCATTTTATAATTTAGAAAATCTTTTTGATTTTCGTGATGATAGATCTATTGGCGGTGATAATGATTTTTTACCTAATTCTGAAAAGCGATGGACCAAGAAGCGTTATGAGAAAAAAATTGAAAATTTGGGTCATGTTATTTCTAAGATTGGAAACACTCCTGAAGACGAGCCTCCAGTACTGATAGGTCTTGCGGAAGTTGAAAATAAACGTGTCTTGCATGACTTAACTCAAAGTAGAGGCCTGAGAAACCATCATTATAAGTTTGTTCATTTTGATTCTAAAGACGAGCGTGGTATTGACGTGGCTTTGCTCTATAACCCCCTATATTTTAAAGTTGAAACGACCAAAACCTTGACGTTTAGTTTTCTAAAGGATAATGGAAATCAAGATTATACCAGAGATATTCTCATGGTTTCGGGGAAGCTCCATAATTTAGATATTCACGTTTTTGTGAATCATTGGCCTTCTAGAAGAGAAGGCCTTCCTCTTTCTAACCCCAAAAGACGCATCGCTGCTGAGAATATTATCACGGCAATCCATAAGATCAAGCAGAATGAACTTGATGCTAAAATTATCATTATGGGCGATTTTAATGACAATCCAAGTGATGAGAGTATCCAATATTTAACGAAAAACGCCAATTTGTACAATCCCATGGCTACAATGCGCTCCTATACTAAAGGGAGCCTCAATCATAATTTTACATGGAATCTTTTCGATCAGATTCTTTTTACCCCTAATTTTCTAAGCGCTAATGATGGAGAACTAAAGTTTGAAGGAGCCGAAGTCTTTGATGCCATTTTTCTAAAGCAGGATAAAGGCAGATTTAAAGGGCAACCCTCACGAACTTTTGCAGGCCAAAAATATATGGGTGGATTTAGTGATCATTTTCCTGTTTTTATCACTTTGTCAGTAAAAAATATGCTTACGTCTTAGCACTTAACTTTTAACGATTATAATTGCTCTTTATCTATTATAGCGGTGTTAACAGTACGTTAATTAGCATTTTTTTTATCTTCGGTTACTTATTCGAGTTCACAATATCAATATTGATTTTATAGCTATCTCTCTTCTGCCCCTAAGAACTAGCATAAAATATTAATAGCCAATATGATAACTCAACAAAAAAATGCTAGTATGAAAAAAATTACATTGATTCTTGTGTTTGTTAATCTGTTTTTTGTGACTCTTGCTGGAGCGCAAATCACTTCTATTGATTGCGCGGTTGGTCCTGAAAATATTAATTACTGCTATACTAATAACGATGATACAACATGGGTGTTTCAATCTACTGATGGCAGCCCATTGAGGATTACTTTCAACGCGGGTGGTATAGAAAGCTGCTGTGATGACATTATATTATATGAAGGTACCGATAACACTGGTGCTGTCATCTATTCTGGAAATAATGGTGGCAATCTTGCAGGGCTTCAATTCGACTCTACAGGTGATAGCATCTATATGGAAATTGATGCAGATGGTTCTATAAGCTGTAGTTCTGGGAGTGCTTGTTGTACATCTCCTTGGGATTTTACGGTGAGCTGTGCAACCTGTGTGAATCCAGTTGTAGCAAACACGGTGAGGCAAGACTGTGAAAACGGTCCTCAATTTTTTGTGGATGTTGATCTCACCGATCTTGGTTCTGCTACTTCAATTACATTAACAGACAATCAAGGCAGTACGCCTCAAACAACAGATGCTACAGGATTATTTTCTTTTGGACCTTTTGCAAATGGAACTGACGTTGTCATTACCACTACAAATGATGATGATGCTAACTGTGTATTGACTAGTGGAAATCTTACTCAAGACCAATGTGTTCTCAACCAAGTGGATTGTGCGGTTGGCCCAGTAAACATTAATTACTGTTACACTAATAACGATGATACCACTTGGCTATTTCAATCTACTGATGGCAGTCCGCTAAGGATAACCTTTAACGCAGGTGGTATAGAGAGCTGCTGTGACGATATTATATTATATGAAGGTACCGATAACACTGGTACTGTAATTTATTCTGGAAACAATGGTGGTGATCTTACTGGCCTTCAGTTTGATTCTATAGGTGATAGCATTTTTATGGAGATTGATGCAGATGGATCTGTGAGCTGCGATTCTGGGAGTGCGTGTTGTACATCTCCTTGGGACTTTACGGTGAGCTGCGCAACTTGCGTGAATCCAGTTGTTGAAAATACGGTAAGACAAGATTGTCTAAATGGCCCACAGTTTTTTGTGGATGTTGATCTCACCGATCTTGGATCTGCGACTTCAATTACATTAACAGACAATCAAGGGAGCACGCCTCAAACTACAGATGCTACGGGAGTATTTTCTTTTGGACCTTTCGCAAATGGAACCGATGTTGTTATCACCACTACAAATGATGATGATGCTAACTGTGTGTTGACCAGTGCAAACCTTACACAAGACCAATGTGTCCTCAATCAGGTGGATTGTGCGGTCGGTCCAGTAAATATCAATTACTGTTATACTAACAACGATGATACCACATGGCTATTTCAATCTACAGATGGAAGTCCTTTGAGAATCACTTTCAACGCGGGAGGTATTGAGAGCTGCTGTGACGACATTATATTATATGAGGGTACTGATAACACTGGTGCTGTAATTTACTCTGGAAACAATGGGGGAGATCTTACTGGCCTTCAGTTTGATTCTATAGGGGATAGCATCTTTATGGAGATTGATGCAGATGGCTCTGTGAGCTGTGATTCTGGGAGTACGTGTTGTACATCTCCTTGGGACTTTACGGTGAGCTGTGCAACCTGTGTTAACCCAGAAGTAACGAGTACAGTTGATGGAGACTGTTTAAATGGTCCTCAGTTTTTTGTGGATGTTGATTTAACAGATCTTGGTTCTGCAACTTCTGTTACTATAACTGATGATCAAGGTAGTACTCCAGAAACTACAAGTATCCCTGGTGTCTTCACTTTTGGACCATTTGCTAATAATACTGTTGTAGAAATTACTGTGGTAAACGATGATGATGCCAATTGTACAATTGTAGCGGGTGGATTAACCCAAGAAATTTGCTTAGAGAACTTAGTAGATTGCAATGAAGGTCCTTTAAGTGTTTCTTATTGCTATTTAAATAATGATCCGAACTTGTTTTCTTATGTAAGTTCAGATGGAACTCCGCTTAATTTAACATTTAATTCTGGTGAAATAGAAGGAGCGCCTTTTGACTTTTTAATTGTTTATGATTCTGATGGAGTAACCGAACTTTACAATGGTGAAGGTAATGATGGAGATCTTTCAGGTTTAACGTTCCAATCTACCGGTGATACTATATTTTTTCAAATCACCTCCGATGGTTCGGTGAGCTGTGAGTCTAGTGCAACATTCGCAGATGGAATTAATTACACAGTATCATGTGCGACGTGTATTAATCCTGCAGCTACTTATCAAGTGGTTGATGATTGTGATAATGGTGATCAATTTTTAATTGATGTTAATATTACATCTTTGGGAGATGCTACTTCACTGACCATCTCAAACAATATCGATGCCACAACGGTTCCAGTGACGAGTACAGGAATTTATCAAGTTGGTCCTTTTCCATTTTTAACAGATGTTGTCATATCAGTGAGCAATGATCAAGACGTCAATTGTGTTATTAATAGTAGCGCCATACAATTGCTGGCCTGCCCGCCAGAAAACGACAACCCATGTAATGCCACTATTGCCTCTGTAAATGAGGATGAATCCTGTAGCTTAACAACCCCAGGGACTTTGATTGAAGCAACAGACTCTGGCGTTCCAAATGGATCTTGTACGGGGAATCCAAATGACGATGTGTGGTTCGAATTTACAGCCTTGGGTGAACAACAAATCATTTCCATAAATAATATAACTGGTGGTTCATTTAATATTGATCACGCCGTGTATGAGGGTGCATGTGACAACTTAACGCAACTCTATTGTTCTGATGATGTTACAAGTGTAACGCCAACATTAACCATTGGTAATACCTATTATATCAGAGTCTTTTCAGGAGGGAATGATTCTGTTACTTCTAATTTCGATTTATGTATTAATACATTAGGTCCTCCAACATTCTGTTTAGATGCCTTGCCAATCTGTGCTTTAGATTTAGAATATCCTAGTGTTACTGGTGATCTAGAAGCTCCTCCATACCTAGATTATGGTTGCTTAGGCTCTCAACCAGATCCAACTTGGAATGCTATTTATTTTGACTTACCCGGAGATTATACCTTCACTTTAGCTCAAACTGGGTTAGATGGTTTAGGTAATGACATAGATTTCATTGTTTGGGGACCATTTAACGATCAACAAAGTGCATGTTACGAGTTGCTACCAGAAACTGTAGCAGATTGTAGTTTTTCTGCCGTTAGTGTCGAAACAATTACCTTAAATAATGTTCAGGAAGGAGATGTGTTTTTGATTTTAATTACTAATTTTTCTCAAGATGAAGGGTTCTTTACTTTTGAACAAACCACGGGGCCTGATAATGGAACCAATTGCGAAATAGTATGTGATGCAGAAGTCTTGTTTCAAGGCGGCATTGTTGAAGAGGATCCTGAAAATCCTGGGTTTAGTAGTCCTATAGAATTTTGTGGGGTGGACTCTGTTGAGCTAGAGGCGAGTTCTCCTTATGCAGACTCCTACCAGTGGTATTCTCAAAATGGAATTCCCATAGATGGCGCTACCAGTGAAACTTTGACGGTAACAGAATCTGGAGAATATTTTGTACAAGTTAGTGGAGACGTTTGTGAAGGTTTTTCTCAGTCCATAGAGGTTATTGTTAATCTGGGAGCTGAGCCCGTTGCCAATACGGTGGAAGATATCATCACCTGTGATGATGCTTCTGCAGATAATTTTGAAGATTTTGATCTGGATGCACAAACAGCAGCCATATTAGGTGGTCAAGACCCAGCAGATTTCAATGTCTCTTATCATACCTCATTGCAAAATGCTCAACTTAATCAAGATCCGCTAGTATCGCCTTATACGAATATCTCTAACCCGCAAACAATTTTTGTACGGGTTGAAGATGCTAATCTCAGCGCATGTTTTGCAACCTCCACGTTTGAGCTTGTTATATCTGGGCCAACGCCTACGGTAACTAGCGTGCCGATTGAGGCTTGTGATGATGGTACAGGAACGGCAGACTTTGATTTAGCCGCTCACGATGGTAATATTTTAAACGGTCAAAGTGCGTCAGAATTCACGGTAACCTATTACGAAACCGAGGATGATGCCATAGCAGGAACAAACGCCATTGATACAACGTTACTTTATAATAGTGGATCACAAACTATTTATACAAGAGTAGAAAGCAACTTGTCTTTTGACTGTTACTCAACTACGCCTTTTGATCTTGTGGTTTTACCGCTACCAAGCACTAGCTTTAGTGAAGATATGGATTACGAGATTTGTCCTGATACAACGGTTCCACTTTTAATTACTGCGATTCCTAATAATTATTCTGCGGAAGATGTTTCTATCGTTTGGTATGCGGACGGTGGTGTTATAGAGGGAGAAAACAACTTGACCATTGCCGTGTTAGATGGTGGTCTATATGAAATTGAAGTAACCTTCAATAATGGACCAATGTGCGCTGCTGAACCTGTAGGACAAGAAGTTATAGAACTTGCAAGCTGCGTCATCCCTCAAGGTATTTCTCCTAATGGCGATATGAGTAATGATGAGTTTGACTTAAGTAGCTTTAACGTGAAGACACTAGAAATTTTCAATCGCTACGGTACATCAGTATACTCAAAAAATAACTATATCGATGAATGGGTAGGTCAAACCGATGATGGCGAAGAACTTCCTGTTGGTACTTACTTTTACTCCATTTTATTTGATAACGGAGAAAGACAAACAGGTTGGGTTTATATCCAACGTCCAAACTAAAAATCCATTAAATACTAACGATAGCTTTCTGATTTAGAAAGAACAGGCAATTACCAAAAACTAAAAACAAACAATTAACAGATGAAAAAACTTTATATCATTATTGTATTGCTAGCAGCAACACAAGTGTATGGTCAACAAGATCCTCAGTATACACAGTACATGTATAATATGAACGTGATCAATCCTGCCTACGCAGGGTCTAAGGAAAACTTATCTTTCGGACTATTATACCGTTCGCAATGGGCTGGAATAGACGGTGCACCAAAGACAGCCACATTTTTTGGTCATTCACCAATTGGTGAAAAGGTAGGTCTTGGAGCTTCCATTATTTCAGATGAAGTTGGGCCAATAAAAGAAACAAATGCATACGTAGATTTTTCTTATACCCTACAATTGGGCGGAGAGCATCGCATTGCCTTTGGTTTAAAAGCAGGAGCAACCTTCCACGATATTGGTCTTGCTGGTATTGATTTAATTGATACTGGAGACGCGTTTTTTCAAAACATCAACACGACTACTCCAAATATAGGTGCTGGATTTTTCTATTATACAGACAACTATTATTTCGCAGCATCTGTTCCTAATATTTTGAATTCGGTCCATCTGGATGCCGAAGGAAACAAATTAGGATCTGAGGAAGCACATTATTTTATTACTGGTGGTTATGTATTTGAATTTACAAACACAAAGCTAAAACCTTCCTTTTTAGTGAAATCAGCGTTTGGAGCACCGACCTCTTTTGATGTCAACTTAAACGCATTGTTCTTTGAGAAATTTGAAATTGGAGCATCTTACAGATTAGACGATTCCTTTTCTGGTTTAGTTAATTTTGCTATTACTCCAGATATTAGAGTTGGATATGCATATGATCACGTATCATCAGATATTAAGAGATATGCTCCTGCATCACACGAATTCTTGTTGTTATTTGATTTGAATTTCCCAAGAAAAGTTTCACGTTCACCAAGATACTTCTAAACACCTAAGCTAAACATCATGAAAAAAATAATTACACTTTTTACCATTGCAGCCATAAGTAGTTTTAGCTTAACGGCACAAAATGCTAATACAAAAAAAGCAGACAAGTATTTTAACCGTCTGCAGTTTGTTGATGCTGCTGAAGAATATAAAGAAATTGTGGACGATGGAGATGCTGATGCCTATGTATATGGCCAATTGGCAGAATCTTATTACAATATATTTAAAACTGAAGAAGCAGAACTTTACTACGCTAAAGCCTTAGAGACTACAGAAGAGCCAGAAATGGTATTTAAGTATGCTCAAATGCTTAAAGCTAATGGTAAGTATGAAGCCTCTAACGTACAAATGGCAAAGTTTGCCAAAATGAGACCAAGTGATGAGCGTGCCATTGCTTTTAACGAAAACCCAGATTACCTTCCTAAAATTTTGGAGAAAGGGAAAAAGTTTAACGTTCAAAATTTACCATTCAATTCAGAATATTCAGATTTCGGTGGAACACTACAAGGCGATAAGCTCTATGTAACTTCCGCTCGTAACACGTCACGTAAAACTTACGGATGGAATGAGCAACCATTTTTGGATATTTATGAATTAACAAAAAATACAGATGGAAGTTTTCAAGATCCTATTTTAGTAGAAGACAAAGTGAACACCAAATACCACGAAGGTGTGGTGTCTTTTTCTCCAGATGGAAATACCATGTATTTTTCTCGTGAAAGTTATTTTGAGAAAGAGTTTGTAAAAGATTCTACTTCAAACACACGTTACAGTCTACTACACTTATTTAAAGCAAAAAAATCTGGTGATGAGTGGGGTAATGTAGAAGGTTTTGCAATTAATAGTGAAAATTATTCTATAAAAAATCCTTCTGTAAGTCCAGACGGAAAAACAATTTACTTCGCCTCTGATATGCCAGGTGGTTTTGGAATGTTTGACATTTACAAAGCAACTATTAACGAAGACGGTTCTATAGGAGAAGCAGTGAACATGGGCCAAAAAGTCAATACTCCGGCTCAAGAAATGTTTCCTTACATCAGTAGCAATGAGACCTTATATTTTTCTTCTAACGGTCATTTAGGTCTTGGTGGACTAGATGTGTTTTACACCAAAGTTATTGATGGTAAATTGGCACCAGTTCGTAATGTCGGTATTCCTGTAAATGGAAATGCCGATGATTTCGCATTTCATTTAGATGAAGAATCAGGTAAAGGCTTTGTATCTTCAAATAGAGAAGGTGGTATGGGTAGCGACGATGTGTATGCTATCAAAAAATTACAACCACTTTGTGATGTATTAGTGGTAGCCACTATTACAGATGATACTACTGGAGATCCAATAGTTGGAGCTACCGTTTCAATATCTGACGATCAAGGAAATAAATTATCTACTAACACTACAAACGATGAGGGTATTGCTGAATTCATCGTAGAATGTGATAAGAAATCTGAGATTGAAGTGACGATGGAAGATTACAATAGTAAAAAAGTAGAAGTTGAAGCTTCCGAAGAGGAAGAAGTTCAGGTTGCCGTTCAATTAGAACCTATCGAAAAAATTATCGCTCCAGACCGAATAGAACTTGATCCTATTTATTTTGATTTTGACAAGTCTAACATCACTGCAAAAGCAGCTTTTGAATTGGATAAATTAGTACAGATCATGAATAAGTATCCAGAAATGATGATCAAGGTAACGTCACATACAGATATGAGAGGTTCAGATTCTTATAACGAAGCCTTATCTGATAGAAGAGCTAAAACTACTGTACAGTATGTGGTTTCAGAAGGGATTGATGCTTCAAGAATTTCTGGTGTAGGTATGGGTGAAAAAGAACCTAAAGTAGACTGCGCTGGTGGTTGTACTGAAGAGCAATTCCAAATGAACAGAAGATCAGAGTTTTTGATCGTTGAGAATAATCAATAATCTTTATTAAAAGTTACTCAAAACGTTGAGCCTTGATTGCCTTTTAAAAAATGCAGGGCTTCAATTGAAATAAATGATACATCTTATCATATGAAGACAATAATTATTTAATCTAATACCGATTTCAAAATGAAAAAAATTACATTATTAATCGTGTTCTTACTATCGGTAATGCTGATTGAGGCACAAACCTATGTTGATGAGGATTTCGATACTGAAATCCCAGCGACTTGGACTGTAACTGATGAGGGAGCGGCTACTGACGATTCTTGGATTTCTGGACAAAAAAACGGACAGTCGCTTGATGGTTCTAACGGTGCTCTTGTAGATAGCGATGCCAACGGAAATGGCACCCAACTTATAGAAACGTTAACCTCTCCAGTATTTGATGCTACAAGTGCGGTTAATCTCTTTTTAGATTTTGATCAGTATTATCAAAATATCGGTGCAGATAGCGCAATTGTAGAAGTCTTTGACGGGACAACGTGGATTGAAGTGCTAAATCAAACGGCAACAATAGGTATATGGAATAATCCGAATCAGCAGCATATTAACCTTACGGCTTATGCAAATGCTAATATGCAGGTGAGATTTGTTTATAATGATGGAAATACTTGGGCATGGCAGTGGATGGTTGACAATGTCTTAATTTACAATTCAACCTGTAATTTTCCTTCAGAAGGTGTGGCTGGTAATATTAATGTGACTACGGCAGACCTATCTTGGACGCCAGGAGGATCTGAATCTTCTTGGGAAATTATCAATCAAGAACAAGGTGGGCCAAGTCCTACAGATGCTGATTCTGGGACAGCAACTACCGAGAATCCTTATCAAGTTTCAGATTTAGTAGAAGGCACCAACTATGAGTTCTATGTAAGAGCCGATTGCGGAGCAGATGGAACAAGTCTTTGGGCAGGGCCATTTACCTACAGAGTTTCTGGACCAGGTGAAACCTGTGAAGCCCCAATAATGGTAACAACTCCGCTTCCTTATGTCACAACAGACAATACCTCAAATTATATAAATGATTATGGAGGTTCACCTGGAGCAGATTGTGGATCTACCTTTGGATACCTTAATGGGGATGATGTTGTATATGCGTATTCACCAGATAGTGATACTTCTGTAGATATTGAATTATCTGAAATCACAGATAATTATACGGGTGTTTTTGTTTATACAGATTGTGCTAATATTGGTACTGCTTGTGAAACAGGAGCAACAAATAGTTTTTCACTAGATGATTTACTTATTGATAACTTTACCGTTTTAGCTGGAGAAACATATTATATCGTTATTTCAACTTGGGCAGCGCCTCAAACAACGGGTTACACCTTAACAATTACTGAAAATACCTGTATTGATCCAGAAGCTAATTTTGAAGTGGTTTCAGATTGCGTCAACGGACCTCAATTTTTTGTTGACGTAGATGTTACAAATTTAGGATCTGCTGGTTCGGTCACAGTTACTGATGATCAAGGGAGTACTCCCGAAACCGTAACCGCTACGGGCGTTGTTACTTTTGGTCCCTATGCAAATAATACGCCGGTGATTTTCACATTAGAAAATGATGATGATGCCAATTGCCTTATTACGAGTGCAGCGCAAAACCAAGAATTTTGCTTAGATACTGTTGTAGATTGTAATGCAGGACCAATTAGTGCTTTTTATTGTTATTCAGCTAATGACACCAATCAATTTTCATATACAAGTACTGATGGATCACCAATTAGATTGACCATTGATTCTGGTCAAGTTGAAGGCGCTCCTTTTGATTTTCTTGTCATTTTAGACTCAGATGGAGTTACAGAACTTTATAACGGTGAAGGGAATGATGGCGATATTTCAGGTTTAACTTTTCAATCTACTGGCGACACTATATTTTTTCAAATAACGTCTGATGGTTCAGTAAGTTGTCAGAATGGTTTTGGAGATTTAGCTAATGGTATCGCATATACGGTCACTTGCGCTACTTGCGTAAATCCTCAAGCTACTTTTGAAGTGGTGGGAGACTGTCTTGTTGCACCACAGTTCTTTGTAGATGTGGACATCACAGACATAGGATCTGCAACATCATTAACAGTCACAGATAATCAAGGAAGTACGGCAGAAGTTGTAAGTGCTGCTGGTATAGTTACTTTTGGACCATATGTAAACAATACTAACGTTCAAATCACCATAGCTAATGATGATGATGTTAATTGCGTTATCTCAAGCAATACACTTACGCAAGAAATTTGTTTAGAGAATCTAGTAGATTGTACGGCTGGTCCAGTTAGTGCCTTTTACTGTTACGAAAGCAATGATACTAACTTGTTTTCTTATACAAGTTCAGATGGCAACCCACTCAACCTTACCTTCAATTCGGGAGAAATAGAAGGTGCGCCTTTTGATTTCTTGGTAGTTTTAGATTCAGATGGAGTTACAGAACTGTATAATGATGAAGGCAACGATGGAGATTTATCTGGCCTTACATTTCAATCAACAGGTGATACTATTTTTTTTCAAATAACGTCTGACGGTTCTGTGGCTTGTCAGAATGGTTTTGGAGATTTGGCAAATGGCTTAAATTACACAGTCTCATGTGCCACTTGTATAAATCCTGCTGCCTCTTATCAAATCATAGACGATTGTGATAATGGTGAGCAGTTTTTAATAGATGTTAATATTACCACCTTAGGTGACGCAACATCATTGACCATTTCAAATAACCTAAACGGCGATACAACCCCTGTAACTGCTACAGGAGTGTATCAAGTTGGTCCGTTTCCTTTTTTAACTGATGTTGTTATTACAGTGAGTAACGATCAAGATGTCAATTGTGTTATAAATAGTAGTGCAATTCAACTTGCCGCATGTCCTCCAGATAATGATAACCCTTGTAATGCTACTGTTGTAGGTGTTAATGAAGGCAATGACTGTGATATTATAGCATCTGGAACCTTATTAGAGGCTACACCATCTGGAATTGCTCCAGGCACATGTACGGGTAATGCAAATGATGATGTTTGGTTTCAATTCGTAGCTACAAGCGAGGTTCACTTAATTACTTTTGATAATATCGATAGTAGTGGCTTTTTTGAAGATTTAGATCATGCTGTTTATAGTGGTTCATGTGATACACCTATAGAAGTATACTGTTCAACTGCAAATGCCAGCGTAACACCAGAGTTGGTTGTTGGAGAAACCTATTTTATTAGAGTCTTCTCTGCAGGCGCTGATCCTGTAGATTATACTTTTGATCTTTGTATTCGTCCAGGTACTGGTAATGTGTCTGTAGATCAAGACACCTATACTGTAGAAGAATTAGTCACAGATGTTTTGATTGGTTTGGATTGTGCTGAAATCACAAATATAACATTCTCTACTGGTACCAATTTTGGTAGCACCAATGGGATTGGATATTTTTCTGCTGGAGAGGGAGACTTTCCTTTTACAGAAGGGCTTTTATTGACAACTGGTGATGCTAGCAGAGCTGGGGGTCCAAATGTCAACACCTTGAGTGATGGTGGGTTTAACTGGCCTGGAGATGCAGATTTGGATGGTATTTTAGACGGTTCAAGTACAACTAATGCTTCTATAATCGAATTCGATTTTGTTGCTTATGCAAATGAAATTAGTTTTGATTTCTTAATGGCTTCCGAAGAATACAATGGTAGTACTGGAGGTAGTTTTGAGTGTAATTTCTCAGATGCATTCGCCTTTTTATTAACAGATGAAGATGGCGTAACCACAAACCTTGCGGTGTTACCTGGAACTACAACGCCAATTTTAGTAACTAACATACACCCAGAGAACCCTGGTTGTGCGGCAATAAACGAGGAATATTTTGGGGGTTATACACCTCAAAATTTACCTCCAATTTCTTTTGATGGCAGAACTACAGTTTTTACTGCGTTCTCCGAAGTTAATCTAGGGGACACTTATCATATCAAATTGGTTATTGGTGATGCCTCCCAATTTGGAGGTGATACAGCATTCGATTCAGGAGTGTTTTTGAAAGCAGGTAGTTTTGATATTGGTCAGATTGATTTAGGAGCAGATATAACTGTTGAAGCAGGTACTGCAACTTGTGATAATCAACCAAATACAATTCAGACTACAGCTGATAATGTGGCTCATGTATGGTTTAAAGATGGTTTTGTTATTGAAGGAGAAACTACAAATGTATTAACGGTTACAGAAGCAGGAACTTATACGGTTCAGATTATCTTTTCTTCTCAGTGCATTGTTTCAGATGAAATCATTGTTGAATTTTTACCAACTCCTGAAATACCAGCTGCACCAGATGACATTTTTGAATGCGCAGCAGGAGACATAGCAACTTTTGATTTAGATGAAAACAATGCTTCTATTTTGGGAGAACAGAGTCCTAATGATTTTACAATTACGCATTATCCTACTGAAGAAGATGCTAATAATGGTACAAACCCATTAATGTCGCCTTACACCAATATCTCAAATCCACAAGTGATTTATGTGAGACTTGAAAATAATATTACGGGCTGCTTCTCTATAAGTAATTTTAATTTGATAATCTCAGATCCTGTTGCTCCTGGTGTAGCCGATGATCTTTTTGAATGTTCAGCTACCAATACAGCGATTTTTGATTTAACTCAAAATGATGACGCCGTGTTAGGGGGGCAAGCTCCTGGAGATTTTATCATTACGTATCACGCTTCTGAAGATGATGCCAATAATGATACAGGTGCTTTAAATTCACCTTATACAAATGTTTCTAATCCTCAAGTTATTTATGTGAGATTAGAATCAGCAGTATCCTCCGGCTGTTACTCTGTGAGCACGTTTAACATCGCTACAGAAGCGCCTACTCATACTGCTGCAAGTATTGAGTATGCAGAATGTGACAATGAAGATGATGGCTTTGCAGATTTCAATTTAGAATCTCAAAACGCTAATGTTTTGAATGGTCAAGATCCTGCTCAATATATTGTGACGTATCATGCTACGCAAGCAGATGCCGACTCTGGAGCCAATGATTTGGTATCTCCATATGAAAGCACTGGTGAGACTATTTTTGTAAGAGTAGAATCGGTAAACTATGCGCAATGCTATGTCACAAATACGATGAACTTGGTATTTGGTATTGATCCTGTAACTAGTTTTACAGAAGATTTTGACTACGAAGTGTGTCCAGACGCAACAAGTCCTATACTTATCGAAGCTACTCCAGAAAACTACGATGTATCAGAAGTATCGATCAGATGGTTTAGAGATGGTCAACCAGATCCTATTGATGGGGAAACCAGCTTAACGTTACCGGTTCTAGAAGGTGATACCTATACTATAGAGGTTACTTTTAATGAAACGGGATGTTTATCTTATCAAGATATTGATGTCATTACTTTAGAAAGTTGTGTCATACCACAAGGTATTTCGCCTGGGAATAATGATGGTCTTAATGATGAATTCGATCTTAGTAATTTTAGAGTCGCTAAAATTGAGATTTTCAATAGATATGGTACTCAAGTTTTTGAGAAGAATAATTACACAGATGAGTGGTACGGTCAGGATATGAATGGCAATGAGCTACCAGTAGGTACTTACTTTTATTCTATTTTATTTGAAGACGGAGAACGTACCACTGGTTGGGTATACGTTCAACGAGAAAAATAAATAAATTTTAATTAACTAATCACAATCAAAAAGCCTCCATTGTTCTAAACAATGGAGGCTTTTACTTTTTAACTGAAACGGATGTTATTCTCCCCGCTGAAAAAAGTACAGTAACCTATTTTTTATGGATCGTTGAAGTTGTAAAAAGATGAAGTGAAAAAAACTTACAACAACTGAATGTTATTAGACTAGATGTCAAATTTTAAAAGCGTACTGTTTAGAGTTGGCTAAAGCTTCTACTAAGTCTTGAGAAACAATATCTTTTTTACAATTCAAAACCACGAGTCTAGTTTATAGATCAGCCTTAAGATTAATTGGTTTAAAAGGCTTGTAATAATAGAATACAAAGACTAAAAATGCCTATTAAGACTAACCACAGCGTGCGCATACTGTAATTAATAGGATTGAATTTTTTCGTGTTGGCCCTCATGATTTTGCTTTTTTTGCCACTGTACTGTAGCCAATTTTTGAGACATAAAAAGAGTACGACCAATACATAAAGCAGCCAAGCGTTTTCAGAGTTCATACCAGAGGTATGCATACCTTTTAGAAAAACGGCGATTAGGATGCCCGATAATAGGAGTAGGCCACTCTGTAAGAGCGATACATACCAAAGCGCATAACTATTAGCTTTCTGTTTGTATTTGGGCTTATAATGCTTTTGAACGGATAGGAATAAATTGTCAAATATGGTCATAGGATTGTTTGAGAGTTGGAGTAAATATAAAAAGAAAGCCACACCGAATGAGATGTGACCTATACTTAATATCAAATAAAATGTTATTGGGCATTTATGCTCACAAAGTCAAGCTCATAAGTTCCGTCATAGTCTATTGAACCACTGCCAATATATTTAAAAGCAATGTGTATTTGACCAGATTGGCAAGATAAGTCTACATTTCCAGAGTTATACCAAGTGCCAAAGTTGTCATTATCTTGAGTAATGTATGCGTCAGAAATAATCCCCCAATTGGCGGTAGTGATTCCATCTTCGGTGCCATCCCAATCATTAGAAAACAAGACCTGCATCATACTTCCATCAGCAAAACTATTGGACGTCTCAAAACTAAGAGTAACTCCGCTATATGCATCCAAATCAATTTGAGGCGTGATTAACCAAGCGATGGTACTAGCATCTCCAGAATTTGAAGAGCGCACTCGTGCAGAAATACCTTGAGAAGCGTTCGTGCCAGTTTGCGTATATGCCTCCCACCCCTCGCTACCATATTCAATATAATTGGTCCAACCGTTTCCAGAAATTAAAGTGTTGTTAGATTGACCTTCAAAATCATCTTCAAATAAAGTATTTGTACCAGTTGTGGCAGCCAATCCACAGGATAGTTCAATAGGATCACAGCGGCTGTCATTATCGAAATGAATGTCTTCAGGAGAGTTTACATAGATAGTATAAAACTCATCAAAGAAATCCCGAGTTAAAATCCCGTCTAATGTTCCTCGATTTAAGGGTAAATGAAGGGATTTAAAGTCGGAAAATGTACTTGTGCTAAAAATCACGGTAGCAGTTTCTTCACAGCTTTCTAATAAGCGTTCACCATCAAATTGGTCGTCATCTTCTGATGCAAATGTCTTGGGATTGCTGCCTAAAACTTCATCTCTATTAAATTGCACATCATTTAAGCGAATGTAAATGTTTTCTAAATCGTTAGAAAAATCGCTAATGGCAACCTCTAATGGAACAATGGTGGCAACTTCTGGATCTCTTAAAATATGTTCTGCTCTCTTAGTACTTGAGATTTTACCTAAGCTATTGCCATCTGCCTTTCCTATTTGAATCACTCCATTATTTTCTGAAACAGACAATCCATCTAATTTAATATAGACCTTTCTTCCAAACTCATACATTGTAAACAAAGGGTTGACATCGACTAAAACTAAAATTCCGGCGGTTGGGTTTTCGGGTTGATCTTGTAAAACAAGTTCCTCAAAAAAATTCCCGCCTTCATCACTCGAAATCACATAGCCAGACATATAGGTGTTGAAATTAGGATTGTTTTCATAAGTGACCAACTCCTCTTGTTGAGCATAATTGCCTATTACAGCATCAATATCCACGATGAGATCATCTGTTTTAAACACTATTGGCTCTACAGATATAGTTGGTGTTTCGAAATCATCATCTTGAACACAGGAGCTAAATATAACAATGCATATTAGGAGCAATAGACTGTTTGTTTTATTTGTTTTCATCCTTATAATTTTTATTTTTCCTCTTCGGAAAGGAGCCGTTTAATACAATCATGTTTAGAATCTAATGTAGAAATTGAGGTAATAAGTGGTTCCATTTCCGAAGAAATAGCGGTTCCCGAATAGCGGTCCGTTGTCGTTGGTTTGTTCCTCTAATTGACTTCTATAATCGACTCGTCTTGATTGTTCAAAACCACCCGTTTTGTAGGTTTTATTAAATACGTTGTTCACCGTTGCAAAGAACCCCACGAAATAATTGTCGATTCTCCAGGATTTACCGCCAATGATATTAACAAGCATGTAATCATTAAATTGTTCTTGCCTTAATAGTTGCTTTGCAGTGGTCTCGTCATACGCATTGAAAGTTGCCCCAGAAAAATTTCCACCTTGTTGAAAAGAACCTGGACCTTCTTCTGGGAACAGATCGGTATCCATAAAAAAAGCGTCAGACCTCTTCAGAGCACTTACATCAACATAAGAATGAGAGAATTGATTAGCGGTGGCGCCAAACCACCAATAATTTGGATCGCGATATTCAAAACCTATCTGGAATGCGCGTTCTGGCCCTCCTGCAACATGATAATCTTTTAGTTGCGTTGTCCCGACGCCAAAAGTCAGAGGTTGGTCAATATCTGCACTTGTATAATATAAATTGGGATTGTTGGTGTACATATATTGCCCCACTGCAGCGGCTCCTTTTAACTTAATGGTGGGTGTTATTTGAGCCTCAACTCCTAATTCTGCTCCAACGTTACGACGGTCTATATTGGTTTGAATCTCTTGAACAAAAAAACCTGAAGACAATTCGGTGAAGAAAAAACCAATATCGGTACCATCTTCAAAATCGGCAACATAAGCGGTTAATCTAGTTTTTAAAATAGGACTTCTAAAGATGTAGCTAAGGTCTACAGCCTTTGCTTTTTCGCTTTCTAGTCCAATCACGGTTTCATTGCTTTGTCTGGCATTACCAAATGAATTTCTAATGGTTGGTGCTTTTGTAACATAACTTGCATTAAAATCTATGAGATGTCGACCTGTCACTTTATACGTAGCACCAGCTTTTACACCATAATTTGAAAAATCTAATGTTTCGCTTTTACCAAAAGAACCATCGGGTCCGGTGCCTTGAAAGTAACCGTTTTCGTAAAGGCCATTTCTTTGGTAATTGGTTTGAGAAAGGGTAGTGCCTAAATAGAAATCAATTTTAGTGTATCTAAATTGAGCTTGGGCAAAAGCACTGATAACAATGGCATTAATGTTATAATTGTATTTGTAACGCTCTCCTTCTTGAACAATTCTATTTGGATGTCGAACATCGCTTTGTGCAAGGTTTTCTAACTCTTGGCCTTGAGCATCATCTGCAAAGCTATCAATATCCAAATATCCTGTCCCGCCTAAAAGATCTTGTAAGTTGGCGAAATTTTCACTTTTAAGGTGTTTATAACTTAAGTTGCCATTTAACCTTATACGTTCGCTCAATTCTGTATCTAAAATAGTGTTGGCACTAAATTGATTGTCATCATTTCTATCTTCTTGAATGGCATAAATAGAATTACCACCTTGAGCTCTGAGAGTTTCGTTGGCTTGATATAGCTCTCTCCAATCTAATTGCCCATCAGTTCTAAACGCACTGGCAGCCAAATAAGCCAGTTCATAATCATAAGCTGAGGGGCTTGGGTTTCTTAGATGATAGCTTGGTAAGTTTTGGTAGTAAGAGGGGTCAGGGTTTCTTGCACCGCCAATATAGGTTTCTTGTCCATTAAATGTCACAAGCTTTGAACCATTATTGTCAATGCGTGTATTGCCGGTTTTTCCAAATTGATAGGCAACGTTAGTATTTAATTTTGTTTTAGAGGAAAGGTTCCAGTAATGATTCAACATTAGAATAGGCTCATTGGTCTCTCTAATTCTAGAGTTTCTAATTTCGCCATTTTGAGCGCCCCAAAACGGATTATAGGTATTGTCCTTTAAGTCAAAAACTTCCTGCGTGATCGCCGTAGATCTACCTCTTCTGTTTTGTGCATAAATTCCTGTGAAGTTAATGCTGTGCTTTTCGCTAATTTGTTTTTCAACAGCAAAAAAAAAAGAGTTGGCATCATAGAGCGTGCCATCTACAAACCCTTCTTCTCCAGAACGTCTAGAGGCTAAAATAGAATAAGACCAGCCGCCATCAAGAAGACCAGAGCTGTAGCTTGCCATAACACGATTGGTATAACTTCTATTCGCATTTGCATAGGATATGCGGCCACCTGCCTGATATTGTGAGGCTCGCATGATGATGTTATTTGTGCCGGCTAAATCTCCAAACGTATAATCGTTAGCAGAAATACCCATAGAAAATTCTTGATTTCGCTGTACATCATTAAGACCTCCCCAGTTGGCCCATAGTGGCCGCCCATTAAATTGTTTGTTCATTTCAATACCATTGATCAAAACTTTGCCATTAGCATTGTCTAAACCTCTTGGTCTAAAAAACGTGGCACTAAAATCATAAGCTGCTGCGTTTAAAAATACATCTCGTGAAGACTGTAATAAACCAGAAATATTATCAGTTAAACCATCATCTTCGCTATTGAGATTATCATCAGAAATTGAAATAATGAAAAGATCTTTTTTGTTGCTCACGTCATAATCCAAAGTCATACCAGTAATATCAAGTGTCTTTCCCTCATTTATTATTATGGGATAACGTTTGGGACTATAGTTTAATTTTTCAACCTTCAAAATCTGTTCCCCTAAAGGGACAATAGTTTTGAATTGAAACTCACCTTTGGCATCTGTTTTAGTGACATGATGAGATCCTTCAATAGTGATAGTGACGTCAGGAATGGGTTCTAAAGTAGTGCCATCTAAAACGCTTCCCATAACAACCGTGTCTTGTGAAAACGAAGGCAAAGTAGCGAAGGTTAAAAACATAAGGACATGATACCTCTTTTTCATATTTTACAATGAATTATGGGTCAGTATGTATTGATTAGTAGTTAATTAAGTACTTAAATGTACATTTTTTTAAAATAATAATCTACTTTTGATTAAAGAGTTTTAATAGAGCATTATTAACTTAAGGCATATACAATGAGATACTTGCAATTTTATGGCGTAATTTGGATATTGTTTAGTACGGCTCTGGTTTTTGCTCAAAAAGAAAGCAATGAGAAGCGCTTTAAAATTCATACGGTTGCCTTTTATAATTTGGAAAATTTGTTCGATACCATTAACGATAGGACCAAATTTGATGAAAAAAGTCCGTTGATGGAGATGAAGGCAAATCGGGAAGCTGCTTATCTCAAAAAAGTTCATAACATGGCCCGTGTGATTTCAGATATTGGTGCAGATATTGTGGGGAACTCTCCAGCTGTTATTGGGGTATGCGAGATTGAAAACAGGGAAGTCTTGGTGGATCTGGTTAACGATCCTTTGCTCTTGAGTAGAGACTACGGCATCATTCATTATGAGTCGCCAGACGCTAGAGGTATCGATGTCGCTCTATTATATCAAAAGAAATTATTTAGACCAATAAGTCATAATAGCCATGAGGTCAAGATTTATGATAACTCTACTGGAAAACGCAAGCAAACTAGGGATCAATTGCTGGTAAGTGGTGAGCTTGATGGAGAATTAATTCATGTTTTGGTCAACCATTGGCCATCTCGAAGTGGAGGCGAGGCAAAAAGTCGTCCTAATCGAGTGGCAGCAGCTAAGACGAGTAAATATGTTGTAGACTCTTTACAAGTGATTGATCCCTACGCCAAAATTTTTATTATGGGAGATTTAAACGATGATCCTACTAATGATAGTGTTAAAGAAGTGCTTAATGCCAAATCAGATCGGGAAGATGTGGGACTCAAGGGAATCTACAACCCCTATGAAGATATGTTTGTAAAAGAGGGTTTTGGGACCACGGCTTATAGAGATTCTTGGAGTTTGTTTGATCAAATCTTAATGACCAAACCGCTTATAGAGACTCAGGATTATACCTCCTTCAGATTGTATAGAGCAGGAATTTACAATAAATTATACTTGTCTGAAAAGCGTGGCCGTTATAAAGGCTACCCCAAACGCAGTTTTTCAAATGGGAGTTTTACAGATGGTTTTAGCGACCACTTCCCCGTGTATGTCTATATCATACGCCAAGTAGAAGAACCATAAATGCTTTTTATGAAAACAAAAAATGCGCCCAATAACTGGCGCATGTTTTGTTTTTAGAGTGGATTAAAACCAAACACTCCAAGGTATTTTGGCCAATACCAATATTAAGGCCAAAGTGTAAAAAATGGCGAGCATTTTAAATTTAGGGACCGAGGTTAATTTCTTTTTATGTTTTGAATAGCCAATGGTAATAAATACCACAGCGATAATCATGGTCAAGGGATGCTCAATAATATTAGAACGCAACGTGTCATTTTGCATGATCCCTTTCATTCCCATCTCACCAATCAAGGAGATATAATTAGCTGAGAAAAACAGAACAATCCCAATCAATAACTGAATGTGGGTCACGATAAGCGTAAACAGAGCGATTCTGAAATCTTGGGCGTGAAATTCCTTTTTTCCAAAGAATTTGATCAAGGCATTAAAAGTAGCTAACACTAGCATGATCAATACCAAATAAGCCCAATAAGAGTGAATGAATTTTACTGTTTCGTACATAAGATGTCTCGTTTAGTTGATCTTACAAAAGTACATAATTTGTAGTACTCAAAACTAATACAATCACGCATTACTTTTGAGGTTTTAAAGTAAACGAGCGGGATAGGTGCTTTTTTCCGATTTTATTTGAAATGGTCTTCTTTAATAAGTTATCCTGAAATCGAAATCCATCGTTTAGCCTCATTGCCCAAGTCATCAACCACAGTGATGACATGCTCCCCTTTCTGCGGAAGTATCGCCAACTCGTGTAGATCTTTTGTTACCCCTAAATAGGTGTCATCGAGGTACCAAAATACTTGACTTTCTGGTTTTGAATGTGCAATTTTAATCACGAGATCGTTAGTTTTTCCATCGAAATCCTTCGGAAGGAAAATGGTGTTATTTGCCTTTGGATAGATGAAATCCATGGTCGCTAAGTGCTCACCTTGGCAATCCAATCTTAATTTTGGCAAAGGTTTATAGAACGGATGTTTCTTTTGAAAATAATAGGCCTCTAATGGAGGCAGCACGAACCAGGGTTGCTGTACGATGTCGCTTATGTTTTCACAAGAGGAGTTCACTTGATAGGTTTGTGAGGCATCAACATTGGCAACAACATGATAGGGGCAGGCCTGTGTTTTCAATCCGCTTCTTTGCACAAAAGTTTGTTCGGTATGATTGCAGATTGTAGAGGCGCGATGCCCACTCTCTTTACAGATCAACACCTCTTGCATTTCGTCATAGGGTTTTGCAAACCATTCGCTATTGGGTAGAAGATCAAACACATCAAACAATATTGGCGCGGCGGTTTGAACGCCTACCAAACCAGGACGTCCTTCTCCATCTGCGTTACCTACCCAAACGCCTACCACAAAATCTGTAGTAGTACCAATGGCCCAAGCATCTCTAAAACCGAAGCTCGTTCCCGTTTTCCATGCAATTTTTTTAGAATCGTCAAAAAACTCCCAGCTTTCTTTACCTTCGGGACGGTTCACTTTTTTGAGACTTTCAAACGTTAAGTAAATAGATGCAGCATCAAATAGTGTTTTGTTTGTGGACGTTGTTCCAAAGTCGATGGTTTCCGAAGCCAAAAAAGTAGGCTCTACAAATTCATTTGAGTAATATTCACTTGAGGTTTCAGAAAAATGATTTAATGTAGAAGATAGGGCGCCGTAACTTTTGCACAAATCCCATAGATTGCTCTCGGCACCGCCAAGAATGAGCGATAGGCCATAGTGATTGGCATTATATTTAAGATCTTTTAATTTCAAATCCTTTAAATAATGATGAAACCGGTCCAATCCAAACGCTTGCAGCATTCTTACCGCTGGGACATTAAGCGATTTTGATAATGCACGACTCGCAGGGACTACACCATCAAATTCTTTGTTGAAATTTTCTGGATTGTAACTGCCAAATTGAGAGGGCACATCGGTCACTAACATGTCGGGCAACAAATCGCCAGTGTCTAACATGGCGGCATAAAGAAACGGCTTTAAAATACTTCCGGTGCTCCGGGGCTTGTCAATAATATCCACATCTTTTTGATGCTCTTTATCGGTTGGGGTGTTGCCTACGTAAGCTAAAATTTCTCTGGTATGAACATCCATGACCAAGACCGCGGCATTATGGATTTCATTTTGTTTGAGCATGTGGTATTGATTTTTTACAATCAAGTTAACGCGTTCTTGAAGGCGAAGGTTAACCGTAGTTTTAACACGTTCACCCTGATGTTCATGAGCTATTTTTTGCAAGAGGTGTGGTGCGGTTTGTGGTAGGGCATAGGGTTGCAGAGGTAAGATTTCGGCAATTGAGAGTTGATAGGTCAAGCTATCTAAAATTTGATGGTCAAGTAATTTTTTAAGTAATCTGTTGCGCTTATTTAAAAGCTGTTCTTGGTTTTTTCCTGGGTAAATTAAACTGGGAGCATTGGGTAAAACCGCAAGTGTGGCATGCTCTGCCCAAGACAAGTGATGGGCGTCTCTGTTAAAATAACGCCAAGCCGCGGCATCTAATCCTACAACATTGCCGCCAAAAGGCGCATTGCTGGCATAATGCGCTAGTATGGCTTCCTTAGAGTCACGTAACTCAAGACGTGTTGCTAAAATAACTTCCTTTAATTTTTCCCAGTAGGTTCTGGATTGTCCTTTTCTAGACAAACGAATAACTTGCTGGGTTAAGGTACTGCCCCCACGTTGCACCGTTCCAGAACTTAAATTGTCTTTTAAAGCTTTGAAGATGGAGATGGGATTAAACCCGGGATGCTGATAAAAATATTCGTCCTCAAATTGTACAATACAGGTTTTAAATTTTTGCGGAATTCTATCATTATGAGGAAAACGCCATTGCCCATCAGGAGCAATTTGTGCTCCCAATAAGGTGTTATTTTTACTGGTAATAACGGTTGCTGTTGGGTCATTGAATAATTTTGTAGGCAAACAAAAAGCATACGCTACCATAGCAACGGTAAGAATTACCGATTTGATTTTATGTTTTTTTATATAGCGTATGAGTTTCATTTGTGTTTTAATAGAATTTCATTTTCAATCTTAAACTTATTTTTCAATCTCGACCCAACGCCCTTTGGTTCTTACAAAATAGTCATTTTCATACATTGCCTCAACCTGGGTTCCTGGCAAATAATACTTGCCCAAGTAAGATGCGTTTAGCATCACGGTAAAGGTTTTTGTGTCATGCTTTCCTCTATGAGGCAAGTCAAAATAAAAATGCACACGATCATCACGAATATCTGTATATCTAGCTTGACTTACTGTGGTATCTCCAAAATCTGTAAATCTTGTATTGACGATTTCCCAACCCGACGGAAATATTTGAGTCAATGCTATATCATTGACGTTTTCATTCTTAAGATTTGTCACTGTAATGGTAGCGACAAAATCTTCGCCTTGTTTCAGTTTTGAAATAGGAATTTCATTTCCTTTTAAATCGGTATAATCTACTGAAACGCCCAAGCCACGTTGCTCTGCCAATTCTTGACCTAAGGGCAGTTTTCCAGAATTTAAAACACGTACATACACGAGGTTGCCGATAGCGTTGGTCACCTTGAGCGTATTGGCACCGTCTTGAACGTTGAGCGCTCGTTGTGCAATCGCATTTTTGGTGTTGATCGATGCTTCCTTACCGTTAAAATTGTAAGTAAAATTCATGCTCTTACCACCATTGGCGTTTACCATTTTGGCCATTGCCAATAGGCTATAGGCTGTAGTTTGGGTACTCATCCAATCATCACTAGAGAGTTCTTTGGCAATATATTCTGAGAGTTCTCGGGCTTTGGGGTTTTTGGTAATAATCATGGTCTCCAAGGCCATAGCTCTATTTCTGTCTACAGAGCCATAAGTATAATAGTTATATCGCGGTGGTTGAAAGTCAATATTGGCGCGTTTTGATAGCTGTTCACTTGCTTCTGTTTGACCTGCAAGCGCATAAGCAGCGGCCAATCGCCATTTGGCTTCATTGGAGATTTCACTAAACTCCCGCAGTCTGTTCATGCTAGCCAAATCGGCGCTTCCCGCTAAGGCTAAGGTGTAGAGTCTGTACGCTTGTGCCAAATCTGAATTATAGTTTTTATAGCTTGGGCGCCAATCTCTTGCAGCCTGTTTTTGGTAGCGCAACCAATTGCTTTTAAAGGTCAACGGTAATACAAAGCCTTTTGCCTCGGCTTCTAGCATAAAGTGGCCGGCGTAGCTCGTGCCCCAGTCGTTGGCCGTGCTTTCCCCAATCCAATAGCTCAATCCGCCGTTAGGACCTTGAAAATTACCAAGACGCTTAATTCCGTTTTCAATATGAGACTGGATCTCCTGTTTTTTATCGTAGGTTAAATCAAAGATATCTCCTAAAAAAAGCTGCGGAAATACGCCAGATGTGGTTTGCTCTACACAACCATGTGGATAGCGAATGAGGTATTGCAGTCTGCGCGAAAAATCCATAGGCGGAAGGGTAGAGAATTCTACAGTGGCACTATTGCTCCCTACAACGCCAAAGGTTGAAAAGGATAAAGTTTCCGAAGCATTCGCCTCTAATTTTGCATTTTCATATCGAGAACTTATAGGATTTGGATTCATCACATCCAACTCCACCTTATAAGTCGATTTTTCGCCATTGCCAGTGGCAATAACCGTAACCGTTTGGATGCCCTTACCTTTGCCGACCTCAAGTTCAAAATAAGCCATTTGCTCATCTGGTTTATCAAAGGACAGTTTTGTAGATGATGGTCCAATGGCCGAAATGCCATCACTTAACTTTAATTGAATGCTCACGTCTTTAACTTTAGGCTCCATAGCAAAGACGGTAACAGGAAGTGTGACTTTTTCACCAGGGCTTAATTTTCTTGGGAGCGTAGCCAATACCATTAACGGTTTTTTGACTTCAACGGAAGTCTCTGTACTGCCATAAGCTTCGGTTTTAGCATCACCAGCAACCACCATAGTTCTTACCGCACCAATGTAATTTGGCATTTTGATGTGATGGGTTTTGCTTGCTCCCGCTTTCAATTCAAAAGGACCTAAATAGGTGACTACAGGCTTAAAGCGATTGGCTTTTTTATTTTTGCCCTTAACCGCACTGCCGTCTCCACCAATAGCGAACACTTGATCAACGCTGCCAGAATACGCGCCTATCACGTCATCAAAAATATCCCAGGTTTTTACGCCAAGCGCTTCGCGAGCATAAAAGGCATCCCAAGCATTTGGGGTTTTAAAGCGGGTGAGATCTAGTAACCCTTCCTCGACCATAGCAATGGTATAGGTCATGGCTTTATTGTTTTTTTCTGAAATTTGAATATCAAATGTTTGCTCAGGCTTTAAGGTTTTTGGCATGTTTAGTTGAGGTTCTAAAATGGTGTTTGGGTCTTCTACCAAAACAGGAATGACTCCATAAAGTCTTATAGGAAGATCATTACTGGTAATGGCGTGCGGTTGCAGTAAGGAAATGTTGACAAAAACGTTGGGCGCCATTTCTGAGGTGATTGGAACTTTGACCTTGGTTTCACCTTGGGTGGTTTTTACCCACTTATAATTGAGTACATCTGCTCCATTTTCGACACTAACAAGGGCGCGACCTTCTTGACCTGACGGGAATGTGATGGTTGCGGTCTCGCCTACCTTGTAGTGGTCTTTGTCTGCCGCAAAAACTAACATTTTAGCGGCCTCCTTATCATTTCCTACGGAGATATTAGACCAATTTTTATAGAAGTAAGCCGTACGTCCCGTGGCATGGCCACTCACAGGGTCTACCACTCTAATCAAATAGCGACCACGATCATTTTCAGGGATGGTAATGTCAAAACTAGTAGTTCCATTTGCATTGGTGGCAACGGTTTTCTCTATAACAGGTCTGTGGTAATTGCTAGACACATAGCTCGAAAGATTATCATATGAGGAGTTCCACCACCAACGCCATTCCACTTTATACACTTTAACTTCTAAACGGTCTCGTTTTACGGGTTTCCCATCTTTATCTACTACTGCTAAATCAAAAGTTTGATTGGTATCTGTGTAAAAGGAGCCGTAGCTATTTCCCTCAGGAGAACGAAGCCCAACGTAAGATGCATATGGCGAATAGGGTTTTGTAAACGCATCCAAAGAAAAGTCACCGCCATTTTCAAAGGCTCTAACCAAAAACTGAACGTTGAGCATGCCTGGTGCATTTTTGCCTACTTCCAATTGGGTCTTGATGTTAGCTTGACCTTCAGCATCGACATTGCCTTCAAATATGGTGAGCTCTTCTGTATCAAAATTTCGGGTAGGATCTGTAAACACGTAATCCTTATAATTTTTAAAACCTGTGTTTGATGTGCTGAATTTGGCTTTGATTTCGGCCTTGATCTGTTTTGCTGGTGCACCGTGCAACCATTTTACATCTAAGTTCCCGTTGAGCGGTTCTTGACTGGTTAAGACTTCATCTTGAAAATCGATTTTTATCTTAAGGCGATTGGGCTTGACGGTTTCTACTTTTAGGGATTTGTAAAACTGGGCGCCACCTACAGAAATTTTAGCATTATAATTTCCTGTTTTGTCATCTGAAGACGTGGTTACGGGGAAAGAATACACGTCTTAAGTTTACAATTCACTAAATTTAAGTATAAAACAGAAAAGACAAAAGAGAGGAATAAGGTTAATATACACGCAGAGACCTAGATCTCGTCAACATTGAAAACCCCCTCTCTTTTCTACACAGATTTCGTACAGTTCTATGAGGCTTTTAGACCTCGCTTTCAAGTCGTTGAAACTCGCGTAGATTGTCCTTTCAAAAAACATTTTCTTATGAATAAAGATATTAAATATTTTGGTATTGACATTAGTGCGTTAGTATTCGATGTTACAGATTCTGATGGTAATTATTATCAGTTTAGAAACAATGGATTGGGCTTTGAGAAGTTTACAAAACTCTTAAATAACACTAGTCATTGTGTAATGGAAGCTACGGGTTATTATCATTATCAGTTAGCGTACCATTTATTAGAATCAGGTATAAAAGTATCTGTAGAGAATCCATTATCTGTTAAACGTTTTATTCAGATGGGCTTATCAAAAATTAAGACCGACAAGAGCGATTCAAAACTTATTTGTTCTTATGCAGAGCAGGTGGACTTAAAGCTTTGGAAAGGCAACTCTAAGAATGAAATAGAATGTCTTCAAATCACTAGAGCTCTTTCTGTTTATACAAAACAGAGCACTATGCTTAAAAACAAATTACATGGTGAGTCTGTATTGGGCAATCCTAGTAAGGTCGTGTTGACGTCTTTAAAACGTAGTTTAAGACAGCTCCAGAGAGAGATAAAACTATTAGAGGACAAGTTATTAGTTTTGGTAAAAGAGGTTCATCAAGATTTGTTAACGCGATTAAAAACCATACCTGGTATAGGTCCTAAAACAGCCATTACGCTAGTGGTTTTAACAGGTGGATTTGATCGTTTTACAAGTGCAGGTGAGTTATGCAGTTACGCAGGTTTAACGCCAGTGATACGGCAAAGTGGAAGCAGTGTAAAAGGGAGGCCACGAATAAGTAAAATAGGAAACCAGAAACTTAGAAATTTATTATTTATGTGCAGTTTTAACGCTTGTCAATACAATAAAGCTTGTCGTGATTTATATGAGCGAATCGTCGCTAAGGGAAAGAGCAAAAAACTTGCGCTAATAGCGGTATGCAATAAGCTGTTGAAACAAGCATTTGCTATAGCTAAATCAGGTTTGATATTTGATCAAGAATATAAGAGTAAGCTAGTGAGAAATTAATGGAATTTTACTTGTTTTTTACCACAGTACTTTGTTGAGCTGATGGCTCGTCACGTTTTTATAAATGAGTTTGCCGTTAGGATCGGTCACTTCCATTTTTACGGGATGGTCTTTGGGTAGTGGATTGTCTTTATCATTAAGCATAAAGGTTAAGAACAAAGTGTCACCTGGTCTCCAGACGCCGCGTTCGCCATAGATGTAGCCCTTAAGGCCCTGTTGCAATTGGTTTCCTGAAACATCAAACTTGCTCAGTGAAAGTGAATTTCCATCGGTTAGCCTTAAATAAGTTGTATTTTTTCCTTTAGATACTACAGCAAATGACGCAAAGTTTTTGCCTTTAAAGGTGGCTAAACCTTCAGTGTCTGTTGATACAGATCCAATCTCTTGCTGTTGGAAATTATAAAGTTTGATTTTAACACCGGTTTCTGGATTTGTGCTTAAAATATTGGTGACTGCAAAGTAATAATCGTTATTAGCCCCTTTTTTAGCAATCACTCCTAAGTTTGAGGCGATGAGGTTTTGAGCAACAATTCGGTTTTGATTATAATACGCATCATGACAAGGATTGTCTTGTTCTCTCCAATTATAGTGGTAATTTCTATAGTTGTAAATGCGATTGTCCCAATACGCTTCTTCTTTTAGATTTTCATCTTCGGTAAGGTTTTCGGTGTACGCTTCTTCATTGTAATAGTCTTCCTCATCATAATAATCTTCATAATTATCCTCTTGGTTTTCGGTGGAGGCGGCATTCGCATCGCAATCATAAAGCGCATAATTTTTATTAAAACTGAGTTCTACCCGATAAATGGCACCAGCATCTGCCTTAAAAAATTTAGATAAATCAATGCTGTAGGCTTTCCACTTTCCAAAATTTTCAGCAGCGGTTTGGAGCTGAATGGTTTGTTTTGCAATTCTTCGTCCCACGCGCTTAATATCATTCTCGTTATTGCTATTGAGCGGATTATCCTGAAGAAATTGAAGGATATTGTCTTCGTAAATTTTAATGATCCTTACATCTACGGCGCTGAGATTGACGGCTTCAAAATTGAATTTCAACTGTTCAGAATTTGGTAAGATCGTCCCATTGCTAATAAGCCGTACCATAGGTTTTACATCTTCAAAAGAGATGACTTCGGAAAATGGTTTTTTAAGTTTATAGCCGTCTGTATTAGAAATTCCAGTAAACACGTCTACCTGGATGTTTCCTACCAATTTAACGTCTGGGTAAACCTTTAAGATATTGCCATCTACAACAAATTTTGGCGTTTTGACGCCCTGTATGGTCACCAATCCATCAAAGTTTTGCTGTGGCTTTAAAGGGTCTGAAAAATTAATGGAAAGGGACTGCTCAGGATTTTTAATGGTCTCCAGATTAACGATGGTGAAGTTGTTGATGCCAGGAATAGTCACTTTATTTTGGCCGATGTTGTCAGAGTCGATTGCGCTACCGTCCCATGAAATCAAAACGTCAGTATTTTCTATTGTTCTATGGATGCTGTCAATTTTAAATTCAAAATATTTAGAATGTCCATTGATTTCATTCCATTGTAATTTTAGTTTTTTACCATCTTGTGAAGCGCTCACCAATGTTTTGGCATCCTCTAACGCCATCACATCGGCCGATTTCATCACCGCTCCTAAATATTGCCATTGTTTAGAATACGATTGCAAATCTGTTGTGCTAATACTGAAATTTGGCGAAATGGTTTTAAATTGAAAAGTATAGCTGCTATAAGCGCTGGGAATGGCTTTGTAAATGTCACTCAGCTTAACAGAAACAGAATATTCGGTAGCAGGATCGAGATACTCATCTGGTGTAAAAACCAAGGTATGTGCATTAGCGGCCTTAAGTTCGCCCTCCACGTGTGGCTTAATGCTCAACAGTGCTTCAGAAATGATTTGCCCCGCTTCCCAGCCTTTTACATCAGTGGATAAATTGACGATAATAGGATCTGCAATAGATTGTAAACCAGTGGAGGTGTAGCTGATATAATCCCGAAATTTGAAGAGATTATCGGCATCTTCTAGTTTAGAATCTTGGTTTCCGCAAGAAAACATAAGAGAGATACAAATAAGAAGACTGAAGAGGTGATGGCGTTTCATGGTGTGGACTGGTTTTAAAATTGGCGGTTTTACCTATTCAAATTTAGGTAATCCTTTCCTGTTACAATGCTGTAATTATGATTTGTAACTATTAAAATAGAATGTGTGGCCAATGCTGTAGAATTCGTTTTTTGATTTGCATATTTAAAAGGGACAAAGACTTTAATAAAATCCTAAAAGATTAGGGTTTTGCTCGCGTGACGTTCCATTTTTAGAGGGCTTGCTTCAAGGAAAAACAGTAAATTATTAGTAACTTCGCGTTAAAATTTAATAATTCATAAAAAACAAGTAAATATGGAAGCAGTAGCTACCGATTTCGGAATAAAAGAAGCCCTAGAGCAGTTGGGTGTTAAAGATATAAATGAAGGTACCTCTACAGGTGCCAATAACTTTGCAAATGGAGAAGTTATTTCTTCTCATTCTCCAGTAGATGGGGCATTAATTGCTAAAGTAAAATCAACGTCTAAAGAAGATTACGAAAAAGTAATGAGTGCTGCTACTTCTGCATTTAAGACATGGAGAACCATGCCGGCGCCTCAAAGGGGTGAGATTGTTCGTCAATTTGGTGATAAACTAAGAGAGAAAAAAGAGCCTTTAGGGAAATTGGTTTCTTACGAGATGGGGAAATCTTATCAAGAAGGTTTAGGTGAGGTTCAGGAAATGATTGATATCTGTGATTTTGCAGTAGGACTTTCTCGTCAGCTACACGGTTTAACCATGCACTCAGAACGACCAGGACATAGAATGTATGAACAATACCATCCTATGGGTGTTGTAGGCATCATTTCGGCATTCAATTTTCCAGTAGCGGTTTGGGCTTGGAATACAGCTTTAGCTTGGGTATGTGGTGATGTTTGTGTTTGGAAACCGAGTGAAAAAACACCTTTATGTGGTATTGCTTGTCAAAATATTGCTGCAGAAGTATTCGCTAAAAATGATCTTCCAGAAGGTATTTCTTGTTTGATCAATGGTGATCATAAGGTTGGAGAGTTTATGACTAAAGATAAGCGCGTACCTTTAGTGTCTGCAACCGGTTCTACCAGAATGGGTAAAATTGTAGCTCAAGAAGTGGCAGGACGTTTAGGAAAATCTTTATTAGAACTTGGTGGGAATAATGCCATTATAGTTACTCCAGATGCCGATGTAAAAATGACCGTTATTGGTGCCGTTTTTGGCGCGGTAGGAACTTGTGGACAACGTTGTACATCCACTCGTAGATTGATTATACATGAAAGTATTTATGACCAAGTGAAGAACGCCGTTGTAGATGCTTATAAGCAATTACGTATTGGAAATCCTTTAGATGAAAACAATCACGTAGGGCCGCTAATTGATAAAGATGCCGTTAAAAATTACAATCACGCGTTAAGTAAAGTGGTTGAAGAAGGCGGCAACATCGTTGTTGAAGGTGGAGTATTAGAAGGTGAAGGTTATGAAAGTGGCTGCTATGTGAAGCCTGCTATTGCCGAAGGAAAACCAGAATTCGAAATCGTACAGCATGAGACTTTTGCTCCTGTGTTATACTTACTCAAATATTCTGGAGATGTTCACAATGCGTTAGATATTCAAAATAACGTAGCTCAAGGATTGTCTTCTGCAATCATGACAAACAACCTGCGTGAGGCAGAAGCCTTTTTATCTGTTCAAGGATCAGATTGTGGTATCGCAAACGTAAATATTGGTACTTCTGGTGCTGAAATTGGCGGTGCTTTTGGTGGAGAGAAAGATACCGGCGGCGGTCGTGAATCTGGATCTGATGCTTGGAAAGTTTACATGAGACGCCAAACCAATACCATCAATTATACGACTGAGTTGCCTTTAGCACAAGGAATTAAGTTTGACCTATAAACGGTATTTTGAACATAAAGGAAAAGCCACATCAATTGATGTGGCTTTTTTATTACAATACAACGCAACCTTTTGATCTCTTTTGTATCTTTTAATAGAATTAAAATATCATGAGAATAAAATACATTCTATTATTTAAGTTATGCTCTATAATTACCTTGATGTTATTAGTGTCTTGTGAAGTGCCCTATGATAATAATGCAAGATTACTCATAAAGGGACAATTATTAGATGAAAATGATTTGCCTATTTCTGATGGTGAGGTTGAGGTTTATGTTAGAGGCGAGGGAGGAATAGGTGGTAATGCTGTGAATTTGGGAACAGCTTTAAGCGATGAATCAGGTTCTTTTGAAATTATTACGCTTTTAGGACGTGATGATAATTTTGTAATTGAAGTAAACGTAAATGAAGATTATACAACATATCAATATAGAACAAATTTAGAAGAATTTACGCCAACAGATTATCTG
Source organism: Sediminibacter sp. Hel_I_10 (assembly GCF_000688335.1). NCBI lineage: Bacteria > Pseudomonadati > Bacteroidota > Flavobacteriia > Flavobacteriales > Flavobacteriaceae > Sediminibacter > Sediminibacter sp. Hel_I_10. The sequence continues at coordinate 2,235,572 of NZ_JHZX01000001.1, forward strand.
ATAGACCTTGGGGTAGTGCCTATTAAAAGTAGGGCGACATTAAATTATAACATAGAAAGAACAAGTCCTGAAGGAACCGAATTTGAATACAGATTTGAATTTGAATCAACAGAATGTAAGCAAGTTTATATAGAAGAAGAATTAGTTGTAGAGGAATCAAGATGCTTTTTGAGCGACATTAGAAGTGATATTTTAAATGATGAAAATCCAACAAGCACAAGCACTATCCAAACGACTTTAGGATCAGATGTATTTTTTACCTATTCCATAAACGGGCAGCCCGAAATAACCCAGCAAATCACTTTAGACCAACTTGAAAATGCATTCAATTTTGAGTATTAGAATAGCTCTTGTGATAGGAATCGTCCTGATTTCTACATTCGAAAATTTAGTGGCTCAAAATAGAGTTAATGCTTTTGATCAAACATCAGACACATTGGCGGTTGAGACAAATCAGAAATCGGCTGTGTTTACTATTGGTGGTTTTCGTCCCTCCACAATGGAAAACAGTAATTTTGGAAGAGCTACTGAAGAGAAATTGAGTTTCAAATTAGGCGTTCAGATTTTTGCTTATAAAGGATTATTCTTGGGTGTTTTTCATAGCTCATCTTATTTCGACGTCACAAATCAAGATGTATTGGGGAGATATTATAAAACTACTGTTTCAGCGTTTTATTTACAAGTTGGATACGAGCTAAGGGTCGTCGATAATTTTTCAATTGGAGCTAGTATTGCGCCTGTTAGTAATGTTATTTATAAGAACATCATTGATAGTGATAGAATAAAACAACAGAAAGATGATGCGCATTTCATACAATATGAATTATACTTAGCTTATAATATTACTCAAACCTTAGCAGTGTACATCGACTATTCCTATAGAAATGACAATACAGGAATACAGACGGCTCCAGAAATTTCAGAGGACTTCAATAATATCAAGTTTCACAATTTTGGTTTAGGACTAAAAATTTACGTTGGAAAAGAGTCCCTTTTCTGAAATTAACTCTAGAAATGACATTTATATCTAAAGCATTATAAGTGAGAACTTCAAATCAAAAAAACATCGATTTCTAAGGTATAATTTTTTTGATAAGATCAGATGTTTCTATCTGGGCAATTTTGAGTTTATAAAATTTCCGATGTAAAAAATAAAAGTCTTATTCCTCGATCGACGTTACGACTTTGAAATAAGACCTTCAAAAACTGATTAATAGCATTTCAAAATTGCACATTTAATAATGAAATGCAATTGATTTTACGATTAATGACAAAAAAATTAGCATAAACTACATTTTAAAGATGTTTTTGCCGATTAACTGTATTTTACTTTTCTTAAAATACGAACAGCATCCTGATAGGAGTTGTAACTGTCAATATCATAATCTCTTAGGTAAGGCTTGGCCTCGTGAAGTTTGTTGATGGCCTCATGAAACAAATTTAAATAGCAAATGAGATACGTTGCCGGAAGGTTTTTTAAGTCCCTTGCTTCATTACTGTTGAGCGATAGCCCTTTTTTAAGTTTTTCTAATAGGGCATTATTTGCATTATAGATATGATGCAACACTTTCTTGTCGTATTGTGGTGGTTGAAACAAGAGTTTGGTCTCGATATGATATTGTGCATTATCTTGAAATTTGATGATGGTTTCTTCAAGCTCGTAGTATTTGAAAGCGTTTTGAAGTCCTAAACTCACATACTCTACGATTTTGAAATGACCCTCATTATAAGATATAGCGACCTCGTCAAATGTTGAAAAGAACAGTCGCACTTGTTCATTAATGAGCTCAATGTCTACTCTTGAAAAATACACCGCATTTTTGACCACCTTTTGCTGTCCAGACCAACACACCACGAAATACTCTTTAAAGACTTTATATTGAGGGTTGTAATCTTTTCGTTTGTTCAAAAAATCAAAAACGCCGTCTAAGGTGTATTCAATATTGTTCTGGGCATGCGCTTCTATCGCCCCTACGATTTTAGAATTGACGTCTTTAATTACAAGGTCAAAGACTTTGGGCATACTAATGCTCCCATCTCTAAAAAAGACCGAACCACCATAATATTTCCAGATATTTTTACGCAAGGCGGTAAGCTCATCCATTGGTCTAATGGTCACCAGACCTACGACTTTATTATCTGGTAAATGCGGAAATGGTATATTTTCATACTGCACAATCGGCGGATTGGTCAAATACGCGTTGATGAGGTTTTGAATTTTACTATCGTCAAAAAAGTGAACACCTAAAATCTTATTATCGGCGTCCTCTACGCCAATAACAATATAAGAGTTGTTCTTGGGGTTGCTATTGGACAAGGCACAAACGTGCTTTAAAAACTTCGCCTTACCCTCCTTTAAGCTAATGTCAATTTTTCGCTTTTTATCATAAAAACTGTTCTCATCATTATGAGCCAGTAAGTTTTTGATAAGTAGACGTTTATTGATCATCTTAAGATTCTAAAAAAGCAGAACTATTGTTTAATTCATGTAAAAGCAATTAGATTTAAAAACTGGTCAAGTGTTATGCCTTAAGTTGAATGAAAGCCTTACGATTTATTTAATATTGTAGAGCTAGCTTGTGCTTTACAGAATAGAAGGACATCTGCAATATTAACATGAGAAGGCCTTGAGATAACGAAATAAATAACCTCTGCTAAATCTTCAGGTTGTAGCGCTTTATAGCCCTTGTAAACATCATCTGCCTTTTTATCGCCTTTAAAACGTACTTCGGAAAACTCAGTTTCAACAAGCCCTGGATTTACAGCGCCAACCTTAATCCCATAAGGGTTTAAGTCCTTACGCATCCCTTCGGTAATGGCTAAAACCGCATGCTTGCTAGCGCAATAAACGTTTCCTTTTGGATAAACTTCCTTTCCGGCCGATGAGCCAATATTGATGATGTGTCCAGATTTACGTTCGGACATTTGTGGAATAATAGCTTTACTCACATACAGTAATCCTTTTACATTAATGTCCATCATGGCATCCCAATCTTCCATGCTTCCGGTTTCAATGGGGTCAAGTCCGTGTGCATTTCCGGCGTTGTTGATTAAAATATCAATAGTTTTAAAGGCTTCTGGTATTGAGTCTATCGCTCCGAAAACGGCTGTTTTATCGCGCACATCAAAATTTAAGGTGTGCACTTTTGTTTGAGCGCTGAGTTCTTTTTGAATCTGGTCTAACCGTTCTTGGCGTCTTCCGCATAAAATTAAATGAAGTCCTTGCTTTGCCAACTCGTAAGCGGTGGCTCTTCCTATTCCGCTAGTAGCGCCTGTAATAAGTGCTGTTTTTATGTTTTTTTCTTCAGAATGAGAAGTGTCTTTAGTCATAGTATGTATTATAAAATGGTCTCGGTAAAGAGAATTTAATTCTAGTTATTTAGGCAACTTCGTGTCCCAGGCTTGCTTCTAGTAGTTTGAACCAATCTTGTAAGTCAAGGTCTATAGTCAAGGCTTTTGAAGCATCGGTTATACGTTGAGCTGTTGTTGTGCCAATTACGGGACGAATGTTTGCAGGATGTTTAAGCAGCCACGCCAACACTAATTGATCTTTACTTGCATCATAGGTCTCGCAAAGTTCATCGAGAAGCTGGTGCAAACGTTTTGTTTGATTGGTGTCGTCTTTAAAAATAGAGCTTAAAGGTGACCAAGCCATGGCATCAATGTTGTTGGCCATCATGTGATCTAGGCTTCCATCTACCATCGCTGATGGTGCGGTTAGTGAACATTCGATTTGATTGGCGCTTATGGGAATCTTATTTGATAACATTTGGGTTTGGGAAGCTGTAAAATTAGAGACTCCAAACGATTTGATTTTACCCTGTTGAAGCAGTTGGTCAATGGCTTCTGAAATAGCGTCAGGTTGCATCAAAGGGCTGGGTCTATGTAAGAGCAGTACATCTAAATAGTCTGTTTTTAAATTTCTTAAAGACGCTTCCGCAGATGTAATAATATAGTCTTTATGGTAGTTGTAATGTTTCACCGTGGTTTTTCTATGGGCGTCAATCAATTGAATCCCACATTTACTTATCAATTGAATATCGGTTCTTTTTATGCCGCTTTCAGCAAATGCAATTCCGAAGTCCTTTTCAGTAGTGTAGCCACCATAAATATCGGCATGGTCAAAGGTGGTAATATCATTTGAAATACAGTGGTGCATTAGAGCAACCATGTCGGTTGTTTTTAATTGCTTACCCCATGATCCCCAGGTCATAGTGCCTGCAATTAATCGAGAATATCTGCATCTTTCCACGGTTTATACTGATTTATTTGCGTTTGACGTATAAAAATAGTCAAAAGCAAAAGACTGCAATAACTTTGTATAAGATAATCTTTAAAACCCCAAGTTGTGAAAAATCTATCTACCTACAAATCTATACTATTTTCTTTATTTATTTTGGTTATGCTTTCAAGCTGTTCTAATGACAGTGAAGGTCTTAACGATTCGCAGTCAGTCGTAAGCGTAAAACTTAAGAGCGCTTCAGAAGATACTAATCGTCTTATGTTAGATATAGAATCTGTTAAACTAATGATTGGCGATAACGAATTTGACGCCAACAGTTGGTTACCACTAGCGACAATAAATAGAGGTGTGCAGAATTTATCACAATATAATGAAGGTGCTGAGTTGGTATTAGTGGAGAACGCTTTGGTGCCTGCAGGTAAAATCAAAAAAATCAAACTAATTTTAGGAGACAACAATGTTATTGTTATTGATAATGTTACAAAAAAATTAGTGGCTCAAGATGGTGAAATAGCTCCTTCTAACATTGTATCAACAACCTTGGCCGCAAATAAGAGCTATGAATTTATTTTAGAATTTGAGGCTGATAATTCTGTTGTTATAGCTAATGACGACATCAACTTTAGACCAGAAATGAATACTTTAATGAGACATTTGAATAATTAAGTGACATTATGTTAGAATTGACTAATGTCAACATACAATATAAAGCAAAGCGCAATACCCTTAAGGTGTTGCGCTTTGCTTTTTAACCAATTATTAACAGCAATAAATGAAAAAAATTAACAATTTGCACGTCTATTAGAGGGGCATTCAATTCTGCTTTTATTTAATTACGAATGAAATTCTGCTTTTGCTGTGAAAACGTGAATAGAGCACAATTGACCTCCAAAACATGCTGAACTAAATATAATTTCAATGGAAGAAACAGGTACAATAGACATCAAGTCTATTAATGAGAAGATAGAAAGAGAAAGTGCCTTTGTCGATTTGTTGATGATGGAAATGAATAAAGTCATCGTTGGTCAAAAGCACATGGTAGAGCGTTTGCTCATAGGGCTTTTAGGACGAGGCCATATTTTGCTTGAAGGTGTCCCTGGACTAGCTAAGACTTTAGCAATTAACACCTTGTCACAAGCTGTAGATGCTAGTTTTAGTAGAATACAGTTTACTCCAGATTTATTGCCTGCCGATGTGGTTGGTACCCTCATTTATAATATGAAGATCAATGATTTCTCTATTAAAAAGGGTCCCATCTTCGCAAATTTTGTACTTGCCGATGAGATTAACAGAGCGCCAGCCAAAGTGCAATCTGCCCTTTTAGAGGCCATGCAAGAGAAACAGGTGACTATTGGTGATGAAACTTTTATTTTAGATAAGCCATTTTTAGTTATGGCCACCCAAAACCCAGTAGAGCAAGAAGGAACCTATCCATTGCCAGAAGCACAAGTTGACCGTTTTATGCTAAAAACCGTCATCGATTATCCAAAACAAGCCGACGAGCAACTCATAATGAGAGCAAATCTTAAAGGCGCTTGGGAAAAAGTAAATCCGGTAGTTTCTATTGAGCAGATTCTTAGAGCTCAAGATGTGGTTCGCGAAGTCTATATGGACGAGAAAATAGAAAAATACATTCTAGATATCATTTTTGCAACACGTTATCCAGACCAATATAAATTAGGAGATTTAAAACCATTGATCTCTTTTGGGGCATCACCTCGTGGTAGTATTAACTTGGCAACTGCTGCCAAATGTTATGCATTTATTAAGCGTCGTGGCTATGTAATTCCAGAAGATGTTCGTGCTGTAGTTTATGATGTACTGCGTCATAGAATTGGCATCACTTACGAAGCCGAAGCAGAAAATGTAACTTCCGAAGATATCATCAGTAAAATAGTTAACGAGATTGAGGTGCCTTAAAAAGCTAGCGGTATTTAGTATGCACTCGTAGTTATATAGCTCTATCGAGGCTTGGCTGAATACTATGTAGAACCACTAAGCGCATACTCAAGATTGTATACTGAAACGACATGGATACTAAAGAACTTCTAAAAAAAGTACGAAAAATAGAGATCAAGACCCGTCGGTTGTCTGATCATATTTTTGGAGGCGAATACCATTCGACCTTTAAGGGGCGAGGTATGACCTTTTCTGAAGTGAGAGCGTATCAATTTGGAGATGACGTGCGTAGTATTGATTGGAACGTTACCGCCAGATACAATGAGCCCTTTGTTAAAGTGTTTGAAGAAGAGCGAGAGCTCACCATGATGTTAGTGGTGGATATTTCTGGGTCAAAATTGTTTGGAACCCAAGATCAGTTTAAGGACGAAATCATCACAGAGATAGCCGCAACATTAGCCTTTTCTGCAACCCAAAACAATGATAAAATTGGTTTGATTCTCTTTTCAGATGAAATTGAACTATACATTCCTCCAAAAAAGGGACGCTCACATGTATTAAGGCTTATTCGAGAGCTCATTGAATTTGAGCCGAAAAGTAAAAAAACAGATGTTGCAATGGCGCTTAAATTTCTCTCAAACGTGATGAAGAAGAAGGCCATTGTTTTTGTGCTTTCAGATTTTATAGCAGAAGACTATAAGCAAACCCTTAAAATAGCAGCAAAACGCCATGATATTACGGGTATTCGGGTTTACGACAGACATGAGGAGCACATTCCTAACCTAGGAATGGTGCAAATGGAAGACGAAGAAACAGGAGAGCTGGTGCTCATTAATACCGCTTCTAAAAAAGTAAGAGAAGATTATAGTAATTACTATAAAGAAAATGTCAACTATTATAAAGAATCCTTTACCAAATCTGGTGCAGGCGTTATAGACTGTCGTGTTGACGAAAGTTATGTCAAAAAACTGTTAGGCTATTTTAAGCGTAGAAATTAAGACGTGAGATATACGGTGTTGAACAGATTGTGAAGTTAGATCTTCAAAAGAGTGAACTACAATATATGAACAGAGATTTTAGATTTTTGAATGTGATATCGGTCAATTTTGGTTCTAAAGCCTTGATCTTGGCCTGTGGTGCCTTGTTCTTTTTTCTATCAAATTCAGTGCAAGCTCAGGTGACCTCGTCTATTGATTCTACAAAAATCAAAATTGGAGAGCAAATTACGTATCAAATTCAAGTAGAGGCAGACACCACAGAATTGGTTCTTTTTCCTGAAGGACAAACCTTCATGCCTCTAGAAATGATTGAGTCTTATGAAACAGATACCACAAAAAACAACGCGACATATAAACTGATCAAGCGTTATGGTTTAACGCAATTTGATTCTGGTGCCTACACCATTCCGCAGCAAAAAATACTTATTGGAGACAACGCATTTTTTACAGACTCGCTAAGGGTAGAGGTCAATACTGTTACTGTAGATACTACTAAGCAGCAGTTGTATGACATCAAACCCATGATTGAGGTAGAGAAATACCCAAGTCAATGGTGGAAATACCTTCTTATTGCCCTCTTGGCCATTACCCTTATTGGTGTTGTGCTGTGGTGGTTTATCTGGCGTAAAAAACCACTTTCCGAAGAAGAACAAATGGCCTTGTTGCCACCCTATGATCGCGCCAAACTGGCATTGCAAAAATTAGATGAAAGCGATTATTTGCAACGGTCAGAATTAAAAGGATATTATTCTGAACTGACCTTTATCATCAGAAAATATTTGGATGAAAAAGTCTACGATCGCGCATTAGAAAGTACAACCGATGAGTTGGTAGCCCGATTAAGATTACTTAAAGATGCCAATAAAATTGAGTTGAGTTACGACGATATTAAAAACATAGAGGGCATTTTGAAACGTGCCGATTTGGTGAAATTTGCAAAATCTGCTCCAGATGTTGAGCTTGCCAAATTAGATAGAAATACCATTGATGTAGAAATTGATCAAGTAAAACAGGCTTTACCAGAACCTACTGAAGAGGAAAAATTATTAGATCAAAAATATAAGGAAGAATACGAGCGCAAAGCAAAACGTCGTAAGATCATCTTCACCGTTGCCGCAAGTATTGCCATTATATTGGCAACCTTTGCTGGATTTGGTATGAAATACGGTTTCAAATACGTGATAGATACCATAACAGGAGATGAAACCAAGGCCTTATTAGAAGGCACGTGGGTAGATAGTGCCTATGGTGTGCCGCCCGTTATGATTTCTACACCAGAGGTTCTTGAGCGTATTGAAGTGAAAGCGATTGACAGTACAGGAAATACTAAAGTCACTGCCTTTAATTATGGCGATTTAGATAGCGCTTTTAATATTGCCATAGGAACCACCAGATATAATTTACAGAAGGATCAAGAGATTGATGTTAGTGCAGAATTAGAGCAAACCATAAAGACATTTGAGAATAACGGCGCTAAAAATCTAATCGTAAAACGCGATAAGTTTGAAACCCCTAATGCTGCAGAAGGGATAAAGGTCTCAGGTACTGGTGAGTTTCCGGGAGAAAAAGAAGGGGAGTTTAGAACAGGAGAATATGTCATCCTCATTTTTGTTGCCGATGATAAATCGGTATTGCAAAAAATTATATTGGTTTGGGATAATGAGAATGACTATGCCAATGAAATTATGGAGCGCGTGTTAAATTCCGTAGAACTTAAAAAAGTAGAAAATTAATGTTTGAAGGCATCGAATTTTTTAATAAAGAGTTTTTCTGGTTGTTTTTACTGCTACCAATAGCAATCGCATGGTATGTTGTCAAAAGAAACCAACAAACGGCTGCTTTAAAAATGTCTAGTCTCAAGGGGTTTAAGCCAAAGCAATCGATTTTACCTAAGTTAAAACCATTGCTTTTTGTGCTACGTTTATTGGCTTTAGCATTTTTAATAACAGCATTGGCAAGGCCAAGAACCTCAGATGAGACTACAAAAACCAAAACCACAAAGGGGATAGATATTGTTATGGCTATTGATGTTTCGGCAAGTATGTTGGCAAAAGACCTTCAGCCCAATCGTCTAGAAGCCTTGAAAAATGTGGCAGCAGAATTTATTAAAGGTCGCCCTAACGACCGTATTGGTCTTGTAGAATACGCTGGAGAAAGCTACACCAAAACCCCCATTACAAGTGATAAAGCCATCGTGCTACGCTCATTGAGAGACATCAAATACAATACTATAATTGAGGGAGGGACTGCTATTGGTATGGGTTTGGCTACTTCTGTTAACCGATTAAAAGATAGCAAGGCTAAAAGTAAAGTAATCATTCTGTTAACAGATGGGGTAAACAACTCAGGATTTATAGACCCTAAAATTGCAAGTGAATTAGCTGTAGAATATGGCATAAAAGTCTATACCATTGGCTTGGGAACAAATGGGATGGCATTATCGCCTTCGGCGCTTTTACCTAACGGAAATTTTCAATACCAACGTGTCAAAGTAGAAATTGATGAAGACTTGCTTCAAGAGATTGCAGATGTCACTAACGGAAAATACTTTAGAGCGACCGATAATAGAAAACTTAAAGAAATTTATTCTGAAATCAATAAGCTCGAAAAAACAGAGATCGAAGAATTAAAGTTCACTACCTATGATGAGAAGTTTAGGCCATTAGTACTCATTGCATTGGGTTTAATTTTGCTGGAAGTGTTGCTGAAATTTACAGTATTCAAGAGTTTTGTTTAAATAGGTCTTTCGTCATCCTGACTGATCAAAAGGAATTAGAAAAAATAGTTCAGTAGTGCCTACTGAACACTAGATAGTTAATAAACATGTTTCAATATCAATTAGAAGAAAAAATATGGTTTTGGGTCTTAGTATTGATCCCAATACTCATTTTGCTTTTTGCCCTTCTACAATTTTGGAAATATCGCGCGCAAAAACGTTTCGCTAATAGCGCCATGCTAAAACGATTGAGCCCAAACCAATCCCGTTTTAAAGGTATTTTAAAGATTTTTGTATTGAGTTTAGCCATTGCCTGTTTTGCAATTGCATTGGTAAACCCAAAAATTGGTACAAGATTAGAAACCGTGAAACGCGAAGGTGTAGATATTGTATTTGCGGTAGATGTTTCTAAAAGTATGCTGGCCGAGGATATTGCTCCTAACCGTTTAGAGAAATCAAAACAACTGGTCACCCAAATCATCAATAATTTAGGGAGTGACCGCGTGGGGATCATTGCCTATGCTGGCAAAGCGTTTCCGCAATTACCAATTACTACAGATTATTCTTCGGCCAAAATGTTTCTTCAAAACATGAATACCGATATGATGTCTTCACAAGGAACAGCCATTAACGAAGCCATTGAATTGGCAAAAACCTATTTTGATGATGATCAAGATACCAATAGGGTATTGATTATTATTTCAGATGGTGAAGATCATAACCAGCAAGCTAACACAGTTGCAGAAGAGGCGAGTAAAGAGGGGATTCGAATTTTTACTATTGGCGTTGGAGATGTGAAGGGCGGGAGAATTCCCATTAAAAGAAATGGTGTGCTGCTCAATTATAAAAAGAATAACGAGGGAGAGACCGTCATCACAAAATTAGACGAAAACACGTTAAAGCAAATTGCAGAGGAAGCCAATGGCGCTTATTTGAACGGAAGCAATACGGCTGAGGTGGTTGATGGCATTAAGGACATACTTAACCGTATGGATAAGACCGAATTTGAGGCCAAGGAATTTGCTGACTTTAAAGATCAGTTTCAATGGTTTTTAGGTTTCGGGATATGTTTTCTTTTCCTGGATATTTTCTTTTTAGAACGAAAAACCGCTTGGCTAAAACGCCTCAACCTTTTTAACGAAGATTTTTAGGACATTAATTAAACATAGAACTGATTATTTGCAAGAGTAAACAGGGTAAGAAATGATGTCGTGAGCAGTTTTTAAGGTCTTTAAACACCCAAAATTGAGACCCATCATTTTTTATAAAATCTTTAACTCAATCACGCACAGTTGTTTTATATCTTGGTATCCGTTTTGCAAGTAGCGTATTAGATCAATAAAAACCTATGAAAAGTACAATTAGCTTACTCTTATTATTCCTTTCTGTTTTTGTTTTTGGTCAAGATAAAGAGGCCGAGAAACGAGAACAATTATCGCTTAAAAAAGCCAATAGTTACGTTTATGATGCCAATGAGCTCATAGATGCAGACAATTATATTTCCGCAGAAAAAGAGTATCGTAAAGCCATTTCAGAGCAGCCTACAAATGTTGCAGGCACCTATAATTTGGCCAATGCCTATTATGAAAAAGGCAACTATGATGAGGCATTGTATAGATTAGAGCAAGCATCAAAAAATGCAACAGATAAGAGTGAAAGACATAAAGCCTTTCATAATATGGGCAATATCCTCATGAAAAATAAGATGTGTAAAGAAGCTGTAGAAGCTTTTAAAAATGCACTTCGAAATGATCCTTCTGATGATGAAACCCGTTATAATTTAGCGGTTGCTAAAGAGTGTGCCCAAGAGCAACAGGGCAAAGACGATCAAGAAGAGAAAAACGACGAAAACAAGGACGACGAAAACAAAGACAAGGATAAGAAAGAAGACGACGAAAAGAAAGACGATAAAAAAGATCAAGGCGACCAAGATAAGAAAGAAGGGGACGATAAAAAAGATGAGGATCAAAAGCCCCAAGATGAAAAAGACAATGAGAAAAAGGGCAATCCAGATGATAAAAAAGAAGATCAGGCAAAACCTAAGCCACAACCTGGTCAATTATCTCCTCAGCAAATAAAAAGCTTGTTAGAAGCGATGAACAATAATGAGCAAAAAGTGCAGGAGAAAATGAATGCAGAGAAACAAAAAGGTGTTAAAGTCCAGACTGAGAAAGATTGGTAATATGCTGATGTTTTAAAGATGGATTGAGATCAACACGAAAGAAGGAGCTATATATAAATGAAAGTTATAAATCACATCACATTAATCTTAACGCTGTTTGTTACGAGCGTCGCGTTTGCCCAAACCACATTTGAGGCCAAGGTAAGCAAGACAAAGTTGGGTCAAAACGAACGTCTACGTATTGATTTTAAGATGAATAAGGATGGTGACAATTTTAATCCGCCAGACTTTGCCAATTTTGATGTTATTGGCGGCCCAAATACATCGGTAAGCAATTCTTGGCTCAATGGGGTACGATCTTACGCAAAGACTTACAGTTACTTTTTGTCTCCCAAACGGCAGGGCACTTTAAAAATAGACGAGGCAAGTATTGAGATTGATGGTGAGATTTTTAAGACCGATCCTGTTAGTGTCTTAATTACCGCGCCAGTTCAAAGACCTAATGATCCTTATAACGTAGAGGAAACGGCCACCGAAGATATTCATCTGGTGGCAGAGATCTCAAAATCAGACCCCTATTTGAATGAAGCGATTACTGTGGTTTATAAATTGTATGTTGCAAGAAAAACAGGTGTTCAAAGTTGGAGAGAAGTTGAAAATCCAAAGTATAATGATTTTTGGAGTCAAAACATTGAAATCAAATCCTTACCTGTAAAAAATGTCATCTATAAAGGAGAGGAATATCGGTATGTGGTTCTTAAGAAAACAGTATTGTATCCTCAAAAAATTGGAAAACTAGAGATAGAAGCGCTAAGTTTAGATGTGGTTGTAGAAGTACCAACCAATCGTCGTGATATTTTTGGTGGTAGACATATGGCCCAAATTAACCGAACAATTTCAGCTGGAAGCCGCACCATTGATGTTAAACCTTTACCTGAAGAAGGAAAACCAGATGACTTTTCTGGGGCAGTAGGCGATTTTAAATTTAATGTGATCACTTCTAAATCTGAGCTGAATGCTTCAGAATCTTTAGACGCTAGGGTTGAGGTAACCGGTTCTGGTAATTTGAAATTGTTTCAACTTCCGAAGTTAAACTTACCGAGTTCTCTAGAAGTTTATGAACCTGAGCATACTGAAAATGTTCGTACAGATCTTGGTGGAATGCGCGGTTCCATATCAGATAATTACACCGTAGTGCCTCAATACAAAGGTAAATATCCTATACCAAGTATTTCGTTTTCTTATTTTGATTTGGAGACCGAAACCTACAAACGCATCTCCTCGGGTGAAATTATTCTCGACGTCATCGAAGGTCCCGTCAACACAAAATCCAGTGACAATAGTATTGCATCGGCCGATGGTACCAAGCAAAAAGTAGAGATGAATAGTGATCAATTTGCATACCTAAAAACAAGCCCAAATTTGGTACCGGTTAATCAAGAGCCTTTTTTTAAATCTAAGGGCTTTTGGAGCACGATGTTATTGCCTTTATTAGCCATTCCATTAGCGATGTTTTATAGAAGAAAACGTGATGAACGAAATGCAGATGTCTTTGGAAATAAAATTAGAAAGGCAGATCGACTTGCCAAACGATATTTGAGTGAAGCTAAAAAGGCATTGGGTAAAAAAGAAGCATTTTATATTGCTCTAGAAAAAGCATTACACAATTATTTAAAGGCAAAATTGCATATCGAAACCAGTGATTTTACTAAAGATAAAATTGAAGAAACGCTGTTGCAACGTGATGTAAATGAAGGCACTGTTAATGAGTTTCTCAGTATTTTAGAGCATTGTGAATTGGCAAGATATACGCCTATCACTAATGTAGAGATGCAGCAGGATTATGAGAAAGCCGCAAGAACCATTTCGGTAATTGATAAAGAGATGAAATAGTTATGAAAAAGTTACTTCTTATTCTCACAATTTTATGCACCTCATTAGGCTTTGCTCAAAATAAAGCTTTATTCGAAGAGGCAAATGCCTTATATAATGATGCTAAGTATTATGAAGCGCTAGATACATACAAAAGCATTCTAGACAGTGGAGAGCATTCTGCAGCACTTTATTTCAACATGGGAAATGCCCATTATAAACTCAACAATATAGCGCCAAGTATTTATTATTATGAGAAAGCGCTCTTATTGAAACCTAATGACACAGAAATTAAGAATAATTTGGCTTTCGCCAAAAACATGACTTTAGACGCTATTGACACTGTGCCAGAAGTCGGGTTTTCAGGATTGTTCAACAGATGGGCGAGTTATTTTCACTACGAAGTTTGGGCAAAAATCAGTCTGGGGCTCGCTGTGCTTTTCGTGATATTGTTTTTAGTGTATTATTTTTCGAGTGCAACATTAAAAAAACGCTTAGCATTTATTACAAGTGTCTCCTGCCTGTTATTGGTATTTGTGTCTTTGGCCTTGGCGTTTCATGGAGAACGTTTAGTTGAGAGCAATCAACCAGCTATTGTTTTTGCAAAGGAGTCGCAAATTAAAAGTGAGCCAAATTTAAGAAGTACTGAGGCTTTTAAACTTCACGAGGGCACTAAGGTACAAGTGCTAGACACCGTTAATAATTGGAAAAAAATAAAAATTGCAGATGGCAAGACGGGTTGGGTCATGAGTGATGACATTAAATTGGTAAAGACTTTATAGAGGTTTTTTTATAAATTTAATATCTAAAGTAATCTTTATGTATATTGCATTAGAGTGATAAAGCTTTAGTCGTCCCATGAAAGATTCCATCGTCGCATATGTATTCCTATTACTTTTTGCGGTAATCATCATTGCTCCTGTGGCAATCATGATTTTGGATGATGATGCGGACGTATCTTGCTTTTATTCCATTTCAGAAGAAGAGGAAAATAATGGTAACGAAAAAAACAAGGCGTTAGATCTTTTGATCTTCAAGCCTATTTTAGGCCCATTTTCTAATTTTGACGTAGAACGTCCTTTAACAATGGCTTATGCAACAAGAAAATATTCAAAGCCTCAACTCAACATTGTTTCTCCACCTCCAAAATTCATTTCGTAGTTTTGATTAGCGGACCCCTTTTGGTCCTAATACATTAATAATTAGCCTTTACATTCCAATATGGGCTCAAATGAATTTTTTACATGATTAAAACGATCAAAAGTGACTTACCAGCGAGTATAGTCGTATTTTTTGTGGCATTGCCTTTATGCTTAGGTATTGCTTTAGCGAGTGGTGCACCTTTGTTTTCTGGACTTATAGCTGGTATCATTGGAGGTATTGTAGTTGGTGCTTTAAGTGGTTCAAAAATCGGCGTGAGCGGCCCGGCCGCAGGTTTAGCCGCTATTGTGTTAACAGCAATAGGAACGCTAGGAGGCTATCAAAATTTTCTGGTTGCCGTAGTGATTGGAGGGGCGCTTCAAATTATTTTTGGTCTTCTTAAAGCAGGGATTATTGGGTATTACTTTCCATCCTCTGTTATTAAAGGGATGCTTACGGGTATAGGTATTATTATTGTGTTAAAACAAATCCCCCATTTCTTTGGCTATGATGCTGAACCAGAAGGAGCAGACAGTTTTTTTGAAATGTCTGGGGAAAACACATTTTCTGCCATAGGGCATATTGCAGATAATATCACTTTAGGTTCAATGATTGTGGGTATTGTGGCATTGTCCATCCTGCTGTTATGGGATATTGTGCTTTCAAAAAAAGGAAAGGTTTTTCAAATCATTCAGGGGCCTTTGGTCGCCGTTGTTGTAGGGATTCTTTTCTACGTGCTTACAAAATCAAATGAGACCTTAGGAATAGATCCGTCGCACTTAGTTAGTGTTCCAGTACCAGATGATATCAATTCATTTTTAGGCCAATTTAGTTTCCCTAATTTTTCAGTAATTACAAATCCGCAAGTTTGGATCACAGGGTTTACCATTGCACTTGTTGCTAGTTTAGAAACACTGTTATGTGTTGAAGCTACCGATAAGCTTGATCCAGATAAAAATGTCACGCCTACCAATAGAGAGCTACTGGCTCAAGGAACTGGTAATATTATTTCCGGGCTTATAGGCGGATTGCCAATTACTCAGGTCATTGTTCGAAGTTCTGCAAACATTCAATCGGGCGGAAAAACAAAAGCTTCTGCTATTCTTCACGGCTTTTTATTGTTGATTTCTGTAATTTTAATCCCGACCTTACTTAACAAAATCCCCTTGTCTGTGTTGGCAGCAGTATTATTTATAGTGGGCTATAAACTTGCTAAACCGGCACTTTTCAAAAAAATGTATGGCTTGGGCTGGAAACAGTTTGTGCCTTTTATAGTGACTATAGTGGGTATTGTCTTTACCGATTTGCTTATAGGAATAAGCTTAGGTTTGGCTGTAGGTATTGTTGTCATCTTGATAAAAAGCTACCAAAACTCACACTTCTTACACATCGAAGATAAGAGCGATGGAAAAAACAAGGTTAAAATGACACTTGCTGAAGAAGTTACCTTTTTCAACAAGGGCGCGATTCTCAAAGAACTGGATAGTTTGCCGAAGGATACTTACTTAGAGTTTGATGTTAGAAAAACCCGATATCTTGATTATGATATTATAGAAATTTTAGATGACTTTGCCGTCAAGGCTGAAGAACGTAATATTGATATCAAAATTATTTCAGAAAAAGGTTCTGCTGAAAACCCTAAAAGCTTTGTTGAATTTTTCAACTAGCTGTCATATTGTAAATCTCAACTGAGATCAATTGAAGTATCTGCTGAAAGATAGGATACTCTCAGAAAATTAATTTAAAAAACACAATTATGAATTTAAATAAAGTTTTTGAAAATAATGAAATTTGGATTAAAGAAAAACTGGCTAAGGATACTAATTATTTTGAAGAATTAGGGCAAGGTCAAAATCCTGAGTTACTGTTTGTAGGCTGTTCAGACAGTCGAGTAACTGCAGAAGAACTCATGGGGCTAGGACCAGGCGAAGCTTTTGTACATAGAAATATTGCTAATATGGTAATTAGCATAGACCTAAATGCGATGTCTGTAGTGAATTATGCCGTAGAACACCTAAAAGTGAAACATGTAGTGGTTTGTGGTCATTACGCCTGTGGAGGGGTTAAGGCTGCAATGCAATCTGCAGATTTGGGTATTCTCAACCCTTGGTTGCGTAATATTAGGGATGTGTACCGTATGCATCGTGATGAGCTAAATGCTATTGAAGATCAAGAAAATCGATATGATCGACTTGTAGAACTAAATGTCCAAGAGCAGTGCGTTAACCTCATTAAAACTGCGGTAGTTCAAAAGGCAGCTAGACAAAGAGGTTTGGTTGTGCATGGTTGGGTGTTCGATGTTCACACTGGTAAGTTAATTGATCTCAAAATTGATTTTGAGAAATATCTTAAAGATATCATGGAAATTTATCACTTAGATTAATCCCACACAATACTAAAGACTGCTAGAAATGGCAGTCATTTTAGTTCTCTTCAGTTTCGGTGTCGTCTAACAAATTTAGAGTGTCATCATCTTTCCCCTTATTGATTATGCTAGGAAAGATCATTGGTGCCAATTGTTTTACAGGCTTGTAAAGCACAGCATCCTCCAGATCCTCTTTGTCGGTAAATGGTATGGTATCATTCATGTTTTCAAACACAATAAGAATGATACTTAGAATCAACCCAATTTTCAACACCCCAAAAACACCGCCAAGTAACTTGTTGAGAATGCCCAGTGCGGCAAAATTAGCAAGTTTCGTTAGAGCTTTCCCTGCCAGTGCAATGATTAAAACAATAATGACAAAGGTGACGGCAAAGGCCACAATATCAATATATTTCTCATCCCAATCTACCTTGCTCGCTAAAAACCCCGCCGCATAGTCGCTAAAGTGGATGGCGCCGTAGACTCCGGCAATCAATGCCACTAAAGACGCCACTTCAACAAAAAGGCCTTTCATAAAGCCTCTTATAAGACCAAAAAGCAAAAGTGATGCGAGAACAATATCAATGATAGCCATGGGTTAAAGCATTGGTGTAAGCAAACCTACATTATTTTTATGATTTAAAATAGCTAACGACAAAATAGCGGAAATAGTTTAATAACTTTGAAATCAAATTAAGAACGAATCCCGAAACGGCTTCAATATAATAGAAAAAAAACACCGCTTTTGCGGTAAAAAGATATGTCTAGAGACGAACAATTAAAACAAAGATGGACTTTGATAGTAAAGAAACTTTCAGCTCAATTTGCCGATGGAGATCCATTAGATTTAGATGGCATTATTTACCTCATTGGAGTGCAGGAGTTGGGCCAGCTTGATCGTAAATTTAAAAAAGATCAAAAGCTAGACCTCATGCACATTGCTATTTGTAAGCTACTCATGCCTTATGGATATTATGAATTTGATTATGTAGATGAAGAAGGTTGGCCGCATTATATTATGAAAGAACAGCTGCCACCACTAAAAGCGGGTGAGCAAAGTGTCTTGATGAAAGATGCCATCGTTAATTATTTTTTAGAGACCCGTTATATCGAGTAGAGGTATCTGGGCGTTACCACAAGGGTCGCGCTCTCGGCAGTCGCTTTAAAGTTGCTCTTTGTGCAACTTTAAGAGCTTCAACAAATGCCTCCATCGCTAACGCAAATCTAGATAAAATTCATAAATTTGCCCCTCATTATTAGGTACTGGAAAAAATTCAGCACAAACCATGATAGATAAGTTAAAGGAGCTCATTTCAGAAGCAGAAGCATTTTCGGCACAATCCAAAGAAGAGGTTGAGGCATTTCGTATAAAATATTTGGGCAAGAAAGGGTTACTCAATGCCTATTTTGCTGAGTTTAAGAATGTGGCCAATGATCAAAAGAAAGAATTTGGGCAAACCATAAACAAGCTCAAAACTACTGCAGAAGAACGTGTCAATACCCTCAAAGAAGAATTTGAGAGAAAAGAAGAAGTTAAAGGGATTTATGGTGATTTATCCAGACCGGGAGAACCACTTGAGATTGGTGCTCGCCATCCTATTTCCATAGTAAAAAATCAAATTGTCGATATATTTTCTCGCATTGGGTTCAATGTTAGTGAAGGTCCAGAGATTGAAGATGACTGGCATAATTTTACCGCCTTGAACTTGCCAGAATACCATCCGGCGAGAGATATGCAAGACACCTTCTTTATCCAAACCGATCCAGATGTGCTATTGAGAACCCACACAAGTTCTGTACAAGTGCGTTATATGGAAAATAATAAACCACCCATTAGAACAATTTCTCCAGGGCGTGTTTATAGAAATGAAGCCATTTCGGCCCGTTCACATTGCTTTTTCCATCAAGTAGAAGGGTTGTATATCGATAAGGATGTGAGTTTTGCAGATCTTAAACAAACCCTACAGTATTTTACCACAGAAATGTTCGGTAAAAGTAAAATACGTTTGAGACCTTCATATTTTCCGTTTACAGAGCCAAGTGCAGAGGTAGATGTCTATTGGGGCCTAGAGACCGAAACAGATTACAAGATGACCAAAGGTACGGGTTGGCTTGAAATTATGGGATGCGGTATGGTAGATCCTAACGTGCTAGAAAACTGTGGTATCGACTCTAAAGAATATTCTGGTTTTGCTTTTGGTATGGGGATAGATCGTATTGCCTTACTACTGCACCAAATTAGTGACATTAGATTATTAAGTGAAAACGATGTGCGTTTTCTAGAGCAATTTAAGAGCGTGCTCTAAAATTTGCGACTTTATAAATAGGTAAAAACCGATAGCTATCGGTTTTTTTTATTTAACATTCATTTAACTTCGATTGGTTCGGGGAAAACCGAACTAAGTTTAATTTTGCAAAACAGTATTGAAAATGGGATAGTGTTGGATAAAGAAAAACAAAGATTAGTAGAAAAATTGGGCGTCATGTTGGAGCAGAAAGAGCAATTGGCTCCAGTTGCGGCACGCATTTTATCCTTTATCATCTTAACGGGCAAAATCGGTACAACTTTCGAAGATTTAGTCTCTAATCTCTGCGCCAGCAAGAGTACAATTTCAACGCATTTAAATCATTTACAAGATTTAAAAAGGATCAACTATTTTACTAAAGCGGGTGATCGTAAAAAGTATTTTACCATTAATAACGACATGATTGTTCAAGGTATTGATGAGATGATGCGGTCTTGGGAGACACAAAAGGAATTGCATTCTGAAATAAAGATATACAAAGAAAAAGCTAATAAAAGTGTTACTGATCAAGGTTCAAAGTTTGATTTAGAATTTCACGATAATTATATAAAATTTTTGGAAGAGGCCACAGAATCGATTTCCAAGTTAAGATCAAAAATCACTAAAACCCACTAAATTACTCATACAATGAAAAAAAATAACCTCCATATTTTATCTTTATTCGTTTTGGTTGCCCTAGCGGTGAGCTGCGGAAGTAAGGATGAAAAGCCGTCTCAAGCGCCTCAAGGTCCTAAATCTTTTGAAGTCACTGAGATTCCAACAAAAACTGTTGTTGGTTACACCATGTTTCCAACCAGTATAGAGGGTATTGTCAATAGTGAGGTACGCGCTAAAATATCAGGATACATTACAGAGGTATTGGTAGACGAAGGTCAAAAAGTACGAAAGGGGCAAGTGCTATTTAAGTTAGAGACACAATCTCTTAACCAAGATGCCGCAGCCGCAAAAGCTAATGTCAATGCTGCTCAGGTGGAAGTAGATAAGTTGAAACCTTTGGTAGAGAAAGATATTATCAGTGAGGTTCAACTAGAAACCGCTAAGGCGCAGTTACAGCAAGCGCAAAGTGCCTATAGCGGCATTGCAGCAAATATAGATTATGGATCGATCAAGAGTCCTGTAGATGGTTATGTGGGAAGTATAAGATTGCGAAAAGGAGCTTTGGTAAGTCCGTCAAGTCAAGAGCCTTTAACTATAGTTTCAGACATTAGTAAAGTTTATGCCTATTTTTCTATGAATGAGAAAGAGTATCTCGATTTTATTCAAAATGCAGAGGGCGAGGGACTTGATGAGAAAATAGAGAAAATGCCAAAGGTAAGTTTGATATTAGCTAATGGAATGACTTACGAAAATGAAGGCAAGATTGAGACCATTAATTCTCAAATAGATATGAATACCGGTGCGATTACCTTTAGAGCTGTTTTTGAAAATAAGAACAGACTCCTTACAAATGGTAATAGCGGAAAGATAAAAGTTCCAAAAACCTATGATAACGCTATAATTGTTCCCAAAACCTCAACTTACGAGCAACAAGGAAGTACCTATGTGTATCAAGTAAACCCAGACAGTACCGCGGTATCTGCAGGTATTACTATTAAAGATGAAGTAGATGCTGTATATGTGATTTCCGAAGGTATTAAAGAAGGAGACCTCATTGTTGCAACCGGCATCTCAAAATTGAGAGGCGATACTAAAATTATCCCTAAGAAAGTACCTTTTGATAGTATTGCAAAACCTACTAAAACGGTATTTAGATAACCAACTGAAGTTTACGAAACCATGCTGAAATTATTTATAGAACGCCCAGTACTGTCTACAGTAATCTCCATAATCATTGTGATTTTAGGAGTGTTGGGACTTACGGCTTTACCAATAACTCAATATCCAGATATTGCGCCACCAACGGTTACCGTGAGTGCTACTTATCCTGGAGCTAACGCCGAAACCATTCTAGAAAGTGTGGTTATTCCTCTTGAAGAGCAAATTAATGGTGTAGAGGGAATGACCTATTTAACCTCTAGTGCATCAAATACAGGTGTTGCTTCAATTACGGTATTTTTTGATCAAGAAGTAGACCCAGATATTGCAGCGGTAAATGTTCAAAATCGAGTGGCGCGAGCAAACTCATTATTACCGCAAGCTGTTTTACAAACGGGTGTGACTACTCAAAAACAGCAGAACAGTGCGTTAATGTATATGTCATTTTACAGTTCCAATCCCGATTACGACGATACTTTTATTCAAAATTATTTAAAAATTAATGTCATTCCAGAACTCCAAAGAGTAAATGGTGTAGGAAATGTTAATGTATTTGGGTCTAAGGATTATGCAATGCGAATCTGGATCAAACCAGAAAAATTGGCGGCTTATGGTCTCATTCCATCAGATGTTACGGCGGCTCTAAATGAGCAAAGTTTGGAAGCAGCTGCAGGGTCTTTGGGGGAAAATGATGGCAAAGCCTTCAGTTATGTTATCAAATATAGTGGCCGATTTAAAACCGAATCACAATACAGTGATATTGTTATTAAGGCTTTAGGTGGTGGAAAATTTCTTCGACTAAAAGATGTTGCAGAAATTGAACTTGGTGCACAGTCTTATACTGGTGGTGGTGCAACCAAAGGAAATCCTGCGGTTAACTTAGGGATTTTTCAAACCAAAGGCTCAAACGCAAGAGATATTATTTTAGAGATTGAACAGCGTTTAGAGGAAATCAAAGCAGAATTACCTGCTGGAGTTGAAATATTTGTGCCTTACAATACCAATAATTTTCTTAACGCGTCTATCGAAAAAGTGGTTAGCACGCTGGCCGAAGCATTTTTACTAGTGTTTTTAGTGGTATTTATATTCTTACAGGATTTTAGATCGACATTAATACCTGCCATCGCTGTGCCGGTATCTATCATCGGGACGTTTTTCTTCCTCAATTTATTTGGCTACTCTATCAATCTACTCACCTTGTTTGCATTAGTGCTCGCCATTGGTATTGTTGTAGATGATGCCATTGTAGTGGTAGAGGCGGTGCACGCCAAAATTGATGAGGGTGAAAGTGATGTTAAGAAAGCAACCTTAGATGCGATGCACGAAATTTCTGGGGCAATTATCTCGATTACCTTGGTCATGGCAGCTGTATTTATTCCGGTGACCTTTGTACAAGGTCCAACAGGAGTTTTCTATGAACAGTTTGGTATAACGCTTATTGTGGCTATTGTAATTTCTGCAGTGAATGCACTAACCTTGAGCCCAGCATTATGTGCTTTATTTTTAAAGGGACATGATGAGAAACATGAAAAATCAAAGTCATCTTATATTCAAAGATTCTTTAAGGCATTTAATAGAGGCTTTGATGCGACCACAAAAAAATATGGGCGATCAGTTCATTTCTTATATCGCAATAAATGGATCACGGTGGTCATTCTGTTATTGGCTGTAGCCGGAATTTGGTGGTCCTCTTCTGTAGTTAAAACTGGTTTTGTACCAGATGAAGATAGAGGTATTATCTTTTTGAACGTAGAGCTCCCTCCAGGGTCATCTGTAGATAGAACACATCAAGTTAATGAGGAGCTATATAATAAATTGGTTCAAATACCCGGAGTAAAGGCGGGTTCTATTATTGAAGGACGAAGCTTTTTAGGAGGTGAAGGGAGTAATAATGGACTTGGATTTATTAGATTGGATGATTGGGAAGATCGTGGAGCAGACTCACTTTCCGTAGAAAGTATCACTGCAAAAATGTTTGGAGTTGCAGCGCAAATTCCTGAGGCAAATATTGTATTTTTTGCACCTCCAAGTATACCAGGATTTGGTAGTTCGGCAGGAGTAGAGGTGAATTTATTGGATCGCTCCGGGGGTAGCTTTTTGGAATTAGATAAAGTAAACCAAGAATTTATTGGTAAACTGTCGCAACGTCCAGAAATACAGTATGCACAATCTTCTTTTAACACAAAATATCCACAATATGAACTTGAGATTAATGTGCCATTGGCCAAAGAACTTGGAGTTCCCATTAGCAGTATTTTTTCAACTTTACAAGGATATATAGGAAGTGTATTTGCTGCCGATTTTTCAAGGTTTGGAAAGCAGTATCGTGTGTATGTACAAGCGTTACCAGAAGATCGTGCAGAAAAAAGCGATCTCAATCAATTGTACGTACGTACAGGAAATGGAGAGATGACACCTATCACGTCATTTGTATCCCTTAAACGGGTGTATGGCCCCCAATCTGTCACCCGATTTAATCTGTTTAACTCTACAAAAATTACAGCTGCAACCAATCCTGGCTTTAGTTCAGGTGATGCTATTGCAGCAGTAGAGGAAGTTGCGCAAAGCTTGCCGAGTAATTATACCACAGCTTATTCAGGACTAACTAGAGAAGAGGTGAGCGCAGGTAATCAAACTACCACGATTTTCTTATTATCATTGGTATTTGTTTACTTTTTATTAGCAGCTCAGTACGAGAGTTACCTTATCCCATTGTCGGTAATTTTATCCTTACCTCTTGGTGTTTTTGGTGCCTACGTTGTTACGCAATTCGCAGGATTACAAAACAACATCTACTTTCAAATTGCCTTGATCATGTTATTAGGGCTTCTAGCTAAAAATGCGATTTTGATTGTAGAGTTTGCTCTGCAGCGGCGCCGTCAAGGAGAATCTATTTTAGACGCTGCTGTTCATGGGGCCGAAGCACGTTTGCGTCCTATTTTAATGACATCATTTGCCTTTATTCTTGGGTTAATGCCTTTGGTTTTAGCTAGT
The DNA here is from genome assembly GCF_000688335.1 of Sediminibacter sp. Hel_I_10. Taxonomy (NCBI): domain Bacteria; kingdom Pseudomonadati; phylum Bacteroidota; class Flavobacteriia; order Flavobacteriales; family Flavobacteriaceae; genus Sediminibacter; species Sediminibacter sp. Hel_I_10. The sequence continues at coordinate 2,259,982 of NZ_JHZX01000001.1, forward strand.
GGTGTTGGTGCTGCTGGTAACAGATCTATCGGTACAGGAGCCGTGGGTGGCCTTTTGGTAGGAACAATAACAGGGGTATTTGTAATTCCTATTCTGTTTATATTCTTTCAATGGCTACAAGAAAAAATAGGTGGAAACAAAAAGAATGCTATAACTGATGATGCAAAGTCCTAAAACAATCAAGATGAAAAACAATAACCTATACCAATTTATAGGCTTTGGCTTAATGGCCATCATGCTACAAGGATGTTTTGCAGCAAAAGAGTATGAGCGTCCTACTGTTGAAGAAATTGATACAAATCTATTTAGAACAGATCAGTTGCCCCAAGATAGTTTATCTATGGCAGATGTGTCTTGGAAAGATATGTTCAATGACCCTTACTTAAGGCAGTATATAGAAGAAGGTCTTGAGAACAACATAGACATTCGTATTGCTATCCAACAAATGTTAGCAACAGAAGCTTATTTAAAACAAGGCAAGGCTTCGTTCTTTCCTACTTTAGATGCCGGAGCAACCTATACTCATCAAGAGCTGTCTAGAAATAGTCAGTTTGGATCTTTTTTTAGCGGCGCTATTGATCAGTACGAGCTCTCGGGCAGCCTGTCATGGGAAGCCGATGTTTGGGGTAAAATAAGAAGCAATAAAAGAGCATTTCAAGCTACCTATTTACAAAGTATTGCCGCGCATCAAGCGGTAAAAACACGTTTGATTTCTGATATTGCATCAACGTATTACCAGTTACTATCTTTAGATGCCCAGATCACGATAACTAAGAGAAGTGTTGCGGTTAGGGATAGTAGTGTGTCTACCATCAAAGCATTAAAAGATGCCGGACAAGTAAATCAAGTTGCCGTAGATCAAAATATTGCCCAATATAATAATGCAAGAGCGTTATTGGTAGATTTAGAAGTGGCCATAAATCGGGCAGAAAACGCCATGAGTCTTCTATTGGGTAAAGCACCGCAAACCTATGAGCGAAGCACACTAGACGTGCAAACCATAGATACCGAGCTCAAGTTGGGTGTGCCTTCGAGTTTATTACGAAATCGTCCAGACGTGATTGCTGCAGAATATAATTTGGTAAATCGTTTTGAGCTTACAAATGTTGCAAGAAGTAATTTCTATCCGTCTTTAACCTTGACTGCCAATGGCGGACTTCAAAGTCTAGAACTCGATAAACTATTTAATGCGAACTCTCTCTTTGCAACTCTTATTGGTAATCTAGCGCAGCCTATTTTTAATCAACGTCGTATTAGAACTCAAAAAGAAGTGGCCGATGCAGACCAAGAACAGGCCTTGTTAGAGTTTAAACGTTCTTTATTAGTGGCAGGTCAAGAAATATCGAATGCACTCTATAATTACAATGCCGAAACTCGTAAATATGAATTCCGTCAACTGGAAGTAGAGGCCTTACGTAATGCTGAAAGTAACTCTAACGAGCTCCTAAAAAACGGTTTTGCAAACTATTTAGACCTCTTGACCGCAAGACAAAGTGCTCTTAATGCAGAACTTAATGTTATAGATAGTCGTTTGCAGCAATTATTGAGCATCGTTAACCTTTATGAAGCACTTGGCGGTGGTTGGAAATAACTAGTAATACGGCTAAGGATTTTTCTAGCTGTACACCCAAGCAGAGTTGTTTCGTCACTTTTTTTTTAAAGGAATTACAGTACCTGGCTATAGCAATAGCTATTTACAATAGTTTACTATTTTTGAAATATGAAAAAAGACATTCACATTCCTAAAGTAGAAGACGTATTTGTTGCAGTCGTTCAAGAGCAGCACCCCGAATATAAGACTGATGACTGGAACGCTTACATTATCAACAATAAAGATGTTAATTTAGATACCGTGCTTATTGCTTCCAAAGGCTATTCCGAAGAAAAGATAACGCCCGTAATGCGTCATACTATAAAACTCTTACCTGCTAGAAGTTACGCTAAAATTGAATTTATGCAAGAAGAGGTTCTAAAATTGAACAATGAGTTTAAAGTCACCTTTTTTCTAGACAATCAACTGTTTGATAAGACCTACAAATTCAGAAAAAACACCATTAATGATAAGGCCTTAAGAACATTGCCCTTAATGCAATTAAAAGGAGTTATGGCGGAATAGAGCTTAAAAGATGTGCGCTTCTAATCTAGTTTTTCAGTTAATTTCTGAAATACTTTTTTAGGATTTTTGTTTTCGTACAAAATATCATAAACCGCATTTACAATAGGTAATTGGGTTTTTTTCTTGTTTTTCTTATTCAATTCGTGCGCACTTTTGGTTGCATAATATCCTTCTGCTACCATGCTCATTTCCATTTGAGCAGACTTTACAGTGTAGCCTTTTCCAATCATGTTCCCGAACATGCGATTTCTTGAGAATGTAGAATAGCCGGTTACCAATAAATCTCCCAAATAAGCGGAGTCATTAATGTTACGTTTCATTTTATGCATTTTTTTGATAAAACGTTTCATTTCTCTAATGGCATTGCTCATAAGCACACTTTGGAAATTATCACCATAACCCAATCCATGTGCTATTCCGGCAGCAATAGCATAAATGTTTTTAAGCATCACGGCATATTCGGTACCAATAACATCATCACTTATTTTTGTGTTGATATAATCACTAGACAGTGCATCAGCAATATGTTGAGCTTTTTCAGCATCTGCGCAAGAAATGGTGAGGTATGAGAGACGCTCTAGAGCTACTTCCTCAGCATGGCAAGGACCAGCAATTACCGCAATGTTTTCAAAAGGAATGTGATAATCATCATGAAAATGCTCTCCCACTAATTTTCCGGTTTCGGGCATAATGCCTTTTACGGCAGATACGATGATTTTTTTCGAGATATCTGTGGTGAGTTTTTCTAATTCAGCGTGTATAAAAGCAGAGGGAATGACAAAAATCATCACGTCGGCATAATTTGCCATCTCGTTGATGTCATTACTTAATTTTAATTGGTCGACTTTAAATTCAACAGAACTTAAATAACTAGGGTTGTGTTGTTCCTTGATTAAGTGTTCTTTAGTATAAACACTGCGCATATACCAGCCAACTTCATCTAGATTTTCGCAAAGCATTTTAACGATAGCTGTTGCCCAGCTACCAGCACCAAAAACGACATATTTTAATGAGGAATCCATAATTATTTTATTAATTATTGAGATCAAAAATACACAAATTCTTAAGAAGCGATTAGTGTTTTAAGATTAGAAACGTGCTGTAATTTCCAAAAATTCTGTTTTGAAAAAAATGGTATCTTTCGCCAAAATTAAGTTGCGCTCATTTCATGAAGAATCTGCTCTTACTGTTTTCATTACTATCTTTTAATATAGGTCTAGCTCAAGAGACTACAAACTTTGAAAAAGCACCTGTGTTTCCCGAGTGCGAATCTCAACCTGTTGATGACCTAAAGGCCTGCTTCAACAATAAAATCAATCAATTTATTTACGGTAATTTTAAAGTTCCTGAAAAGGTGACCAAAGATGGTTATACAGGTGAGATTAAGATACTGTTTGAGGTTGATGATGAAGGTGAAATCAACGTGATTTATACCGACGCTGTTTATGAAGAACTGAAATTGGAAACCCAGCGCGTTTTTGATAGTCTTCCAAAAGTGCAGCCGGGCACTTATAACGGGAAACCTACTTATTTTCAATATGCTTTGGGCGTCAAGATTCCGCTAGTAGATCCTGCAGAAGTGACTTCAGGTCAAATGGATCAACTTAAAACAAACACGACCGATATTACAAATGCTAATCTCAATGAAGATGTAAGTGCCGAGTTTGATAGTGTAAACATTAAAACGGTACCTTATCAAAAACTAGAATACAGTAGTCAACTAAACATTCCGTTTACCCATAATTATTATGCCCGTTTTGACCAAGAGTTGAATGGTTTGGGTACTAATAGTCACACCGCAGCAAAACCATTTATATACCAAGAGGTCGCTCAATATTATGATTTTAAGGCCGAAAAGAAAGATTTGGTAAAAGGTTCTGATGCCTGGTGGAACAGGAAACTTTGGGACGAACATTTAGTTGCTGTTCAAGGAAAAGACTATTGGTTTACCGTAGACCCTATACTGGATTTGCAAGTTGGTAAAGACAGTGAAAACGGAACAAGTACCTTTAATAACACCCGTGGTATTTGGGTGCAAGCGGGGTTAGGGAAAAAGTTTAATTTCTCTACCTCAATTTATGAAAGTCAAGGTCGGTTTGCAGATTACTATAACAATTACATAGAAAGTATTAGAGCGTCGGTAGGAGAACCTATTGTACCTGGACGCGGCGTTTCAAAACGTTTTAAAGAAGATGCTTATGATTACCCAGTGGCAGAGGGCTATTTGACTTACTCGCCGGTTGATTTCTTAAATATTCAGTTTGGTCACGGTAAAAACTTTATTGGTGATGGCTACCGTTCTTTGTTGCAAAGTGATGTGAGCAGTCCCTATCCCTTTGTTAAGCTAAATACCAAATTCTGGAAAATAAAATACACCAATACATGGATGTCTCTTAGAGATGTAAGAGCAGAAGTTTTAGAAGACGGTGCGTTTTTGACTAAATATATGGCCAATCATTATTTGAGTTGGAACGTGTCTAAGCGTCTTAATATTGGGTTGTTTGAATCGGTACTATGGACCGATGCCAATAATCGTGGATTTGATCTCAACTATTTAAATCCTGTGATATTTTACCGAGCTATCGAGTTTGAGACGGGGCAAAATGCCGGAAATGCTATTTTAGGAGCATCTGGTAAATACAAATGGAACAATAAAGTCAATATTTACGGACAATTTATTTTAGATGAATTTTCTCTAACAGATATTACTGGCGGCAATAAAAGTTGGAAAAACAAATTTGGCTATCAGCTTGGAGTGAAATATTTTGATGCGTTTAAGGTCGATAATCTTTTATTGCAGTTTGAATACAATCGCGTGCGCCCTTACACCTATTCGCACAACACCATCGTGTTGAATTATGCTCATAATAATCAGCCCATGGCGCATTTGTGGGGTGCTAATTTTAGTGAGGCCATACTTATTGGCCGCTACAACTACAGACGTTGGTATGCTGATGCTAAACTTATTTTTGGCAAAAGAGGTTTTGATTTTGATACCGAAGAGGATAGTTTTTTCTACGGAGGAGATATTTATGGTGATGAGCGCGATAGAAATGCAAATACAGGTATTACTGTTGGGCAGGGTAACCAAGTCAATGTGTTCCAATTTGACTTACAAGCGGGATACGTTGTCAATACCGCTACAAATTTGAGGTTGTTTACCAACTTAACTTTTAGAAATTTTAATCCAGAGGCCATAACCGAAAGTACTGTAGAAAGTAATACTGTTTGGTTTAATATAGGTTTAAGAACATCACTGTTCAACTGGTATAACGATTTTTAAAACGATGTCTTCGGAAATTTGAAGCAATTAAGACCTTTAGGTGTCATGGCTTTTTTGATATTATCTATTTAAATGTTCTTCGCATTTCCGAAGTTAAAAGGAGATTATTTATTTGATTTTGAATTGCCCATAACCAATTTTCAGAGTATCTTTGCAAACGCATTAAAAAGACTGGTGTTGAGTACCGCAAATTCTTCTCTTTCCCTACCTATATTGATTTCCGACTTTAAGGAAATCACAAAAATGAGATTGTCTTTAAGTGTCGTGTTTTCTGCGGTTGCAGGATATCTTTTAGGAGCCATCGTTGTAGATGGATTTACACTGGTCATGTTATCTTTAGGAGGTTACTTTATGGTAGGCGCCTCTAATGCATTCAATCAAATTATTGAGAAGGATCTAGACATCCTAATGGATCGCACCAAAAACCGACCCATTCCTGCAGGACGAATGTCTGTTCCTGCAGCTTTTATTATAGCTACCGTATTCACGATCTTAGGCTTGGTAACGCTTTACATTATCAATGAGCGTACGGCCATGTACGGTGCCATTTCCATATTTTTATACACCTGTGTTTATACGCCTTTAAAAACAAGAACACCGTTATCTGTGTTTGTTGGGGCCATCCCTGGAGCTATCCCTTTTATGTTAGGTTGGGTTGCCGCCAGAGACGAATTTGGTATTGAGCCAGGTACGTTGTTTGCTTTACAGTTTTTTTGGCAATTTCCTCATTTTTGGGCCATAGGCTGGTTTTTATTTGATGATTACAAAAAAGGAGGGTTTTTTATGTTACCCACAGGAAAACGAGATAAAGGCACGGCGGTACAAACCATTATGTATACTGTGTGGACGATTTTAGTGTCTGTAGTTCCTGTTTTTGGGATCACGGGAGATTTAAAATTATCTATCGTTGCCGGTATTTTAGTCTTTGCATTGGGCTTAGTGATGTTGCTTTACGCTTTTGAATTATTTAAAAAACGAACCGCAAAGGCTGCCAAACAGTTGATGTTGGCTAGTGTTAGTTATATTACCTTGGTACAGATTATATATGTTGCTGATAAATTTATAAGATAGAATGGACTTAACTCAAGGAACTTTAGAAGAAAAAAACGAACGCGCAAAACGGATGATGCTTTGGTTTGGTATCATTTCATTGGTCATGTCTTTTGCTGGCTTGACCAGTGCTGTTTTAGTAAGTAGAAAACGAGAGGATTGGCTTGAAGATTTTATAATGCCCAATGCCTTTTTGATAAGTTGTGTGCTCATTGTGATAAGTAGTATTACATTTATAATCGCAAAACGCGCCTTAAAATCAAATAATAGAAGCCTAACAACAGCCATGTTATTAGTAACATTTGGCCTTGGTATTGCTTTTATATTTAGTCAGATTCAAGGGTTTGAAGAAATTATTGCAGGTGGGTACAATTTTACTGGACCTACAAGTAATGTCACCATGAGTTTTATCTATGTGATCGCTGCGGTGCATATTTTACATGTGTTTGCTGGCTTGATTTCGATTTTGGTAGTAATTTATAATCATTTTAAACAGAAATATAATGCAGAGTCCATGTTAGGGTTACGACTTTCGGCCACTTTTTGGCATTTCATTGATATACTGTGGTTGTTCTTGTTTTTATTCTTGTCTTATGTGGTTTAATTGATGTCTGTTGGTCAAGCATTAAGCACGCGATGGTCAAGAAACACCAAGAAAGACTGTAAAATTTGAAAAAGGGTTTTTATATAGATAAATAAAATGATTATTTTTGTGCAACTTTTAACATTTAAATGGGTTCTATGGATACTACAGTAGCAAATACTGGAACAGAGGGAAAAACCTGGGGAGGCGGTAATAAGCCTTTAAAGGCAAGTTATGGTAAATTGATGATGTGGTTTTTTATCGTATCTGATGCCTTAACCTTTTCTGGCTTTTTGGCAGCTTATGGTTTTTCACGATTCAAGTTCATAGGCTCTTGGCCCATCGCTGATGAGGTGTTTACACACGTTCCGTTTTTTCATGGCAATTATCCTATGATTTACGTGGCTTTTATGACTTTTGTCTTGATCATGTCATCTGTAACAATGGTTTTGGCTGTTGATGCCGGACATCATATGAATAAGACCAAAGTCACTTGGTACATGTTCTTAACCATTATTGGTGGTTTGATCTTCGTTGGAAGTCAAGCTTGGGAATGGGGTACCTTTATTAAAGGAGATTATGGCGCAGTACAGACCAAAGGAGGGAATATTCTCCAGTTTGGGGAGTACGTCCAAAAAGATGGTGAGACCGTCTTTAAAAGGGTAGCCGTTCGTGATTTTGCAGCAAACATTCCAGGAGAACGTGTTCAGCAAGAAAGCAAAACAGGAGTTTGGTTTATGAGTGAAGGCACTTTACCTCCATTTACCGTTGATGAGGTTTACAGCGGATTAGAAGCCAACAGCAATCTTTTAGTGAGAACACAAACCATAAACGAAGAAGGAGAGAAGACCATCTTGTCAAGAGAAGAATCTTTAAAGCAACTTAAGGCCAATGGTACTTTAGTAGTTGAAGGGGCGAATCTCCAAGTCAATGAATATGGAACTTCATTATTTGCAGATTTCTTTTTCTTTATCACAGGATTTCACGGGTTCCACGTATTCTCAGGGGTGATGATTAACATCATTATTTTCTTTAATGTTATTTTAGGAACTTATGAAAAACGAGGAAGTTATGAAATGGTTGAGAAAGTTGGATTGTACTGGCACTTTGTAGATTTGGTATGGGTATTTGTATTTACCTTCTTTTACCTTGTTTAACCAAGAAAAATAATTATTTGAAATGGCACACGCACACAAGCTTGAAATATTTAGAGGTCGCTTAAAATTTAAGTCAAACCAACAGAAAATCTGGGGTGTTCTTATCCTTCTGTCTATCATTACAGCAATAGAGGTAATTTTAGGTATTTACAAGCCAGAAGTATTTATGGGAGACATCTTAGGGATGAAAACCTTAAATTGGATTTTTATCCTATTGACTATAGTTAAAGCCTATTATATTACTTGGGATTTCATGCACATGAGAGATGAAACACCAGCGTTAAGGAGAATGGTCGTTTGGACTGCTGTATTTCTTATTTGCTACCTCGTCTTTATCTTATTGCAAGAAGGTGGATATATTGAAAGTGTTTATGAAAATGGACACATAAAACGAGATTTCTAAAAATAACGTAATGTTATTATTAATATAAACTATAACAAAAGACGGTTTTTCTAAACCGTCTTTTCTATTTTTGCATAACAAATACTTGATGCAGAAACATGGGAAAAATGCCAAAAAAAACAGTTGCAGTTTTAGTCATATTGTTCTTTCTGCCCGTCGTCTTTTTGCTGTTTCTGTATCCTTCAACCCATAACTACAATCCGCTCCAGGTAGTTGATCAAAACGTTTCTGAGCTTCAGTTTTTTAGCACTACAGATGATACAGAGGTCAAGCTTGAAGACCACATCACTATTTTAGGATTTCTGGGAGACAATCCCATTAAGCATAATATTGCGGCTTCAAATTTAAAGGAGTTGGTGTATGATAAGTTTAAGGGCTTTAAGAAGTTTCAAATGGTTATCGTGTTGCCAAAAGGCACCGAGGAACAGGCTGAAGCGCTTCAAAAGGAAATCAACAATTATGATGATATGCGCTTTTGGCATTACGTCTTTGGTGAGCCTGGAGATATCAAAACACTTTTTAATAGTTTAAAGACAGAAGAACCTCTTGCGGATGACCTTTCAACAGATCATATTTTTATTGTTGATAAAGACATGAAACAACGCGGTCGAATCGATGATCGTAATAAAACCGAAGTAGAGAAAAATTCTGAAGTATATCCCTTATATTCTTATGACTGCATTGAAGTTGCAGAGATTAAGAATAAAATGAGTGATGATCTTCGTATTTTATTTACCGAATATCGCCAAAAGCGAAAAGGAAATTTTGACTCGTCATCCAGACGTGCAGAAGATTTAAAAGCAGAACAAAATTAAGCATACCTATGGCCTCTAAAAAAACAAACTATTCTTACGTTGGTATTGCATTTATTCTCTTAGTGTTCGGGATAATTTTTATCCCAAGAATCATAGATAGAATTAAAGGCGGAGACATTACGAGAGATGAGAGTAGAAGTAAGAACGTCACCAAAGGCAGTACAGACAATTTATCAGATTTGCTTTTTTTGGAAATCAATGGAGAGGCTAAAAAAGTACCGCCTTTTGAGTTTGTAAACCAAGAGGGCGATACCATAACCAATAAAGACTACGAAAATAAAGTGTATGTGGTTGAGTTCTTTTTTACGACCTGTCCAACCATATGCCCAAGAATGAATCGAAACCTAGTGCAAATACAAAACACCTTTAGTGATTTTGAAGATTTTGGTGTGGCTTCCTTTACCATTAACCCAGAACACGATTCTCCCGAGGTTTTAAAAGCTTATGCTGAAAAGTACGGCATCACAAACCCAAATTGGAATTTAATGACGGGAGATCAAGAGGAAATTTATGCCTTGGCCAACGTTGGTTTTAATATTTATGCAGGTCAAAACCCTGAAGTAGATGGTGGCTTTGAGCATTCGGGTAATTTCGCACTTATTGATAAAAATGGTTTTATGCGTTCACGTAAAGACAATTTTGGGAACCCAAAAATTTTCTACAAGGGCATCGTAAGTGAAGAAGAGCAACAGGATGAAGATGGAGAAACTGAAGAAATAAGTATGTTGAAGGAAGATATCGCAAAATTATTGAAAGAGTAATGAAGACAAGAGAAAATCCTTCCGAAGAAAAAAAATATAACAAGTGGATTGTATTATTGTCCGTAGTCATCCCTATTGTAGTCGCTGTATTATTTAGCGTAAAAATTCCCAATGTTGAGCCATTAACTTTTTTGCCAATGGTTTACGCAAGTGTTAATGCTGTTACCGCTATAGTCTTAATGTCGGCCTTGTTAGCCATAAAAAACAATAAACGCCGGTTGCACGAGAATCTCATGAAAACGGCAATAGGCTTATCTGTTGCATTTTTGGTCATGTATATTGCCTATCATATGACTAGTGATTCTACAAAATTTGGCGGTGAGGGACTGATTAAATACATCTATTATTTTATTCTGATTACTCATATTCTATTATCTATTATAGTCATCCCTTTCGTGTTGATTACTTATGTAAGGGCGATTACTAATAATTTTGAGCGTCATAAAAAGATTGCGCGTATTACCTTTCCTATTTGGTTGTATGTGGCGATTTCGGGAGTTGTGGTTTATGTTATGATTTCGCCTTATTATCCCTACTGAAATAGGATGTAGATGCTACTCTTCAGGTTATTTCGAAACCTTATTAGAGATAAGTATTTTACAAACATCTTAAGATGATTTAGAATTTAGCAAGATGCTAAGCACATATCATATGAAAAACAGAATATTTTTGATTCTTATTATATTACTCATATCGCTTGAGTCGACCGCTCAATGCGCCATGTGCCGTGCGGTTCTAGAAAGTGAAGAAGGCCAATCTACCGCCGAAGGGGTAAACGATGGGATCATGTATTTAATGACTATCCCCTATATTTTGGTTGCAGGCATTGGCTTTGCGATATATTGGCAGTTTTTTAGAGAAAAAAAATCTAAAAAAAATAAGGTATCGCTGTAACATATACGTTCCTTAAGCGTCTATTAGATGTCAATCAAAACAGAATTCTTAACAAATAGTTAGCATAATGCACCTTGTGTTTTATGTAATATTGTAAGAACTAACTACCTATCTTATGATCAGCATTAAAGACCTCCACAAATCCTATCACATGGGAAACAATTCTCTTCATGTACTAAAAGGAATTAATTTTGAAGTAAAAGAAGGAGAATTAGTGTCTATCATGGGGTCTTCAGGATCAGGTAAATCTACACTTCTCAATATTTTGGGCATGCTCGATGAGGCTGATGAAGGGAGTTATACATTAGACAATGTACCTATCAAAAATCTTAATGAAAAAATTGCCGCCAAATACAGAAATGAGTTTCTAGGCTTTATTTTTCAATCCTTTAATTTAATCAATTATAAAAGTGCTTTAGATAACGTTTCTATGCCACTGTACTATAAAGGTGTAAAGCGAAAAGAGCGCACAGACCGTGCGATGCATTATCTTGAAAAAGTGGGCTTAGCCCAATGGTCGCATCATTTACCTAGTGAGCTTTCTGGTGGGCAGAAGCAACGTGTTGCTATCGCAAGAGCTTTAGCTAGTGATCCTAAAGTGCTATTGGCAGATGAGCCAACAGGAGCATTGGATACCAAAACCTCTTATGAGGTTATGGATTTGATACAAGGCATAAATGATGAGGGTAAGACCATTTTAGTGGTAACCCATGAGCATGACATCGCACAAATGACAAAGCGAATTGTCAATTTAAAGGACGGTGTTATTATAGACGATAGTGTTGTAGAACAGATAAGAGCTTCAGCAAATGTTTGATTTAGAACGTTGGCAAGAAATTTTTGAAACCCTAAGTAAAAACAAATTACGTACGTTTTTAACTGGGCTTTCTGTAGCTTCTGGTATCTTTATTTTAGTGGTGTTGCTAGGTTTTAGCAAGGGCATAGAGAATGGCGTAAAATCACAATTTGAACAAGATGCCACTAATGAAGTTTCTGTTTGGACCGGTGTAACTACCAAAGGCTATAAAGGCTTAAATCCGGGACGCTATATTCAGCTTAAAAACTCAAGCTTTGATGCTGTAGAACGAGAGTTTGATGATTATTTAGAATATCGTTCTAAAAACTACATGATTTGGGGAGGCACGGTTACTTATAATAATGAAACAGGTGATTATCGCATTCGTGGGACGATGCCAGATAACCAGTTCATCGAAAATGCAGACATTGGTTCTGGCAGATTTATAAGTCAAAATGATCTTAATGGGAGAAGAAAAGTTGCTGTAATAGGCAATAAAATGAAACAAGATCTTTTTAAAGATGAAGATCCCATTGATAAAAATATTCAAATCTTTGGTGTCACCTTTAAAGTGGTTGGTGTTTATTTTGATCCAGGAGGTGAGCGCGAAGAAAGTCAAGTATACCTTCCATTAACTACGGCTCAAATGGTTTTTAATGCAGGTGAAGATATTAGAAACATGTCTTTTACGGTTAAAATGGCTGATGATTTTGACGAAGCAGTGGCGCGATCAAATGCCATTTCTTTAGGGATTGAGCAACAGCTTAAAGAAATTCATACCGTCGCTCCAGATGATATGAGTGCAGTTCGTGTGAACAACACCTTAGAAGAAGCCCAAAAAATTTATTCCCTAATTGCCACTATTCAAGCTGTATTTTGGTTTGTTGGCATTGGTACTATTATAGCAGGTATTGTAGGCGTCGGTAACATCATGCTTATTATTGTAAAAGAACGCACTAAAGAAATTGGTATTAGAAAGGCACTTGGTGCCATGCCAATGTCTATCGTTAGCATGGTCTTACAAGAAGCGGTTTTTGTAACTATGTTTTCGGGATTATTTGGTCTTATCTTTGGGCTGGGACTACTCGAACTTGTAGGCCCAATGATTGACAGCGATTTTATAAAGTATCCACAAGTAGATTTTAATATTGCTTTGACCACAGTAATATTATTGGTCATAGCTGGTGCTGGGGCAGGATTTATACCGGCATACAGAGCTGCAAAGATCAAACCTATAATTGCCTTAAGAGACGAATAATATGTTTAGTAAAGACCGTTGGGACGAGATATTAGAAGCGCTTAATGCCAATAAGTTTAGAACACTACTAACGGCATTTGGTGTGTTCTGGGGCATTACCATTTTGGTGCTATTATTAGCGCTTACCAATGGATTGAAAAACGGCGTGACTGCAGATTTTTCAGGGTTTGCCACAAACTCTATGTTCATGTGGACCCAAGGGACTTCTATGCCTTACAAGGGCTTGCCTAAAGGCAGGTATTTTAATTACAAAATTGACGATGTTGCGGCTATCAAAGCAGAAGTTCCTAATATTAGATATGTGTCTCCCAGAAACTCTTTAGGAGGTTATAATGGCGCTAATAATGTGACAAGAGGCACCAAAACCGGAGCTTTTGAAATCATGGGTGATTATCCAGAGTATATTAACCAACAGCCCATGGATATCTTACAGGGACGTTTTTTAAGTTATTCAGATATTCAAACCAAACGAAAAATTTGTGTTATAGGTACGGGTGTTGTTCGTGGGTTGTACGATAAAGATGAAGATGTACTTGGATCATATATAAAGGTTAATGGCGTTAATTTTTTAGTGGTAGGTACTTTTAAAATGAGTAATAGTCAAGGTGACGGCGAACAAGATGCCAGTACTATTTATATTCCATTTACAACCTTTGGACAAGCATTTAACAGAGGCGATCAAGTCGGTTGGATGGCGATTACCGCAGAAGATGGAACATCCATCACTTCTTTGAAGCAGCAAATCTTCGATTTAATGAAATCAAGGCATACGGTACACCCTGATGATGATCGAGCCATTGGTAATTTTGATTTATCTGAACAATTTGCTAGAGTTAACGGTTTGTTTTCAATACTCTCATTTGTTGGATATTTTGTTGGGTTTTTAGTTCTAGCATCTGGAATTATAGGAATTAACAACATCATGCTTATCGTTGTTCAGGAGCGCACAAAAGAAATAGGTGTTCGTAGAGCCTTAGGAGCAACACCATGGATGATCAAGGGACAAATTTTACAAGAAAGCCTCATACTAACAATACTTTCAGGTATGGTAGGTGTGTCTTTCTCAGCAATGATTATTTGGGTGATGAACAGCATTTTGGATAGCGCTGGTCCTGTAGATAATTTTGCAAACCCAAGCGTTAGTTTGCAGGTTGTATTTTCAGCAATAATCATGTTAACGGTTTCAGGACTTTTAGCAGGTCTAATTCCAGCGAGTAGAGCCACTAAAATGAAACCTGTTGACGCTTTAAGAATAGAATAAATAAAAATCATCAATCTTATAAAATGAAAAGAACAAAAACCGCTGTCATACTGATATTTATCGTTGTAGTATTTGGAGGAGCATTATACTACTTATGGCAAAAGAACTCCGAAGATCCTGTAACGTACACGTCGCAAACACCTACTATGGAGACGATAGTCGTCAAGACCGTAGCCACAGGAAGTATTGTGCCTAAAGAAGAAATCTTGATCAAACCCAATATTTCTGGAGTAGTGGAAGAGGTCTTTATCGAAGCAGGAGAATATGTGAAATCAGGAGATTTGATAGCGCAAATTCGTGTTATCCCTAATGTGTCTTCACTAACTAGTGCGAAGAATGGTATTTCTTCAAGTCAGACTGCATTACAAACAGCCGAGATCAATCTGCAAACCCAACAGTCTAATTATGATAGACAAAAGGCACTTTTTGAAAAAGGGGTGATTTCTGCTAATGATTTTGAAGGTGTCAAGAACACCTACCTTCAAACAAAACAAGCGGTGGCTCAGGCAAGAATTAACTTAAATTCGGCTTCTCAAAATTACGATATTATCAAAACAGGAACCACTAGCGGACTTGGGAATATTGCCCAAACGCAAGTGCGTGCAACGGTATCGGGTATGGTGCTAGATGTTCCTGTAAAGGCGGGTAATCAAGTGATTGAGGCCAATAACTTTAATGAAGGCACCTCTATTGCATCCTTAGCAGATGTTCAAAAAATGATTTTTGAAGGTAAGGTTGATGAAAGTGAAGTAGGAAAAATTAAAGAAGGCTTGCCTTTGGAAATAACGGTTGGTGCCATAGAGGATGAAAAATTTGATGCTGTTTTAGATTATATCGCCCCAAAAGGTGTGGCAGAAAATGGCGCCGTACAGTTTGCAATCAAAGGTTCTCTAAAGTCTATTGATTCTACATTTATTAGAGCAGGTCTAAGCGCAAATGCTTCTATTATTTTAGAAAAGGCCGAAAATGTACTCGCTATTAAAGAAGCTTTGGTGCAATACGATAAGGATACCAAAAAGCCTTATGTAGAACTGGTTATAGGAGATCAGGAGTTTGAAAGAAGAGATGTTGAATTAGGCATAAGCGATGGCATTAATGTAGAAGTAAAAAGTGGCCTAACCAAAGACGATAAAATCAAGGTTTGGAACCAAGTACAAGGGGTTCCTAATTACGCCCAACAGTAACTTTTATAAATATAGTTGTAACACTTAAGCAATTATAAAGACATATATATTGATTATGAGAAAAACAATAACGTTCATAGTAGCTTTAATCACTTTAGGCCTCCATGCTCAAGATAAAAAATGGACCTTAATTGAATGCGTTGAATATGCTCTTGAAAATAACATTTCAGTAAAGCAAAGTGAATTAGATGTGCAATCTACCGATATAGACCGCATGGTAGCGGTTGGTAATTTTTTGCCAAGTTTAAATCTTAGTGGTAGCGTTTCTGAAAATACAGGTCTTAGTTTTAACCCGGTAACAAATAACGCCCAAACCACAACATTTCTTTCTGCTACAGGTCGTATCAATGTTGGGTACACGCTTTTTGACGGTCTTCGAAATTTAAGACAGGTACAGCGCGCCAAAATTTCTAAATTGGCTAGTGAGTATCGCTTAGATAAAATGAAGGATGATATTTCTCTATTTGTAGCTAACGCCTATTTACAAGTAATATTGAACAAGGCAAACTTAGAGGTTTTGACATCTCAAAATTTGGTAACGAAAGATCAAATTGAAAGAACCCAACAGTTAGTAGATGCAGGTTCGTTGCCTAGAGGAGATCTTTTAGAAATTCAAGCAACAGATGCTACAGAACAACAAGGTATTGTAAATGCTGAAAATCAAATCCAAATTTCTTTGATCAGCTTGGCACAATTGTTACTGATTAAGGATTATGAGAATTTTGATGTTGAGGATGAGGGTTATGATATTGTTGATGATGGTATTTCAGAAAAGAACATTTCAGAAATCATATCTTCCGCAAGAAATAACAGATCTGAGATAAAAATTGCAGAGCAGGATGTGGAATTGGCAGAAAAAGATCTGCAAATAGCACGAGGGTCTTATTTACCAACGCTTTCTGCATTTTTTGGTTATGATACACGTTATACCGATGCCACATCTTTTACTCAGGTTCAAGATCCTGACAATCCAGTAAGCATTGAGCAAATTGGCGTTGTTCAAGAAACAGGTCAAGCTGTAGTTGGTGAGTTTCCTAATACTGTACCTCAAATTACGGGTGCAGATCCATTTATTGATCAGCTTTATCAAAATGACGGTATTGGATACGGTTTGCAATTAAACATTCCTATTTTTAATGGATTTGCAACCAGAGCCAATGTCAATAGAGGTAAAATCAATTTAGAGCGTTCTAAATTTCAATTAGAGCAAGCTGAGCTTGATTTAGAATCGAATGTTTATCAGGCTTATGTAGATGCAAAAGGAGCGCTTAAATCTTACGAGGCAGCTAAATCGGCGCTAGCGTCTCAAGAACTGGCTTATGATTATGCAAAAGAACGTTATGATGTAGGGTTAACCAACGCCTTTGATTTTAGTCAATCAAAGTTACGTTATGACAACACTAAAATCGATTTGAACAATGCCAAGTATGATTATATCTTTAAATTAAAAGTGTTAGAACTGTACTTCGGAATACCAGCAACAGATTTAAAATTTTAAGACATGAGTAAAAAGGCCATTATTATTACGAGTATTATTGCAGTACTCATTTTGTTGGTCGCGGGAGCAAAATTTGGTCTGTTCGGTAAAAAAGGGGATTTCAAGGAAGTCGAAGTCAAAAAAGTGGACTTGATAGACATTACGGAAACCGTATCAGCTACAGGAAAAATTCAGCCAGAAGTTGAAGTCAAAATTTCCAGTGAAGTCTCAGGAGAAATTATTGAGTTGCCTTTTAAAGAAGGGCAACAGGTTAAGAAAGATGACTTACTTGTAAAAATCAATCCAGATTTAATTCAATCTGCAGTAAACAGGTCACAAGCCTCTTTCCAAAACGTAAAAGCTGGTCTAGCTCAGGCAGAAGCCACATTAAAGCAAGCCAAAGCCAATTACGATAGAAGTAAAACGCTTTTTGAAAAAGGCGTGATTTCTAAATCAGATTGGGATCAGGCCATTGCTAATTTTGAAACTGCAGAAGCGGCAAAAAATTCAGCATATTATAGCGTTCAAAGTGCAGCAGCATCGGTAAATGAGGCTCAAGATAATTTAGGGAGAACCACCATTTATGCACCAATAAGTGGAACAATCTCATCTTTAAAGGTAGAATTGGGGGAACGTGTTGTGGGGACACAGCAAATGGCAGGTACCGAAATCTTGAGGGTTGCGAATTTGAAAAACATGGAAGTTGAGGTAGACGTCAATGAAACCGATATTGTAAAGGTTCAGATTGGCGATTCTACGATTGTTGAAGTAGATGCTTATCTTAAAAAGGAATTTAAGGGAATTGTAACTGAAATTGCCAACTCAGCCGGAACCGAATTGACGGCAGATCAAGTAACCAACTTTAAGGTAAAAGTGAGAATTTTAGAATCTTCATATACCGATTTAACTGATGGTAAGCCTGAAAATTACTCACCTTTTCGACCAGGAATGACGGCTACAGTAGATATCATCACCGCGCAACAAAATAAAACTATTGGTGTGCCTATTAGTGCCATCGTGATTAAAACCGATACGTCTTCTGCTAAAAAGCCTATCACGAAAGTAGCGTCTCAGGATCAAAATCCTGATACTGAAGAACGCTTTGAATGTGTATTTGTAAACAATAAGGGTATTGCTAAACTTAGAGTAGTGAAAACCGGTATTCAAGACGATTCAAATATCCAGATCATTTCGGGCTTAAAAGAAGGTGATCAAATAATTATAGGTCCTTACAATGTGGTGTCTAAAGAGTTAGATGCAGGTGATCAAGTGGAAATTAAGAACCAAAATAGTGAAAATAAAAGATGATAACTAAAGCGGTTTTTTTCATAATAACAGCTTTCATCTTAATGTTTTCCTCGGAAGGGATTGCACAAGACAAGCAACTTTGGGCCAAATCATTTCTTAATAAGAAAGCTCCAGAACTTCACATCAAAAAATGGCTTTCCGAAGAACCAGAACTTAAAGGAAAATTTGTATTAATAGACTTTTGGGCAACTTGGTGCGGTCCCTGTAAAAGAGCGATACCCACTATGAATAGATTTTCCGAAGAATTTCAAGATAACTTAGTGGTTATTGGTATAAGCGATGAGACAGAGGCTAAAGTGAAAAGCATGACGCAACCTATAATGAAATACTTTAGCGCTTTAGATACAGATAAGCGTTTAAATAGCATCTACGACATCAAAGGGATTCCTCATGTGGTATTGATAGATCCTGATGGTTATGTGCGATGGGAAGGTTTTCCTACTTTGGCGGGTCATGAATTAACATCGGCCGTTATCAAAGATGCGATGGAGACCTATAAAAATAAATCATAGTAATGGCCTATATTCTTAATTTAGAAACAGCAACTACAAACTGTTCGGTCTCTTTGTCTTATAAAGGCGAGACTTTGATTTTAAAAGAAGATAATAGTGCTAACTATAGCCATGCGGAATCGCTTCATGTATTTATTACAGATGTTCTAAAGGAAGCGGGCATAGACAAATCAAAATTAGATGCCATTAGCATAAGTAAGGGTCCTGGCTCTTATACAGGGTTAAGAATTGGGGTGTCTGCAGCTAAAGGCTTATGCTTTGCTTTGGATATTCCGTTGATTTCTGTGTCTACGTTAAAATCGCTGGCATCTCAACTAAATATTGAGAAAGGATGTATCATTCCTATGTTAGATGCGAGACGAATGGAAGTCTATTCAGCAATTTTTGATGCAGATCTTAAGGTACTTCGGAATATAGAAGCTCAGATTCTTGACGCCTCTTCGTTTCAAGAGGTTTTGAGCAAAGGCCCAGTTTATTTTATAGGAAATGGTGTAGAAAAAACAAAAACGCTGATTAGTCATGACAATGCTTTTTTTATTGATGACAAGTTGCCTTCAGCACAGCAAATGAGCATTATTGGATACGAAAAATTCAAAATAAACGACTTTGAAGATGTCGCTTATTTTGAACCTTTTTATTTGAAAGACTTCTTAATGAAGACCTAGTTTATTCAGCAGACTCATTGAACAAGTGCACATCTCTTTGAGGAAAAGGAATCACAATTCCCGCAGCCTCTAATCTTATTTTGCCTTCCTCTAAAATCAACCAACGTAAAGCCCAAAAATCTTCGTTTTTAGCCCAATAACGTAAGGATAAGTTAACCGAGCTGTCTGCTAATTCAGTCACCACAATCATGGGAGCTTTACCTTCTTCTTGAATAACAGTGTCTTGTTCGTTAACAAGGGCTAATAAAATATCTTTAGTGAGTTTAATGTCACTGTCATAGCTTATTCCCCAGGTCAAGGCTTCTTTTCTTATCGGCTCAGCACTATAGTTTATAATGTTATCATTAGATAATTGCCCATTTGGGATAACCGCAAGTTGATTTCCAAAGGTATTCAATGTTGTATTAAATATGGAAATTTCCTTCACTGTCCCATCTACGCCTTGAGCACTAATAAAGTCTCCAACTTTAAATGGTTTGATGATTAAGATTAAAACGCCTCCAGCAAAATTCGCTAAAGAGCCCTGTAGAGCCAGTCCAATGGCCAAACCTGCTGCAGCAATTACTGCGGCAAACGACGTGGTTTCGATGCCCACAGTACCTAAAACTACAATTGCTAAAACGATTTTAAAGATCCAACTTATGAGATTTAATAGAAATTTTCGAAGACTGAGATCTAAGTCTCTTTTCTCCATAGTGATTCTAATCCCTTTCATTACAGATTTGATAATCCAGGAGCCAACAATCCAAATGGCAATTGCAGCCAGTATTTTAGGGCCAAAATCAACTATGATTTCGTAAGCTTTATCTATCCATTTTTGTAATTCCATGCTTAGTATTTTCAGATTTAACGTCAAAAATAAAATAAAAAATTTCCTTTATTAAAACTTCTTATCGGGTATTTTTATTTGTGTTGAGAGCTTCGCTCTTAATTCACTAGTTTCTGAGCGCGTTCTTATATATTAATTTTTCCCTAGTATTTGTTAAACCGCATTTAGAAAACAGCTTAGTGTTTTGGTCTGATTAAAATACAGTTATGTGGATTATGTGAATTGAGATTTTATATTGAGATTTTATCTTTTGAGCAAATGAATTAACTCTAAAAATAGAGCATAATTTCAAACCTCAAATTCGAAAATCAACCATTAATAGCCTCAACCGTTTCCACGCGTCCTTTCATCATTTCGCGTAACATGTTTTCAATACCACTTTTTAACGTAAAAGTAGAGGAGGGGCATCCACTGCAAGCGCCCTGCAATAATACACTTACGGTTTTGGTTTCGGCATCGTAAGATTGAAACTCAATATTGCCACCATCACTAGCTACAGCCGGTTTGACATATTCTTCTAAAATATTAACGATTTCTTTAGAGGTGTCATCCAACGCTTCATAGGTTTTATCTAACGCAGACGTTGTTTTTAGTTTAGCCTGTTCAGCATTTTCATTGATAATGGTTTTAGAATCTTCGATGTAAGCTCTTATAAACTCGCGTAATTCTAATGTGATGTCGCTCCATTCTGCCATATCATATTTGGTAATAGACACATAGTTTTCATCTAGAAAAACGCCTTTCACAAATGGGAAATGAAACAAGGCTTTAGCCATTGGCGAGTAACTGGTGTCATCAATAGACGTAAACTCATGAGAAGAAGTGACCAGTTTTTTATTGGCTACAAACTTCAAAACAGAGGGGTTCGGGGTGCTTTCTGCATACACGGTTATAGGAACTTTTTTAGAAGTATTTTCAGCAGAAGTAGTTTCAACAACTGCACTGCCGGTGTTGAGATACGTCTCTATTTGCTCAGCCACCTCTTGTTGCACATCTGACCATTCAACAATATCATAGCGCTCAACAGCAATAAAGTTGCCCGAGATATAAATTTTCTTTACAAAGGGAAGATAAAAGAGCTGCTGTGCCAAAGGAGACGGCTTCGCTTCATCAATGTTATTGAATTCAAAGCTCTCATTTCGTGTTAAAAAATGGGAAGATTCAAATTTCAAAATCGCGTTATTATTAGTTGGTTTGGGAGTGATGACATGTTTGACCATAGGATGGTAGTTTTTTGCAAAAGTAACAAACAGATAGCAGAGCAACTTCGCTTTTTAAAGAAGCTAACATACTATTAACAGTTTTCATGAGTTGTATTAGAACTAATATATTGGGTTTATATAGAGTTTAATAGGTGCTTTAAGTGTTAAAGCGCTATTTTTACTAATGATAAAACGCATTCGTTGCTGAATTTTTATTAATTTTCACGTTTTGATAAAAAAAACGAAATACGTTTCAATCTTTAACGCATAACCCTCCCCGAATCTATGCTAATTAAGGTGTATTTCGGAATGGTTTAATATCTAAAATGCTTTTAGGCCTATGAAATATTTCTACTATTTAGTATTCATTTTGGTTGCATACCAATCGCAAGCCCAAGATGTCATTATGGAAAACGGCACATTTACAAGATGTGCCCCAGATAGATTCTACGATTCTGGAGGCCCTAATGGTCCTTATAGCAGCAATGAAAATATTGTAACCACAATTTGTGCTCCAAATGCAGAGGAGTTTATTATTCTTCAATTTACGGCCTTTAGTACGCAACTTAATGTAGACGAGATGACCATTTATGATGGGGATGACACGTCTGCGCCAGTGATTGGGGTTTACAATGGAGCCAATACACCGGGAACGGTTATCGCATCAGATACAAATACAAGTGGTTGTATAACCATTCAATTCATTACAAATGACTCAGGAACCACGACAGGTTTTGCGGCAGATATCATTTGTGCTGTACCTTGTCAAGAACTAATACCTTTTGTTGAGAGTACTGTGCCAGAGGCTAATGCTTCTGGAATTGTACAAATCACCTCTGGAGAGGAAGTGCAGTTTGTTGGAAATGCCAACTTTGAAAATGATGGTACAGATGCCATATATGAATGGTCTTTTGGTGATGGTGATGATGCTACAGGAAATGAGGTGTCTCATGTGTTTAATGGAGAAGGGGAATACACAGTAACCCTTACCGTAACTGATAATAATCCATTGGGTTGTGAAGCGTCTACTACCATCTCAGTTTTTGTAGTAGGAGCAAATATTGTCGTTGACACTAATGCATTTACCATTGAGCAATTGGTGACTGATGTCTTGATCAATAGTGCCTGTGCTGAAATTAGTAATATCACATCTACAACTGGTAGTACCGTGAATGGTATCGGATATTTTGCAAATGATGGCAGTCAGTTTCCATTTCTTGATGGTATAATTTTGAGCACAGGGAGTGCTTTAAATGCAGGAGGACCAAATGATGGGAATTCCAGTGACGGTGGTGATGGTTGGCCAGGTGATCCATATTTAGATGTGATTGCTGATGCTAATACCAATAACGCATCTTCAATTCAATTTGATTTTGTGCCCTTAGCAGATAATATTAGTTTTGAGTTTTTAATGGCCTCTGAAGAGTACGATCAGGGAACTTTCGAATGTGAATATTCTGATGCATTTGCCTTTTTGTTAACGGATTCTATGGGTAATACCACTAACTTAGCAGTCTTACCAGGAACAACAACTCCTATTTTAGTAACTAACATTCATCCAGATAATGGGGCCGAATGTGGTGGAATTAATGAAGAATATTTTGGAGATTATGTAGGTGCTAATCAACCGCCTATGATATATGACGGGCGAACAGCCGTTTTTACGGCGCAATCATCTGTTGTTCCAGGAGAAACCTATAATATAAAGTTGGTTATTGCAGACGCAAGAGATACTGCTTTTGATTCGGGAGTTTTCTTAAAGGCAGGAAGTTTTAATCTCGGTGGCGATATTGGTGAAGATATTACAATTGCGGCAGGAACAGCAACATGTGGTGGTACGCAACAAATATTGGATACTCAAGTCTCTGCAGCGGTACACACGTGGTACCTTGATGGTGAAGTTATTGAAGGAGAGACAAGTTCTACATTAGTAGCTGAGGAATCTGGTCTATACTCCGTGGATGTATTTTTATCTGTAGATTGTCAGTTTAGTGATGAAGTGCTGGTAGAATTTAAACCTAGTCCAGAAGCTAATACGCCGCAAGACCTTTCAGTTTGTATTAATGCAACTGCAGGCGAGTTTGATCTTACTGAAAATGATGCAGTCATACTTGGGGATCAAAACCCAGAGGATTTTATCATTTCATATCACCTCACAGAACAAGATGCTATCGATAATGTGGCCCCATTAACCAGTCCATATACAAACATAGAAAACCCTCAAATTATTTATGCCAGAATTGCAGATATTACGCAAGAGTGCTATACAACAACAACTTTTGAAATTGGGTTTAATGGTCTATCCATCAACTCAAATTTAACACCTTTAGAAGTGTGTGATGATAATCAAGATGGCATTGCGGTATTCAATCTAAATGAGGCAGATGCTGAGGTGGTAGACGGTCTAGATGCTGAAACAGTTTCGTTGTCTTATCATGTATCTCAAGACGATGCAGATGATAATGTTTCTGAGATCACGGCGCCATATACTAATGTAGATCCAGATCTTCAAACTATTTTTGTGAGAGTTACAACTATTGGTGATGAGGCATGTTACAATACGACTGAATTAGATTTAGTGGTTAATCCTAAGCCAATTGCAGTTGCGCCCACTTCGATTGAAGTTTGTGATGATGATGATAATGGAATCGCAACGTTTGACCTATCCTTAAGAACTGCGGAAATTTTAGGTGCTCAGACCAATATGACCGTTACATACCACATATCGCAAGCAGATGCTAATGAGGGTTTAAATCCGTTACCGACATCATACAATAATGTTGATGAAGACCTGCAGATTGTTTATGCGAGAGTAGAAGATGACATTACGGAGTGTTATGATACAGTTGAATTGACATTAATCGTTAATCCACGACCTGCTTTTGGTGCATTTGCCGATATTGTATTATGTGATGAAAATGGAGCTGCTAATGAGGAGCCCTTCAATTTAAGTGCCACTAGTAATGAAGATGTTGATGGTCAGCCTACGTTAATTGTATCTTATCATGATTCTATGGAAGATGCAGAGTTTGGAGATGACCAGCTTACTAGCCCTTATACTAATACGAGTAATCCACAAACGATTTATGTAAAAGTCACTAATATTAATACGGGTTGCAGTAGTGTTGGAACGTTCAATATTATTGTTAATACATTACCCGATCTGACTGTCCCTACCCCCTTGGAGGTCTGTGACGACGGCACCCCTGACGGGATCACTCTGATCGACCTATCACTTAAGAACACGGAGATCACCGGTGGCAATCCCGGCTATACGGTGAGCTACCATTTCACTGCCGCCGATGCGCAGAACGGCGTTGACGCTTTGGATATCCCTTACGAGAACGAGTCCAACGGCCAGACGGTCTACGTTCGGGTTGAGGATTCCGTTACGGGCTGTTTTGACACGACTGAGCTTGTGCTCACCGTGGAGCAGGCCCCTGTGGCCAATGCCCCATCACCACTTGAGTTCTGTGACCCGGACAGCGATGGCTTCGGGACCTTTGACCTTACGATGAGCGATGGCGAGATCACGGGCGGCGACGCCGGTCTTGAGGTGACCTACCACGAGACCTCTGTCGATGCGCAGAACGGTGTGAACGCGGTGACGAGCCCCTACAGCAACATCGTGATCAACACCCAGACCCTATATGTACGGGTTGAGAGCGGTACGATCGCCACGGACTGTGCGAGCTTTACGCAGCTGCAGTTGGTGGTGAGCCCAACGCCACAGCTCGGCGCCACGCCACCGACCCCACTGGGTGTCTGTGACGATGCCTCCGGTGACGGGATCGCGCAGTTCGACCTTACGGTGAAAGAGGAGGAGATCCTACAGAACCTTGACGACCAGACGCTCTACACGGTGAGCTATTATTTGAGCGCCACCGATGCGAACGTTCCCCAGAACGCCATACTGAACCCCTTTAACTATACCAATATAGAGCCCTTTTCCCAGACCTTGGTGGTCCGGGTAGAGGACAACGCCACGGGCTGTTACAAGCTCACGACCCTAGAGCTTGTGGTCAACGGCCTTCCCGAGCTTACCCAGCCCGCTCCGTTGGAGCTCTGCGACTACGTTTCTTCCGGGGACGAGGTCGAGGGCTTCACCCTTGAGGACGCGACGGACACGATACTTGGTGGCCAGACCGGGATCAGCCTTAGCTTCCATGCGACGCAGGCGGGCGCCGATACCGGCACCGATGTGATCACCAGTCCCTACCAGAACACAGAGAACCCCCAGACGGTCTATGTACTGGCAACGGACGATGTTACGGGCTGTACCAGCACGGTGACGCTCCTGCTCAGGGTGAACCCGATCCCATCGCCGGTAGCGCCGATGGACATCGAGGTGTGCGACGGGGACAACGACGGCTTTGCGAGCTTCGACCTTGAACAGCGCACGGACGCGATCATCGGCGGAGAGGCCGATGTGGAGGTGACCTACCACGAGACCCAGGGCGACGCCGATAGCGGCGAGAACCCACTGACCAGCCCCTACGAGAACATCGTGATGGACGAGCAGGTGGTCTACGTCAGGGCAGAGAACACGGTGACGGGCTGTTACAGCGCCTCACGTACGCTCACCCTTCGCGTGCTCGGCTCGCCCGAGGTACCGTTGGAGATAGAGGACTACGTGATCTGTGATACCGATGCCAATGGCTTTGCACAGTTCGACCTTACGACCAAGAACGCCGAGATCCTTGGCGGACAGTCCGCCGCGGACTATATACTGACCTACCACGTGAGCGCTGCGGCGGCCCAGACGGGCAGTGCCCCTATAGCGAACGTGCTGGCCTATACCAATACCTCGAACCCCCAGACGATCTACGTAAGGCTTGTTGGCAGTGCCAATGGCTGCGCCGATACGGGGCAGTTCGAGATCCGTGTGGAGCTCCCACCGGTCGCGGTACTGCCCGCACCGCTACAGCTCTGCGACGACGATATTGCCGATGAGATCACGGTGTTCGACCTTACGGTGCGCGACACGCAGATCACCGGCGGTGAGGGCAGCTGGAGCGTGTCCTACTATGAGACCCTTGCCCAGGCAAATGGCCAGACAGGTGCGATAGCGGACCCTACGGCCTATACGAACACGACCGTTGGCGGCGCCGCGGCCAATCCGCAGACGCTCTACGCAGTGGTTACGGACACCGATACGGGCTGTACGGACATTACCACGCTGACCATCCGCGTGCTGCCGAACCCGACGCCGACCACGGACCTTCCCGAGCTTGTGCTCTGTGACGATACCGCGCCCGGTGACCTCCAGGAACCGTTCGATTTGACGCTCAACGAGTCGCTGCTGATCAACGGTGAGGACAACGTGACGGCGAGCTACCACACCACGGCCTTTGATGCCGACCAGGGCACGAATGCCATAGTGGACCCGACGGCCTATGAGAACACGGCCACGCCACAGGTGATCTACGCCAGGGTGACCAATGACCTTACGGGCTGCTACACGGTAGTGGAGCAGACCATCTCTGTGGACCCGCTCCCGGCACTGCCAGCAGGCGGAGTTGATGACCTGATCGCCTGTGAGCTTGCGACGGACGGCTTTGCGCCGTTCTTCCTTAGCGATAGGGACCTTGACGTGCTCGACGGGCAGGACCCTGCGCTGTTCACGGTGAGCTACCATATTGACCAGGCGGACGCCGATAACCTTGAGGACGGCCTTGTGAGCCCCTATGTGAACGTGACCAACCCACAGCAGATCTTTGTTGCGGTGACCAATAACGATACGGGCTGCTCGATCAGCACGCTGAGCTTCAACATCGAGGTACAGGAGGGCGCCGCGGCGAACGCCGACATGGCGGATATCCTCTATGAGACCTGTGATGATGAAATGGAGTTTGACGGGGACCCAGGTAACGACAGCGCACAGTTCGACCTGACGCCGGTCACTGACGTGGCGGACCTTGTCCCGGGCAGTGTGCAGGCAGAGGTGCTCGACGGGCAGGACCCGGCGAGCTATACGGTGAGCTACTATGCGAGCGAGGCGGATGCCGCGCTCGGTCAGGATCCCCTGCCGTTCCTCTATGAGAACCTTGTGAACCCACAGGTGATCTGGGCACGTGTCGACAACGATACAGAGGCGGCCGATGGCACGGACAGCTCGATCTGTTATGCGGTCGCCCCGGTGACCCTGCAGGTGAACCCGATGCCATCGTTCGACCTGGAGGACAGCTATGTGCTCTGCGTGGGCACGGACGGCACGGAGGTGATCGGTGCGCCGGTACTGGATACCGGGCTTACGGCACCTGACTACGAATTTGAGTGGACCTTCAACGGCACGGTGATAGCCGGTGCCGATGGGGGCAGCTATATGCCTGGAGCGGAGGGCATCTATGGGGTGAGCGTCACGGACGTATCGACCTCATTGGTGACCAGCTGTGTGGGCTATGACCAGGCGGAGGTGATCGAGAGCGGTCCCCCGGCCGTGAGCGCCGAGGTGCTCACCGATGGCTTTGCCGATCTCCACGTTGTGGAGGTCACGGTGGCCGGTGACGGCAGCTACGAGTACAGCCTTGACGGCGGCCCATGGCAGGACAGTCCCGTGTTCAGTGACGTGTCCCTTGGGGACCACGAGCTGACGGCCAGGGACAGGAACGGCTGTGGCCTTGCAAGCACCACGGTGACGGTACTGGACTACCCGGCGTTCTTCACGCCCAACGGTGACGGTTACAACGACACGTGGAACATTGCGGGGATAAGTGCGCAGGGCAGCGCAAAAATCTTTATATTTGACCGCTTTGGGAAACTGCTCAAGCAGCTGGACCCTACAGGTGCAGGTTGGGACGGTAGCTACAACGGTAGCGCCATGCCAAACAGCGACTACTGGTTCGTTGTCGAGTACCAGGAACCGAACACTGGCACAAGCAAAGAATTTAAAGCACATTTTACCTTGAAAAGATAACAAAGAGACATGAAATTAAAAACGTATTGGTTAATAGCAAGCCTAGCATTATTCACACAAATTGGAGTTGCCCAAGAGGGATTACCAATTTATTCTGATTATTTAACAGACAACTATTATTTATTACATCCCTCAATGGCAGGTGTGGCGAATTGTGCCAAGGTTCGGTTAACAGCAAGAGCCCAATGGTTTGGTCAAGATGAAGCACCAAACTTGCAAACGTTGAGTGTGAATAGTAGAATTGGAGACTCGCCTTCAGCAGTTGGAGCGATTGTTTACAATGATAAAAATGGGTACCATTCTCAAACAGGAGCTTATTTGACTTATGCGCATCATTTAATGTTTTCTAGAAATGAAATTGATTTAAATATGTTATCCTTCGGTTTAAGTGCTGGATTTATTCAATACAAATTGGACGAAACAGAATTTTTAGCAGATGGGTTTGATCCTATAATTGATGGGATTGAGCAGAGTGCTACAAACTTCAATGTAGACGTTGGGTTTTCTTATCATTTGATCAATTTCTATGCACATGCTACGGTTAAGAATCTATTGAACAATGATGGTGTTAATTTTAATGAGCAAGGATTAAGCTATCAAAACTTAAGAACTTATATCTTTTCTGCAGGAAATACCTTTAGTAAATATAACAGTGATTATAGCTTTGAGCCTTCTGTGATGTTTATGTATAGAGATGCCACTGAGGAAGCGTCATTTGATGTTAATATGAAAGTTTATAGAGAAATGGACTTCGGTAAAATTTGGGGTGGTTTATCTTATAGAAGAAGTTTAGATGGCGCAGAGTTTCAAGATGGCTCTGGTGTGAGCAGCCAAAAATTACAATACTTCACACCATTTGTTGGTGTGGATTACAATAACTTCGTATTTGCTTATACGTATTCTTATCAGGCAAATTCAGTAGTATTCAATAATGGTGGGTTCCATCAAATTACTTTAGGTTATAACTTTAACTGTAGAAAAGAGAAATTTGAATGTAACTGTCCAGCGATTAACTAAAAACTAATGCTCTAATTTAAAAAAAGTCTCGATTCACGTCGAGACTTTTTTCTTTGTAACCTCACTATTGTTCTTGAATTCTCATTTCCGAAGAAAATAAAAGACACTTACAAGAAGGTTTATTAGTGGTCTGTTTCTAATTGTTTGATATCTAAGGTTCCGTTTGGAGACACCACATAATATTTATGTTTGATCTCAGTTTTGGTAATTGACTCAGGTTTTGACTCTTTTGGTTTTGGTGTATACTGTAAACGGATGTTCATCCCTATTTGAACCACGGGCTCAAGAATACTTGGATTGATCACCAGATCATAATTTTCATAGGAGAGCGGTTGGTAGTAGTAGGAGGTTTGTTTTTTGGCAGAGGTAACACCCTTCTTTTTATTGATGGCTTCAAATGAAATGCTATTAAATGCTTGATAGCTTTGGTAAAAGTCTTTTGGAAAATAGCAGTATTGGTCATCTGCAACGGCTACATTGTAAAGCTCCAAATCAAACCCCAATAGCTTATAATAGGCCTTTTTATCTTCGATAACATTGAGGAGTTTGGTCTGAAGATTCTTATAGACTTCAGCAATGTTATCAATAAAGTAGTCCACTTTTACCAAGTTATAGATTTCACTTTGGGCACATGCTGTTAAAATCATTTCAAATTGATTGGTCTTCGTAAATTGAATATGCAGATTCTGTTGAAGCTCAAAGCCATTAGGAACTTCAGTATAGGTTTTACTAAAAAGCTTTTTTTGAACTTCTATTTCATAGTTGGGAACAAAAGAAATAACGTCTATAGCGATATCCTCTGCCATGATACCAATGGTCTTTAATCTCGCTTTGACTTTGTCTATACGTTGACTCACTAAGAGGTTGGTGCTATCTGCGGTATGGCCTATTTGTGAAATATTAAAGATGGCGGTATAAGTAGTAGCTTCAACATTTTGAAGCGCCTTTACATCAATAAATACGGTATTGCTGGGGTTTAGGGTTTGATTGATTTGCTGCTGTACGGTAGGATTGTACAAATTGGCGTTTCCAGAATGTAGTACATTTTGTCTCGAAATATGTTCATAATTGCCTTTGTGCTGCGCAAAAGTACCGTAAGACGAAGTGATTGCGAAAATGATAGTCATTAATACTGTTCTCATTGAAGTTTGGATTTATGGGTGAATGGTAAAGCTAGTCTGTACTTTTTTAAGAATAAAGCCAGAATGAGCGACTACCATTTGCAATTGAGTAAGGACGACTTCTTGTTGAGTAAACGCCTCTTTTGAGATCTAAAAAGCTCGTATTTCATAATTTGACATTTTATTTATAAGATTAAAGTGTGTAAGTTTAGTCCGTTTAAAATCCATGAATGAGGCACTTATTTAAATACTGCACGGTTATCATCTGTTGTTTCATCTTCGGAAATTTGAGCGCTCAGCAACAAAATGACCGGGAGGAGAATCCGTTATTGACCATTCGCGGCTCTATTAGGGAAAGCGACAGCTATGATCCCATTTCAAAAGTGAATATTGAGGTTAATGGTGGCGCTTATGCTAGAACCAATATGGATGGAACCTTTATCATACAAGCCAGAAAAGGGGATCAATTGATCATTAGGCATAAGGATTTTGAAACGGTTTATTATACCATTACATCTGATGAGCGGATCACGGTTGAAGTTGAACCTGCAGAAGAAGATCCATTAGACAATCAACCAAAGTATAAAAGAGAGGTCCAGTCTTTTAATGCGCTTATGGATTCTGTAGCGGCTTATAAAAAGAAAGACGTAGAGAAAAGTATTGCTTTTGTTGGTAAAGCTCTTTCAGAAAGTAATTCCCAGAATCAAAATGCAGAAGCCTACACCATTTTAGCGGAAGTCTATATGTTCTGGAAGCAATACGATTTGGCCGTCACCAATTATAGATTGAGTCTTCAAAATAGAGCGACCAATGAGGCCAAACTAGGTTTAGGTAAAGCATATCAGCTTAATAAAAATTATCAAGAGAGTTTAGAAACGTATAATGCCATTTCAAAAGCGCAGTTGAGCAACTATCAAATGGTCATGTTGTATGAAGGTTTGGGAGATACGCATTTTGCGATTAAAGCTTTTGAGGCAGCCATTACAGCCTATAAAAAAGGGCTAGAAGTGGCTCAAGATCATTTGATCTCGCCAAAGGAGGTTGATTTAAATTCAAAAATTGCCCAGGTTTATAACGCTAGTGGTAGCGTGAATAATGCCGAAAAATTCTTCGGAAATGCTATGAGTCTGGCCACTAAACAGACCAAGAAAAGAGCGCTGGAGGAAAAAGTAACGGTGGCCGATTTTCAAAATACAAACCGAAATTATTCTGAGGAAATTAGACTAAGAAATGAAATTGTTGAAGGTGTGAAAGATGCCGAAAAGGATTCCATTATCGAAAATGAAAGTGCGCTGACCTTGCAAAAGCAAAATTATAAGATTGGGTATGCGTATTTTCTTCAGAAGAATTATGATAAGGCCATACCCTATTTAGAGAAAAGTATTGAAGAGGCTGAGGCGAGAGAGGATTTGGTAGTTAAAAAAGATGCGTCTAGAAAATTGTCTGACGTATATGCCGATGCTGGAGATTTTGAAAAGGCAAAATTGGCCTTTGAAGATTATAAGGTCGCTGTAGATGAGCTCTATTTTAAAAGAGAGCAAGAATTATCCCAAGCAGATCGGTTTAGACGAAATCTACAAGAACAGCAAAACCGCATAACCAGTCTTGAAAGTGATCGTGCGCTTACTAGAAGCTTGGCTAGCGAACGCAGTAAAAACCAACAATTGATTATTTACTCTTTGATTATTGCAACGGTATTGCTCTGTTTCACTGCTTTTTTTATGTACAAATACATCAAGCAACAACGTCTGGCCAATAATTTGTTGTCTTTAAAATCGTTGCGAAGCCAAATGAATCCGCATTTTATTTTTAATGCGCTCAACTCGGTCAATAGCTTTATTGCGATGAATGATGAACGGACGGCAAATAAATATTTATCAGATTTTTCACAATTGATGCGATCGGTTTTAGAAAATAGTGAGGAGGATTTTATTCCGCTTGAGAAGGAGATTGAGTTGTTAGAACTCTATACCAAGTTAGAACATTTCCGTTTTAAAGATAAATTTGATTATGACATTGTAATTGATGATCGTGTGTCTATTGGAGCGTATCAAATTCCGCCTATGCTTTTGCAGCCCTACATTGAAAATGCGGTATGGCATGGTTTACGCTACAAAAAAGAGAAAGGCTTTTTACGTATCGCCATAGAAAAGAAAAATGATTCAGAAATCATGATTAGCGTTACAGATAACGGGATAGGTAGAGAACGCTCAAAAGCCCTAAAAACAGCAAACCAACAGAAACAGAATTCAAAAGGGATGGGCAACATCAAGAAGCGGGTGGCTATTTTAAACGCTATGTATAAAGATAAAGTAGAGGTGTCTATATCCAATTTTCAAGACGATGAAGACTGTGGGACTAATGTTACAGTAACTTTAAGGAAGGATTGACCTTAAACTATTGTGGAGTTGATCTCTCCTAAAATCCACAGATAGTCTTTTCGATTGCTCACAAAATCCCGATTTGAGATGTCTATGATTTTAACGTTGAGTTCAGTTTGATTCTTTAAAAAATTCAAGTACCCGGCGTTGATGCTTTCTAAATAGGTATCCTCGATATGTTGTTCATAATCGCGACCTCGTTTTTTGATGTTTTCTTGCAAACGCGTGGTGTTTTGATAGAGATAGATATAAAGGTCAGGTTTGGCAATATCTTTATACATGAGGTAAAACAGCTTTCGATACAGCTTAAATTCATCCTCGGGCAGGGTGATTTTTGAGAAAATAAGGGATTTAAAAATATCATAATCACTAACCATAAAGTCCTTAAATAAGTCCAATTGAGATAAATCATCACTTATTTGTTGATATCTATCGGCTAGAAAAGACATTTCTAGGGTAAAGGCATACCGTTTGGGCTCTTCGTAAAATTTAGGTAAGAAGGCATTATCAGCAAAACGCTCTAAGATGAGTTTGGCATTAAAGTCATTTGCTATTTTATGAGCCAAACTTGTTTTGCCGGCACCAATATTTCCTTCTATGGCGATGTAATTATAACTTGAAAAGTTATAGGTTTTATTAGGGTTTTTTAGCCAAATACTTATAGGCTCTATGGCACTTTCATCTTTACAATGTTTAAGCAGGTCTCCTATTGATGATTTGCGTAGAGGATGGATTAATTGCGATGCAATATCTGCTAAAGGTTGTAATACAAACTTACGCTCTTGTAATTGAGGATGAGGAATCACAAGCGTGTCAGTGCTTATGACGACATTGTTGTAAAAGAGGATGTCTAAGTCAATGGTTCGAGATTCATAACCGGTTGTCATTTTTGGTTGGCGGTCTAATTTGATCTCAATATCTTGAAGGCTGCTTAGCACTTCATTTGCAGAGTGAGTGGTCTCAACAGAAATACAAGTGTTTAAAAAGTCGTCTGCATTGGTCTCTGGTGCAAATCCCATAGCTGGGGTGCTATAGACTCTTGCTATTTGTGCTATACGACCTACATTTTGAAACACTAGGTTTAAGGCATCCTGAAGATATTTCATTCGGTCGCCTTTATTGCTGCCAAGGGCAATATAAACAAGGTTGGTTTCTTCCATAATTTGGATCAAAATAACTAAAAGAATACCACTTTCCCTTATCTTTAGCATAACTATTTATTCACATTTATGACCCTTAAAGACAAACTCGCCGCTCAAAAGATCTATCTTTTTCTGGCTGCGCTGTTTATCACTTCATTAGTGGTGTCTAATTTGATTTTTCAGAAGTTTTTTTATTGGTATCCATTTGATATTGAAATTTTCGGAACCAAACTGTTTGAGATTTCTGTAGGTGTTTTGCCTTATCCCATTACGTTTCTCATTACAGATTTAATTAGTGAGATTTACGGGAAGAAACGAGCCAATCAAGTGGTTATTGCTGGGATATTTGCCTCATTGTTTTCACTGTTGATCATACTTGTGGCCAACCATGCCCCGGCAACGTCATGGTCTTATGTTGATGATGCCATGTTTACGACGGTATTTGGCAACTCGGCAATTGCTGTTTTTGCTAGTATGATTACCTATTTGTTTGCTCAATTTGTAGACATTCAGATTTATCACTTCTGGAAACGTGTGACCAATGGCAAAAAATTGTGGCTCAGAAACAATTTTTCAACGTGGTTTTCACAATTTGTAGATACCTTTACCATTCTCTTGTTGTTGTGTTCTTTTGGGATTATTCCCTGGGAAAATTTCAAGGGACTTTTGATAAGCGGTTTTTTGTTTAAAGTGATTATTGCTCTTTTAGATACGCCGTTTTTGTATTTGGGCGTGTTTATTTTCAAGAAGCGTTTTCATTTAAGAACCAATGAGGAAATAGAGCTTATATAGTCTGAAATGCAACGGCTTGACCATCGGTTAAAGTTTTATTAAACTTTTGTTTTAAATCAGCTAAAAATATATCCTTTACGTAACTATTTAACAAACCAGAACATTTCCGAAGAGATACGTGTTATAGCCAAAACAGGAATTTTTAGAAATTGTAAATTAATTTTAGATGAAAAAAGTATTCAAAATATTAGGGATAACCATTGTCGTTATCTTTTTACTTTTAGTGATTGTACCATTTGCGTTTCAAGGTCAAATTAAAGACTTGGTTAAAAAAGTCATTAATCAAAACTTGAATGCCAATGTGGAGTTTAGCGATGTGAATTTGAGTTTTATTCGCAGTTTTCCGCAGGCACATGTTAATGTTGATGATTTGGTGATCACCAATTTTGAGCCTTTTAAAGGAGAAACTTTTATGAGTGCTAAAAATATCGCTTTCACTATGTCTATTAAAGAACTCTTTAAAAATGCAAATGAGGAGCCAATTATAGTAAACTCCATAGAAATTGACGAAGCATTATTGACCTTGATGACCGATTCTTTTGGAAACAGTAACTGGGACATCACCAAAGAAACCACAGCGCAAACGTCTTCAACCTCTACAGATGCCAGTGGCAGTTTCTCTTTTGATATTGAAAAATATGCTATTAATAATAGCGCGCTCACCTATATAGACGAGGTGTCTCACATGCAAATGTACGTTACAGAGCTCAACCATTCTGGGAAAGGAACGTTCTCTGCAGAAACGTCACAATTGGACACGAAATCGAGGGCTAACGTGAGTATGACTATTGATAGCACGCAGTATTTAGACAATAATAAGGTAACTTTAGATGCCTTGATTGGTCTTGATTTAGAGAATCAAAAATATACCTTTATGGATAATAGAGGTTATATTAATAAGCTGCCCTTACAATTTGAGGGTTATGTACAGATTATAGAAGAAGGTCAAGATATGGATATTACCTTTGAGAATCCAGAATCTTCGTTTAAGGATTTCTTGGCCGTGATTCCTGAGAGTTATTCAAAAAACATTGAGAATGTTGAAACTTCTGGTGATTTTAAAGTCCATGGGATTATTAAAGGCAAGGTTACCGAGACCACCATACCTACATTGGATATTAGTATCAAGTCTAATAATGCCTCGTTCAAATATCCCGATTTACCTAAAAGTGTAAATAATATAACGATTGATACTGCTATAAAGAATACAACTGGCAATGTTGATGATACCTTTGTTGAGATCAAAACATTGGATTTTATGATTGATCAAGATGTGTTCAAATCTTCGGCAACCATTAAAAATTTGACTAAGAATATGTTGGTAAGCGCCGATGTTGATGGGACGCTTAATCTTGCCAATCTCTCTAAGGCTTATCCTATTGATTTGGAAAAAGAGCTAAGCGGCATACTCAAAGCTAAACTGAGTATGGCATTTGATATGGATGCGATAGACACCAATGCTTATGACCGTATTAAGGCTAGTGGGACCATGAACTTGAGTGATTTTTTGTTTTCTTCGGAAGCCTTAGCCAGTCCCTTGCAAATTAGTAAGGCAGATATGAATTTTAATCCCTCTACCGTCACCCTAAATAGCTTTGACGCCAAAACGGGTAGTAGTGATTTTAAAGCGACGGGTACCATTAATAATTTGCTCGGTTTTATGCTAAGTGATAAAAAGCTTCAAGGAAACTTTAAGGTCGACTCCAACAATTTTGTGTTGGCCGATTTTATGGCAGCATCAGAAGCCTCTACATCTGCAGCAAATACAACGGAGCAGGAGCAGAACACAAGTGCCAAAAGTGCAGAAGCGTTTAAAATTCCAGACTTTTTGGATTGTACGATCAACGCCAACGCAAAAACGGTGGTCTATGATAATCTTACCCTTAAGAATGTTACAGGTACCTTAGCCATAAAAGATCAAGAGGCAAATTTGCAGAACTTGACCTCTAATATTTTTAACGGTGTCTTAGCGCTTACGGGTAAAGTGTCAACAAAGACAGATACGCCTGTATTTAATTTAGATTTGGGTGCTG
Organism: Sediminibacter sp. Hel_I_10; assembly: GCF_000688335.1. Lineage (NCBI taxonomy): Bacteria > Pseudomonadati > Bacteroidota > Flavobacteriia > Flavobacteriales > Flavobacteriaceae > Sediminibacter > Sediminibacter sp. Hel_I_10. The sequence continues at coordinate 2,296,938 of NZ_JHZX01000001.1, forward strand.
ATGGGTTTGATATCGCACAATCTTTTCAGCAAATGGATTTGCTTCAAAACTTGGCGCCAATTGCTAAAGTGCTTCAAGGAAAACTAAATACCATTATAAGTCTTCAAGGAAGTCTTAATAACGAAATGTCACCAAACTTAAGTTCTATCTCTGGAACGGCTATGGCTGAATTACTAACAACAAACATAAATCAGGAGGAAGGCTCATTATTGAGTAAACTAGATGGTGCCTTAAATTTCATTGATTTCAGTCAATTAAATTTAGACGATTTAAAGGCCAACCTTGAATTCGCGAATGGACAAGTGAACGTGAAACCGTTTACTATTAACTATAAAGATATTGATATGGTAGTCTCTGGCTCACATGGCTTTGATAAAACACTATCTTACAATGCCGTTTTTGAAGTGCCAGCGAAGTATTTAGGCGGTGAGGTCAACCGATTAATAGGAAAGATAAATGATAGCGAGGTGAATAATATCACCATACCTGTAACGGCAAATATCACAGGTACATATACAAGTCCTCAAGTAAAAACAGATTTAACTAGTGGTGTCACTAGTTTGACTAAACAATTGATTGAAATAGAGAAGCAAAAACTTATTGGTCAAGGAACCGATAAGATAAAAGACCTGTTAGGAGGGTTTTTGGGCGGTAAGACCACTACCCCAAATTCTCCACAAGATCCTAAAACAACAACAGATTCTACAACCGTAAAAACCGATACGCTTACCACTAAAACAGATCCCGTAAAAGAAGATGTTAAGAATGTTTTGGGTAATCTTTTAAAGAACCGTAAGAAGCAAGCAGATACCACTAAAAAGAACTAAAAACAAGGGTAAACGTTAATAAAAGCCTAAAAGTTCGTTCTTTTTAGCTGATTTTTGTAAATGAATGGGCTTTTATTTGCTTTTGTCAAAATAAAAGTTACATTATACTCTTGCAAACATTTTAAAACAAGATAGAATATATGAGGCAGTTAAAGATTACAAAGCAAGTTACCAACCGTGAATCCAAATCACTAGATAAGTATCTACAAGACATTAGCAAACTCCCAATGATTACCGCCGAAGAGGAGGTAGAGTTAGCACAGCGCATTAGAGAAGGAGACCAGCAGGCTTTAGATAAGCTTACTACGGCCAACTTACGTTTTGTGGTATCTGTAGCCAAACAATATCAAAATCAGGGATTAACACTTCCAGATTTAATTAATGAGGGTAATGCAGGTTTAGTAAAAGCAGCCAAGCGTTTTGATGAAACACGTGGTTTTAAATTTATATCTTACGCCGTTTGGTGGATTAGACAAGCAATTTTACAAGCTTTAGCTGAGCAATCTCGTATAGTTAGATTACCTTTGAACAAAATTGGTAGCATTAATAAGATTAACAAAGCGTTTTCTTATTTAGAACAAGCTCATGAACGCCCGCCAAGTCCGCAAGAAATTGCAAAGGAGTTGGATATGACGGTTTCCGAAGTGAAACAATCCTTAAAAAATTCTGGGCGCCATTTATCTATGGATGCACCATTAAAGGAAGGAGAAACGTCAAGTTTATATGATGTTGTAAAATCTGGTGAATCACCAAACCCAGATAGAGAATTAATGTTGGAGTCCTTAAATGTGGAAATCAATAGAGCGCTAGATACGCTATCACAAAAAGAAAGCGATGTTATTCGTTTAAATTTTGGTTTAAGTAATGAGCCACCAATGACCTTGGATGAAATTGGTTTAACCTTTGATTTAACGCGGGAACGAGTAAGACAAATTAGAGAAAAAGGCATCAAGCGTTTACGCCAAGAGTCTAAAAGTAAAATATTAAAAACCTATTTAGGATAGACCTAAATCTATAACCATTAGAAGTATCATGATTAAAATTTTAGTAAAAGATGGCGAAAGTATAGAACGTGCTTTAAAACGCTATAAGAGAAAACATAGAAATGTAAAGACGATGCAGAACATTCGTGAAAACCAGTTTTTCACTAAGCCATCTGTAAAACGCAGACGCGAAATTCAGAAAGCTGGATATATCCAAAACTTGAGAGATCAAGAGGATATATAACGAGTTCTTGTTTTAATATATGTAAAAAGCACATCTAAAGGATGTGCTTTTTTTATGTGTTGATGTTGGGGTTTAGTCTATTGTAATTTTTACAACCAAGCCTTCATTGCCTCTAATGTTAAATACAGTATCATCTTCAAAGATGAGGTATTGTCCCTTTATGCCAACTAACCTTCCTTTAAAAGATGTTTCTTTTTCAAGATTTAAGCTTTTGGGTTTTTCCGGATAATGATTCACAGGAAAAAGAATATTGGTTTCGGTATTGGAAGCGATAAAATAATCAAGTGCTTCATCAGGGATGAACTGCTTTAATTTTTCCCGCCACTCTACTAAATTTTCATCCTCAATATCATTTTTGAGCATTTTGCGCCAATTGGTTTTGTCTGCAACGTGATCTTTAAGAGCAACTTCAGTAATCCCCGCAAGATAGCGGTTTGGGACTTCAACAATTTCAATAGCTTCGTGTGCACCTTGGTCAATCCATCTGGTAGGAACTTGTGTCTTTCTCGTCACACCAACCTTAACGTTACTGGAATTGGCTAAATAGACCACATGGGGTTGTAGCTGCACCTTTTTTTCATACTCCAAATCTCGATCTTCTTGATCCAGGTGTGCCGTGCTTAATTCTGGTCTCATAATCCAATCTGCAGCTTGAGGAATATCAAAAAAACAGCTTTTGCAAAAGCCTTGTCTGTAGATGGGTTTGTTTAATCCACAATTGAGACATTGATGTTTAATGAACTCTAAAGACAGCGTTTTGCCCAATATTTGGTTAAGGTTCAGGAAGTCATTTTCCAATATTAAAAAATATTGAATGGGCTCTGCGAACTCCGTTTGCATCTTTCTTAAAACGCCTTGATAGTACATAGGGAAAAAAGTGTTATTTTTATTGAACTTAAAAGTTAAAGATACCAAAATAATGCCGATTCCATTAGTCAATTCAATTGCTTCATGGTTTTTGAAAAAGCGGTTTCACCAAATCGATTTATTTTTAAAATACCCGAATGAAGTACAAAACGAGTTGCTGTTTCACCTGCTATCAAAAGCAAAAGATACTGAAATTGGCAAGCAATACGAGTTCAGTTCCATTTCTAGTTATCGTGAGTTTTCTCAACGTGTTCCTGTTTCCAGTTATGAAGATTACCAGAATGTTATTGAGCGTTCTAGGAGAGGCGAAAACAATATCTTTTGGCCACATCCTATCAAGTGGTTTGCCAAATCCAGTGGCACCACCAACGCCAAGAGTAAGTTTATACCCGTAAGTTCAGAGTCTCTAGAAGATTGTCATTATGCGGCAAGTAAAGATTTGCTGTGCATGTATTTAAGCAATAATGAAGATTCTCAACTGTTTACAGGAAAGAGTCTGCGTTTAGGTGGTAGCAAGGAGCTGTATAAGGAGAATGGCACCGCATTTGGAGATTTATCTGCGATTCTTATTGATAATATGCCCTTTTGGGCAGAGTTTAGTAGTACGCCAAGCAGTCGTGTTTCCTTAATGAACAATTGGGAAGAAAAGATGCAGGCAATTGTTGAGGAGACGAGATATGAAAATGTCACAAGCCTTGCCGGCGTTCCTTCTTGGATGCTCGTGCTTTTGAATAACGTTTTAGATGCTACGGGTAAAGACAGCTTGTTTGATATTTGGCCAAATCTAGAAGTTTACTTTCATGGTGGTGTGAGCTTTGTGCCTTATCAAGATCAATACGAAGCTATTTTACCTCGGAATAATTTTAGGTATTACGAGATTTATAACGCTTCGGAAGGATTTTTCGCTATTCAAGATCGAAACAATAGCAGTGAGTTATTGCTTATGTTGGACTATGGGATTTTCTATGAATTTATTAGTATGGATGCTTATGGGACTTCAAATCAAAAAGTAATCCCACTGAGTGAGGTGGCTTTAGATACTAACTATGCTGTCATCATTACCACCAATGCAGGGCTTTGGCGCTATAAAATTGGCGATACCGTAAGATTTACCTCGATTAACCCATATCGTATTAAGGTTTCTGGACGCACAAAACATCACATTAATGCCTTTGGCGAAGAACTCATCATTGAAAATGCTGAGGATGCCCTTAGAAAAGTGTGTGCCATTACTAATGCCGAAATTGTAGATTACACGGCTGCTCCCATTTTTATGAAAGGAAAAACGAAAGGATCTCATGAATGGCTTATTGAGTTTAAGACCGAGCCTAAAGACTTGGAAGCATTTAATGCGCTTTTGGATCAGACACTGCAATCCATCAACTCTGATTATGAGGCGAAACGCTTAAATGATATGACGCTTGTATTGCCGAAAGTGCATGCTGCAAGATCAGGATTGTTTTACGATTGGTTAAAACAGCATGATAGAGTTGGAGGTCAACATAAGATTCCTAGACTTTCTAATAGCAGGGAATATCTTGATGAGCTATTGGTGTTAAATACTGCGCAGGTTCTATAATTTTCTGAAATAGTTTTTTACTCTTTTTCCCGACGAATGTATTATTCACATACCTGATAACGAGTATTTGTGATCTTTTGTCCAAAACTGTTAAAATGCGTTTTTTTTATTAAAGAATGCATCTATATTAGCAGTATAGATATCAAGTAGCAGACTAATCCTCCCTCATTTTTTACTTGGTCTGCGACCAATTAATAGCAATATTAGTTCTTAATCCAGCTAAAAAAAACCACTCTGTAAAAGAGTGGTTTTGCTTTTTTAAATACTTAGTACTCTTAGTTAGGAGACCGCCTTCAACTTCTTCAACGTTGTTTTGGTCAACTTATCTTCTGCATAAGATTTAGTGACATTAAGTTTTTTCTCATCACCACTAGGGAGATCATACATAGCATCGGTCAAAATATCTTCACAGAGCGATCGTAATCCTCTTGCGCCTAATTTATACTCAATAGCTTTGGTAACTATATAATCCAATGCTCCATCTGTTATAGAGAATTCAACATCATCCATTTCAAACAGTTTTCTGTATTGTTTGATAATGGCGTTTTTAGGCTCTGTTAAAATAGCTCTCAAGGTTTTGGCGTCTAAAGGATCCATGTAAGTTAGTACAGGGAGACGACCAATGATTTCTGGTATTAATCCAAAATCTTTTAAATCCTTCGGAATAATGTATTGCAATAAATTATCTAGGTCTACAGCATCATTATCGTGAGCGGCCTTATAACCTATAGCAGAAAGATTAAGGCGTTTGGATATTTTTCTATCAATACCATCAAAAGCACCACCTGCAATAAACAAGATGTGTTCTGTATTGACTTCAATAAATTTTTGATCTGGATGTTTACGGCCTCCTTTTGGCGGTACGTTTACTGTAGTACCTTCCAACAGCTTTAATAAAGCTTGCTGTACGCCTTCTCCAGAAACGTCACGTGTAATGGATGGATTGTCACTCTTACGGGCAATTTTATCAATCTCATCTATAAATACGATGCCTTTTTCAGCTTTTTCAAGATTATAATCGGCAGCTTGCAATAATCGGGTCAAAATACTTTCAACATCTTCACCAACATAACCCGCTTCGGTCAATACCGTAGCATCCACTATTGCTAAAGGAACGTTAAGCATTCTAGCGACCGTTTTAGCCATAAGGGTTTTACCGGTACCGGTTTGCCCTACCATGATGATATTACTTTTTTGTATTTCGATATCATCATCAGATGCTGGCTGTAATAAACGTTTGTAATGATTATATACTGCTACAGACATCACTTTTTTAGTATATTCTTGACCAATAATATATTCGTCAAGAAACCCTTTGATTTGCTGAGGTTTTCTCAACACCAATTCTGAAGACAGATCGGCATTATCACTTTGTTTAGATTCCTCTAAAACAATACCGTGTGCCTGCTCGATGCAACGATCACAAATATGCGCATCTAAGCCTGCAATCAATAAATTGGTTTCTGGCTTTTTCCTACCACAAAATGAACATTCTAATTCTTCCTTTGCCATATTTTAATTTCAATGTTGCGTTTCAAACTTCAAAATTCAGTTGAAATTCAAAGGCTTGAGTGCAACGTGTTCTCATTGTTGTTTAATCACGGGTTGTACGCCTCTTAACGTAAATTTCAGATGGCTCACATTTCCGTAGTTAATTGATTTTTAGGCGTCACGAGATAATACCTCGTCTATCATACCGTAATCTTTAGCTTGTTGTGCTTTCATCCAATAATCACGATCACTATCATCGTAGACTTTATCGTAATCTTGTCCAGAATGCTTAGCAATTATTTTGTAAAGCTCTTCTTTTAGGGTGACAATCTCGCGTGCTGTAATTTCTATATCACTCGCTTGACCTTGAGCACCTCCTAAAGGTTGGTGAATCATAACACGACTATGGGTTAAGCCACTGCGCTTTCCTTTTGTGCCAGCACATAATAAGACGGCACCCATAGATGCTGCCATACCTGTACAAATGGTAGCAACGTCTGGCTTGATCAGTTGCATGGTATCATAAATACCCAATCCTGCATAAACACTACCTCCTGGTGAGTTGATGTAAATTTGAATATCTTTTGCAGCATCTGTACTTTCTAAAAACAAAAGTTGTGCTTGTATAATATTAGCGACTTGATCGTTAATGCCTGTGCCCATAAAGATGATGCGATCCATCATAAGACGTGAAAACACATCCATAGCCACCGCATTCATTTGACGCTCCTCAATAATATTTGGAGTCAAATTTGTAGGGTACATGCTGCTCATGATCTTGTCATAATAGGTACTGCTGATCCCTTGATCTTTTATTGCGAATTTTTCGAATTCTTTTCCGTAATTCATAAATTGATATTATCGTTTATTTTTCTAAAACAAAAGAGCGTAAAACTGTTTGTTTTACGCTCAAATATACTAATTATTTAGTCGAATCTTAGCTGTAAAACTCTTTTACAAAATCATCGTAAGTTATTTCTTTTGTCTTTAAATTAGCTTCTGCTTTGTAAAGGTTTAACAGTTTGGTGCTCATTAATTGCTCAGACAAACGTTTTACTTCATCTTTATTAGACAAAATTCTAGCGGCAATGCCTTCTAGTTCCTCATCGCTAGGGTTCATTTGACCAAACTGTGCCATTTGCGTTTTGATCATTTCTGTAGCGTGAGCTTTTAAATCTTCAAACTTAACCTGTAAATCATGCTTCTCAATAAGTTTACCTTCTATAAGTTGGTAACGCATGCTTTTTTCAGACTTTTCGTATTCTTCTTTAGCTTGATCTGCATCAATTTGCTCTTCACCGGCAGTCTGCATCCATTTTTGTAGAAAAGATGCTGGTAGGTCAAATTTGGTGTTATCTACTAAATATTCAGTCACATCATTCAGTAACTTTTGGTCACCTTGTTGCTTGAACTGCTTCTCAGAATCTTCCTTGATTTTTTCTTTGAGTTCGGTAACAGAGGTTACTTCGCCTTTTCCAAACAATTTATCAAAAAGCTCTTGGTCTAAATCTGCCAACTCACGTGTGTTGATTTCGTTGATGGTAAAGTTGACGTCAATATCTAAACCGTGAACATCATCATGAGACACCTTTAGAAAGGTCATCAAATCATGATCATCGTTAAACAATTTCTTAGTGTTAAGTGTGATCACATCACCAACTTTAGCGCCAATAAATTGTTTTTCTGTTGTTTTCCCTTTGAATTTATCTAAGGTAATGGTTGTAGAGTTGTTAATCTCTTTCTCTTCATTTTCAAAAACTCCAGTAATTTCAGAATCTTTGGTTACTGCATCTTGAGAGATTATTTTTCCGTATTGTTTTCTAATCTGCTCTACTTGGTTGTCTAGCATCTTGTCATCTGCCACAATATTGTAGTGCGTGATTGCTTTTTTGCCTTTTAAGGTCACCTCAAATTCTGGGGCTAAGCCTAGTTCAAACTCAAAAGAAAACGCATCAGAATCCCAATCTAGATCATCTTGAGGCTTAGGGAGTGGGTTTCCGAGAACGTCCAATTTCTCTTCAGTAAGATACTTGTTAAGTGCATCTTGAAGTAATTTGTTAACTTCATCTACCAAAACAGCTTTACCGTACTGCTTTTTAACCATGGTCATTGGTACATGGCCTTTTCTAAACCCAGGGATATTGGCCGATTTACGGTAATCGATTAATATTTTTTCTACCTTATCGCTATAGTCTTCTTTAGCGATATCTACTTTTACCACAGCGTTTAGCTCGTCTATGTTTTCTCTAGTGATGTTCATTGTTTCTCAAATCAAAATTGGGCTGCAAAAATAAGATATTTTTTACAACCCAACAATTATTTAACTTACTGAATGTTAGTCTATTTTTTCTCGTCATTCAAAAGAGAATAGGCCACAGATTGGCAAATGGACAATAAGATGCTAAACAAAAGCGCAATCCAAAACCCGCTCACTCCAAAACCGTCTATAAAGGCATCTGCCAATAAAATTATCAAGGCGTTAATAACCAAAAGGAAAAGGCCTAAGGTCACAATGGTAATAGGGATGGTCAACACCACTAAGATGGGCTTTACTATGGCGTTGAGTATGGCAAGAACGATGGCTACGATGATTGCGGCGCCAAATCCGCTCACTGCAACTCCAGGTAAAAAATTGGCTAATAATACAACGAGTACTGCCGTTATGAGAAGACGAATGATGAGGTTCATGATATTGTATTTAATTGGATTACGTTGTCTAATATACTTAAATAAGTGTCTTTTAGAAAAAGCTTATGACATAACCTGAGCGGGATGTCGTTTATTTTTGAATAAAATTTATGACGGCATCGTAAAAATCATCAGGATTTTCAGCATGTAGCCAATGGCCAGCATTACTTATGGTTTCAATAGACGCTGATGGAAAATGTTGTTTAATGAGCGTTTCATCACTTGGCATCACATATTCGCTTTTGTCTCCTTTTAAGAACAAGGTAGCCTTCTCAAACCTGGCATGAATGGGCAATGCTTCTCCAACTTCGGAAACATTAGCTTTTAAGGCTTCTAGGTTTAAGCGTAAGGCCAATGTTCCTTTCTCGATCCAATATAGATTTTTAAGTAAAAAGAGACGGGTTCCAGTATCTGATATATAGTGCGCTAGTTTTTTATCTGCCGAGCCTCTACTTTTTAGGGTTTTGAAATCAAGACTGCTTAAACCCTCTAAGATGGTATCATGGTGCACTGGGTAATACCGCGGCGTGATATCTGCCACCATTAATTTAGAAACCAATTCTGGATACAGACAAGCAAAAAGCATGGCGGTTTTTCCTCCCATAGAGTGTCCTAATAGTAAGACGTCTTTGAGTTGATGTGTGTCGCAATAGGATTTTAGATCTTCGGCCAAGACCTCGTAGTTAAAATGATCATCATGAAAACTTCGGCCGTGGTTACGTTGGTCTATCAAGTGCATCTCAAAACCAGCCTCACTAAACTTATTACCTAGTGTTTTCCAGTTATCGCTCATGCCAAGAAAGCCATGAAGAATGATAAATGGTTTGCCTTTACCTAATATTTGAGAGTGAAGTGTCATGTATTGATATGTATTAAACGATTTAGATTTCCGAAGCAGTTGTGAAGCTATTAAAAACCGATTGGATTGCTGCCTGTTACTATTACTTATTTCAAACGGTGTAAATACATTTGAATAACGTTTTCTATACCAAGATATAAACTTTCTGCAACGAGAGCATGCCCTATGGAGACTTCTAATAATCCCGGGATATTAGCTTTAAAAAACTGAATATTATCTAAGGAGAGATCATGTCCGGCATTGATGCCCAATCCAATCTCATTGGCTATTTCTGCGGCTTTGATAAAAGGTTCTATAGCTTTTTGATTTCCTAAGCCATATTGATGAGCAAAACTCTCAGTGTACAATTCAATTCTATCAGTTCCAGTGGCTTTGGCATGTTCTATCATGTGCACATTGGGATCTACAAAAATAGACGTTCTGATGCCATTTGCTTTAAACTCTGAAATGACCTCGGTTAAAAATGCTTTATGCTTAACGGTGTCCCAACCTGCGTTAGAGGTAATGGCATCTTCTGCATCTGGAACTAAAGTCACCTGGGTTGGTTTTACTTCTAGTACCAAATCCATAAATGAGGTTACGGGATTGCCCTCAACATTGAACTCTGTGTAGACTTCTGGCTTTAGGTCCCTAGTGTCTTGATATTTAATATGGCGTTCATCTGGTCTTGGATGTACGGTAACGCCTTGCGCACCAAAACGCTGAACATCTTTAGCAAACTGCACAACGTTGGGGGTATTGCCACCTCGAGAATTTCTAAGCGTGGCGATTTTATTAATATTTACACTTAATTTGGTCATAACCTTCTTGGTTTTGTTCACAAAAATACAAAGTAGCACATGCTTTGAACTGGTAATTTTTAATTAATTTGCAAAGAAATGACAGTACGCATGCCACTACAAGAATACTTGATTAATGACATAAAGCCATTGAACATCAATGATAAGATCAGTGACTTAAAAATGATGTTTAATGAATTGACTTACTCACATATTCCTATTGAAAATAATGGGGTGTATATGGGATGTATTTCTGAGACCGATGCCCATTGCTTTGAAAGCCATAAAACGATTATTGACTGCGGTCATGCACTCGAATCTTTTTTTGTTCGGATAGATACCAATTGGTTGGATGTGCTCGAAACATTTGCTCAAAATTCCTGTAACATCATGCCTGTTTTAGATCGGGAAAATGTGTATTGCGGTTATTATGAGCTCAACGATATTATTGGCCTTTTTAATCAAACCCCTTTCTTTGCTGAGCCTGGTGGTGTTTTAATTTTAGAAACAGGAGTTCAGGATTATTCCTTTAGTGAAATTAGTCAAATCGTAGAATCAAATGACGCCAAGATTTTGGGCGCTTTTGTTTCAAAACTAGAAAAAGATATTATTCAAATTACCTTGAAAATTGGAGTTTCTGGACTCAATGACGTGATACAGACCTTTAGAAGGTACAGTTATAATATTATTTCGGGACATGAAGAAGATACCTACGTTGAAAATTTGAAGGAACGATCAGAATATCTTAAAAAATACCTAGACATATAGCAGTTATGAAAGTTGCGGTTTATAGTCAATACTATCCAGAGAAATCTACTGAGTATTATGAAGAATTGATTGAAATTCTTTTAAAGAATAACGTTTCTGTTTTTGTTGAATCTAATTTTCATTCCAAGATTGAAACAAATAATCCTGCTTTAGCAAACCTGCAAACGTTTACTGAGCTAGATAAAAGTTTTGATTTATTGATAAGTGTTGGAGGCGATGGTACCATCCTAAGGGCAATAACCTTTATACATGATTTCTCTATACCAATTGTTGGGGTCAATACGGGGCGTTTGGGTTTTTTAGCTACCATTCAAACAACAGATGTGGAAAGTGCCTTAAAACATATACTGAATGGAAACTATAAAATTTCAGAACGATCGGTGTTATCTGTAGAAACCCACCCAGAAAACAAACTGCTTCACGAAAGTAATTTTGCACTTAACGAGATTACCTTAAGCCGAAAAAATACAACGTCAATGATTTCTGTAGACACCCATTTAGATGATGAGTTTCTCACTTCTTATTGGGCAGATGGGTTGATTGTATCTACACCTACAGGATCTACAGGGTATTCTTTGAGTTGTGGAGGACCTGTTATTACACCTAATGCCAAGAGTTTGGTGCTTACGCCTATTGCGCCTCATAATCTTAATGCGAGACCTTTGGTGATACCCGACGATACCGTTGTGACCTTAAAGGTAAATGGAAGGGAGGACCATTATTTAATGTCTTTAGATTCTAGAATTGTCACTTTGCATAATGACACTACCGTAATTATTAAAAAGGCTCACTTCAAAATTAAGATGGTCGAGCTACTAGATGAAAGCTTTTTAGACACCCTCAGAAAAAAAATGCTTTGGGGCGAAGACCGAAGAAATTAAACAATAAATCCTCACTAAAACTGTTTATTGCAATGACTAATGGCCACATCTTACGACGGTCACGTCATAATTGTTATATTTGCAAACTTTTAAAAATCTATGAGGTATTTAATCTTGTTTTTATTAAGTATATGTTTTGTGCCATTAAGTAGGGCGCAAATCTATGAGGTCGGTATTTTTGCTGGAGGCAGTAATTTTATTGGTGATGTTGGGGCTACTAACTATATCTCACCAAATGATGTGGCACTGGGTGCCATATTAAAATGGAACAGAAGTCCTAGACACTCATGGAGATTATCTGTTATTTATGCAGATTTGGAAGGGGTTGATTCAAAGTCTGATGATCCAAGACGAAACGAACGCGATTATAGTTTTGACACCAACCTTTTGGAAATCTCGGCAGGGATGGAATTTACTTTTTTTGATTTCAACTTGCATGAGTCTGGTACTAAATTTACGCCCTATATGTATACTGGGATTAGTACGGCATTACATGATAATTATTATTTTGAGGCAGATGGCACTTATACTAATGAAGGTACTGAAAGTTGGGCCTTTGGGATCCCTATGATTTTGGGGGCTAAGACCAACATATCAAATCACTTTATATTGGGTTTTGAGGTTGGAGCGCGTTATACGTTTTCAGATGAATTAGATGGTAGTGTGCCAGATGACCCCAACATAGAGAGTCTGAGTTTTGGTAATACCAATAGTAATGACTGGTATGTGTTTACCGGTTTTACCTTAACCTATACATTTGGCCAAAGGCCTTGTTATTGCAATTTCTGATGGATTTTAAAACACAAATAAAAAACGACAAATTGCCACGTCATCTCGCCATCATCATGGATGGTAATGGACGTTGGGCAAAACAGCAAGGTTTACTAAGAGTTGTTGGTCATGAAAGTGGCACCAAATCTGTGCGTGAAGTTGTTGAGGCTTGCGCCGAAATAGGAATCAAACATCTCACACTTTATGCCTTCTCTACTGAAAACTGGAAACGACCAAAATTAGAGGTGCAAACCCTAATGAAGTTGTTAGTAAAAAGCTTGAAAAAGGAAATTGCCACATTACAGGACAATAATATTAAACTAGCGGCCATTGGTAACCTTCAGGATCTTCCCAAAAAAGCCCATACCGAACTCTTAGAAGTCATCGAAAAAACAAAAAGCAACGGCCAAATGACCCTTACTTTAGCCTTGAGCTATGGCTCTAGGGAAGAGATCGTTTCTGTTGTAAAACAATTAACAGATAAAGTTAAAAATAATATAATTTCCGTAGAAAGCATTGACGAATCGATTATTAATAAGCATCTTTACACGCAAAATTTGCCAGACGTCGATTTGTTGATTAGAACTAGCGGAGAGCATAGAATAAGCAACTTTCTGCTATGGCAAATAGCCTATGCCGAGCTTTATTTTACAAATATTCTTTGGCCTGATTTTACTAAGAACGATCTCTATGAAGCTCTAATTAATTATCAAAATAGAGAGCGACGTTTCGGAAAAACAAGCGAACAGATTAGCTAAAAATTTACTTTTGAAAACATACATCCAATCTTTACTTATTGCAGTTGCCCTTATTTTTTCTAGTGTTGCATTTGCTCAGCAATCTGATTTTAATAAAGGTAAAACCTACATCTTAGAAGACGTTACCGTAACAGGTAATACCAATTTTAGTCCCGCTACTATTATTTCTTTTTCACGACTTAAAAAAGGAGAGGAAATAGTGATTCCTGGGGAAGATATCAGTAAGGCCATCAAAAAATTATGGGACTCTAATCTGTTTAGTAGTATAGACGTTTACTTGGCAAAGGTAGAGGGGAATAAGGCCTATCTGGAAATCAATCTTTTTGATTTGCCAGAATTACGCGATGTCACTATTGAGGGCATAAAGAAAGGAAAGCACGAGTCTATTATAAAAGATAATGGTTTAACAAAAGGGACCAAGGTTACAGAGAACTTGATAACCACCACTAAAAACTATTTGACCAATAAATATAAGAAAGACGGTTTTCTAAAGGCTAAAGTCAACGTTAATACGAGAGAAGTTAAAGATGACTCTATTGAAAAGAGTCGTGTAGACATGCTCGTCTATATTGATAGAGGCGAAAAGGTAAAAATTAAAGAGATTGTTTTTGATGGTAATGAGAAGATTTCTGACAAGAAATTGAGAAAAGCCATGAAAAACACGAAACAGAAAAATATTTTCAGAATTTTAAAACGCTCTAAGTACATCAAGCAAGATTATAAGGAAGATTTGGTGAACGTTATTGATAAGTATAAGGAAAACGGTTATCGAGATGCTCGTGTCATTTCAGATTCAATTTCCTATATTGATGATAAAACCATTGCACTTAATATTAAAGTTGAGGAGGGTGAGCAGTATAAATTTGGGAAAATCACCTTTGTTGGAAATAGTGTGTACACAGATCAACAGTTAAAATCTGTTTTAAAAATTAACGAAGGGACGACCTATAATGGTGTGGAACTTCGTAAAAGAATTGCTGATGACACCAAGCCTGATGCCTTAGATTTAACAAATTTGTATCAGGATAGCGGTTACTTGTTCTCCACTATTAACCCCGTGGAAGTTAGTGCAGAAGGTAATGTGATTGATCTTGAAATTAGAATTTCCGAAGGTAAACCGGCATATTTTAATCAAGTTTCGGTATCTGGTAATGATAAAACCAATGATCACGTCATTTATCGTGAATTAAGAACAAAACCAGGTCAGCTTTATAAAAAGAGTAATGTCATTAGAACCATTAGAGAGCTTGGTCAGTTAGGATTTTTTGACGCACAACAGCTTACCCCTAACATGAAAAATTTCAACACTCAAGACGGTACGGTTGATATCGAGTATGAAGTTGTAGAGCGTGGGTCTAGCCAAATTGAACTTCAAGGAGGTTATGGTGGCGGTGGCTTTATTGGTACACTTGGGTTGTCATTTAACAACTTTGCCATAAAAGACATTTTTAATAAAGAAGCTTACAAGCCAATTCCTGCGGGAGATGGACAGAGTTTAGCCTTACGTTTACAAGCATCACGTTTCTTTCAGACTTATAGCTTTTCATTTTCAGAACCTTGGTTGGGAGGCAAGCGCCCTGTGCAATTTTCGACCTCTATATCTCATACCAAACAGTTTCTTTACAACGCGCAGACTAGAGATGCTGATAAAGATAAACGTTTTAACATCACAGGGATCTCGGTAGGTATTGCAAAACGATTGAAAGTACCAGATGATTATTTTCAATTGTCCCAATCGATAGGTTTACAGCATTATGATTTGAAAAATTATAATACGGGCTTGTTTACGTTTGGAAATGGATATTCTAATAACCTATCTTATACAGTTGGTTTGACTAGGAATGATACGAGAACGGATCCTATTTATCCAACCGCAGGATCTAACTTCTCCGTAAGTGCTAAGTTGTCGCTTCCATATTCTCTTTTTAATTCTGTAGATTATGAAGGATTGAGAGAGGAGCGAAACAACTTAGATAGAAATATACCTGAAGAAGCTGCTCGAGTTGGGGAGATTGACCAAGAGTTCTATAAGTGGTTAGAATTCTATAAGATTAAATTTAAAGGTGACTGGTATACTAACCCGATTGATAAATTGGTATTAAAATCAGGTTTAGAATTTGGTTTCTTAGGGGCTTATAATCAAGATCGAGGTATTATACCTTTCGAAAGATTCTTTTTAGGGGGTGACGGTCTTGGTAATTTCTCTTTGGATGGACGTGAGGTTATCCAATTGAGAGGTTATCCAAATCAATCCTTGTCTTCACAAGATGGTGGTACTATATATAATAAATTCTCATTAGAGTTGCGTTATCCTATAACGCTTGGTGCACAAGCTAAAATCTACGGACTCACATTTGCTGAAGCTGGAGCTTCTTTTGATAATTTCAGGGATTTTAATCCGTTCAATTTAAATCGTTCGGCAGGAGCAGGTATTAGAATTTTTATGCCAGCCTTTGGTCTTTTAGGGATTGATTTTGGTTATGGATTTGATGCACTTCCTGGTCAAACCGGCAGCAACGGATTGGAAACACACTTCATTATCGGACAACAATTTTAACTTTGGCACGATATTTTCTAACTGATATATCAACAATAAGACGATTAACATTGTTGTGTTAAAATTTTTCAGAATATATTTCGTTAATTTGAAAACTCTAATCAATGGCAGTATCGTAAGTTACGTATGTCATTTTGAAATTAGGGATAAGATCAATAAAGCATAAAACGAAACAGATGAAATCTAAAGTTCTTTTTATAATGTTCTTGCTAGGTTTAACTAGCATTGCCAGCCATGCACAACGGGGTGTTAGAATTGGTTATATCGATACCGAATATATTTTACAGAATGTTCCTGAATATCAAGAAGCTTCCAATCAATTAGATCAAAAGGTCCAACAATGGAAAGCCGATATCGAACAGCGTTTAGGAGTGATTGACACCAAAAAGAAACAACTCAACAATGAGCGTATCTTATTAACTAAGGAGCTTTATGAAGAGCGTCTAGAAGATATTTCTTTTGAAGAGGCAGAGATCTTAGATTATCAGCAAAAGCGTTTTGGGCCTAGTGGTGATTTAATGATCCAAAAGCAGCAGTTAATGCAACCGATCCAAGACCAAATCTTTGCAGCGGTTCAAGAGATTGCCGGTAATAAAAAATATGATTTCATTTTTGATAAGTCGGCCGATGTGGTGATGTTGTACTCTGCAGAACGATATGATATCAGTGAGTTGATCATTAGAAGCATCACACGTTCATCAAAACGAACTCAGGCGAATACAAGAGAGGAGCGTAAAGCAGCTAATGAAGAAGACGTGGTACCAGAAATCAATGAAGAGTTAGAGGCTCGTGAAAAGGCTATTGAAGAAAAGCAATCTGCGCGTCAAAAATTAATTGAAGAACGTCGCGAAGCACAACAGAAACGTCGTGACTCATTAAAAGATGCGGCCGAGGCAAGACGTCAAAAAATTCTTGACGAACGTGAAGCAGCTAAGACTGATCGCGATAGTGCCCAAGGAGGAACTCAAGATAGAAAATCTGATGTTTCAAAAGAGCCTACAGATGATGCCAAAGATAAGACGCCAGACTCAGAGAAAACACCAGAGCAAATTGCTGAAGAAAAACGTCAGGCAAAATTAAAAGACAGAGAAGAACGTAAAAAAGCGCTTGAAGAGCGCAAACAAAAAATATTAGAAGCACGTAAAAAAGCGAAAGAAGAACGGGAAGCCCAAAAGAAAGAAAACGATTCAGTTCCCGAGAACAACTAAAAACAATAATTATAACACGTAACAAATTGAAAAATGAAACATTTTAAGACACTATTATTTGCAGCCATACTCTTTGTTGGTACAACTAGCCTTGCAACAGCACAAAGTAAAATCGCGCATATCAATACTACAGATTTGGTGCAAGCCATGCCAGAAATGAAAACTGCACAAGCTGAGATCGAGAAATTGACCAAGACTTACGAAGCAGACATCAAAACAATGGCAACTGAGCTTCAAACAAAAATTAAGCAATACCAATCTGAGGTAGATACTAAAACCGAAGAAGAGAATACAGGTAGAGCTCAAGAGGTACAACAAATGGAACAAAGCATCCGTCAGTACCAAGGTCAAGCACAACAAGATCTTGCTAAAAAGGAAGAAGCGTTGTTAAAGCCTATTTTTGAAAAAGCAAAGATGGCTATCCAGAAGGTTGCTAAAGCACAAGGATTTCAATACGTTTTAGACTCAACTCAAGGTGGAGGTGTATTGGTTTCTGACGGTAAAGACCTTATGGCAGACGTCAAAAAAGAATTAGGATTCTAATTCTAATTAAAAAATAATTTTCACAAGGAAGCCACTTTTATAAGGTGGCTTTCTTATTTTTAGTCAAGCCTAAACCGTATTTATGAAGGAAAGTCCAATTGGTATATTTGACTCTGGTATTGGAGGGACGTCTATTTTTAAAGAAATTAGAACACTGCTGCCTTACGAGCACTCGATCTATTTAGCAGACAGCGCCAATGCTCCTTACGGGATTAAAAGCAGGGAGGCCATTATTGCATTAAGCGTTAAGAATACAGAGTTTCTTTTAGAGCGCGATTGTAAGCTTATTGTGGTTGCTTGTAACACTGCCACAACCAATGCCATAAAAACCCTTAGAGAACGCTATGATGTGCCGTTTATAGGTATTGAACCGGCCATTAAGCCTGCTGCACTCAACACAGCCACCAAAGCTGTTGGTATTCTTGCTACCAAGGGCACACTGTCAAGCGAATTATTTCATCAAACTACAGATTTGTATAGTAAAGATATCGCTGTTATTGAGCAGGAGGGTCAAGGTATTGTGGAGTTGATAGAAGCTGGTGAAACCAATTCTTCGGCAATGGAAGCCCTTTTAAAAGAGTACTTAAAGCCTATGATAGCGGCAAATATTGATTACTTGGTGCTGGGCTGTACGCATTATCCCTACTTGATCCCAATGCTGTCTCAAATGCTGCCCAGCCACGTTAAGATTATTGATTCTGGCCAAGCAGTGGCCAAACAAACCAAGGCTGTTTTAGAACAGCGCCAATTATTGAACATAAACAACGAGACACCAAAACAGCTCTTTTATTCCAACGGAAATGTAAAGGTTTTGGATGCTATTTTAGAGCATCGTTATGCCGTAAATTATTTAAATTTTTAGTTGTGATGTTTTTTTTGTTTATACTAAGGCCCTTATGAGGTCACTTTTATTCATCTACAATGCAAATTCTGGTTTGGGAAATACCATTCTTGATATTTAGGGTACAAATTATTTAGCCTCAAGTAAGTCTGCATGCCATCTTTGTGATAGGACTTATGGCATTTTTACTGAAAATGAAGCTTGGAAAAAGTTCAGGCAACTTACAGCTCTTGATCTTCAATTTTATCATATTGACGAATTTGAACGGGTATTTCCAAAACAATCTTTCGAATATCCTATACTATTAACTTCGGAAAACGGACAATTAAAGTCATTTCTCAGTGCTAAAGAGATCAATCAACTTAAAATATTTCGAAGCATTAATTGATAGCATAGAAACTCAATTTTCCGAAGAAAAGATTAACGATTTATAGATTGAATTAGGGCTAGATTTTACTTGAGCCAGCTACTGTAGGTGACGTAATTGTCTGCAATACGATGAATTTCATCTGTTAAAAGTTCTTGGCTAATGTCTTTTACTTTCTTTGCGGGAATGCCTGCATAAATACTTCCAGAAGCCACAACGGTATTTTTTGTAACTACTGCACCCGCAGCGATAATGCTGTTGCTTTCAATAATACAATCATCCATAACAATACTTCCCATACCAATAAGCACATTGTCATGCACCGTACAACCATGAACTATGGCATTGTGGCCAATAGAGACATTATTGCCAATAGTGGTTGGTGATTTTTGATAGGTTGCGTGAATTACAGCCCCGTCTTGCACGTTGACTTTATTGCCCATTTTGATAAAATGCACATCGCCTCTAATCACAGCATTAAACCAAACGCTGCAGTGGTTGCCCATAGTAACCTCACCAATGATGGTGGCATTTTCGGCGATAAAACAATTTTCAGGAATTTGTGGGTGTTTTCCGTTGACGGGTTTTATTATGGGCATAGCTTGATTTTAAAAATTGAAACTTTTATTTGAAATTATGAGTTATGTTGAATTGGATGTCAACAGCGATCGTATTGTTTAAATGAAAATCCTTCCACTTGAAAATGTATCATTTAAAATAAGAGAGTAATCCTGATTTTTTTGAAGCAGAAACCATGATTTCCTTACCATTGCTTAAAATAACGCTGCCACCTTTGCCCTTAACATATTTGGTGATTTCATTAACATTCACCAAATAGCTTTTATGCACTCTTGCAAAACCCCTTTCGGTCAGGGCATCTTCAAAATATTTTAAGGTTTTGCTAACAAGCTTCTTCTTTTGGTTGTTGAGGTAGATCTCGGTGTAATTATCATCAGCTTTACAATATAAAATATCAGCAGTTTCTAAAACATCAAAACCATCCTGTTGGGGGATGGTGATTTTACCATGTACACCAGCCGTTTTGGGAACCAGCACTTCGTCTTGAAGCGCATCTTCTTTAATTCGTGTTTCAGTCACATAATCCACCGCCTTTATAAGCTCATCTATAGAAATAGGTTTCATTAAATAGTAAGAAGCGTGAGCATTCAAGGCTTCAACGGCATAATGGTTATAAGCGGTTACAAAAACAGTTTCAAAATTAATATCTCCTACCTTATCTAAAAGGTCAAAGGCGTTACCATAAGGCATTTCAACATCAAGAAACACAAGATCGAGCTCATTGTTTCTAATGAGCGTGAGCGCTTCGTCTACATTAGCAGCTTCCCCTAAAATATCGACATTAGGACAGTATTTTTGAAGATAATTCTTAAGGATTTCCCTGCTGGTTTCTTCATCTTCAACAATGATAGATTTTAACTTCATTTAGCTTTCGATTTTGGGTTTCGCCTGTTGTTGGGATTATTTATAAAATGCGATTTTAAATAGACCTTTAGTGCTTCAACTTAGTAAAAATATCCCAAACCACAACACCGCAACTCACTGAAATATTTAGAGAATGTTTGGTACCATACTGCGGTATTTCCAGAACCAGATCACTGTTGTTCACAACATCTTGAGCCACCCCTTTTACTTCGTTACCAAAAACGAGCGCATAGGTGTGGTTGGGATCTGGTTTAAAATCATTGAGCATAGTGGCGTGTTCTGCTTGTTCAATGGCTATAATTTTTATATCTTTTTCTTTCAATTGATTGATGACGTCCATCGTGCTTTCAGCATATTCCCAAGCCACGGTCTCGGTACTTCCCAAGGCCGTTTTTCTAATATCATTGTGGGGAGGTGTTGCCGTAATGCCGCAGAGGTATATGTTTTGAATAAGAAAAGCATCACTCGTTCTAAAGACAGAGCCAATGTTGTTAAGACTTCTAATGTTGTCAAGAATGATAATAATAGGGGTCTTCTTAGCGTCTTTAAAGGTTTCGGGATCTAAACGATCCAATTCGCTATTTTTAAGTTTTCTGGTCACAGGTGTTCCGTTTTTGTCGATATGCGCATTCACTTGATGCTGTCTTCGCCTATATAGGCTTAATCAAGATTAAATATGCGTATTAATTATTAACAGTTGTAGATAACTTATGAAGGTTGGGTTTTAAAAAACTTCAAATTATAAGTACCTTGTGCTGGTTGAAATTACGACTGTTTTCCTAACAAAAATACACAATTCCCTTGGCTAAAAAAGTAAAAAAGGAAACCCCTTTAATGAAACAATACAATGCCATCAAGGTGAAATATCCTGATGCCCTATTGCTATTTAGAGTAGGTGATTTTTACGAGACCTTTGGAGAAGATGCCGTAAAGGCCTCAAAAATTTTAGATATCATTCTTACCAAACGAGGAGCTGGTAGTGAAACAGAGACCGCGCTTGCTGGGTTTCCGCACCATTCTTTAAATAACTATTTGCCAAAATTGGTAAAAGCCGGTTGCCGTGTGGCCATTTGTGATCAATTGGAAGATCCAAAGCAAACCAAGACCATAGTGAAACGTGGCGTTACCGAGTTGGTAACACCAGGAGTGGCGCTTAATGATGATATCTTAAATTCTAAGACCAATAACTTTTTAGCTGCTGTTGATTTTGGGGCTCAGCTTATTGGCGTCGCCTTTTTAGATGTCTCTACCGGTGAGTTTTTTATGTCTCAAGGTCAAGCAGACTACATAGATAAACTGCTACAAAACTTTAGACCCAGTGAGGTATTGGTCTCTAAGCCAAATAAGCAAAAATTTAACACCCATTTTGGTAAAGACTTTCATGCTTTTTTTCTGGAAGATTGGGTGTTTCAAGATGATTATGCCAATGAGACCTTGCTTAAACATTTTAATACCAAAACCTTAAAGGGTTTTGGTGTAGAAGATTTGTATGAGGGGATAATAGCATCTGGTGCCATACTGCATTATCTTGGAGAAACACAACATCACAAATTACAGCATATTACCGCTGTAAAACGTTTAAATAAGGGGGAGCACGTTTGGATGGATCGCTTTACGATCAAGAATCTTGAGCTCTACCAATCTACCAATGCCAATGCCATCACGCTCATTCAAGTTATTGATAAAACCATTTCTCCAATGGGTGGTCGTTTGTTGAAACGGTGGCTAGCCTTGCCTTTGATTAATTTAAAACAGATCAACCAGCGCCATGACGTGGTATCCTTTTTAAATAAAGAACCCCAATTACTTCATAAATTTCAGCATCAACTCAAACAAATTGGAGATATTGAGCGGCTCATTTCTAAGGTAGCAACGGGTAAAATCTGTCCGCGAGAGGTCGTTCAGCTTAAAAATGCATTAGATGCGATAGTCCCAATAAAAAGCTTGGCTTCAGAGTCTAAGGATCCTTCTTTAAACCTTATAGGAGACGCTATAGAAACCTGTGAAGCACTGAGAGCGCGCATCAAAAAGACCATAAATGAGGAGGCTCCGGTTAATATCCTTAAAGGAAACACGATTTGTTCTGATTTTTCTTCGGAATTGAAAGAATTACGAGATTTGTCTGCCTCAGGAAAGAGTTATTTAGACAATATGTTAGAGCGCGAGAGCAAGCGCACTGGAATTACATCTCTTAAAATTGCTTCTAATAATGTCTTTGGGTATTACATTGAAGTGCGACATACCCATAAAGATAAAGTACCTGCAGATTGGATTAGAAAACAAACTTTAGTAAGTGCTGAACGCTATATCACTGAAGAACTGAAGGAATATGAAACCAAGATCTTAGGAGCCGAGGAACGCATCTTATTGATTGAACAACAGTTGTTCGCGGAGTTGGTGAATGATATGATGCGTTTTATTAAACCTGTACAGCACAATGCAGCCTTAGTGGCCGAGTTGGATTGCCTCTGTGGATTTGCACAATTGGCTACAGAAAATCATTATAGCAGGCCACAGATTAACGATGATCATGTTTTAGATATCAAAAACGGCAGGCATCCAGTAATAGAAAAACAGTTACCTCATGGCGAGCCCTATATTGCCAATGATGTGTATCTCGACCGGGAAGAGCAACAAATTATAATGATAACGGGGCCAAATATGTCTGGTAAATCGGCCATCTTGAGACAAACAGCGCTTATCGTTTTGTTAGCTCAAATGGGGAGTTTTGTACCCGCAGAAGCGGCGACTATAGGATTGACCGATAAGATTTTTACCAGAGTAGGTGCCAGTGATAACATCTCGATGGGAGAATCTACCTTTATGGTAGAGATGAATGAGACAGCCTCTATTTTAAATAATGTTTCAGATCGAAGTTTAGTGCTCTTAGATGAGATTGGTAGGGGTACCAGTACTTATGACGGGATTTCAATTGCGTGGGCTATTAGTGAATATCTGCATGAACACCCAAGTAAGGCCAAAACGCTTTTTGCTACCCATTATCATGAGCTCAACGAGATGTCGACCACGTTTAAGCGTATCAAGAATTTTAACGTCTCTGTAAAAGAATTAAAAGATAATGTCTTATTTCTTCGGAAATTGGTAGAGGGTGGTAGCGAACACAGTTTTGGAATTCACGTCGCTAAAATGGCAGGAATGCCGCAACAAGTGATTCATCGCGCCAATAAAATATTGAAGCAACTGGAGAAATCACATTCTAGTGATGCGCTTACAGATAAGGTCAAAACTTTGGATAATGAGATGCAGTTGAGCTTTTTTAATTTGGATGATCCTTTGTTAGAGCGCATTAGAGAGGATATTGTAAATATTGATATCAATACTTTAACTCCTGTTGAGGCCTTGATGAAACTGAATGAGATCAAGCGCATGTTGCTTAAAAAGAAGCAAGCTTAAAAAAACTCCAATTTTTCTTAAAAAGGCTTTGCGTTTCTGATAAAAATCTTAAATTTGCCCTCGCAATTATTGCGAATGTTCTTATACATTTTATGCGAAAGTAGCTCAGGGGTAGAGCATCACCTTGCCAAGGTGGGGGTCGCGGGTTCAAATCCCGTCTTTCGCTCTTTAAAGATAAATTCCAATGTCATGCCGAAAGGCTTGATGACGCTGAAGTGGTGGAATTGGTAGACACGTTGGACTTAAAATCCAATGTCCGTTTAGGACGTACGGGTTCAAGTCCCGTCTTCAGTACTTAAAAAACCGAAACATGTATTTGTTTCGGTTTTTTTGTGTCTATATCCCAGTTATTTATCTCCTATTTCAAACAGATGTTTTAAGTTTTACTGATTTGAATTTATCTATAAAATACATTTCACGAAGTTTTTTTAGTAAATTTCTGTAAAAAACGAGGTTTTTATGTTAAAATTTGATTATATTAACATATTGTTCTCCACCATTAGTTTGTTGTATTGAAAGAGCCCTAAAAGCATTTTCAAAATAAATTTTTTAGCTCTTTTGATTGAGTTGAGTTCGAAGTTTAATTCGCAGAAATATCATCAAATGAGTTCCTCTAAAAATAATTCGGTACCACCAGATATAAGTTTATTCTCTTCTTCGGAAGGTATTTATGCTAAGGTTTTTTATAATAGTCCTATTCCTAAATCAATTTCCAACGATCAAGATCGAAGACTGGTTGATGTCAACCAGTCATGGGAGCGGTTCACGGGCTATAAGCGGGAAGAGGTATTAGGAAAAAAAATAGAAGACTTAAAATTGATCTCATTTAGCGAAGCAGATTCCATACATAGCATGCTTTCAAAAAAAGAGATTCTTCAATCTTATGAAATTAGAGTAAAAAGAAAAAACGGAAGGTCTGCTTTTGGTTTAGCTACATTTCAATTAGTGACCATTAATCATAATGTTTACATCCAATCGTCAATATTAGATATTAGTGAGCTTAAGAAATCTCAAAATGAACTTTCTATTGCTCAAAATTTTTCAAATCAGCTCATAGACAATATGCATGAGTCCCTTGTGGTTTATGATTTAGATTTGAAATGCGTAAGGGTAAATAAAGCCTATTGCGACCTCACAGGATTTAAAGAGGCAGATATTGTGGGAAAAAAGCAACCGTTCCCGCATTGGCCACCAGAACATTTTGATGTTATCATGAGATATGTATCTCAAGGTGTAAAAAATGGCATCGTCAAAGATCAGTTGGTTTTCAAGAAAGCCAATGGCGAACGCTTTGAAGCAGCTATGGCCTCTACTAAAATAACTAATATAGAAGGCAAAACCATCGGTTTCGTTTCTACCGCTGTAGATATTTCAGAGAGGATTCAATTTCAGAAGAAATTAAAGCTGGCGTCCGAGAAAGCGATTGAAAAAAAAGAAGCAATATTACAATTAGTAGAGTTTGTAGGTCAGGATTTTGAAAAGGTTCTAAAAAAAATCACAGCGATTTCGGCTAAGGTTTTAAATATCCCGAGGGTAAGTATCTGGCAGTTTAATAATGATCATACCCAAATCAATTGCCTAAATGCATATCACTTAAACCCTGACCAGTTTAAAAATCACACAACATTGAAAACTAAAAAATACCCTAATTACT
Organism: Sediminibacter sp. Hel_I_10; assembly: GCF_000688335.1. NCBI lineage: Bacteria > Pseudomonadati > Bacteroidota > Flavobacteriia > Flavobacteriales > Flavobacteriaceae > Sediminibacter > Sediminibacter sp. Hel_I_10. The sequence continues at coordinate 2,322,460 of NZ_JHZX01000001.1, forward strand.
TTGAGTCTTTTTATGCCAATAAGTTAATCAATGTTAGTGATGTTAAGGATAGTTATTTGTCAGCTTCGTTTATTAAGGATTACTTAGACCCTCATGGTATCACATCACTTTTGGATATTTTTATTAAAGGGGTAGATGCTGTTTTTGGTGTAATCTGTTTTGAACATATTGGAGGACCAAGAAAGTGGACCGATGAAGAGGTTGAATTTGTGACCATGATTGCGAGCATTGTGTCTTTAGTGGTTGAAAATAATGAACGAAAGAAAATTCAAAAAAAGTTATTGCTTGAAAAAGAGTTTTCCGAAGAATTAATTGGTTCTATGCAAGAGGGCATTTCCATTGTAAATCCTAAAGGAGAAACCATACGGGTGAACGATGCCTTTTGCAAAATGACTGGTTTTACCGAGAAAGAACTGCTAGGAGAAAAACCGCCGTTTAAATATTGGCCACCAGAGCACGAGACTTCCATAAAAAAATCCTTTGAAGATCTTTTTCAGCAGAAAAAAGTCATTAATGAGTTGACGTTTATGACTAAAAAGGGGAAGCGTTTTCCTGTATCCTTAGCGCTCTCAACGGTGAAATCAAAGAAAGGAGCGCCAGTGGCTTATTTTACGACGGCTACAGACATGAGCCAAAGAGTGAAAAATGAAGCGAAACTCCAAGAACGTATACAGACGTCCCAAGAACGAAAGCGGGTTATTTCAGAATTGGTAACCTTAATAGGTCAGGATTATGATACCGTGATTAAACGAATAGCTAAGTTGTCTTCTGAAGCGCTTAGTGCAGATCGCGTAACCATTTGGAAATATGAAGGTGATGATTGTCATTTGTTTAAAAAACTTAGTTATAATATAAAGGATCAACGCTTTGAAAAGGGAGGTGCGGTAATAAACACAAAAGATTTCCCAGAGTATTTTGAGATTTTTAAATCTAAGTCGCTTTTAAATGTTCGCAATATTAAAAATCATCCCGCAAGGGCATTGTTAGAGCATCCTTCTGAAGTCACTTCTTGTCTTGATGCTGTAATTCATGGAAAAAACAGAGCCTATGGTTTGATTTGCTTTGAAGCCTCAGGCCCAGAAGTGGTGTATACCGATCAGGAAGAGAATTTTGCGGCCTCTGTGGCCACTATCATTTCGCTTATGGTTGAGGCACGAGATCGTATGGAGGCCGAAGACCGATTGATTAAAGCCAATGATAAACTGCTCAGCGTCAATGCCGAGTTAAATACGCTCAAAAAAGAGTTAGAGCAACAAAATGTTTATCTCAGAGAAGAAATTGGTTTGGCGTTTAATTATGAGGAAATGGTTTACAGTAGTGACGCCTTTAGCCAAGTATTAACAAATGTGGAGACGGTGGCGCATACAAAGGCTACTGTTTTACTCTTAGGCGAATCTGGTACAGGAAAAGAATTGTTGGCCAGAGCCATCCACAACATAAGTGATAGAAATACTAAGCCATTGATAAAAGTCAATTGTGCGGCAATCCCTAGAGAACTTATAGAGAGCGAGCTGTTTGGGCATAAAAAAGGGTCGTTTACAGGTGCTTTTACTGATAAGCTAGGTAAATTTATGCTTGCCGATGGAGGCACATTGTTTTTAGATGAAATTGGGGAACTGCCCTTGGAGATGCAGCCCAAGTTGCTAAGAGCTATTCAAGAATCTGAAATTGAACAAATAGGGAGTTCTAAAATAGAAAAGGTAGATATCAGGATTATTGCAGCTACCAATAAGGATCTTAAAAAAGAAGTAGCACAGAAAAATTTTAGGGAAGACCTCTACTTTAGAATTAATGTTTTTCCTATACACATCCCGCCACTACGGGAAAGGGCAGAAGACATTCCTATCTTAATAGAGCATTTTGTAAATAAGTATAGCAAAGACTATAATAAGAAATTAAAATACATCTCTGAGGAAGCAAAACTAAATTTGCAAACCTATGCTTGGCCAGGCAATGTACGCGAATTGGAAAACCTCATACAGCGTGCCGTTATTTTGTCTAAAGAAGATCGTCTAGAATTACCCGATATCGGTTCTTCTTCAAGTGAACAACTCATCTCGTCAACGACGTTAACTCTAGATGAGGTACAACGTTTGCATATTTTGAAAACGCTTCAAAAGTGTAAGTGGAAAATTGATGGTACCGACGGCGCTGCGCAAAGTTTAGACTTAAAGCCCAGCACACTTAGAGATAAAATGAAAAAACTTCAAATTGTAAGACCGTCTAACTAACGGTATACCGTGTAATTAAAAATGAGGCAATATAAGCTCGCGGTTAACCGTGGGATCAATTCTACGGTATGAATTTCTTCTGTTTTTAAACCTCTCGGCAATAGCTGTTTAAAATAGTTTTTGATGATTTTAAAAGATTTGGCATGTAAATAGCTCTTCCAATCATGGCGCAAAAAGCTATGCTTATGGAAGATGAACGTATCATTGAATTTAATCACGCTAAATTTTGGTGTAGTAATGATATTCTTTTTTGTGAGTTTAAGGATTCAGCAGTTGGCTGCACTTTAACTAAGGAAAGGGCAGAAGCTTTTATAAAAGCGATTGATAGTCTTACTGAAAAAGTACCAATGCCATTTTTAATAATTGTAAATGGTGCTTTGGGAAGTTTTACCTCAGAAGCTGCTACACTGTTTGCTACCAGTCCTATTTTAAAAAACGTAAGAATTTGTGAAGCCTATCTAATTAAGAAGATAAATGGTAAGCTCATTGTTAATTCTTATAAGCGGCTCTATGAGCCTAAAACCCCATTTCACTTTTTTAATAACCTAATTGATGCCATGCAATTTTGTATGGCATCAAAAAATGATTTTTATGCAAGTCCCAAAGCTTCAAAACGAGAATTTTAAAAAACAGAAACATGACTTATTTAATTCCCTTGACAACCAGCTAACCATTTCTGTAAATGATAAGTATGGTAGAATAACCTACGCTAATACTAATTTTTGCAGGTTATTGGGAGTTAAGCTAGAGTTCTTAATTGGTGAGACCAATGAGCTGCTAAAGTCGCATTTACATACTGATGGGATTTACAGAAATTTATGGTCTACCATTCGAAAAGGTGGAAATTGGGAAGGCGTGCTCTTTTATAAGAAATCTGAAATCAATTTTTATTGGTTAAAAACAACCATTACACCACTACGGGATGCCGTTGGGACTATTACTGGGTATCTTTCAATATATCATGATATCACAGATTATTATCAAAAGGAAATTACCGACGATACCGTCGTGGTAGGAGAAAGCACCTCTTTAAAAGCTATTACAGATGTTATATTATCTATAAACCAAAGAGGAAAAATAATAAAGGCCATTGGTGTTGAGAATCAAAAGAATTATGATAATCTCATCGGTTCTTACGTGTATGATTTTATTGATTCTGAGTATCATCAAGGAGCAAAACATAAGATCAAAGAGGTTTTTCAAGATGGCAATATTGAGGAGTTTCAGTTTATGTCCAGTCCAACTGATGTGGAGCGCGCTTTGTTTATTTCAACAATAAGCCCTGTGGCCAACAGCTTTGAAGAGGTTAGTTTCGTTAATATTTCAACCGAAAGAAAAACCAGTGATATCGAAACGTTTAGTGAGTTGAAAGCTGTAGAAACAAAGTATAAAACTATTTTTAAATCCATTAGCGCTGGCGCTATCGTGATCACAGATCATGTAGGAACTATTGTTGAATGGAATAAGGGCGCCGAGTTGACCTTTGGGTATACAGAAGCTGAAGTTTTAGGTCAATCCCTGGCTATCCTAATCCCAAACCAACATATCGATAAGGGAAAAAAGGAACTGTTTCGAATCAAGGAACGTATTAAAATGAATAGCGAAGAGGGGTCGTTGGAAATTTTAGGTCTAAAGAAAAATGGAACTGAGTTTCCTTTAGAATTTGCTGGTAGTAGCTGGTTTTGCGGCAAAAATAGATATTACTGTGCGATGATGTTAGAAACAACCAAACGTAAGAGTTTAGAAAATAAACTAAAACAAAAAACAATAGATCTAGAAACATTTTTGTACCGCTCGGCTCATGATCTTAAAGCACCTTTAACTTCTGTTGAAGGCTTGCTTAATCTTTTGAGGGATGATGTCATAGATGAGCAATTGGCTTCTGTGATTGATATGTTGGATATAAGTCTGGAAAAGGGAAAACTGATGTTGGATAACCTTGCTTTTGCCTCTAGAATTTCGCAACATAAAAAACGGGTGTCTGTCGTAGATTTTAAAAGCGAATTAGAAACGGCGCTTCAGGTTTTAAGCAACTTGGAAAAATTTGAGGACATTGAATTTCGTATTCAAATTGATCAAGCCATATCCTTTTGCTGTAATGTAACCCTAATACGTGCCATATTTCAAAATATTATTAATAATGCGATTATCTATAGTAAACCCTTAGCTCAAAATCACAAACCCTTTATTTCTGTTGAAATAGAACAGTATCCAGATAAAGTTGAAATTCTAATTTCGGATAACGGGTTAGGCATTCGAAAAAAACATATCGATAAAATTTTCAATCTTTATTATAGAGCTAGTAATGAAGGTGGTCAGGGCTCCGGTCTAGGTTTGTATATCGTTAAATGTATTGTGGAGGATTTAAATGGAACCATAACCGTATCCAGTAAATTACACAAAGGCACAGAGTTTAAAATAGAATTACCCCATCTCCCTAAAACAGCGACACTATGATTTCAAACATTATGATTATTGACGATAATAAAATTGATTTATTTATAGGTCAAAAAATTATTGAAAAGTACAATCCAGAGATCCAGGTAAGGAGTTTTAATAATGCTATTTCTGCACTGAATTTTTTAAAAGTATCAGCACTAAAAAACTGCTCAAAAACCATTTCACCGCCAGATTTAATTCTATTGGATATCAACATGCCCCAAATGGATGGTTTCGAATTTATGGAGGCCTTCAAAAAGATGAAGCTTATGGATGCGGCTATAAAAATTGTGGTGCTCTCATCATCGCTTTGTCATGATGACTTGGACAAGGTCAAAAACGAGCAACATTGTTTAGGTTATGTCTCAAAGCCCATAACTGTAGATAAATTGAGAGATGTTATTGAGAAAAAATCACATAATCATGACAATGACATTTCTGGAACATTTTTTTGAGTATAGTCTAAAATCTGCTTAAAATTTGATGAGTATCCAAATCATTTTGTACGCTTTAATACTAACATATAGCAATACCAAATCTATCAAAATCCTAACACACAATTATGAAAAAAAAGAAATCAATTATTACAGTCGCACTAGTTTTATGCCTTTTTCATGTAGGATATAATTCTTATTCACAAGTAGGAATAGGCACTGCCACACCAGAAGAATCTTCTGCCTTAGACATTAGCTCAACCTCAAAGGGTCTACTAGCTCCAAGAATGACTACCATACAGCGCGTTGCGATAGACACTCCTGCAAATGGACTTCTTGTATATGACATCACTGAAAATGCATTTTACTTTTATCAAAGCAGTGCATGGATCAGGATGGAATCTGAGGTAAGAGAGAATTTTAAATTGATAAAATCTGTATCAGACCTTAGTGAGGAGCTTACCGCTGGGGGAGGTTCAAAATATTTACTCAGCACTAATAAAGTTTATGAAATTAACGGGGTCATTAATTTAGCGCATCCCATAGATTTAAATGAGGCCTATCTGACTGGGGTTGATTCTAGTGATGATATTCTAGTAAAATCAGGAGGCACCTTATTTGAAGGATCTAAGGGTGGGCTTATTAAAAATTTAACGATATCCGCCTCAGGAGCTACTGTATTCAATTTGTCAGGTTCAGGAAATCTAGTTATTAAAGACACTTATATTGCAAACTCTAATGCTGTTGGAAGTATTTCCGATTTTGATTTGGTGTATTTTAGTGTTGTTCAATACGTCAATAATACAGATGGAATTTCATTTAGCGATATTGGGAATTTGCTTCTTAGTAATACCGCTTGGCAATCTAGTAATTCGGGGACGTATGAAACGTTTTCAGGATTATTTAATTTGATTCAGAAACAGGGCGGCTTTATGGAGGTTGATGGATCTGCTGTTGGTATTGATGTTAGCGCAAACCCAACGCCAGCCAAAGCGGTGTTGACGGGTGCTAATTTTGCAGGAAGCAGCATACAATATATCAATAAGTATACCTCGGGAACGTTTCCAAATTATAACTTTACAAATGTATGGACAGTTAATTGTCCTGGTATTCCTGTAGAATCTGATGAAGCCAGCACGGGCAATATTTATTATAACGGAAGTATCACAGCGGGTTTCGTTCAATCTATAACTAGTAATAGTCCAGTTAATTTATCAGGGTCTAGTAACACTAACACAACCACTGCGGTGAATTTGTTGAGAACCTCTTCTCCTCAAAATAACCGTTTGACTTATAATGGTAAAAAGACAAAAACATTTCAGGTCAATGCATCATTATCTGTTCGAGGCAATTCTGGAACTGGGGATTTTTATGCCTTCTTTATTCGGAAAAACGGAAATACAACCTTGGTAGAAACAAACTCCTTATTACGAGTAAACAATACCACAGATATTATAAATAACGCAATTACTGGAACCGTAGAGTTATCACCAAACGATTATATCGAGGTTTGGGCACAACGCTTAACTGGTTCTGGTACCACCTCTATTGCTGTGTTTTCATTAAATTTAAATATTAAATAGCGGATAGAACAAGAGTGATTCTAGTATTTAAAAAAGCCCTGGAATTCCTAGGGCTTTTTTAAACACTAGAATTCAAATAATTTTTTAAAAACTAAAATAATGAATTGTTGTTATTTTAGTTTGTTATCAACGTTCTATCCTATTATCTGGTAACGTAAGAGTACCACTTTTTGAATTGTTTTATTTTAATAAAATTTTAAGTATTTTCTAATGTCGTTTCAATATATTCTTCCAATTTTTAAAAACAGATATAAATTTCTACGGATATGAAACGATTTATGAATCTAGCAAAAAACAAAGCCTAAAATTCATAATAACAAAATATTAGATTTCTATTTATTTATTTTTATATTTGTGTAATCGATTACAATAAAATTATTCTTATGGCAATTTACGAGACAAGATACGCGTCTAACCCAGAATCAGTTAAAGCAGCTGACACTCAAAAATTACGGGATGAGTTTTTAATTCAAAACGTTATGAAACAAGACACACTAGAATGGGTATACACTCATTATGATCGGTTTATGGTTGCTGGTGTGGTGCCCGTGGATAAGTCAGTGTCATTAGTTACAATTGACCCTCTTAAAGCTGGTTATTTTTTAGAAAGAAGAGAATTAGGAATTATAAATATTGGTGGAACAGGTAGCGTTACTGTTGACGGAACAACTTATGAGCTTCAGCACAAAGAAGCACTTTATGTAGGTCAAGGCAATAAAGAGGTTGCATTTTCTAGCGAGTTTGCTAAAAGTCCAGCACAGTTCTATTTAAATTCTACACCTGCACACCAATCATTTCCTACTAAAAAAATAGGTACAGATGATGTTGAAGTGATAGAATTAGGAGCACCTGAAACCGCAAATGCAAGAACCTTAAGAAAGTACATTGTGAACAGTGTGGTTGATGTTTGTCAATTACAAATGGGGATGACTTCTATAAAAACAGGAAGTAGTTGGAATACAATGCCAGCTCACGTTCATGATAGAAGAATGGAAGTGTACTTCTATTTTGAAGTCCCAGAAGATCAAGCGGTTTGTCACTTTATGGGGCAACCTCAAGAGACCCGCCACATTTGGATGGCAAATAAAGAAGCTGTAATTTCACCACCATGGTCCATTCACGCAGGATCAGGAACCTCAAATTATTCATTTATCTGGGGAATGGCTGGAGAAAATTTAGACTATGGAGACATGGATGTCTGTAAAATAAACGAATTAAGATAAACAGCCGATGAACTTATTCAATTTAGAACATAAAAGAGCTTTGGTTACAGGTGGTACGCACGGTTTGGGTATGGCTATGGCCGAGGGGCTTGCCAGTGCAGGAGCCGAGTTGATCATTACCAGTACAACACCATCAAAATTAGAGGAAGCTTTAGATTACTATAAAGGAAAAGGCTATAAGGCTTCAGGCTATATTTTTGATGTAACTGATGAGGCTGTTGCAAAAGAAAAAGTAGCTTTAATTTCTAAGGAAATTGGAGATATTCACATTCTCGTAAATAATGCTGGAATCATAAAGCGTGAATCTGCTTTGACCATGCCGGTTGAAGATTTTAGACGCGTGATTGATGTTGATTTAGTTGGCCCATTTATCATGGCTCAATTAATTGGCAAACAAATGGTAGAGCGCAAAGAAGGTAAGATCATCAATATTTGCTCAATGATGAGTGAATTAGGTAGAAACACAGTAACAGCATATGCGGCTGCTAAAGGCGGATTAAAAATGTTGACGCAGAATCTGGCAACAGAATGGGCCAAACATAATATTCAAGTTAATGGTATTGGTCCAGGATATTTTGCGACGTCACAAACCGAGCCTATACGAGTAGATGGACACCCATTTAACGACTTTATAATAAACAGAACTCCTGCAGCACGCTGGGGAAACCCTGAAGATTTACAGGGAGCAGCCGTGTTTTTGGCCTCTAAGGCAAGTGATTTTGTTAACGGACAAGTGATTTATGTAGACGGTGGCATCCTCGCTACTATTGGGAAACCTACTAACGAAGATTAATTTTATACATTATTTAATGAGCTCAAATTTTATACACGATAATTTTTTATTAGAAAATAAATACGCTGAAGAATTATATCATAATTATTCTAAGCATCAGCCTATTATAGATTACCACAATCATCTTTCACCTAAAGAAATTTTAGATGATCAGGTTTACAATAATTTAACAAAGGTCTGGATCAACGGAGATCATTATAAATGGCGCGCCATGCGTACTTTGGGTGTAAACGAGAAGTTTATTACTGGAGATGCATCAGATAAAGAGAAGTTTATGCACTGGGCCAAAACGGTGCCTTATACTATGCGTAATCCTTTATATCATTGGACGCATTTGGAACTGTCTCGCTATTTTGACGTTAATGACTTATTAAATGAAAAATCTGCGGAAAAGATCTATGCAGAAACTTCAGAAAAATTAAGTAGTGCCGATTACAGCTGTAGAAATTTATTGAGAAAAGTCAATGCAGAACTCGTTTGTACCACCGAAGATCCTATAGATAGCTTAGAACATCATCAAAAACTAGCAACATCTGATTTTGAAGTTAAGGTGAGTACCGCGTTTCGACCAGATAAAGCCATTTTAATTGCTAACAGTAGTTACAATGACTATATAGAAAGCTTAGGTAAAGCAGCAGACATCACTATTGAATCCTACCAAGATTTAAAAGATGCTCTAAGGAGCAGGATTGCATATTTTAATACCAACGGGTGTAGATTGTGTGATCATGGGCTAAATCAAATTTCATTTGTTGAGTTTACCGAGAGCGAAGTAGCAACTATTTTCAAAAAGAAACGTAACAAAGAGATCCTTTCCGACGAGGATGTTTTAAAATTTGAAACGGCAATTCTTCTGTTTTTAGCTGAAAGCTATCACGAATTTGGATGGGTGCAGCAGTTTCATTTAGGTGCACTTCGTAATAATAATGCGCGTATGCATAGTATTTTGGGTCCAGATACGGGCTGGGATTCTATAGGAGATTATCCGCAAGCTGAAAAATTATCTGCATTTTTGAATGCATTGGATAGCAAGAATAAACTAACCAAAACCATTATTTATAACTTGAATCCGTCTGATAATGAAGTTATGGCAACCATGATTGGCAATTTCAATGATGGAAGCGTCAAAGGAAAAGTGCAGTTTGGTTCTGGATGGTGGTTTCTAGATCAAAAAGATGGTATGACCAAGCAGTTAAATGCTTTGTCAAATATGAGCTTGATTAGTTGCTTTATTGGGATGCTTACAGATTCTCGTAGTTTCTTGTCATTTCCAAGACATGAGTATTTTAGAAGAATTTTGTGTAACCTTGTAGGTGAAGAAGTTAATAGAGGTGAATTGCCAAAAGAAGAAATGGAATGGATTGGTAAAATAGTAGCAGATATTAGCTACGGCAACGCCAAGAACTATTTTAATTTTTAAATTAAGTTTTTATGATTGAAAGGGCTGTTTTCTTTGAAACAAATAAGCAGGAGTGGGAGGCCGTTGAAGATAAAATCAAAAGGCAAATTGTAGGATATGATGATACGATGATGATGGTGAATGTACGCTTCGAGAAGGGCGGCATAGGTCAATTACACCATCACATTCATACACAAAGTACATTTATTTCCGAAGGTAAGTTTGAAGTGACTATTGGCGTAGATAAAAAAATCTTAAAAAAGGGCGATTCTTTTTTTGTTCCATCAAACACACCTCACGGCGTTATTTGTATTGAAGAAGGCATGTTGGTTGACGTTTTTACGCCTATGCGTAAAGACTTTGTAGTCAAAAACTAGTCCCTATAAAATGTGATTAACAATTAACCATAACGAGTAAGATGGTTTTACGATATAGTTTTAATTACAAGTAATTCAAAAAAGATGTTCAAATCAATTATTAATAAGATAGCACCTGTTTTTATTGCAGCATTGATTTTTGGATGCAGTGAAATTGAGGACGGGCGAACCTTAAAACTGGCTCACAGTTTAGATGTCAATCATTCTGTTCATAAAGCTATGATGAAGATGGGAGAGGATCTGGTCGAAATTTCCGGTGGAAAATTGAAACTTGAAATTTATCCGAGTCAGCAATTAGGTACAGAACGTGAATGTATTGAGCTTCTCCAAATAGGAAGTTTAGACATGACCAAAGTTTCTGTTGGCGTGATGGAGAATTTTGCGCCAAGAATGAGAGTGTTTGGTCTTCCATATTTGTTTGAAGATCGGCAACATGCATTTGATGTGCTAGATGGCCCTATTGGTCAAGAACTTTTAGATGAAGGCACGCAATATTGGATCAAGGGTCTAGGCTATTACGATGCGGGTAGTAGAAGTTTTTACACTAAAGACAAGCCCATCAATACGCCTGAAGATTTGGAAGGCCTTAAGATTAGAGTCATGGAGAGTGTTACGGCAATGGACATGGTAAAGAGCTTAGGTGGCTCACCTACACCTATTTCTTGGGGAGAGCTATATACCTCATTGCAACAAGGTGTTGTAGATGGTGCCGAAAATAATGCGCCTAGTTTTTATCTATCTCGGCATTATGAGGTTTGCAAATACTACTCTTTAGACGAGCATACCGTTTTGCCAGATGTTTTAATTATTGGAACGCACATATGGGAAAAATTATCTGCTCAAGAAAAAGAGTGGCTACAAGAAGCTGTAGATAAGTCGGTGATATACCAACGTACATTATGGGCAGACGCAGAAAATGAAGCTTTAGAAGAGGTGCAAAAGGCAGGAGTAACTGTATTAAGACCAGATAAAAAAGCATTTTCGGATAATGTAGAAGGGGTTTATGATGCTTATAAAGATGATAAGGATATGCTAGATTTGATTAAGCGCATAAAAAAGACGAATTGATATGGCATTAAGAAAAAAGATAGACGGTATTTTAGGCAATCTTCTTGTCCTGATTATGGGCGTGATGGTCATCAACGTGATTTGGCAGGTGTTTACAAGGTTTATTGTAGGAACTCCCAGTTCATTTACAGACGAGTTGGCTCGTTATTTAATGATTTGGTTAGGTATACTTGGAGCTGCTTATGTGTCTGGTAAAAATATGCACGTGGCTATTGACGTATTACCTCAAAAAGCTTCAGCTAAAACCCAAAAGAAATTAAAACTCATTGTGAGCGTGCTTATTATTTTATTTGCAGTGCTGGCAATGGTTATTGGAGGTAGTCGGTTAGTCTATATTACATATGTACTAGATCAGCAATCACCTGCTTTACAAATTCCTTTAGCTGTGGTATACTTAGCAATTCCCTTAAGCGGATTGCTGATTACCTATTATAAAATTTCAGATATCTTAAATATCGAGTAGCCATGGATTATATCCCAATTTTAGTATTAGTAGTGAGTTTTATTGGTTTACTTTCTATAGGAACACCAGTTGCTTGGAGTATTTCTATTTCATCTGTCTTAACGATGCTTGTGAGTATTCCTGCATTGCCAGCATTTACAACGGTATCCCAACGTATGGGTACGGGTTTAGATAGTTTTGCATTGTTAGCCATTCCATTTTTTATTCTCTCAGGACAATTGATGAATAAAGGGGGCATCGCTCATAGACTTATCGCATTTGCCAAAACCTTGGTGGGATCACTTCCAGGAGGTTTGGCCTTAATTAACGTTATTGGAGCGATGTTGATGGGGGCAATTGCAGGTTCTGCTATGGCTTCTGCATCTGCCATGGGCAGTATTCTTGGACCAGAAATGGAAAAAGAAGGCTACTCAAAAGAGTTTGGAGCAGCGGTAAACATTACCTCTGCCACTACGGGATTAATCATTCCCCCGAGTAATGTATTAATCGTTTACTCTTTGGCAAGTGGTGGGGTTTCCATTGCAGCACTCTTTTTAGCAGGATACATCCCAGGAATTTTGACGGGATTGTTTTTGATGATCGTGGCATCTTTTTGGGCTAAAAAGAAAAAGTATAAACTTGGAGAACGAAGTTCTCTTAAAGAAGTGTTTAAAACATTTATTGACGCGGTGCCGAGTTTGTTTCTTTTGATCATTGTGATTGGAGGGATTGTAACTGGCGTTTTTACAGCTACAGAGGCGTCTGCTATTGCAGTGCTATACACGCTTGTTCTTGGCTTTATATACAAGGAAATCAATACAAAATCCCTCCCTGAAATTTTGTTAGACTCCTCGATCACTACTGCCGTAGTTATGTTGTTGATTGGTGCCTCCATGAGTATGTCTTGGGTGATGTCTTATGAAAATATTCCACAAGATATAAGTTCCTCGTTATTGGCGATAAGTGATAACAGAATTGTGATTCTACTCATCATTAATCTCATCTTATTGTTCGTCGGTATTTTTATGGATATGACGCCTGCAGTATTAATTTTTACACCAATATTCTTACCAGTAGTCGTTGGTTTAGGTATGGATCCCGTTCATTTCGGAATCATTATGGTCCTTAACTTATGTATAGGTCTCTGCACACCACCCGTGGGCTCAGTTCTCTTTGTGGGTGTGGGTGTTGCCCAAACCACTATTCAAAAAGTTATGAAACCCTTGTTGCCCTTATTTTTGGCAATGGTTATCGCTCTGTTTTTAGTGACTTACATACCTGAGTTAACCCTTTGGTTGCCAAGTTTATTCAACCTTTAATTAAATTAGAATCCTATGTCTGCAACGTTAGATAAAAAATTAAATAGGGCCAATCTTGGCTTAGAAAAAAAACTACCAATAAAAGTGCTACAGTTTGGTGAAGGTAATTTCTTAAGAGCCTTTGTAGATTATGCGCTTCAACAATTAAATAAGTCAGCAGATTTTAACGCTGGTGTGGCAGTTGTTCAGCCTATTGATCGCGGTATGGTTGACATGCTCAATGATCAAGACGGATTGTATACTTTGTTTTTAAAAGGTATTCAGAAAGGTGAAGAAATTCAGGAAGCAGAATTGATTACAAACATTGTAAAAGGTGTTAATCCGTATTCAGACTTTCAAGATTATTTAGATCTTGCAAAAGAAGAATCACTTCAATTTGTCATATCCAACACTACAGAAGCTGGTATTGCCTATGTTGAAAGTGACACTATGGATATGAAACCACCAAGCTCATTTCCCGCAAAACTAACCTTATTGTTGCACGAACGCTTTAAGCACTTTAATGGGGCAGAAGATAAAGGGTTAACCATCATTCCTTGTGAATTGATCAATCATAATTCTGAAACTCTAAAGGAGATCATCTTAAAATATGCGACCCTTTGGAAATTGGATAGCGCATTTACCGATTGGTTGTCTAGCAGTTGTTCTTTTCATAGTACTCTAGTAGACCGCATAGTGCCTGGTTATCCAAAAGATGATATTGAAGCTTATAACGCACAATTAGATTATAAAGACAATTTAATTGTAGCGGCCGAAGTGTTTTTACTTTGGGTGATTGAAGGTGGAGATGATTTAAAGAAAAAATTACCATTTCATAAAACAGATTTAGACGTTAAAATTGTAGATGATATGCAACCCTATCGTACTAGAAAAGTACGAATCTTGAATGGCGCGCATACCTCTATGGTTCCTTTTTCTTTACTCTACGGAAATGAAACGGTTAAAGAAACTGTAGATAATGAATTTACGGGAGCTTTCGTAAATAGGGCCATTTTCGAAGAGATTAATGATACACTTCCGATGGAAAAAGCAGAATTAGACAGTTTTGCTGAAGCCGTTTTAGATCGCTTTAGAAACCCATTCATCAAGCATAAATTAGCAGATATTGCCTTAAATTCAATTTCGAAATTTAAGGTGCGTGTATTGCCTAGTTTATTGGAATTTCAATCTAAAAACGGAAAGTTACCAACACACTTAACCTTTGCTTTAGCCTGTTTAATTAGATTCTATAAAGGCACATGGAACGGCGAGCAATTACCAATTAAAGATAGTGACGACATTGTTGCAGAATTTCAATCCATTTGGAAAGCAAACACGATGAAAGAAGTCGCCACAGCAGCACTTCAAAATACAGAATTTTGGGATGAGGATTTAACCAAAATCAACACTTTGACCGAAGCCATTACATTGGCTTTAGATGAAATTGAAGCTAACGGTATTGAGCAGGGTCTGGCCAATTTCAGTAAAACATATTAAACCTAAGCACACACCAACCATTATGCAAAACAAATTAATAAAAGTCAACCCATCAGATAACGTCGCAGTTGCTTTAATCAACTTAGAGGCAGGGGAGGTGATTTCGTTTGAAAATGAAGACATCAAAGTCATGTCGGATGTCAAGGCGAAACATAAAATCGCTTTAGATACGTTTAACGATGGTGATAAAATTTTTATGTACGGGGTGTTGGTTGGTAAAGCAAATCAAACCATTAAAAAAGGCGATGTACTTACCATAGATAATGTAAAGCATCAAAGTGCAAAGGTGAGTCAAAAAACAGATACTATTGGATGGACTAAGCCAGATGTTTCTCAATGGGAAGATAAAACCTTTATGGGGTATCATAGAGAAGATGGACAGGTAGGAACAGCTAATGTATGGTTGTTTTTTCCTTTGGTGTTTTGCGAGAACAGAAACATTGAGTTGCTCAAGGATATTTTTGAGAAAGAGCTTCTCACACAAAAATCCAGCAACCATAGAATGTTGCTTCGCTCTTTGGTTAATGAAGGGCAAGATGAGGTTCAAGTTGAAAAAGAACAAGCCACCAATGTTTTTGATAACATTGAGGTGAAATTTATAACCCATCCTGGAGGATGCGGTGGTATTCGTCAAGACTCTGAAAGTTTAGCACGATTATTGGCGGGCTACGTTAAAAATCCAAATGTGGCTGGCGCAACGGTTTTGAGCTTGGGATGCCAAAACTTGCAAATAGATATATTTAACAAAGCTCTTGAAGCTATTAGTCCTGATAACAAAAAACCTGTGCTCATGTATGAGCAACAACAGATGGGTACTGTTGATGAAATGCTTGGCGCCATCATCAAAAATTCGTTTGAAGCCATAAAAGAAGCCAACAAGATTGAGCGTCAACCAGCACCCTTGTCAAAACTTAAAGTAGGTTTAGAGTGCGGTGGATCTGATGGGTTTTCAGGAATTTCGGCTAATCCTACCTTAGGCTATACTTCGGATATGTTAGTGGCATTGGGCGGTACCGCAATCTTGGCAGAATTTCCAGAATTATGCGGCGTAGAACAAGAGCTGGTCAATAGATGTGTTCAAGAAGAAAAAGCAGATAAATTTTTAAGTCTAATGCAGGCCTTTGAAAAATCTGTAGTAGATGCCGGTTCGGGTTTTGATATGAATCCTTCCCCAGGAAATATTAAAGACGGATTAATTACAGACGCAATGAAGTCTGCCGGTGCAGCTAAAAAAGGAGGGACTTCTCCTGTGGTAGATGTTTTGGATTATGGGGAATATGTTACAGAACCAGGGTTAAATCTATTGTGCACACCAGGTAATGATGTAGAAAGCACTACGGCTATGGTTGGTTCTGGAGCTAATATTGTCTTATTCACAACGGGATTGGGGACGCCAACAGGAAACCCTATTACGCCAGTGATCAAAGTGTCTTCAAACTCTGAGCTAGCGGCTAAAATGAGTGATATTATTGATGTAGATACTGGCGATGTTATAAAAGGAGAGAAGTCTATTGAAGAAATGGCGCAAACCATGCTTAATTATATTATTGAAGTGGCTAGCGGACGAATAAAATCTAAAGCGAGCTTATTAGATCAAAATGACTTTATCCCATGGAAACGTGGCGTTTCACTATAAGAAAATTTGTATTAATAGTTAGTAAGTAGATTTAAGGGAGGACTGACGGATAATGAGTTCCGGATTTAGAACAATCTGTTCATTTTTGGGATCACTGTCGACCTCTCTTAAAAATACGTTGGCAGCTATCCTTCCCATTTCAATTGGTGATTGGTCTACAGAAGTAATAGAAAGTTCCATAAATCTGGTAAAAGGCTCATTACTAAAGCCAACAACACAAATGTCTTCGGGAATTCTTAAGCCGTGCTCCTTAATTTCTTGAATGGCACCAAGTGCTGTAAAATCACTTGAAGAAAATATAGCATCTGGCGGATTCTTTAAACTTAAGAGTTTTCTAGTTGCTTTTTTGCCTTCTTCTACTTTGCTAAACAACTCAATAACCAAGCTTTCATCAAACTCAATATGATGATCAATAATGGCTTGTTTGTAGCCTAAATAACGATTTTGAAAAATTTCTAAGGAACGATCATTAGAAAAATGGGCAATGCGTCTGCAGCCTTGATCAATCAAATGTTTTGTAGCGGCGTAAGATCCATTAAAATCATCTATAGTTACAGAGCTAACTCCTGCAATATCCTTTTTTCTATCAAAAAATATGAGCGGCACCCGCTTTTGAGATAAGGCACTAAATATTTTATTTTTGGTTTTTGAATTTGAGATGGACATTAAAATACCATCAACTTGAGCGTTCAATAGCGAGTTGATATTGCCCGTTTCCAGTTTTTCTTGATCATGTGTTTGGCAAACAATAACATGATATCCTTTTGGGTATAATTCTTCTTCAATACCGCGTATAACTGAGGCAAAAAAATTACTGTCCATCCTAGGGACGACAACACCTACATTAAAGCTTTTACCGCTTTTAAGTGCGCGCGCAAGGGTATTTTGCTCGTAGTTCATTTCTATGGCCGTCTTTTGAACAAGCGCTCTAGTTTTTTCGCTTATCTTAACATTATTGTTAAGGGCTCTAGAGACAGTAGCAGCGGTTAAGCCAAGCTTTTCAGCTATGTCATAAATCGTAGTCTTTTTCTTCATCTGAATTTGATTGGCATCAAGTCTGTAAATCTAGTTAATTATTTATAAATGCAGTTGTTTGAAGAATGAAATAATTGTACATTGTGCAATCGATTACTTAAACTCTTTAAAATGCTTAAATTATCAAATACCAGCCGTATGTTTGCTTACGGAATTACAATTATTTGTCTCTTTTTTATGTCTTGTAGTAGTGATGACTCAGACAGTCAAAATGATGACATTATTCAAGTGAGTTCTATTATCATTTCAGGATCAACCATAGAAGATGGAGGTTCGTCGCAATTAACAGCGGTTGTAACTCCTTCTAATGCCACTAATGCTTCTGTTATATGGTCTGTGTCAGATGCTACAGTAGCCACCATATCAAGTTCAGGTTTACTTAGTGCTGTTTCTAATGGTTCGGTTACCGTAAAGGCTGAGGCCGAGGATAATTCGGGTGTTTTTGCAGAACAAACGTTTGCAATATCTGGTGTTGATTTTAATAGCGGAGCAACTACAGTTAATACGGCGCAAGATATATTGATAGCTATAGCTAATGCCAATCCCGGAGACATCATATATGTAAGTGGTGGCAATTATGTTTTTGGATCTACTATTACTATTTCAGGCAGTGGATTTAATGGCAATTTGGTGTATTTAATGGCAGATCCTAATGACACCGAAAGACCAAAATTTGATTTTTCGTCCATGTCTGAAAATTCATCTAACAGAGGATTGATTGTATCTGGCGATTACTGGCATATCAAAGGGATAGACATTTTTGGAGCGGGAGATAACGGCATGCTTATAAGAGGAAACGATAATCTTATTGAATTCTGCACATTTAGTGAAAACAAAGATACGGGACTCCAAATTGGAGGAGGCGGTAGTAACAACACAATCTTAAATTGTGACTCGTTTTTCAACGCTGATAGTTCATTGGAGAATGCTGATGGGTTTGCTTGTAAATTAGATGCAGGTTCCGATAATTCATTTATTGGCTGTAGAGCTTGGCAAAATTTAGACGATGGTTGGGATGGTTATTTAAGAGATAAAGATAATATTACCACCTATTATGAAAATTGTTGGGCATTTAAAAATGGCTACCTCATGGACGGTACTGAAGGAGCAGGAGATGGTAATGGTTTTAAAACAGGTGGTAGTGATGATAAAGATCTAAGACATAATGCCGTATATAAAAACTGTATAGCTGCAGGAAATATTTATGATGGTTTTGATCATAACAGCAATCGTGGTGATATAGAAATTTATAATTGTTCGGCTTACAGCAATGGTCGAAATTTCAGTTTTAGCTCCACCAATATTGCTAACGCTCTTGTTATTAAAAATTCGTTTTCTTTTGAAGGAACTAATAATGACAGCTACTCGGCTACTTCAACAGATATTACCAATAACGGTTGGCAAAATGGTCTTACCACGAATGCATCTGACTTCGTGTCTCTGGATATGGAACTATTAGCTGCACCAAGAGGAGTAGATGGTAGCCTGCCTAATATTGATTTCTTGTTTTTAGTAGCGGGTAGCGATTTGATTGATGCAGGAATAGATGTGGGGCTTGAGTTCAATGGCTCTGCTCCAGATATAGGGGCTTTTGAGTTTGAATAAAAGTTATTTTCTAAACTTTTTTACAGACAAGACTTAAGCAATCCATTGGCATATACTTCTATGTTAGCATAATTCTCGTCAATTGTTTTTAACTGAGAGTCTTCTATGATTGCGTCTAGGCCTAATTTCTTTTCCCAATTGTCTGGTATACCATCATTGTCGGTGTCTGTAGGTCTCTTTTTTGAGATGATTACTGGCCAACCGCCCACGTCGTTTTGTGAGTCGATGATACCATTTTTATAAAGAGGATTATTGGTTTTGATTGATTTAATAAGTCTAACGTCTACATCATCTCGGTATAGGTTGAGACCTACAGATTTTAATACGCTTTTGTAAGCTTTTTTTGCACTGGAAGTAATAACATTATTTGAAATAGCAACGGGTTCTTTTAATCTCGCTAATTCAGGATTTTCGCATTGTACTCCACCGTTCCAATTATTGTCATTGATATCTTCATATCCATACACAAAATTTCCGTCGATGTAAAATTGACCATAAGGTTCTGAAGGGCTTACAATTCTATCCAGTTTAGAAGATGTGGTAGCTGGCCCCGATTTAAAATAGTTGTTGATCATATTATAAGTGCCGCTCTCTCCTCCATAAATACTGTTTTCGCCCCAATTATAGATAACGTTGTTTCTAAAGTCTAAAAATTCACGTTTAGAATTCTCAGTAGTAGAAGACCCACTAAATCTAGGGTTTCTACTGTTGTTGCTCATTATCAAATTATGATGAAACGAAGCGTTGACACCGCCCCAAATCCCGCCGTAACCATGAGCGCCCTTTTCATGAACAGAGTTGTTTAAAGCTTCGGAAATGATGCACCATTGCAGTGTGAAGTTCTCGTTATTATAAAACGATGCATTCTCATCGGTTCCCCAACTGATAGAGCAATGATCAATAATTACATTTTTAGTGTCTCTACACCCTAAAGCATCACCTTCAATACCATGAATATCTCCCATTCTAAATCTCAGATATCTCATTATAACGTTATCTGATTTAATGGTCACGGGATATCCTTTGAGCGTTATGCCGCCTTCTGGAGCAGTTTGTCCTAAAATGGTTAAATCCCCTCGATTAATGTCTAACTTAGACGTGAGTTCTATGGTGCCAGATACTTCAAAAACAATAATTCTAGGGCCTTTTTTTAATATGCCTTTTCTTAAACTTCCTTCGCCATCATCACTTAGATTGGTCACTTTATAAACAATGCCATCTCTACCTCCAGTAGTATATTTTCCAAAACCTTCTGCTGTTGGAAAGGCCAAAGACTGAGCCATAAGCATCGTGCTGGTTGCTATAAAGAAAATGACTAAGATGTATTTTAATTTTACCATGATTGTTGTTTAAATAAAAGTGATTTAAAAAAAAAAGAAGGCATGTTCTATTGAACATACCTTTCTTTATAGACTAACTCATGCTCAAAAAATCTACTGAAGCCAACGAGGGTCTCCAACATTATCGTCAATTAAAGATTGGTTTGCAACGCTAAAATCCCCATTAGCGACGTCAGTATATCCTGGATCTAATGTAGTAAAGGATGTAGAGTCATCATATCTTGCCACGGATGAATCGTATAGGGTTGGTGCATTGAAATAGTTGTTATTTTGAAACGTAATGCTTTCATCTGTTGCACTGTTATCAGAATAACCCTCAATTTCAGTATCGGTAATTAAATTATTTCTTGAGGTGATATCATTGGCGTCAAATCTCACATAAAATAACCTTCTACTACTAGAATTTGAGCAAGCATAAAGCGTACAGTTCTCTAATAAAATGTTACAAGTAGCTAAACCGTTTGTTGTTCCTGAAGCATCAATTCTGAAAAAATCACGTCCAGGGGCACAGTTATTAAAAGTACTTGTTGTGAAATTCACGTTGAGAACATCTGAATTTCTAAAATCGAAGAAATCACCACCACTAGTTAAAACATTAGTGACTATGCTGTTTTCAACAGTGATGGTTTGAACAACCGCATCGGTTTCATTACCTGCAATAAATGATCTGCCATAATCATGAACATTACACCCGCTCACTAATAAAGAGTTATAATTATCAGCGCCGGAATAACGCACCATATCGGTAAGTTCTAAATCGGCATCCCCAGTTAAGTCCAAATCTATTAGACTAACATCAGTAGCACCAGCTACTATAGAAATACTTAATTTTAACAAAGGTTTTTCGAAACTAAGTAAGCCTCTTAAAGTTAAGGATTTATCTATAACCAAAGTACCAGTTTGAGACGTGTAGTCACCTGACTCTAATACAAGAACATCACCAGGAGCAGCATCGGCTACCATTTGAAATAAATCATCAGATGGTGTCACTAGAGTACCAGTGCCTATATCGATTCCAGTGGTAAAAAATAATACGCCTCTAATATTTGCGTTATTTAATATTTGAGCAGTATAATCTGTCTCTCCTGTAAGACCCGTTATTGTTGCAGAACCGGCGGCAATTTCCTCTTGGGTGAGATCACGTACAATATCCCCCGGGCTTATAACAATTTGAGTGACATTACTATTAGGAAGCCAAGTCAGCGTTACTTGCGTGGCAAGTAAATCTTCAGGTTGAATAGGGAAGAATATTTGCTCGGTAAGCGTTTCAGCTGAGATGTACGCGTAAGTTGAATCATTTAGACCTCTCGTGCTAACAGTTTTTACTCTAGCATAATAAATTGTTTCTCCTTCCAATTCAACTTGAATAGGGAGATCACTAGCGTTAACACTTAGAGATGTTGTGAGAGTATTAAATTCTGGATCTTCGCTAATCTCGAGTAAGTAAAGATCAATCTCATCTTCAGTTTGCCAATCAAACTCTAAAGTTGTTTGTGTTCTAATTTGCACAGACAAATCTACAGGAGCAAATTCTCTATCAATTTGAAGTTCATTAATCAATTCTTCAGGACTATCGCAATTAGTGAACGTAGCCAATGTAAAGAGGAATATGAGCGATTTAAAGATATATTTTGTTTTCATAATTATAATATTTAATTCACTTTTTTAGTATCCGTAATCATTTTGTAATTGACCATTACTGGCATCTAAAAATACTTGCCAGATTGGCCAAAACTGTCTATTATCTGGATTTACCCCAACTTGATAAACAGAGTTTATTTGATCATCTTCTAAGGTAATCCAATCGTAAGCCGAGTAATCTGGACCTGGTGATTCATTCTCATTTCTATTCAAACCATAGATGATTAAAAATTCTGATTCTTCACCTTCTATATCGGTTTCTTCATACTTAAAATATAAGGTTGTTGGCACATCGCTATATTCACCAGTCCTGTTTTTTAAATTAAACAATTTCTCTTTAGTCTCGTCTAAGCTCGAGGCCAATCGATTCCAACGTATTAAATTTTGTTTACGAATCATCTCACCGGTAAACTCATATTTGTATTCTTCGATAATGGCATCTAGCATAGCTTCAGAGCTTCCAATACCATCAACATAAGCATCTACTTTTTCAGGATGTACTGAAGATGGAAAAGCTCTACGTCTCACGTCTTTGAGATAGGGCTTGGCTGCTGCTGGTCCCTGTAATTGGTTCGCTGCTTCAGCTGCAATTAAAAGCACCTCTGCATAACGCATATAGATTTTATTAAGGCCGTCATCGTTTGTAGAAGTAACACGTCTATCCATCCACTCATAGCGATATTTACCAAAGTACCATGTGCCTAAATTGGTCAATTCTTGCTGAGCAAATTCGTCTTCGTCTGGGTTTCCGTATTGATAAGGTACACAGGTAACATCCCTACGTAAGTCAGTTTCGTCAAAATCGTAAAACACATTAGGTTGAGGGCCTGCAGTACCACCTCTAGGTTGTTCAGTATGTTGATCTATGCCTCTATGTCTTACTGCGAATGAAAATGCAACTCTACCACGGCCATCGGCAAAAGGAATTTCCCAAAGCGACTCTCTACCTGCAAAAATTTGTTCGGCATTATAGTTTCTCCAAAATTGTTCAAAAGATGGATTTAAACTTGCTTTGCCGCTTTCGATGACGTCAGTAGCTTCATTTAAAGCAAGTGTGTACATGTTTTCAACAGAAAGCTCAGGGTCATTACTTCTTCTTACACCGTCAGGATACTGTTGAAATCCGCTAGCTGCTAAAGCTAATCGAGCTCTAAAACTCTTTACAAACGCTTTATTGATACGCTCTGAGGTTGCAGTTTGGGGCGTGTCATTTGGCCACGCTACTAATGTAGCGGCTTCCCCTAAATCGGCTATAATTTGTTTATAAATGATATCTCTATTAGTTTTTTCAAGAAATACAGTTTCCTCAGAAATAGGCTCAAAGCGTGCTTGAACATCGCCCCAAGTTTTCAATAAATCGGCATAATAAATAGCTCGAAGCGTTAGGGCCTCACCCAAATATTGACCTAATACCGTTCCTGGTTCTGGATTGCCATAAAGCCTTAATCCTTCTATACACAAATTGGCGCGCTCAATGCCTGAGTACATCTGCCCAAAAACATTATTGTTTGTATTCATCTGAGGGTTCGTGGGCGTGGCGTCATAAATCATTAAAGCGCCTTGAGAGCTACCTGGCTGATCTGAGCTAAAATGATACTCGGTATCTGTATTGAAACCATACAATGGGATGTACCGACCACGATAAGAATTGGTCTGTCCCATAGGTTCTATAATACCATCAATTGCTCCTTTGGTTAAATCTTCTGACGAAAAGATGACATTAGGTTCAAGTGCGGATTTTGCTGGACCTTCTAAAAAATCCTCTTCAAACTCTTGGCAAGAGTTGAAAAATGCAACACACATAATTCCTGTTATAATTATTAGTTTTTTCATTTTAATTTTTTTTAAAAGTTGAGGTTAAAACCAAATACCAGTTGTCTACTTCTTGGGTATGGAGAATAGTCGACTCTTGGTGTTAACGGAGTGTTTCTTCTAGTGGAAACTTCTGGATCTAAACCAGAATAATTAGTCAATACAAACACATTGTTTGCTGTAGCATAAAATCTTAATTTATCTATTCCCATTTGAGAGACAAATTTATTCGGAACGGTATATCCTAAAGTTAATGTATTTAGTCTTATATAAGAACCATCTTCTACAGCCCAGTCAGTAAATGCATTTCTTTGCATAAATGGTGACCATAAGGTGGTATTTTCATTTAATGCAGCGAGCTGGGTAGGATCTGTTACTAGTTGCCCAGTATTAGGGTCAAGATTGGTCCATCTGTTTCCATCAGACATAATCGTACTTAAATTTCTATACTGACCGTTTTCTGTGGACGTGGTAAAGTCTATTTTATTGGCATTGTAAACATCAAACCCTACACTAAAGTTAAAGGCAGCAGAAAAATCAAATCCATAAGCGTAACCGCTTAAAATCACACCACCGATAAAATCTGGATTAGCATCTCCAATAACCGTATTATCATCTTGATCAACTACGCCATCACCATTAGTATCTTTTAATTTCATACCTCCTGGAACAGGAAGCTGATTGAAAACGCCCTCAGTACTAGCAATGCCTTCTTTTAAGGTATATTCCCCAGTAGTTGCATTATAGTTGAAATCGTCAACTTCATAGCGTCCATCGTTTTGATAACCGTACATTAATCCGATGGGGTCACCCGCTTTTACGATATAATCTGCGCCTATTTGAGATGATGCCCAATTGGTGTTTTGACGGATTTCATTTAACTCACCTAAAGAATTAACTTGATTTTTATTTGCCGATATATTGAAAGAAAAGTTGAGACCATAATTTTCTTTTTCTAATACAGCAACATCAAGAGTAGCTTCTACGCCTGTGTTTTGAAGTTCTCCAACATTTCTATATTGAGCTTCATAACCCGTGCCTTGGGTATTAAATAGTAATAATAGATCGGTGGTCACATTTTTATAAACTTCAAAAGCTCCACTTAATCGCCCACCAAACAAGTTATAATCTAAACCAAGATTCTGAGAAATGGTAGTCTCCCATTTTAAGTTTGGATTTGCTAAAATATCAGAGGGAGATATCACGCTGGTGATGTCATTCAAGTAATTGGTATTACTTGAGAAAAAACTTTGTACGGTTTGTCCCGTTGGAATGTTGTTGTTTCCAGATTCACCATAACTTACTCTAAGTTTTAATGTGTTTATCCAATCTGCATTTTCCAAAAATTCTTCCTCAGAAAGTTTCCATGCAATAGCACCAGAGGGAAAATAACCCCATACATTACTGCCTAAAAATCTACTCGAGCCATCAACGCGATATGTTCCAGTGAATAGATAACGATTCTTATAATCATAATTTGCTCGTCCAAAGAAGGATAATAGCTTGTCATCTGGGCTATAGAAATTATCAACAAAGAAGTTTTGACCTTGAGTGGTTAAGTTTAAAGCGGAGCTAAAACCAAAACCCCTAGGCAAACCTTGCACCTGACTAGTAACAGTATTATTTTTAGTGACGATCATCTCTTCTCCAACTAATAAATTTAAAGAATGATCGTCTCCTAAATACTTATTAAAATCAAAATTCAAAGTATTGGCATTTCTGAAAGATTCATTTTTTCTGTCTCTAATTCTTAACGCTGGTTGTCCCTGTAAGTCTCCGGGAGGGACGTTGTTTGCAAAATACGTAGATCTACCAAAAAAGCGATAGTCTAAATCGTATCTTGTATTATATCCAAAATCAGATTTAAATTTTAGATTATCTAAAATCTTCCATCCAAAACTCCCCAACATATTTAAGTTAGTTCTTATTTGCTTTCTTTGGTTATCATCTGTAGCAACAAAGGGATTTATTAAATATCCGTTTAGAGCTTCATCTGTATTTGTGGTGACTAATTGTGGTATCGCAATAGGAGAATAAGCCACACTGTATTTCAGTCTTGAGTCTGCCGAAGACACTTCGTTCTGTTCGTTAGCACCTCCGCCATTAACTTCTTGGTCAGAATATCTTACTGTGAACGATAAATCTATTTTATCATTAACATCACTTTGAAGCGCAAGGGATAAATTATTTCTCTTAAAATCTGAACCAATTTGTATGGCTTTTTGATCAAACAGCGCATAATTAAAGTTGAAGTTGATTTTCTCACTACCTCCTCTTATGGATAAATCGCGGCTCTGTACTTCCCCTGTTCTACCATAGATCTGCTCTTGCCAATTATTTCCTTCCATACCAACGTATTGGTCGTAATCTTGGTAAAGTCCAAAAATATCTTCATAGGTTTCGGGTCTATCTCTTAAAAGTGCATATTCATACTGCCACTTCACATAATCCTCTGGGTTTAAAACATCAATTTTATTTGCAAGTTTATTTACACCATAGAACATATTATAACTAACAGCAATTTTGCCAGTTTTACCGCTTTTTGTAGTAACGATAATAACTCCATTTGCACCTCTAGATCCGTAAATCGCGGTTGAAGAGGCGTCTTTTAAAACACTAATATTTTCGATTTCTGTAGGTGAAATAGAACTGAGGTCAGCTACAGGAAAACCATCAACAATAATTAATGGAGAACTGTCTTGTGTTAGAGAACCGGCACCACGAATTTGAATGTTCATTTCCGCATCAGGAGACCCCTCAGTAGAAAGGACCTGGACACCTGCCAAACGCCCTGTTAAGGTTTCAGCAACATTTTGAATACCTTGTTCTTTTAAATTATCGCCACCTATGGTTACTACAGCACCTGTAAGATCAGATTTTCTCGCTGATCCATAACCAATTACAATAACTTCATCGAGAGTTGCTAAGTCAGGCTTAAGGGTAACGTTTACAAATGATTTACCAGCAAGATTAATTTCTTGGGAAATGTAACCTACATAAGAAATTACTAATGTAGCATTAGGATCTTCAACGGTTATAGAAAAATTACCGTCAAAATCTGTTTGTGCACCTATAGAGGTTCCTTTTACAACAACAGAGGCGCCTGGCAAAGGACCTTCTGGATCAGCGGTCACCACTGTACCGGTAACTGTTTTACTTTGAGCAAAACTAGTAGCTGAGGACAGTGTAAATATTGTTAGGACCATTAATGAAAATGATCTTATTGAAGAGGTACTTCTGGTTTTTCTTTTTTGAGAGCAGAAAAACACATATTCAATTAGATTGTTACACATGAAATTAGTTAGTTTAAAGTTAATTAAAATGTAATCGATTGCACAAATGTATTATATATTTTGAAATGTGCAAATATTTGACGTTATTTTTTTAGAATACTCAAAATAATTGCATTTAATAACGAAATTATTAGTTTTTAAAAAAAAGTCAGGTGCAAATTATGCGAATAAGTCTTTATCTATAAGGAATACCACTCTTTTTTCTATTCAAAATAGCGACCGATTTTTTGCTTTTTTCTAATTAGGTCGATAAATAATTAAGAATATTGATGCTAATATAGCAAAAATATTATAATATTGTAATCGATTGCATAATCTAACTTGAGTATGTAGTTCTTTTTCTTCTATTTAAAACTTGAAATTTATATGGCAAAACTCTACTCAATCATTTTGGTGTTTTATTCTTTAAGTGCCTTTGGTCAGACTTATTTTACAGCAACTCCTGAGGGTTTTGGCATGGCGACCACAGGTGGAGGAGACGGTCCACAAGTTACGGTCACTACGTATAATGAATTAAAAACACAATTGATTTTAGAAACGCCAAAGGTCATTTTGGTTTCAGGAGTCATTAATATTTCTGCCGGACAGCATATCAGCGAAGTGATTACTGATAAAACCATAATTGGGTTGCCTGGAGCAAGATTAGTAAATAACACACAGACCCAATCTGGATCAGGGATTTTAAATCTTCAAAACGGCTCGAATAACATTATCATACGAAATCTAATATTTGAGGGTCCTGGTGCTTATGATACTGATGGGCGAGATAATTTAACAGCCGACGGGTGCACTAATCTATGGGTAGACCATTGTGAGTTTCAAGATGGCGTAGATGGAAATTTTGATATCAAGGGGAATTCAGATAACGTTACCGTTTCTTGGTGCAAATTCACTTACTTAAAACCACCAGTTGCTGGAGGTCCTGGCGGCTCTAATGATCATCGATACTCTAATTTGGTTGGTTCAAGTGATTCTCAATCCCCACCAGATGGACATTACAGCGTGACTTTTCAAAACTGTTATTGGGCAGATGGTTGTAAAGAAAGAATGCCACGTGCAAGAAATGCCGAACTTCATATTCTGAACTGTTATTATAACACGAATGTCTCCAGCTCTCGAGCATTAGGCTTTAGTGGAGGAATCAATTCCCTTTCCAGTTATGTCGAGAATTCAGATTTCGCAAATATTGGTACCGTTTATCAAAGTTATGGAGGTACGGTGTCCTTAGAATTTGAGAATTGTATTAACGGAGTCTCTAACTTGGGTTCAGTAGATGCGCCAACATATGATTATAGTGTTTTGCCAGTCGCGGAAGTCGCCTCCATTATTGGGGATACAGAATGTGGAGCGGGTGCAACATTGCAGGTTTCAAGTACAGGAGCAGTATCGTCTAGTTGCGATAACCTTAATTCTAATTCATTTGAGCTTTCGGCTATAGACATTTACCCAACGCTAATTGAAAATAGCATGAGTTTTAAATTTCCATCAGGAAATGTTAGTGACCTTTCAATATCTATTTATTCAATTAGTGGTCAGAAGATATTCTCTAATGTTATAGAGTATGAAGCTAATGAAGAGGTATCCATAAATTTGGAGCATTTTTCTCAAGGGGTCTATTTTGTAAAGCTTCTTTTTGAGAATACATATAGAACTATTCGGGTAATAAAGAAGTAAGCCTTAGGATTGGTTAATTTAACTATTACAGCTTAAAATAATGTGGAACCATTACGTAATCGATTGCATAGTTTCTCGCATTATGATGAGATTATAGGTTGAATTCATTTTGATTCATGTTTAGTCTTTTGCCAGGTAAAGTCAAGTACCAATAACCAAAATCAATTGTTAATTATGAAAAAAAATTATTATTTCACATTCATTTTTATGCTGCTCTCTTGTTTTAGCATAAAAGCTCAAACATCGGGCGTAACCTATTCCTATGATTTCGCTGATGGATCTGTTTTTCCGCAAAACTCAACAACATACGATGATTTTGAAACACCTGACGGGTTTTTAAGTATGAATAAGGGAGAAGGCTCTCAATTTTACTTTAACGATGCTACACATGGTGTTGATTTTAAAGATGGTAATTATTTTGAAATTATGGTTGCAGGAAACGCAACTATTACTTTTACTACCTGCCAATATAGTGCAGATGGAGGCGTGTTGACATTTACAGATGCTAATAACTCCGTTTTGGGAGTAATAGATGCGGAGGTCAATGGCGGCGTTGATGGTACACCTTTTAGTTTTAACTATGTAGGTGATTCGGCTATCATAACTGCGACTCTAACTACTTCGGGTTCCAATTATATTCATGGCGTTAACATTGCCAACGACCCAGAAGTAAATCCTGGAGAAACCTATGCTTATGATTTTGCTGATGGTACAGTGTTTCCTCAAGATGAAACGACTTACGACAGTTTCTCTACTGCTGATGGAGTTGTATATATGGATAAGGGAGAAGGTTCTCAATTTTATTTTAATGACGGTAGCCATGGAGTCGACTTTAAAAATGGCAACTTTTTTGAAATTGCAGTTGCAGGAAATGCAACGATATCATTTACGACCTGTCAATATAGTGCAGACGGCGGTACTCTAACTTTTAAAGATAGTAACGAAAACGTTATAGGTGTTATTGATTCTGAAATTAATGGCGGTACAGATGGCACCGTTTTTAGTTTTGACTATATCGGGCCAGCCAGCACAATTACGGCAACTTTGGCAACTACTGGTTCTAATTATATTCATGGAATGAGCATTACTAATGATGAAGAGACGGTATCTAACGGTCTGGTCGATGTCTGGGATTTTGGTGCTGAACAATTAGATGCAGATACTTATAATAATAGGTTGACTGAAACCGAGATTAATGGATGGTATGATGAAGCAATTGCTCCGGGTACTTCAGGAAACATTATGCCTGCTACATGGACAGCGGGTCTATTAACTTGGGTTGGAGGATCTAATGATCGTTTGAGAACAGCCAATACAAATTTAACGCGTTATGATGAAAATCTAAGTGGCGTTTCTGACTATTCAGGCAGGCTTTATGTCAATGCAGGTGGAGCAACGAGTAGGTATATGAGCCTCACATTAAACGCAGATGACGAAGTCAAAGTTTACATGCTAACGCAATCTGGTACAGGAAATATTCATTTTGAAAATAGTAGTGAGGTAGAAACACAAGAAAACCAAATAGCTGTAGGTAGTACGCTGCAAGAACTCAATTTTGTAGCACAACAGGCAGGTGTTTATCATATTTATGATGAAATTGATAAGCCTAGTTACTATAGAATAGAAAGAAAAGATGCCACATATGTATCGCTTTCAGGACTTGTAGATGAAACTAGTGCCACTGGTATTTCAAATGGTTATGCTATTGGATTTACGAATGAAGCAGGAAAGGTTTTTACAGCTGCAGTAGAGAACGGTGCTTATAGTATTGAAGTGCCTGCTGGATATCTGTATAATCTTAGTTTAATTGATGCTAATGGGTTTATTATAAACAATGGCACAACACTCACAGTAGAGGAGACTACATCAAATTATAACATTGTTATATCCGCAGTAGAAATTTATAACCTAAGCGGTAATATCACTGGTTTAGATAATTTATCCGGTCTTGGTCTGGCGTATACGCCAGACCCTTCAGTCAGTAGTGTTTATGTGCCAATTGTCTCAATTGATTTTGACAATTCGACCTATAGCGTAGACTTAGAGCCAGGTGTTGCATATACCATTACGGCTACAGGAGTTAACGATTATGAAATTCCAACAAACACCGTAACTATTGGTGTAGCGTTAGAAACTCAGGATTTAGTTTTTATTCCAAAACCATTATATGATGTGGTTATAAATACCACAGGGTTGAATGAGGCACAACAGGATGCATTGGCACTTAGATTTATCAATTTGAATGAAGAAGGATATACTTATACCTTTTCAGATATTTCCAATGTGGCACTTAGAGATGGTACTTATACGGTTGAAAGTAGTGGTCTAGATTTGTATCCTTTAAAACAAGAATTAACCTCTAATCTTACGGTCAATGGGGCCAATACTTCTAAGGATATCGCTTATAATCCTATTACCGAATGGTTGTTTAATGACAGGATTATTAACGCAGCCACTGCTTATGAAGGTCTGATATTTACCGGAAGCGTAAATGTAAGAGGAGCAAATGGAGATTTAAATTGTGGTTCAGGATCAACTGTTGCTATTCCTGTGCAAGTTGGAGATAAGGTCATCATTACAGATTACTATGCTTCGGAATATTCTGTAGAAGGCGAAGCAACTGTTTCCAATACCTCTAACAGTACAGGTACAAATGTGGTTTCAGAATATGTCTATACAGGAACCTCAGAGGGTATGGTTACTATTTCTGTGATATCCACATCTTATTTTGTGTCGTTCAAAGTTGTAAGTATCGTTCCGTACAGCCCAATTATCACTGTTGGTGTTGACAAAGATTATCAAACCATTAATGAGGCTTTAGATGCGATTTCGAGAATGGACCGCCCTAATGATGAGCCTGTGTCAGTGGTTATAGATCCAGGGAATTATGAAGAAATGTTGGTGATAGAAAGTAACAATATTACTTTAAAAAATGCGTCTTCAACACCAAGTATCGCTCTACTCAATCAAGGTGTGGATATAGATCCTAATGCCGTAAGAATTACATCGTATTATGGGCAGAAGTATAATTTCTATAGTCAAGGCACCAATAACAAATGGAGTGCAGAAGCATTAGCAGTTAATACAGCTAATGGTTATACAGAGTATATCAACCAAGAGGGCACAGGTGGTGGTTCATCATATTGGAATGCAACTATAGTGGTAAAAGCTATTGATTTTACCATGGAAGATATTATTATAGAAAATTCATTCAATCAATATATTTCTTCTAAAGAATCTCAGGATGTTGTTCAAGCAAAAGCACTTAGTGAGCCAGTTAGGCCAAGTGATTATGGCAATACTTCTGTGCAGGATAGATCTCAAGGCTATGTCACGCAAGCTGCAGCTTTAGGTTTGGCCAGTGGAGCAGATCGTGTGTTTTTAGATGAATGTAGAGTTATTGGTCGTCAAGATTCGTTCTATGGTGGGCAAGGTGTAAGGTTTGCTGCTTATAAAGGCGTCATGATGGGTGCAGTAGACTATATTTTCGGAGAAATGACCGCTGTGTTTTATGAGTCGGATTTAGTATTAAACACCAGTGATTTCAGTAGTGATGCGGCTTATATTACTGCTGCAAAACAATCAAGCGGAAGAGGCTATTTGATGTTTGAGTGTCATGTAAAATCACCTATTGTAGGTTTAGAAACAGCTTCGACATTTGGATCTAAACCTGGCTATTTTGGCCGTCCGTGGGAGCCTAACACAAGTGAAGTGGTATTCTATAATACCACAATAGATGAAAGCACTTATCCAGGATCAGAAGGATTATCATTGATATCTCCAGTAGGTTGGACAAGTTCGTTGGGTGGAGAATCAACGATGATGTACGAGTATGGGACGATCGAAAATGCTATAGGTGTTGATAATGCTGCTGTTCGTGCGCCATGGTCCACCGTATTGACTTCGCCAACGCTTACAGATGGTACTGAAATAAATACGTTTAATTTCACGAAGGGTAATGATGATTGGGATCCGTTTCAAGCCGTACTATCCGTAAATTATCCTTCAGATTTTGAATCTTCAGTGGTTGTGAAAGCATATGATCAACAAGTTCATGTATCCAACGTGCTTTCAAATACATCAATTAAAGTCTATAGTATAACCGGTGCTTTAGTGAAAGAACTTGATTTGAGTGCTGACGCTTCTTTTGATATCGCTGATGGTATTTGGATTATTAAACTAAATTCTAAAGATGGAATCAAAGTGGTTAAACTATTGGTTCATTAATTAAAAAAAACAAGAGGTCACCAGAAGAGGTGGCCTCTTCTTATTGTCTAATTTTAAAAACGTTAATTATGAAAACAAAATTACTTTTATTGATTTTACCAATGTTGCTTTTTGTAGCAACTGTACAGGCTCAAACTAAAGTTTGGGATTTTGGTGGTGATGCGACTTATACAAGTCCAGAACAAATTGCACTTTGGCCAGTAGTTGCTTTTAACGCAGCTGAAGGGGTCACCACGGAAAAAGACAATCTATTTATGGTTGGAGATAGTAGCGGCGATAAATTTGGTCAAATTGAAAATTCTGGTGGAGCTACTTGGGATGCTGGAACTGCTGATGAATATGCCGCCATTAACCGTTTTAAATTTAACGGAGGGTCAAATCCGGTTGATTTCCTACCAAGTTATAGCTATGCGTATTTCCCTGTGTCTGGACCAGTTGAGGTAAAGGTTTGGTTCCGATCTGGTAGTGGGGATGATACCGAACGTATTCTTTATATCTCAGATGGTACTACTTTATTGAATTCTTTTCAAGCTGTTGGTAATAGCGATCCAGAAACCATAACCGCTAGTTATACTGGTACTGGTGGAAATATTTACATCTATGATTCTAATTCTTTCAATCTTTATAAAATAGAAGTCACAGGCGCAGGAGCTGCAACACTAGGTGTTAGTGATTCTATATTAGCTTTTGAAACTAGTGTGAAAGCAATTAATGATAGAATATACATTTCTAACGTAACTTCAAAGACTAAGGTTAGCATCTATAGTATAACAGGTGCCTTGGTAAAAACAGTTCATACCAATAATGACCTTGATTTTAGTTTCAATTCAGGATTGTATTTTGCTACTATCACCACTTCTGAAGGAGAAAATTCAGTAAAATTGTTAGTGCAATAGAGTACCGTAGTCTTTAATTCTTACTGAACAAAAGAATAAGGAGGCGACGAAAACAAAAAAAGCAGTGTGTTTACACTGCTTTTTTTTGTGATTATTTTGATAGAGAACAACTCACTACAATAATCAACCGAACTACAATTTCAATAGCTTTCGCGATATACTACCTAAATCTGTTTTAACTTCTATCAAATAACTCCCGCTACCTAGACTGCTTAAATCCAGCGGTGTTGAATAGCCTTTAAAAGATTTAATGAGTTCACCTTTTATAGTATAAATGTAGATGTTTTCAATCTGCTGATTGGGTAGTGATAGGTATAGAATATCCTTCACAGGATTGGGATGCATAATGATTTTTTGAACAGTAGAATTTCCATTAATCCCCAATGACGCATATGCCGTTTCCATATAATAAACGTTGGCTACATTTCCTTTCGTGATATTATGAGTGCCAATAGAGACATTGTCTATGGTTAGTACACCAGCGGTTGCATCATAGGGCACATTATCTAATTTTATAGTTCCATTAAATGTTGGGTCGAACACTAGCGTTAGCGTTGATGGGGCTGTTGATGTATATGCAATATTTGTTGTAGACTCAATTTTTAAACGTTCTGTCAACGTGAGACCGTTATAGGTCGTAGATCCAGGGTTAGAGTTGATATTTGCATTGGTAAATGTATAGAAATTACTTTCTAATGCCGACGTGGTAAAATTGTGAATTTCATCGCCTGTTGCTAAGCCATTAATAAAAATACTTCCCGAGCCAGAGACCGAAGTTCCAGTATCACCAACGGTAGTAACAGTAAACGTCACGTTAGAGGTTGGTATTCCTGAAACCACGACGGTTTTTGCATTAGTATCTGTAATATAAGAAATTCCTGATGATGGCAATCCGGAGACGGTTGCAGTTGTAGCGTCTCCACCCCATGTAAATGTCATTTCAGAAATCGCGTCTCCTTCATTAACATACTGTTCGTTATTGTCTGGTATGTCGAGTGTTTGTGTTGTTCCAGAACCATTTGATTCTCCCTGTACAAACACTAAGCTTGATGTATATGAGGATAAAACTTCTAATAATCCAACGTTAACGCCATAATCTGTATCGTCTATACTATTGTCAAAAGTCCAATCAATATCTCCGCCTGATACTCTCCCAGAGTAGGTCATTACATTGTCTTTAGCCTCAGTAGGGCTATCAATGATTAGGGTGTTAATGTATAAATTGTCGTCAGTGTCAAAATTATTGTAAACGTTTCCGCCTTGATATGAGTTAATAGAAGCATCTAAATTTTCAGATCGAGTAGAAGCCAAATAAGCATCAAATTGTTCTGCAGCTGAAGTTGAATTATAGGGGATGAAAAGGGTTTCGCCTGTGATATAATTATCAAAGGCTTTTATAATACCACCGTCTTCTCCAGAGAATGTGCCTTGAGAGCCATTGTAAACATCTGTACCTTGTTGAGAGATGAGCATGGGATATTTGCAATTTCTAAAATAGTTACCTTCAACAAATAGAGAAGAGCCATTTGTAGATCCAGATCCGTATTTTGCATTACCATCAAAGTAATTATTGTAGATATGGGCAGAATAGAATCGTACACGCGGATGTCTTGAATCTGAATGATCATACCAATTGTGATGATATGTAACATACAGATCGGTAGTAGTGTTTTCACTTAAACCCAAGAGATTGCTTTTTCCAGTATCCCAAAAATGGTTGTAAGACATAGTTACGTAAGTTGATTTTTTACAATCTAAGGCACCATCCCCTTTTGCTTGATCTGCATCACCACCAGCTGCGCCATAAAACATGTCGCAATTATGAATCCAAACGTGAGCATTGTCCTGTTGTAAGCCTAAGTTGTCACCTTCGTTAGCGTTGGTGAGCATAAAGCCCAGATTACGCACTTCTATATTGGTCCCTTTTTTAATGCGAAGTCCCCAACCATTTGCAAGAGCATCATCACCTACGCCCTCAAAAGTTATAGAGCCATTTACATTGTTTTCATTTTCAATAACAAGATCACCATTGAGCATATAATCCAGATCGGTGATGTTGCCAATAAGTCTTACCGATAAAGGCCTGTCATCATCTCCTTTTTTGAAACCATCTAAAATAGTTTGCAACCCAACACATGGATTTGTTGTAGCTCCTAATACATCAAGAGATATGGTGTTTTTTGAATTTTCCGTAATGTATAAGACTACGGCATCAGTTTTAAGTGTGCCATCCAGATTATATGCCCCTGGAATATGACCATCATGATGTGCAAATCCATTTCTGTCATGAGACAATACAGTCACGGCATTGGAAACCGTTTCATCTCCTTCAGAAGCTGTAATTATGGGAACAATCTTAAAGGTGTAGTCACCTGCTGCCAGACCCAAAATATCGGCACGGTAATAATCACCGTAACTTCTTATAAGTTGCGTATCTATAATTTGGTCGGTAATGCCAGCGCCAGTGTAATACACATTATAACTGTCTGCTTCAGGGAGAGGTTGCCATTTGATGTAAGCGGTCTCCGTCCATCCAACCACTTCAGTGATTGAAACCGTTTGGGAAAAAGCTAATTTTAGAGATCCCAAAAATACACAGGCTACTATGATAACATTTTTCATTTAATTAATTGTTTTTGTAATCGATTACATAAAGATAGTTTTTTACAAGATTAAATTCATTTAAAAGAGAATAAAGTTTGTGTACTGTTGTATAATTTTTTAGATTTGGTAATCGATTACATTTTGCATTTATACTTACATAACATGAAACTAGAGATCTCTTATTGTAATATCAAAAAATATATAACTCAAATTTTGAGTATTTCTCAAATATTTCTTTTCTGTGCTTTACTCGCTTTTATAGGGTGTAAGGATGAAAAATCCAAAAAAGATACCGAGGTTCAAATAGAGGGCATTGTAGAAAATGATCCTTGGTCTGCTATGGATAAAGTGGTGGAAAGTGTCGTTGCGCCAACGTTTCCAGATGCAACCTTCAATATTATGGATTTTGGAGCAAATCCAAATGGTGCTGCTAATAATACCATGGCTTTTAAAGAAGCAATAGCGGCTTGTGTCGAAAATGGTGGCGGAGTAGTGTTGGTGCCTAAGGGCAAATACCTTACAGGCGCTATTCATTTAGATGATAATATCAATCTTCATTTAGAAGAAGGTGCAGAAATTTTATTTAGCACCAATCCTCAAGATTATTATCCGTTAGTTCCAACATCTTATGAAGGCGTTGAATTGATGAACTACTCTCCGTTAATTTATGCTAGCAATAAGAATAATGTGGCCGTTACAGGTAAAGGCACCTTAAATGGTCAAGCCGGAATTGAGAACTGGTGGAAATGGTGTGGAAAGGAAGAATACGGATGGGAAAAAGGAATGCCACAACAAAAGGATAGTTTGAATTTGCCTAGATTGATGGACATGGGACAAAACGGAACCCCTTTAGATGAACGTGTTTTTGGCGATGGATTCTATCTTCGTCCTAATTTTATTGAGTTTTATGAATGTGAGAATGTATTGTTAGAGGGGGTTAAAATCACCAACTCCCCATTTTGGATCATTCATCCATTTAAATCCAATAATGTTACCGTAGATGGTGTTACGGTTGAAAGTCATGGACCAAATAACGATGGTTGTGATCCAGAATATTCTAAGAATGTGATTATTAAGAATTGTACATTCAATACTGGTGATGATTGTATCGCCATTAAAGCAGGAAGAGATGCCGAGGGAAGAAGAGTAGGCATCAAAACAGAAAATGTTGTGGTTAAAAACTGCAAAATGATTGATGGTCATGGAGGTGTCGTTATTGGCAGCGAAATGTCTGCGGGTGTCAACAATGTGTATGTAGAAGATTGTAAAATGGATAGTCCGAACTTAGATAGAGCCATCCGTTTGAAAACAAATTCAAGACGTGGTGGTGTGATTGATGGCGTATATGTAAGAAATGTTGAGGTTGGTCAAGTTAAGGAAGCGGTTCTAAAATTGAATATGTTTTATGCTACTTATACCGATCAAACAGGTGAGTTCATCCCTGAGATCAAAAATATTTGGTTAGAAAACATAACGGTTAAAAATGGTGGAAAGTTTGGAATTTTGGCAAAAGGCTATGAGCAATCTCCAATTACTGATGTCACCTTAAAAAATGTAACTATAGAAAAAGTAGAAACAGCTTTCTCTCTAGAAAATGTGTCTAACCTAAATCTCATTGATACATACATTAACGGTTCTCTTGTAGAGAGCCCGCTAAAAAACGAGCAATAATCCAGAAGCTTTAAAAGAAAACATGTCATGTGGAATTTTGTTTAAATTGGTTTATATAGCTTAATTCTTAAATAAGCCTGATGTAGCCGTCAGGCTTATTTGTTAGATAAATTGTAATAATAATGAGATTAAAAAATAGCATATGTTTGGGGTTCTTTTTGCTGTTTGTAATGGCAACTTATGCTATGCAAAACATTAAAAAGGACACCTCTTATACTGTAAATAGTTCTTATAAAAAGTATAAAAAGGAATTTCCTCAAATTGAAATCGTCAAATCAAAACAATTTGAAAATGTAACGGAGATTGAGAATCTTGCTTATAAAACATTAAAAAGCAGAAGCCTCTGTCTCGACGCTTTTATAAATTCTACAGCAGCTAATCCAGCTGTAATCATGGTACATGGTGGCGGATGGAAGTCTGGTGATAAATCCCACATGAAGCCTTTGGCGCAATACATTGCCAATAAGGGGTATTCTTGTTTTACGGTAGAATATAGATTATCTGATGAAGCCATTTATCCCAATGGGATCTATGATGTCAAACAAGCCATCAAATACATTAAGGCTAATGCCAAACAATTTCATGTAGATACCTCTAAGGTCGCTGTTTTGGGAGCTTCATCTGGAGCACAAATGGCAACATTGGTCGGCGCAACCAACAACAATTCAAAATTTGAGGAACGTTCGGGCGATGGTATATCATCTTCAGTACAAGCCATTATTAATTTAGATGGTGTTTTAGCTTTTAAGCATCCAGAATCCAGTGAAGGTAAAATGGCAAGTTGGTGGTTGGGAGGAACCTATGATGAAAACCCTGAAAATTGGCAGCAAGCTTCAGCATTAACGCATACGAATAAGCATACACCTCCAATTTTATTCATCAATAGTCAGTACAATAGATTTCATGCTGGTAGAGACGATATGATTAAAATTATGGATGCCTATTCCATTTATTCTCGGGTTGAAACCTTTCCAAATAGTCCACATACCTTTTGGTTATTTCACCCTTATTTCAATACCACATTAGAATACATTACACAATTTTTAGATAAAACGCTTAAAAATCAATAACTATGAAAACTATAACACCTATAGTAACAGCGCTTTGCTTAATAAGTTTAATCGCTTGTAAAAACGATAAAAAAGAGGCGCCTAAGGAAGACGTTATCATTGAAGAGGAGGTTGTTTCAACTCCAAAAACCTATGCAGAACTCTCAATTGCCAAGGGAGGTCAATGGGTAGATGGCAGTAGAGGGCATGAAGAATATGATGGCGGGACGTCATTTGAAAACGTAGACCACTTAAAAGTTCCAGATAATCATACCGATCATTCGTGGTACATTCGTTACGAGGGTCCCGGTTGGGAAAGTAACAAAGTAGGCTATCGGCTTTACTTAGACTGGAGAAATGCGATTGATATCTTCGGAAAAAAGACAG
The DNA here is from genome assembly GCF_000688335.1 of Sediminibacter sp. Hel_I_10. Taxonomy (NCBI): domain Bacteria; kingdom Pseudomonadati; phylum Bacteroidota; class Flavobacteriia; order Flavobacteriales; family Flavobacteriaceae; genus Sediminibacter; species Sediminibacter sp. Hel_I_10. The sequence goes on from NZ_JHZX01000001.1 coordinate 2,362,114, forward strand.
ATTCTCTAGTGCTCGCAGGAGTTGGTCAAGACGGCTTCGATTCTTACCATGAGTCTGAATCCTGGGGTCAAGACATTCTTAAGGTTGGTAAAGGCCTCGGCATTGGGTCGATTGGACGTTTGGTAGATAACTCTTTAGTGCATTTCAAAGAGGTGGATTCTACGTTCGCTTCTGTTGAAAATACAGAAGAAGCATCAAAAGTGGTCGTGAATTATAACGGCTGGAAAACGGGTAATGAGACTATTGATTTAGAATCTACCTTAAGTATAAAACCAGATCAAAGAGTAACCAAGCATACCATTCAGGCTTCAAAAGCAATTGATGGTATTGTCACTGGTATTATAAACCATGACGTTTCTTATACAAAAAAAGAGAGCGACAACAAGAAATGGGGATACATTGCAACTTATGGCGTGCAAACATTAGTGCCAGATAAATTGGGAATGGCCGTATTTTATGAAGTTGAAACCGCTGCAGAGGTTAAAAAAGGAGAGTTTGATTATTTAGTGGAATTCAAGCCTACTACAGAGCCCATTGACTTCTACTTTTTAGGAGCTTGGGAACAAGAGCTTAATGGTATTACAAACGAAGCAGATTTTTTATCTTACTTAGATGAAAAATTAAAGGAACTCAATGATAATAATGCACTTTAATTAATGAGAGGCTTTCCAAACAGCATGTGGTCACTAGCCCTATGTGTTGGTGTCGCTTTTTCTGTAGGAGATCATCTATCTGCTCAAGAAAAAGATTACACCATAGAAAGTTGCGTCAATTCCTTTTCCGAAGAAAAAATAGTACCAACAAAAGTAGGCTATCAGTATTGGTTTGCAGATAAAGATTTTTTAGACGGAAGAACTATCAAAATGAGTGCTGTTGCGCCAGGAAAGTCTACCCATGCACCACACCAACATCCCGAAGATGAATTTTTCTACATTTTGGAGGGTACGGCGGAATTTTATTTAAATGGAGAAAAGGTTATTGTCGAAAAGAACACCAGTTTGTACTGCCCTTCAAATAGCATGCATGGCATAAGTAATGCCGGGGATACCGAACTGAAATATTTAGTGTTAAAAACATACGAGAAAAAATAAAGAATTAAGATGAAAAATATAGCGGTATTAGCCATAATAGCATTGGGTTTTCTTACAAGTTGTAAAGAAGAGAAGACGCCAGCAGAAACGGAGGCTCCAGTACAGGAATTGGAAATTTCAGAAGATTTAAAATGGTCTGAGCGCATGGCTTTGTCAGAAATTAAACGCTTTCCAGACCCAACCTTATTAGATTTTAGAGATAAACCGAGATGGAGTTATACAAACGGTTTGGTATTGCAGGCCATGTCAAAGGTCTACGAGCAAACAAAAAACGATACCTTATTTGATTATATCTATGATTATGCAAATAGAATGATCAATGAAGATGGCTCTATAGAAACCTATAAGTTTTCAAACTATAATTTAGATATGATTAAATCTGGTGATGCCATTTTCTATTTGAATGAAAAGAAACAAGAGCCGAGATTTAGAAAAGCAATGGATACACTTCATGCCCAATTAATGGGGCAACCAACAACTTCAGAAGGTGGGTATTGGCACAAAAAAGTATATCCGTCCCAAATGTGGCTCGATGGGGTTTACATGGCAGAACCTTTCCATGCTAAATATGCAAAGACCTACATGCAAGATGAAGAGACTACCAAAATGTATGATAAGATCGTGCTACAGTTTGACTTGATAGAAAAATACAGTCGCGACCCAAAGACAGGGCTGTATTTTCATGGATGGGATGAGAGTAAGGCGCAAAAATGGGCAGATAAAACAACAGGACTATCCCAAAATTTTTGGTCTCGCGGCATGGGTTGGTACGGTATGGCCTTAGTAGATGTGCTTGATGATTTACCAGAGAGCCACCCTGGAAGAGAACGTATTCTTAATTATTTAAAGCAATATGCAGAAGCCATTGTGAAGTATCAAGATGAAGCGACCGGAACTTGGTATCAAGTGTTGAACATGCCTGAGAAAGAAGGAAATTATCTAGAAGCAACGGGAACGAGTATGTTCACCTATACTCTAGCTAAAGGGGTCAATAAGGGATATTTATCAGAAACCTATCTGGATCATGCTAATAAAGCTTTTGAAGGCATACTTAAGAACTTTATTACTGTTGAAGATAATGGCGTTGTCAACCTCAATAAATGCTGTGGTGTCGCAGGCTTGGGAGGCGATCCCTACCGGGATGGTACTTTTGAATACTATATTGGTGAGATCGTGAGATCAAACGACCCTAAAGGAACGGGCCCATTTATCATGGCAGCTTTAGAACTTGATAAATAATATGAAAAGCACTCCAATACAAACAGCCTTGTGCTCTTTTGGAATGAGCGGACATTTGTTCCACGCGCCATTTATTGACGTCAACCCGAACTTCAATTTATACGCAGTGTTGGAACGCAGCAAAACTATAGCCGAAGGCAAGTACCCAAACATTAAAACATTCAGGTCTTTAGAAGACTTGCTTAATGATAATCGCATAGAATTAGTGATTGTCAATACGCCAAACGCCACCCATTTTGAAATTACAAAAAAGTGCATCACGGCTGGAAAACATGTGGTTGTAGAAAAACCATTTACAGTAACGATTGCTGAGGCTGAAGAGCTATCAGCTCTAGCCAAAAAACACAAGGTAAAACTTGCCGTTTACCACAACAGGCGTTGGGATAGTGACTTTAAAACAGTTAAAAAAATACTTGAAGATGGTAGGTTGGGAGACCTTGTTGAGGCAGAGTTTCACTATGATAGATATGACACCCAACTCAGCTATAAAAACCATAAAGAAACTCCTACCGAAGGCGTAGGAAGTTTATACGATTTAGGATCGCATATCATTGACCAAGCGCTACAATTATTCGGAATGCCCAAAAGCGTTTTTGCGAGTCTAAATCACTTTAGAGACCAGTCTAAGGTGACTGATTATTTTGATGTCAAACTCTTTTACAAATCGCATTACGTCATTTTAAAATCAAGCTATTTTGTTCGCGAGGCTTTACCGGCTTATACACTTCACGGAACAAATGGGTCTTTCATCAAATCGAAATCTGATATCCAAGAAGTTGAACTCCAAAAAGAATTAAAGCCTAATAGCAAAAACTGGGGCATAGAACCGGAAACCGAGCGCGGTTTGTTACATTTTATGAAAGATGGCCATGCATATAAAGAATTAATTGCTTCAGAAAAAGGAGATTATATGTTCTTCTATAACGGGGTTTATGATGCCATAAGATGTGATAAAGAAGTACCTGTTTCAGCAAAAGAAGCAACAAATGTTATAAAGATTATTGAAGCTGCAGGCCAAAGCCACAAAGAAAAAAGAATAGTTGATTTATGAGAAAAGCATTTTTTGTTTTAATAGCATTTTACGCAGTAGGGCTATGGGCTCAAGACAAGCCCATTTCAGAAGTTTGGGTTTCAGATAATGGAGACGGCACTTATACCAACCCCATTTTGCATTCTGATTTTTCAGACCCAGACGTCATAAGAGTAGGAGATGATTATTACATGACCGCATCCTCATTTAACACGGCGCCAGGTTTACCCATCCTTCATTCTAAGGATTTGGTAAATTGGGAATTGGTCAATTACGCATTACCAGAGCAAGTGCCTTTAGATGTGTTTAACTTACCGCAGCATGGTAAGGGGGTTTGGGCACCTTGCATAAGGTATCATAATAAGGAGTTCTATATTTTTTATCCAGATCCAGACTTCGGGATTTATATGACCAAAACCAAAGATCCTATGGGCACTTGGTCTCACCCAGTTTTAATTAAAAGCGGCAAAGGTTTAATAGATCCAACTCCACTTTGGGATGAGGACGGTGTAACCTATTTGGCTTACGCATATGCAGGAAGCCGCGCAGGCATAAAAAGTCTATTGGTCATTTGCACCATGAATGCAGAGGCTACAGCAACCAACAATGATGAGGTCATGATTATTGACGGTCATCAAAACGAATCTACTATAGAAGGACCAAAGTTTTACAAGCGCAACGGCTACTATTATATTTTTGCCCCAGCAGGAGGTGTCGCCACAGGATGGCAAACCATTTTAAGATCAAAGTCTGTTTACGGACCATACGAAACTAAGAAAGTACTTCACCAAGGGAACACCGCCATTAATGGGCCGCATCAAGGGGCTTGGGTAACCACGCAAACGGGAGAAGACTGGTTTTTACATTTTCAAGATAAAGGTGCTTATGGGCGCATTGTGCACATGCAACCCATGACCTGGGAGGCTAACTGGCCAGTAATCGGTGTCGATCAAAATAAAGATGGTATTGGAGAGCCCGTTGCTACCTATAAAAAGCCAAATGTCGGTAAGCGTTATCCTTTAAAAACACCGCCAGATTCTGATGAATTTAATCAACCCAAATTAGGGCTACAATGGCAATGGCAGGCAAATCCTGAAGTTTATTATGGATTTCCAACAACTATGGGGCACTTTACCATGTATTGCAGGCCAATTCCAGAAGCGGCTAAAAACTTATATCCTGTCTCAAACCTACTGCTTCAAAAATTTCCTTCGGAAACATTTACAGCTACTACAAAAATGACCTTTAATGCGCGTTTTGATAAAGAACAAGTAGGCTTTTTAATTATGGGATTAGACTATAGCTATCTCAAGTTTCAGCAAGAGAATGGCCAACTCTATCTTTCTCAAGTGGTCTGTAAAAATGCAGATAAGAATGGAGAAGAAACAGTTATTGGTAAAACCCAAATAGCAACCAATACCGTGTATTTAAGAGTTAATGTTGGTAAGGGCGGTATGTGCAACTTTTTATATAGTCTCGACAATACCAATTTTAAACCTATAGGAGACCCATTCACAGCAAGAGAAGGTAAATGGATTGGATCCAAAATTGGGTTTTTAGCACTTCGTGAAGGCGTCACAAACGATTCTGGAAGTTTAGATATTGATTGGATAAGGTTTACAAAATGAGAAACAGCAACATTTTTATAACCATTTTAGGAATCACTGCGTTACTGTTTACCTCTTGTAAAGAAGAAAAAGCGTCTAGGATTCCTTTTGAAGTGAAAACAAGTATGTTTGATCAGAACCAAAAGAATGATTTGGGGATGAAAACTCCTAAGGGTTTAGAAACGTTTACAATATTTAAACCAACTGACAGTACAGATCAATTTAGTAACGGTGCTGTAATGATAGCTTTTAAAGATCAATTGTACTGTCAATGGCAAAGCTCGGCGAAAGATGAAGATTCAGAAGATACTTGGGTCGCTTACAGCAGCAGTACTGACGGTAAACACTGGTCGTCACCAATGATTTTATCGAGCAGTTTAGAAGATGGCATTTCAACCTCAGGCGGTTGGTGGGTCTCTGGAGATAGCCTTGTGGCGTACATCAATACGTGGCCATCAAAAGTTTTGCCAGAAGGAGGGTTTGCTTATTATAAAACAAGCACCGATGGCATACATTGGTCAGAAAAAAAACCAGTACTCATGTCTGACGGATCGGCCATGCAAGGCGTATTTGAGCAAGATCCGCACACCTTACCTAACGGGCGTATTATAAGCGCAGCTCATTTTCAGCCTGGTTTAGTAGTAGCTCCAATATATACCGATGATCCAAAAGGATTGAGCGGCTGGAAACGCGCCAATTTTTCAAATATCTCCATTAAAAAAGACGTATCACGAGAGATTGAACCAAGTTGGTTTTTAAAAGAGAACGGTAATGCGGTTATGGTTTTTAGAGATCAAAAAAGCTCCCATCATAGTCTAGCTTCAGTTAGTGAAGATGATGGTGAAAACTGGTCAACCCCAGTCATTACCGATATGCCAGACTCACGCTCTAAACAAAGCGCTGGTAATCTACCAAACGGAGTTGCGTTTTTGGTGAATAATCCAGTTCAAGATAAAAAACGCACTCCTTTAGCGATTACGCTTAGTCTAAATGGAAGTAGGTTTGATGAGGCTTTTGTGCTTCGGAAAACCGATGACATTCAACCCCTGCAATATGAAGGAAAATATAAAAGGCCAGGCTACCACTATCCAAAATCCTTTGTTTGGAAACAGCACCTTTACGTGTCTTACACCACTAATAAAGAAGATGTACAATACACAAAAATACCTTTGTCTAGCTTAAATATTGAATAAAGCATAGGAAGTATAAGTATATTAAAAAACAAAAATGAGATACATAAAACAGATAAAATTAGTTTTGATTACGATGCTGTTGCTTTCAGGTTCTGTGCTTGATGCGCAAATTCTCGATAAATCTTGGCACGAGATTACAAGTAAAAAAGAAGACGATTGGTTTGCGTCTGCAGAAGCCAAAACGATTGCTGATAACGTTTTGCTATACCAGCGAGATATTGGTGGTTGGCCTAAAAACATTCAAATGCAAAAGCCGCTTTCCGAAGCAGAAAAGCAAAAACTGAAGGCCTTAAAATCGAGTTCAAAAGACGTGACTACCGATAATGGCGCCACCTATCACGAAATGATTTTTTTGTCTAAAGTATACAGAGCACAGCCCGAGCCACGCTACAAAGAGGCGTTCTTAAACGGATTGAATTATTTGTTAGAAGCCCAATATGACAATGGCGGTTGGCCTCAATTTTATCCGTTGAAAGAAGGCTATTATACCCATATTACCTACAACGATGATTCCATGGTCAATATCCTCAAGGTGTTAAAAAATATTAAGGACGAGACCGGTTATTTTTCAATTCAACCTTCCGAAGCAGTTAGAAAAAAAGTAGATGTTGCATTTCAAAAGGGCATTGAGTGCATATTGAACACTCAATATGTTCAAAATGGTGTGCTTACCGCTTGGTGCGCACAGCACGACAAAAACACCTTATTGCCAGCAAAAGCACGCGCCTATGAATTGCCATCCTTAAGTGGAGCAGAATCTGCAAATATTGTGTTGTTGTTGATGTCTATTGAGAATCCATCCACTGCAGTGATCAACTCAGTTCATAAGGCTGTTGCTTGGTTTGAGAACACTAAAATTACAGGATTACGAGAAGACCGAGTTTATAATGACGAAGGCAAAACCATAAGTAAAATCATGGTTGCAGATGAAAATGCGCCAGCCATTTGGGCCCGTTTTATGGATTTGGAAGACAATACGCCTTTTTTTAGTGATCGAGACGGGATTAAAAAAGCAACACTTGCCGAAATAGGGGAAGAGCGAAGAAATGGATATGCTTGGTACAAAACATTTCCGCAGAAAGTATTAGACAAGTATCCTGAATGGAAAGAAAAGCACAGCTCAAAGAACTTGAAACAACTTGGTAATTTGTTTGAAGTGGTTGTCGCAAAAGATGGAAGCGGAGATTACGTAAGTATTCAAGAAGCCATAAATAACTCAAAGGCCTTTCCTTATGATAGAATCACCATCACCATTAAAAATGGCATCTATTACGAGAAAGTAAAGGTACATGAATGGAATCCTAACATCACCTTAATAGGCGAGAGTAAAGAACATACTATTATTACCTACGATGATTATTTTGATAAAATTGATTTAGGAAGAAACAGTACGTTTTATTCGCAAACAGTTTTAATAGATGCAGATCGTACAATTTTAAAGAATCTCACCATAGAGAATTCGGCAGGAGACGTTGGTCAAGCTGTGGCTCTAGCTGTAAATGCAACTGAGGTGGCTGTGATTAATTGCAACCTTCTGGGTCATCAAGATACCTTGTACGCCTCAGGAAAGGGACAACAATATTACAAGGCCTGTTACATTGAAGGGACTACAGATTTTATCTTCGGAAATGCAACCGCATTGTTTGAAAATTGTCAAATTCATAGCAAAAGGGATTCTTTTATTACAGCCGCTTCAACTCCAAAAGAGGCTGATTTTGGATATGTTTTTAAAGATTGTGATCTCACCGCCAATGACGAGGTGACTAAAATGTACTTAGGAAGGCCATGGCGTATTTATGCAAAAACGGTGTTTATAAATTGTAATTTGGGAGACCATATTCTGCCAGTTGGTTGGGACAATTGGTCTAAACCTGAAGCTGAAAAAACAACCTTTTACGCCGAGTTTAATAATTCGGGTGAAGGCTATCGACCAAATGAGCGTGTGAATTGGTCACATCAACTCACAAAAAGTGAAGCTAAATCCTATACAATAAAAACTATTTTAGGAAACCCGAAGAAGTCTTCAAAAAAAGAATGGTATGAACTATTATAAACTTATTTTTTTAATGCTAGTGCTTGTTTTTCAATCGTGTCAAGAACAAGAAAAACAGTCGGAGACAGAGGAAGAGTCCAATCAAAACGTGATGCTTTATACAATTGGAGACTCTACAATGGCCGATAAGCCCGATCCTAATGAGAACCCAGAACGTGGTTGGTGCCAGCTATTACCTCAATTTTTAAATGACAATATAGCTTTAGAAAACCATGCGGTCAACGGCAGGAGTACACGAAGCTTTATTGATGAGAAAAAATGGGAAGCGGTATATCATAAATTAAATAAAGGTGATTATGTGTTTATTCAGTTTGGGCATAACGATCAAAAAGAGAACTCTCCCAAACGCTATACCAATGCGCATACCGCCTACCGAAACAACTTGATCAAGTTTGTTGAGCAAACCAGAGAAAAAGGTGCAAACCCGGTATTATTCACATCAATAGTAAGACGTACTTTTAATACAGATTCAACTTTGGTAGATACACACGGCGCTTATCCGTTAGAGGTGAGATTGGTAGCTCAAGACTATGAGGTGCCTTTAATTGATTTACAATATTTAACCGAATTGTTAGAAGAATCTTACGGCGTAGAAGCCTCAAGAAAGCTGCATTTGCATTATACACCCAATGAAATTTCCTATTATCCCGAAGGTAAAGAAGATGACACGCACTTGTCTGTTTTAGGAGCTACAGAAGTTGCCAAACTAGCAGTAACAGCTTTAAAAGATAAGGTTGAAGGCTTTGATCGATACCTTAAAAAATAATTATGGGGTAGATGTCATAGTCCAGTGACTGTGCTAATTAAGTATATAGTCTTTGATAATGCAGATGATACTATTGCTATAAAAGCTGGACGAAAAGATCCTGCTAGAAATAGTTGTTTGCGTTCAAAAATATTATAATAAAATCTGTAAATTTATTAGAGAACGAAAAAAAAGTGCCAAGTGCTGCAAATTAAAATTATGAGCTATAAAAATAAACTTATATATGTCTTTATGGGCATGTTATTTATGAATCTTCAAGCACAGCAGAACATCATAGAAATATGGGATAATGAAATTCCAGGAGAAGTGACCTCAGACGGTTATCAAGAAGAATTAAACGTTGAGAACGGGCAAATACTGCGTGCCGAAAAAGTTATAGTGCCCACCTTAACCGTTTATAAACCAAAAAAACCAAATGGCACCACAGTGATCATTTTCCCTGGGGGCGGTTATCATCATTTAGCAATAGATAAAGAAGGTACAAAAGTAGCGCAGTGGTTAAATCAACTTGGGATTACAGCCTTTGTGCTAAAGTATTGCTTGCCAAGTGATGTCATTATGGAAGACAAAACCATAGGGCCATTACAAGATGCGCAAAGAGCAGTACGTTACGTGAGACGCAATGCCGAGAAAATGAAATTAGATCCAGCTAAAATAGGAGTAATGGGTTTTTCTGCTGGTGGCCATTTGGCGGCAACACTTTCTACGCAATACGATACAATCGTTTACGAGCTCGAGGATGAGGTGAGTGCTCAACCAAATTTTTCAATTTTAGTTTATCCCGTCATTTCCATGCAAGATGATATTACGCATCAAGGATCTAAAACTAACTTATTAGGAGACCATCCTTCCGAAGAACAGGTAATGGCCTACTCCAATGAGAAGCAAGTTACAGATGCTACGCCTAAAACTTTTTTGGTGCATGCTACCGATGATTCCTCGGTACCAGTAGAGAATAGTATTCGGTATTATATGGCATTAAAAAGTCACAACGTCCCTGTTGAGTTACATCTTTACGAAAAAGGAGGTCACGGCTTTGGTTTGGGTAGGGGCGATACAAATCAGTACTGGCCTTTGGCCTGCGAGCAATGGTTAGATGCTCATCATTTGATCAATAAAACATTTTAAGATCATATTAGCTACTACAATAGGCATTAAGCTTCAAGGATATTTTGGCGCTTAATGGAGATGCTCAAAATAACAATAATCTGAAATTCAGAATATTATAATTTTTGGCATAGCTTTTGAATCCTTGGTTTCATAACACAAAAACACACGATTATGAGAGCCACTAAACTACTTTTCGGATTTGCCCTAGCGGCTACATTATTGACATCCTGTTATACAGATGAGGTAATTGTTAACGATTATAACAATGCGCCCTCCATCTCATTAAATCAATTATTGAATACCTACGAGCTTTGGTATGTGGATGTGAATCAGACTTTAGGAAATGGTGAAACCCCTTTTTTACAGATTGCATTTACGCTCTCATTTAGAAATGGCGTCTTGTATGCCAACAATAATCTGGTGGGATTTGGCAATCAAGGCAATGGGTTTGGAATTGATGTGGGTGTGTATGATACCTATGACATGATTTTGGATGTGACCCATGACATCGATGGCTACCAATCTTTTGATGTTTACCAAATTGATAACAATACCATTGAGCTTTATAACCCATTTAATGATACCTCATATTTTCTAAATGGTTACCAGCGCAGCAATTTTGATTATGACTTCGTATTCTATGATAATATCCATTATTTCTTACAAGAATATCAAGCTTGGGAGAAAACCTATACAAGCCAATTGGGCGCTATAAATGAGTTTGATAATGAAAATTACCTTCAGTTTTTGTCTGTCGGAAATGATAGCACCTTTAGAAGCTCGCAAGACACATATAGCAATAACCCGAGTACTATTTTTTGGGATTACACCGGTGTGTATGGTGTTGGAAATGTGAACAATAACCAATACTTAAAAACCTTAACATTAGATTATGATTTCTTCGACAATGAATTTTTTGAGTTGAGCGTTATAAATGATCAACGCATAGAGTTATACCATGCATCATCTGGCACGGTTTATGAATTTACAGGTAGAGGTTATATTGAGTTCTTAAGAACTGAAGAAGTCTCTGCCAAGAATGATAAAGGCTCTCCAAGTTTAGAGCCACAGATGAAGAAGCGTAAGCAAAAAACAGAAAAAAGAGACAACCCTCGAGAACATACTAGGAGCTAGATTTTGGTTGGTTATTTAGTCTCCGTAAAGACGTCCATCTCATTTATTTGAGATGGGCGTCTTCTTTTAAATATCTTTTTTTTCTTCGGAAATGGTTGCCTAAAAATAGCTTCAAAATTTTTGGAGACATCGCATAGCGCCTTAAGGAAGCTGTTTTCTGGAAAGCATCATCTGAAGCGTTTTTTTAACACCAATCCATTCTTGGGAAATGATGGAAAACACAACCGACTCTCTAAAACTCCCATCTTCGTTGATGCGATGATTTCTTAAAATACCATCCTTCTTGGCACCAAGTCTTGCTATAGCGTTTTTAGAAGTGGTATTGAACCAATCGGTCATGAATTGAACGGCAATACAATGTAAGGTTTCAAAGGCATAGGTCAACAATAGTAATTTACACTCCGTATTTACTCCAGAACGCTGATGAGACTTTGCATACCAAGTATATCCTATTTCTAAACGTCTGTGGGATTGCTGTAAATTGTAAAATCGAGTACAACCAATAATACGACCACTAGCATTATCTATTACTGAAAACGGAAAAGCCTCACCGCTTAACTTGTCTGCTAGAGCATGATCAATGTAATCATCCATGGTGTTTTTACAGGGCACGGATGTAAACCATAACTCCCAAAGTTTTCCGTCTTCTGCTGCTGAGCCTAAAGCGTCTTTATGGGCCTGCTCTAAAGGGATCAGTGTTACGATGTCACCCTTTAAGGTCAGCGCGTGAGGTATACAATTTTTCATTTAAGATAGCTGGATTGGTTATCGCTTAATTAATTTTTCTAAAGCTGCATGATCATGAGGCTTCGCTAAAATTGTTTTATCGGAATCTAAAAGAAAATAAGAAGGGGTTGCCTCTACGCCATAAGCATCAGAAATTGGATTATCCCATTTCTCCAGCCCCAAAACATGGATAAAATCGGGATAGTTGGTTATGGCTTTTTTCCAGTTTTTAGCATCATCTTCTAAACCAATGGCAATAACTGTGATGTCTTTATTGTCAGCCAAGAGTGCTTTTACTTTTGGAAGTTCTTCTAAGCAATGGCCGCAGGTACTGCTCCAAAATATCAATAAATACTGGTTTGCCATATTAAGCTCATGCAAAGTGGTTTTGGTTGGCTTTCCTTCTATAAGAGCGTCTATTTTAAAATCTTGAGCTTTGGCGCCAATAGCATTGTTTTTAGAAGCTATTAAATCTTCAGTAAGTGCATCGTAATTAAATTGCTGAGAGAGTTGTAGCAGATAATTGTCACTCACATAATTGGCTAACTCTTGGTTGTCTAGAGTTTTGAAATTTCGCCATACTTGCTCCAAAAGAATAATTTTAATCACTTTTTGGCCTTCGCCAATGCTATTGACCAAAATATCAACATGTTTTTTATAGTCGGCATTGTTTTCTGAAGTCATTCCGAAGATAAAAGCCATCACCTTATCTGATAGAAAATCAGAACTTTGTAACAAGGCATTTCCGAAATCAACCTGTTCTAAGTAAGCACGTTTTAGGTTTTTGGTATAGGTTGCTAAATCTTCATACGCAGGGGGAATGTAGGGTGCGTTAGATTTGATAAAAGGCGCAACCATCATGTCTTTTGCAGCTTCTTCAAACGCAGTTTGAGTGTCTTTAGCAGTTTTGAAGATTGATTTTAGTGCAGCCTTATCCGTACTTTCTTGGGTGTAAAAATTACTAATGGTACGGTTCACCATGTCAATACTGTGCAAATAAGATTGCCACAACTTATTTTCCTTACTTTCTGAAATTTCCAGGCCTTGGGTTTCGTTAAATGTAAAAGCAATGGACTCTTTTCCGTTATAAATCAAATCAAAATTAAATCGTTCTGGCGGTGTTGCATAAACGATCTTATAAATTCCAGCGGTGATTGAACTGTCCAGTGCGATACTAAAACTTCCGTCTCCCGCCAATTTTGCTTGCTCCATAAACTCTGTACCAGTAGGCGTCGCTTTGTACAACAAGGCGTAGGTGTAATCTTCTACGGGAGAAAAGACACCGCTAATGGAATTTTGAGCGATCATTAACGCTGGTAAAAAAAACAGGAATAACAGAACTCGTTTCATTTCTTAAGGTTTAACAGGTCAGTTCAAATATAAAGCCAAAGATTTATAATTAGCGCGCAATTTTTTGTTTTGAACGGATACTTTCAATCATTACTGTTAGAATAATTAATGTTCCACCTAAAAAGATGTTCCAAGATGGGACTTCATTTAGAAACAAAAAGGCAATAATAATTCCGAAAATAGGTTGAGAACTTCCTATAATACTGGCCGTGCTCACTTTAAAATATTTAAAGCTATTGATAAACATGGTATGACCAATGGCTGTAGTTAATAAGGCCAATAGGATGACAAATGGGTACTCTGTTTCAATTTTTGAAGTATCCATAATAAACAGCATTGGGAACAGTATTACAGCTAAAATAGCAACTTGATAAAACATCAGTAGGCTGCCATCGTAGCGCGTGGTCTTTTCCTTAAGAATGAGATTTCTGAGTGCGTAGAAGATTGAGGATAGTAATCCTAAGATGACGCCTTGTAGTTTGGTGTTGTTTAAGTCAAAATCTGGGGCAAGAATAGAGATGCCCAACAGTACCAAGATCCCTAGAACGATGTGCATAGGATCAAATTTCAGCTTAAAAAACAGTGGTTCTAATAAGGCGGTTATTACGGGAAATGTAAATAGAGAGAGCATGCCAATTGCTACATTGGCCACTTTAAGCGCATAAAAATAGGTGATCCAATGGGCGCCCATTAAAAGAGCAGCAATAACAAAAGTAAATCCGTCTTTTTTGTAGTCTACTTTGAGCGTTACCTTTTTATAGCGGCAGTACAAAAACAAAAACAGACCTGCTAACGTACAGCGCCACCAAATGATCACGGGCGTGGGCATGTCTATATATTTGCCCAAAGCTCCAGAAGTACTTATGAAAATGGTGGAAAGGGTTAGCCAAAACACATGTTTTGAGTGCGTGGCGCTCATATTTGCTCGAGTCTGGTAAGGGCTTGTTTCACAGATTTAATGTGTTCAAAGGTTAAGAGCAAGCGTAATCCATTTCTGGTTTGCTTCTCTTTCATCTTACAATCCTGAGGATGTGTTTGTACAAATTTTAAGACTTTGGTAAAGTGATCACTTTGATAAAAAGCACTTTTCTGATCATTGATAAAATAGCCAATAAAGCGACCTTTCTTCATGATGATTTTCTCTAAACCTAGTTTTGTGGCAATCCATTTAATGCGCACGCTGTTAAATAAATCAACCACTTGAACGGGCATTTCACCAAAGCGATCTATGATTTCAGATGTAAAGGTCTGTAATTCTTCTTCGGTCTTTAGTGTATTTAATTTGGTATACAAATTGAGACGCTCTGTAATATTGTTGACATAATCATCTGGAAACAACAATTCAAAATCGGTATCTATGGTAATATCCTTGACGTATTCTTTTTCTTTTCCGTCGTCTTGGTATAGATCTTTAAACTCGTTTTCTTTGAGCTCTTCAATGGCCTCATTCAATATTTTCTGGTAGGTGTCAAAGCCAATGTCGTTTATAAATCCGCTTTGTTCTCCTCCTAAAAGATCACCTGCACCACGAATTTCGAGGTCCTTCATAGCAATATTGAATCCGCTACCAAGTTCTGTAAATTGCTCTAGTGCGGTAATACGCTTTCGGGCATCTGAAGTCATGGCAGAATATTCTGGTGTAATAAAATAGCAAAACGCCTTTTTATTACTTCGTCCCACACGACCTCGCATTTGATGCAAATCGCTCAACCCGAAATTATTGGCATTATTTATAAAAATAGTATTGGCATTTGGCACATCTAGACCACTTTCTACAATTGTGGTACTTATCAAGACATCAAATTCACCATTCATAAAGGCAAGCATGAGCTGTTCTAGTTTTTTGCCTTCCATTTGCCCGTGACCTACAGCAATCTTAGCATCTGGTACCAAACGTTGTATCATTCCGGCAACTTCCTTTATGTTTTCAATTCTATTATGAATAAAGAAAATTTGTCCGCCTCTTTCAATCTCATAACTTACGGCATCTCTTATGGTTTCTTCACTAAAACGAATCACATGACTCTCAATGGGGTAGCGGTTTGGCGGAGGTGTGGTAATTACAGAAAGATCTCTCGCTGCCATTAAACTAAACTGTAAAGTTCTTGGGATTGGTGTCGCGGTTAAGGTGAGTACATCAACGTTGTCTTTTAAGGTCTTGAGTTTTTCTTTAACGGCAACTCCAAATTTTTGCTCTTCATCTACGATGAGCAGTCCCAAATCCTTAAACTTCACATTTTTATTGACCAATTGGTGGGTCCCAATAATGATATCCACGTGCCCTTTTTCTAACTTTTCAAGGGTTTCTCTTTTTTCCTTGGCGGTTCTAAAACGATTGAGGTAATCTACGGTTACAGGAAAATCTTTTAGTCGTTCACTAATGGTACGGTGGTGCTGATAGGCCAAAATGGTGGTTGGTACTAGAATAGCCACTTGTTTGCCGTTATCAACCGCTTTAAAGGCGGCGCGAATGGCTACTTCGGTCTTGCCAAAGCCCACATCGCCACAAATAAGACGGTCCATTGGGCGCTCACTTTCCATATCGGCTTTCACATCGGCGGTAGACGAAATTTGATCTGGAGTATCCTCATAGATAAAAGATGCTTCCAACTCGTGCTGCAAATAGCTGTCGGGTTTGTATTGGTAACCCCTCTCTAATTTACGCTTGGCATACACTTGAATAAGATTAAAGGCAATCTCTTTAACCCGTGTTTTGGTTTTTTGCTTGAGCGTTTTCCAAGCTTTACTGCCCAACTTGTAAACCTTGGGTGGTTTACCGTCTTTACCATTAAACTTGGTGATTTTATGAAGGGAGTGGATGCTAAGGTACAGCACATCGCGTTCCCCATAAATCAATTTAATGGCTTCCTGTTTTTTACCTTCAACATCAATTTTTTGGAGTCCGCCAAACTTGCCTATTCCGTGATCTATATGCGTCACATAGTCTCCAATATCTAGATTGGTCAACTCTTTAAGGGTTATGGCCTGTTTTTTGGCGTAACCATTTTTAAGATGAAATTTATGGTAGCGCTCAAATATTTGATGATCGGTGTAGCAAGCTACTTTTTGATCGTGATCTACAAATCCTTGGTATAAAGAAAGCACAATGGTTTGGTAGTGTACGTGCTGTTCAATATTGAAATCGGCATCATCAAAAATATCATGAAACCGTTTGGCTTGTTGTTCACTAGCGCAAGCAATGTAATTGGTATAGCCTTTAGAATGGTGCAGCTTTAGGTCTTCAATCAATAGATTGAATTGTTTGTTAAAAGCTGGTTGAGGCGAGGTATTAAATTCTATCCGCTGTGTATGCTCGGCTTTATCAAGCATTTTAGAAGCACCAAATTCTACCAAGGTGAACTCCAATAACTGACGTTTCAAGCTTTCCGAATTACAGAAAAGTTCATTAGGCTCAGCGTGTTTTATTTCCGAAGATAATTTTTTAAAGGCATCAACAGCTTTTTCGTAGAACTCATCAATTCTATCAAATAATAGGGGCGGATTCTTTACAAATACCACCGTTTTTTGCGCCATATATTTTAAAAAGCTCTGTCGGGTCTCTTCTAAAAATTTATTGGCAACATTAGGGATGATTCCAATTTTTTTAATTTGTTCGGTAGACAGTTGGGTTTCTACATCAAAGGTACGGATGCTATCCACTTCATCTCCAAAAAACTCAATACGATAGGGTTCGTCATGAGAAAAAGAAAAGACATCAACAATCCCGCCCCGTACCGAAAACTCTCCAGGCTCAGTCACAAAATCAACTCTTTTAAACTGATACTCAAATAAGACCTCGTTTACAAAATCAATAGAAAGTTGATCTCCTATGGCAATTTTGAGTGTGTTTTTTTCAAGTTCACGACGTGTCACTACCTTTTCAAACAAAGCGTCTGGATAGGTCACCACAACCGCTGGCTTTTTGCGTGAATTGATACGGTTTAATACCTCAGAGCGCAGCAATACATTGGCATTGTCTGTTTCTTCAATTTGATAAGGCCGGCGATAGCTGCCAGGATAAAAAAGAACATCCCTATCATTGAGTAAGGCCTCAATATCGTTTAAATGAAAGGCTGCTTCTTCTTTATCATTAAAAATCAGCAAGAATGGTTTTTCTGATGTTCGAAATGCTTCGGAAATTACAAGCGAAAGCGAAGAGCCAATGAGCCCTTTAAGCTGTATTTTTTGTTGAATTTCGGCTGAAGAATCGAAAGTTTGGGCAATAGTTGTCTGCAGATTTTGCGTTTGCAAAGACTGTTGATATGTTTGCGAGAGAGTGGTTTTACTCAAGACAGATGTGTTTACAAAATGGGTACGTTTAAAGGTCAAACGCACTAGGGTGCAAATATAAAATTTTTGTAATAGTGCTTCTTGTTAAAATATGAAATAAAACTATCTTTGCACGACTTTAAAACAAAAGCACATGT
This sequence comes from Sediminibacter sp. Hel_I_10, assembly GCF_000688335.1. Classification (NCBI taxonomy): domain Bacteria; kingdom Pseudomonadati; phylum Bacteroidota; class Flavobacteriia; order Flavobacteriales; family Flavobacteriaceae; genus Sediminibacter; species Sediminibacter sp. Hel_I_10. Next base: position 2,379,840 of record NZ_JHZX01000001.1, read on the forward strand.
CATTTTCAGATTTATTTGATAGCGGATTTAAAACAAGGAACCAAGATCATTTTGCGGCTATCGTTCGTGTTGCCATGGATGATGGTATTATTAGCGAAGAGGAAAAAGCATTTTTAGATCGTTTGGCTAGAAAATTAGACATTAGCGAGACTGATTATAAAGAAATTTTAAAAGATTATCAATCGCATCCTATCAACCCGCCAACCTCTTACGACCAGAGATTGGAGCGTTTATATGATTTGGCACGTATGGTCTATGTAGATCATATCAAAGGGGATCACGAGGAAATTGTACTGCAAAAAATTGCTATAGGCTTAGGTTTTTCTACAGATAACGTGAAGTACGTGGTAGATAAAGCCTTAACTTTAGTAAATAATGGGGTAGATTTAGATACCTTTTCAGAAGAAATGAAAACCATGAATAGATAGTATTAGAACACTATTCCTTATAATTTATATAAATAAAAAAGCCACGATCTCGTGGCTTTTTCTTGTGATATATATTCTGTTTTTCAGGTCCTGAACTAAGAGTTCAAAGTCCTCGCATTTCGCATAAATTCTTCAGCTTTATCCACCATATTTCTACTGCCGCAGATAAATGGCACACGTTGGTGCAATTCGGTTGGCTCAATGTCCATAATTCGGTTAAATCCATCGCTGGCCTTACCTTTGGCCTGTTCGGCTATAAAGGCCATGGGGTTGCATTCATAAAGCAAACGTAATTTACCTTCGTAGTTTTTTGAGCTTTTTGGATAGATGTAAATACCACCCTTAATCATGTTTCTATGGAAATCTGAAACCAATGAACCTATATATCTGCTGGTGTAAGGTCGGTCGCCCTCTTCCATTTGGCAATACTTGATATAGCTTTTGATGCCTTGCGGAAAATGGATGTAATTTCCTTCATTCACACTATAAATCTTACCATCCGCAGGAAATTCCATATTGGGATGAGAGAGGTAGAAAGTACCAATGGCAGGGTTCAAAGTAAAGCCATTAACACCATGGCCTGTGGTGTACACAATCATGGTTGAGGTGCCGTAAACAATATATCCTGCTGCTACCTGCTGACTTCCTTTTTGAAGAAAATCTTCAATGGTTACCGCAGTTCCTACTGGAGTCACCCTTCTGTAGATGGAGAAAATGGTGCCTACAGAAACATTAACGTCAATGTTTGAAGAGCCATCTAAAGGGTCGATCAAAACGATATATTTGTTCCCATGGTTTTCATCTTGACTGTTTATCGCGATGAAATCGTCCTCTTCTTCACTCGCAATACCACAAACAATATTACGCTTGGTTAAGGTCTGTATGAATTTTTTATTGGCGTAAACATCTAGTTTTTGCTGGTCTTCGCCTTGAATGTTGGTATCTCCAGCAGCGCCGAGAATATCTACCAAACCTGCTTTATTAACTTCATGATTAACCACCTTTGCAGCTAATCTTATGGAGTTGATGAGCCTAGACAATTCTCCTGAGGAGTACTTAAAGGCTTGTTGATTTTCAATGATAAATTCACCGAGTGTTTGGTTTTTTCTAGACATCTAATGTTAAAATTTTTACAAATATCTTATTTTTTCGATCAACTACAACGATTTCGTCTGAATATTGATAATTCAATTTTTAAGTTTAAACTATCTTTGATTCAAAGACAGCTCATGACATTTACCATTCGAAAAGCCAGTCGTGAAGATATGGCATCCGTTCTAAATCTAATAGAAGAACTTGCAGAATTTGAGAAAGAACCGCAAGAAGTGGAACTTAATATTTCAGACTTAGAACAAGCGGGGTTTGGAGCATCACCTCAATTTACATGCTTTGTAGCAGAAGTTAATAGTGTTATTGTAGGGTTGGCATTGGTCTACTATCGTTTTTCAACATGGAAAGGCAGGGTTCTACATTTAGAAGACCTTATTGTAAGACAGAAGATGCGAGGTTCTGGTTTAGGCACGGCTCTTTTGGATGCGGTAGTCAAATATGGTAATGAGCAGGGCGTTAAACGGATTAGTTGGGAAGTTTTAGACTGGAATGAACCCGCCATTACGTTTTACGAAAACAAGGGAGCCGACGTCAAACGAGATTGGGATGTGGTGCATCTCAATGAAAAAGCAATACAAAATTATTTATCTAAACTATAATGCGCGTATTTAAATTTGGAGGAGCTTCTGTAAAAAATGCAGAAGGTGTAAAAAACTTGGCTTCGGTTTTGAAGCAAGTTGGGCATAAAGAAACCTTGGTGATCATTTCGGCCATGGGTAAAACAACAAACGCTTTGGAAGTAGTGATTAAAAACTACTTTGAAAACAAGCCAGCGTTAAGAACTGCCATTGAAGAGGTAAAGCACTATCACAACGAGATTCTTTGGGATCTTTTTGAGAATAAGCAACATGCAGCCTTCAGTAAAGTAAAAGCCCTTTTTGAAGAGTTAGATGGGTTTTTAGACCGAAATAAATCTCCAGATTATAATTTTGTCTATGATCAGGTCATTGGTTTTGGAGAGTTGATATCAACTACGATCGTTAGTGCTTTTTTAAATGAAACGGGAATGACCAACACGTGGTTAGACGTACGCGAATTCATTAAAACAGACGATTATTACAGAAGAGCCAATGTAGATTGGGAGCAGACGCAAGCCCATATAAAATCTAAGGTAGATACTTCGATACTTAATATAAGTCAAGGGTTTTTGGGCAGTGATGCCAATAACTTTACAACCACTTTGGGACGAGAGGGGAGTGATTATACCGCTGCAATTTTTGCGTATTGTTTAAATGCCGAAAGCGTTACCATTTGGAAGGATGTACCAGGTGTGTTAAATGCAGATCCGCGCTATTTTGAGAATGCCGAGTTGCTTCACGTCATTTCTTATCGAGAGGCGATTGAGTTGGCTTTTTATGGGGCATCGGTAATTCACCCAAAAACATTGCAACCACTTCAGCAAAAGGAAATTCCCTTATTTGTAAAATCATTTTTAAATCCTAAAGAGGCAGGTACTATGGTGGGGAAAGCTGCCGGAATTGAGCCAAACGTGCCTTGCTTTATCGTTAAGAAAAATCAAGTCCTTGTAAAACTCTCCTCGCTTGACTTTTCATATATTGTTGAGGAGAATATTAGTGAGATCTTTAGATTGTTGCACCATTATAAAATGAAGGTCGATGTGATTCAAAATTCGGCCATTAGTTTTTCGGTATGTTTTGAAAACAGTTATGGCAACCTAGAGAAATTATTGCAACATCTTAAGGCAAAATTTAAGGTGTCTTCTCATGAAAATGTAAGTTTGTATACTGTTAGACATTACAACGAAGCGGCAGTAACTGCCATAGAAGAAGGCAAAGAATTGCTGTTAAAGCAATTGACCCAAGAAACCATGCAGATCGTAACTAAATAGAAGACAAAAGGATTTAGTACATTTACCATCATGACCAAACCAAAAGATACAGGCTTAGTAACTGCCAAAGAAGTTGCAACGGCAATACACATCGATAAATATGGATTTATCGGTACCTTTTTGGGTTGGATATTGATGAAAGTTTTAAAGATCTCATCACTAAATAAAGTCTACAACAGAAACAAGCATTTAAGTGATGGCGAGTTTTTGGATGGTATTCTAGAAGATTTCCAGATTAAATTTGAAATCCCCGCAGAAGATTTAAAACGCCTTCCCAAAGATGGCGCTTATATTACCGTATCCAATCATCCTTTAGGGGGTATTGATGGCATACTGTTGTTAAAATTAATGGTAGAGCAGCGCAAGGATTTTAAGATCATTGCCAATTTTCTATTACACAGGATAGAGCCCTTAAAGCCCTACATCATGCCGGTTAATCCTTTTGAGGATCGTAAGGATGTGAAATCTAGTGTCACTGGGTTTAAAAATTCTATAAAACACCTTCGAGACGGTCATCCATTAGGCATATTTCCTGCGGGAGAGGTGTCTACCTATCGCGACGGCAAATTGGTAGTCGATAGACCCTGGGAAGACTCTGCGATGAAACTGATCCAGAAAGCTGAGGTTCCTGTAGTGCCTATTTATTTTCATGCCAAGAACAGTAAGTTGTTTTATAAACTCTCCAAATTGAGTGACACCTTAAGAACGGCAAAACTTCCTTCGGAACTGCTCACCCAAAAACACAGAACAATAAAAGTACGAATAGGCCGACCAATTAATGTTAGCGACCAAAAGGAGCACGAGTCACTCCAGGATTTCTCAGAATTTATTCGGAAAAAAACCTATATGCTGTCTAATTCTTTTGATGAAAAAGGCAAGTTCTTAGGAAATCTAGCCTCTAACTTAAAAGTTCCAAAATCTGTAAAACCACCAAAATCTATCATAACTCCAGTAGAAAGTGACCTCATGAATAAAGAGGTGGACATGCTGAGAGCGAATGACAAACGACTTTTGGAGAGTAAAAATTACGAGGTATTTTTAACCGATGCCCAATCCATTCCCAACATTATGAGGGAGATTGGCCGTTTACGCGAAATTACGTTTAGAGCAGTAGGAGAAGGCACCAATGAGTCTATAGATCTCGATGTGTTTGATGAGTACTATCACCACATGTTCTTGTGGGATAATGAGGCTAAAAAATTGGCAGGGGCTTACCGTATGGGCCTAGGTTCCCAAATTTTTGCTTCTCGCGGAATCAATGGATTCTACTTACAAGATTTATTTAGGTTTGAGCCAGAGTTATATAAAATGATGAGCGAATCCATAGAGATGGGGCGTGCTTTCATTACTGGAGAATACCAACAAAAACCAATGCCATTATTTTTACTTTGGAAAGGCATTGTACACACCACCTTAAGATATCCTGAACATAAATACCTTATAGGTGGCGTGACCATTAGCGATCAATTTACCAATTTTTCAAAATCCTTGATGATTGAGTTTATGAAGTCCAACTACTACGATCCTTATGTTGCGCAATATGTGAGGCCTAAAAAAGAGTTTAAGGTCAAACTAAAAGATGCTGATAAAGATTTTGTTTTTGATGAAACAGAGGCCGATTTAATCAAGTTTGATAAAATTATTGATGAGCTAGAACCTGGACCGCTTCGTTTGCCTGTGTTGATTAAAAAATACATCAAGCAAAATGCCAAGGTGGTGGCCTTTAATGTAGACCCCTTATTTAATAACGCGGTAGATGGGTTGATGTATATTAGAATAGCAGACCTTCCCGAGAGTACTGTAAAACCAGTGATGGAGGAGTTTCAAGCAGAGTTAGAGCGAAAGTTTTCAAGTGGTCATGAAGAAGAGAAGTAAGGGTGTCATTTTTATGTTCCTGCTGTTGGTTAACAGTGTGGTTGGCCAGACCATTACGGGATATATCAAAGATCAAAACACCAACGCTCCCCTAGAAAGTGTTTCTATATACTATGACGGTACAACTATTGGAGCCGTTTCAAATCAAAATGGATTTTTTGAAATTTCTTCGGAAGTCACCACCAATGCCGTAGTGGTGATTAGTTATTTAGGCTATGAAACCAGATATTTGTCTCAAGCTGAATTAGCGCAAACTGAAACTATTTTTTTAAACGAAAATGCTGAAAGTCTTGATGAGGTTGTTATAGAGGCCGACGATTGGAGCAGAGCCAAAAAGTTAAAGATTTTTAAACGTGAATTTCTTGGAAGAGGTGGAGAGGCGCAATCCTGTAAGATCTTGAATGAAGATGATATCGAGTTGGTTTATAGAAAATCAACAAACACCTTGTTTGCTTATGCCGACGTGCCTATAAAAGTTCAAAATAAATATTTGGGATACATCGTCAATTATAATATTGTTGAATTTGAAGTTAAGTTTACTAATAGTTTGAGTGAATTTCCTTGGGTTAAAAGTGTGTATTTAGCAGGAACTACTAATTTTAGAGAGCTTAATGAGAAAAGAGTAAAAAGAAAATATAGTAAGGCCAGACAAGAAGTTTATCATGGTTCAGTATTGGAGTTTATGAGAGCTCTATCTCAAAAGCAATTAGCCGAACATTTCTACACGACCTTTAAAAAGAGTGATAATGAACATTCTGATTTTTTTATTCCGGTAAATGCTTACGAGTATTTAGACGTGAATACTTTAGACAGTGGTATGTGCCAAGTTAAAATTAAGACAGATAAGCTCGTCATTATGTATAATCAAGATGTACAGTCGGCCTTAATACCAAATGAAGGCTTCAACACCTTTTATATTGATGCTTATGGCATCCATACGCCGCCAGATCAATTGTTTTTTAGTGGCGCTTTTGGAAGGGAGCGTATTGCGAAAATGCTACCGTTAAATTACAATACCGATCAATAATTCAATTTAGCATCTCCTAGTTTGCCGAGATGTGACTACAGATTTTTAAACCACTCTTGAAATTGTTCTCCCAATAAAAACGTTGGTTTCATTTTTCCGTTGAGGGAGCTTACCAAGCTCATGATCCAAGCTACAAAAACAACAATCCATAAAAGCCATCCTATGAGTGGGATAATGGCCACTAAGCTGCATAGAATGAGCCCTAAGGTTTGACGAATGTAAAACGAACCAAACTCTGTTTTGTTATTGCTGTTCATCACCATGGCAATAATCCAGCCTATAATGGTAAGATGAGCTATGATGGCTACGTTTTTACCGTCACTAAAGGCTTGTTCGGCATCCTGAGAAAATGCTTTTGCAGAGTTATGGGCCTCATCAGAAAATGCTCTGGCTTTTTCTCTGGCCTCTCTGCCAAACTCCTTGGCTTCTTCATTAAATTCTTTAGTAGAACTACTTATTTTTTCTCCAGCTCTGTGGGCGCTCTCTTTAGCGTCATCAAGCATTTCATTAAGATCGTCACTAAGGTTTTTTGAATTTTCAGCCATGGTTTTTTAATTTAGTTATCACTTAAATTTAGTAAAAAATAGCGTGGCTTTTACAAAAAGGCTTAGTCCACAGGTTCCCAAAGTTCAATTTTATGGCCGTCGTTATCCATGATCCAGCCAAACTTTCCGTAGTCATATACTTCCATGTCTCCAACAATAGTAACGCCTTCTGCTTTGAGAACTTCTAAAAGCTCAGCTAAATTCTCTACTCTATAATTGAACATGCACTCTTTTTTTGAAGGATTAAAATAGTCAGTATCCTGTTTAAACGGACTCCATTGTGTCGAACATTTGTTGCCGTCTTTGTCTTTCCACCAGAATGTGCAGCCATAATCGTCTGTATTGAAGCCGAGATGCTTTTTGTACCAGTCTTTCGTGGCTTCTGGGTCTGCGGTTTTAAAAAAGAGTCCGCCAATGCCTGTAACGCGTTTCTTCATAGATGTCGTTTTTAGTTGTGATTAGAAACCCGAAGTTAACAAAATTCAGCTTTAATTTTATCAACTATGGTTTGCGCTAGTTTTTCTTTGCTTTCTATGGTCCAACCAGCAACATGAGGGGTCAGAAGCACCTGTTCAGAAGAAATGAGATATTGAAAGGCCTCTGGTAATTGAGAGGAAAACAAGGTTTCGAAAGAGCCTTTTTCATACTCTAAAACGTCTAACCCTGCACCTAATATTTTTCCAGATTTTAGAGCAGAAACCAAAGCGTCTGTGTTCACGCTTTTGCCTCGTGCGGTATTGATGAGCCAAAATGGTTTTTTAAAGGCATTGATACATTTAGAATCTACCATATTTAGGGTTAAAGGGGTCTCGGGCGTGTGCAAACTCAACACGTCTGCTTGCTCTTTTAGTTCTTGAAGTGTAACTTGCTTGGCATTCTCATCACCTACATTTGGTTTTAAATCATAGCACAACACCGTGACGTCAAAACCTCTCAGTTTTTTAGCAAAGGCCTTTCCCATATTACCATAACCAATAAGACCAACAGTTTTACCGTCGAGTTCTATACCTCTGTTTTCTTCACGAAGCCATTTTCCGGTTCTGACTTCTTTGTCAGCCTTATTGAGCTTATTGAACAGAGAAAGTAACATGGCGAGACTGTGCTCTCCAACGGCATTACGGTTGCCTTCTGGAGCAGCAATAAGCTTGATGCCTTTTTGCTCGGCATAATCACAATCTATATTTTCTAAACCAGCGCCAACTCTACCAATAAATTTTAAGTGTTTGGCAGCATCTAAAAATGATTGGTCAATTTTGAACCGGCTTCTAAGCACGATGCCATCATAATTGTGAATGATGCGCTCAATTTCGGGTTTAGAAGAGGTATAGTCTTCGTCATTAGTGAATCCCAGTGCGTCAAGTTGGTCAATAAGTAAGGGATGGTTGGTATCTAAATGTAGTATCTTCATATAAGTTGGTGTTGAAAGCGTCACCTTTGGCTACAGGATGTCATCGGTAAAATGACCACCATGTTTTCCTTTGGAGAACTTTTCTTTATTAAAGAGCTTAGAGTCTCCCTTTGGGATGGATAGGCTTTGCCAAGAGTCTGACTTAAGCATTCTGCCCAAATATACAATTTGGCCTATGTGATAAGCATAATGTGCTAGTTGTCTATTTAAGGCTTCACTAATGGAGTGGGATTGGTTCCTGATCAAGATTTCGGTATTGAAATTCTCTTGTTTGACTGAAGCTAAGGCTTCAAAGAGGCAGTCCCAACCTATTTGCCATTTCTCTAGAAGTTCTGCTTTTGTTTTTATGATATCGTCAAACTCTAGATCTCGTTCTCGCCATTCTTTTTCGCCATCAGAGATTAAAAAATCAGTCCATCGAGAGGTCATGTTTCCCCAAAGGTGGTTGACGATGATGGCTATGGAATTGGATTGCGCATTGTATTGCCAAAAAAAATCGTTGTCCTCGAGCTGGACAAAGGTTTTTTCTCCAAGAGCTTTATAATAAGTAAACTGTTTTTTGACGCTATTTAAATATTCTAATTCCATAGAAGAAAGACGTTTACCGTTCTAAAAAGGTCCCAAAGCTCAGTTAGGTTTAAAACCCAATAATCTCACCAGATAACATGAAAAACAAGAAAATTCCGAGAATATCATTGCTGGTTGTTATAAAGGGACCTGTAGCAATGGCTGGGTCAATACCGCGTTTATCGAGGATAATAGGTACAAAAGTGCCCACAAGCGCGGCCACTACAATTACGCTCATCATCGATAAGGCAATTGCCAAACTTTCGATACCGTCTTGACCTATTAAAAAGCCAAAAGCGACCACCAGCAGTGCCAAGGCAAAACCGTTGATTAAACTGAGGCTGATTTCTTTCAACAATCGACTTAAAATACTGCCCTTTACATTATTATTGGCTAAACCCTGCACGATAATTGCGCTAGATTGAACCCCAACATTTCCTGCCATAGCGGCAATGAGCGGCGTGTAAAAAAACAACGAGGGCACCGTGCTCATCACATCTTCAAAGCTTTTCATGATAAAGACACTTCCAAGTCCACCAAAAAGGCCTAAAACCAACCAAGGTAAACGTGCTTTTGTAAGTTCTAAAATGCTATCATCGGCCTCTACATCTTGTGAGATACCAGCAGCTAATTGATAATCTTTATCAGCTTCTTCTCTAATTACATCGATAATATCATCAATGGTAATGCGTCCCAACAGCGTCATGTTGCCGTCAACAACAGGTATGGCTTCTAAGTCATACTTGGCCATGACTTTCGCTACCTCTTCAACATCTTCTTCTACGTGCACATAGTCTACACTAGAGATATAAATGTCTGATATTTTTTGATCACTTTTAGCCACAATCAAATCTTTGAGCGATAAGCGGCCTATAAGTTTATTTTTTTTATCTACTACGTAAATAGAGTGCACTCTGGTGACTTCCTGAGCCTGCCCTCGTATTTTTTTTAAACATCCGGCAACGGTCCATGTTTCATAGACTTTTACCAATTCTTTAGCCATGAGTCCACCTGCAATATCTTCGTCATAGGCCAGCAGTTCTGTGATTTCATCACGGTGACCTTGATCTTCAATATTAGAAATGACTTCTGCTTGACGTTCTTCTGGTAGTTCTGAAATAATATCGGCAGCATCATCAGTGTCCAGTTCTTCAATTTCTTCAGCAATTTCCTTGGCAGAAAGGTTTCGAAGTACTTTCTCACGATTGTCCTCATCCATCTCCATCAGAATATCTGAGGTGGTCTCAGAATCTAATAGCTTGATGACGTAAACAGAATCATCTAAATTAAGCTCATCGAGAATTTCGGCAATATCAGCGTAGTGAAAATCATTGAGAAGCAGTTTGAGTGATGTGTCGTTTTTTTCTTCGACAAATAGCTCTACTTGCTCAATGAGTTCATCGGTTAACTCAAATTGTATGTTCTCTTTTTCTTCTTGCAAATTCTGGAAATATTTATGACGTTTCGTCGTGTTCTATGAGCGAGGTGAGTTCTAAAAACGAGGCTACGCTCAATTGCTCAGGACGCTGGTCAAAGATACTATTTGCTTTTAAATTATCTGAAAGATTAAATGTTTTTAAACTGTTACGAAGTGTTTTTCTACGCTGTTGAAAAGCCGTTTTTACAACTCTAAAAAATAGTTTCTCATCGCAGTCTAGAGAGAAATTTTCTTTTCGTTTTAAAAGTAAAACGCCAGATTCTACTTTGGGTGGCGGATTAAAAACTGTTGGCGGAACCGTAAAAAGATAGTCGGCATCATAAAAAGCTTGGGTTAATACCGATAAAATACCGTACACCTTACTACCTTCTTTTGAGCAGATACGCATGGCCACTTCTTTTTGGAACATGCCTGCAAATTCAGGAATTTGGTCTCGCAACTCTAAGGTCTTAAAAACAATTTGTGTTGAAATGTTATATGGAAAGTTGCCTATGATGGCAAAAGGCCTGTCTTTAAAGACAAGACTAAGATCGTATTTTAAGAAATCTTGCTCGATGATTTTATCAGAGAGGTTAAGGTAATTGGCCTTTAGAAACTCTACCGATTCGGTGTCAATCTCTATCACATGGGTTTTGGTGTCCTTTTTAAGAAGGTATTTGGTCAATACTCCTGTGCCAGGACCTATTTCTAAAATATCGTCATAACCTTTAAAAGAGAGCGTATTGGCTATCTTTTCGGCAATGGTCTCATCGGTTAGAAAGTGCTGTCCTAAATGTTTTTTTGCTTTGACTTGATGGTGTTCTGCCACGTCTGTTTGTTTTGTTCTAAATTTGAAATCTGAATGGTTGTTTTTATTTTATATACAAGCCGCTCAGATTCGGTCAATATAGTTAAACTTAATCATAACTCATGGTTTTTTTAGATCAAAAAATAGCGTTTCCAGAGGTTTCTAAAGCTTCAAAAGAAGGGATCTTGGCCATTGGTGGAGATCTGTCTCCAGAGCGCTTGATCTTGGCTTACAAACTCGGTATTTTTCCATGGTTTGATGCTGATGAGCCAATTATCTGGTGGTCTCCAGATCCTCGATTTGTCCTATTTCCGCAGAAATTAAGAGTTTCAAAGAGCATGAGGCAGGTGATGCGTAATACCGATTTTGAAGTGACGGTAAATGCCGATTTTGAAGCGGTCATTTCCAACTGTTCAAAGATGAAGCGAAACGGGCAGCAAGGCACTTGGATTACCAATACGATGAAAGCAGCTTATTTAAAACTGCATCAAATGGGTAAGGCAAAATCGGTTGAGGTATGGCTACAAGGCGAGTTGGTTGGCGGTTTGTACGGTGTTGATTTGGGAAATGGTGTATTTTGTGGAGAGAGCATGTTTGCCAAAGTGAGCAACGCCAGCAAGGCAGGATTTATAACGTTTATTGAGAATTCTGATTATGCATTAATAGACTGTCAAGTCTATACCAACCATCTCGAAAGTCTTGGCGCAGAGGAGATCTCCCGCTCCCATTTTTTAAGTTACCTTGATTAAATACGAAGTTGTAGGGAGGTGCTCACAAAGAGCGACTCTTCCATCTCAATATTGAGCTTGTCTAAACGAAGTTCAAACCCAAATTCAAAGATCAAATCTTTAGACAATAAAATACCCAAAGATGGCGTTACACGGTATTCTAACTCGGGCTTAAAGACTTTTGAATTCGTCAATAATGCTTCATTAGACACCACAATATAGGTTTCGCCAACATCTAATTTTAGCCCTTGTAGTGGGAGATCCAATGCCAATCGATACCTAAATCTAAAGGTGGTGAAGTCATCATAAAACCGTTGTTCGCTCCGTAAGCGATGCCCAAACCGGAGCGTCTTAAAAATAGAGCGACGGTTGAATTGCTGTGTGAGTCTAACCTCATTACTGGAGTCTTCAAAAAGCTCCCGATTTCGATACATGATCCCAAGAGCCACACTGTTCTTGAGGTTGAGTTTTAAGGTAGAAAAGTGACCAATTTGAACCTGTCTTGTTACAAAAGAAACAGCATCTTGCGTATAAACATAAGCTCTTGAGCTCAGCTCAAAGTTGACACTGTACGCTTTAGAGAACCCATGTCTAACGGCAAATGCATTTTCGTTAAATACCTCAAATTGATCTTGTGCGCTACCAGAGATACTGATCACTAGCATACAAAGCACCAAAAATTTAGTACATAATGTATTCATAACTGTCTGGTTGCAATGTTCTAGCGTTTATAAACCGTCCGTCGGGGTCAAAGGTCATCTCTTTCAAAAACCATTCTTTTTTAACTTTTAAAGCTATAATCAGTTCATAATAAGAAGCCGTATTGGTGCGCTGTTCTAAAATATGATTCAGAAATTCAACTTCGGAAAATGGCGTCTCAAAGCGATATTGTTCTTGGATTTTAATAATCTCAAACTTGTTGGAGTTGGTTTCTAGATAGCTTTCAATGGCGCCTCTTTGTCTTTCGGGGAGGTCGTGCGCTTTGATTAAAACCTCAATGTCTTCCAAAACACCTTTGGCACTAAATTCTACACTGTACCAATGGCTATTGAATTTGAACTTACTTTCAAAGCTCAGTTTTTCACCGTCAGTTTCACGGTAATAGCGTGTGCGTTTTGCCGCGTCTGGAGTTTGTTCCAAGACCAATTGTGCGGGTTCAGGGAATTGGGTAAGCTCCACTCTTGATTCTTTTTCATTCTTGGTTTGTCCCCAAAGGGATACAGATATCAAAAAGAAGATATAGAGCGGTAAAAGTTTAAACTTCGTCATATCTAAAACAATGCATTTCATGATCATTGACCATACCGGTAGCTTGCATGTGAGCGTAAATTACAGTAGAGCCCACAAATTTAAAACCACGCTTCTTAAGGTCCTTACTTATAGCGTCACTTAGGGCTGTATTTGCTGGCGTATTTTTATAATTAGTAATTTTATTTTTAATGGGTTGGCCGTTTACAAAGTTCCAAATGTAGGTTGAGAAGGTTCTAAACTCCTTTTGGATGGCCATAAACGCTTGTGCATTGCTAATGGTTGCCTTGATCTTCAATCGATTTCTAACAATACCTTCATTTTGTAACAATTGATCAATCTTGTTTTGATCGTAAGTAGCTATTTTTTGATAATCAAATTGGTCAAAAGCCTTTCTAAAGTTGTCCCTTTTCCGAAGTATCGTAATCCAGCTAAGTCCTGCCTGAAAGGTCTCTAATATTAAAAACTCAAAAAGCGTTGCATCGTCCTTAACGGGAACACCCCATTCTTGATCGTGATAGTCTTCATAAAGCTGATCGCCAAGGCACCAGCCACATTTGTGTGTGTTCATAATTTTGGTTTATAAAGCCAGAGATTTCAAAATTACTGGTTAGAAGTCTTAATTTTGGGTCTACTGAGATATAAAACTTAAAAATAGTAAGATTTTTAGCATTGAAACGTCTTATTCAAAAACTTAAAATCATGGATGTCGCAAAAACACCTTCGGTCAACCAAATTATAGAACAAAGCTTAAGTCAAGCCATCAATTATCAAGATTATCGTGCGTTGGTGCACCAATTGGCATTAGAGGGTTCAACATCAGGTGCTGAAAAAACGGAAGATTTGGCCAACTATACCTTATTGAGCGATAGGCGCATGAAACGCTGGGACAAGACGCTTAAAATTTCCGAAGTTGATCAAGAAACAATTTCCAATTTTGACGGAAACGTTACTTGGTTGGTCATTACCGAAAGTTGGTGTGGCGATGCTGCGCACGTTATCCCAGTATTGAATAAGATGGCAGAACTATCTAACGGTATTGCATTAAAGTTGGTATTTCGTGATGAGAATGAAGCGCTTATGAATCATTTTTTGACCAATGGCGGCAAGTCTATCGCCAAGTTGATTATGATAGACAATGCTACCGGTGACGTCCTAGGTACCTTTGGGCCTAGACCCTCTGAAGCCACAGCTTTAGTTGAGGCTTATAAGGCGGAACATGGCAAGCTAGCACCAGAATTTAAAGAAACGCTTCAAGCTTGGTACAACCACGATAAGGGCCAAAATGTTGTTAAGGATGTGTTGCAGTTGTTAAGCCTCTAATTTTTACCTATAAAGTAATAAGTGATAGACCCAATTTGGCTTTTGGTATTGGGGTCTTGTGAGAACAGCGCGTTTTTGGCATAATCAAGCGCATTTTCAATAAGGCATTTATTATCTGAGGATGAGGAAGAGTTGATGTAAGTGTCGGTCACTTGACCGTCTGCATTAACCGTAATATTTACAACAATTTTACCTGTAGTTTCACAGAGATATACTGGAGGCGGTAATTTCACTTTAGTTCTATTTTTCAAGGAAAAAGATACCGTACTACTTTTGTTGGAGTCACTATTATCTTTGTTTTTTTCGGGAGAATGCATTGCCAAAATATCCTTGGCCTTATTGAAAGACTGGCGTTCTTTTTCTTTTACCGCATAATTTTTTGAGGCATTAGCTGAAGACGCATTTGCTGTTAAAACATTATCTGGCGTTTCTGAGGCTTCTTCTTGAGCAGGTGCTTCTTTCGCTTTTGTTTCGTTGACCTGATTGGTATTTACCGTTTTAAAATTACGCATCATTTCCTTAAACTCCTCGTCTTCGTTAAAGGCTTGATTGGTTGCCGATTTGGCATTTTCCAAAGCTTTCTCGGCTTCTAATGCTTCAAGTTCTTCAGCCGTTTGTGGTTCAATTTCATAAAAACTTTCTGCAAGAAACTCAGCTTCCTTGGTGAGACGCATAGAGAACAAGGTCATGAGTACCGTGCCAGAAATGAGCACTGTAATGAGTAGGGCTTTATGTTTTTCAATGAAATTCAAGCGTTAAGTTTTTTGTGTCTTGGGTAACATAGATACGTTAAATTAAGCAAAAAAGATTAAAATCCTATTCAGTACAACGATTTAGGGTTTTAAATAAAGAACGCGTAGCTTATGATAAGAATATATTGAAGTATGTTTTAAGAGCTGAACGCGATTAGGAATTGGAACTTTTACTCAGATAATTTTGCGATAAAATCTTCGGGGAGTATGGCATCGTCTACGTTAAATTCTCCAATTTTAGTACGTCTTAATGCAGAGAGATGCGCGCCAGATTGTAGTGCTTTCCCAAAATCATGCGCTAAAGATCTAATGTAGGTGCCCTTGCTGCAAACCACTCTAAAATTGACGTTTGTAGCGTCTATACTGGTAATTTCAAATTCTGAAATGCTTACCTGTCGTGATTTTACTTCTACCGCTTCCCCAGCGCGAGCATATTCATAAAGCCGTTTGCCGTCTTTCTTTAAAGCTGAAAATACGGGTGGAATTTGTTCAATGTCTCCAATAAAGGCTTTTGTAGCCTCGTGGATCATGGCTTCGGAAATGTGATGGGTTGGAAAACTTTGATCAATCTCCGTTTCCAAATCATAAGATGCTGTGGTGCTACCCAAAACAAAGGTGCCAGTGTACTCTTTGTCTTGTCCTTGAAATGTATTGATTTGCTTGGTCATTTTACCGGTACAGATGATAAGTAAACCTGTAGCCAATGGATCTAAAGTTCCCGCGTGACCAACTTTTATTTTTTTGATATTGAAGGCTTGGCGTATTTCCCAACGTAATTTATTGACCGCTTGAAACGAGGTCCATTGCAGCGGTTTATCGATGAGCAGTATTTTGCCGTTTTGAAAGTCTTCTGCAGTCATTAGCCAGCGGTGTTTGACAAGGCAAAACCTATGGCGATTAGGCCAACGATAACGCAATAGATTGCAAAATAAGACAACTTGCTTTTTTTGACCAAAGCAATCATCCAGGTACAGGCAAACAATCCTGCAATAAATGCAGCTACAAAACCAGCGCCCAAATTGGTGAAGTTGGAACTTTCATAAGAAATATCACCACTTAAAACGTCTTTGGCAATTTTACCAAAGATGAGTGGTACCACCATTAAAAAGGAAAACCGAGCGGCTTTGGTTTTATCATTGCCTAGTAATACCGAAGTAGATATCGTAGCTCCAGATCGTGAGATCCCTGGCAGCATGGCAATGGCTTGCGAAATGCCGATAATAATAGCATCCTTAAACGTGACATTCTTGTTGGTGTCTTTGGCGCGATCTGCCATAAATAACAATAAGGCCGTGACGAGCAACATACAGCCTACCAGCAAAATATTACCGCCAAATAATTGTTCGAGCTGCTTTTCAAAAAACAACCCTACAATAACGGCTGGCACCATAGACAGCGCAATTTTTGAAATGAATTTTAAATCGTCGTTCCATTGTAATTTTAAGGCACCTTTGATAAGGTCTAAAATATCTTTTCTAAAGATAACAATGGTGCTTAAAGCAGTAGCAAAGTGTAAGACTACGGTAAATAAAAGGCTTTCTTCGGGAATAGACGTGTCACCAAGAATGGCTTTGCCTAATTCTAAATGTCCGCTAGAGGATACAGGCAAAAACTCAGTTAAGCCTTGAATGATTCCCAGTACGATTGAGTCAATAACGTCCATTGGGTAAAAGTATCAAAATTGGGTGATGTATTGGTTGAAATTGATTGGTTATTGGGCTTGAGGCTTTAAAGTTTAGCTTTCAGTGCCGTCAGCTTTGGTCTTTGAGCCTTTATCTGGGCTTAGTAAAATGGCGTACACTTGTATGCCAAATCCCAACAGCACCAATGTTGGCGCTAATCTAATGCGTCTCCAACTAAAGATAGAAGGATCAAAAACGTTAGGGTCATCACTGCCACCGCCAGCCATTAAAGCGAAGCCAAGTAAGATGCAGCCAAGACCAATGAGCATAAACTTGTAGTTCTTTTTTCCGAAGATAAAATCGTTATTTGAGCTTTGTCTACGTTTTTGTTCTCCCATGGGTACTAATGTTCTGTGGTGTTGTGCATTTAATGAACTGCAAATTAAAGGTTTTATTTAGAACTGTAGAGTTAAGAGTTTCTAAATATCAGCCCTTTTTCTTAGATTTTCCGCCAGTAAAGCTAATTCCCTTCATTAGAGTTTCAAGCTCTTGTCGTTGTGAGTCATTGGCGTAAGAAATAATTACAGATAAACTAAAGCCTTGATCTATGGTGCTTATGTATTGTTGGTAAAAGGTATTATCTAAATAATGTCCTGTAACCTTTAAAACGTCAAATTGTTTTCCTCCTAAATCAATGGGTTCAGAACTGGTGTCAAACTCATAATTCAAAGTTGAATCTTCTAAGAGTTTACGGGCTTCTTTTAAATAATCGCTCCCTCTTTTAAGTTGCGGAGACGATTTAATGTTTTCTGCTACGAGAATAATTGACGGATTGTAAATCTCTACCGTTTCTGGTTCAAACTTATAGGCGCAAAATAAATTAGCACTGGTGACGTCTGCAGTTCTAATGATATCTTTAACCACTTCACTCTTTACAAACTCTTCGGCGTTTTCTCCTAAGGCGTCAAGTTCTTGGCGCGTTTGTACATTCCAACTCGTTTTAAAGGGCATGCGTAAATTAAAAAAATCATTAATATACACGCCGTTTTCTATGGTGCCGTAATCAAATGTGTCGGGAATCTTGTTTGATTCTTGACAGGCAACACTAAAAACAAGCACAAGAACAAGCAGGAGTTTTTTCATCTTAGGGATGCTTTAATAGTAAAGTTGGTCGGTTTTTAGGTTTAAGAAACGTTGGGTTGCAATAAAGGTACTAATCCAGGTAATCAATATTCCAACTAAAAAGATCCCTAAAAACAATCCTCCAATAAGCACTGGATTTTGTAGCAATTGTAGTTCTGGGAAGGTTTCATTAAGATAATACAGCACAATGCCCATACCAATAAGCGCAACCACTGCGCCAATTATGCCCAATTGTACACTTTTACTAATAAAAGGACGTCTAATAAAAGATTTGGTAGCCCCAACCATCTGCATGGTCTTGATGATAAATCGTTTAGAATAGACCGCAAGACGTATGGAGCTATTGATAAGAAGCACTGCTATAAGCGTAAATAATGCGCTTAAAATCAATACCCAAAAGGTGATTTTCTTCACATTATCATTCATGAGTTCTACCAGATCATTGTCATAGCGTATTTCTTCAATAAATTTTTTGTTTGCTAATTCTTCGGTAATACCATCTAAGGTTTCATTGGTCACGTAATCTGCCTTAAGGTACACGTCAATAGAATTCTGTAAAGGATTATAACCCACAAAATCCATAAAATCCTCACCGGTTTCTGCTTTCATGAGTTCGGCAGCTTCTTCTTTAGAAACGTATTCTGTAGCTTTTGTGTATGCTGCCATGGTCAAGCTTTTTTCAAGTTGCTTGATCTCAACATCCTTGGCAGATTCATTTAAATAAATGGTAACCACCACTTGTTCCTTAAAATGATCGGCTACTTTTTTGGCATTTAAAACCAATAAACCCAAACATCCCAAGAGAAAGAGTACCAAAGCAATACTGATAACCACAGAAAAATAGGAGGAAATCAACTTTCGTTTTTGATATTGGTCAAAGGAAGAAGCCATAGAAGTGATGAATTAAAGGGTAAAAATATAAAACTAAACGCTTGCATAACACTTACAACGCCTAAACTTTTTATTGTGTTGTATTAGACTTAAATTTGCCGTTCAAATAAGAATCTAAAAAGCAATCTGTAAGTACAGGTCGCTCACCATTATAACGGCATAGCAATGAACTACGATTTCAATACCATTGAAAAAAACTGGCAAGCGTATTGGGCTAAAAACCAAACCTTCAAGGCCTCTAACTCTAGTGATAAACCTAAATATTATGTACTAGACATGTTTCCTTATCCTAGTGGTGCGGGCTTGCACGTTGGCCACCCTTTAGGTTATATCGCTAGTGATATTTATGCCAGATACAAACGTCATAAAGGTTTTAATGTATTGCATCCGCAAGGGTATGATAGCTTTGGGTTGCCTGCCGAGCAGTATGCCATTCAAACAGGGCAGCACCCCGCAATCACTACCGAAACCAATATCAAGACCTATCGCCGTCAATTGGATAAAATAGGATTTTCATTCGATTGGAGTAGGGAAGTGCGCACCAGTGATCCTAATTATTATAAGTGGACACAATGGATTTTCATTCAATTATTCGAGTCTTGGTACAATCATGATACCGACAAGGCAGAATCTATAGACAGCTTGGTCTTTAAGTTTTCTGCGGAAGGAAACGCTACTGTCAATGCCGCTTGTGATGATGGTATTGCTATGTTTTCTGCGGAAGATTGGAACGGTTTTTCTTCGGAAGAACAACAAGACATCCTTCTAAAGTATCGATTGACCTATCTCGCCGAGACTGAAGTCAATTGGTGCCCAGCATTAGGAACCGTATTGGCGAATGATGAAATTGTAAACGGCGTGTCAGAACGTGGTGGACATCCCGTGATTCGAAAAAAAATGACCCAATGGAGCATGCGCATTTCTGCCTATGCAGAACGTTTACTCCAAGGCTTGGAAGTTATTGACTGGACCGATGCCTTAAAGGAAAGTCAGCGCAACTGGATCGGGAAATCGGTGGGAGCTAGTGTCAGATTCCCCATCCTATCCTTCCCCAATGTGGAAGCGAAAGCAGGTTCTAAAAAGTTAGCCGGATATATGACTGGAGGAAATAACTCACACCTCTTGCTGGAAAGAGCAAAAGCAATGCGAGCCAATCCAACTGAGGCAGAGGCTATTTTATGGGAAAATTTGAGAGGTAAGAAAGTAAATGCGAAATTCAGACAACAACACCTTATTGATGATTTTATTGTTGATTTTGTTTGTCTTGATAAAAAACTCATCGTTGAGGTTGATGGAAAGATTCACGATAGCCAAATAGATGCAGATGCTAAAAGAACTGAGCGCCTAGAACTTGACAACTATAAAGTGATCAGATTTACTAATGAGGAGGTCATAGGGAATATAGATGGTGTTTTAAATAAAATCACAACCGAACTATCGCAAAGAATATCAGTAAAGAGTGAGCAAGTCCTTCCCTTAGGGAAGGATTTAGGATGGGATATAGAGGTATTTACCACCCGCCCCGATACCATCTTTGGTGTTAGTTTTATGACCTTGGCGCCAGAGCATGATTTGGTATCTAAAATAACAACCCCTGAACAAAAAGCAAGTGTCGAAGCCTATATTGAAGCCACTGCAAAACGCAGCGAACGCGAACGTATGGCCGATGTAAAAACAATTTCAGGCGCATTTACCGGTGCGTACGCTGAACATCCGTTTACCAAAGAACCAATTCCTGTTTGGATTGGTGATTACGTACTTGCTGGTTACGGCACGGGAGCAGTAATGTCTGTGCCTTGTGGCGACCAACGTGATTATGATTTTGCCAAACATTTCGAAATTCCTATTCCTAACATCTTTGAAGGTGTAGACATTTCCGAAGAGGCTTATGGCTCTAAAGATAATGTGGTGATTACCGGTAGTGATTTTCTTAATGGTTTGACTTATAAAAAAGCCGTAAAGCGCGCTATTTTCGAACTTGAAAAATTAGGTCAGGGCGAAGGAAAAACCAACTACCGATTGAGAGATGCGGTGTTTTCGCGCCAACGCTATTGGGGAGAACCATTTCCTGTGTATTACGTTAACGATAAACCGCAAATGATTGATAAGGCACATTTGCCCATTCGTTTGCCAGAAGTTGAAAAATACCTTCCAACCGAAACAGGCGAGCCACCTTTAGGTCGCGCAGATGTTTGGGCTTGGTGTACCGAGACAAATGCTGTAGTCTCTAATGATAAGATTAATGATACCACCGTGTTTCCTTTGGAATTGAACACCATGCCGGGTTGGGCGGGGAGTTCTTGGTATTTCTTTAGATATATGGAAGAGCAGGCCAATCGTGGAGAGGATTTTTCGACAGAACCGGCATTGAATTATTGGGAAAACGTAGACTTATATATTGGCGGAAGCGAACATGCTACAGGTCACTTATTGTACGCTCGTTTTTGGACCAAGTTCTTAAAAGATCGTGGCTTTGTAAACGTTGAAGAACCCTTTAAAAAGTTGATCAATCAGGGGATGATTTTGGGGACGAGTGCTTTTGTTTATCGAGTTGTATTATTTGGTGATTTCCCTTTAATTCATACAGATTTCGTAGTCTCGAAAGGAGTTTCTGATTTAATTCTTTCTGATTCAGAATCATCATTAAATATTCGTGAATTAATTACAGACCATTATAAATCTCAAATTCAAAAAGATAAATTTCCTAAATTATTTGCTATTGGTGTTTCTGAGGATACTCATGTGAAAGTTGAATATGTCAATTCTTCTGATGAATTAGATATTGAAAGTCTAAGAAATGATCATGAATTCGGAAAAGACTATAAGAATTCAGTTTTCATAGGTGAGAGTGGAGAAATAATTAAAAAAGATAATGATGTTTATAAAGTAGGCCGCGAAGTCGAAAAAATGTCCAAATCCAAATACAACGTCGTCAACCCAGATGCTATTTGCGAGCAGTATGGTGCAGACAGTTTACGACTCTACGAAATGTTTCTTGGGCCATTAGAGCAAGCCAAACCTTGGAATACGGCTGGTATTACAGGTGTGCATGGTTTTCTAAAAAAACTATGGAAACTCTATATCGATGATAATGGGTTAAAAGCTACAGATGCCGAGCCTTCTAAAGACGCACTCAAGACCTTGCATAAAACCATTAAAAAGGTAGAAGAAGATATTGAGAACTTTTCATTTAATACAACGGTATCTACATTTATGATTGCGGTTAATGAATTGACGGCGCAAAAATGTGAAAGCAAAGCTATATTAGAACCCTTATTAGTTTTGCTATCGCCTTACGCACCGCACATTTCCGAAGAGTTATGGAGTAAATTTGGGCATACAGAGAGTATTTCAACAGCGCCTTTTCCAAAGTTTGAAGCCCAACATTTGGTAGAGAGCAGTAAAGCATATCCTATTTCGTTTAATGGTAAAACACGTTTTACCCTAGAGCTTCCATTAGATTTAAGTAAAGAGGAGATCGAAAAAACAGTTATGGCCAATGAAAAAACCCAAGCACAACTCGATGGACGTGTACCAAAAAAGGTCATCGTCGTCCCCGGGAAAATTGTCAATATTGTGGGATAAACTTGTAAGAATCCCGAGATGGCGGCAGGTTGATGAGGTCGGTGTGATTTTATTTGCTGCTTTTGTGATTGCAACAACATTATTTTATTTTAATGAATGGCGGTTTACTGAAGAAGATTGGAAGGCAGGTGTAGGGAAACGTCACGAAATTGTTGATGATCTCTTGGACTCTAAAATTCTATTAAAAAAAACTAAAGAAGAGGTCTTGACCATTTTAGGCGAGCCAAGTGAAAGCATCTCTAGTAACCAAGAGCTGTTTATTTACGAACTTGGCGTGCCTCATACCTTTTCTGAACCAAAAGCAGAGCAATTGCTTATCTATTTTGAGAACAACAAAGTAGAGCGCCTCAGCGTGGTAAAGGAATGATTGTATTAGGGTTTGATTTTGAAAATTTCATAATCAAGGCTTTGAATTCTAAGGATTTGATAAAAATGTATAGCCTCTATAGTTTTAGTTGCTTGGCCATATTTTTCATTGTACTTTTCTTCTCATAAAAAGCGACACTTATGATTATTGGCATCCCAAAAGAAATCAAAAACAACGAAAGCCGCGTGGGGATGACCCCTGGAGGCGTATTTGAACTCACTAAGAAAAACCACACCGTTTACGTGCAGAGTACAGCGGGCGATGGCAGCGGGTTTCCTGATAAATTATATACTGAAGTTGGTGCCGTAATTGTTGACACCATTGAAGATGTGTATGCCAAAAGCGATATGATTGTTAAGGTAAAAGAGCCGATAGCTTATGAGTATCCTTTAATTAAATCAAACCAGTTACTCTTTACTTATTTTCACTTTGCATCGAGCCAAACCCTAACTAATGCCATGATCAAGAGCAATGCGGTATGTATTGCTTATGAAACGGTAGAAGATGAAGATGGCACCTTGCCCTTGTTAACGCCAATGTCTGAAGTTGCAGGTCGTATGGCCATACAACAGGGGGCTAAGTACCTAGAAAAACCAATCAAAGGTCGTGGTGTTCTTTTAGGAGGCGTACCGGGAGTTGCACCTGGTAAAGTGTTGATTCTTGGTGCTGGTGTGGTGGGCGTGCAAGCTGCAAAAATGGCTGCGGGTTTAGGGGCTCATGTCACCATCATGGATATTAATATGAAACGCTTGAGATATGTTAATGATGTGATGCCAAGTCATGTCACTACAGAGTTCTCTAGTGAATACAATATAAGAAAACACATCCAGACCCATGATTTAGTGGTTGGAGGCGTTTTGGTAAAGGGAGGAAAAGCACCCAAATTGATCACTCGGGATATGCTCAAACTCATGCGGCCAGGTACTGTGGTTGTAGATGTCGCTGTAGATCAAGGAGGTTGTTTTGAGACCACGAAGGCCACAACTCATGAAGATCCTATTTACATTATTGATGATATTGTACATTACTGTGTGGCTAATATGCCAGGCGCTGTACCTTATACGTCGACTTTAGCGTTAACCAATGTCACCTTGCCTTATGTTTTGAAATTGGCCAATAAGGGATGGGAAGCTGCTTGTGAGGCAGATGCTACATTGGCCAAAGGCTTGAATATTGTACACGGCGATATTGTGTACGATGGTATTGCTGAGGCTTTTGCCTAAAGTGACCAATCGATAGAACTGACACTTCTTCCGTTTTTATTTTGCTACTCAATATGGCTTGTTTTTTGATATAAGTAATAGAAATTACTAAAAAGAAAAACATGCTTATAGGATATTATATACTCATTGGAGCGATTGCTTTGGTGAGCTGGTTGGTAAGCAACCAATTGAAAAAGAAATTCGCCAAGTACTCTAAAGTGCAATTGCGAAACGGAATGAGCGGTCAAGAGATTGCTGAGAAAATGTTACTGGATAATGGTATTAGTGACGTTGAGGTCATTTCTGTAAAAGGTCAGTTAACAGATCATTACAATCCCAAAAACAAAACAGTCAATTTAAGTGAAGCGGTGTATCACCAGCATAATGCGGCGGCAGCAGCTGTTGCGGCTCATGAGTGTGGCCATGCGTTGCAACATGCACAAGCGTATAGTGCCTTAAAAATGAGATCGGCTTTAGTGCCTGTAGTTTCTGTGACTTCGGGAATGTCGCAATGGCTCGTTATTGGTGGTTTGATTTTAGGTGCAGCTGCAGGAATGGGAATTGGTTATTGGGTTGCTGTTGCGGGTCTTGTGTTTATGGGCTTTGCTACCTTGTTTAGCTTTATCACCTTACCAGTAGAGTACGATGCCAGTAACCGAGCTTTGGCTTGGTTAAAAAACAAGAATATGCTCACACCAGAAGAATATAAAGGTTCAGAAGATGCATTAAAATGGGCCGCAAGAACCTACTTGGTAGCAGCCATCGGCGCTTTGGCCTCCTTGTTATTTTGGGCGCTTCAAGTGTTTGGTGGAAGAGATTAATTCATTCTTAAACCTAATGAAAAACCTCATAGCGTGATTTTCATGGCTATGAGGTTTTTTTATGGGAGACGCTAACTTTGGCGCCTTTCCTTTTTAAGCTTTAGGTGCTATTCGGTGTATTCTAATTCTGAAAATGCACCTGTCATTTCAATGTTGCTCGTATCATCTATGGTAGCAGCACTAATGTCAAAATTTCCTGAAATCAAACGCACTCCAGATTCGGTAGGATGTACTTTGTTTTCTGTTATAGTAACGCTACCTTCAGAAGAATAGTAAGACATCTGCGGCGAACTCTGTCTAAATAATCCGTAAGTTCTATAGTTGTCGGCATCAACGTTGTTCATTTGTTTTACGGTGCCACTATCAAAACCACCAGTTGCATTTAAGAATAATGTAATTTGTTCACCGTTAAGATCACCAACATCTATGCTCATTGTGGAATTGGAACTCACTGTAGTGATGGTATATGCTCCAAGATTGAAGTCGTAATCGGAAAAATCGCCGCCATCAATGGTGGCCTTAAAGTCTGTTCCCTCTAAGTTAGGAATGTTGTTGTCTTGGTTGTCATTGCTGTCATCATCTTTATCACAAGACACAAATAGAAATGACACGATTAAAAGGCATTGTAGGATTTTCATGGTATTTTAGGTTAAGTTATATAGAAGCGGCGTTTGGGTTTGTAATCACAACTTCTATGTTATTATTTGGGGTTTTCTAAAGCTTTGATGCCTAGAATTCTAGGCCAAAATAGGATTTTTTTTTAAATCAGCACTTACAAATTTGAAATTTAATTCATTTAATAGGATCGTTTCAAGCCATCTTGGGGCATATGAATTTCAAGAAAAATTAAATGAAACGGTTTTTTAGATAGCTTTAATTCGAGACAATTTAGTATTTTGGCATCACTAAACAAAACTTAACCCTTATGGAACAATCTAATGAAAGCCACTTCGAACAGTTTGATGGGCAACTTATGGTAAGCAGCTTAGCGACTGAAGAGCGTGTTGCTTTTTACAAAAAAACATATGCACACGTTGCTGGTGGTGTATTGGTATTTATTCTTTTTGAATGGTTATTACTGCAAAGTGATGCCATTATAGAATTTGCATTATCTATGACTCAAGGTTGGCGTTGGTTGATCATGTTGGGTGGCTTTATGTTCATTACCAACTATGCCGAAGGGATGGCTTTAAAGACCCAAGATAAAAACAAACAGTATTTAGCCTATGGACTCTATATTCTAGCAGAGGCATTTATATTTGTGCCCCTTATCTATATTGCAGCTTTCTACATGGATTCTGGCACAGAGATTCTCAATCAAGCCGCAATTGTAACTTTGGCCTTGTTTACGGGATTAACAGCGGTGGTATTTGTGACTAAAAAAGATTTTTCATTCTTAAAAACAGGGTTGACCATTGGCTTTTTTATAGCCCTTGGCTTAATAATAGCAGGCTCCTTATTTGGCTTTAATCTCGGGCTATGGTTTTCAGCGGCTATGTGTTTATTGGCTGGTGGCTCTATTTTATATCAAACCTCTAACTTGATACATAAATATTCAGAAGATCAATACATTCCGGCATCTTTAGGACTATTTGCCTCGTTGATGTTGTTGTTCTGGTATGTCTTACAGATTTTTATGAGTCGGGATTAATAATAACTTCGGAAACAAAAAAAGCATCCCAATAAGGATGCTTTTTTTATAAAATAATACGATGTTCTACGCGCGTTTAGTTTTCATTGTTGTAATAAAAACGCTCATGAATAATATGATCACCTTTCCATTGTTGAACAGCAACTTGCTCCATTTTAGCTCGTTGTCCATTAGTAAACGTAACATCCATTGTGCTTTCAACAAATGATGTGGCATCTTTTTCATTAGAGCCAATATTGGACACTTTTAAATCATGAAACTCTTTGACACTGTCAAGAAACTCCTCCTCGTATTTTCTACATTCTGCTTTTCCAGATCTTGTACCTCGAGGCTCTGTCATCACAACTTCCTCAGCGTAATATTGGTCAAAGGCATCTAATAATTTTCCTTGTCCTAATTGATTGTAAATGTCTTGTGCTTTTTCTTTATAGGTCATTGTTATATATTTTTATATGATTCATTTAAAGTTACCTTATATCAATACGTTTTCAAACTTAATAGGCTACTTTAACCTCGGATTAACTAATTTTATAAGCCTTTGTTCGAGCTTAACAATATATTATAGAATGGTTCAAGTTTTTATAAAAGATGTTGCTTATATAGTGCGTTGATGTCGTGCTTTGATATGTATTAAAGAAATATCAAATCTTAATCTGCCTGTCAATCTGTTGATTCAGTGAGATAAACGTTTCTGTTCTTGATACGCCCGTAATGGACTGGATATCCTTATTTAGTACATCCATTAAATGCTCATTATCTTTACAAAGCACTTTTATAAAGATGCTCCAGTTTCCCGTGGTGTAATGACATTCTAAAACCTCAGGAATTTTTTTCAATTGTCTTACCGCTTCCGGATTGCTTACCGCTTTATCAAGATAAATCCCAATAAAAGCCATTGTGGTATAGCCCAAAACCTTAGGATTGATGACAAATTTTGATCCAGATAAAAGTTTCGATTTTTCCAATTTCCGAAGACGTTGGTGTATCGCTGCGCCAGAGATACCAACCGAACGCGCAATCTCTAGAATTGGCGTTCGGGCATCTTCCATCAAAGCCCTTAAGATTTTTTTGTCAATGCCGTCAATTTGAATATTTTGATTTATAATTTTCATCTGCAGCTCCCAAGATAGGTGGGCATCCTTTAGTTTGTTTTAGGACCTGAGCATTACACATTCAAGGGGTTGTATCCCAAATATGGGACTTCAGTTTCCTTAAATTTGATGCCAAAGGTTTCTAATTCTTCTAATATTGGCTTGTATACTTCTTTATTGATAGGGATTTGAACGCCGGTTGTCGTTATTTTTTCATTCAATATCATCAAGGTGGCAATGCCTACAGGCAGTCCCACGGTTTTAGCCATGGCAGTATAGGTTTGATCTTCACCAATGGTCACCATGGTAGAGTCTATTTGATGTCTTTTACCATTGAGCTCATAGCCAAATTTGTGATACATAACCAGCATGTCTTTATCATCTTCGGCCAAAGTCCAGCTATCTTCTAATATTTTTTGAAGAATTTTGGCAGGTGTTGCATTTTTGAGCTCTACTCTTTTGGTGTCACTAAAAATGTCTAACTCTTCTAGCTTGTCCCAAACAATATCGTCTTGGTCAATTTTAAGCGCGTGTCTAAATTTTAATTCTACGGAATCTGTTGGGCTATAGGCTAGAAATGCGTTTACAAAATCTCGATAGGTCATGTTCTCGCTATCTTCAATCTCGTAGCTATCATCGGTTAGTCCTAATTGCACAAACATGTTCCAAGCTCTACTAAAACCAACTCGTCGCATGGTCCCTCTGTAAAGGGTTTTGACGTCATCTAGTCGGTAAACCGATTGGTATTTTAAAGAGTCTCTGTTGGCATAACCCTCAAAACGACCGTAACCTTCTACATCCAGAAATTCTGTTCTTCGGAATAAACGGTGATACGGAATGTATTTATAGGTGTTTTCTTGAAGAAATTTAGCGGCACTTCCTTGTCCGGCAACAACGACGTTTCTTGGATTCCAGGTAAATTTATAGTTCCAAAGATTGTTGTCGCTTTCTGGAGCTACCAGTCCACCAGCAAAGGATTCGAATAAAATCACGTTTCCGCCTTTATCTCTAATGTCATCAATAACTTTCATGGCGCTCATGTGGTCAATGCCTGGATCTACGCCAATCTCGTTCATAAAAACCAAACCTTTATTTTTAGCGGCCTTATCTAAATCGGCCATTTCGTTACTTACATAAGAGGCCGTAACCATATTTTTACCTAGTGTGATACAGTCTTTAGCCACTTCTATATGATAGCGTGCAGGAAGCATAGAAACTACAATATCTGCATTTTCTATGGCCCGTTGTCGGGACGCTTTATCAAATACATCTAGGGTGATTGCCTGCGCATTTTCGTGATTATTAATGAGTTTTCTGGCATTTTGAATATTGATGTCGCCTACTATGATATGGAGTTCTTCGGCTTCAGATTTGCCTAACAAATATTTAAGCAGATATGAAGTTGATTTTCCTGCTCCTATGATTAAAATCTTTCGCATAATTGGATTAGTTGAGTAGTTTTGTAGAAACGAATTTACTAAATAGTAAAGGTTATAAAAACCAAAACCGTAAATATCTATGAATAAAACCTGCCTTATTACTGGTGTCATCTTTGGAGTGATTGCAATCATGCTGGGTGCTTTTGCGGCACACGGACTAGAGAACTTAATTACCAAAGATGCTCAAGACACTTTTGAAACTGGCGTGCGTTACCAAATGTACCACGGCCTATTTCTATTGTTATTGGGAAACCTTACAATGGTAAGCCAAAAAACTAAAAAACGTGTTTGTAGGTTGGTGATTTTTGGTGTCCTCTTTTTTTCTGTATCTATCTATGCTTTGGCGACAAATAGCCTGTGGAGTTTTGATTTTAAAGTAATTGGCTTTGTAACGCCCATAGGAGGGTTGCTCTTAATTAGCGCTTGGTTGCTTTTAGGCTTCAATTTATACAAGGTAAAATTCAATAATTCGTAATTTTATTTTGGACTCTTTAAGAATATGTTATTGGTATCTCAAAGAATGTTTAACTTTGTGGCCTAAACAAAACAGAAAATTATGGTAAACCATACATCCACTACGAAATCGATTTCGTTAGATAAATATGGCATCAAGAATGCCAAAGTAAACTATCAGCTGTCACCAAATGAACTTCAAGACATTACTGTAGAAAAAGATCAAGGGGTCAACACCTCTTCTGGAGCTTTAGCCGTTAATACCGGTGAATTTACCGGGCGGTCTCCTCAAGATCGATTTATAGTAAAAGATGATATCACTAAAGATCGCGTTTGGTGGGGCAATATTAATATTCCTTTTGAATCTGATAAATTTCAAAAACTGTATGATAAGGTCGTAGATTATCTCTCTGAAAAAGAAGTTTTTGTAAGAGATAGTTATGCTTGCGCAGATGATAATTACCGTTTAAACATTAGGGTCATTAATGAGTATCCTTGGAGCAATATGTTTGCTTACAACATGTTCTTAAGACCTACTGAAGACGAGCTTCAAGATTTTGAGCCAGAATGGACCATCGTTAATGCGCCTGGCTTTATGGCCAATCCTGAAGAAGATTGTACAAGACAACATAATTTTGCCATATTGGATTTTACACGTAAAATCGCTTTAATAGGTGGGACGGGGTATACAGGAGAAATTAAAAAAGGCATCTTCTCTGCTTTAAATTTCATCTTACCCGTGTTTAAAGAAACACTTCCAATGCACTGCAGTGCTAATGTTGGAAAAGACGGTGATACTGCTATTTTCTTTGGCTTGTCTGGAACAGGAAAAACCACCTTGTCTACCGATCCGAAAAGAAGTTTAATTGGTGATGATGAGCACGGTTGGACTAAGGAAAACACCATTTTTAATTTTGAAGGTGGTTGTTACGCCAAGGTGATCAATCTTTCTCAAGAACAAGAACCTGAGATTTACGATGCTATTAAAAAAGGAGCCATTTTAGAAAATGTGGTTTTGGATGATCAAGGCGATGTTGACTTCTCAGATACGTCGATTACTCAAAACACAAGGGTAAGTTATCCTATCTTTCATATTGATAATATTAGAAAGCCTTCCATTGGAAAGAATCCAAAAAACATATTTTTTCTTACCGCAGATGCTTTTGGTGTGCTGCCTCCAATTTCAAAATTAACACCAAGTCAAGCGGCGTATCACTTTATCTCTGGCTATACTGCTAAAGTTGCAGGTACCGAGGCCGGAGTTGTAGAGCCTGTACCAAGTTTTTCGGCATGTTTTGGAGCACCATTTATGCCGTTGCATCCAGCAAAATATGCTGAAATGCTCAGTAAGAAAATGAAAGCATCTGGCGTTAATGTTTGGCTTGTAAATACAGGTTGGACAGGTGGTCCTTACGGTGTAGGTACCCGAATGAAATTGAAATATACCAGAGCAATGATTAACGCCGTGTTAGATGGCGAGCTTGGATTGTACACTTATGATGACTATCACATTCACTCCGTTTTTGGAGTCGCGCAACCACGCTCTTGTCCTGGTGTTCCTGCAGAAGTGCTGAGCCCAAGATCAACTTGGAATGACGATGAAGCTTATTATAAAACGGCTTTTAAATTGACCAATGCTTTTAGAGAAAACTTCAAAAAGTTTGAGGCAGATGCAAGTGAGGAAATTCGACGAGGAGGTCCACAACGCTATGCGTTTTAAAAGTGTAATATATATTGCATAAAAAAATGCGACCTAGAAATAGGTCGCATTTTTTATTTTATAAGAAGAAACTGCTCAAAAGCATTTCACAACTTATTTTTTCTTGTTGATCTTTTCGATATACTTTTCTAAAGCCATGGTCATAGATGGCGTTTCAGGAGTTGGCGCAGCAATATCTACCCTTAATCCGTGAGCCTCTACAGCTTTAATGGTTGTATTTCCAAAAACAGCAATTCTCGTTTCGTTTTGCTTAAATTCAGGAAAATTGTGAAATAAAGATTCAATACCTGATGGACTAAAAAACACCAAAATGTCATAATACACATCGGCAAGGTCAGATAAATCACTAATCACAGTCTTGTAAAACACGGCTTGTTTCCATTTAACACCTAGACCGTTTAAGGTTTCAGGTACTTCTGGTTTCAGCTTATCTGTTGTAGGTAAAAGGAAATTCTCATCCTTATACTTTTTGATAAGTGTTGTTAAATCTGCAAACGCACGTTTTCCTACATAAATTTTACGTTTTCTATACACAACGTATTTCTGTAAGTAATAGGCAACTGCCTCAGATTGACAAAAATATTTCAAGGTGTCTGGCACCTTGAAGCGCATTTCATCAGCCACTCTAAAAAAATGATCTACAGAATTTCTACTGGTCAAGATGATTGCAGTATATTGGCTTAAATCTACCTTTTGATGTCTAATGTCTTTAGCGTCCACACCTTCTACATGAATAAAAGGTCTGAAATCTATTTTTACTTTTTGCTTTTCCTGTAAATCGAAATAAGGCGAATTTTCTATTTTAGGTTCTGGTTGGGATACTAAAATTGTTTTCACTCTCGTCATAGCTTAATAAGTGGGTTTAAGCGTTGAAATCTATAATTAACTTAGCTAAAATCAGATAAGGTCCGATTTCAAGTGCGCAAAGATACAAAATAAAATAGAATATGTTGTTTAGAAGTAATTTTTGATGATTCTTAAATGATGAGATAAATCCCATTAAATTTATGATAACTATAAGTGTTATAACGCCATAGATTATAGGCTGTGAAGGGGGGAGAGCGTATATGAGGACACAATTGATTGGTAAGAGCACAATCCCGGTAAAATTCTTGTAAGTTGTCTTTTGAAACAAATAGGTGTCAATCATAGCGTCAATTTCGAACAAACTACCAATAAGACGTTCCAAAAGTACTTTTGCTAGAAATAAGATGCCCACTCCAAAGAGCAGTTTAGAAAATTGATTCTGATCAAAATCTACGGGTTCCATGAGCGATACGTAGCACACATAAAAGAATACAGATACCGAAATGATGAAGTTGGTAAAAAATAAGGCGTCAAAACCGTCAATAAATTTTTGATCCCTGGCGTAGATTTTTAGATATTTTGAGTTGCCAATTACGGTGATAAAGTCGCTAAATCGGTGGGCATACAAAAACTTAGATAAAGCCACAGCGGCCAAACCTAACATTAAGGAGATCGTAAACCAATCATTCGAAATGACTTCTCGTAGCATGCTGTAAAATTATGAAGAAAAATTGAGCCAGAGGGTTGTTAACATTGTTTATGGAATTTACATCAAAAATAAGGCATAAACCTTTACTTTTGCCTGCAAATAGTAGAACTGAAATTGGTTTTAATGAAAGATGCCATCGTCATCATACCAACGTATAACGAGATTGAAAACATTGAGTCTATAATTAGGGCTGTATTCTCTCAAAAAAAGGCGTTTCATGTTTTGGTGGTTGATGATAACTCTCCAGATCAAACGGCAGATAAGGTGAAGTTTCTTCAAAACGAATTTCATGAACAGTTGCATCTTTTAGTTCGCACAAAAAAAACAGGACTCGGCACTGCGTATATCGCTGGATTTAAATGGTCTTTGGAGCATTCTTATCAATACATTTTTGAGATGGATGCCGATTTCTCTCACAATCCCGATGACCTTGTCAAGCTTTATGATGCCTGTGCGGTTGGAGGAGCAGATGTCTCTGTAGGCTCTCGCTATGTTAAAGGCGTTAATGTGGTCAATTGGCCAATGAGCAGAGTTTTACTATCTTATGGAGCCTCAAAGTACGTGCGTTTTATTACACGAATGAAAATATGTGACACAACGGCGGGCTTTGTATGTTATAAAAGAGAAGTTTTAGAGACTATTAATTTAGATGGTATTGAATTTGTGGGCTACGCCTTTCAAATTGAAATGAAATTTAAGGCACATCGCAAAAAGTTTAAGATTATAGAAGTGCCAGTAATTTTTACAGATCGTACGCGGGGGAAATCAAAAATGAGCAGCGGGATTATTTCTGAAGCTATTTTTGGAGTATTAAAACTGAAGTTAAAAAGTTTGTTTTCATCATAACATGGAAGAAAAGACCATACTTATCAAAAATGCCAAAATCGTTAACGAAGGGCATGTCACCGAAGGAGATATTCTTATCCAAGGAGACTATATTAAAGACGTTGCAGATTCTATAAGTGCAAAATCTGCAGATGTTGTAATTATAGACGTTGAAGGAAATTACGTGTTTCCTGGGATCATAGATGATCAGGTTCACTTTAGAGAACCAGGGTTAACCCATAAAGCAGATATTGGCTCAGAGTCTAGAGCGGCTGTTGCTGGCGGCATTACCTCGTTTATAGAAATGCCCAACACCAACCCTCAAACCACCACCATAGAAAAACTTGAGGAAAAGTTTGATATAGCTGCGAAAACATCGCACGCTAATTATTCTTTTATGTTTGGCGGCACCAATGATAATCTAGACGAAATCTTAAAGGTTGATAAAAAATCCGTTGCGGGACTCAAGTTGTTTTTGGGATCTTCAA
Organism: Sediminibacter sp. Hel_I_10; assembly: GCF_000688335.1. Taxonomy (NCBI): domain Bacteria; kingdom Pseudomonadati; phylum Bacteroidota; class Flavobacteriia; order Flavobacteriales; family Flavobacteriaceae; genus Sediminibacter; species Sediminibacter sp. Hel_I_10. The sequence goes on from NZ_JHZX01000001.1 coordinate 2,413,739, forward strand.
CAGGAAATATGCTGGTAGACGATCATGCGGTTTTAGAAAAGATCTTTAAAAGCACAGACATGGTCATTTCGGTACATTGTGAAGATGAAGCGACCATTAAAAAGAATTTAAAGGAACAATTGGATATATACGGTGAAGACATTCCTATTGAAAAACATCCAATTATCAGAAGTGAAGAAGCATGTTACATTTCGTCATCAAAGGCTATAGAACTCGCTAAAAAGACAGGTGCTAGACTGCACGTATTTCATTTGTCTACGGGTAAAGAAACCCAACTGTTTTCTAATAAACTGCCTTTAAAAGATAAAAAGATTACTTCGGAAGTATGCATTCATCACTTGTGGTTTTCAGATGAAGATTATAAGAAAAAGGGCACGCATATCAAATGGAACCCTGCTGTAAAAACCAAAAAAGACAGAGAACAACTTTGGAAAGCGCTCTTAGATGACCGTATAGATGTGATTGCTACAGATCATGCGCCGCATACCTTAGAAGAGAAAAATGGAAATTACATGAACGCCCCTTCTGGCGGACCATTAGTACAACATGCTTTGGTTGCTATGATGGAGATGTTTCATAAAGGTAAAATTTCCGTAGAAAAAATAGCAGAAAAAATGTGCCATAACCCAGCAATCCTCTTTCAGGTAGAAAAACGAGGATATATTAGGAAGGGCTATTTTGCAGATTTGGTTATTGTAAATGCTCAAAGCCCATGGTCTGTAAATAAACAAAACATTCTTTATAAATGTGGTTGGTCACCTTTTGAAGGCACCACTTTTAAATCTAGAGTTACCCATACTTTTGTTAATGGCACCTTGGTATACAACAATTTTAAAGTTTTAGACGTTAAAGCTGCTAAACGATTAACGTTTGATAGATGAAAGTGATACTATACCTCATGCTGATAGGTTTGTTTTTAGGCTGCGATAATGCTTCGCGTCCCAAAAAACCAGACGATTTGATTTCCGAAGATAAAATGGCCGACATTTTATATGAAGTCTTCATTATAAATGCGGCTAAGGGCACAGCTAAAGGCATTTTAGAAGATAATGGGATATTTCCAGAGCAATATGTCTTTGAAAAATATGATATTGATAGCCTGCAATTTGCTAAAAGCAATGCGTACTACAGTTATGATATTAAGACTTATGACGAGATTATGTCACAAGTAGATACTATCATAAAAATAAATAAAGACAAATATCAAGCGCAAATAGACCTTGAGATGGACCTTAAGAAGCAAAAGAAAGATTCTATTAAGCAACTAAGCGATAGCCTAAGTACGTTTAAAAAATCAAAATTAATCGAAAGTATTAACTAGGTTTATTTTCAGTGTCTTTCAGGTAGATTTTACATACTTTCTCTATGGAATCATCTAAGTCTCTGAAACTATAGTTCAATGCTTTTCTGATTTTAGAATGGTCGTAAAGCGTTTTACCGCTTATAGATTTTGCCATTTGTTTTGAAAGCTTTCGTCGCCTTCCAAAGAGTTTATGGTTGAGCCAATCCAAACGCCAAGCAATTCCCAATAATAGTTTCCCAGCTTTTTTTTGAGCCGGTGCTATATGTAGCGCTTTTGCGGCTTGCTCTTGAAATGATTTAAAACTGCGATTTTCAGAAATTACTATAAAACGTTCGTTTTTAATAGTGCTCTCCATCAATAGTTGCATGACCTTTACAGTGTCCCAAACGTCAACGTAGGCAGAACTGCCTGTTGGGTAGTGTTTAAGGCCTTTGTGTATGTTTTTTATCAAGCTACTGCTTCCTCCACCATTCCAAAAGCCAGGGCCTAAGATAATTCCGGGATTTACAATAACGGCATTTATACCTTCTTGTGTGCCCCGCCAAACCTCTAGTTCTGCTCCGTATTTTGTAATGGCATATACACTATTGTCTTTTTCGGGATTCCAATCTGTTTTTTCGGTAATAAAGGCATTGGCATCCATTGCTTGACCAATAGCAGCAATAGAGCTGACGTAGCATAGTTTCTTAATCTCATGAGAGATGCTAAGGTTCACAATATTGGCGGTACCCTTAATGTTAATTTTACGCAGTTGATTGTATTTGTCTGGTTCAAAACTCACAAATGCCGCACAATGGTACACCTGTGTCACACCCTTAAAAGCCTGCTCTAAAGCTGGGATATCGTTAATGTCTGCGGCTACCCAATCGATACTGTCAAAAAGACGCTCAGCATCATCAGAATAGTATGCAAATACAGTTTTGACGCGAGCCAACGTTTTTTCTCGTCGGTAAATGGCTCTTACTTTGGTTTTTTCACTTACCAACTGGAATAATAAATGTGAGCCTACTAATCCTGTACCACCTGTAACTAAAATCATAAGATAAATGTACGTTTTTTATACGATAGTCTTTTTTGGTTACCGTCATAAATATATCTTTGCCCTAGTTTTAAATCATAAGAGATGATAACGAATTTTGTAGAAGAGTTACAATGGAGAGGGATGATACATGATGTCATGCCAGGAACGGAGGAGCATTTAATGGAGAGCATGCAATCTGCCTATGTGGGTATAGACCCAACAGCAGACTCCTTGCACATCGGTCATTTGGTAAGCATCATGATGTTGCGCCATTTTCAATTGGCTGGCCATAAGCCTTATGCGCTCGTTGGAGGTGCTACGGGAATGATTGGCGATCCCTCTGGCAAATCTGCGGAACGTAATCTGCTTGATGAAAAAACGTTGCGCCATAACCAGAATGCTATTAAGGAGCAGTTATCTCGCTTTTTGGATTTTTCCAAAGGCGATGCGAATACCGCTGTTCTTGTCAATAATTATGATTGGATGAAAGAATTTTCATTCTTGGAGTTTATTAGAGACGTGGGTAAACATATTACCGTAAATTATATGATGGCAAAGGATTCTGTTAAAAAGCGTCTGTCATCTGAAGCTCAAGAGGGCATGTCTTTTACAGAATTTACATATCAGCTCGTGCAAGGTTATGACTTTTTGCATTTGTACAAGGCACATAACTGTACGCTTCAAATGGGCGGTAGTGATCAATGGGGAAACATCACCACGGGGACCGAAATGATTAGGAGAATAGGAAATGGAAAAGGCTACGCACTCACTTGTCCTTTAATCACTAAGGCCGACGGAACTAAGTTTGGCAAAACAGAAGGTGGTAATATCTGGTTGGATGCCGAAAGAACTTCGCCTTATAAATTCTACCAATATTGGTTAAACACCTCTGATGAAGATGCAGAAAAGTATATCAAGATCTTTACCTTTATTTCAAAAGAGGACATTACCGAAATTGTAAAAGCACATCAAGAAGCACCACATCAAAGAGGCTTGCAAAAACGCTTAGCTGAAGAAATCACGACCATGGTACACTCAAAATCTGATTTTGAGAATGCTGAAAAAGCCTCTAATATTTTGTTTAGTAAAAGCTTTAAAACAGATATCAAGAGCCTCGATGAGAAGACGTTTCTAGATGTGTTTGAGGGCGTGCCATTGGTTGAGATCACAACATCGGAGCTTAGAGACCTAGACATGATTGGTGCTTTGGCCGATAAGACTAATTTCTTAAAATCAAATAGTGAGGCAAGACGCGCTCTAAAGGAGAATGCTGTTTCTGTAAATAAGGAAAAAGTAGCCGAAGACTATCAGTTTACAGCAGATGATCTTATAGGTGGTAAATATATCATTTTGAATAAAGGAAAGAAAAACACCTATATCATTAAAGTGAATTCGTAAACCTGTCTTTTCATTATTCTTAATGCCTAAATAAAGCAAAAAAACGCCCCGCTCATTGAGCGGGGCGTTCAACATTAACCAATCAACTATTAGTGAAGCTAATCCTTCTTTTTCATAGAACTCTAAAACTATTTATTCTAAAATCATAGCTTCCCTCGTTAAGTCGATTGTTTGTTGCAAACCTTTCAGGATTACTATTATTATAGCATTTTTTTAACATTCTCGCAGCGACAACGTTTTTAATACCAATTTCAAAGATTTTGGGATTTCTAGTTGTTTTTAAGACCAAAGGCATGGCCTTAGATGTAAAATGCCACTGTCATTCTTTCGCTCCAAGATCAACCATGGAACCTGACACCCTAAGTATTGACGATGTCTTTTCTTAGTTGTAAAACTTTGTTTGAGATAGAAACGCCTTAGAGCACCATGAGGTTGCAGCCTCTAATATCACTATTATCAAACCTACCTATAATCTCAAAGCTGTGATCTTCATTCACACGGCCAAGATCTTGTGTGGCTATAAAAGCGCAGGAGTTGAGGTTGGCAAGGTCAATAACATTAAGTCCGCCGGTTTTATTTAAAGGTTGAAGAGAGAGTGCGTCTTCGGGATCTCGAGTAAGTATCCGCATCCAGTTTGGACATTCAAAAACACCATTTCCTTTGGAATAGGCCTGACTTAAAAGTTCGGTCATTCCATATTCGCTATGGATGTTATCAACTCCAAAGCCCCGTTTTAAAATGTGGTGCAACTCTTCTCTAATGAGTTCTTTTCGTCTGCCTTTCATCCCTCCAGTTTCCATCACAATTGTATTTTTAAGCTGAAATTGATGAAGCTCTACTAAATCTAAAAGCGAGAAGGATACACCAATAAGCACTGTTTTTTTTCCTTCGGAATCTAAAGCGATCAAGCGTTCTTTCAATTCTGAAAGGTTGTCCAGATAAAATCCGCTCTCTTTATGATTGGAAGCGGTAATCATATCGTTGACCATATAGATTAATGAAGAGCCTTCCCGTTCTAAATAATTTGGCAATAGGGCAAGGATGACATAGTCGTTAATATTTCCGTAGAAATGTTTGAAACCTTGTCTAAAACTGGTTTCGTATAGTCCTAAATCTGTCACCAAGTGTTTGCTTGTAGTGCTACCTGTAGTGCCACTACTGGTAAAGGTATCTTGAAGATCTGCTTTAGAACTTAATACCCTATGACTCTTGAAAAATTGAATGGGTAAAAATGGGATGTCTGCTATGGTTTTGACATCACTGGGATGTTTATAGAGCAAGTCGCAAAAGGACCGATACACGGGATTGTTTTCAAACTGAAATTTGAAAACCGCTAAGGCCACCTTTTGAAAATCGTTTTCTGAGGTAATTGAAAAAATAGAGTCTGTTGCAATCATTATTGCAAAATTAACTAAAAACAAAAAAGCGCTGTCTATTGACAGCGCTTTTCAATATTAAAAAAAGAAGGATTTATTTAACCACTAGTTTTTTAGTAGTTATGGCATCATTCTGTGAGATTTTCAAGATGTAAACACCGGTCTGCAATGCAGATACATTTAAACGATTAGCGTTTAATGTTTTTGTGATTACGTTTTTGCCAAGAATATCAAAAACAGATACAGTAATGGCATCATTAGAGCTGCTTGTAATGTTTACAAAACCGTTAGATACTGGGTTTGGATATATTTCAAAGTTAGCTGCGTTGAGGTCGTTGATTGCTAAAGTGGCACCTTCTACATCAGACGCATATCTTGGTAAAATTTGATATTCTCCATTAAACTCTCCACCTAAACCAATTACTGAGGACGCTGTAGTTGGGATACTAGCTCCAACTAAATCTTCATCTCCAAACGTTACTCTTGCAATGGTTGTAGGGTCTCCAGGAAGACCTGTAGCAGAAAGATTATAGTTGGTGTTATCTTCAAACTGACCAGTAACATCAAAAATAACGTTATCGATTTTGATTAGCTCACTTTCATAAGTTTCTCCGTTTGCTAAAAAGTCTGCTAAAGAAATAACTTCTGGAGTAATTGTAGTTCCTGTAGAAGATGCAGAAGCCACGTTTGCTACAGGAGTGAATTGTAGAATGCCGTTAAATTCATTTAACTGACCTTGTAGTCCAGAAATACCGTCTCCAATATTAAAGGTGGTAGATAAAACTCCAGACTGGTCATCAATCAAGATCCCAGCTGTAGCATCTTGGATGTATTTTTGATTTCTGCCATTATCAGTCACGATATAAGTAATAATTGCTTCACCAGATAATTCATAAACTTCTCCTATAGTGCCAGCTCTTAAATCTGAAACTGTAGCTACTTGATTAACTGTAGCTATTGTAAATGAAACGGAAGTGGTAGCTGCTGGATCTAAAGCATTACCATTATCATCAACTAATTCTAAGTTTACTGTGTGAGCTCCTTCTGAAAGATCACTTAAACTGATGTTATCAAGGTCAAATTTATCAATAGTTGTGCCTCCATCAACGGAATATTCAATGTAGCCATCGCCATTTCCTTCAGCAGCAACCGCAAAATTTTGAACACTTAATTCAATGTCAACAGCTGTAGTAGTTAAGGTTGCGCCATCTACTGGAGATACGACACTAATTGCTGGAGATGATGAAGTTTCAATAATTTGAAAATTATCTACATAAAATAAAGAACCAGATACCCAATTGGCAGAAATATCATAGAAGCGCATACCGTAATCAAAATCTTCATCACTAGAAGCGGTATATTCAAATGATATGGTTTGCCATTGATTTAATAATGTTTCGTCTGAATATACACTAAGATTAAAATCATTACCATTAAATATTCTAGCTCTAGCCTCATTATTTGTTGCATATACATCTAAGCTCATCGTGTAAGTGCTACCGCCAGTAAGAGATACAGTTTGTCTAATATCAGTGTTTCCTTGAGATTGGGTCAAAACATTTACTGAAGCAGAGCTGCTGCCTTCAGTAATAAAATTTGTATTGGTGTTTTCTGTTAAATCATCAGTGCTAAAGTCAATAGTAGTATAGCCATCTGGTACGCCATCTGTCCAGTTTTCAAAGCCACCATTTGACACTAAATTTTGTCCGTAGCTCATCGATGCCACTAGTAAAAAAGTTAAAAAGTAAAGTTTTTTCATAATTGTGTGATTAAGTAAATAATTAATGAGGTCACAAATATAATTAGAAATTTAAGCTATTAGCGGGAGTTTACAATATGATAACACGACAGTTTAATCGTTTTGTTTTTAGAGTGTTAGATGTTGATAGTTTTCTTTTGTAAATTGTAGTAGAAAAGATACGATTGTATTTCTTTTGAGTTATGAAGCTGAGGTTTAAATAGCTCAGAGATTCTGTGGAACAGATAATCATTTTAATTTTAATTGTGTTTTAAGGTAAAAAGCTGTCAAAGTAAAGCTTGTAATTTTATCACCGTTAGAACTTAAGTAATAAAGAGCGAGTTGTAAATTAGCTCCGATGTCTAGGTGAACGAGATTATGATGTTGTATTGAACCAAAAGTTTAAATTAATACTCTAGAGAAGACAGTAGGTGAGCAGTGGTCTTGCTAAAGTTAACTTAACGTTATTAATTTTTACCGAAGTATAAGCTTTTGTTATTAACCCTATATTTACTGCTTAATTTTTGTGTGACAGAACCTATGAAAAAGAAAGACATTACCATATTGTTGGTTGACGACGAGCCAGACATTTTAGAAATAGTTGGTTACAATTTATCAACAGAAGGCTATCATGTAATTACTGCCGAAAACGGACTTGAAGCAGTAAAAATGGCTAAAAAAGATAAGCCACAATTGATCATTTTAGATGTGATGATGCCAGAAATGGATGGGATAGAAGCCTGTGAGCAAATTAGAAAGATACCAGAACTCTCTGAAACCATCATTACATTTTTAACTGCCCGTGGCGAAGATTATTCTCAAATGGCTGGGTTTGATGCCGGTGCAGATGACTACATAACAAAACCTATCAAGCCAAAAGTTCTTGTGAGCAAGGTTAAGGCACTTTTGAGACGCTTAAAGGAGAAAGAAGGTAAGGAAGACATCATGAAAATTGGTAATCTTATCATCAATAGAGAAGAATATAAGATTTCATTAAAAGGAGAAGAGCTCATATTACCTAGAAAAGAATTTGAATTGTTATCTTTATTGGCAACAAAACCAAACAAGGTCTTTAAGCGTGAAGAAATCCTCGACAAGGTATGGGGCAATGAGGTTGTTGTAGGTGGCCGTACTATTGATGTGCACATTAGAAAACTTCGAGAAAAAATTGGAGACAAACGCTTTAAGACCATCAAAGGGGTGGGGTATAAGTTCGTTGATTAATGCAAGTAAAATTAAAAAAGACATACAAGTTTGCCGTAAAGACTTCTTTGTACATCACTATATTTTTAACGCTCTTATCGAGTGTTTTTTTATACGTGATGCACACCATAGATTTGCTTTACCAGTCTACCTTTGCTGTAGTCACTTATATTAGCTGCTTTTTTATCATTCAATATCGGGTAGAACGTTTCATCTATAGAAGGGTAAAAAAAATATATGATGATTTAACACTGCTAGAATCTACCTCCCTTCGCAAGCAGCCCATTACCACAGATATGGCTACTCTAACTAGGGAAATAGACAAATATGCCAAAGACAAAAAATACGAAATAGAAACACTCAAGGTTCGTGAAGAATATCGAAAGGAGTTTTTAGGTAATGTTTCGCACGAATTAAAAACACCATTATTTACTGTTCAAGGCTATCTTCTTACCTTGTTAGATGGTGCAAAAAATGACCCTAAGGTGAGCGAAAAATACCTGAATCGTGCCAACAAAGGGGTCGAGCGATTGATTTATATTGTAAAGGACTTGGACATGATCACCAAGTTAGAAGTTGGAGACCTTAGCCTGAAAATTGAGAGATTTGATATTGTAGAATTGGTACAGAGTGTGTTCGATCTTCTCGAAATGAAAGCTGCCAAGAAAAAAATATCCTTGGTTTTTGATATGGATTATGATAAGCCTATTATCGTTACGGCCGATCGAGAACGCATTCAACAAGTATTGACCAACCTTATCGTTAACTCCATCAAATACGGCAGCGAAAAAGGCACCACAGAAATCAGTATCGAAAATCTTATAAAAAACAAAGTCATTGTTCGGGTAACCGATAATGGAGAGGGCATTTCAGACCTAAATATACCGCGACTATTTGAGCGTTTTTACAGAGTAGACAAAAGTGGCTCTCGTAAAGAGGGCGGTTCTGGTCTTGGCCTGAGTATTGTAAAACATATCATTGAGGCGCACGATGAGAAAATCTATGTAGAAAGTGAACTTGGTGTTGGTAGCGAATTCTCATTTACCCTCGAAAAGACCGAATAGTTTTTTGTAATTAAGCTCATAGTTCATCGCGCTTAAACCAGTATAAGATGTTACCCGCTCCAATTGCTCTAGTTTGAAGTCTTTTTGACTGCAGGTAGGCACACATCCATTGTCATCCAAACGCTGCGCTAAGTATTCCTGTTCAAACTGTCCGGGAGTGGGTATAAAGAATGCCGTTTTGCTCAATTTTGCCAAATCCATAATCGTAGTATATCCAGAGCGCGAAATCACCAAATTACTCTCATTGATGGCACGTTCTAATTGAGCGCTGGTCATATAATTGTAGATCTTTATATTGTTTTCTTCGGAAATGTGCTGCGATGCTTCAATTTTGCCCTTTACAAATAATACCTGGCCTTTATACGGTTTCATTTCAGCAAGGAGCTTAGTTTCTAAAAGTGAACGTTGAGGTTCGGGTCCAGAGAGCAGTATCAAAATATCGTTTACCTTATCCAGTTCTTTTTTCTCAAATCGGCTAAGCGGTCCAATATATTTTATGGGCAGCTCTGTGATTCTTAAATGTCCCAATTTTCCACTCAAGTTGTCTTCGCCTACATTATCCGGGACCCAACATTCGCGAAAACGTTTGATGATTTTTTGGTGTAATTTGGTGCTCAACCAAGTTGTATTACCACTTAACACTTGCAATTGGTGTGTGATAAATACGCAAGGCAACTGTTTGTTATGTGCGCCTAGTCTATTGTCTGAAATGATCCCGTCAATATCAAAATCTTCAACAATCTTAGCAACCGCTTTCTTTTCGGCATTAATGGCCTTTACGATTTTTGGAGTGCTTTGAAGAAGTTTCAGTTTAAAATAGGATCCGTTTTTTGGGTAGACAATTTGGTAAGAGGGTAAAGTAGTGCTTTCTAAATAGGGAAATTCTTTTTTGAGTAAATCTAGGGCAATTCCATCGCTGGCTAAAACCGGTTCAAACCCGTGTAAGATTAAGGCATTTATCAAAGGGATACAACGTGTGGCGTGACCTAAACCCCAATTGAGCGGAGCCACCAGAATGCGTTTTTTATGAGATTCAGATTTCAATGGCGCTTTGTTTTTTGTCGAGTCTTTAACAAAAACAAATATAACCTTAAAATGTTTCCTTAATTTTACGCACGTAAATTTAAGAATAAGAAATCGTTAATTAATAAGGTGGGTAGTAAAAACAAACTTAAGAGATTTAAGGAGAACGAAACGTTTAGCAATGTATTTCAGCCAAAACGACCAGAATTGGTAGATGCTGATTACGAAATGAAAGGTTCTTGGAGAGAAAAATTTTTCAAAAACGATCATCCGTTGATTCTGGAATTAGGTTGTGGTAAAGGAGAGTACACTACAGCCTTGGCCGAACGATTTCCGAAGAAGAATTTTATTGGGATTGATATTAAAGGTGCAAGATTTTGGAGAGGCGCAAAAACGGCTGTAGAAAATGAGATGTCAAATGTGGCCTTTTTAAGAACTCAAATTGAATTGGTAGATAAAGCTTTTGGTGAAAATGAAGTCGATGAGATTTGGATCACGTTTCCAGACCCACAAATTAAATATAAGCGCACTAAGCATAGAATGACCAATAGTGATTTTCTAGAAAAATACAAACATATTTTGAAGCCTGAGGGCGTTGTCAACTTAAAGACAGATAGCGAGTTTATGCATGGTTATACGCTAGGTTTACTCCATGGCGCTGGTCATGAGGTTTTATATGCCAACCATAATGTATACCGACAAGAAGGAAGCCCTAAAGAAGTAACAGAGATTCAAACTTATTATGAATCCCTATATTTGGAAAAGGATAAGCCCATTACCTACATAAAATTTAAAATACGTTAGATTTTGAATATTACCGTCATCTTTCTATTGGGTCTGGTAATTGCGCTTATCGGTGTAATTCCTCCAGGCTTGTTAAACATGTCGGCAGCCAAAATCAGTTTAAAAGATGGTCACCCAGCCGGCATTGTCTTCTCAATTGGAGTTTGTATGGTGGTGTTTTTGCAAACTTATATTGCTGCAATGTTTGCGCGTTATCTAAGCAGCCATCAAAATGTTGTAGAAATTTTACAGCGGGTCGCTTTTGTGATCTTTATACTCATTACATTTTACTTTTTGGTTTTGGCAAAAGGGAAAGAGAAGCCAGAGGTAGACCCTAATGCAACTAGTAAACACAGTCGGTTTTTTCAAGGTGTTTTTCTTTCGGCAATCAATGTGTTTCCTATTCCGTACCAATCGTATATGACCATTACTATTGCCACCTTCGGGTGGTTTGTTTTTGATACAACTAGCATTGTGGCCTATTGTGCCGGTGCCTCTACAGGAACTTTTGTGATGCTCTATGTCTATATTTTCTTTTTTGATAAAATAGACAACAAGAAACTCACGTCTCAAAAAAACATGAACTTTAGTATTGGTATTGTTACGGGAATCGTGACAGTATTTACCCTGATAAATATCTTGATGGACCTTTAAGATGAGACCAGAGACTCTTAATTTTTTTGATAAGGTTTATGAAGTGGTAAGGCAAATCCCTGAGGGAAAAGTGACCAGTTATGGTGCTATTGCAAATTACTTAGGGGCAAAACGAAGTGCGAGGTTGGTGGGTTATGCAATGAATGTTTCTCATGGTAAAGACATACCAGCACATCGCGTTGTCAATAGAAATGGGTTGCTTACTGGCAAGCACCATTTTGAGGGTACAAATTTGATGCAGCAATTACTAGAAAGTGAAGGGGTTGAGGTTATAGATCACCAAATTCAAAATTTCAAACAGGTCTTTTGGGACCCAGCAGAGTTGTGAATAGCGCTCTAAATAACGACTTAGAGCAGCGCTTTTTTTATATTTAAATTCAACATGTACATTGAGTTGACGTGTCGTTGTAGACAAATCACTTACCACATCTTTTTTATAGCCTGCGGGTTCATAACAAAGACAAATCACAGCATAAGAAATTGCAATTCTCCCGCTTTAATCTTCAAGCTTTAATGAGTATATTTGCATTTTAGAATCATTCTATATAGAAAGCACTCTAAATCATAAAAAATTGCCATGAAATTAAAAAAACAAGACATACTAAAAGCACTTGAAACCATTTCAGCTCCGGGCGAAGGACAGAATATGGTAGAGAGTGGTGCCGTAACCAACGTTGTGACATTTGCAGATGAGGTTATCGTGGATATTACCATAAAAAACCCGAGCCTACAGGCTAAGAAAAAGACAGAGGTAGAGATCATGCAGGTCATTCACAAAGCGGTGTATGAAAAGGCAAAGATCACGGTTAATGTTAAGGTAGATGCACCTGCAAAGCAGACTTCTAACACGATTAAGGGAAAAGAAATTCCTGGTATTCAAAATATCATCGCTGTAGCTTCAGGTAAAGGCGGTGTAGGTAAATCAACCGTTACTGCAAACCTAGCGGTCACGCTTTCAAAAATGGGCTTCAAGGTTGGCGTTTTAGATGCTGATATTTATGGTCCTTCAATGCCCATCATGTTTGATGTGGAGTTAGAAAGACCAGTTGCTGTAAACATTGATGGCAAGTCTAAAATGAAACCAGTAGAAAACTACGGGGTGAAATTACTGTCCATAGGGTTCTTTACAAAACCAGATCAGGCCGTCGTTTGGCGTGGTCCTATGGCTGCAAAAGCACTAAATCAAATGATTTTTGATGCGGCTTGGGGAGAATTGGATTTTTTATTAATTGATTTGCCTCCTGGTACAGGAGATATTCACTTAAGTATTATGCAATCTTTGCCTATTACAGGTGCTGTAGTGGTAAGTACACCTCAAAATGTAGCGTTAGCCGATGCTAAAAAGGGCGTGGCCATGTTTCAACAAGAAAGCATCAATGTTCCTGTTTTAGGAATCATCGAGAATATGGCTTACTTTACTCCAGAAGAATTGCCAGATAACAAATATTACATCTTTGGTAAAGAAGGAGCTAAACATTTGGCAGAAGACTTAAAAGTACCATTCTTAGGAGATTTGCCATTGGTGCAAAGCATTAGAGAAGCTGGAGACATTGGTCGCCCGGCAGCAATGCAAACGGCAACACCTTTAGAAAATGCCTTTGAGGAATTAACAAGAAATGTTGTGCAAGAAGTCGTAAGAAGAAATGACAATCTTCCTCCAACCGAAGCTATCAAAATCACAACCATGGCTGGATGTTCAGCAGTAAAGAAATAATAAATGACCACAGAAGAATTGAGATTGAATATCGAAAAAGCGCTTGATGAAATCAGACCTTTTTTGCAAAGTGACGGTGGAGACATCTCGTTGCTCGCTATTGAAGACGATAAATTAGTGAAAGTTCAACTTCAAGGCGCCTGTGTGGGTTGTAGTGTCAATCAAATGACCTTGAAATCTGGAGTAGAGATGACCATAAAAAAATACGCTCCACAAATAGAGCAGGTGATTAATATTGAGGCTTAATAGGGCGTGACCACAAGGGTCGGGCTCTCGGCAGTCGCTCTCTTCGAGGAGCTCCAACAATGCCTCCATCCCTCACGCAAGCGCTCCAAGAACAAAAAACATGATTAAAACAGATATACTTATCATCGGTGCTGGCCCAACAGGGCTTTTTGCCGTATTTGAAGCGGGATTACTCAAGTTGAAATGTCATTTAATTGACGCATTGCCGCAACCTGGCGGACAATGTTCAGAGATTTACCCTAAAAAACCCATTTATGATATTCCTGCCTATCCCGAAATTCTAGCAGGAGATCTTACCCATAAACTTATGGAACAATGTAAGCAGTTTGAACCCGGGTTTACCATGGGCGAACGAGCTGAAACCATTGAAAAGCAAGAAGACGGCAGTTTTATTGTAACCACCAATAAAGGGACAAAACATCACGCTCCAGTAGTGGCCATTGCAGGCGGATTGGGTAGTTTTGAACCTAGAAAACCACTCATCCCAAACATTGCCTCTTTTGAAGATAAAGGCGTTGAATATTTTATCAAAGATCCAGAAGTTTATCGCGATAAACGTGTGGTGATTGCTGGTGGTGGAGATTCGGCATTAGATTGGAGCATCTTTTTAAGCAACATTGCCAAAGAGGTTACCCTAATCCACAGACGTAACGAGTTTCGTGGCGCTTTAGATTCCGTAGAAAATGTACAAGAGCTTAAAAATCAAGGTAAGATCAATTTGGTTACCCCAGCTGAAGTGACCAATGTTGTAGGTAAAAATAAGGTAGAAGCGGTCGTCGTTTCGCCATCAAAAGAGGATAAAAATGAGTTTGAATTGGAGTGTGATCATTTTATTCCACTTTTCGGACTCTCTCCTAAGTTAGGTCCTATTGCAAACTGGGGTCTAGAAATTGAAAAGAATGCCATTAAGGTCAACAATTCTTTAGATTACCAAACCAACATCCCTGGTATTTTTGCCATAGGAGATGTCAATACCTATCCAGGAAAACTCAAATTGATTCTTTGTGGGTTTCATGAGGCCACACTCATGTGTCAAGCGGCATATCAAATCATTAATCCCGGAAAACGTTACGTTTTAAAATATACCACGGTGAGTGGTGTTGATGGGTTTGATGGCTCTAGAAAAGAAGCCCCTAAGGCCGTAGTAAAATCTATAGACTAATGCCCTTTTCAAAATAACGACCTATTCTAATGGATCAAGACATCAATATAAAAATTACCGATCGAGACGGCACTACTCATGACGTTCAGGCTCCCACAGATATGGCCATGAACCTTATGGAAGTGGTGCGCTCTTATGAGCTTGCTCCAGAGGGAACTATTGGGATTTGTGGCGGTATGGCCATGTGTGCTTCATGTCAATGTTACGTACTATCCAACCATGAGTTACCAGAAATGCAAGATGAGGAGGAAGCCATGCTGAGCGAGGCCTTTAATGTAAAGGACAATTCGCGTTTAGGTTGCCAAATACAAATGACTCCCGCATTGGAAGGCCTAGAAATTGAATTGGCCCCAGAAGAATAGTAAAGTCGTAAAACGTCCTTTTTGGTCAAAAGGACGTGGGGAGACGTTATAAATTTACAAACTACAAAAGCGCCTTCAAACAGCAACTCAAAAAAGAAGTTTTTGCTTGAAGGCGCTTCATGTTTATTAAGAATTCTGTTTATTAATTTAAAACAGAAGCCTTCTCAAAAAGGAGCGTTTCAATGGCGTTCCATAATTGAATTCGTTTTTCTAAAGCGGTGATAGATACGGCTTCAACCTCTTTCCATTTTTGATCGTCATCACCACAAAGCTCTTCTATCATTTTCAAGGCCATTGGCCCATGTTCGTCTTCATCAAGCTCAATATGGCGCTCGAAATAATACAATAGTTTTGATAGATTTTGCTCAGGGAAATTAGCCTCAAAGTTTTTTAAGATTTCCGTAAACATATTCGGAATCAAATCCTCACGACCAAAAGTAAAAGCCGCCGCAATCTCATGCGGTTTTCCATAAAAAGCGACCTCAAAGGTAAAGGTTAAGAACGCTTTTAAATCCTTTGGCAAATTGCTTTTCTTGATGGTGATAAAAATGTTTTTAGACGATTCGAGATCGGCTAAAAAACCAGTCATGTTTTCGGTATTTGCACCAGTCTCTTGCATGGCGTCCAAATACATCTCAAAGTGACTTTGGCGTTCACCATTACTATTGATATCTGTTTCTTCTGCAAGTACAATTTCGTTAATCAAATATCGTGTATTTGGATTTCCAACGGGAACCCAAGGTGTGGTGGTACAAGTTAATTGATTTTGTAGGGCCTTTAGTAAAGACATAAAGTCCCAAACCGCAAATACATGATTCTCTAAAAAGAGGTGCAGCTCTGATGGTGTCCCAATTTTTGCATAGAGCGGATGCTCTAAGAGTTGTTTTTGAAAGGGAGCAATGGTGCTTTCAATGGTTTTAATGGTCATAGCGCTTTTCATACAAAAATAAAAAATGCTTCCTAGATAGTGGAAGCATTTTTAAAATTATCTGATATATTAACTTAGATTTCATCACAAAACAAGGGCATTATTTAAATGCATTGAGACCTGTAATGTCTAAGCCGGTAATTAATAAATGAATGTCATGCGTACCTTCATAGGTGACTACGCTTTCTAAATTCATCATATGTCTCATAATACTATATTCTCCGGTAATTCCCATACCGCCCAACATTTGTCTCGCTTCTCTCGCAACCTTTAGGGCCATATCTACATTATTACGTTTGGCCATAGAAATTTGTGCTGTTGTTGCTTTATTTTCATTCTTGAGCTGGCCTAAGCGTAATGCCAATAATTGTGCTTTTGTGATTTCAGTAATCATCTCGGCCAATTTTTTCTGCTGCAATTGAAACTGTCCTATAGGTTTGCCAAATTGCATGCGCTGTTTGCTGTAACGCAAAGCAGTATCGTAGCAATCCATTGCAGCACCAATAGCGCCCCAAGCAATTCCAAAACGAGCGGAGTCTAAGCAACCCAATGGTGCACCTAAACCAGACTTGTTAGGAAGCAGGTTTTCTTTTGGTACTTTGACGTCTTGAAAAATAAGCTCTCCTGTGGCACTGGCACGAAGCGACCATTTATTATGGGTCTCTGGTGTAGAGAATCCTTCCATGCCGCGCTCAACGATAAGGCCGTGAATACGTCCTTCTTCGTTTTTGGCCCAAACTACGGCCACGTTACAAAACGGAGAATTTGAGATCCATAGTTTTGCGCCGTTCAATAGATAATGGTCACCCATGTCTTTAAAGTTTGTGGTCATACCGCCAGGGTTTGAACCGTGATCTGGCTCTGTAAGTCCAAAAGAACCCATCCACTCACCAGAGGCAAGTTTTGGAAGGTATTTTTGACGTTGGGCTTCGTTTCCATACTTCCAGATAGGATACATCACTAAAGAGGATTGTACAGAGGCTGTACTTCTTACTCCAGAATCTCCACGCTCGATTTCTTGCATGATCAATCCGTATGATATCTGGTCAAGACCAGCACCACCGTATTCTTCAGGAATATACGGGCCAAACGCTCCAATTTCAGCTAAACCTCCAATAATTTGTTTAGGAAATTCTGCACGTTGGGCGTAGTCTTCAATAATAGGAGATACATCACGTTTTACCCATTCTCTAGCAGCGTCTCTTATGAGTTTGTGCTCTTCGGTAAGTAAATCATCAATGTTATAATAATCGGGTGCTTCAAATAAATCTGGTCGCATGTTTTATGTCAATTTAAGTCTTTGCAAAAATAACGAAAACGTTTGCAGTTGACAATTAAAGCGCTACATTTTCAGATAAAAGTCCTTAGTCAGTGAGGTATACGCTTCTGTATAATTGTGTCTGCTATTTTCAATAATCAAATCATGAGTCGTAACTTCGGTTTCTGAGAAGGTAAAGGTCATCAAACTTCGTTTTATTGCTGCAGATGCAACGCCGCGAACATGACAAATCTGTTTTGGAAAAAGCCCAAAGTAATCTGCAAGTTTTATAAATCGATCTTCTTCTGAAAACGGAATCACTAAAGAAAAAAGTCCTTCCGCAGAAAGAAGTACCGAAACACTTTCTAATACATGCTCAAAAGGCATAGCATCTTGAAACCGTGCGAGATCCCGAAGCGGATCATTGGTTTTAAAGTCTTCTGCATAAAAAGGCGGGTTACAAATAATGAGATCGTAAGTATCTTCTATTTCATCTGCAAACTCTTCTAAAGAGGCATGGTAACAAAATAAGCGGTCGCCCCATGGGGAGGATTCAAAATTGTCTACACATTGTTCGTAAGCCTTGTCATCTATTTCTAAAGCATCAATAGAAGGCGCATTGCTGCGTTGGGCCATCATAAGAGACAAAATACCAGTGCCGGCACCAATGTCTAAAATGTTTTGAGGGTGTCCTGTAAGTGGCGTCCAAGCACCAAGTAAGACACCATCTGTACCAATTTTCATGGCGCATTGGTCTTGGTTGACCTCAAACTGTTTGAATTTAAAGGGCTGCAGCATGAGCGGTTGTGGTCTGGAATGTTTGAGATTGTTAGAGGTAGAGATCAATCAATCCCTCTGGAGTTTCAACAAATATGGTTTTGTTCTTTTTGTCGACTTTAGAGATGAATTCGTCATTCATAGGAATTAAAATTTCAATACCATCCCTGTCAATTTCAAAAAGAGATTGTGCGGTAGAGTCATTAACTGATACAATGGTTCCCACGTGACCAAAATGCTTGTCTTCAACTTTAAAGCCAATGATCTCGTGAAAGTAGAATTTATCATCCTCAAGTTTGGGCAAAAATTCTATGGGGAGGTAGAGTCCGCATTTTAAAAGTGCATCTGCATCTTGCTCGGTTTCTACATCCTCAAATTTAATGCGTAGCAGTTCTGATTTGTGAAGTTGTGACGATTCTAAGAAAAAAGGAACGAGATTGCCTCTAAGGTCTACAAAAATAGAATCTAATGCCTCGTAAAGTTCGGGCTCATCAGTATCTAATTTTGCTAGTAATTCACCTTTAAAGCTATATTTTTTTACAATTTTACCGAGATAAAAACAGTCTTCTTTTTGCATCGGGAATTTGAGTTTTGATTTCTAAATTGGTGTGAAGTTCTTTTTATGTCAAAAAAAAACTCCGATAATCCAGATAAATATCGGGAATCGGAGTTTAAAAGAATAAAAAATAAGATTTTTATTCTTCTTCGTTTGTCGCTTTAGTTTCTTCTGTAGCTTCTGCTTCAGTATCCCCTTCAGCAGGAGTTTCTTCAACAACTTCAGGAGTAGCGGCAGCAATTCTTGCTTCGTTTACTGCTTTCTCAGCAGCAAGTGCTTCTGCTCTTTCTTTAGCTTCTGCTTCAGAAAGACCGTCTGCTTTGGCTTGAATCTTAGCTGTTTTTTCCTCTAACCAAGCGTTGAATTTTTCTTCAGCTTGTTCTTCGGTTAATGCGCCTTTGGCAACACCGCCAGCCAAATGATTTTTAAGCAAAGCACCTTTATAAGATAAAATAGCTTTTGCTGTGTCAGTTGGTTGTGCACCGTTTTGTAACCAAGTTACGGCAACATCAACATCCAACTCAATTGTTGCTGGGTTTGTGTTAGGATTGTAAGCACCAATTTTTTCTAGGTATTTACCATCTCTTGTTGCTCTTGCATCTGCTGCAACGATCCAGTAATAAGGTTTTCCTTTTTTACCGTGTCTCTGTAATCTAATTTTTACTGGCATATTGTGATTAAATTGCGAGGTTCTCGACCTCTATTATTAATAAGTGCGCAAAGATAATACAATAATTTAATTTTCAACATTTTATTTCTTTTTAAGCAAATAGGAATTTTTATTATACTTTTAAGGCTTCAAAAACGTTATGATAACCTAAATTTGGTTCTTCTGAAATTCAAATCTAATCCCTCTAGGCCGATGAAAAAACTTGCGATTTTATTAATAACCGCGTTAACTATATGTAGTTGTGGTGATGAAGTGGAGTTCAATACTCCTGCATTCCAAGGAAATAAAAATTATAATTTATGGAGAGCAGATTCGTTTAACGCAACTATTGATGAGAATGGATATCTAACCTTAACAGGAAGAAATAGTACTGATGAGGTACAGTTAACCATACCAAGTGTTGCTGTTGGAACCTATACTATTGGAGAAATCGCAGGAAGAGAAGCTAAAGTCATTACCGCTGACGGAACGGTGTATTCTACAAACAATCGACCCGATGAAAGTGTTTCGGTTTATCCAGAACTAGGAGAGGTTAAAATTGAAGAGATTGGTCTAAATACATTTACAGGAACTTTCGAGTTTTTGGCTTTTGATGAATCTGGATTGAATTCTATAGGCTATAACGAAGGACTTTTTTACAGAGTGCCACTAGTTGCGGGAACCATACCTACTGATATTATCACTTGTGAAGATACAGGTGCTGGAGTTTCAGCTACACAATTGGCCTATGAAAATTCATTTGCTTCAGATTTAGAATATATTGATAGCGATGTCTATGCATCGGCTTGCGCTGCTTACACTACTGCTTTAGAAACACAATTTTTGTATTGTGGTGATGAAGATAACGCCATTAGAGATATTATAGAAAGTCTTAATGCCTGTGAGTTTCCTTGTGAATATGCGCTTCAAAATACAACGACGGCTCAAATAGCCTATAGCCAAGCCACTATTGGTAACTTTATGGAAGCTTGCGGTACCTATCAGCTTTATTTAGAGCAACAACTGGAAATTTGTGGTGATGATGACGAAGGGACTATTCAATTGGCGCTTGATGAGCTCAATTGTACGGATAGTGATGCAGACGGTATTCCTGATGTTTATGAAGATTTTGACGGTGATGGGATATTGGATAATGATGATACAGATAACGACGGATTGGCCAATTATTTAGACGACGACGACGATGGTGACGGCGTGCTTACTATTTTTGAAGCGACAGATGAAGATGGAAACCCCATTGATACCGATGGTGATACCGATGTAGATTACTTAGACGACGACGACGATGGTGATGGGATTCTTACCCAAGATGAAGGTGCAGATCCTAATATGGATGGCGATCCATCTGATGCGGTAGACACTGATGACAATGGTATCCCAGATTATTTAGATCCTATGTAATCCTCTTTTTTGATATAAATACTTCTGAAAGCAGCTCTATGGGCTGCTTTTATGTTAAATAGCTTTAAATTTTTGTTAAGGATGTTAATTTTTTCTTCTACGACCTCATTAACGGTTATATTAAGAATAACGATGTAAACAGTACGCATCCTAAAAAAAGATATTGAAATTTAAATGTAAAAGATTATGAAGTATTCAGAAGAAATTTCAAATAAATTAAACACACTACTCACTAAAAACTACGACGCTCAAAGAGGGTACGCTAATGCTATAGATAATGTAGAGAGCGATATGTTGAAGATGTATTTTAAAAGAAGATCTTCGGAGCGAGAAGTATTTGCGGACGAATTAAAAAAGGAAATCTTACAATATGGAGAAGAGCCTAAAGATTCTGGAAGTATCAAAGCTGCGGTGCACCGTAATTGGATGAGCTTGAAATCAACTTTCAGTTCAAACAATGAAGAATCTGTTTTAGAGGAAGCCATCCGTGGTGAAGAAGCAAGTTTAGAGGATTATAATGATCTTTTAAAAGAGCGTAATATGCCACCAAGTATTGACAGTCTATTATTAAGACAGAAAAATGCTATTCAATCTGCAATTAATACAGAAAAAGCGAAATTAGAGCTTATTTCATAATTTGCTTTTAAATAAAATTGCTAAAGCCAACTTTTTAAGTTGGCTTTTTTTTTTGTTCAAAACTCTTTAAAATTTCATTTCTCAAAAGTGGATGTTCTTCGTAATTTTATGCCCTGCTTTTTTTTGATGCGTCTTTCAAAATAGAGCCCATACTTATTGTTTTCATTTTTTTGATTTCTGTCAGCAGAATCCTTACACATCGCCTATGTACTTAATTTTTGATACCGAAACTACAGGTTTGCCTAAACGTTGGGATGCTCCAATTACCGATACCGATAATTGGCCAAGATGCATTCAAATTGCTTGGCAATTGCACGATGAGATGGGCAACTGTCTAGATCATCAAGATTACTTAGTGCGCCCAGAAGGTTTCAACATTCCTTATGACGCTGAAAAAATACACGGTATCTCTACAGAGTTGGCGCTTGAACAAGGTGTTCCGCTTCAAGAGGTTTTAGAGAAATTCAATGCCGCTTTAGAGCAAACCACCTTTGTTGTGGGTCAAAATGTAAAGTTTGACCTCAATATCATGGGTGCAGAATTTGTTAGGGAAGACATGGCCAATTCGCTCCAAGAATTGCCGGTATTAGATACCTGTACCGAGCGTACGGCTGAGCTTTGTCAAATTCCTGGTGGGCGGGGCGGAAAATTCAAGCTTCCTACCCTAACAGAGTTACATGAGCATTTATTTAACGAGCCTTTTGCAGAAGCACACAATGCTACTGCCGATGTAGAAGCTACGACGCGCTGTTTTTTGGAATTGGTGCGTTTAAAGGAGTTTACCAAAGAGCAACTTGACGTTCAGCCCGATTACTTTGAGCGATTTAATCGTGAAAATCCTCAAACGATTCAGCTCATTGGGTTAGAGCATATTAATCTCAAGCGAGAAAGTGCAAAGATTAATGCCAGACTCCAAAAATCCCAGGCAGATGATATTTCCGAAGCAGAGATAAAAGAGAATATTTCTGAGTTAAAAGAAGTAGACTTTGTACATCTCCACAATCATTCGCAATTTTCGGTATTACAATCTACGATTAGTATCTCAGATTTAGTGGCTTCGGCTGCTGAGCATAAAATGCCAGCGGTGGCTTTGACAGATCATGCGAACATGATGGGCGCTTTCCATTTTGTGAAAGCGGTCAATATGCATAATAAAACGGTTCAGGCAAAACAAGCCGAGGCCGAAGCTCGTGGCGAAATTTTTGAGCATAAAGAAATAAAGCCCATCTTGGGTTGTGAATTTTTTGTTTGTGAGGACCATACCGATAAATCCAGAAAGGATAATGGGTACCAAATTGTTCTTATTGCTAAAAATAAAAAGGGATACCACAATTTGGCAAAACTGTCTTCTCACGCTTTTGTGGATGGCTTTTATTATTTGCCGAGAATCGACAGAAAACTCATAGAAAAATACAAAGAAGATCTTATTGTATTAACAGGAAACCTTTATGGCGAAGTGCCTAGCAAGGTGTTGAATGTAGGTGAAAATCAAGCTGAAGAAGCGCTGTTGTGGTGGAAAGAAACCTTTGGTGATGATCTTTATCTTGAAATCATGCGCCACAATCAAGAAGATGAAAATCGTGTGAACCCTGTGTTAATTGAGTTTGCGAAAAAACATCAGGTCAAACTAGTGGCTACTAATAATACTTATTATTGCAATAAAAAAGATGCCAATGCACACGATATTTTGTTATGTGTAAAAGATGGTGAAAAGCAAGCAACACCTATAGGTAGAGGTCGCGGCTACCGCTACGGATTGCCTAACCAAGAGTATTATTTTAAGTCTTCGGAAGAAATGAAAGCCTTGTTTAAGGATGTTCCTGAAGCTATCAGTAATATTCAAGAAGTTGTAGATAAAATTGAAGGCTTTGAGTTGGCAAGAGATGTACTGTTACCTGCTTTTAGTATTCCAGAGGAATTTAAGGATGATGCCGATTTAGAGGACAAAGGAAAACGTGGAGAAAATGCGTATCTCAGGCATTTAACCTATGTGGGAGCTAAAAAACGCTACGGTGAAGAACTGACCGATACCATTAAGGAACGTCTTGATTTTGAGCTAAGTGTTATTGAAAACACCGGTTATCCAGGGTACTTTTTGATTGTAGAAGATTTTATTCGGGAGGCTAGAAACATGGATGTTTCGGTGGGACCAGGACGTGGTTCGGCAGCAGGTTCTGTAGTGGCCTACTGTTTGTGGATTACCAATATTGACCCCCTAAAGTACGACTTGCTTTTTGAGCGTTTCTTAAACCCCGATCGTATTAGTATGCCCGATATTGATATTGATTTTGATGACGAAGGTCGAAGTCGGGTTATGGATTACGTGATTAAAAAGTACGGCGCAAATCAGGTTGCCCAAATTATCACCTATGGTACGATGGCAGCAAAATCATCTATCCGTGACACTGCCCGCGTATTGGATTTGCCGCTTTTTGAAGCCGATAGGATAGCGAAGTTGATCCCTACCATGTCTAAGCTGAACAAGATCTTTGGCCTATCGGAAAAGGAATTGGGGAGCAAATTTCGTGCAGAAGATTTAGAAAAAGTCAATGAGCTTTTAAATATAGCAGAAGGAGATGGCTTAGATGCCGAAACCGTAAACTTGGCAAGAACGCTTGAAGGTTCTGTAAGAAATACGGGAATTCATGCCTGCGGTGTTATTATCACTCCCGATGATATTACCAAGTTCGTCCCAGTGTCTTTGGCTAAAGATTCTGATCTCTACGTCACGCAGTTTGACAACTCTGTTGTTGAAGATGCGGGTCTGCTAAAAATGGATTTTCTTGGATTAAAGACCTTGACCTTAATTAAGGATACCGTTAAGATTGTTAAGGCCAAACATGATATTTTATTAGATCCCGATAGTTTTCCTTTGGATGATGAAAAAACCTATGAGTTGTTTCAAAGAGGAGAGACGGTTGGGGTATTTCAATATGAATCTCCTGGGATGCAAAAACACCTCAAGGACTTAAAACCGACTGTCTTTGAAGATCTCATTGCCATGAATGCGCTCTATAGACCGGGACCAATGGAGTACATCCCGAGTTTTGTAAGAAGAAAACATGGCGAGGAAGAGATTGATTACGACCTTCCTGCAATGGAGGAGTATTTAAAGGAAACCTATGGTATTACGGTTTATCAAGAGCAAGTAATGTTGCTCTCACAAAAACTAGCAAACTTTACCAAAGGTGAGGCCGATGTTCTCCGTAAGGCCATGGGTAAAAAGCAAATTGCGGTTTTGGATAAAATGAAACCGAAATTTATTGAGCAATCGGCAGCCAACGGACATGATGCTGATAAGCTTGAAAAGATTTGGAAAGACTGGGAAGCCTTTGCGAGTTATGCCTTTAACAAATCACACTCTACGTGTTATGCATGGATTGCTTATCAAACTGCCTATTTAAAAGCGCATTATCCCGCAGAATATATGGCAGCGGTACTCTCAAACAACATGAATGACATTAAACAGGTCACCTTCTTTATGGAAGAATGTAAACGCATGCGTTTAGATGTTTTGGGGCCAGATGTGAATGAGTCGTACTATAAATTCTCGGTGAATCAAGCTGGCGCCGTTCGTTTTGGAATGGGCGCCATAAAAGGTGTTGGTCATGGTGCGGTAAAAACCATTGTCGAGAATCGAAAAAAAGATGGACATTACAAGTCCATATTTGATTTGGCAAAACGTATTGAATTGCGGGCAGCGAATAAAAAAGCCTTTGAAAACTTAGCATTGGCTGGTGGTTTTGACGGATTTGGAGATACACATCGCGCACAATATTTTCATGATGATGGTGATGGCATTACCTTTTTAGAAAAAGCGATAAAATATGGCGCCAAGCACCAAGAGAATGAAAATTCTGCTCAGGTAAGCTTATTTGGTGCGGCAAGTGATGTGCAAATTGCAGAGCCTGTAGTGCCACCCTGTGAAGAATGGGGCACGATGGAAAAGCTAGCCCAAGAGAAGGAAGTGGTTGGAGTATATATTTCTGGTCATCCACTAGATGACTTTAAAACCGAGATGCGTGTTTTTTGTAACGGGAATTTGGCCATGTTCAACGATTTGCCAGCTTATGTCAATAGGGAGTTGATTTTTGGTGGTGTAGTGACCGATATACAGCATCGGGTGAGTAAGCAAGGAAAAGGCTGGGCCATATTTTTAGTAGAGGATTATACCGATAGTTTTGAGTTCAGAATCTTTGGTGAAGAGTATTTGAAATTTCGTCATTTTCTCGTAAAAAACAGTTTTGTATTCGTTAAGGCCTTTGTGCGTGAAGGCTGGGTCAATCGAGATACTGGGAAAAAGAGCGATCCAAGAATTCAGTTCAATAGCTTTCAGTTATTGCATGATGTCATGGATGCTTATGCAAAAAAACTTTCCATACAGTTAAATATAAGCGATTTACAAGAGCAGAGAATTTCAGTATTAGAAGACATGTTCCGTATGCATCGCGGGGACCATGCGTTGAGTTTTATCATTTATGATAATGATGAAAAGATAAAGCTCAATATGCCTAGCCGAAAACAGAAGGTAAAAATATCCCAAGAGCTTTTAGATCAATTAGAAACCAATGATGTGATGTACAAGCTGAACTAAATTGACGAGGATGGTATTGGAATTAGAAAGGAGTTTCATTTTAATATACCTAACCAATCGGCAAGTTTTAAAATTTCAGTAGTGGTTTAAATTTTAAAGCGATTTTGAATTTAAGATTAAGGGAATAAAAGAGAAATTAAGGGGCGTAAAATACTTAGCGATACCGAGTATACCGCCACTCAATAGCCACATAACCAAAACAAATGCAGGTGATGTAAGGTTTGGATGTTTTTTGACTAATTTTACGTTTTAAACGAAGTTCAACACATTTAGATAATATAATTATGGCATTAGAAATAACAGATGCAAATTTTGACGAAACCGTATTAAAAAGTGACAAACCAGTAATGGTAGACTTTTGGGCGGCTTGGTGTGGACCATGTAGAATGGTAGGACCAATTATTGATGAAATTAGTACAGAATATGATGGTAAAGCCATTGTAGGCAAAGTAGATGTAGATGCAAATCAAGAATTTGCAGCTAAATATGGCGTGCGTAACATTCCAACTGTTTTGGTATTCCACAATGGAGAGGTTGTTGGTCGCCAAGTAGGTGTTGCACCTAAAAATGCATATACTGAAGCTATCGATGCTTTGTTATAGTATATAATCCAAAAGAAATGATAAAAGGTTTGTCTTAATGGCAAACCTTTTTTTATTTTTAACCAAACAAATTATTATGAGCAAGCAAGCAAAAGCACAAGATATAATAGATAGTAAGTTATTAGAAGATCGCAAAGTCTTTCTTTGGGGACAAGTAGATGACAAGTCGGCGAAACACGTTATAGACCGTTTGTTGTATTTAGATGCCTTAGAGACTAAGGATATTCATTTATACATTAACAGTCCTGGAGGTTATGTTACTTCTGGATTTGCAATCTATGATTGCATCCAGTCTCTAAATAGTGATGTTTCTACAATTTGCACAGGATTGGCAGCCTCTATGGGATCCATTTTGTTATCTGTAGGAACTAAAGGGAAACGTTTTATTCAGCCACATGCTAAGGTAATGATTCACCAGCCAAGTGGCGGCGCAAGAGGGCCTGCAAGTGATATTGAAATTACTGCTCAAGAGATACTGAAAACTAAAGAACTCAGTGCTAAAATTTTAGCTGATAATTGCGGACAAGATCTAGAAAAAGTCTTGAAAGACTTTAACAGAGACCATTGGATGGACGCAGAAGAATCTTTGACTTACGGTATTGTTGACAAAGTGATATAAGTCATACTTGCTTATCAAGTATAATTAATTTAGGCTCCTGCCATAAATAAATTACATAGAGATTGAACTTTCTATCGCCATAATTATGGGTGTTTGAGGGTTCAGTCTCTATGTTATCTATTAAAAAAGCGTAGCAGCTCAATACCTTGCCACATGAATCTACAGACAGAACTTAATAAAACCGGTGGATTTAAAAATCTAGAACTTCTTGCTAAACAAGTAGTAGAAGGATTTATAGCTGGTATGCATAAGAGTCCGTTTCATGGGTTTTCCGCAGAATTTGCAGAACATAAAATCTACAATCAAGGCGAAAGCACCCGGCATATCGATTGGAAGCTCTTTGCTAAAACAGATAAATTATATACCAAGCGCTATGATGATGAGACCAATTTACGTTGTCATCTCATTTTAGACAATAGCAGCTCCATGCATTATCCTAAATTGAAGGAGTTTACTGTTGGAAATTTAAATAAAATTGCATTTTCAGCTTTAGCGTCTGCAGCACTAATGCATATTTTGAAAAAGCAGCGCGATGCTGTAGGGATGAGTATTTACAGTGATGCTTATGATTACTATGCCCCAGAGAAAGGAAGTGAGCGCCACCACCAGATGCTGTTAAATGAGCTCAACCAGATGGTTCTCTCGGCGCCTGAGGGCAAAACGACCGAAACCTATACCTATTTGCATCAAATAGCAGAAAACATCCATAGACGCTCTCTCATCTTCTTTTTTACAGATATGTTTCAAACTAGCTCAGATGAGGTCAAGCTTTTTGAGGCAATTCGGCATTTAAAGCATAACAAGCACGAAGTGGTTTTATTTCATGTTATGGATAAAGAGAAGGAATTGCAATTTAATTTTGATAATACACCTAAGCGCTTTATTGATGTGGAGACCAATGAATACATTAATTTGTATCCTGACGCTATAAAAGATGACTATGAAGCTTCTGTTGCAGAGTATTTTAACAATATTAGATTGAAATGCGGTCAGTATCAAATTAAATATGTTGAGGCAGACATCAATAAGAGCTTCGATAAAATCTTAACGACTTATATGGTAGAGCGTCAAAAGTTCGTTTAAAATTTTATTAAAAAAATTCCTATAAATATTTGTGTTATTAAAAATCGAATGTATATTTGCCCTCGCAATAAAGCAACGGTCTGGTAGTTCAGTTGGTTAGAATGTCGCCCTGTCACGGCGAAGGTCGCGGGTTCGAGTCCCGTCCAGACCGCTCAATTGCTAAAAAGCTTCAATGTAAATTGGGGCTTTTTTTTAGCAATATAATGACGTTGTGTTGTTCCCATAGAGATATGGGAGTTGTAAATACCCAATGCGATTGGGTGCTTACCAATGAAAGGCTTTCCTTTTCCGAATCTTCGGAATTGGGATGCTTTTTTGTTTTAGGGCAGTTACTAAAATGTCAACTTACCAAGTTTTTTACCAGAAATGGTGTGCCATAGGGTGTCCTAAAAATACTAAAGGTGTACCATTTTACATGAGTAGGTCAATACATCATTTTACTTGGAATAACACCTCTTACACCACCTTCAGGATGTTCTATATCATCTTTATATCTTGGAATTATATGACAATGAAAGTGAAAAATAGTTTGACCAGCTGCCAAACCACAATTCATTCCGATGTTGTAGCCATTAGGAGAATGATTTTTCTCTATGATCGTCTTAGCTTTGTCTATAATATTTGGTAATTGTAATTTAGCGTCATTTGATAATTCAAAAAAATCCTCATTTAGATCATTGGAAACAATTAATAAATGACCAGGAGAAACAGGGTAAGCATCTTCTATGATGAAGAAAAATGATCCCTGATATAATTTCTTATTTCTCGGAATTTCTAAAAAATCCTTCATAATTATAGATATTGGAAACCGTTATTATGTGCTATGGTTAACATAGGTTGAATATGATCTTGGAATTTGGATTTATCAAAATTTAGTTGCGGGAAGATATTAAGGTAATCTTGAAGAAATTTATTTTTTGGTTTACTCCTTTTAATGATCTTAAAACCTTCATTTTGTAAAGCACAAAAATCATGAAAATATTTTTCAAATGATGGAAGCTTATCTCTCTTAGCTGAATTAAATAGAGTTTCTGCCGGAATTAAATTCCACATTAAATCATGAGCTACAAATTGGTGTGGTAGAAAATGCTCAATTATATAATTTCCAACAACCAATTTTTCGCCAGTGTAAATGCAATTTACATAACCAAGTTCATCTAACACTAGATCCCAAAATTCACGTTTATGTTTAATTAAGCTGCCCCTGATGATAGGTCTGTGTATTTTATTTGGTATTTCTGGAACATTGGGATTTCTGTTTTGTAGAAATAAAGAAAGATTCCAAAAACAAAACGACTTTAAGACTCCAAGATTGTTTCTAAGAAAAACAAACCACCTATCGTCAATCTTGATTTGGTCACTGTATAGTTTATAAGGAGCGTTATTATCCTTGTCTAAGGATGATGCGTAGACTTTAGACTTAGAACCAGTGCCGACCCAAGGGCTTAAAAATTTGTGAGGAACATTGTTATTGAAATGATTGAGTAATGCTATGGTTTTGGGATTTTTGGTTTCCATCAATGATCGTAATATTAAACTGTGTTTAGCGTCAATATCTAAATTTTCTAATTCTTTCACATTAAATATTGCATTCTGAATTAAGTCTTGCTTACCAAAGGAAAGTTGAAAGTAATTTACAGTGTGCCAAGAAAGGGTCAGCATCCTGGCAAATAACTCTCTTTTGTTGATTGCTTTATTGCCATTTTCAACTGATTCTAAAATAGACCAGAACCAATAGAATTTATAGGTAGCACTTGTATTTTTAAAAACCGATGAGATTTTTGAAAAAGACTCGTCATAATTAATTAAGTGCATCATAAAACTGAATTTTAATCTAAAATTAAAACACTAAAACTAAAACAAATATGAAACTGAATATATTATTTTTACTATCTAAGTCAAAAATCAATTCAACAGGCAACGCTCCAGTTAGATGCAGGCTAACCTTTCAAAAAATGAGAAAAGAGTTTTCCACTGGAGTATTTATAAATGCTAAATTTTGGAAAAGTAAGCAACAACTAATAGATACCCAAGAACCCGACGCTGAATTAAAAAACACTCAATTGAGCCTGATAAGAACAAATCTTAGTCAGGCTTTTTTATTTTTACAGGTTAAAGGAACTCAATTTACAGCAGATGACATTTATAAAAAATATAAAGGAGAGACACCTAAAAAAGATTTTGGTGTTATGGAAGTCTATAACTTGCACAGTGATAGAATTAAGAAGCTTGTAGGCATAGATATCAAGGAAGTAACCTATTCAAAATACATAGAATCTGGTAGACATCTAAAATCATTTATTAAATTCAATTTTAAATCTAATGATATCCAATTAAAGGCTCTTAAGAGTAGTTTTCTAAAACATTATGAATACTTCCTTAAAACTGAAAAGAAGTTCCAGCAAAGCACACTAAACAAGGCTATACAAAGGTTTAGGAAGGTGATTAAATATGCTGTTTCTGAAGATTACTTAGACAAAGATCCATTTATACTTTATAGGGCTAAACGTATTAAAAAGGAAGTTATATTTCTTTCTCCTGAACAATTAAAAAATCTGGAAGAAACAAAGTTTGAAATTAAAAGGATAGAGCAGATTAAGGATATGTTTGTTTTTTGTTGTTATACAGGTCTTGGTTTTAGTGAAATGAAAGAATTGAAGAAAAGAGATGTGTCAATTGGATTTGATGGTGAAGTTTGGTTAAATGTCAGAAGATCCAAGACAAATAGGAGATATAATGTACCATTATTGCCTAAAGCTAGAGAGATAAAAGATAAATATTATGATGAGGCTTCGGATTATGTATTTCAAAGCATATCCAATGCTAAATTCAACGCTTATCTAAAAGAGATCGCTGATATTGTAGGGATTGAATTTAATTTAACCCATCATATAGCCAGAAAGACTTTTGCAAGTACCGTGTTGCTTTATAATAATGTGCCAATTGAGATTGTAAGTAAGTTACTTGGGCATTCTAAAATACAAACAACACAGGATAGTTATGGAAAAATAGTAGAGAAACAGATTAGTCTAGAGATGAAAAAATTAAAGGGGAGGTAACATTACTTTCCCTTTAATCTTTTTATTTGAATTAGTATATCAGTAATTGGGTAGATTAAACCAATAACTATAATCCCTATGCCAGCAGAGGGTTGTTTTTGCTCTATAAAAAGGATTACTATAATTGACAGGATGTAATAACATATATATCCCACCAGTTACCGTAAGAATACAGATCAAGTAAACCATAATTTTAAATGATATATTTATTATATTACTAATAAGAAAGGCTTTTGTTGATCGTTAATATTCTAGGATTTAAATTTCTAGTTTCTATTGTTTTTCTGTTTTAATGGAGCAATCAATAAATAGAAAATCCAAGCAAACCAAGAGATGAAGAGTACAGCTAATACCCAAGCAAGCTTCTCACTTCCTTTCGTCTTACTTGAAAAAATAATAGAGATTAATGGAATTAACCAAATAACTGCAATTATGATAAGGATTAATAAAGGGAATCCAACGGAATTATTCATAGTTATCTTCTCAACTGCGTTTTTTAATTGATATGGGTTATCTTAAAATAATGTTTCCTTTTGAACTTCATCTATAATATACGGCTGATTTGAATCAATCCCTTTTTTATACAAATCCCTACTTACAGGGTAAGCCTTAAACTCATTATTTGTAAATCCAGTTGCCATCAGTTCATTAACGCTCTGTTCTGAACGACCAGTATCTAGCCAGTCCTGAAGATAATTCTCATCTAGCACAAGAGGCATACGTTTTTTTTTGTTGTGTACTCCTGCAAAAAAATCATTTGCTTCAGTTGTTAGAATTGTGGCAGTAAAAAGTTCTGAATCTAGATCATTATAAAGCCCTGCAAAGAGAAATAAATCTCCCTTGGGATATTTGGAAGATGGTTGGTAGCAAAAATATG
Source organism: Sediminibacter sp. Hel_I_10 (assembly GCF_000688335.1). NCBI lineage: Bacteria > Pseudomonadati > Bacteroidota > Flavobacteriia > Flavobacteriales > Flavobacteriaceae > Sediminibacter > Sediminibacter sp. Hel_I_10. The sequence goes on from NZ_JHZX01000001.1 coordinate 2,445,846, forward strand.
GTATCGATACTGCGTTTTCATGATGAGGCTCAAAAAAGCCATCGGCTAAAATCAGACACCTTTTATTGATTGCGCTTTTTTTAAAGGATGATTTCTCAAATATTGTTTCAGATCTCGCATTCAAAGTATTACTTTTTTTTCTGAAACCCTCTGGATTTGTTTTGGCCCAATCAGGAACTAAGCCCCATGATGCTGGAAAAATTTTTTCAGTATCATCCATTTTTATTATTTGCAAGTTTCCGTTTGAAAATCCATTGAGATGGTAGTAAGGGGAGTATTCTCCTGAGATATCAAAAGTTGCATTAAAGTGTTTAAGCATTGATTGTTCTATCTCCTCTTTTTCTTTCCGAAGTGATATAGAATAGCACATAGATTTAAATTTAGTTTCTAAGATATAAATAAAACGTCAAAGTAAAATTTAGATAAAAGCTATTAATTTTCAAATTTTGATTGATTCAACATATACTTCATTATATTTTTTGGGCTATTTTCCATAGTTAACCAATGAAGCGTTTCTTTTAGTTCAAATATTCTAATTTTTAATTTGTATTTACGGCCATTATTGGTTTCTTTATCCTTTAGCCTATATAATTCATCAATTCTTGACTCAAGAGTAATAATATTGAAGAGTTTTGAATACTCATTTGTGTTTATTTGAGGAATTCCGTTGTTTTTAATTGTAGCTGAAAAATATCTAGTGAACTTCATAGCACTAAATTACTATTATTTGCAGGTGAGTATTGCTATGAAATTTAGCGAACTGTCATATTTGTAATTATATGTACTAATTTATTTATTACTTTAGTTGAATATCGATACAACTTATTATAAACATGTAATTTAGCGGATGGCTGAAAATAAATGACATACTATAAAACATCACATCAAGTCAACTATGGCAAAAGAATAATACCTCTTAAGATGATTGAACATATGTCGTTTGATGATTGGGAAGAATTTATTGAAGAATGGATTGAAATAAAAAAATCCGAGTATAATGAAGCTGAAAGGTTTGGAGGTGCTGGTGATAAGGGAAGAGACGTGGTTGGATATGTTTCTGACAAGCACAAAGCCAACTATATTTGGGATTGTTATCAATGTAAACATTACGATAGTGCATTAACTCCAACTCAAGTATATAAAGAATTTGGTAAAATTTTATATCACACTTTTCAAAAAGAATATCCTAAACCTAGAAAATTTTATTTCGTTTCGCCTAAAGGTTGCGGAACTTCCCTCTCCAAATTATTGCAGAATCCCACGGAATTAAAGGAAGCTATCAAAAAAAATTGGGTTAGGTATTGTGAAAATGATATATCTAGCAAACAAGTTATATTAGAAGGGGAACTACTGAAATGGGTAAATAATTTTGATTTTTCAATATTTAAAAAAATTCACACCAAAAACATTTTAAAAGAACACATTAATCATCCAAATCATCTGATAAGGTTTGGTGGAGGGTTACCAGAACGTGAAAAATTAGATACGAGCACAATTCCTAGCTCGATTCAAAATTCTGAAACGATATATGTAAATCAATTACTATCTGCTTATGCTTCTGAAAGCAATGAAAATTATAAAAAGGTAGAAGAACTAGATACAAAAAAGCTTTATAAAAATCATTTTAATAGGGCAAGAATCAGCTTTCATCACGCAGAACAATTAAGAAATTTCTCTAGAGATAGTTTACCTATTGACACTTTTGAAGACTTTCAAAAAGAAATATTAGGTGGTATTATTGATATTGTTGAAGACGAACACTCTAATAGTTTTATAAAAGTAAAAGAAGCGGAAAAGGAGGCTCGTAAAATTGTAATCTCTTCAAATCCTTTAAAGGATGTAAGTATTATCAATGACCGAAGCGGAGTATGTCATCAATTAGTTAATGATAAAAAAATTAAATGGATATAATGGAAAATAGTAAAAATATAAATCCATTCAATAACAGTGTTGAATCTGGTCTTAGAATGTTAACTATTTTGAATGAAGCATTTCCTAAATCATTTGATTTACAAAACCTTGTTTATCTAGATTATCTAACAATTCATTCCGCAGATATTGATAAATCAGCAAAAAGCCTTCATCCTGCGGTACCTTATCGTTCAGGTGAAATAATGGTTAGAGGTTCAATTATTGAGAAAGGACTCAGCCTTTTTGTCGCAAAGAATTTAATCGAAAAACAATATAATATCAATGGCATAGAGTATAAGGCAACAGAGAATGCAATGCCATTTCTCGAGTCACTTGAAGAAACATATTCAATTGAACTTCAAAATAGAGCAAAATGGGCTATTGATAAATTTTCAAAGCACACTAAACAAGAACTAAAAAACATTATGACTCCAAAATTATCAGAGATAGACAATGAGTTTAATATTGAAATTTTACAATAATGAAAACAGGGTTTATTTTAAAAGAGTTAAGACTGGCAGGGGATTCTGTTGAAAAAGCAAGTATAGTTTTTGAAAAAGGTGTTAACATCATTACCGGTCCTTCCAATGTAGGCAAGACTTTTATATTTCAATGCTTAAACTATATGTTTGGCGGTTCAAAACCTCCAAAGCCTATTAAACAAGCAAGAACCTATGATTTTATATATCTGGAAATTATAGATTCCCAAAATGACCATTTTACTTTATTAAGTGATTTAAAAGGTGGGAATTTTAAACTCTACAATTCAAGTATTGATAACATTAAAGAATCTGAAGAATTTGAAATACTTGATAGAAAACACAATCCATCTAGCGAGAAAACTGTTTCTGCTTTTTTACTAAAATTAAATAATTTAACTGGTAAAAAAATCAGAACGAATCAAAAAGGTAAAACTAGACAAATTTCATATCGAGATATTGTCAAATTCTCTATGGTTAATGAAACTCAAATAACTACGGAGGATTCTTTAATAGTTAGTCATTATACCAAAGTAACGGAAGAGTCTAATGTTTTGAAATTAATTGCAACAGGCAGAGACGATAGTACCGTTATTGAATCTCTATCTCAAAATCAACTAGCAAATAGAAAAGGGAAATTAGAAATACTTAAAGAATTTATAATTGAAAATGAAAAAGAACTTAAAACTTATAAAGTTGAACCTTCTTTAATTCTCGCAGAAACTAATTCCGTAATAGAAAAATTAAGCGAAAAACACTCTAGCCTTCAAAATAAATATAACGAAATAGAGAGCAAAAGAATGGAAGCCTTAGAAATACTGTACATAAGGCAATCAAGAAGGAGAGTAATTGAGGAATTGTATAAAAGAACAGACCTTTTAAAGTCACATTATCATTCAGATGTTGCCCGTTTAAAATCAACCATAGAAACAAGTGTTTTATTAAACGAAGAGAACCACTCTGCTAACGGTAATTGTCCACTTTGTAATGGAGAAATTAAACAAGAATGTTCAATTGCTGATATCAAGAAAATAATCGATTCTTGTAGCACAGAAATACAGAAAATTGAAACATTACTTCAAGAACTAATTGAATCAGAAAAAGTTCTTAAGGAAGAGTTTAATGATATCTCCAAGGCTGTTTTAAGTTTAGAAAAAAACATAGCCGACTATACTTTAGAACTTGATAAAGGTGTTGGGTTAGAAATGGGTTTTATCATTGAACAAATTAATCTAGAAAACGAAAAGAAAAGTATAGTTCTTGGGGCATTGTATAAATTTGAACAATTAGAGAAATTTAAAAAAGAAAAAGAAAAATTAGAAAATTCACTACCTAGTCCTAGTTCTAAAGAATCTTTTGAACATATCACAACTGCATCATTAACAACACTTTCAAAAGCCTTAAAATCAGTACTTGAGGGCTATAATTATCCGAACTTAACGGATGTTAGTTATAGTGAGGAACAAAATGATTTTATTATATCTGGAGAGAATAGAAATCTATCTGGTAAAGGTTATCGAGCAATTATTTATTCCGCATTTATTGTAGCTCTACAAGAGTTAATATCTCAAAAAGACTACTCAATAGGTGTACCCATTTTGGACTCTCCGTTAGTCACATATCGTAAACCTGAAAATGAAGGAGAGATTACAATAAGTGATGATTTAGCAATGGATTTTTATAGATATGTAACCTCTAAAAACGAATTAGATCAGATAATAATAATTGAGAACGAGGAACCACCAATAGATATAATAGATAAAATAAATCACATAAAGTATAGCAAAAAGAATGGATTTATTCCCCAGAAATAAAGCCAAACGCTATTATAATTTATAAAAAACGTGAGAAATAGTAATGATATCTAGGATTTTGGCTCTTGAGAAAGTTAGGGTTTAACCGATAATTGAGTTCCTCTAAACTTCTTGTTTTTCAGTTATTAACCGATACTTTTATTTTATGAAAAAGACGACTAAAAAAATAATTGCAAGAGAGTTTTTAATTTTAATTGTTGGGATTATTTTCTTTTTTGTCTTGCTGGTTACATGGCTTAAACTTCATGAAACCAATGCTCAAAAAGAGCAAAAACTTGAACGACAAATAACTGAAATAATTAATGTTGAACCTTTGAATTTGTTAAATGACTTTGTCAAGAATCTAAATAAAGAAGAGTTCAGGTGGGAAGATATAAATCCTAAATTGAAAAAATACAAAAGGCAATCTTTAATGGATTTTGTAGTCACATTGAATAGTGGAAAATACAAGAAATTAACTGATTTATATTCTAAATTTCCAGAATTTGGATTTAATGAAAAAGGACTGCCAAAGAAAGTAGACGAAATTTTATATTTTGAAAAACTGGATCATTTGGAAAATATCCAAAGTTCTTTTTTTAATAAAACAATCAATAGTAACGACGTATACAGATTAGCTTTTATAATTTTTTCTGCTTTTTTTGTTTTGAGATATTTGATTTATGCAGTAAGATGGAGTTTATTACAACTAAAAAATTAAAGTTATATGTTGAAAAGCAGATAATAATCATTAGCGGTACCGTAGATGATTTAATATTCGTTCTAAACAGCTTGATAAAATTCTTAAGGATTTTCTTTTTGGTGTGTATTTGCCAAATTAGTCCTAACAAACCAACCATATTTTACAAAAACTGATGCTGTTTGAATTGAAAATTATGAATCTCAGATGTTTTAAATAGATAGACGGCTTTATAATTATGTGATTCCCCCTAAATAGATGCTTTTAAACCTATTTATTTATTAGCATTGATGCAATGCTATCACATATAATTAATTGTTCATTTAAAGCCATATTCTCAGCATCAAGATATTCGATTTGGTCTTCTAAATTTGAAAGCCTTTTTTCTAAATCTCTGTATTCTGAAGTTTGTTCAATGTCTAATAAATCATTTTGAATCACAGTTTGAGATTTTTGATTAGAATCACAGCTGTAAAATAGTATTGTTATTAAGATGGTAGTTTCACTAAATCTATTCATATGTAAATATATGAATAATAGTCCATTAGTTTATTTTTGATTTAGATTAAAAAACATATTTATGTCGACATCAAGAACTGAAGAAATTTGTTTTATTGTTAAAATAGATGTGTTAATTACACCGCGTTCTATTCTGCTAATTTGGGAAATCTCAATTCCAATATCATTAGCTAAATCCGCTTGGGTAAATCCCTTTGATTTTCTAAGTCTTCTAAGGTTTTGACCGAAACTTATTAAAAACTCTTGATTTTCTATCTGATTCACGGCTAAAAATCGGATAGTAAAACAATCAAATCATAGGCAAATATGCCTATATTTATAAATTAAATTCAAGAAAATGATCACAGTTATAATAATTATAGTACTAATAATAATTAGTAAGTTTATTTATGATTCCTATCTGACCAGTAATACTGAGAAGAGATGGAGCGAGTTCAAAAGCTCTAACCCTTTAGAGGCATCAAAAGTTGAAAATTCTAGTTTGGGTGTTAAATCATCGTATTCTAAATTTCCAAGTGTATCACAGAGTAACTACCCTGGGCCCAAGAGATACTCAAAAATTGTTGAAGTACTTAATAAGAATTTATTAGATTCAAAAGGAATCATAAAAATATTAGATGGTAGGAGTTTTAAGCTTTATAGTAATTATGCTAATTGCAGTTTTGTATTTAGATATGCCATGCAGGAATTGACCCTCACGATGTTTGATAAATCTCAGAATAATGATTTTAGTTGGACAAAAAACTATAATGAAAATCAAGTATTCACCGACCAAACGGAATTTGCAAGTGATTTTGTAAAACAAGTGAAATACAAACTTCAGGAAAGAGCAATTACCAACGTCATTAAACAAGAGACTCAAAAACAGCAATCAAATGGTTTGAGCATACCCAAAGACCATGAAAAATACATACCAAATTCCAAGAGAGAATCTTTAGACTATAACAGTCATCGTAAAATGGAAACTAAATCTTATAGAGAGGACTATAAAAATTTAACTAAAGAGCTTAAAATTCTGATTAATGATTTTCTAATTATTAATTCAAAAATTAATACTAGAATCAATAAAGAGGGACTAGCTTTGACTGGCCTTGCCATGGATTTAATTGATTTGTCTAAAGACAAAATAAAAATTTTAGAAAATTTTGAATCCTTTAGCTATGTGGCTCATGAAGTACATAGACTTAGATTTAATAGCTTAATGAATTCTCTAAGAGAAAATATTCTGACTTTAAAATCAGCAGATGATGATTATCTATTTTTAAATGATGTTACACCTGATTTTATGAAATTAAGGTTTTAAATATAATTATGAATGAATCAGATTCAATTTCAAAACAAATTGTTAATATCAATATGTAATTTTGATATAGGGATTTTAAATTATTTCGAAGAAGATGCTGACTACCAATTTGATGACAGAGAATTCCTAATTGAAAGTTTTGATTATGTATTTAAAAAATTAAAAAGTGAAGGTTTATTTATCTAAAGATACTAGATCAAAATACAAATACTGTCTTAACTCAAACACATTTGGCTTTTATGATATTGTAAATAAAGAGTTTATAATGAGTCGAATAATTTACAAAATTTGCTAAGAAAAAATATGTAGTTGCAAAATGTAATAACATCATCTTACGAGATTTTAAAAATGGTGATCCCCTTTAATTTTTTTTAAATTTTTTTCTAGTCGAGTTAATTGTTATTTGAGATATAATATATCAAAAAGACACCCCCTACCTTTTTTTACACAAGAGTTACAGAGATATAAGGAGCCTACCAACACCCCCACGCTTTGTTAGCATTGGGCAAATAGCCCTTACTAAATGTATAATCTAAAAATTAAAAAACTATGGTAACAATTGTGGATTACAAAAACTATCAATCAGCAGAAGGCAAAGACTTTTGTGTTTTAATCGTACAGGGAAGTCTTGAAGCTGTAAAGAGTCAAGAAACGGACAGAATTTATTTTACTGCAAGAACCGCTAAAGTTCCTTGTACTTTCAATGAAGAAATGTGCAAGAAGATCATTGGCACTGATATCGCAGGAAGTATTAAAAAAGTTAAGGTTGAACCTTACGACTACACCATTCCAGAGACTAGTGAGATCATAACACTTGAGCATCGCTATGAATTTGTTGAAGAAGAAAACAGTGTATTAGAAAACAACGTTCTAGAGGAAGAAGAAGTATTCTAGAAAACGGAATTTAAATGAAAAAATTAAAGCCTTGGTTTATTCCAGGGCTTTTTTATTGACTGTACTATTTATTTATACAGTCTATCAAATTCAATAATTATAAAATATAAAAATTAAAAATATGATACTAGAACAAGCCAAGAGGCATCAAGTAAAATTAAGATTGGGTCTAAGTGGTGCAAGTGGTTTTGGTAAGAGCTACAGTGCTTTACTTTTAGCTTATGGAATTACCAATGATTGGAATAAGATTGCAGTTATTGACACAGAGAATGGAAGTGCAAGTTTGTATGCCCATTTAGGAGGTTATAACGTATTATCTCTAAATGACCCATACAGTCCAGAAAGATATATTCAAGCAATTAAAGCTTGTGAAGAATCAGATATAGCGGTCATAATTATCGATAGCATAACACATGAATGGAACGGAAAAGGAGGATGTCTTCAAATTCATGAGCAATTGGGAGGACGCTTTCAGGACTGGGGTAAAGTAAGTCCTAGGCACCAATCTTTTATAGATGCTATTCTAAAATCTAAATGTCATGTAATTACCACTACAAGACGTAAAGTTGACTACTCAATAGATAGCACCCAAAATGGACCAGCAAAAGTTGTCAAACATGGCACCAAAGAAATTACTCGTGAAGGTTTTGAGTATGAGTTGACAGTGAATTTTGAACTTATAAACGATAGTCATCTATGTAAGGCTTCTAAGGATAGAACCGGACTTTTCATGGATAAACCTGAGTTTATTATAAATGCGGCTACAGGGAGAAAATTAATTGCATGGTGCAATGAAGGTATTTCAATCGATGACATAAGGCAAGAAATAGAAAACTGCATCAAAATAGAAGGTTTAAAGCACTTATACGCTAAATATTCATCTGTTAAGAATGAGATAAAGCCTTTAATTATTAAACGCAAGCAAGAACTGGAGGCTCTAAGCAATCAGCTTGTTGAAACAAAAGATATTGTAGAATCACAAAACACAGAAATCAATGGAACTGATAGCAAATAACAATATAGAACAGATGGTTCTAAACAATTCAGAAGTAATGAATTCAAACACTTCTAATTTTATAGAAGCAAATACGGAAAAAGTCACTTTAAAACATTTAAAAGAGAAATGCACAATCCCAGTTTTTGCTAAGGATAATGAGACTACCATAAGCCATTTTCAATTCATAGATGAAACATTGGATGTTATAAAGCGCCAGTTTCCAGATGTGGTTGCAAAAGAACCTGAGATACGCGTAAGTCATGTGGTGAAGGGTAGAGTTCCAAGCGCTATTGGGAAGCCTGTAAAAGAGCTATTAGAGAGTGAAAAGACAATATATTATGAGCGTTGTGCATTTGTTGTTGAACTACCTCAGTTTAAACAGTTAATCAATGGAAATGAACTAGCATTATGTGTTGGTGGTGTAAGAGCATATAATCAAGAAAATCTATACAGCAAAAAAAGCTTAGAAAAATTTAAAATGTTTATAGGTTATCAAAATCGGATATGTACAAATTTATGCATAAGTACTGATGGTTTTAGTAACGAAATAAAAATAGGTTCTATACTGGATTTAAATCAGAATATAATAAGTCTAATGGATAACTATGATAGAAGTTCTCACCTGAAATCTTTGGAGTCCATGTCAAAATACAACCTATCTGAAAATCAATTTGCTCATTTAATCGGTAAGCTCAGAATGTTTCAACATCTGGACAAATTGAACCGTCAAGATAAATATCCAATCACTTTGAATGATTCACAGATCAACAACGTTGTTAAAGACTACTATAATTGTCAAAACTTTGGAAGAAGTGATGATGGTAGCATTGACTTGTGGAATTTGTACAATCTATTCACAGAAGCCAATAAAAATTCTTACATAGATTCAAATTTTGAGAGAAACGTTAATTGTTTTGAATACGTAAATCACCTAGTAGAAACCATCAAAAACGACTCAATAAGTTGGTACCTTCATAATTAATATATAGCTAATGCATGAATTTTGGAGCATTAGTAATGATAAAATATATATTGATAATGGACGATAAACAATTAACAGAATTACTTAAATATAGCTCCCCTAAGGAGTTATACATAGTGTCTTGGAATCATTTACTAAAAGTATTGTTTTGTCCTTTTGAAGTAATCACAATTGAAGGAGTAGGAGAGCTTAGAAAGGGTGAAAAAGTATTGGTTTATGAGGTTAAGGTGACACGCCAACTGCAAACCGTTTATATAATTAGAGATATACCCTATTACTATTATCATTTCGATATAATAATTTAGGGATGTTTCTTTTGATATAATCTATCAAATTTGATTTGACCTTTATGATGTATTTTCTTTACTCGATTCTTTTGAGACTTTTTTTGGTCATTAAATAAAAAACACTGAAAAGTAATCAAACTAACTGTGCTGATATGTTGTTATCGGTACAGTTTTTAACACAGAATCATCAGTAAAATACGTTTTTTATAAATAATAGTCAAAAAATTAGGAAAAATCAATAATATTTCGTATCATTGCAAGATTTTATTAATGGTTAGAATGATGAAGAGAGATGATGAAAAGCCGAAAAGACTGCACAATTAAGTTATTTGGACATGAACTCTACTCATGTTTTTCTAAATAACTATCCCATTAAAGAACTTAATAAAAAAAATCAAGTTGATAGTTTGTGATTTTAATTACCCTATATAGCACATTTATTTTGTGTGCCATAGGTAGGGTAGTATTAAAAATTATTATTAAAGTGAATAAAGAAAATGAAAAAGAAGATGATGAGGATCTATTAATTAATTACAATTTTCAAACTAATATAAGTTCTAATAATCCTATCAATTATGTTACTGACCAAAACTATCAATGTGAATTTGAAAGTAGATCAGATATAACAGGTAATTCAAGAGATTTTGAAACTAATAACCAGGTTGAAAATGATGTCACTTTCCCGATATATTTATCAGATTATAAATGTATTCAAATCCCGAGGGGTATTAGAAGAGCTCTTAATAGATTACCAAAGAAGGTATTAAGAAAAATAAATTCAGATAAAGATTTAGCCATTGAGAAATGTTTTATATTTATTTCAAACCTTACTTATAGTGTTTTTAGAGAAGATGAATTTTGGAAAAATCTTTCTTCAAAAATATTACATGACCAATTAAAAACAGGTTCAGATAATACCTATACATATAAAAGAGTAATAGAAGCTCTATCCTATTGTACTAATACTACTTTTCCGATTATAGAATGTAGAAAAAACTCTTCTAATAACGATACCTATCAGGAGGGTAAGTATTCAAAACAATATAGACTTCATTATTCTTTCAAAAATCAAAATTTAGAGAGTATTAATCTTGTTTATGATGATAATTTAAAAAAACGAAGAAAATATCATGTTGCTCAATGTAGTCAAGCTATTCAAAATTCAATTGGAAAAAATTTGATTAATGTATATTCAAAAATCACGTTACCAACAACTAATGAAATTCAAGAAAGAGCAAAAGAATTAATAAAATCGGGATATAAAAGCAAAAAAGGTAAGCTTCTCACATTTCTCAATAAGAAATCAAAAAATTATTATAAAGATGTTGAAAGTAGAACCTTTGTGGAGGAAAACTTGAAGCAATTTGAATATTTAGTTGGGAGTAACTACCTAATTCCTAAAATTGGAGATTACAAGTCTGGCGGTAGAGTTGTGGATAGTTTTAACTTAATGCCCTCTTGGATAAGATCGATGGTTAAAATCGATTCTGAGCCAATCGTTGAATTAGATTTTATGGCTTTGCATCCAAACATAGCAATGTCATTATACGGCGGTGTGAAATATCAAATCACACATGAGGAAATTGCAAATGATCTGAATAGAGAAAAAAATGAGGTGAAATTGGAACATCTGTCATTTTTTAATAAACGAGTGGAGGATATGAAGAGAAGTCCATTATTTGAATATTATTTTAAAAGAGAAAAAAATATTTTACAAAAAATAATTATTGATAAAAAGTCAAATGGTTATAAAATTACATCTCAAAAATTATTCAAGAAGGAAGTAGAAATTATGACCACTTGTGTTGAAGCAATAAATAGGCATAATATATATGTTCTATATGTTTACGATGCCTTATACTGTAAAGTTTCCGATAAGGTACAAGTATCTGAAATTATGAAGAGAAGCATAGAGAGCCATTTAATACATACTACAATTGGATAAAATGAAAGCAGATATTGTAGGCAAGTTTAAATTATCAAGAAATTTGATTAATAGAATGAAATATATTAGCGCTAATAGATTTTAAACGTTTGTTAGGGCATTATTTAACAAAAAATAGTAATGATAAAAATGAAGATGGAGATGATGAAAGAAAATTATATTATTTATAAAGTATGCAATACTGTAAATGAATCAATTTATGTCGGTGCAACAAAAATATCGATCGATCAACGGCGGTTAGATCATTTAAGTAGGGCTGAAAGAGATCATCAAAATAAATTTCAAAATGCTATCCGGACTTATGGTGATGAAGCTTTTGTATGGGAGCAGATAGACACAGCGCAAACTGTAAATGAATTAGCTGAAAAAGAAAAGAAATATATTCTAGAATTTAAAGCTAAAGAAGATGGCTATAATTCTGACTCTGGTGGTGGTTTCAAAAAATCAGTTTATAGATATGATTTGGAGGAAGGACATCTATTTGGGTCTTATAATTCCCTTGAAGAAGCTGGCAAAGTTATCGGTGCAACCAAACAGCAAATATCAAGAGCTTGTCTGAGTGTTAATAATATTTTTGGTGGCTACTATTGGAGTTATAATTTTATTGAACCTTTTGAGCCAAATTTAGATAGCAGAAAAAAACGCGTAGTACAATCTAATTCAGATGGGGAAGAATTAAGGGATTATATGTCAATTATGGAAGCATCAGAAGTTACTGGTGTAAATAGATCAAGTATAGCCAAAGTATGCCGAGGAGAACGTAATCATGCGGGAGGATTTGATTGGAGTTATAAATAAGTGTAAAATAGAGTATAATTTAAAAAAAGGGCATCTAATAGGTGTCCTTTGTTATTATATCTAGAATATTCTTGTGATTGCTGGGTACTGAAGATTTAGTTGCGGTCTAATAAAGACTAGTTATGGGGGTTTTAATAGAATCTTTGGAATTTTGGAAATCCAAATCTTTCCAAAATCAAAAAGAATATTAATACCTTGATAAAAGATTAGATATTTGTTTCTGAATATCTGGTTTTGCACTAGGTACTAAAATCAATTCACAATATTGCTTCAGAGATTTAATTTCAATTTCAACAATATGCTCATTGATTTTTATAAAATCTTCAAAAACAACATTTCTATCAATATCTTTTTCTCTCAAAATATAACGTTTATATCTAATATCAATAGGCTCATCAATAAAAATAGACTTAAAATTCTCAAAGTTTTTTTTTAGTGAAAAAAAAATATCGGTATGCCTTATTCCTTCAAACAATAAAATTTGACGTGGGTGAGGATTATAGTGCTCAATAACGTCTTTTAAAAACATATCCGCATCCTTTTGAATAAAAGATTGCCCAATATCCTGAAGGATTTTACGGTTTTTCTCGTAAGAAATATTATTATTTTTACAATATTCCTTTAGGTAATCCCCAAAAGAAATAGTAAGGCAATTTGGATCTAATTCTTTTATTTTTTCTGCTATAGTAGATTTGCCAGAGCAAATTTCTCCTATTATTGCTATAACAATATTCTTCATTATTGCATTAGATTAAAGAATGTAGGCTTATTAGCCTGTTTAATAACAGACCAAGATGTTCTGTCTTTTTTCATAATATTGAAGCTATTAAAAGTAAACACTTTTTTAACTTCAATTAATGTTATATATTTTGAAGTAGCTCTTTTTTGCCAAAAATTTTCATCTAGGCTAGCACAAATCTTATCATTATATTTTTCTTTTATCTGCTCTAGACGTAGCTTGTTGTTTATCCAATATTCTGTTCTACCAGCAACAAAAAAACCCATTATCAAACCTCCAGACTCTTTGATTAAAATTATATCTTTCTCATAAACTTTTCTAAACGGATCTATTCGATTAACAGAAAATCTTGATTCTATTGTTTTCCTTTCTTCAAGAATAGCACTTAAAAAAGGTTCATTAAATATTGCAAGATGTACGCCTATTCCGCTGTTTTTTAAAACATCTTCTTTTATTAATTTCCAATCGTCATTTTCATTAAATAATACAATTAACTTATTAATTAGCGTCTCTTTCCATTTCATAATATATATGAGCTAAGTAATCTTTATATTCTTTATCTTCTAAATTTATTATCATTTCAAACCAATCACAAACAAAATGGTTCTCTTCTTTAATTAGAATATTCCAGAATTTTTTAGGGTTATTTACCTTAAAAATCCTATTTCCGGTAGTCCAAACATTAGCTTCGTCTCTTATTTTTGTACTTCTACTTACGCTTGGTAATATATCTCCTTCTACCAGACTAGTAATTTTAATTTCCTCATCTTTTTCAATTTGATTTGAGTTAATTTTAACTCTTAATCTCATAGATTCGATTTGCAGTTCTTCCCAATTATTTTTTTCTACTTCCAATTTAGGTCTTTTCGAATTTGTTTGCTCAACTTTTCTAAAAAACGCTAAGTCTCCTTTTCTCCAAAAAGGTAAAGTGTTGCTAACACCTGCTTGTCTGAAGGCATTGAATTCAAAAAAAGGCATTGCATATTCCAGTTTTTCTGGTTCTAATTTCTCTATACATAAGCCTTGTTTTTGACAATATGAAAACCAATCGATTCTCTCTTTATCGATTCTTTCTCTAGTATTAATTGGAGGTATGCTTATAACTAATACTCCACCTGGTAACAAACATTTGGATGCTAACCATACAAACTGATATAAAAAATTACTATACCATGGAGGATCCATAATAACACTATAAAATTTGCCTATTTTATCTGGTTTTGCAGAAAAAATATCTTCTAGTATTATTTTAGAATTTTTCTTACTAAATTTTTCTAATGCTTCAACAATTGGTTTGTTTCTTTCTACCAAGGTTACATTCTGAGGAATATTACGTTGATTACAGTTGGCATATAATGTAGGCATACCAAGCAAAAGGACTTTATCCGTTTTTCCGTTTAGATTCTCAATTAGATCTGTTAAAAAATTTAAACTTTTCGCTGTATTTCTCCATTCAAAATCTAAAGGATGAGGATTTTTCAAGAAATTAAAATACCCCATATGTTTTTTTAAGTACAATTCTGAATCTTGATCAATTAAATCTAAGAATAATTCTTCATTTTTTATTTTGATAGACCAATACCCGTCTTTTTTAAAAATTTTATTTTCCTTTTCAAGCTCTTTAAGTAAATGGGAAATCTTAATTGGATCAAGTCCTCCCATTTTTTTTGATATAAACTCTAATGTTCTCGGCTGAGAACAAATCCTTATGAGTGTATTTTTTAAATGATCCTTTTTCATAAACTAATCTCTGTAATAGGTTTTTCTAGAAGATTAATATCATATCGTTTGTTCAGCTCCTTAGTCCAAACTTTAATTGCATCATACTGGCCTTTGATTAAATCTCTATTTTGATCATTCATCCTAGATATGACTGGTGTAAACTCAAATACTTCTAACGGGACTATTTTTAGAGGTAAATTTTCATGAATAGATTGAAGTTTATCCATAAAATATGGAATTACTTTATTAAAATTTGTTTTTGAAGAGGCGGTCAAAGTAATGTAAAAATACAAGTCAATTTTAAGTTCGATTAGCCTTTTAGCTAGTTCAAGTTGGTTGTTAAATAATGCAGGGGAGGCTTGCGTATTTAAGCTAAAAGAGTTGTCGTCTATTCCCTTAAAACAGCAAACTCTACCGTACATTTTATAATTTTTGATAAGATCAATGTTCTTATTGGTTAAAAACCTCCAGAAATAATCATTACTTAAATTATCATCAGACCATAAATAAATATCATTATCTAAACCTCTTTCGATTAGTGAATTCATCATCCAAGGAATCCACTCTGGTGTTAAGTCAGGCTGACCTCCTGTTAAATCGATAACCTTTGACGGATTTTCTTCCTTTAAATATAGGTCCAATAATTCATCACAAGTCTTAAAATTAGAATATTTAGGACTTCCAGAAAGCAACTTAAAGTCTACAAAACAATACCAACACCTCCAATTGCAAACGGAGTTTTGGAAAACTTGTGCTCTAATTTCTTTGTTTGCATTTATGCCTAAAGCTCTGGAGGCAGGGAGAATGGGTAGGGGGTTATCTGGCCAATGTTCATTTCTATAATATTTAAAGTGTCTTACTCGACCGAAGCCCTCACAATTAGGTTTGTCTTTAATGTCCTTTTCTTGTTCAGAATTGTAAAAGTTAGTTATAGACACGGATTTTCTCTCTATATCTATACCTTTAATTCGTAAATTTTTTGAAAGTAAATCTGTGTCTATCAATTTCATATTAGTTTTCTAGAAGGTTAGGAATTCGATCTTTGGCATATAATAGAACAAGCTCTTTGAAAAATTCCAACTGTTCTTCAGTTAATTCATCTTCAGGTGGAATATTATGCCAAATTTCTATGCATTTTCTACAACAAGTGGCTGTGGCATGTTGAGCATAATTTATGATATCACCATTTCCCATGGGAGTTTGTCTTCCATCCCAGAATGAATTATGTTTACCAACTTTTGACTTAAGAACTTTTCTTACTCTAATTTCTAGCTTTTCCATTCCCTCTTTTACGGCTTCATCTCTAGCTTGATCATCAATGTCAGTATGCCAAAAGACATGTCGAATTAATTCAGTCTTCATTTGGGAAAATATAAATTTCACATCCTTTAGATCTCTTTTATGAAGTCTATTCCAATCTATCAGATCTGTTCCGCATTCTCTGCAGACTCCTTTTTTGCCAAACTTTTTTATTGACGATTTCTTTAAACTAAAACAATGTAGTTTAGATTCACATTTTGTGCTTCCACACGTAATATCTAAAGGTGTTAAACTTTGGACTGGCACTTCAGCTGGAACCCTTGTGAACTTTCCTCTTTTATTTCTCATATTGTATTAATTGCTTTAGAAAGCATATGTCTTTCTAATTTATTTAAATGATTATAATTAATTTTATCTATTAACTGATCTTTTACTATTTTATATGGTAGAGGCTTTGTTATCTGTAATGAATTAGCAGTCCCCCACCAATTATCCCCTTCGATATTTAACCTGTAGGCAATATAATTAGCCAGGAAATCTGGTCTAATATTCTCTTCTTCAGCAACACGAAGAACTGACTGTTTTAATCCTTGAATCCTTCCATTAGCGTTATCTACACATTTTTGTGCTAATTCCTCTGCTTTATTTCCAAATATTATTCCATTAGCAAAGGCATTAGCCTCTCTCTCCTCAATAGAATCATTAGCTTGTAATGGTGAAATTTCCTGTTCTTCAATAACTGATGAATTAGAATCTTCTAAGTGAACAAAGACATGATATAACTCATGCAGTAGATCAAATATCCATTTAGCATGAGAATCTGTTTTCTGTTTAAGAACAATGATATGTCTTTCTTCTATATTCCAACTAGCTCCATGAAATACTCCAGAGTCATTTAATGGTACTACACAAATGCCTAAATCCCAAACTGCTTTAAGTATAGATTCAATATCAAAATCCCCTTCTTTATTTGTGATTATAGCCTTAAATTCTTTAATGTCTTTTGGATATTCCTTTATGATGATGTCTTTACATCCAACAGATACAGTTTTTGCAATAAACTGTGCATAATGTGAATATGCATTTATTTGATGTATATTGGTATTAATAGGTTTTTTGAAAAATGCTTGACGCATTGGTGCTGTTGATATGCTTAAAACTTCATCGTTAATCAGAGATTCTCTACTAAAACCAAATATTTGAGATAAACAATCAATAGTCAATTCTAAATCCTCTGTGCTTCCTGTATTTGACGAAGGATAATTTGGGATAATTTTGTTTTTAATCAATTGACTAGGGAGACCATTTTTTGATAACTTTTTAAATAATTCTTTCCAAGTAAATTTTATTTCGATTTTTGAACTTTGAGTTAAATCAATATTTGAAATAAATTCTAAGGCTTCATTCTCTAATTCTTCAATATCGTAGCCATTTTCAATCAAAATTGATTGAGCTGTATTTAAATCGGAACTTATTAAAGAAGATTCCGAGATAAAATATTTCTTTAAATCAGCTGTTTTTATTTTTTGGTTTTTATTTTTTTTCATGACATCTTAATTTAAGTTAGTGATTACTTTAATCTGCCTTCTTAATCTTTTTTGAATATTTCTTACTTCTTTTATATCTATATCATACTTATCTGGTATATCTGATGGCTTCATTCCTTCAATTAGGGATTTGAATACCAGCCACATAGGTTCATCCTGAAATAAAGTTTCTTCAATTCTATCAATTAAATCATTCGTTATTATAATATCTTCTAATATTTCATCAAAAAATATTGAATCATTAAAATTTAGCATAATGGAATCCGAAAGTTTCTCTCTCTCCTTAGATTTCATTAGATTCCATATGAGACTGTTAACAACATTCTTTAGAAAATTCAATAGATCTGGTTCTTTGCTGGCATCCCATTTTCTTTTACCTTCAAAAAGTAATGTAACAGCTTCATGGGCAAAATCTTTATACTGTTTTCCCTGCATCCTAGATTCAGAATTCAACCTGAACCAGTTTAATCTATACACAGAATGGGCATATAGTTTTTTCATTATACAAACCCAATCGTGTTCTATTAATTGTTGCTTGAATTGCTCGTCCATTCTAAATAATTTATAATATTATCTTTCCTCTAATATTAATTGCTCTGGAGAATACACAATTTGCCATAACTTCAAAAAAAACAAAATAAGGTAAACGCAACAAAAAGGGAATTAAGGATATTACTTACTACATATTTAGGGTATGTTGTCTTGTAAGGAATGTTTAAAAATAATAAAAATTTGGATACTGTAAGGAATTTCATTTATTCTAAATCGCTTAAATAAGGCTTATTAGAAGTTGTAGAAATTATTATGAATAATAAATTTTTTTCATGGAGTTATAATGGAATATAGGAATTTATTTGGTGTTTGATTTTTAAAATAAAATTGAGCTAATTTGTTTAATTCATTAAATGAACTCAAGAACACTTAGTCAAATATTTGAATACGATAATTTTGCGTAATTAAATAAGGTGTTCTAACAAAAATAAATTGTGAAATATTATCGCGGGTTCGAGTCCCGTCCAGACCGCTCAATTGCTAAAAAGCTTCAATGTAAATTGGGGCTTTTTTTTAGCAATATAATGACGTTGTGTTGTTCCCATAGAGATATGGGAGTTGTAAATACCCAATGCGATTGGGTGCTTACCAATGAAAGGCTTTCCTTTTCCGAATCTTCGGAATTGGGATGCTTTTTTGTTTTGGGACTATGCCTAAAAAAGAAAACCACCTCCATTAAAATGAAGATGGTTTTTCTAAAAACGACGTACGGTTTTTATTCTATCACATAAGAGTCTATCACGTCGTTTACAGTCTTGGTGTTAAATGTAAAGTCTTCTGAAAAGAAATGCGCGTATAAAGGCTTATGATCAACCTTATGCTCTAATTTTAAATCTGACGCCCTTTCAAATACATTATCCCATTTGGCTCTAACAATAGCCCAATTTTTTTGGTTGTTCGCCCAATAGTCTTGCGCCACTTTACATTTGCTGTCTGCAACTTTTTTGTAAGTGTTGAGGCCTTTCTCCTGCGCCAGTAACACATCCTCTTTACCTTCGGTACGGATGACTTTATCATTGTCTTGATCATGAATCCATCCTTCTTTAGTAATGGCATGTCTATTTCTTCTCACGGTGAGATTGTAGTCGTTTCTTTGGGTATACTCACGTCTTGGCAGTGGGGCAGAAGTGGTGTTTTCCCAAAAACTTTTGCCGTCTACATGCACCCAAGTAGCCGAACCTTCATATCTCGGGCTATCATCTACTTGAAAGACTTTTTGACTCCACTGTCCTTTAACGTCTTGCTTAGGCAATTGGGTATAGACCCATTGGTTATTGGCGTCATAGGTATACAATTGAGTATTTTCATACAGCCAATCCTGTCGCCAATGTTTAACAACGCTAGGGGCACTAGGATTTCCAACAACAAGTAAATGCTGCATTACAATTTTATCGTTACTGTCCTCTACCAGTTCCACCCATTCTAAGGCTTTGTCGTGCTTTACTTCTGAACCTTTGTAGAGGGAATCATTAGAATATTCGAATGTTTCGGCAAAATCAAAGTTGACTTCAAAACAACCGCACATCTTTTTTATGGCCTCTTGATCTTTCTCTTTTTTGTCTTGTGCATGTCCAGTTAAGATGAACGCAAAAAGGCATACAGCTGATAATGTGATTTGTTTCATTTTTGATAGGTGATTCATAGTGATTAAATAATTAAAAATTTACTATTCTTATTTAGATTGAATTAAAATAACTTATATATTTGCAGCAAATCTAATCAAGAATGAGTCTAAATAAAAATAATATTACTCTTTATTTTGTATTTTTTTTCGTCACACTCGCTTTCTCGCAAGAACAGAAGAAGATCGATTCAGATACTATTCCTGCAGAACATTTAGAGGAAGTATTGATTACCGCTACACGAACTGTTAGACAACTATCATCATTGCCATTGCCCGTTCAAATTATTTCAAAAAAGGAGATACAGGGTTCCAATAACTTGCGCTTAAGCGATATTTTAGGAGAGCAAACCGGATTAATTACTGTTCCCGATTTTGGAGGTGGAGAGGGCATTCAACTTCAAGGCCTTGATTCGCAATATACCCTGATTCTGGTGGACGGCGTCCCACTTATTGGCCGCTCCGCAGGAACATTAGACTTGAGTAGAGTGACCGTTGGAAACGTTCAGCAAATAGAAATTGTGAAAGGCGCTTCTTCTAGTCTGTATGGCAGTGAGGCCTTGGGTGGCGTTATAAATATTATTACAGATAAACCAAAAAAAGGATTTGGCGGTCACCTAAATTATCGTTTAGGAACTTTTAACACCCATGACATCAGTAGTGCCATCAACTACAAAAAAGATAAGTTGGGAGCCAGTATATTTATTAATCGGTTCAGTAGTGATGGTTATGACCTTTTCGATACTGATGCGCTCAACACGGTTGAGCCCTTTAGTAATTATACCTTAAACACAAAACTCACCTATGATCTTACAGAATCTACAGATATTTTTATGTCTGCCAGATACTACTCCCAAAATCAGGATTTAATTGCTTCGGAAACATCCGCGGGAGAGAGTGATCTTAGGGAATGGAATACACATCTACAACTCAATCATAAGTACAGTGAGAAATGGAGCAGTTATTTTGAATTTTATGCCACGAGATATAAAGCGGACGAATTTTTAAATCAAACGGATGGCTCCAGGCTAAGTTCCTCTTTTTTTAATCAATTATTGATAAGGCCAGAAATTAGGGCCACCTATAAACCTAAAGCCAATAGGACTTTTATTGGCGGAGTTGGGTTTAATCATGAAACTCTTGACCGTACCGACTTTACAGATAAGCCCATCTTTAACTCGCCTTATGCCTATTTGCAATATGACACCAACCCCACGAATAAGCTGAATATTATTTTAGGTGCTCGTTTTGATAGCCATAATGCCTATGCCTCACAATTTAGTCCCAAAGCAGCCTTAAGGTATGAGTTTAACGATAGACTAGCGGTGAAAGGATCTGTAGGTTATGGTTTTAAAGCCCCAGATTTTAGACAGCTCTATTTTAATTTTAGCAACGCTACTGTGGGTTATACCGTCTTAGGTTATAATGCGGTAAGTACAACCATTCCTCTGTTACAAGAGCAGGGACAAATTGCCAATATCATTGTTCCAATTTCAGAATTTGAAGACCAATTAAAAACGGAAAGTTCCATAGGGATCAACTTAGGCGCAGATTATAAATTAAGCGCTTCCCTAACGTTGGGCCTAAATCTATTTAGAAATGCTATTGATCATCTCATTGATACTCGGGTGATAGCCAATAAGACCAATGGACAAAACGTCTTTAGTTATTTTAATGTAGATCAAGTGTATACCCAAGGTCTAGAATTTAATACAGCCTGGAAACCCAATAACCGTCTAAAAATTACAGGAGGTTATCAACTGCTATATGCTAAAGACAAGGGAGCTGAAAAAGCATTTGATAATGGGGAGGTTTTTGCCAGAGCGAGTCCGTCATCATCATCCTTTCAGCTTAACAAAAAAGATTACTTCGGTCTTTACAATAGGTCTCGGCACATGGCCAATTTAAAACTGTTTTATGCCATTCCCAAATTTAAACTAGACGCAAATATTAGAGCGACTTACAGAAGTAAATATGGTCTTATCGATAGCAATGGAAACGGATATCTTGATAGCTACGATAGTTTTGTTTCGGGCTATTCGATTGTTGATGTGGCTCTCAACAAAAATATATTTCAAAACTATAAGCTTGGCTTTGGTTTTGAAAACATCTTCGACTTCAAAGATCCACAAAACATAACCAATGTGCCAGGTCGAATTATCTACGGAAAACTTAATATTAAATTTTAAATACTTAACACATGAAAACTATTAAAACCATTCAATCACTCGCATTAGCAGTACTATTTATAGGATTTAGTTCTTGTAGTAATGATGATGACAACGCAGCAGCTTTACTTGAGGTAGAATCTGAAAACGTTTCAAACCTTTATGCGCCGCAGTCTGGCGGACAGGGACAACCCGTAGGCGGTGACTTTACAAAATTTGATTTTGCTACCGGGCAAACCACAACAAGCAATACCGATTGGGATATTGCCTTTAGGGGGACTGCAATTATTGTAAATGGCGGTACGTCTTTAGGTACTGCAGATGAGCCAGAACGCACTGGAGAAGCAGCTGCCTATATTATTGGAGGTACATTGGCCTCTGTTTCGCAAGTAGACCTTGCTTTGTTTGAACAGGATGATGAGACTGGATACGCCATTCCATCAGGTAGTAATAATGGCTGGTACAGTTATGCTGGAGAACCAACCCATTTAATCAACCCGATACCAGGAAAGATCTTGGTGTTTAAAACAAGAGACGGGCAATTTGCAAAAGTTGAAATATTGAGTTATTATGAAAATGCTCCAGAAAGTCCAAGCGCTTTTGAAGATGCAACGCCATATTATACATTCAACTATGTATACCAACCTAACGCGGGTCTTACAACGTTTTAGGGCATTGAATTACTGAGCAGTGCCAATACTTATTGTTAATTTTCATTGACTTTAAATAGAATTCATTTAATTGAAACCCTCACCTTATTGTGAGGGTTTTTCTTTGATAGGAAGATTTTGCGAACATTTATGCACCTATCAAAAGGCGCATGGAAGTTGTTGATGGATTTATGACTTAGGGTCTATGCCGAAAACGTCCTTCCAGAATTACAAATCTTCAAATCATTTTTTGTAAAAAATATGAAATTTTAGAGGTAAGGGCAGTTTATTTATGGTGCTGATAATACTCTTTTTAGAAATATCGGCATCCTAAAATCTAAGTTATCAACAATTAATCAACATAAATTTACTTAAAAAATGCATTTCATCGATAAAATAGTATGTTTTATGGATAATCGTTTGGTAGTTTCTGAAATTACTTATACTTTGCACCTGTCTTGAGATTCCCTAATTTACTTTCAAGATATTATTAATCCATTTTGTTTAGACGTTGTTCAACGTCGGAAGTATTCCCTCAAAAGTTTGGGTTTTTTTATGCCCAATAATTAATGATCCGTTTTCCCTTTTGGCTACAATTATTGTTGCCAATGTGATAAGAACATAATTAAACTTTGATAATAATCCCTAAAAAACCAACAAAATGAGATCTTTAAAAATTACTTTATTAGTGTTAGTCGTATTATTTCTAACTGTTTCAGGACAGAGCAGCGACGTTGTTGTTGAAAATAATCAACCTACTTACAAAACTCATAAACAATACGATTTGATGGCACACGCTAAAAAGAAAGTTGAAGTAACCGGCCAAGGCTAAAATTCTTATGACTTAATACTCAAGCACCATGAATTCATGGTGCTTTTTTGTTTCCTTAAATTACTTTTTTTTAAAGTAAATTTAGCATTCATAAATTGTGATATGATGAAGTTAAGGTGTTTTATATTTTTAATAATAGTGTCATTTAAAAGTTACGGGCAAGAGACTTCAAGAAGAACTGATTTTGATAAAATTCAAGATTTAAGAGCGCAGTCCAATAAGAGTTCTAATAAATTTCAGGAAAAATTAAACTTTGCTAAGCAGGCATTAGAATTATCTACAAAAATAGGTGTAGACTCATCAATCATATCAGATTATAAAAATATTTCTTTACTCTATCTTTATGATGGTCGCTATGAAAACTATCGTAAATACGCGCATAAGGGCCTGTCTCTGGGAAAAAAGATAAAAGATACTTTGGCCATGGCGTCTGCTCACTTCAATGTTGGTCAATCCCATTATATAGAATTTCGTAATGATAGTGCTTACTATCACTTTTCAAAGTCTTTTGAATTATATGATTATCTGCAAGATCAAAATCGTAAAGCAAAAATATTACTAAATCTCGCAGACATTCAGGACACTGAACAAGACTATATTGGAAGCGAGACCAATGCCATAAAAGCGCTTAAACTCTATGAAATTCTACCCAAAACAGAGGTGAATCTTGACCGAACCTGGATGTTGAATAACTTGCTTGGTATTGTTTCCATGAAATTGGGGTTTAATGAAAAGTCACTAGAGTACCATACTGAGGCGCAGAACGTTGCTGAAGACATGAGGCAAGAGGGATTCTACAACAAGGTTTTTTCTATCAACAACATTGCCTTTGTGTATCGTAAACAAAAAGATTACGATAAATCATTAGAACTCTATCAGAGCTTGGTGGATATTCGGGAGGATTATGATGATTATGATCCTACTTTTTATCCGCTAGTTCTTGAGAATATGGCCTACACTAAGCTCATTGCGGGGCACACCGATTATGAGGCTATGGAGCGTAACTTTAAAGAGGCCTACCGCATTAGCGATAGCCTCGATGATCCCATTACCAAAATAGCAGTAAGTATCGATCTCTCTAAATATTATTTTCAACGTCACCAACCTGATTCTTCTCTTAAATATGCCAACATAACCTATGATCTAGCCAAAGAAACCTCTTCAAACGAAATCTTATTAGATGCGATTAAAGTATTGTCGAAATTAAAATCAGGTGAAGAAGGGAAAGCATATCTCGAGGAGCATATTGCCCTGAGTGACAGTTTGCTTAATGTAGAGCGAAATGTGAGAAATAAGTTTGCCCGCATCGAGTTTGAAACTGATAAAATTGAGGAAGAAAATGAACGAATGACCGTGCAACGCAAATGGCTACTCATCGTTTCCGTTGTATTGCTGTTAACGCTATTTTTACTCTACATTATCATTACCCAAAGAAATAAAAATAGGGAACTCCAATTTGAGAAAGATCAACAAAAAGTAAATGAAGAGATTTATAACTTGATGTTGACCCAACAAGATAAGGTGGATGAAGCTAGAGCTTACGAGAAAAAAAGAATTTCCCAAGAAATGCATGATGGTGTTTTGGGGCGTTTGTTCGGTACGAGACTAAGCTTAGATAGTTTGAATTTTTCCGAAGGGAAAGATGCCATGATGTCTCGTGCCAATTATATTAGTGAGCTCAAGACCATTGAGGAAGATATTAGAAAGATTTCTCATGATCTTAATACAGATTTTGTTTCTGGATCTAACTTTATGGCGATTGTTTCTGAACTTATTAATAAGCAAACAAAAGCTTACCAATTAAAGTACCATTTTGATTATGCAGATGATTTGAGCTGGGAAGAGGTGTCCAATAAAACAAAGATCAATCTCTATAGAATAATTCAAGAGGGATTGCAGAACATTTACAAACATGCCGAGGCAAATGAAGTTGAGATTGGTTTTAAAGAAAAAAATGGGCATATTTGTTTAACCATTTCAGATGATGGTAAAGGTTTTGATGTGCATAAAAGCAAAAAAGGTATCGGCTTAAAAAACATCAATAATCGGGTTTCTGAACTTGACGGTCAAGTCACTTTCGACTCCCAAAAAAAGAAGGGTACCACAGTTCGTATTCTAATCCCCTATAAAAACTAACCGAAACATGGAGCACATTCACATCTTAATGGTAGATGATCACCCTATTATCATAGAGGGGTATCAAAATACGCTCATGGCCACAAAAAAAGAGCATCAAACCCTCATCATTGACACTGCAAATAATTGCGATACTGCAAATATCTTATTGCGAAAGGCGGCAGATGAACGTCCCTATGACGTTTGTTTTTTTGATATTAGTCTGCCCGCTTCTTCAGATGGTACCATTACTTCAGGTGAAGATTTGGCGAAGATTTGTAGAGCGCTCATGCCGACTACCAAAGTTGTGATTTTAACCATGTTTAATGAGTCTTTTAGAATCCATGGTATTGTTAAAGAAATTAACCCAGATGGGTTTTTAATTAAAAGTGACTTGACCTCTTTGGAACTCTCTGAGGCCTTTCAACACATTTTATTTGACCCACCATATTATAGTAGTACAGTAAGCAGTTTTCTAAAAAAAGCCATCTCAAATGATGAGTACGTCGATGAGATTAATAGAAAAATTTTGTATCTCCTCTCACAAGGGATTAAAACCCGAAGCCTTACCGATCATATCGATCTTTCAATGAGTGCTATTGAAAAACGAAAAAAACAACTGAAGAGTTTATTTAAAGTTGAAGATGGAAGGGACGAAACTTTAATTATGAAAGCAAAAGAAAAAGGCTTAGTCTAATTTTTTTTCGAATTTTAGATTTATTTTTTGCTTCGGAAGATGCCGTCCTTATTGAGAACTACGGTTTTTACGTAACGGAACTACGGTTTTTCCGTAAACGAGATTAGATTGAATTTCGTATATTTGAACTTTCAACACAGTTTAGTCCCTCTAAATGATTTGTTGATTTAATAGCAAGGCAGACCCGACATTCTCTCATTATGTCGGGTTTTTTTTGTTTAGGCCTTAAATAAGCAAATGCCGTGCTGTCAACTTTCACCATAAGACAAAATTCCTAAAATGACTATCCATTCGCTTTTCCAATAAAAGCAATGGACGTTTGTATGACGTCTTCCATAGAGCGTCAGGTGCGTATCATGTATCGTTTTTACCAATTATTGAACTAAATAATTAGTTTGAACTAAAATTTTAGTTATATTTGATAACTTCAAGTGCTGAATGATATCGCGTTTTAGCAAGAGGTAACGGATACACAACTACACCAATGAAACAACTTACAAAGGCCGAAGAAGAAATCATGCAAGTGTTATGGCAATTGCAAAAAGCAGCCGTCAAGGACATTTTAGAAGAGCTTCCCGAGCCAAAACCAGCGTACAATACCGTCTCTACCATTGTACGGATTCTCGAAAATAAAGGCTTCGTGGATTATGAAAAACAAGGAAAAGGACATTTGTATTTTCCCTTAGTGCTCAAGCAAGATTATAGTAACGCTTCTATTACCAATTTGGTAGATAACTATTTTCAGGGCTCGTTTAAGAGTATGGTATCGTTTTTTGTTAAAAAGAATGATATGGACTTAAAGGAGATGGAGGCCATTTTAAAAGACATCAACAAAACAAATTAAGAGCCATGGTACATTATTATTTACAGGTTGTCGCGTTTCAGTTGTTTTTTCTAATCATCTACGATCTCTTTCTTAAAAAGGAAACGTTTTTTAATTGGAATCGTGCGTATTTACTCGTAACCGCGCTGTTGTCTGTGGTATTGCCTTTTATTAAAATAGACCGTTTGTCTACCTTGTCTTCAGAAGAATTTATAGTAAGATTACCAGAGGTAGTTATCGGTAAAACAACGACCTCGATAGATCCTGCCATAGCGGATTATGCAGGAATCACTTTGAGCGAACCAACCACACCCACATGGCAAATTTTATTATGGATAGGGATGGGTGTTGCCGCACTTGTCTTTTTAATCAAGATTTCGAAATTGGCTTTGATTTATATAAAAAACCAACAGCACTGGAGAGGACCTTTACTTATTATTAAACTGATGAATAGTTCTGCGGCATTTTCATTTTTTCATTACGTGTTCCTGGGAGAAAAAATTCAAGATCAAGAAAAAGACGCCATTTTAGAACATGAATTGGTGCATGTTAAACAAAAACACACTTTTGACTTGTTGTTTTTTGAATTGATGCGCATTGCTTTTTGGTTCAATCCGTTGGTGTATATGTATCAGTCCCGAATGACCATACTTCATGAATACATTGCAGATCATAAAGCTGTAAAATTTCAGAATAAAACACAGTATTATAATCAACTACTGTCGCAGGTTTTTGAAACCCGCCAATTTTCTTTTGTCAATCCCTTCTTCAAACAATCATTAATTAAAAAACGAATCGTTATGTTAAATCAAGCCAAATCAAAACAAAAAAATATCTTTAAGTACGCGCTATTGGTGCCTTTAGTCTTGGGTATGTTGTTTTACGTGTCTTGCCATAAAGAGTCCTTGGCAGAAGATGATCCTGCGACTTTTGACTTGAGTCAATATTCTTATTCTATGGAAAAAGGAACTACAGAAATGACCAAGGAAACCAAGGTCATTCATGAAGCCTATGAGAATTTTTTAATATCACACCCCAATTATGTGAGTTGGGCTGTTATTGATAAGGAATTCAATCGAGTATTCTATTCGGTTCACCCTGTGGATGAAGCAGTGCCCGAAGGTTTCTCAAGAATGGAATTTCATTCAAAAGAAAAAGGATCTTATGTGATATTCATGAATTTAGGATCATCTAATGACACCATTGTTCAGATGGATGAAATTGATGTCAAAGATTATGATGGTGCTATAGAAGTTCCTTTCTCTGTGATTGATGAAGTGCCTACGCTTTTGGAATGCACAGAGCAATTTGTAAGCAGGACAGCTCTTAAGCAATGTACCTCTGATTTTATAACTAGTCACGTTAGCAATAACTTAAATACAGATTTAGCTTCTCAGCTAGGTTTAACTGGTCGACAGAGAATTAATGTCATCTTTAAAATTGATACCCAAGGTCATGTTGTAGATGTGAGATCAAGAGCTCCTGACGCAGGCCCCGAAAAAAAATCAATTTTAGAAGAAGAGGCCATAAGAGTGATCAATACCTTACCTCAATTTATACCAGGCAAGCAAAAAGGTAAAGCCGTAGTGGTTCCCTATTCTTTGCCAATTTTATTTCAAGTGAATGAAAATGCCAATACCGCAAATTCATCTTCACAACCTCAAGATTTAGATGAAATCCCATTCTCGGTGGTAGACCAAGCTCCAAGATTTCAAGGCTGTGAGTCTTTTACAAACAACAACGACGTACAAAAATGTACCACAGAGATGGTTTCAAACTATGTGAGCAAGAATTTTAATAGACAGATTGCCAAACAAAATGGGCTGACAGGTCGTCAACGTATCCAAGTTATCTTTAAGATTGACAAGCAAGGAAATATTACCGGTGCAAGAGCAAGAGCGCCTCATCCTGCTTTAGAAAAAGAAGCCTTACGCGTGGTCAATAGTCTGCCTAATTTTCAAGCGGGTGAACACAATGGGCAACCTGTAACTGTACTTTATTCTTTACCAATATTGTTTAACGTAGACTAATCAATTATTTTATGCTTATAAAAACTTGCGGGTTGATCCCCATGATTTTTTTATTCGGAAATGCACTCTGCTCAGCACAATCGCCTTCAGTGAGAGAGGCAGATAGTCTTTTTGTTAACGGAAATTACAGTCGTGCCATTTCCATTTATGAAGATCTTGAAAGCGCAACCGAAGTATATGATAATATTGCTCGGGCATATATGGCCATTGGCAATTATGATGCCGCCTTAAAGTATTATCGATTAAATGTAGAAGCTCATCCTGATGATGCATTGAGCAAGTACGAATATGCCAGACTACTTTCAAAAACAAAGCATTTTGATGAAGCGGTTTCCCAATTTAACGATCTCATGAATATTGATTATCGCAACCCAAATTATCACTATGAAATGGGCCTGGCCTTAGAGCAACTTAAAGATTCTACTGCAATAAATCGCTTTCAAATTGCTTATGACCTCGATAGCAGTCACCAAAAAGCAATATTTAAGATAGCTAAAAATCACCTTCAAGAGGGAAGGTTTGAGGCCTCTCATTTTTATATTGATAAAGGCCTAGAGACTTACGCCAATAATGTAGAGCTTATAAGTTTAAAAGCTCAAAATTATTACCATCAAAAGTATTATAAAAAGGCAAAACCTTGGTTTTTAAAACTGATTGCTTTAGGAGAATCTTCTGAATTTATTCATGAGAAATTAAGTCTTATTCATGCCGAGTTATATGAATTTGAAGACGCCATTGCCCAAAGAAAATTGGTGCTAAGCTATAGCCCTTTTGATGCCACTTCAGTATTTGTAATTGGCACGTATTATGAACAACTTGAAGATTATGAACAAGCGGAAAACTATTATCTCACGGCTTTAAATCTTAAGGATAAGCCCCTAGACTTTGAATATCAAAAATTAGGGTATGTTTATAATCGACAGAAAAAGTATGGAGAGGCTATTGCCGCATTTCAAAGATCTCTTAAAGAAAACCCTGATAATTTTAACTCTGCATTTTTCTTGCTTAGTACTAAGGATGTTTATTACGCCGATGTCGATTCAAAAATTGCACTCTATGAGAATTTTATAGACACTTATAAGGATGAAAAAATGTTTGCCGGTTATGGAACTATTGCCAAAAAACGTTTAAAGGAATTAAAAGAAGAGAAGTTTTTAGACAAAAAGCAATAAAGTAAGAAACGTCATTAAGATGATCACATTAAAAACTTGGTTCAACTCTTAAAGCCAGAGCGTCTATTTCTGTTTTATTTTTTAAAAAATTGTACATTTCGCTTTCATAACCAATGACATGAAGCGGTTTCTGATTTTTATGGTACTGATGTGTTTTTTCTCTTGCGAATATTTCGACAAGAAAAAAGTACATACCGAAGATTTATTGGAAGAAGAGCTTAAAACCTTTAATTGGAAAGACGTCGATCAATATCCGTCATTCGCAACTTGTGACACTACTTCAGCAAAGGAAAACAGAAAACTGTGCTTTGAAAATACACTAAGGTCTATTCTTAATGCAAATTTAGCAGCGCATCTTATTGTGGCTTCCGAAGCGGTTCAAGATACGGTGTATCTTAAGATTACTATAGATAATAAAGGGCGGTTTAGCATTGATGATATCAAAAAATCACATCGTACGTTAGAGGTTATTCCAGAACTGGATAGTTTGTTGAGAACCAGTCTCGATTCTTTGCCCAAAATTTACCCCGCCATCAAACGAAGTCAAGAAGTGGCTACTCAGTTTACCTTGCCCGTTTTAGTCAAGATTGAGTAAGCGCTCTATCCCAGTGCTCCAATAAGCTTTGCTTTTTATCTAGAACTGAAACCGATATCCTAAAGTGATATTTGTTGAAAAATTACCCTGGTTCTCTAAATTACCCGCAAAAAGCTCGTTGTAATTTAAGGTGAGATAGCCATTTGAGCATATCTTATAATCTGCTCCAATACCAAAGATAAAAGGCACATCAAAAGCAGTATCATTAAATGTTTTTTCGCTGATAACGCCGTCTTCGTCGGCAACGTTGAGAGTGGCACTTGTAAAATTAAGTGTGGTGAATTTTACATCGGCAAACACGTTGATGTTCTCTTTTTTAATCACTCTGTAGCGGTATCCCAAAGCAATTTCGGTGGTAGAGTAATCTAAATCTTCATTAGATAACACGTGACGTACTTTTACAAACAGAGCAGAACGGGGAGAAGTCTTATTTTCTCGAAATTCAAGTTCGGCACCAAACTGTCCGAAGAGAAGATTATCGTCGTTGGTGATAAATGGGTTATTGGTAATTCCGGCAAAAGGCATCAAGAAAAATTCGATTTGGCTAGTGTCTGTCGCTACATAATCGGCATTGGCTCTTCTGTTATAGGCGTCAATGTATTTTTTAAGTCCAACTCGGGTAAATTTTACTTTATCGGTAGATAGGTTGGTGTCGCTGGTCAAATTATCGAGTACGGCTTTATAATCTTCACCTTTTAGCTCAATGATGGTATTGTCTTCGGTTCTTACAAAGTAGCGAAAATCACGATCATTGATCATCCACAAAAAATCCAGTTTGCCGTCGGCTTCCATTTTAAGCTCCAAGGTTTCGTCATTAACAGTATATTGCTCTTGCGCATTCATGGTAGAAATAGAAACTAGACAGCATAATAAACAGGCTAATATTTTCATCGGAAACGTGATTTTAATTCGAGTAAATCTAACAAAAATAAATTAAAGACCCATTATTTTTTATAGGATCGGCCTTTCCATTTATAGCTTGAAAATAAAGAGAGACAAGCGATGTAAACGCTAAAGAAAGGATATAAAAAACTTGAAAAAATATAGGAGGGTAAGACTGTTTCTTGTTCGAAAAAACGTGCTGTTTTAAAGAGGAGTAAAAAATCGATGGCCAGTTTAATGAGCCAGATGTAAATCAATGTCTTCAGTGAAATAATGGTTGCTAAGCAAAGCAGCGGTAAACAGACCAAAGTGCCATTCATTGCAAACACTAACAAGCCGGTCAATTTTCCGAAGTTGTTTTTATAATTTGTGGTTTTTGCTGCCCATCTAAGCCGTTGGGAAATCAGTGTTTTTAGGTTAGGCTGAGGGTTAGTGGTTACGATGGCCTTTGGACTTTTTAGGTACATTACGCTTTCCTTTTGATGCTTTAAAAATTTCTCTAAAAGAAAAATATCGTCTCCGCTAGAAATAGAGCTATTGCCTTCAAAGCCTTTAACGCTTATAAAAGCCGATTTACGATAAGCAAAATTGGCACCATTGCACAAAAAAGGTTTGTTGACTCCAAAACCACCAATGGTGGCACCTTGAAGGCTTAAGAGATCTAAAGCCTGAAAACGGCTTAAAAAACTGCCGAGGTTGGTATAACTTACAGGAAGTGCTACGCAATTTGCCGTGGTATTCTGTAAAAAAGCATCTAGGGTATCCAACCAAAATTGAGGCAGCTTGCAATCGGCATCGGTGGTTACCATCCAATCGTATTTGGCCTGTTTTACGGCAAGGGCAATGGCATCTTTTTTTGGTGCGTTGGTCAGCTGTTCATTTTGAAGGATTTTAAAATCAAATTGCTGTTGAGATTTGTGAGTTCTGAAAAAATCGCTGATGATGGTCTCAGATTCATCTGTTGAAGCATCATTTATAAAGAGGAGCTCAAATTTAGACATGGGATATTCTAAATTAGCCATTGAGGCCAATAAAGCAGGTAGGTTTTCGGCTTCATCACGAAACGGAATGATTACGGAGAAGCAATGTTTTGGCGTGACATCGGTCAACTGAAAGGTGTTGACTTTATCAAACCCGTAGATAAAACTACCGATGATGCCAAGATATAAAATGGTAATTACAAGAAGAATTACAAGCATGTCTAGTTGTTGTTTTGAGGAATGCTAAAATTAAGAACAAAATAACTCCCAAATAGGGCTGGAAGCACAAAGTTGAAAAGCCACATGAGAGTCACCACACTTAAAATGATCAAACTGTTTAGTCCTGCAAAACTAAATAAGTACAAGGCAACGCTTCCTTTAACCACGACATCAAATAAAAATAGCGATGGAATAACAGAGGTCAAAAGATACATTGCAGAAATAATGGTCATTGCATCCAGATAACCTAAAGGAGAATTTAAAAGGCGCAGCAATATATAAAACTGAAATGAGAAAATAAGATAGCGGCATAAGGATAAGGAGAACCCGATCACGTAGCTTCGTTTTGGCAGCGTTTGATAAAAATGTCTTAGTTTTTCTAGAGAAAATCCTTTTATTTTTATTGATTTCCTCTTAAGATAAAGGGTCATCATCACGATCGCAACGACTAGGAGAAAAACCATAAGGTATGGATCAATCTGCAACAGGTTGGTCTTGTAGCTTGTTTGAAAGAGCATCAAACCAATGACGCCAAATAATGTTGTGACGCTCATTTGCATCATGTTTCCTAAAAAATTAAGTACTACTACTGGTTTGCGGTGCTGTTTTTTAAAGTAAATGGCTTTGGCGCCATATTCCCCAATACGATTAGGGGTAAACAAAGACGCGGTGAGTGCAGCTAAACTTTGTTCTGCTGCTTTTTTGATGGAAATGTCGACGATAGATTTGACCAGAACACGCCATTTTACAATTTCAAGATACCAGTTACACGCACTAAGAATGACTAAGAAACTAAGGTTTTTTATAGAGATCAAATTATTTGCTCTCAAAATTTGATGGAAGCTATCAAGGTCTAAATTAGAATTGTAAACCAGCTTTTTATAGATAAAATAAAAAGCCAAGACCACGATGCCTATTTTGATAAGTACAAAAAAGAATTGCTTAGTTTTGTATGAAAGGCGCCCTATAACCACGTCGCAAATTAAACCTTTATAATGATATGACCTCTAATCAACGATTTCAAAAATGGGTACTCGTTGTGCTAATTTGTTTATGTTCAGAATTTGGATTTGCACAACGCATTGCCAATCAATGGAAAGCACAGGTGGCACTTGGTGTTAATAGTCCGTCGCAATCTGGATTTGTAGAAGGATTTGAGGCCAAATCTGTCAATTTTCCTACCGTAAATCTTGGCATTCAGTACATGTTCAAACGGCAGTTGGGCGGTAAATTAGACTTTGGTTTTAATAGGTTTTCAAGCACAGATAATTCCGTAGAATTTAAAACCAACTATAGCAGGATCAATGCCCAGTTGGTGTATGATCCCACAACATCACTTTCGTTTTTACCAGTGCGATTGGGCGTTGTTGCCCATGCCGGACCAGGCTATTCTATAATAAAGCCTTTAGGCGAGTTTCGGGATAATAATTTAAGTTTTTTAAACGTCATGGGTGGCGCCGAGTTTCATTACGGCTTGTCTGAGCGTGCCTCAATTTATACTGATGTATCCTATATTATGGGGTTTGCAAAGGATTTTGATCCAGAAATAGAAGGGTTTGGTGCCTTTAACGGAAACTTGTTGACCATTACCTTTGGCATTACCTTTTCATTAACTGGCTGCGAATATTGCAATTAATGGCACAAGAAAAAATCATATTGGGTATTGATCCAGGAACTACGATCATGGGCTTTGGCCTTATTAAGGTGGTAGGCAAAAAAATGGAATTTCTCCAATTGAATGAGTTGGACCTTAAAAAATATTCGGATCATTACCTTAAGCTCAAACTTATTTTTGAGCGCACTATAGAACTTATTGATACCCATCACCCAGATGAAATTGCGATTGAAGCGCCTTTCTTCGGAAAAAATGTACAAAGCATGCTCAAATTAGGTCGTGCCCAAGGGGTGGCTATGGCAGCAGGCTTATCTCGTGAAGTTCCCATAACGGAATATTCTCCCAAAAAAATCAAGATGGCCATTACAGGTAATGGAAACGCCAGTAAAGAGCAAGTTGCCAAAATGCTACAGAGTTTGTTGGGCTTAAAGACCTTGCCAAAAAATTTGGATGCGACTGATGGTCTTGCTGCTGCAGTGTGTCATTTCTATAATGAAGGCCGTGTTGAGATAGGTAAAAGTTACTCGGGTTGGGGAGCTTTTGTGAAGCAGAATGAAGATAGAGTAAAAAAATGAGCGGCATCTACATCCATATTCCTTTTTGTAAACAAGCTTGCCATTATTGTGATTTTCATTTTTCAACGTCCCTAAAATCAAGAGATGCCATGGTTCTCGCTCTGGCCAAGGAGATGAGACTTAGAAAAGAAGAACTCCCAGAACAAAAGGTAGAGACCATTTATTTCGGTGGCGGCACACCTTCACTGTTGCGTGTTGACGAATTGGACTTTCTGATTCAAGAAGTCTACAAGAATTATAAGGTTTCCGAAGCACCAGAAATCACCTTAGAGGCCAACCCAGACGATTTGATCAAGGCACAATCCCTTTCAAAACATCAATCTGAAGTCTTGAATTCTACATCAATATTTGAGGCTTACAAACACATTGGAATCAATCGGCTTTCTATAGGCATCCAATCCTTTTATGAGCAAGATCTTAAATTAATGAACCGCGCCCATAATGCCAGAGAGGCCAAGCAATGTTTAGAAGAGGCCACTGTGTATTTTGATAACATTTCATTAGACTTAATTTATGGCATCCCAGGACTAACTCACGAGCGTTGGCAACACAATATTGATACGGCGCTAAGTTTTGGTGTCTCACACATATCAAGCTACGCACTCACCATAGAGCCCAAGACCGCATTAAAAGCTTTTATAGAAAAAGGCATTGTAGATGATGTGGATGACGAGCAGGCGCAAGCCCAATTTATGATGCTGATTGCTGCTCTAGAAGCCCATGATTTTGTACATTATGAACTGTCTAATTTTGGTAAAAGCGACTATTTCAGTAGAAATAATTCGGCATATTGGCAGGGTAAGCCCTATTTGGGCATTGGCCCTTCGGCGCATTCTTTTAGCGGAAATGAGCGCAGTTGGAACATTAGAAATAACATAAAATACATCAAGGCTATAGAAGAGGGGCATCTTCCGAAGGAAACCGAGGTACTCTCAACGACCGATAAATATAACGAATATGTAATGACGGGATTGAGAACCATTTGGGGCGTGTCTTTAACCAAAGTAGAACAGGAATATGGAATGCACTACAAAAACTACCTTTTGGATCAAGCGGAGCCTTTAATAAAAGAACATTTATTGTATATTGATGACGCGACATTACACGTTACTAAAACTTCAAAATTTTTGAGTGACGGCATCGCTTCAAACCTATTTAAACTCAATTTATCTTGATTGCTACTATAGAACACCACTCAAAAAAACTGAAGATTGATCTGTCCAAACCATTGGATATTTCCATCCCCATGCGTGCCACTAAAGATAATGTAAGCGCTTGGTATATTGATAAGCCTAAGATTTTTCCTGAGGTACTAGAAGAGAAAGAAATTAGCGTTGCCAATGGCGCTTCGGTCAATTTCAACAGCATTCATTTCAACCCTCACGCACATGGTACGCATACAGAATGTGTGGGGCATATTACCGAAAAGGTCTACAGTGTCAACAAACATCTCAAACAGTTTTTCTTTTTGGCCGAGGTCATTTCAGTAGCTCCAGAAAAATACATGCGAGATACCATGGTATCTGAGGCGCAACTTAAATTTGCTTTAGGAGATAAAAAAGTAGATGCTTTGGTGATTAGAACTTTGCCTAATTTTTCAGATAAAAAGAAACGACATTACTCCAATACCAACTGGACCTATTTAAAAGAGGAGGCTGTTGCTTTTTTGGTAAAAAAAGGAATCAAACATTTGTTAATCGATTTGCCAAGTGTTGATCGCGAAGAAGATGGAGGTCAATTGCGAAGTCATAAGGCCTTTTGGAACTTTGAAGGCGAATTAAGAAAAGATTGTACCATTACAGAATTGATTTATGTGCCAAATAAAGTTAAGGATGGGTCTTATTTTTTGAACTTACAGATTGCTCCATTTGAAAACGATGCCTCACCCAGTAAGCCTATTTTGTATAAAATTATAGATTAAGAACCCTCTGTAAAAGAGAGATGCTTAATCGCTCAAACGCATAAAATGGAAACTTTTTTTATCATTATCATCAGTGTTCTCATCACTTTGGGTGCAGTAACGCTTGTCAAACAAATCTTAGAGAAACAACGCATCAATTCTCAATCGATTATTTTATTAGATAAGATTAAGAAAGTGTGCAAGTTCATTACGGTAGAGGGTGATTTTGCAGAAATCTATCATTATGAGGATATTAAAACGCGTTTTTTAAAACTGGTCTCTAGCCGAAAAAAAGCGTTAGTGGTCATTAAGGCGAAGGCGCATGTTGGTTTTGATTTATCAAAGATTAAGTTGGATGCCGATACAAAATCAAAAACGGTCAAGCTGTTTCATTTTCCTGAACCTGAAATTTTAAGTATTGAGACCGATCTCAATTATTATGATAAACGGGATGGGATGTTCAATAGGTTTGAAGCTTCAGATTTAACCAGTTTGCATAATGACGCCAAATTGCACATTATGAACAAAGTCCCAGAAAGTGGCCTTTACAACATCGCCAAGCAAGAAGCTTTAGAGTCGGTGAAGTTAATTGAGGGCATGGTAGAAACTATTGGCTGGAAACTTGATTATTCTGCTCTAGAAATGTCCACAGAAAATCCCAAGCAACTCAAATAATCAATAATTCATAACCGCAACAAGCTATGCATATCGATCAGTTAAGAGACTATTGTCTTCGTAAAAACGGGGTTACTGAAACCTTTCCGTTTAACGCCGATACGCTTGTTTTTAAGGTTGTGGGTAAGATGTTCGCGCTATTTCCTTTAGATAAATGGGAAGCAGGTGAAGGCAGCGTCAATTTAAAATGTGATCCTGCTTATGCTCAAGAGCTACGCGACGCGTATGAAAGTATTACGGCGGGTTGGCACATGAGTAAGACCCATTGGAACACGTTGTACCTCTTTAAAAATGAGCTTTCGGCAAAGCTAACGTTGGAGTTGATTGATCACTCCTACGACTTGGTGGTAGCGGGATTGCCTAAGAAGCTTAAAAAGAACCTAGAGGATTAAAAACTATTCGTCGATACTTCTTGTTAATTAATCTATACTTAAGCGGAGTACGTCGATTTATCGTTTTCAAACGAAACTACTGGACTAACTTCGAATAATAATTAGAACTTCAAATGTATTTCAAAAGGTACGTGTGAATTTCAAAATTATCAAAAAGGAGGTCATAACACGCTTATGTTTTAGCCAAAATAATAGCAAATTTGCGTTACCATTGGTCGACAGTTAACCGTTAGTGGTCTATACAAAAACAATTTTGGACGTAATATTAAATACAGAGGAATATGATAGATTATATTTCAAAAGATCCAAAAAAACCCTCAGAAATGACTAAAGCATTAAAGATCCTTTTAATCGAAGATGACATGATAGAAGTGATGAAACTAAATCGAGTTGTTTCCTCCCTTGAAATCAAACATCAAACCATTGAAGTAAATAATGGAGAAGAAGCCTTAAAGCACCTAGAGCAAAAGGACAATCTTCCAGATATTATTCTGTTGGATTTGAACATGCCTAAGATCAATGGCATTGAATTTTTATCGATTCTTAAAAAGGATGAGCTTTTAAGATATATCCCCACCATCATCTTAACGACCTCCAATAATCAGAAGGATTTAGAGGAATGTTATAAAATTGGCGTTGCGGGTTACGTGTTAAAACCGTTAAAATACGAAGATTATGTATCTAAAATTGAAAAATTATTAGCATATTGGAGTATTAATGAATTAAAGAAAATTTAATGAAAGGCATAGTTTTTACTGAATTTTTAGAGCTCGTAGAAGATAAGTTTGGTTTAGAGATGGTTGATACCATTATAGAACAATCTAATTTAGAATCTAATGGGGCTTATACTTCAGTAGGAACCTATCAGTTTTCAGAAATGTTACAACTGCTCCAAAATCTAAGTGACAATACCGCTATTTCGGCCGATGATCTATTATTGGTCTATGGAGAACATTTTTTCTCAGTTATAGAAAAAAGTTATCCAAGTCTTTTAGCAACCTATCAGGATCCTATAGAGATGTTAGCCTCTATAGAAAATCATATTCATGTCGAGGTAAGAAAAATTTACCCAGATGCGGAATTACCTACATTTAAAACCTTGGAGAAAACAGAGAATTCATTAGTGATGATTTACCAATCCAGCAGAGCAATGCACCATTTTGGGTTGGGTTTAATGAATAAAACGTTTGATCACTTTAATGCAAAAGCCTCTATCGTTTTAGAGAAAATTAAAGCAGACGGCACTGAAGTCAAGTTTTTAATCAATAGGATCGATGAGTCAAAATCAAATTGAGATATTACAACGCGCTTTAAATAGAGAGAAAGCTGCTAGAAAAGAAGCAGAAAAAATATTAGAGCAAAAATCTACCCAATTATATGAGCTTAACCAGAAGCTTGTTAAGTCTAATGAAGATCTTGCTATTCTTCTCGCTCAAACAAATTCTCAACTCCAAGGTGTTTTTGAGAATATTGTAGACGCATATGTTATCATCGATTTACAAGGAAACATCCTAAAGATGAACGATGCGGCAGTGTCTTTATTAGGTTTTGATGACCCTAAAGAAGATTTTAATCTTATGAAGATGGTAAGCCCGGGTGAAGAAGCCACTGTCCAACAGGCTTTTAAGGACTTGTTGACCAAGGGTGCAGCAACAGACCTAGAAATTCAAATTATTACCAAGCGCAAAGCGCGTAAACTGGTACATATTAATGCCAGCGTCATTTATGATGAGGGTATTGCCGTAGCTGCTCAAGGTATTGTAAGAGATATTACAAAAGATAAGGAGGCTGAAGAGAAGCTTATTGAGTCTGAAAACAGACTATCTACAGTAATACTTAATTTAGATAGTGGTACGCTCTTGGAAGATGAAGACCGAAAGATTGTTTTAACAAATAAAAAATTCTGCGAACTTTTTAATATTCCCGTATCTCCAGAGTTGTTAATAGGTCAAGATTGCTCTGAGTCTGCCGAGCAAACCAAATCGCTTTTTCAAGATCCTGAGGGGTTTGTAAAAGATGTCAATATGCTTATAAAAAACAAAACGCTTGTTTTAGGAGATGAGGTAAAAATGGTTTGTGGTAAAATCCTGGAACGGGACTATATTCCCATTTTTAAAAAGGATGTTTATAAGGGGCACCTGTGGAGCTATAGAGATATTACGCTTAAGCGTAAATACCGAGAAAGTATAGAAGCTCAAAAGCACAAATATTACAATATCATCTCTAACATGAACTTAGGCTTGGTTGAAGTGGATATGGATGATCGTATCATAATGGTTAACCAGAGTATGGTGAGCATGACTGGCTATTCTAAGGCAGAACTTATTGGTTTTAGGGGAAAAGATTTTTTACCATACGAAGGAGATAAAGAGGTTATTGAAGGCAAACTTGAAAAACACCGAAAAGGAAAATCGGATTCTTACGAAGTGCGTATTAGAAACAAAGCAGGGCAGATAAGATATTGGTCGGTTAGTGGAGCGCCAAATTATGATCTTAATGGCAATATTGTTGGGTATATAGGCATCAACTATGATATTACCGAAATTATAGAACTTCAAAATCAAAAAGAAAAACTTGTAAAAGAACTCAAGAAAAATAATGACGAACTTCAAGAATATGCTCACGTTGTATCCCATGATTTAAAGTCTCCCTTGAGGAGTATCCATGCTTTGATCAGTTGGTTAAAAGAAGATAATGTTGGAAAACTAGATGAGACCAGCTTACGAAATATTGATCTTGTAGAAACAACCTTAGAAAAAATGGAACAGTTGATCACAGACATTCTAGATTATTCAAGCGTTGGAGCAGATGCTCGGGAGGCCGAAATGGTAAATATCAATGACTTGCTTCAGGATTTGATTAAAATACTATACGTTCCAGAGCATATAGAAATCACGTTAATCAAAACGCTTCCAGAAATTCAAGGTAACAAGGCAAAATTGCAGCAATTATTTCAAAACTTGATTAGTAACGCGGTCAAGTTTTGTGATAAAGAAGAGGGGTTAATTGAAATTGATGTTTTAGAAAAAAAGAATTTTTATCAGTTTTCAGTCAAGGATAATGGGATGGGAATTGAAAAGAAATTTCATGATAAGATCTTTAAGATTTTTCATGCTTTAAATAAAAGTAAGGATTCTACGGGTATAGGATTATCGATTGTTAAGAAAATCGTCGACTTGCACGATGGTGATATTTGGTTGGAGAGTGAACCCAATGTGGGCACTACCTTTTATTTCACTTTAAAAAAATAATTATGAAAGCAGTACAAGTTGTAAAACATAAAGATCAAGATTGGCATTACGTTGGAGAACAACAGGACTTAAAAGCACCATTAGTATTGGTTTTTGGCAATAGATTGATGTTGGAAGATGCAAACATTTATAACGAGGTTAGGGCGTTTTTTCCTGAGGGTCATATCATATTTGCTTCGGCTTGCGCTGGGATTTCTTCAAATACGGTCAATGAGGAAAGTATTACAGTAACCGCAATTGAATTTGAAAAAAGCCAATTTCAAATTAAAACCAGTAATGTTCTCAATGCAGATCTAGACAGTTTTAAAACGGGCAGTGACTTGATCAAGCAATTTCCAGAAGAGGGATTGAGATATGTGTTTGTGGTTTCCGAAGGGAGTTTTATTAATGGAAGTCAGCTTACCAAAGGTATGAGTAGTGTAACCGAAGATAATTTATTGATCACCGGTGGTTTGTGTGGAGATGATACTCGCTTTGAAAAAACACTCGCCTCTTACAATGAAAACCCGAAAGAAGGAGAGTTAGTGGCCATTGGTTTTTACGGTGAGTCTTTAGAAATCACCTTTTCCATTCATGGTGGATGGACACCCTTTGGTCCAGAACGCATCGTTACAAAATCAAAAGGCAATACGCTTTATGAATTAGATGGTCAACCAGCATTAGATTTGTACAAAACCTATTTGGGAGATAAAGCAAAAGACCTGCCTGGAGCTGCGTTGCTATATCCTTTAAATGTCACTTCTGTAGATGAAACACAGTCTATTGTGAGATCCATTCTCAATATTGATGAAGTTGATAATGCCGTTATTTTAGCTGGAGATATTCCAGAACATTCTAAAGTACAACTCATGATGACCAATGTAGATAACATTGCAAACGCATCAGAAAGAGCTGCATCACAGGCGCTAGAATTTAGAAAAAACGATCCTGAAATAGCCATCTTGGTGAGTTGTATTGGCAGAAAATTAGTCTTGGACCAAAGGGTTGAAGAAGAAATTGAAGAGGTTATAGCAGTCATCGGTAATAAGGCGGTAACTTGCGGCTTCTATTCCTACGGTGAAATTGCTCCGTTTCATGGTGAGGTAGCGTGTCAATTGCACAATCAGACCATGACCATAACCCTAATGAGCGAATAATGAATTCTTTGCTAAAACGTCAAATACGTAAATACTTAAGTGAAGATCTAAAAAACAAAGAAGAGCTCTCTGCGTTTATCAATGCCGTAGATCGCTCTTATGATAATTATGATGAGCAATCTGCCATGATCCAAAGGGCCATGGGGATCAGTTCTGATGAATTATATACGGCTAACCAACAACTACGACAAGAAGCAAGAGCCCAACAAGAAGTTATTGATAAATTAAAACGGGTCATTAACACTTTAAAATTCTATAACCTTCCAGAACAAAAGACATCGGGACAGGTAGAACTTGACGGACTCAAATTGGTGGAGTTTATCGACAATCAAACGAGAGAAATTATCGAAATCAATAAACAGAGCGAGAAATTGATGAGTGAACTTGCTCATCAAAACCAAGAGCTTAGTGATTATGCCCACATGGTATCCCATGATTTAAAATCGCCTTTAAGAAGTATCGATACCTTGACCACTTGGTTAAAAGACGATTATGCTGATAAATTTGATGCCCACGGAAATGAGAGTCTCAAACTCATTAGAAACAATGTTGAAAAGATGGATAAGCTCATCAACGGCATCCTCGAATATTCTACTATAGGAAAAGCACAGTTGGAAGTTTATGATGTAGACGTAAATAAATTGGTCGATGAGATAGTAAAAATCATTCAAGTTCCAGATCATGTTACTGTAAACTATATGGAGCTTCCTGTCATTAGAGGCGATAAATTTCGATTACAACAGCTCTTTCAAAATCTCATTACCAATGCCATTGCCTATAATGATAAAGACCAAGGTCTCATAGAGGTTGGCGTTAGTGAAACAGAATTCTGTTGGGAATTTTATGTTAAAGATAACGGCAAGGGTATCGATGAAGCTTATTTCAACAAAATATTTAAAACCTTTGAAAAGCTCGAAACTACAGGTAACTCAACAGGTATAGGTCTGTCCATTGTCAAAAAAATTGTAGATGTATACGGCGGCAAGATTTGGCTTAATTCTGTAGTGGGAGAGGGGACTACTTTTTATTTCACACTAAAAAAACAACCCAATGGAAACGCCTAACATGTCTTACATACACAGTATGTCTGGAGGAGATAAAGCCTTTGAAGCAAAAATTATCGGGATCATTAAAAGTGAATTTCCCGAAGAAAAACAAGTCTATGTAGATCAAATGTCTGCAGGTCAATTTAAACCTGCGTCAGAAAGCGTACATAAACTTAAACATAAAATTAGTATTTTAGGCCTAGAGAAGAGTTATGAAGTTGCAGTAGCCTTTGAAATGAATCTTTTGGAAGGGAGCACAGCCCGTCAAGATGAATTTGAAGCCATCTTAAGCAACATGACTCAATTTATAGAACGGCTTAAC
Source organism: Sediminibacter sp. Hel_I_10 (assembly GCF_000688335.1). Lineage (NCBI taxonomy): Bacteria > Pseudomonadati > Bacteroidota > Flavobacteriia > Flavobacteriales > Flavobacteriaceae > Sediminibacter > Sediminibacter sp. Hel_I_10. The sequence continues at coordinate 2,489,970 of NZ_JHZX01000001.1, forward strand.
TAACTTATATGAATTGTATTATTATTGATGATGAGGCAACGGCCCGCGCCATTATCCATCAATTGTGCGCGCAGGAAGGTAGTCTTAATGTGGTTGAAGAGTTTCCAAATGCCATCCAGGCCATGAAATTTTTAAATCAAAATACTGTAGATCTCATTCTTTTAGACATTCACATGCCAGATTTTACGGGCTTTGATTTTATTGAAACACTCAAGAGTCCACCAAAGATCATACTCACCACTTCAGATCCCAATTTTGCAATTCAAGCTTTTGAGTATGATTGTATTGTAGACTATTTGGTCAAGCCCATCACTCCAGAACGTTTTGAAAAGGCTATTGTAAAGGCCAATTCAAAAAGCATTGCAGCGCCGTCTTTCGAAGCCAACGAAAAGGTAGAAGTAAGCTCTGGTAATGATCTCTATGTTAATATCGATAGACGACTCATCAAAATAGACATTCCCAGTATTTATCTCATTGAGGCCAAGGGCGATTACATTAATGTCAAGACCGAAACGCAAAATTACACCGTACATTCTACCTTAAAAAAGATTGAAGATAAACTCCCAGACGAGTTGTTCTTAAAAGTACATCGCTCCTTCATCATCAACATTAAGAAAATTATAGATATTGAAGATAACAGTGTGCTCATCAAAAAAGATGTCATTCCTGTGAGTCGTTCTAATCGACCAGAGCTGATGAAACGTCTTAACTTATTGTAATTTCCATTCACCTACAGTAAAACTGCAACCATCGAAAATTAGAAAAAATAAGCGATGCTGAGGATACCTTTGTGATATAAATTTCAATATCATGAAACAAATCCTACTATTAATATTTACAATTTTTTCGACAGTTACTTACGCACAAAACTACCAGTACCTTGGAGACTTTACTGCAGACGGTACGCCGCTGTATTTAGAAAGCCCCAGAGATATCGTTTCTCAAGAAACCATGGACATGATCAATGGGTCGTTGCCAGAAGGCTATCCCGTTCCAGATTTTAATCCGCATTACATTTCCTCAGGGTATGATACCGATGTCATCATCAATCAAACCGCAGACGTTTGGGTCACCTTTGTGAGTGAAGGAGCAGGTTATAGAAACGTATTGGGTTTTTATACCTATGACGTCAATAATCCATCTCCAACGGCACCAGAGCCAGAAGACATTACCATTGTTTTTCCAAATGCCTCCGCATATGGTAGTGGTGGCGGATTATTAACAGGAGATAAAGTGAGCATCGGTAATTTTTCGCCCGGTACCGGCATAGGTTGGGTATTACTAGCCAATGCTTGGGACCCGAGTACGAGTGCTGTTGGCAGTGGTCTTTGGCAATTATATTCTAATACAGATTATAACCCAGAGGCAGAAGAAAATTTGAGATATCACAACGTTCTTTTGAATGACCCTGAAAATGAACGAGTAATTTTAGGTTTCGAAGATATTAGAAGAGATTGGGCAAGTTGTGATAATGATTTTAACGACGCTATTTTCTATGTTACCGCCAATCCTTATGAGGCGATCAAAACAGTAAATTACGCCGATGTGGCTAGTGCAAGAGACGTGAGTTCTGCCAATGATGGTGGTTTAGAAAGCAACGGTAATTTGGCACAGGCTATTGCCAAAAGAAATCTGAAACGTCAGCAAAATGGCAATGTGCTTAATAAAAAACAGTTACAAACCCAATATAATGAACAAGCTGTACTTGCCATGCGTAACGGCAGTGATGCTTCAGATGAGGTAACTTTAGATACTTACTTGCCAGAAACTGGTATGTACGGTACAGAGAGTGCTTATATCTCAAGCCCTACTGATTTGTTGGGTATTACTAACGCTTCGGAAATTTTCTCTGTAGACTTTTATGAAGCAGACAAGCGCGTGTCGGCAGTACTGGCAACAGCAACTCAAGGCGCAGTTTATGATCATTCTAAGGTAATTTGCGATCGCTTGAACAGCTCAAGTCTAGAAGATGTAAGAACCGTTATGGTAAGAGGCCATCAGGTCATCAGTTCTAAATTAGTGCGTGCTTCTGGAGAAACAGAGTTTTCGTTGAGTTTTTCAGTAAAATTAGGAGAAGCGTCGAACGAGTTGTTCAGCTTTTGGAACATTGCCCAATACCCAGAAGGGGACTATTACAACTTTCAAATTTGGGGAAGCTCATTTTCACAAGTGTTTTCCATTGGTAATCATATTATAGATACCTTAACCGAAGAGAAACCATTGACCAGCCAAACCTTAAGTAACGTGGCGCCCCCAGTATTTGTAAGCTCTGGATATTACACTAAGGGAAACTTACATTTAAACGTTATCAATAAAATAAATGCAACTACGGTCACTTTTGAAGGGAGTATTGCCACTACCGAAGTGTCTGAAAGAAGTACAAACACACAAATTATAAGCTTAACTGGAGATTGGTTTGACAGTGTAACCATTGCCACAGGTCAGTTGTTCGATATTGGCTTTTCATTAAGCACAGACAGCGCTGCCCAACAAGATGCTTTGTATCTAGCAGATGGCCCTTGGGGATTAGATTATCAAGAAGAAGCGGTAGATGTAAATCAATTCGAAATTGCCAATACAGCACTAGAAAGTGATGCTAATCTATATCATGTAGAACGTGAGCCAAGTGTTACGGGTGAGGCAAAAGGCACCATCAATCTGTTTAGACATCTGTTGGCAGGAGACCAAGCGCTCTCTGTAGAAGCGTATCAAGGTTTTCAATTTGAGATCCAAAATACACATCCAGTAGAAGTCATTTTGGAGCAAGAGGACTTAGAAGATTGGAACGACCGTTTACGTTACATAATTCCAGCTCATACAGAAGCGACCTTTTACAGTATCCCCTTTACAGACTTTATGGACGGTAGCGGTAACCCAGCAATACTCACTAATGTAAAGACCATCGTGTTTTCATTACACGGTAATTATAGTACCTATGCACCTTTTGCATTACAAGTAAATCAAGTGGCTTTTAATGCTTCGGAAACATTACACATTGAAACTGCTGAAGTCGAAACCAATCTCAGGCTATCGGCCTATCCTAATCCATTGACTGCGGAGACCACGATACAACTAACTTCGGACCAAAGCGACACACTTATAGTTATGGTCTATGACCAATTAGGAAAAACTATTTACAAAACCGAAGTTCAGGTTACCCCAGGAAATAATAAGATTAAGTGGGAAAAGGAGAGCCTAAACTCTGGCATTTATATCTTAAAAGTGATCAGCCAACATCAAAGTTATCATCCTTTGAAATTAATAGCAAATTAAATCCTATGGTTGATTCTTGACCCATTTTCTTAATGAGAGATTTGAACATGAAAATGGGTTCAAGTGAAGGCAAAAGCGAAAGCTTTTGCCTTTTTTATTGCAAAAAATGCATATAAATGTATGTCTTGAATTAGATATAATTTGAAAACAGAACCTATATATAGCTTATTAAATCATCGTAAGTATAGGAAAATATTCATATCCGTAATTTTTTGTAGCTTCAGGATATTTCATTTTATTGAGGTTGGCGCATTTCTGCTAAAATAAATGCCTTTAGAGCAAAACATAATCTCTTTTGGCAATTCTCTTTTTACAGAAATATGTAATTTTAAAGAACTTTGACGCTTATGTCACGGCTTACAAACAGAACTATTGGTTGTACATAACGACCATTACTTTATAAAACATTACATATGACAGTACTAGAAAATAAAATTGCCTTGGTAACGGGTGCAGGATCAGGAATAGGTAAAGCAATAGCGATACTATATGCTAAGGAAGGTGCCAAAGTCATCGTGAATGACATCAACGAAGAACACGGAAATTCTGTTGTGGACCTCATCACTTCAGAAGGTGGAACGGCATTTTTTATTAAGGCAGACGCTTCTAAAGAGAAAGAGGTTAAAACCTTGATTCAAAAAACAGTAGAAAAATATGGTAGATTGGATATTGCCTGCAATAATGCTGGTATTGGAGGAGAACAAAACCTCACGGGAGACTACTCTATAGAGAGCTGGAACAACGTGGTTGATATCAATTTAAACGGGGTGTTCTATGGTTGTAAGTATGAACTGGAACAGATGGAAAAAAATGGAGGTGGCGTTATTGTGAATATGGCATCTATTCATGGTACAGTAGCTGCACCAATGTCTTCACCGTATACGGCTACAAAACACGCCGTTGTAGGATTGACCAAAAACATTGGGGCAGAGTATGGACAAAAAAACATTCGTTGCAATGCTGTTGGACCAGCATATATTAAAACCCCATTATTAGAAAATTTAGACTCTGAGATGTTGGAAGACCTGAAGTCTAAGCACCCGATGAACAGATTAGGGAAACCAGAGGAGGTCGCAGAATTGGTACTGTTTTTAAGTTCTGAAAAATCTTCATTTATGACTGGTGGTTACTACTTAATCGATGGCGGATATACTGCGGTTTGATTGAGAAATTAAATAGAATGAGAGTTGCCGATGCTTCTTGTTATGAGACATTGTGTTTGATTAGCTTGTGTTTTTTCAGTTAATCAATAAATGAAATATAGATGACCTGATTTAAAATCAGATATCATATTGCCTAAACATGCTTAGCTTTTACCGCTTATAAACAGGTTTGTTTGTTAAGATCCATTTTAAACGTAAGCCAATTTCGGTAAAGGTAAAACCAGCAGCAGTTGCCGAAGCAATATTACTTCTCGTGCCAAAAGCATTGGCCATACAACGCTCTGAAAACTTATAACCCAATTTGGCCTGAATACGGTAGGTGCTCTGTTTGGCCCCATCTTCAATATATTGGAGACCTGTAGCAGCCGTCAACTCATAAAATAACTGATTTGGTTTAGAGGCATTCTCATCTTTTATAATGTTTAAAAAGACCTCACCGGCATTAAATTTCTCTGGACTAAAGTAAATAGTAGGCACTTGATCCTTAAATGTGATGTACTGGTAATTAAACCCAACTTTTAGAGAGGGCTTAGCAAGTAGGTTATAATATAAGGAAGTGAATAATAGGTTTCTTGCGTTGCCATCATTTTGAGTGGTGTAAATGTATTGCGTAAACCAACCCAAGTTAAAGTTAGTACCAAGATTGTAGTTGGTGTAAATGTTGTTTTGAACAATCTCACGGTCTAATAAGTCGGCATTAAAACTTTGGATCTCACGTTTGTAACCAATATCTAAAGTTTGCAGTTTAAAAGGCTTGATATTAAAGAATACATTGGTGAGCAATTGGGTATAGTCCGTACTTTGAGCATTTGCTGAGGTTAAGCCTGTGGTTCCTGTAAAAGTTACGTTATGTAACAGTTGGTAAGATAGGCCCACAGAAACGTCATTAGAGTTAGCTTTGTTCTTGGTCACCGTATTATTGGTGGTTCTATAGTTATAACTTCCTAAAAGGCTAAATCGCGTTGATAACGGGAATGACACATTGGTGTTAAAGGAGTAAGCTTTATTGTCTCCATTATCAAAGGTATAAGAGGCTCTAGAATCTGATGCTGGTGAGAAATAAGTGTCTAAAATGTTTATGAAGTTTTTGGCATCTTTCTGATTATCATAAAATTTAAGCGTATTCTCGGCAGAGGTATAGGCTTCATCATAATATCCCATGGCTTTTAAAGCATTTGCCTTTCCAAGGTTACCATCAAAAGAGGTGCTGTCATTTACTAAAATACGATCATAATCTTCTAAACTTTGCTTAAAATTACTTTTGTAAATGTTTAATGTCGCTCTTAAGGCCAAGATCCAATTTTCGTTGGGTTGCTGCTCCACTAGGGTTGCTATTTCTGTTTTGGCTTGTTTAAATTTCTTATTCCAAATCAAGGCTTGAATGTAGCGCTCTGTCGTTTGTTGGGTTAATGCTGTGCTGGTGCTATCTGTTATTTTGCTGAAGGCTTCTTCACTTAATTTTAAGGCATTTTTTTCTTTTCCGCCTAAGTGTGATACCAGTGCTAAACCGTTTAAAGCTTCTAATTGGTTGGAGGAATCTTCGGCAAGTCTGTCATAGGTGCCTTTTGCAAAATCCAGTTCGTTGGTGATAAGATAGAGATTGGCAAGGTTCATTAGAGTTTCTTTATCTTCTCCAAATAATTCGATGTTCTTGGTCAATAAGCGTTCAGACTCGGTGTAATTTTGAGACTGTTGGTTTTGGTATGCATACCCTAAATAGATGTATTTTTTAGAAACCATGGCGTTTGGGTTTCCTATAGACACATCCAAAGCTTTATTAACATAGGTCAAAGCACTTTCATATTCCTTCAAATTAGAAAGCGTATTGGCGTAGCCCAATAGTGCCGGGAAACTTTCTGGGGCTTCTGTCACAAGATCTTGGTAGTAGGCTTTTGCGGCGGTAAAGTTTTTGTTCCATAATAAGGACTCACCATAATTAAGCTTTACTTCAAAATCGTTAGGGTAGTCTTTTAGCAAATCGGTAAAAAGGGCATTTGCTTTTTCGGCATCGCCGTGAAGCCCAACGGCTCTTCCGTAGCACAATCGAGCGGTCTTATTTTCTGGGTAGTCTTTTAGTATGGTATCAAAAAAGGTTTCGGCTTTTGCGTAGTTACCAGTCTCTAAGTAGGTAAATCCTTCTTGCATGTCTTGTGCATTACTTATACATACAAGTAATAAAAAGAAACAATGAATAAGTGATTTTAAAGTCTTCATATCTGTTTGATTTGCTTGATTGCAAGTTAGGCACGAATTCCGCTTCATTCATCTACAGCAAACTGTCATCCGTCGAAATCAATCGGGTTTACATGGAGTTTGTCTAGATATTTGCGTCAGATACAAACAAATAATCACTTAAAATTAATCATTATGGCACTTAAAATTACACGTAACGAAAACACATTTACATTAGAGGGACAAATTAACGCATGTACCGCGAGTAACTTTAAAACACACTTTATGTTAATGCTAAATTCTATGAGAGACATTACTATAGATATTAGTAAGGTGACTGAAATTGATAGCAACGGTATGCATGCTATTAAGAGCGTCTATAACAATGCAACGTCATGGCATAAGCCCTTCTATATTATTGGAAATGGCTGTAAGGAAATTTTTCAAGATATCAGACCAAACTACGCTGCTTAATTTATAACCTACTAAAACAAATCCCCATGCAAGCAATTTCAGTTAAAATACCAAAACGAATATCTCCAGAGCAAATGTTTATGCTAAGCGTTTTAGCAGTTAACGGTGGAAATTACTTGTATAACCTTATACTTGGCAGAATTCTAGGGCCAGAGCATTTTGCAGATGCTGCAGTGCTCATCACATTTTTATTGGTCTTGTCTTTTGTGGCCATGACTTTTCAATTGGTTACTGCAAAGTTTTCAGTTGAATTTGAAGATCACACTTTCCTTAGTTTCATCTCTAAAATCTATAAAAATGCCACCATTGTAGGTATTGGATTAGGTGTGCTGATTATAGCATTTTCAAATCAATTGCAGCAGCTTTTTCATACCTCTTCATCAAGCATGTTTGTGATTTTTGGAATAGGCGTGCCACTTTATTTTTTAATGAGCGTGAATCGTGGTATTTATCAAGGGCAAAAATCCTTTAAAAATTTATCGATTACCTATCAAGCCGAAATGCTAAGTAGATTGGTAATCACTTTAGGATTGATTTTTTTATTTGACATTCAATCTTCCGTAGTGATTGCTATAGGTATTTTGGTCTCTTTTGGTTTTGGTTTGATTCCTTTTAAGCTCAACTATTTTAAATTTAAAACTGTTGGACTTATAGAAGTTACCAAGTCTAAACAAGTGCGCAGCTTCTTTGTGATCACTGCGTTTTATGAACTTACCCAAATTATCATTAACAATAGTGACATCCTTTTGGTAAAGCACTATTTTGAATCTTATGATGCCGGATTGTATGCTTCATTAGCTTTAATAGGAAGGATCGTTTACTTTATAGCCTGGATGTTCGTTATGTTGTTATTGCCAACGGTCGTTCAGCTTAAAAAAGAAGGAAAGGCTACAGCGCCAATCTTGTTTAAATATGTAGGTTACATTGCTGCGATAGCTGCTGTTATTGTGTTGGGATGTGCCTTGTTCCCTGAAACAGGAATCACCCTGTTATTTGGAGAGCGCTATCTAGCCATGGCACCATTACTTTGGAAATATGCCTTAGCTACAGGGCTCTTTGCCATCTCAAACATTTTTGCTTATTACTACTTATCTCTTGATCATTATGTACCTGTTGTGTTTTCTGGTCTTTTTGGATTGCTACAAATGGGACTGGTCATCTTTTTCCACGAGAGTCTAGCGCAAGTCGTACACATGCAAATTGCAGCTATGTTTGCCTTACTTGTTTTTCAAATGATATACTTTATTTACGATTCTAAATTGAAAGTCATTTAAGCAAAATCGAAACCTTTATTCCATTGGTCTACAGTAAAAAGCATTCCGTCTACATTGGCCAATTTTAATGCAACTTATTGCCCAAATTTGTACCGAACCCCATATTAAACTTAAAGAAAATGAAACTAGCAATTGTAACAGCATATCCGCCAAGTAAAGTAACCTTAAACGAATATGCATATCATTTAGTAAAACATTTTAGACAACAAGATGCCGTAACCGAAGTGGTGTTGTTAACCGATAAAACCGAAGGTGCAAAAGACATCACCTTTACCGAAGACGGTTGTAAGATTACGGTTAAGGAATGTTGGGCCTTCAATAGTTACGCTAATATTGTAAATGTAACTAAGGCTATTAATACCGTTGCGCCAGATGCCGTATTGTTTAATTTACAGTTTATGAAGTTTGGCGATAAGAAAATTGCAGCAGCGCTAGGATTGATGTTGCCATTGGTGTGTAAATTAAAGCGCATCCCTAACATCGTGTTATTACATAATATCTTAGAGGAAGTCGATCTAGAGTCGGCTGGTTTTACCTCAAATAAATTAATGCAAAAACTATATGGTTTTATAGGCACCACCTTAACCAAATTGATTTTACAGGCCGATACTGTGGCGGTGACCATGCAAAAGTATGTGAACATTTTAGAGCAAAAGTACAATGCTAAGAATGTCACTTTAATTCCGCACGGTACTTTTGAAATTTCTGAAGTTACTCCCAACTATAGTATCCCAGAAGGGCCTTTACAGGTAATGACCTTCGGAAAATTTGGAACCTACAAAAAAGTAGAGTCCATGATAGAAGCGGTAGAAAAAGTAAGAGCATCTACAGGTCTTGACCTAGAGGTTGTTATTGCGGGTACCGATAATCCCAACGTACCTGGGTATTTGGCCAAAGTACAAGAAGATTATAAGCATGTACCACAAGTGCTTTTTACGGGCTACGTTGAAGAATTTGAAGTGCCAATTTTATTTAATGAAAGTGCTGTGGTGGTATTTCCGTATACCTCTACAACAGGCAGTTCTGGCGTATTGCACCAGGCGGGGAGTTACGGTAAAGCTGTAGTCATGCCAGATTTGGGCGATTTAGCGCTGTTAGTACAAGATGAAGGATATAAAGGAGAGTTTTTTGACCCAACCTCTGTAACTAGTTTGGCGAGTGCCATTGAGGCTATTGTTACTAACGATGCACACCGTATTGCTCTGGGAAAAGCAAATTACGAAGCTGCAACAGCGTATCCTATGGAAAAAATTACAGGTATGTATCTAGAACATTTTAAGGCGATTATCTCTAGTAAATCGCCTCAAAAAGACGTGGTTTTAGAGTCGTCTACTGTCCAGAAATATATTTAAAGGACTCCTTTTTTTCGCCTTCAGCATTGATAAAGCCAAAATGCTTTTGAGCATTTTTTCGCCAAGGAAGTCTCCCAACGACTTCCTTTGGTATTTCAGTAAAATCGTATAAAGTCCAAGACATAAATTGCAAATCGTTATTTGCAATGATTTCTTGGACTTTTTTGTGGTAATTGGCCTGATCTTCGGTTGAAGATCCAAACGGTTTCCAAAAACCACTGTAGGAGGACATTCCAAATTCCTGAAGTACTAAAGGTTTATTGGGGATGTCTTTTCGCATGGCTTTTACAGCGGCATCCAAACCTTGGAGGTCTTCATAATAGTGAAACGAGATCAGGTCTAATTGGTCTTTTAAAATGGTTGCACTTTGGGTGTTAGACCATCCTATGGTTATTGGATGCGCAGCGTCTATGGATTTTACATGATGAATCATATTTTCAAGCCAAGACACTACATTTGATTTTCCGCGAGAGTCAAAATCTAAATTGGGTTCGTTTTTAATGTCCCAAGCTATAAGCGCTTTGTGGTCTTTAACGGCATTGATCACGATTTCGGCATGGCGCATATTCAAGGTCCAATCTAAAACCGAATAATCCCCATAAAAATCAAAGAGTGTAATAACGGCGTCGAGATTATTCGCTTCTGCAGCATCTAAGGTTTGCTTTAATTTTTCAAGTTTATCTGGGCGTACCTCGGCTTTTCCGAAGTCTTCATAAGGCACAAATAAACGCACCGAAGTTAGACCCGCTTCTTTAATGATCTTGAAATCTCGAGCAATAGTATCTTTTGAAAAGTTATCGCCATACATGTCCCAAGGCGAGGCTTGCGGATAGTAATTGATTCCCTTAATGTTAAGACCATTTGTAGCAACGGCATTATTTTCTGCTTGATAAGCCTCTGTTGCCATTTTTACAAAATGCCTGATCCGCCAAAACCCATCTTCAAGCAACATGATGATCTTATAAGTGCTCATTTCCGTAGTTTCTAAAACCAATTGCTTGTCCTTAAACACGCGCTTGTACTCCACAACATCACGGTCTGTGATTACCACTAACTGTCCGTCTTCACTAAAAAACTCCAATGTAGGATGGTGTGCTAAAGTAGTAGACTCTACCGTGACATTTTTGGCAGTATTATCTTCAATAAAATTGTATAAATTAGTTCTGGCATTATCGGTGTAATAATCCTTGATGCCTTTTGTGGTATTGGTTTTATAAGCTACATGTTTAACATACCAAGCGTCTAGGTAGTCATTTTCTATGGCGTTGAGGTTTTCTTCGTCAATCGGTCTGCCCTCGTTGGTTAGTGGGCTCCAAATCATATCAGGCAGGTATTGCTCTACTTTTTTAATTTCGGTATGTAGCATGGCGCTTCGGTCTGCTCCAGTATTTAAATATCCAAACAGCGCGCTAACACCAGAAATAATTAAGGCTATGATCATAATATATGAGGCAATTAAAATGGTACGCAGTATGTTTTTGTTAAGACCTACCATAGCGTTCTGTTATTGAAAGTTTTTGTGAGTCCTGCTGTTTTTACTATGATGTCATACCTGTCTTTCTTTAGAACATCGGGTTTGAGATAGAAATTAGCAAAACCATTAATTGAGGTGTTGGACCAAGTTTCTAAAAGCGTTCCGTCTTTATACACAAGAAGTTTCACCTGCAGCCCGTCGGGGATCATTTGTTGCATAAAACTTTGTAGAGGTCCAACATTTATGGTTCTATTGTCTTTTGAAAATGCCACATTAAATTCTGTAATGACTTGTTTGTAACTAATAGATAGGGTGTTGCTTTCTGCCATACCTTCTACGAAAGATTTTATAGACCATTGGGTGTCGTGATCTGGATGGATAATTTTAGAGGTGGCAATACCATCTACAGTAGTTCCAGAGGTCTTCAAAACATTACCATTGGGCGTGGTTATAAAAAAGTCAACAAAAGTTCCATCACTTATAATATTGTTCTGTTTATCCTTAATGATGGTCGTTGTGAAGGTGGTCATTTGATTGCCATCTGCATAATCATGTGGGCGTGTTGCGGAAATTTTAAAATCGGTTGGTATGGCTGGAAATACGTTAATAACGAACTCTTTGGAGTTGTGTTTTAAACTTTCCGAAGAAACCAACATCCGGCCGCTTTCTCGTTTTGAAAACATATTTTTATAAGCGATGAGATGTTCCGTAAAGATCACCTCAGAGGTCTCGGATTTTAAAAATTGATGTTTAGCGGTAACTGCTGTGTTCTCGGGTAGGGGATTATCTAAAGAATCGGTTGGGATGACGACGAGCATGGTATAATCGGTTCCCCCAGCTTCAATACTCGGTGGGCCAATGTAGGTTTCTAAAGAGCTCACTTGCCGTAATGGTTGTATTTCAAATTGTCCTGAAAGGGGAGAGCCCCCGTTTAAAAGCGTCCACTGTACCTTGCCCAGTTTTTTGCTAATGTGTTTAGGGATTTCGTAAGACAAGGTGTTGTTATTGAGTGTAGGAGGTATTAAGGTAGAACCATAACTGTTGGCACAATATAAATCGGGTTGCGAATTCCCCGAGGTTGAAAATTTTAATACAATACGGTGGCTGGCCTCAAACTGAGTTTGTGTGGTTATGAGTTGTATAGCATCAACAGTATCCAGTTCTTGAATAGTAGCAAATGAGGATACCATCAACAAAATGAGGAGGTAGCGGTATGTTTGTTTTAGTAATTTCAATTTGGGCTGCCGATGTACACGTTAGTTTCTATTTTAATATAGCTAAAATCTGGATGTTTGATGGGTTGCAAGACAGAGTTGCTATGATTCATAATCCGGTTGGGCACTATTTTATCTGAAATAGGAGTGTTTGGAAGCCCGTTGACAAAAATGTTTTCCATGCTGTTATTGATGGTCTCAACAGCGCTATGATACGGAATTTGATATTCAAAATCTTGTTTACGTTGTTGCCTCACACCTTCCTTCACGAACATATGATCTACCCAAATCATGTTTTTGTTTTCATCAAAATACGTAATCAGAAGTTGGGGAATGGTGATCTCCTGAAGCCCGCTATTAAATAAATGTCCCTCAACAACCGTTTCACTGACGTTTAAATCGCTGATCACGATATTCTTATATAAATCTGATCCCGAAACATTTCCCGCAGCTTGAAGGTTAAATTTAGTGGGTTGCTCTTCAAATTCTATTGGTGTAAACTCATCTGGATTAAAGGTGTCGGGAATAGAGTCTTTGGTTTTTGACCAAGCAATCCCTTCAAAATTGATTTTAAAGGCGGTAGTTTCTTTAGGCATTAATTTATGCTTTACATGATATTTGGCGTTGTAGGTGGCCAATTCTTTATTATCATCATTATATAAAGTCCCTTTGAGTACCACATCTGCAGGAACGTTGTCTATATTTTGGATGTTGCCAATAATGGCATAGTGACCATCATATTTAACAAGCTTGGCAGAAAGTACCTCAAGAACAGGTTGCTTTAAAACGTCTTCATGATGAGTTTGTTCTGTGGTAATGCGTCGTCTACCTTGATTAAAATAAGCGGTCACATTATCTGAATAGAGTTGATCTGGCGGCAAGTCGTTGTCAAAATCTTCTGGTTCTATATACCATTTTCCACGTTTTTTGGTGAGTGATTTATATTCGGCTTTACTAATTTTCTCCAAAGGTGTAATCCACTTGGTATCTACTCTTATTGTAGCTAGGCTATCGTTTTGGTGCAGTATGGTAGTTTCAATGGCATCTAGTTTGGCATAGCTGCTTAAAAGACCATCGGTTACAGAAACCTCCAGCATGTATTGTGCAATGGTCAAGTCACTTTCGGGATTCACTAAGCTGAAAGCGGTTTCAAATTCTTTAAAATCCAACGCGTCATAATAGGCTATGATGGCGTTTTCTGGACTGCGTTGCGAATCATTTTTAAGGTAAAACAAATAAAATCCATAACTAAAAACAACGGCTAAGATCAAGAACCAGATGTGTGTGATTCTAAGTATTGTTCTTGAAAACTTGGTATAGTTATTTTGAAATTTTAGAAAGTCTGGAGCTTTTTTGATTTTTGTTTTTAAGGCATTGACCCACAGCATTTGAATGTTTAAAACAAAAGCAATCAGCACGGTTAAAAACGGCATTATGCCCCAAAGTATTTTTTGCCATTTAGACACATCGTCTTTGGGTAGAATCGAAGAGACTGGTGGCACGTTTAAACGCTCCCAAACCATAATGCCATTTTCTAATTGTCTTAAGCGTTGCCATCCGCAGAAATAGAGAATGGGATCATAAAATTTATCGTTAGAAAAGATGTACTTGAGATTATACTTTTCTGGGGTGGTTAGAAACTGCTGCAAGGAGCCAATACCTGCAACGCCCTTAAATTTAGAATTTTCTAAGCGCTCAATAGGCCTTGTGGTTAATTCGGGAAGGCGTCTGGCAGAATGATAATTGCCATCAACGGTCATGGCATTGGTCTGTGCGCTTAGCCATGCCATTTGGTCTCCAAAACCTAAGGTTAAGAATCGCCATTTATCATGATCATCTTGATTGAGAAAATTAACAATGGGCAACATCTTTATTTTTTGTGGCTGAGATGGTCTAAAATATCCCAGACTCATCGTGAAAATGGTCATAAAGACAAAAAGGCCTGCGAGAATGCCTCCAGAAATTCTATGGTAGATGGCTCCAAATCGAGTTTGAATCAACGTTTTTAAGTCGCCTTGTACAAAGCGATAAGTAAATTCACCCAACAGCGGTAAGGACATGATGGAGGCCCAAAGTGTAAAACGGTCTAAGGTGAGAATATTAAAAGCTGTTTCGCCCAAAATCTTTAATGGGATTGGCGTTGTTCCACCAGTTCCTAAAACGGTTAAGATGGTCATGGACAAACCAAAAAACAAATAGCGTTTGCTGTAATATCTATAAAATATATAAGGGAGTAAAATGAGTAACACACCCCAAGGGATAAGAAAGAACACTAATCCCGACGACGTGATCTCTAGAAAATTATCTCTTGAGCCGTGCGGAATAGGAACTTGGGTAATGGGGTTAGCCTTAGAGTTGATCCAGTAGGGAAGAATACAACCCACAATAATCATTAAAGACAATAGTCCAAAACTTAAAATACGCTTAAATAGCTTGAGGAAGCTATCGATAAAAACCCTAAACGTCACGGCTTTCATTGTGTCTACTTTTTCACGAGAAACATCCATGATCACCGTGCCAATCAATGGAAAGATAAAAAAGACCATCCCAAATATGGGTGTCACATGGTGGGAGGTTACCGTAACAGAGATTAAGGAGAGCGAGGTCGCCAAATACCAATACCTACCGGTTTTTAGCCACAGGTATATTTCTGGTAAAGAGTGCATTAATACAGAAATCCCTATAATGCTTGGCAATTGGCCAAATACATGTAATGTTTCTACAAAAGACGATGAAAATACGGCTAGCAAAGCCGCATAGCCTGCAGCTGTTTTATTACTGGTTATTAATAAGGAGAACCTGTAGACCCCTGTTATAAATAAAACAATACTAATAAGTGCCACCGTAAACATCCCGAATTTTAAACCACCAATAAGGGAAAACAATCCGATGGACTGATGCACTAGCGGCGGATAGCTCATCACGGTAAAGCCGGTGTACCACTCATAGTTCCAAGGCTCAAACCAACTATGCGCATAATGGTCTGCAAAAAATAAATGAATCAACGCATCATAGGTGGTTTCCAAAGTAAAAAAAATGGAAGTTCCATGAAATGCCAATCCTAAAAGGAGAGCGCCAATTAAATATTTATTTGTGGTTTCTTTCATGCTTTGGTAAGACCAATTTAATAAAGTAAAGGTAAATAATTGAGACAGGTACACATTCATTAATCATCTACAGTAATCTACCATTCATCTACACTAATGGTTTGATTGCCTAAATATCCAATTTTGAAGCATCAATCCCGCTAATTTTGACCCAACGAAAACATTAAAACACCCCAATTATGAAAGTTTTAGCAATTGATGATCAGCAACTCGTATTGTTACCCTTACAAAAGCGTTTAATCGAAATAGGCTACGATGTAGAAATTGAAACAAATGCGAATCGCGCACTAGAGACGTATAAGTCTTTTAATCCAGATTTAGTGATTGTAGATATCAATATGCCTGGTCTTTCTGGTTTAGAGATTGTAAAACACATAAGATCTGTAGAGCATTCTGAAACCTCCATAATGGTCTTGTCAGGAAATACGCAAGATGCTATTATCACCGAGGCATTCGAAATGCGAATTGACGACTATATGAAAAAACCTCTAAGTCTTAATGAGATTTGTGCTCGTGTAAAACGTTTAATCGGTTTGCCAGAGTTGTCAAATGCAGCATCAAGTTCTAGTAATGTAATGATTCAGCAACGTTGCGTTGGGGTAGTGATTCCTTGTTATAACGAAGAAGAACGTTTGCTAAGTGAAGAATTTATCACCTATATCGATAAGCACTCTGGGTATCATTTGTGTTTTGTTAATGATGGGAGTAAAGATAAAACCTTAGAGGTGTTACATGAGCTTCAAAAAGGAAGGGAAGACTTTATTACAGTGTATGATTGTGAAAAAAATGGCGGTAAAGCAGAGGCTGTACGTTTGGGGATGTTGCACATGACGGAAAAAGAAGATTTAGATTACATCGGTTTCTTGGATGCCGATTTGTCTACAGACCTTGCCGATTTTGATGATTTGGTAAAGACTATAGAGAATTCGGAATTTAAAATTGTGAGCGGATCTCGTATCGCAAGAATGGGTGCAGATATCACAAAAGAGTCGGCGAGAAAAATTATTAGTATGACCATTAATTTCATCATTAGAAAGATCTTATCTATGGATTTTAAAGACACACAATGTGGTGCCAAGATTTTTCACAAAGATGTGATAGACGTCGCTTTTAGCAAAAAATTTGTAACCCAATGGATCTTTGATGTTGAGATTTTTAAGAGAATGACCCAGCATTTCGGATTGAAATCTGCAAAAGCCATGCTTTGTGAGCAACCTTTAAAGCGATGGATTCATGCTGATGGTTCTAAGTTGTCGATGAAAGACTCCGTAAAAATTGTAGGCCAATTAGC
Organism: Sediminibacter sp. Hel_I_10; assembly: GCF_000688335.1. Taxonomy (NCBI): domain Bacteria; kingdom Pseudomonadati; phylum Bacteroidota; class Flavobacteriia; order Flavobacteriales; family Flavobacteriaceae; genus Sediminibacter; species Sediminibacter sp. Hel_I_10. The sequence continues at coordinate 2,506,764 of NZ_JHZX01000001.1, forward strand.
TCAAATTGCTTGGGTATACAGGGGTAAGAAAAAACCAGGTGTAAACAATATGGAGGTATCTTCAAAAATCACTATTGCTTAATTAGTCTAAGGCAAACCCTATGAAAACCGCACTCGTCATTATATTTTATGACCTTGAAGATCATATTAACAAACCACTGTTTCTAGAGATTGCCAAAGAACTCCGCAACACAGAGCTTTGCTTAGTTAACAATAACAGTACAGATCATACGTATTACCTGCTTAAAGACATTAAAGAAGATTGCAAAAATGTATCGGTAATCAATATCAAACGAAAGAAATCTGAGGCCAATGCCGTAAAAGCAGGTGCCAGATTTATGATCAACGAATTTGATATTAACAGCATAGGCTATATTAATGCCAACGCTATTGGTGGAAATTTTCTTACGCTAGATGTATTGTTGAGAGCGTTAAGAGACCATCAAGATCTGCTTAAAGAAGATCAAACCTATATTCTGAAACCTTACGAGAAAAAACACGCACTGATGCACAAACTATACGCCATTACAGATCGCATTAATGAACTTGATCCGGAGATGGCAATAGGGGGACTAGTATATAACGATAACCTATAACAATGAACACGATGAGACCATATCCTATAAAATTTGATCCCATTTTAAAAGAAAAGATTTGGGGCGGACAAAAACTGAATGCCATTTTAGGAAAACAAACCAACTCTAATGCCGTAGGTGAGAGCTGGGAAATTTCTGATGTAGGCGGTAATGTTTCCGTAGTGAGCAACGGCGATTATAAAGGGGCTTCGCTAAAAGCGCTAATTGCAAATTACAAAGCCGATTTTGTAGGCAAGAACAACTTCAAAACGTTTGGATATAACTTTCCGCTTTTGATCAAGTTTTTAGATGCACAATCAGACTTGTCTGTACAGGTGCATCCAGACGATGCCATGGCAGAAAAGTATCACAATTCCTTCGGAAAAACGGAAATGTGGTACATTATGGATAGTGATGAAAGTGCTAGCATTGTGATAGGTCTCAAAGATGAGAATGCCAATCCTGACATCCTAAACCACATCAATGAGGATAATGTAGCGTCTGTTTTTAATAGAGAGCAAGTTAAAAAAGGAGATAGTTATTTTATTCCCGCAGGAAAAATACATGCCATAGGCGCAGGCGTATTGGCGGCAGAAATTCAACAAACCTCAGACATTACTTACCGCGTATACGATTGGGATAGAACTGATGATGCCGGACAAAAACGTGAACTGCACACCCAACTTGCAGAAAAAGCTACCAAATCATTCCCTTCCAACGGAAAGGCCGCTTACAATTTGGAGCAAGTCAGTTATGCTAATCTTGTATCTTGTGACTATTTTACGACCAACATTTTAGAGGTCAAAAAGCAGATGCGAAAGGATTATACAAACTTAGATTCCTTTGTTATTTTTATGTGTGTAGAGGGAACTGCAGATATTACGGTTGGCAGTTATAAAGAACATTTAAAGACTGGAGAGACCATTTTGGTGCCAGCAGTAACAACAGCTGTGATGGTTGAATCATCCTCAGCAAAATTATTGGAAGTTTATATAGACCCCAAGTCCAAACCCACGCATTTAAATTGAGATTTTAAATTTGATTTTTGAGGTTTACAACCTTTTACAATACCTATATTTGCGCTCAATAGATTAAAAACAATAGGATATGAGCGTTCTTCAAACCCTTCAAGATAGAAGTAATAACACCTGTGAGCTTTGTGCTTCAGGAGTTGAGTTGTCACAATACACCATCCCACCATCTTTAAATGAAAACGTGGCCAATGACGTGCTGGTCTGTAAAACATGTAAAGACCAAATTGAAGGTACTGAGGACATGGATTCTAACCATTGGCGTTGTCTTAACGATAGCATGTGGAGTGAGCACATTGCTGTACAAATTATGGCATGGCGCATGTTACAACGATTAAGAGGAGAGGGATGGCCAAAAGATTTAGTAGACATGATGTATCTTGATGATGAAGCATTGGCATTGGCAAGAGCTACAGGAGAACACGAAGATGTTGCCGATAAAATCATTCATCGTGATTCTAACGGAGTTATCTTAGAACATGGAGATAATGTTGTGCTTATTAAAGATTTAAAAGTCAAAGGATCTAGTATGGTGGCCAAACAAGGTACGGCGGTAAGAAACATTAGATTAGATCATGAAAATGCCGAATATATTGAAGGCAAAGTAGATGGTCAGCAAATCGTTATCATTACGCAATACGTCAAAAAGGGTTAATCTTTATCCTTGTCTTTCTTAAATATCCCTAAACTTAGCGGGATCATAAATACTAAGAATAGAAACTTTCCTGTGATCAATCCATAGATGGTAATTCCTGCTAAAAGGAGATACAATAGGATTTGGTACTGTCGCTTCATTGCGTAAAATTAAGAAATCGTTTATACAACATCAACATTACGTTTCTTCGGAAATATTAAGCGTTGAACAGACGATCAATCTCCAGTATAAAATACTAAAAGACTGTTGTTTATCGGTTAAATCTGCTTGTTTTTATCTGAAATCTGACAAAACCACATCTGGTCGAAAAAATGTAATTTGCATGAAATTATTTAAGATATTTGTACTGTTAGTACTTTGATAGCAAGTCTATTGAAGGACGTTCACCCCTAAATCATTACTTATGTATCTCGAAATTAAAAATGCGAACAACTTTTTCAAGGTAAAAGGTACGCTCAACAAGAAAAATGTACATCTTTTTGAAAATGAATTCAAGTCTGTACTTGAAATGTTTAATGCCATTACAGTGAGTTTAGAAGACTTGGTCAATATTGATCGTCATGGCATAAAAGCGATTTCAAGACTTCAAAATGAAGCCTTATCAAAAAACAAGCGTTTGTCTATTATTGGAGCAGGTAACTCTAATCTTTACAGTCATTTTAAAGCTGCAGAAACTGCGGCTTAAATAAAGGCTTGGTTTTAACTGTTGGCTTTGTTATTAGTTGCTGAAAAGCATTAGTGATATTTGCATGGCGTGATATAACAAGAAATGCTCAAAGCTAGCAAGATAGGTCTGCTATAATTTTCCATTGCCCATTAATTTTTTTGAAGATAATCATGAACACGCCATTGGCATCGCCAGCGGTTCTGTTGAGATGATATTCTCCCATAACCCAATAGGCGTTATTCTCAATAGCAGAGATGTCATTGATTACAAATTTTAAGGTTCCGCTTTCTGCCGTTGTTGGGTAGCCTTTTTTATAATTGGCCAACGTATTGTCCCATCCATAGGTCAAGCCGCTGCTGCCGTAGAACTTTAGAGAATCATTTTTCCAATAACCTTCCATAAAGCCTTCTAGATCATGGCGATTCCAAGCAATTTCTTGAGCTTTCATCACCTCGAGAATTTTAGCTCTTACGTCTTTCATCTCTTGAACATTTTGTTCTTCAACAGTCAATGGTTTTGCTTGACTCTGTGCTAAACTTTGAAAAGACAGGGTTAAACAGACTAAAATAAGTATGGTGTATCTCATGACCTTCGTTTTAATTAAAAGTATAAAAACGAAGGTAAGAAACTTGAGTATCACCAAATAACGTTGAGGTTTAATTTCTAAAAATTAGAACGTAGCCTTTCATTCAAGAATAGTGAGATGCTCTTCTTATAGTGCATTCTTTTGGTGTTTAAAAAAAGCATCGGCTTGAAGTTGCATTAATTCGCGAGCTTTTTTTCTTTTGTATTGGTAGAGTTCATCTTCTTCGGCAATATCAGAATAGATACGATTATTGAGTTGTTGATCGGTTTTAAGAAGCACATGGCGCTCGTTGACTTTTTGCTCAACCCAGGTTTTAATGGCAGTTTCGGCATCTTCAAGCTTGTAATCATAGGCTCCTTTTGGAGACATTAACTTCGCGAAAATAGGAGAGGTCTCAATGGCAAGAAACAGTAAGAAGATAAAAAAAGAAGGCAACCACGGCAATGTGCCCAGAGCATCGATTCGGGCCATGAGTCCGTCAAAGCCATCAATGATAGGTTGGGTCCCACTTACTTGTGCGTCATAGTTGGTTTGCAACTCGGCTATCTGCGTTTCAATACCGCCAATTTTTTCTTTGTTCTCAGCTTTAAGTTGTTGAAAATCTGCTAAAGCCGCATCGTGTTTCTCTCGCTTTTCTTTATACACAGGGCCTTTGCCCAAACGTTCTGTGCCAGAGGTGCCTTCTGCCTCAGAAATATAGATTTGATACAGGGCATTCACTTCAGCTTCTTTAGTAGTAATTTGTGCTTGTAATGTTTCGATATCTTGTTCTAAGGCGTTAATATTGGGAGTAAACTGAGCTGCAATTTGAGTTTGATTGCTAAGGGTCATTTCGTTCTTTTGTTCAAGAAGAACTTGGTTGATTTCCTTCTCAAACAGTTTAAGTTCTAAAGGTTTTGAAATGACTATGGCAATAATTATAGCTAGAATCAAGCGAGGTGAGGCCTGAATGATTTCGTCGATGCTATGGTTTCGTTTTTTGATGGTCGAGACAATAAATCGATCCAGATTAAAAATTAAAAGCCCCCAAATGAGTCCAAAGCCTATGGCTATAAATACATTGTCAAAGACCGTAAAGAGCGCATAGCTACAAGCGATAAAAGCCATGACTGCCGTAAAAAAAACGGTAGCGCCAATGCCTGCAAATTTATTTTGCTCGCCGTTGGAGCAACTGTCTAAAATATGGATATCTGCCCCAGAGCAGATGATAAAAAACCGTTTAAGCATGATGATTTGATTTTTTGATGCGCCGTAAGACGCGTTTGATTGATGACTAGAGGATTAGAACGCTAAATAGGGGCTTTTGTTACAATATTTAACATAAAAAAACCTTTCAGTAATTTGAGCTGAAAGGTTTAATACAGGAGTGCCAATTTTAATTATTGAATAATTAGTATTAGCATTTGAACTATGCCAAATTATTTTTTCGGCAATTTTATAATAACAGAATTGCTTTTTGAAGAAGTCTCCACATCAGCATCGCGATGCTGCTTTACGTATTTTAGTGCATCTTTAAACGAGATGTTTTGATCTCCTAAATAGAATTTAGCCCCATGACGATTCATGACTTTAAAATGGTTGATGATGTTATCTGCCGTAGGCTTAGGGAGCTCGTCTGATAATTCATTTTTACTTGGGTTTGTTAATCGCGTTATAAAAACACGTGGGACATCTCCTTCAGGTGTTTTTGTAAAGATATTGAGGTCTTCATTCGATTTTAATAGGCTTATGGCTTTATCCGATGAGACGGATTTACCTTCATAAAAGAATTTTGCATTTTTTTTCGCCATATTGACGATATGGTCTAATGGCCTAATTGGTTTGGGCGGCATTAAAGGCTGAGGAGGGAAAGGAATATCAACTATCGTTTTTTCCATTTCGGGCCTATGATCTTTAAATTCAGCGACAATTGTTCCGTTTTGATACACTTTAGTGATGTAGTGATCAGGTACAACATCGGAAGCATTTACCTGAGTTTTGCTTACAGCAACCCCATTCAAATTGACTTTATAACCTTTACGGTTGTAATATGAGGTATTATCGATAATGGTTACAAAATAATGTGGGATGCCTTTTATTTTTATAAACCCAGTTTTAAAGTCCCCTTTTTGATAGGTCGGCGCTACTTCCGCAATACTGGTGGTGTTATTATTAATAACGTTGGAAAAACCATTTGGTCCTCCTTTTTCTTTTTTAGGAGTACTTGGTGGCGGTGGTGGGGGTGGAATAATAGTTCCTTTTTCATCGGTGATATAGCCATTGCTATTGTAGTAGGTTTTCTTTCCATTGTAAATGATGAAATAATGCGTTTCTCCGTTTTCTAGTAGTTCGTATCCAGATTCAACACCATCTGGTGTTTCTTCTATAATTTCATTTAGAGTCTTCTTTTTACCTTGGTTGTATTGTGGGATGCTAGATGGCGGTGGCGGTGGCGATGGAAAATTGGGTAAAGGTTCTGCATTTGCCTTTTGCTGATCAGACATAAGGTCATAAAGCATTTTTATGCGCTTCATATCTTTTAATTTAATGATGCGCTTATCATCGGGTTGATTATTATAATGCTTAGCTAGTTTGTTGTATTCTGCAACTTGCTCTGCTGTGGCTTTTTCTTGTACAATATTGAGAACTTGATTGGATTTTAAGTAATAATCCGTTTGACGGAACTCAGCATTTAGACGTTCTAAAAATTCTGCAGAACAACTTGCAATGCGTACTGAAGGAACAACCGAATCAAAATCTAAATCATCCCAGTCTTTAGTCACCGCGTTTAAGTCATGCGTAAAATTCTCAATGTGAGAGGTTTTTCCGTTAATGGTAACAGCATTGATTTGCGCCATAATGACGATTTGCTTAGAAATCTCCGTTGACGCACTATCGTCTGCTTTAAACTCTTCTTTTTTCTCGCTAAAACCATATAAAAGCATGGCGCATAGTGGCAAAAGCCAGAGGCTTCTGTACCAGAATTTTTGTGTGGAGGTTTTTGTGTTCATAACTGTAAATCGTTTTTTGATTGATGAATAATTAATGGCATTTGCCAATTCTTGATGTGATGCCTTTGATGAGAAGGCCAATAAAATAGTTTGATATTCCGAAGGAGGTATGCCCTGACTTAAAACCGAACGATCTGCCAAAAACTCGTGATTGAGTTTGATGTCACGTTTCAGTAGATAGATAAGCGGATGAAACCAAAGTACTATATGCAGTACTTCTAAAATAAGCACATCGATGCTGTGCTTTTGCTTGGCATGTGCCTGTTCGTGCCAGAAGACTTCTTTAGGGATCTTGTGAGCCTGATATTTGGTCTTGTTGAGAAAAATGTAATTAAAAAAAGTATGCGGACTCTTTAATTTATGCACCAACACATGTATAAAGCCATCTGTTTTATGATGGGGATTGCTTTTTGCCCGAGAGGTAATCGTGTAGAGATTAAACACAAATTTTAAAAGGAACACGAGAGCACCAAGCCCGTAAATAGTCCATAACACAAATGGTGTATAATCTATAGGTGTTTCTTCTGGAATCTCGGCAACACTATCGAATATGAGCTCTGGAGTAAGAGGCATATACCCTGTAGTTACTGGTGCAACATAGGTTACAAAGGTGATGGAAGGGATGATGAAAGCTATGGCAATGGACGCTAGTAAATAAAAACGTTTAAACGTATGTGCACTGGTCTTCTCTAGCGCAGCTTTATAGAAGAGCATCAATAGGGCCAAACAAGCTGATGATTTTAGGATATAGATGAGCATGATCATTTCTTTTTAATTTCGGTATCGATCAGGGTTTTTAAATCTTCAAGTTCTTCCTTGCTTAGGTCTGTTTCCGTAGTAAAAAAGGAGGCAAATTGAGAAGCACTATCGTTAAAGAAGTTTTTAATGAGCCCATTTACGTGTTTTGAGAAGTAATCTTTCTTTCTAACTAAGGGATAATATTCCCGAGACTTTCCGAAGAGTTTATAATCAACAAAACCTTTGTCAATCATGCGCTTTAGTAAGGTGGCAACTGTGGTAGTAGCGGGTTTAGGATCTGGATAAGCTTCAAGAAGATCTTTCATAAAAGCCTTATCACGTTTCCATAGATATTGCATCAATTGTTCTTCGGTTTTTGATAATTGCATTGCTCTACATGTTTAGAATTAACTCTACAAATGTAGAATAAAATTCCGGATTTGCAAATTTGTTCAAAAATATTTGTGTTTCAAATGCCGTATCTTTGCTTTTTAATTAGTGCATTTTATTTATGAAATTAAAGGTTTTAATAGCGGGTCTTTGCGCTGTATTTGTCGTGTCTACATCAACCGCTCAAAATATCCAAGAGCTCATCAACGCCGTTAGTTTAGAGGAGTTAACGCTTACTTTAAATGAATTTTCTGGTGAGATTCCCACCACAGTTAACGGCAATACGGTGACCATCATTAACAGGCAACAGGCTAACAATGATATAGCTGCAGATTATCTTGTAGAACGTTTTGAAAGCCTAGATAATTTAACGATTATAGATCAATCATTTAACACTAATGGCCGAAATATTGTAGCCATTCAAGAGGGAAAAACCAATCCTGATAATATTTACATGGTATGCGCGCATTATGACAGTGTCGCAAATTTTTGTGCCGATGATAATGCCACTGGTACTGCTGCCGTTTTAGAAATGGCGAGAATCCTGTCTACTCAATGCTTAGAGAATACTATCGTTTATGCGCTTTGGGATGAAGAGGAAATAGGATTATTGGGCTCTCAGTTTTATGCCAACCAAGCTGCTGCAAATGGTGACAATATCTTAGGGGTCTTAAATATGGATATGATGGGTTACGATGGTGATAATCCTGGCGATTTTGGCGATAATGAGTTTGATATTGATTACAGAAATATTGCTGGTTCACCGGCAATGAAAGATGATATTATCTCGGTTTTGGACACTTATGATTTTAATTTAAGTGTGATAGAAGTTAACCCTGGAACTTTTGCGAGTGATCATTCTAGTTTTTGGGCCCAAGGTTATTCTGCTGTTTTGTTGGGCGAGTCCTGGGAAACAGATGATGAAACCCCCTTTTATCACAGTTCTAATGATCGAGTCGCAACTTTAGACTTGCCCTATTATCATGAATTGGTAAAATTGGTAACGGGCTATATCACAACAAAAGCTACTTTACTTCCTATAGACAATACCGTTACACAAACCGAAACAACGTTGACGGCCAATCAAGGTTCTGCCTCCTATCAATGGATCAATGCTGAACTTAATCTGCCAATTTCAGGAGCGACCAATCAAACCTTGATGCCAACTGAAAACGGAACCTACACTGTTGAAATTACTTTAAATGGTTGTACCGAAACAAGTCAGCCTAAAGTCGTAGATGACTTAAACCTAGAACAATTTTCTTCGGAAGAATTGAGTGTATACCCAAATCCTGCTCATAACTTCATTAGCATTGCAATCCCTTCGGAAATGGAGATGGACGTAAAAATATACGATGTTTCCGGAAAGCTTCAAAAAGAGCATCACATTGCAGGCTCAACAACATTAAATATTGAAAAATTACCGACAGGTGTATATTTTCTGAGTCTGCGTTCCAAAGAAAAAGCAGGTATTTTTAAGATTGTTAAGTCTTAAATAAAGTACCTGCTCTTGAATCTCTTTAAAAGTATTTTCTATTTACTTAGCGCTGTAAAATGCTTATAGAACAACGGAATGGTTTCAATGCCTTTGAAATAATTCCAGAGTCCGAAATGTTCATTTGGAGAGTGTATGGCATCACTGTCTAAGCCAAAGCCCATCAAAATAGTTTTACTTTTTAACTCGTCTTCAAATAGAGACACAATAGGAATGCTGCCACCACTTCGTTGTGGGATGGGTGTTTTTCCAAAGCTCTCTTCGTATGCAGCCGAGGCCGCTTTATAACCAATACTATCGGTTGGTGTCACGTAGCCTTGACCACCGTGATGCGGGTTTACCTTTACCGTAACTCCGGCAGGAGCAATACTTTCAAAATGCGTTTTAAAAAGCTCGGTAATGTCTCTCCAGTCTTGGTTTGGCACTAAACGCATCGATATTTTAGCATAGGCTTTGCTTGCAATAACGGTTTTGGCACCTTCACCAATGTATCCGCCCCAAATACCATTAACATCTAAGGTAGGTCTAATAGAATTACGCTCATTAGTAGTATAGCCTTGTTCTCCATAAACAGCATCTATATCTAGCGCCTTAGTGTAAGCTTGGAGATTAAAAGGTGCTTTTGCCATTTCTGCGCGGTCATCTAAAGACAATTCCTCTACGTTATCATAAAAACCTGGAATGGTAATATGGTTGTTCTCATCGTGTAAAGAGGCAATCATTTTGGTTAGTATGTTGATGGGATTTGCTACAGCACCACCATATAATCCAGAATGTAAATCGCGGTTTGGACCGGTAACTTCAACTTCTACATAACTTAAGCCACGAAGTCCCGTAGTTATAGAAGGGATATCTTTGGCAATCATACCTGTATCTGAAATAAGGATCACGTCATTTTTAAGTTTCTCTCGATTCTCTTTAACAAAGGTAGAAAGGTTAACACTACCAACTTCTTCTTCGCCCTCAATCATAAATTTGACATTACAAGGCAATTGATTGGTTTTGGTCATCAGCTCCATGGCCTTAACGTGCATGTACATTTGCCCCTTATCATCGCAGGCACCTCGTGCAAAAATAGCGCCCTCTGGATGGATGGATGTTTTTTTAATCACGGGTTCAAACGGAGGAGAATGCCATAAGGATATAGGGTCTGCAGGTTGCACATCATAGTGGCCATAGACCAACACTGTAGGTAGGTTGTCATCAATAATTTTCTCGCCATATACCACGGGAAAACCTTTGGTTTGGCAAATTTCAACATGGTCACAGCCCGCTTTTATGAGGCTCTCTTTAATGACATCAGCAGTTTTAATGACGTTATCCTTAAACGCGGGATCTGCACTTACAGATGGTATTTTGAGAAGTTCTATGAGTTCGCTTAAAAAGCGGTCTTTATGTTCGTTAATGTAAAATTCTATATTCTTCATAATTGCTTATTATTGTATGCTTTCAAAATTACAAAAAGAAGAATGATTTTTTTGCAAACAAAGTTATTTGAATATTCAAACTAATGTTTATATTTGCATCCCGATTATTCGGGCGACTAAGCGGGCGTGGTGGAATTGGTAGACACGCTAGACTTAGGACATAGCGAAATATAAAGTGTTAAAATATTAAAATGCGGGCGTGGTGGAATTGGTAGACACGTCAGACTTAGGATCTGATGCCGCGAGGTGTGGGAGTTCGAGTCTCCCCGCCCGTACAAAAGCCGAAGAGAAATCTTCGGCTTTTTCCATTTAATAAACTCTCGAAAAAAAGGTCGGGTACAACATAGGTACAACATTTTGCTAATTTCAGGGCAACATTTGTATTAATGTCAAATGTTTCAATTTGTTATTAAACCCTATTAATTTTCTAGTAAAATAATAAATTCTGCTAATTAGCAACCTTATTCCTTCGTAAGGGGAGTTTATTATCATACAATATGACCGCAATTTAAACTCGTAAAATACTTCCATCAAAAGACTACGGCATAAAGCCATTTCTTCAGCCAGCGCTTATTTATTCCGTTTCCTTTTGAGCCAAGATTTTATCTTCCGTTTGGTTCCTGCTCAAATATTGTTTAATCTAAAATTTGAGTATTATGACAACAAAAGCGAGTACCACAAAGAAGCGCAGTAGAGCGAAATCTATTGTCAAAAAAGAAGTGAATGGAATGGAAGCATCCGCACTTCAAATTCAGAACCTGGCTATAGGCAAAATAAAGCCCGACCCAGAACAACCAAGAAAAACTTTTAGCGAGGATGCATTACAGCAGCTTGCAGAGAGTATCGATAAGCACGGTGTATTACAACCGATTACGGTAAGGCAACTAAATGAACATTATGTCATCGTGATGGGCGAACGTCGGTATCGTGCAAGTATGCTGGCAGGGAAAAATACCATACCCTGTATTGTGAGGACTTATAAGAACATTGATGTTCTGGAGGTACAAATCATCGAAAATCTGCAAAGACAGGATGTTGAGCCTACCGAAGAAGCCGAGGCGATTGCCTATCTAAGAGAAAAATATGCGCCTACTGAAATTGCCAAACGATTGGGCAGAACGGATAACTTTATCAGACAACGCTTAAAGCTCGCAGGTTTGATAGAAGGCTTTAAACACTTTGTCCGCAATGGCGAAATGACCATTTCCTTGGGTGTAGGTGTCGCGCTCTTTGTACCTGAAGAACAGCAGATGATGTTGGAAACGATGGGCAAGGATTTCAATGCGCACCAGATAAACAGGATGATTAAAGACCAGACCTATGATTTGGAAAAAGTATCCTTTGATGTAACCGACAAAAAATTAGTGCCGAAAGCAGGGTCTTGTGTCGAATGTCCGTTCAACGCAGCCAATCAAGGGAATCTATTTGGGGATGGAAAGATGGTCTGTACAAAATCATCTTGTTACGAATCCAAGAAAAACAAATCGTTCTTAAACCTGATTGAAAAATCAAAGAAAGAAAATGTACTGTTGATTCCTGAAATACGAAAGTATTGGGCAGATGATGAACGTAATCAGCTGGTCATTTCACAGCTAGAGAAAAATGGTTTGAAGGTCTATTTGCTAGACGATGTTGAAATCATTGAAAAACCGATTCAGCCCACATTGGAAGCCGTAAAAGAAGAATATCAGAATTACGACTACAATGAAGACGAGCTAAAAGAAGAATTTGACGAGGCTACCAAGACCTATAACGAGGAATTGGAAAAGTACAATTCGGCTACAGCGAATGGATTTAGAAATGGCATCGTTTTTCATCCTGAATCATACATACACAAAGAAGTGTATTTGAAAGTACTCGAAAAATCTGAAGATGAAAGCGAAGTGTGTTCCGTACCATTATCGAACAGAAAAATGGATGATTGTACACCAGATGAACAAATCATCAAAATTAACGAAAGGGAAATCCGGAAGAAGCAAATCGAGAACAACAGACTGTTTGAAGAAGTTGTCGGAATGATTCGAGAGACAAAGTACATCGAGACCAAAAAAACGCTTTCGGTGGACGAAATGGTCGCCTTTTCAATTTCGCTCTACGAAAACAATGTGGACTACTGTAGTCAACAAAAGCACTTTACAGGATTATTGGGCAATACGTCAAAGATGTCCAAAGTTGAAATCGTCGAAAATTTCAAGAAAAAGTTCAAGAAAGAAATCTTTCATAAGCTTATACGGTATATGCTCACAAAACAAGTACATTTTGGAGAAAGTAATCATATCAACAACTTAACGAATGTATCATTCTACAATGCCATACAAGGATATCATAAAACCAAGATTACCGATATCGAAAGGGAATATGTCGAAAAAAGAGATACCCGTGAAGAACGTTTGAAAGAGCGAATAGCAATTCTTGAAAAAGAAATTCAGGAATTGACAGCGTAGCTTTTGTTGTCGGAAGGAAGGGTCAGCATTCGTGCTGGCTCTTCTTTTTTATTTAGATAATTTTTATTTGAAAATGAGGAGCCAAATAGAAAAAATAATCAATCAATAGTAGCGCAAAGGTAAACTCGTAAAATACACCCATCAAAAGGAAACGGCATAAAGCCGTTCGCCCACTCACTATTTATTCCGTTTCCTTTTGAGCCGAGATTTTATCTTCCGTTTGGGTTTAGCTTAAATATTGTTTAATCTAAATTCAAATATTATGTATTTACAAAATTTACAACAAGATGAAATCTTCGTTTCCAATGAAATGAAGTCTTTGAGAAGTATAACTCAAATGGAATCCAGAAGAGGGCTTGAAAACGCCATAATTTCCAATGGTAAAATTGTCAACGTAGTCTCGAACAGCTATGGCCATATTCCAAATCAACTGTTTTTCAAAAAAGCCGAGGAAATGTTGACCGATGCACAACTGAACTTTCATAAGCGAACTATCAACAAGAATGACAGGTCGTTTATTACTGACTTTATCATCGACGACAAAAGCCAGTTTACCGTGAAGAACGTTAAAGATTTGATACTACCAATGCTTCGGTTTAAAAACTCGTATGACGGTAGCGAAAAAACTTCTGGGCACTTCGGGTTCTATAGAGAAGTGTGTTCTAATGGTCTGCACGTTTCTCAGGCAGAAATAGAGTTTTCCATCAAGCACAGTAAGAACAATACACACTTGATTATGCCAAGGTTGAACAATCTCTTCGATAAATTTTTGGACAATGAATTCTATACCATTATCAAGAAATTCGACAAGATGAAGGAATTTAAAATCATCGATACACAGGAATTTGTAAAGGCGATTCTTGACAAAACGAAACTGTTCCGGTATGAATGTAGCGACAAAAACAGCGACCCGTCGAAAAAATCTCGTGAGGTCATAGAAATCTTGAACTATGAAGCCTTGTTGCTCAATGAAAAACCAAATCTGTGGTTAGGTTACAATGCGTTTAATTCAGTACTTCATAATGTCTTAAAGAAAAGCTTTGGCCAACAAGAACGGTTGGATAAGAAATTGTTCGATGAAGTCTATGCAATGGCATAAACATAAACAAAGGTTTGTCTAGTACCTCAAACTGGATTTTTTCTTGTTACAAAAAGACACTTAATTAGAGTTAGTTGAGTTCCAATTTTCCCAGACAAGAAATATTGCTATCTTTGTAATTAATGCAAAAACCAAATAAAATAGCGGCATTTTTCTGTTTAGGCTTGTTTAGCCTAATGATGCTGCATCAGGTTTTTCCACATTTGCACCATCAGCACGAGGACGCTCATTCCCATTCAGATATTGCCCATAATGGCGAACATCATCATCACGATGATGATTCCCACGAAGAAGAATCTCCTTACGGATTTTTTGGATTCGTTATGGATATGCATATCCATTCTACTGTATCCAGCGATATAGTATTACTTAATAGGAATACGGTAGAGCAGCAGACCAATGTTGATAAGGATATAGTAAAAAGTTCTTTTGAAACTCAAAAAACCTTTTTGATTGACTACAGGCAAAATAGTAAACCGCCTGTCTATCATCCACCCAATACATATTTTAATCCCTACCTCTCTTCCCTCGACTCACGAGGCCCACCATCTTTAGGTTAATCGTTTAGGACTATGGTATCGCTACGGTACTGTTTCCTTATATAAATTCAGATTAAACCTAAAATTTCAAACAATGAATAAATACATCGTGTCCGTAATTTGCGGATGCCTGTTCTTTGTTAATGGTTTCTCGCAGGATAAAAACATTGGGGAACTGCTTAACGAAATAGAACAGAACAACACAGAGTTAAAAAGCTATCAATCATTTATTGAAAGCCAACAACTCGAAAACAGGAGCAACAACAATTTGCCCGACCCACAGCTTTCTGGTTTTTATTTGCCATTTGGCGATAATGCAACTGGAGATTATACCGAATATCAACTATCCCAATCTTTTGAATTCCCAACGGTATATGCTGCACGTGGCAAATGGAACGAATCTAAATCGCAACAGTTAGCGGCAGCCTACGCTAACAAGAGGCTGGAAGTCTTATTAAAAGCAAAGAACACGCTTTTAGAACTTGCTTTCTTGCAAAAGCGAAAAGCTATTGAAACGGAAAGAAAAACCCAGAGCAAACAGGTTTTTGACCAAATCCAAAAACTTTTTGATGCAGAACAAGTTGGGATTTTAGATTTGAATAAAGCAAAAATTGCTTGGATTCAAGAGCAGTTTGTCGTGGAACAGATTGAAAGCGAAATCCAAATTTTGCTATCCAAACTTAAAACGTTGAATGGAGGCAATGTAATTGATGGTGTTACATCAGGAATTGCATTACCTATCGCAGTCGGTACGGTAGAAAGCCTCTGGCTGGGAAAATTAGCAAAAGACCCTTTGCTACAAGAGTTAAAGGCCAATGAGACATCTTCACTTCAAAAAGTGACTTTAGAAAAGAACAAAGTGCTACCAAATCTCGCACTTGGTTATAATTATCAAGGCGTTAGCGGTAGTAATTATTCTGGTTTTTATGGCGGTGTTTCAATTCCACTTTGGAGTAGCAAGAACAAAGTAAAAGCTGCCGAAGCAAATTATGAGTATCAACAGTCCAACACGCAGGTAGTTACCACTTCGCTTTATACACAATTTCAAGAAACCTATAATCGATACGAATTGATGCTCGAAAAATTTAATGAGTATCAAACCACTATGAGCAATTTAAATAGCGAGCAACTGCTATTTAAGGCTTATATGTTGGGCGAGTATTCGTTTATGGATTATTACGTGGAGCTTCAGTTTTATCGGAATGCATCAGATAAAATGCTGCAAATGGAAAAGGAACTGCAACTGCTTCAAGCACAATTATTAAAACATCAGTTATAAATTTTCAAACATACAATTATGAAATTTTCAAAATCAATATTCGCAATAGCAATCGCATCAACATTTTTAGTAACCTCTTGTCGAGAAACAAAAACCGAAAGTACTGACGACCACGGTCACGAACATAATGAGGATGGTAGTCATACGGAAGAAACCATAGAGCAAGAAGAGTTTAAAGTAGGAAAAGATTCTATGGAAACAAAGACAGAGGAACACGGACACGACCACGATTCAGAAGGGAATCATACAGATGATGATTCAAAAACTCACAAACACGATGATGGCGCTGAACACCACGACCACTAAAAGCAAATAGATATAACGATATGAAATATATACTCATAGTGCTTGCCTTTTTGGCAATGTCTTGTAACAAGGCAGAAGACGCACACGCACACAATCCCGATGGTAGCCACGAAGGAGAAGAAATTCCACGCTTGGACCACACCATTTGGACAGACAACACAGAATTATTCGTAGAATTTCCAGCCTTAATCGTTGGAAATCCAAGCAGATTTGCAGCCCACTTTACTGTGTTGGACAAGCATCAGCCTGTTCGTGAAGGTTCGGTTACGGTTAGTTTGATTAAAGGCGATAATGGTATTCGCAATACTGCCGAAGCACCTTCATCACCAGGCATATTTTCGCCTACCATTCAACCGAAAGAAGCGGGTAGTTACCAACTTGTTTTTGAATTGAAAACGCCAGACTATTCAGATAAAATAACGATTGATGATGTTACGGTTTATGCTAATGCAGATGAAGCCATAAAAGCTTTGGGTGCAGCCGAAGATGATGGGAGCATTTCGTTTTTGAAAGAACAAGCTTGGAAAATCGATTTTCAAACCGCACCTGTGGTTTCAGGTAAAATTTACGATGTCATCAACACCTCTGGTGTTTGGATGCCCTCGCCCGGTTCTGTAAAGTCCTTGGCAGCAAAATCCAATGGGGTGGTAGATTTTAAAGTAAGTAATCTCACGGAAGGCACAGCAGTAAAAAAAGGTCAGCTCTTAATGAGTTTGAATAGCCAAGGTTTGGCATCCAATAATTTGAGTACGGATATCGCTTCCGCGAAAGCGAAATACCAACAGACCAAATCTGAATATGACCGAAAGAAAGAGCTATACGAATCCAAAATAGTCCCGAAATCTGAATTTGAAAAAGTAGAAAGCAGTTTTGAGATAGCCAAAGCCAACTATCAATCATTGGTATCTGGTGTTTCGGGCGGAAGCAAACAAATCCGCGCCCCTTTTGATGGCTTTATCAAATCCATAACAGTTTCAAATGGCGATTACGTAGAACAAGGCGTTGCGCTTGTGACCGTTGGAACGCATCAATCCAGAGTTTTAAAAGCGCAGTTAGCACCCAACTACGGACTTACGATGGGTAATGTACAAGGTATATGGTATCAGGATAATGATAACCTTTGGAAAGACGCAACTGATGCCGAGGGCAAAATCCTTTCGATTGGAAAGGACGTGGAACGTGAAAACCCTTTGATTTCTGTTTTTGCAGAAGTCAATGCCACCGTCGGTATGCCAATAGGAAGTCTAACACCTGTTCAGATAGCGATGGGAAATGCCACCCAAAATACAATGATACCTGTAAATGCCTTATTGGAAGACTATGGAAGCTATTCCGTTATCGTTCAACTATCAGGCGAAAGTTTTGAAAGACGACCTGTTAAGATTGGAAAGCGCAATGGCGAAAATGTAGAGATACTGGAAGGTCTGCAAGTTGGCGAAGTGGTGGTAACTACAGGAGCATATCAAGTTAAAATGGCTTCAGTGTCGGGTTCAACACGTGCACACGGTCACGAACATTAAAAACGAAGAGAAATGTTAAACAAAATATTATCAATTTCACTTCAAAACAGATTGCTCATACTATTGGGAGCGGTTGCATTTAGTGTGTTGGGCGTGTATTATGCACGTACAATGAACGTCGATGTATTCCCAGACCTTACGGCACCAACGGTAACCATTCTTACCGAAGCACACGGAATGGAATCTGAAGAAGTAGAAAAATTAGTAACCTATCAACTGGAAACTGCAATGAACGGTTCGCCCAATGTGAGACGAATCCGTTCGTCATCGGCAGCAGGTGTTTCCATTGTTTGGGTAGAATTTGAGTGGGGAACCGATATTTATCGGGCACGACAAATTGTAAGTGAACGCATCCCGATGGTACGGGAAAATTTACCCGAAGGCATCGGTGCACCAACAATGGCACCTATTTCATCCATTATGGGCGAAATAATGTTATTGGGCGTAACGTCCGATAGTTTATCCCCTATGGAATTACGAACCTTATCAGATTGGACAATCAGACCACGCATTAAAGCGATTGGTGGTATCGCAAATGTGGTGGTTATCGGTGGCGATTATAAGCAATACCAAGTATTTGCCAATCCTGAAAAGATGAAGTATTACGATGTGAGCCTTTCTGAATTGGTAGAACACGTAAAGGAGGCAAACAAAAATGCCCCTGGTGGTGTGATAAACCAATATGGAAATCAATACATCATAAAGGGAAGCGGTAGAGCCTATGCATTGGAAGATTTACAAGAAGCTGTCCTAAAACAAGTGAATGGTCAAACTATTAAAATAAAAGATGTGGCAACGGTTCAAATAGGCGCTGCCGATAAAATTGGCGATGGTTCATTAAATGCAAAACCTGCGGTTATTTTAACCATTTCAAAACAACCCGATGTGAACACATTGGAGTTGACTGACCGATTGGATGAAGCGATTGCGGACTTGGAAACAACCTTGCCAAAAGGTGTCAACATCAAAAGTCAAATCTTTAGACAGTCCGATTTTATTGATGCTTCCATCAGTAATTTGAATCAAACTTTGTTAGAAGGTGCATTTTTTGTAATGATTATCCTGTTCATCTTTTTAATGAATTGGAGAACAACCTTAATTTCCTTGTTGGCGATTCCTATTTCATTGTTGGTGTCCATCATCATTTTAAAATGGTTGGGCTATACGATAAACACAATGAGTTTGGGCGGTATGGCCATTGCCATTGGTGCATTGGTGGATGATGCCATTATTGATGTGGAAAACGTCTATAAACGCTTACGCGAAAATATTAGAAAACCAAAGGCAGAACGTCAATCTACGATTACGGTCGTGCGAGATGCTTCCGTAGAAATACGAAGCTCAATCATCATCGCAACCTTGATTATTATTGTGTCTTTTGTACCGTTATTCTTTTTAAGCGGAATGGAAGGACGTTTGTTGCAACCGCTGGGAATAGCATTTGTAACATCTGTTTTAACCTCATTAATTGTCGCTGTAACGGTAACACCAATTTTGTGTTCTTATTTATTGGATAATGAAAAACTACTCAATAAACAAGCAGAAGGTACTCGTGTGGAACGTTGGCTACAGAAACATTATGGCAACCTCTTGGTGCGTGCGACTAAAATACCCAAAACCATTATAGGCGTAACGGTCATTGCATTTGTATTAAGTCTCTTGGTTGTAACGCAATTGGGAAGAAGTTTCCTGCCAGAATTTAATGAAGGCTCTTTGGTCATTAGTGTGGTTGGTCCGCCCGGAATGTCTTTGCAAGAAAGCAATAAGACTGGAAAGTTGATAGAGACCCTATTACTGGATATGCCCGAAGTGGAAGTCGTAACCCGAAGACAAGGTCGTGCCGAACTGGACGAACACGCACAAGGCGTTAATGCTTCTGAAATTGATGTTCCTTTTGTCCTCGAAAACAAAACCAAAGAAGAATTTTTTGAAGAAGTCCGAAATAAATTGAGCATCGCACCTGGTGTCAATATTACCTTGGGACAACCAATCGCACACCGTATTGACCATATGCTTTCGGGTACGCGTGCCAATATTGCCATCAAGATTTTTGGGTCAGATTTACAGCGTCTTTTTGAAGTTGGAAAAAGTGTTGAGCAGAACATCAAGAATATTGAAGGATTGGCAGATGTTGCGGTTGACCAACAAATTGAAGTACCGCAAATACGCATCAAACCCAAACGCCAGATTCTTTCGGCTTATGGAATGACCGTTGGTAATTTAATGGAACAGGTGGACATTGCTTTTGCAGGCGAAGAAGCAGGCGAGATTTATGAAGGACAACAGTATTTTGATTTGGTGGTTCGTTATGAAAAACCGTTTCGGGATAATATTGAAAACATCACAAATACTTTAATCAGTTTGCCAAATGGTGGTCAGAGCACTTTGGGCGAATTGGCAACCGTGCAATCCGTGAGTAGTCCAAACACCATTAATCGTGAAGATGTGCAACGTAAAATTGTGGTCGCTGCCAATGTGCAAGGCAGAGACTTACGTGGTGCTGTAGAAGAAATCAAAGACGTGGTTTCAAGTAACGTGAATATGCCAGAAGGCTATCGTGTGCAATATGGCGGACAGTTTGAAAGTGAATCCAAAGCTTCACAATTGCTTATGATAACTGCAATTATTGCCATAGCAATCATTTTCCTTTTGCTGTATTATGAGTTCAAGGATATAAAATTGGCATTTGTCGTATTGATAAACCTGCCTTTGGCACTAATTGGTGGAATTTTGATTGTGTATTTCACATCGGGAATTATCAGTATTGCCGCAACCATAGGATTTATAAGTCTCTTTGGGATTGCTACTCGTAATGGTATTTTATTGGTATCACGATATGAAGATTTAAGAAAAGAAGGAATGCAAGGGTTTCAGTTGATAAAAACAGGAGCATTAGATAGATTGAATCCAATTTTAATGACAGCTTTTACAACAGGCTTGGCATTAATTCCATTAGCTTTAAAAGGTGGCGAACCGGGTAGTGAAATACAAAGCCCAATGGCGGTAGTTATATTAGGTGGTTTGTTATCTGCTACTATTTTGAATTTGGTAGTTATTCCTTGTGTTTATCAATTAGTTATGAAAAAAGAAAATTAGCAGATTGATTATTACTGCAAAACCTTCTTACTTTGGTAGGGAGGTTTTTTTATGTAATCATTTGCCAAATCCCATTCAGCACATTCCCCTACATTTCGAAATAAAAGAGGTAAATACTTCATTGGCAATATAAATCTTTAGAGTTAAGTCAGTTTGAATACCATTTCTAACGATAATTTCAAATATTTACCACTTTATTTACATAGTGGCAATAATTAGTTTTCAAATATTCGCCACTTTTTTGTACTTTTGGTAAAGTTTTGATATAGATATTATGCCAAAGATTGTAGAAAATAAGCTTATAGAAGCATTTAAAGAGCAAAGTTCTTTTGATAGGGACCAGCTATTTCAGTTCTATTTGAACCTTGAACCGGATTTGAAGGAAAGTACATTTAGTTGGCGCATTTACGACCTGAAGAAAAAAGACATCATCAAAACTATTGGGCGTGGATTGTATGTTATATCCTATAAACCCAAGTATAGACCAGTACTGTCTGATAGTGTTCTAAAAATAGCAAGTAAGACCAATGAACGGTTTAAGGAAATCCAATATGCTATATGGGAAAACCAATGGCTCAATGAATTTACGCAGCATCAAGTATCCAATCAAATGATTATAGTAGAAGTGGAAAAGGAATTTACAGAATCACTATACTATTATCTAAACGATTCCTTGAAAATGGATTTTTTCTTGAATCCCGATGACAAGGAAATTGAATTCTACATTTCCGAGAGTGCTGTACCCGTGGTCATAAAACGTCTCGTTACAAGAGCTCCGATAAGTAAATTGAAAGATAAAAAAAATGTAGTTCCAATTGCCACGCTTGAAAAAATAATGGTGGACTTGTTTGCCGATGAAAACCTGTTCCATTTTTACCAAGGCTCTGAACTAATAAATATTTATGAAAAGATACTTGAGCGATACAGTATTAATTTCACAAAGCTCTTTAGCTATGCGAAAAGACGAAAAAAAGAACAGGAAATCAAGCAATTTATGAATAACCACATACCAAATATTTTAGAGGACATAATCAATGATTGAAAACAAAAGCTTCACAAAAGAGTGGCTGGATATTTTTCGGTCAAAAAAAGAACATAAAGGCATTAATGTGACCATTTTGGAAAAAATGGTTCACGCATTTTCATTGTTGGAAAATCTAAAAAAAGAAGGACTTGATTTTGTCTTTAAAGGCGGCACTTCACTCGTGCTTTTACTTGAAGAAGGCAATCGGTTTTCAATTGATATCGACATCATTTCAAGTATAAAACGTGACGCATTGGAAAAAATCCTTGATACAGTTGTTGCCAACTCACATTTTAAAAGCCACACTTTGAATGAACGCAGAAGCTACAAAGAAGGCGTGCCAAAGGCACATTATACTTTTGAATTTGATTCGGTTTATAACCCGAACGTTCCGGGAACCATTCTGTTGGATATTCTTTTTGACAGCCCGCATTATCCAGAGCTCATAGAATCTTCCATTGAAATTCCTTGGCTATTGGTTAATGAGCCTATAATATCAATTACAACACCTTCGGTAAATTCCATCTGTGGCGACAAGCTTACTGCTTTTGCGCCAGAGACCATCGGTATTCCATATTATAAGGGCGACCAGTTATTTGCAATGGAAATCTGTAAGCAATTGTTCGATTTAGGAAAGCTATTTGAAAACATTACGGCTATGGCAATGGTTAAAAAAAGCTTTTCAGCTTTTGCGAAAGCGGAACTATCATATCGCAGTTCGGAAAAAGATTTCAGCGGCAGAAACCTCAAAGAAACAGATGTGCTTTGGGATGCCATAGACACCTGTGCCATCATCGCCAAAAGGGAACGTAACCCAACCGAGGAAACAAAAAAGAAGTTTGACGAATTAAACCGTGGCATACGCAGTTTTGGAAGTGCGTTTTTGATGACGGGAAATTTCAGAATAGAGGAAGCCCTTGCAGCTTCGGCCAGGGTAGCTTATTTGAATGCTATATTGTTGCAAGATGAGATAACAGAAATTGAATATTACAAAGGACAAGACATAAGTGAACTTAACATTGAAAAAGCAGATTGGGCATTTTTAAATAAACTGAAAAGACAACCAGATAAAAGCATTTTTTATTATTGGTATAAGGCTGTGGAATTACTATAAATATGAAGAAATGAATCTAAAATATATAATAGAAATATGCATTGGGATTGATATTGCCATTATTGGTATCGCTTATCCTATAATAATTGATAAAATATCGAATATTGGGAATAGGTATGACTCAAATTATCTTTCCGAAGTTTTTGAACAAGAATTTCCACAACGGGCATATGGTCGCATTTTGCCATTTCGGAGCAGGAAAGTTACCACTTTCGAATGGCTGTTGTTCTTCACTATCGCATCATTTGCCTTTTTGATTGCAGGTGCCGAACCATTATTTTGGAAAAACTCAATATGGATGCAAAATTCCGCAAAATTATTGACATTAACTCTTACCTTTTTTCTTGTAATATCCTTTATAATCTGGCTTGACAAAATAGCTTTATACAACGGAAAACCAGCTCGCCTATTGAAATATCTGATTGCGAAATATCAATCAATTTCAAAAGAAAGTAGATATAAAGAAAACCTTATCAATTCACTTAACGAGATAGCCTATTTCGCTGTAGAAAAGGAGGATATCCATTTACAAGAGGAATTGAGTAAGTTTTATACTGAAGAGTTTATTAAAATTCGTCATAATCATAATTCAAGCGAAGCTTTAGAATATCCATTTTATTTTTATGACGTAACCCGTAAGCTAATTAAAAAATTGCTTCGGAAAGAAGTTTCTGAATTGGATAGATTGACTTCTCCCGCAGTATCAAATTGGTGGTTGTTGGGACAGGATTTTCAGGAGATTCCAATATCAGAAAAAACGTATGATAGTATGTGGGGCAATATCTATCAGATTTCCGACAATGCAAAGTTTATAAAGGAGCATTGGAGCACTGCACACCAATATTATAGATTTCAATTAGGGAGGAAAACTGGCAAATACAACATCGATATTAGAGATTATGAGAACAAGGAGGAAATTGAAATAAGAGAAAGTGAACAGATAAGATTTTTAGAGTTTCACTATGCATTGGGTGGCTTGCTATTGTATCGTCAAAACAATAATGGACTAAAACGAATTCTAAATTTCACACAAAGTCAGCCGCCAGATTATTACCTATTGCCTAACTCTATGTATGACATATTCTACTGGTTTGCCTATTTTAAAGAAGGGTATGTAAACAGAGTTACGCCTACAGATTTTAAATACCCATTTCCAGACATTGATAATTTAGGCCTCTCACGACAAATAACCTTTTGGATTTGTCAATATGTATGTTTGCTTTTTATAAGACAATTTTTCTTGCAACCCTATTATACGTTTCATCAATTTACCGAACAACCAAGATTGCCAAATAAAGTACTTGAATTACTTAAATGGAAAGATGCTTTGGACTATTTCAAGTTTTGTTTAAACAAAATATTAGAGAATAAAGACTTATTGGATTTACTGGGCTATAATTTGTCAGATGCTATTTTGGAGGATATAGAAGGTTTTGAGCCTGAATTACGAATTAGAATTGAAGAGCAAATTCAACAGAATAGAACAAATGCACCATTATCTGATAATAAAATTAATCAATTTTTGGCCAGCAGTGCAACGATGATAGACGATGCATTTAATCAGTACAGCCTCATAATAAATAAAGATGATTTTGCAAATGATGAACCTGTGATGCGATTCGGTCTAAATGGAGGTTCCATACTTTTCCGAAAAGAAGGTTTTACAGAAGGAGACATACCACATCTAAATTATGATTCGATATTTGCACAACAAATCATTTATGACCAAATCAATCGATATATTCCAAACTCTTTCCTCGGAGCGAGAACACGTAGATACTTAATAGACAGAGAAAACTTTGAAGATGCGTTTAAAAGATTAAAGTACGATAAAGAGAAACATCTTATTGTAGGCTTTGGTTTTTTCGACAATGGTTTAGTCGAAATACCTGATTTCCTTGAGGATATGATTAGGTTGACTTCGCCAGTTTTTACAAATGTACTATTCGTTCTGCCAAAGACTGACCTTCCGAGAATTAATCATCCAGACCTCAAAGCTGATGAGATTAAAGAACTGCGTCTTGAACCAATTATACCAGACAGAAACGTATATGCCTCTGTAATCGACTTGAATCTTGATGAGAATAGTGAGTTGAGACAACGCTGGAACACAAATGAAAATCAAAATCCAGCGGAATCTGTACAATTAACAATTGCATTTATCGCAGAGATTATTTGGAGACAAAATAGAGATGTCGTTCAGTTGAATATCACTTCGCCACTACGTGAACAAGGTATCAAAAATGATTTAAGCGATATTGTTCCTTTCAAGACCATTGATAATGATTGAATTCAGAAACCCATATCACATAGAACCACCAGGTGTTTCACGACAAATATTATCGCATCCAACAAATGAAACTGAAGCAATAGAACTTGCAGTATTTCAAGAACATCGATACGCATTTTTCTATTGGAACAAATGGATGCGTAAAAATGAAAGTATTAAGCAACCTTGTTTAGTTTCGTTAGACTGGCACCAGGATTTATGCTACCCTTGTGAAACAGAAAAAGAATGGTTAGATAAATTAGATTTAACGAGTGATGCAGAAGTGTCTTTATTTTCTTGGGCAAAACTTGCGGGCAATAATGATGGCCATATATTATGTGCGGCTTATCTCAATTTGATTGGAAATATATACGTGCATTGTAGACAAGGACTAGGTCAAGATACTTGGCAAGATGAAGAATTGACAGATACCTATGGCAACAAGCACACCATCAAAAAATTCAAAACTTATGAAGCATTACAAGAAGCACTGTTGAAGTCGTCAGAGACGTCCGTGTTTTTTGATATTGATTTGGACTTCTTTTCAGTAAAGAATGGCTTAAGTGATGGTTCATTTGAATTTACCTACTTACAGGAAGAAGAAATACGAAAAATGCTAAACAAGGATAATCCATTAATTAACTGGATTTTTAAACGTATAAAAGGTTTCACAATTGCCACTGAACCAGAACATTGCGGTGGACTTTTAAGAAGTAATAAGTTTCTTGATTTAATTAGCGAAATCTATTTCAGTCCAGAATTGTTTGCACCTAAATGTAATTGGAAATGGAAACCTAAATATTGATGATGAATTGAATCGACATTAATATTGCCATTCAGCCCATTCCCCTGCATTCCGCAAAAAGCTTCATTTCGGTAAATACGCTTCATTATAAAGGTCTTGGACACAACTTCAAATCTTCCGATTTCCATTGCGCTGAACCTGCCATAAAAATGGCAGAATCGCTTCATTCCCAATCTACATCTTTAAAGTCAAGTCCGCTTTAAGCCCTACTAAATAAGGATAATTTGTTTTCATAATCCAGTAAGCACATTCCCCTGCATTTCGCGAAAAGCTGCATTCCGAGAAAAGAGCTTACCTAAAAAGGTCTTGGACACAATCCCCAATTTTGACTTTCCATTCCGTTAACTCGATCCGCTGCGCTGGAACGGAACACTTCATTTCCAAGCCAAAATCGTGAATTAAGTCCGCTAAAAATAACATAAATAATCAATCAATATCGGCGCAAAGGTAAACTCGTAAAATACACCCATCAAAAGACTACGGCATAAAGCCATCGCACCATCCTACGCTTATTTATTCCGTTTCCTTTTGAGCTGTGATTTTAGCTTCCGTTTGGGTAATGCTCAAATATTGTTTAACTAAAATATATAAAATTATGAAACAATTATCTGTAAAACCCAGCATTTCATTAAAAGAAGCGGAAGAACATTATCAATTGAGTAGTGAAAATTACACAATTGATAGTGCAGAGACTCATTTAGCTTATTACAGAGATAAGCATCAGCTGTACTACCGAACACTTTTAAATCATTATTCAAACTAAAACCTCACATTATGGAAAATTTTAATTTTGTACAACTTGATTTTGGATTCGAGTGTGAACCCGAATCTACACAGAAAAAATCATCGAAATCAAACAAAAAGCGAAGTAACGATTTCGTTTTTAATTTTATGGATTGTCTCACCAGTCCCATCATTGTCTTTAAATCTGCTTGGAAAGATACAATACCAAGAGACATACTTAAAAACATAAAATTATCACGACTATTATGTTCAATGCAACAAGAAGAAATGGCATCGCTTACATAAACTTTAGCATATATGATGCCCAGAACTTATGAAGCACCAATGCCTACCGAATGGGTAAATATTTATACTTGGCTAGGTCTTCAGTATGCAATTCAGTTTAAGAATAGTGGCCAATTGAATGCAATGACTGAAATCGCACCAAGCAAACTTTCAGAATATGAAATGGGACGTTTGAATAGTTTGAGAAGTTGGATTTATGATAAAAGAAGAAAGGCTTTAAAAGATAGATTAAAAATAGCTGAAAAATCAGAAACAAAAATATTATCTGAAAATCAAAAAATACTTTTTGAAGAGTGAGCTAACTATTCACCCTTTTATTTAATACGAGTTTCATAAGCCATTCAGCACATTCCCCTGCATTTCGCGAAAAGCTACATTTCGGGAAAAGAGCTTCACTACAAATATCTTGGACACAATCCCCAATTTCGACTTTCCATTCCGTTAACCCTTCCCGATTCTCTGGGAAGGAACACTACATTTCCAAGCCAAAATCGTGAATAGCGTCCGCCAAATCGGAATTCCATTTAATGATTTGGTGTCGCTTCCTACGTTTTTATACTTCACAAAAGCTTTTAGACCTACATCCGCACCCTCGCTGTTATACCCTTTTTTTGCCAGCAAAATACCAACATTTTGAACTTGAACAGACTGCATAAACCGTTCTCGCTGCGCTTCACTTTTTATAAGTCCTTATCAATTCAAAATCTTGAAAATGTATCAGCAACAAAAAAAGGTAACAGCGAGGGCGCTATGGGAAGTAAATCTAAAATGAATCTTATGAAATCTTACAAAAACATCAAAAAGGAAGCGACACCAAAAAAAACAAAAAAGGAAAACGCTCAAGATATAATAAGTAAATCACTTCAAAAAAATATAACAATAAACTGTCTGAATGGTTCAGATAGCATTTTAATTAATCTTTAAATATTTTATTATGAGTACTTTAAAAAATCACGTACAGTTAATCGGAAACGTTGGACAAGAGCCAACCATTACAAACCTTGAAAGCGGTAAAAAAGTAGCCCGTTTTTCACTCGCTACTAATGAGTATTACAAGGATGCCAAAGGCGAAAAACAAACAGAAACCAATTGGCATACCGTTGTGGCTTGGGGCAAGACTGCCGAAATTATCGAAAAATTTGTAGGTAAAGGCAAGGAAGTAGGTGTTACGGGAAAATTGAAATCCCGAAGCTACGAGGACAAAGAGGGTATCAAGCGATTTGTTACCGAAATCGAAGCAAATGAAATCCTTTTACTTGGAAGTAAAAATGACAAGTAATTCTTAAAAATTAAAGAGGGCGTTCCTCTCGAAAGTTGCGCCCTTTTTTCATTAAAAATCTTTAAAATTTTTATTATGAAAACTATTAAAAATCACGTTCAGTTAATCGGGAACTTTGGGCAAGACCCACAGGTTACAAATCTTGAAAACGGAAAAATTGTGGCGCAGTTCTCAATGGCTACAAATGAAAATTACGAAGACTCAAAAGGGCAGAAGCAATCGGAAACCCATTGGCATAGTATTGTGGCTTGGGGAAAACTTGCTTCAATCATTGAGAAATATGCAGTAGTAGGAAAACAAATTGCCATTGCGGGCAAATTGGCGCAACGCTCTTATGAAACCAAGGAAGGCGAAAAACGATACTATACCGAAGTTGTAGCAAGGGAAATTCTTTTGGTCGGGTCTAAAAATGGTAAGTAACCATAAAAATCCAAGAGGGCACAGATACCAGTTTTCAATTAGTTCGTGCCCTCTTTTAATTATTCACTTAAAATAAATGAACAATGAAAGCACAAGTTAACGAAATAAAAGAAGGATTGCAACATTTTCACGGTACGGAAATGTTCTATCAAATCCCATTATTAAGAACACGTTTTACAGACGGACTAAAATATCTTGCTAATGTAGCAGATTGTTTTTGGCTCATTACGGACACTTCCGTAATTGCAAAAAGTCTGATGAACCGAAGCGAATTTGTTACCATCGACTTTAAAAGATTACCCGAAGATGAACAAGTCGTTACAGGCTACGAAGCTGAAATTATTTATACCGATGGCAACGATAATGTTCTGGAAAAACACGGCTATCGGGCAACCCATTTTCCGCTCGATGAATTGCGTTTATTTTTTGTAAATGATACGCTGATGTTACCAAGCGAATACTAAAATTTAAAGCTATGGTTTATCTAAATTTTACAGACTTGAGCGAGGAGGCTCAAAACCGTCTTTTAGAAAATTCTAAAAAAGATGTGGAACGAAAATTTGGCGATGATATTCGCAAATACGTAAGGGAAAATTATACCTGTTTTGAAACGATGATAGAGGAAGAAGCATTACGAAATTTATATTCCTATAAGTTCATATTCAACATCTAATTTTCTAAACTTAATAATCAAGCACCTCTAAATTTTGGAGGTGTTTTTGTATGCAATTAATTTCAAGTCGAGAAAAAAGCGTATCTTTATTTCGCTGAAATTCAGCTCACATAAATTCATATAGTTATCCCATTTTTAACTTTCGCTGATAGCTGTATCCATCTATATTTTACATTGAGGAATTTTCGAATTCCTAAAAGGCAATTGGCTTTTTAGCCAGATTGTATGAAATTTTTGTTCGCCTGTGGCGAACGAAAAGGAATAGCAAGAGGGTAACGGGCAGAGCCACGTTACATATTTCTTTTAGCGTATAATCCATTGATTTTCAAATACTTGAAAATTAATGGATTATATAAATTTCTTCGATTTGCGTCAAATGCCCCCACACAGTCTGTAAACAGGGATGGATTTACGTCAAACACAAAAAAAAGCGAAAGAAAATGGATTCATTCATCACCATCAGGTTCAAAAGGAAAACTGCCAAACGTTTTCAGGAATTTTCAAAGACACACTTCAAGACCCATACCGAAGCAATGGAAAATATTCTTGATTTTTTCTTCTATAACGAGATATCCCCAAAGGAAAAATTGGGTCCGACAGGGCGAACCATCGAAGCCAAACTATTAAAAAGAATCAATGCAGTCATCGCTATAATGAGGGATGTTGAAAAGACCCAAACCAAGCCCACGGTCGCAATGATTCAATCCCTTTTTGAGACAGAACAGCCAAACAAAAAACCGCTGATTTTGGAAAAGAAATATGCCGAAGAAAAAAAGGAAGTACGCTTCCGTGAAAAACAAAATCCAAGTAACCAACTGTAAATTTTTGAGCTATGTATATTACAATCTCACCTCAAAAAATAGGAGGTAATTATTCTAAAAGTTCGGCTGATTTTGTTGGCTATCTGGAGAAG
The DNA here is from genome assembly GCF_000688335.1 of Sediminibacter sp. Hel_I_10. Classification (NCBI taxonomy): domain Bacteria; kingdom Pseudomonadati; phylum Bacteroidota; class Flavobacteriia; order Flavobacteriales; family Flavobacteriaceae; genus Sediminibacter; species Sediminibacter sp. Hel_I_10. The sequence continues at coordinate 2,537,127 of NZ_JHZX01000001.1, forward strand.
GAAAACCAAGGATTGGAACAACAGGATATGGAGCATTTTTTTAACCAATATGGCGACGAGATTTCAGCAGAGGAAGTGGTCAAGGAAATTGATGGCAATACGGCAAAACTCGAAAAGCACGAACCACGGTTTTATTCCATTACCGTAAGCCCATCTAAATACGAACTGAAACGGTTGCAGAACCATAGTGAGGATTTGCAAAAATACACCCGTGAGATTATGAAGGATTATGTGGCTTCATTTAATCGCGAAATCAATGGGCGACCCATTACAATCGATGATATAAAATACTATGCTAAAATTGAACACCAAAGAGCCTTTAAAGGAACGGACTTTCAGATAAAAGAAAACCAACCGTATGCCACAAAAATACTTCAACTAAAAACTGAAATCCGAAATGTGCAAGATGGACGAGCAGAAGGGAATGTGAAAAAATTGGAAAAAGAAATAGGGAAACTCGAAAGAGAAGCCCCACACCAACAGAACGGAAAACGAATCGTACAAGGAATGCCAAAAGCAGGAAACCAAAGTCATATCCATATAATTGTGAGCCGTAAGGATGCTTCCAATAAATTCAGCTTGTCCCCAGGAAGTAAGTACAAAGCTTCCGATGTTGAATTAAATGGTAAAACGGTAAAACGGGGATTTGACAGAGATGGATTTTTTACAAAAGCAGAAAAGACTTTTGATAAGACTTTTGGCTATCAAAGGAACTTCGCCGAAACCTATAAAGCAAGAAAGGATTTTATCAAGAATCCGAAAATCTATTTTGCTTCACTAATGAAACTGCCCACCAACGAAAAAGCATTGGCGTTCAAAATAATGGGGAAAAGTGGCATCCCAATGATGCCCAGTATTCCAGTCACACAGGCACAATTGGCGATGAAAATTTTTAATAGGCTACGACGTGGTGCAGAGGTGGCCATTAAATCAAGTTCCATCGGAATCTAATCTAATCTAAAACTATGCAAATGGACAATCTCGTAATGGTACTTTTTATTATTGGTTTGGCCAGTAGTGTTTTCTATGGAATATTTCGGATAAGCAGATTTGCATTTGTCGTCAATTTTCTACTGATTGGTGCTCTTGTGTATTATTTAAATGAACAATTACCATTGGTGCAAATAGCACTTTATTTTGTTTGTCCTCTGATATTAATTAATATAGGAATGTATGTATTCTTGCATAAAACGGACGAGCCTAAAAGTGGAAATGCCAAATATCAGGTCAACTTTGCCACTACAAAAGGAAACTTCAAACTGGATAACATCAAACGAGGTGCATCCATAATCGGTTCTGCGGGAAGTGGAAAGACCGAAAGTGTAGTCTATGGTTTTTTGAAACACTTCGAAAAAGAAGGGTTTTGCGGTATTATTCACGATTACAAAGATTTTGAACTGACCGAAATAGCTTATCCACTCTTTAAGGATGGCGATATCCCTTTTAAGGTCATTTCCTTCGATAAAATCATCCATAGGGTAAATCCTATTGCGCCACGCTATTTAGAGAACGAGGAAAGCGTAAATGAGGTTTCAAGGGTATTAATTGAAAACCTTTTAGAACAAAGGGAATCAGGAACAACCGGAACAACTAAATTTTTCAATGATGCTGCGGAAGGCTTGATTGGTGGATTGATTTGGAAATTGAAAACGACCTATCCACAATTCTGTACCCTTCCACACTTAATTGCGGTTTATCAATATTTGGACACGGAAAGCCTTATCCGATTTTTGGAAACCAATACGACATCGAGGGCAATGGCAGATGCTTTTATTAGTGGAAAGGATTCTGAAAGACAGACCGCAGGAGTAAAAAGCACCTTGGCCAATGCTTTGAAACGAATTAGTACACAGCGCATTTTTATGGCGTTGTCTGCGGACGAAGTTCCTTTAAATATAAATAGTCCAGAAAACCCCTGTGTGATTTCAATAGTGAACAATCCAAAATTTGAAACATCTTATTCGCCTGTAATAGCGACCATCATTCATACGATTACAAAGCAAATGAGCATTCGGAATTCTAAACCATCTTTTCTATTGATGGAAGAAGCACCAACCATTCGTTTATTGAATATGCATCGTATTCCTGCGACACTTCGAAGCTATAATATTTCTACGATTTATGTGATGCAGGACAAAATACAAAATGATATGATGTATGGGGACAAGGCAAGCAAAGCGATTTTAAGCAATCTATCCTATCAATTTTTCGGTAAAGTCAATGACCCAGACACCGCAAAATATTACGAACGGTTTTTTGAAATTATTAAGGATCCTACCAAAAGTATAAGTCGTGGGCATAATCTCGATTTTGATACTCGAATTACAACTGGAGAAAAAGAAATACCAAAAATTAGGGCAGATGTCTTTTTCAGATTGAAACAAGGCGAATTTATAACCTATGCAGATGGAAAGGATAAAAAGATACAGTTCAAGTTAGCCAATATTAAAAGAGAGTTTCCGCAAGAATCGAAGCAGTATTCTCAGTTTGATTTGGAAGCTAATTTTGAACGGGTTTATGAGGAGGCGCAGTCGATATTTGGGTAATGGGTTATATTGAATATTAATTTATTGTTGGGGCATTTCATTGAGGATTTTTGTTTTAATTCCTTAATACACTTTTATTTAACTGAAATACAATAAGATGAAGATTCTTTAAAGAGTAGTATAATACTAAACTATCAGCATAATTCGTTATATTTGTATAAAATTTACCAGAACGATTTGAGCCAATTTGATTACATAAAAGAAATAGCGAAGTATGGTTTGGAAAACGACCAGGAACGCTTATTGACTGTAATCAACGAGCTCGTTGAGCATTCTAAAAAGACTAAAAAAGTGAATTTTGCAATTCAATTGCAATCTATCCTTAAAGAGTCTATGCGACAACAGAGCACTAATAATTTGACTAAAGTTGGTTCTGATTCTTATTATCAGCGTCTTGATGATCGTGACATTCAAGATTTAATTCTTGAAAAAATCACTTCAGATTATTCTTTAGAAAACATTGTTGCAGATGATGTCGTAATGGGAGAACTAAAACACTTTATTGAAGAACACGATAAAATTGAATTGCTTCAAAGATTCAATCTTCCCGTTTCAAATAAATTACTTTTGCACGGACCTTCTGGTTGTGGTAAAACACTAGCCTCTTACGTGATTGCCGGCGAACTCAATAAAATGATGGTAGTTGTTAATTTGGGAGCAATCGTCTCTTCTAAATTAGGCGAAACAAGTAAAAATCTTTCTAAAATATTTAAAAAGGCAGCTCTTGAAGACTGTATTATTTTTATTGATGAATTTGATAGTTTAGGAAAAGTCCGTGATTATAGTCAAGACCACGGCGAAATGAAGCGTGTGGTCAATACTATCCTTCAGTTATTTGATTATTTACCTCAAAGCAGTATTGTTATTGCTGCCACGAATCAAAAAGAAATGTTAGATTCAGCTCTGACGAGAAGATTTGATAATATAATAGGATTTTCTTTACCCAACACACAACAAATTAAAAACCTGGTTGAACTAACATTAAGTAAGAGTGGGTTTTTATTCAGTAACAAGAGTGAGGCAACTAAAATTATGAAGATGTGCGAAGGCTTGTCCTATTACAGTATTCAGAAAACACTGCTCACTGCATTGAAGAGAAGTCTGTTTAAGCATAGTGATAGAGATATAAAGTCAATTACTAAAATTGATAGCCATATTTGGAAATCTCTTGTTATTGCAGAAAAGAAATCACTTGACATAAACGCTTAAACTTCTCCCTCTAAATCAGCTTCGGCTTCGGCTATATTTATTACTTCCACATTATTAATTGCTCTTAACTCGTCGTAGAGTCTACCAGTATTAGCTCTTAATGTTTCTTCAATTTTAAGAACAAGTGAGAAATTAAATTCTGTTGGATAATTCTCAACCTGGGACGCCATAATCTGATTAGATAATAATGCTTGTACAGCCAGTTTAAAGGTTTTACCCTCACTACGCAATTGTGCAACGTCAATATTGAATTCAATTTTCTGAACATTACTGTAAGGAGCGGGCGTTGATTTATCTCTAGCGGATTGTGACCAACTTAAAGTGGTACGTAATTTCGAATTTAACTCTCGCTGTACTCGGTTAATATCATCAGATGAATGATTTTTAAAAACACTAAATGCCATATGCACTGGACAATAGGTTAATTGATTATGCTGTAATGGCAAAAAGCTGAAACACAACGTAGCGGTCACTTTAAGAATGCCATTAATTTTACCAAGATTCGTTGAAATTAAATAGTCTGGAAAGTTAACAGGGTAAATTTTCTGTTCACCACTTTGGATATAGTCCTCAAGAATCATTGTAGCGCTATTCTCATCTGAAAAAATAGTATTATCTGCATCAATGAGTCCATAACCCGAAGTTCTGTTTAGCAAAGGTTTGTTTGCATCGGGATACACAGTGTTTTTTAATGTAGCCCCATTAATTATCAATGCTTTTAATGTTTGTGACTTTAAATCCGGATATGCAATTTTAAGCTTTGCAGCAAGATTAGCAGTTAACGGGGCAGCTAGACTTGTCCCAACTTCTTTTGTGTATCCTAAAGCAGGGTTAGATGATAATACAGACATTGCAGCATTATCCATAAAATCTATTGTGGTAGGATTGTAGAATCCATAATCACCACCACTTTCAATAACGTCAGGTTTAAAAAGATTTTTATTTCGTTTTTTAACAGAATAGATGGCAGCAAGATCAATGTGGTCTTTACGAGTATAAATAGCAGGAAACTCTTTTCCTGATGAAATACCGTTAAATACACCGTTATATAAGCCATCTGCAGCTGCTCCTACAGTTACATTATTCATAGAATCTGCTGGCGTATTTAAATTTGTGTGCTCATTGTCAAAGTAATTTAAGTCATAATCAACATTTTCATTCATTGCTTGAACATTGTTTCCAACGCTTATAAAAATTAAACTATCGGTTTCATACGCAAACTTGTCAAGTTCGTAGGTGTAGTTAGAAAATGTTTCATTCGTTTTCTTATGAGTTTTATAACAAATTGTTAAGACGAAAATACCTAAATGAGGATATTTATTTTTCGCTTTATACAGTAGTTCAATTACCTTTTTTTCAGAAAGATAGCCATCACCACTACCAATTAATTTTATAGAAAGCAACTTGGCATCTGCATTTATTTCACCTTCAAAATTATTACTATGATTATGTCTTCCTAGTGCTGCCAATGCTCCAACCATTGTACCGTGTCCATCGTTTCCACAGTTGTCTATTAATGGATTGCCGTCTAATGTAAAGGTGTCATCCTGTAATGTAATACTTGAAAGTGGTGTTTGCATACTTATACCAGTATCCAAAATTCCAATTAATGGAAGATCCTCATTTGCATTTGCAATTTCAAAACCAAAAGCCCTACTTGGTATGTTGTATACCCCTGGCCGCACTACTCCCGAAAGGGAAGACGTAATGCTCTCAATAACATCGAAGTTTTGAGCAATAGCAATAAGTTCATTTAAGGTAGTGTCGTAAAGCTCTAATCTATTTGACTCTCTATCAATTTCATAAACAATGAGATGATCTTTTAAGTAAAATTCCAGTGCTTCAATAATCCCATTTTCAACGGCAGGACTCGCAGGTAGTTCTATGGTTTTAAGTATGACAACATTACCAATATTATCAGCATCTACTTGCAGCACATCACTTAATGTGAGAAGCTTAAAGTTTTTTACAAAAAGTATATTTTTATTATAAACTGCTTGCGCGTTATTTTCTAAACCTCTATTAATTAATCCTTCAACACTTGTTATAAAGACTTGAAATTTGTCACGATCTGAAATAGAGAATAATGCCGTTCTATTATAGTTTGTGAAGCTTACTCCTTCAAGGCCAAATGTATCGTACCAAATGCTATAATATTTCTCCAAATGAAATTGCCCCATAAAATCAACTTCTATATAGTCTACGTCATAAGGTACATTAATGGCCTTGTTTTTTGCAATTGCTTTCACTTCGAGGTCACTTCGGTACGATTGTAAATCTTCCCGAAAAGCTCTTGCCATAAATATGTAATTCGGCTCTGGGTTTGCTTCATCATCATTGTTTCCGAAACCGTAATTGAACTTTACTTGTCCAGATTCTTCTAGCTGTCTATCTGCTATAATTCTTAAGTGATTTCTGTTTGGCATAAAGGCTTCTATGTTGGTAATTGTCAAAAATAGTAATATTGTTTGCCTTTATTATAAAAATCTATATTTCTCTTTAGTTTGTAAGTTATTATGGCAAAATCATTAATGCAATTGTTCATAATGACTACACCAATGAAATCGCCCCAAAGTTTGAAATTTTTGCAGATAGAATTGAAATCACATCGGCCGGTGGTCTGCCAGAAGGATTAAGCAAACAAGAATTTTTCGAAGGCTTTTCAGTTCCAAGGAACAAGGAACTAATGCGAATTTTTAAAGATTTAGAACTGGTAGAGCAACTAGGTTCCGGCATTCCTCGAATCTTAGAATACTATGGAAAAGATAGCTTTAGTTTTTCAGATAATTTTCTAGAATGACTCTTATTGCTAAAGAAGCTGTTACAGAAGCTAATGAAAAGGCTAAAGAAGAAGGTGGTGTAACAGGTGGTGTAACAGGTGGTGCAATTGATGCAACTAAAGCACTAACTAAAAGACAAAAAGAAGTTATTAAACTTATAGCAAACAATACTACTATTACCTATACTGAAATAGCTGAAGCTTTAGGTATCAATGAATCTGCTGTTGGCAAACACATTACAGCTATTAAAAATAAAGATTTTTTAGTGCGTCACTGCGAGACAGGGGGCTATTGGGAAATTAAACTCGAAATGAATTAATTAAATTTAAAATAGAATTTCTTTTTTTAAAACGGCCCTTTATCCCTCGGCCCATTATGCGTTACCTTCCATTCGCCATCTTCTTGAATCAGTTTAAAAACACCCGGTTTTTGGTCGTAAGAAGTTGAATATTTTACCCAAGCCACCTTGCCATCCATAGCTTCATCCACCACTTTAAAATTAGCTTCTGAATCTTTATCTTCAGTAAACATTGCTTGAATGCTTGAAAGGTTTGCATAGCCTTCCGCAGTTGTATGCTTTTTTAAGGTAGCTTCATCGCCGTGATAAAAACTTTCGGCAACAACTTTGGCAGTTTCAGAAGGGGAAAGATTCTTGTTTTCTGAACAGGAGAAGAACAACAATAAGAACGAGCAAATGACTAAATTTTTCATAACGTTACTAATTTGGGTTATTGATATGACTATGTGATATTTTCAGTTTAATATTGCGTTCACCATCTTTTTCGTGCAATTCCAAAATTGCTCTGCGGTCATTGGATAATGAAAACTTTGGTATTACATATACAAACCGAACTGTTTCATTTTCCTTTATTTTGGAAGGCTGATTGTATTTAAATAATGGTTCTTGATACAAACGTTGTAACGATTTCTTTTTTCCCTTTTGTCTTGTTTCAACCGAGAGTTTTAAGAAATTCAAATCATAATCCAAAGTAGAATTATTCTTAATCTCGATGACGAAGTAAAGTTCTTCCTTATCAAAAACAATATTCTCAACACTCAAAACGATACCTTCATTTCGCTTTTTAATTTGACCTATATGCTGATTTCTATTAAGAAGATACGAGCAGAATTGTTGGTAGTAATACGTTCTATTATCTACACGTTCTTCAGAGGATTCAGCAAGAATCGAATCGACTTTAATAGGTTTCTCATTCCCTATACTATTTGATAGCGGAATGAAATAATTGAGCTTAGATAGCTGTTTTTTATATCTTACAATATACGAAAAAATTGAACCATTTCTGTTGATTACCAATAGATTACTTTCCTTTCCGGGCTTTGCTTGAAGCAGTCCAAAGTACTGTTCTTTTTCTCGATTGTAAGTAAACACAAAATTGTCTGCACCAGTAACGCCTTGTCTTATGGGTTCTGGAAAGAAGAGCGCAACGTTCTTGGTATCGTTTGCGTAAATAGTGTCGAGGATCTTATGTGTTTGTGATTTCGCTGAAGCGAAAAAAAACATCGTGAATATTACTATAATTGTTCTCATAATTTTGGTTTTAGAATTAGTTTGTAATTGTTCAATACAGTTACTTTTATGTTTCGGTTACTACGTCTAAATACTTTGGTTATCCCACCAACTTGCGGTACTGTTGGGATATTTATATCGCTAATAACATCATCTAAAACTTCAGTAGTGACCTCTTGCCTAAGGTTATTCTCAACGTAAATACCCTCACTTCCATCTTGCAGATCAAAAGCCTTTAAACTGGTAGGGTTGTGATTAATATTTTCGATTTTTACGATGGTTCGATTAGGTTGAAAACTTATCAAACCATAAATAGGCGTGTTCTTTTCAATGGTTCTATTATTGATTTTGGCAGTTTTGGAAAGACGCATTCGTAAACGTGAATTAGCCTTTACTACCTGATCACCATCTACGATTACATAAATGGTTTCATCTGTGTTTTCTATGATGGAAAGGTCATTGGGTTTGGGCGAAGCTGCAAAGAACAGTTGATGCTCAAGACTTAATTCTTTTGCCTCAATCTTTTGTTCTCGCTTTACATCAGCTGTGTCGATTTGCTTTGTGATTTCTCTAGCAGGTTTCTTTTGTCCGAAGTTTTGATAGCGCTCTTCTGAATATTGAATTCTGCCCGAGTCGTAAATACTATCTACGATACGTTTTTTTTCTAGTTCTGGTAAATCTGGGTCATAGAAGCCTAGGGAATCAATCAATTTTTCGTCATAGATACTTGGTGCATTATTCTCGCGCACTTCCTTTAGGTCGTTAATAGCATCCAATTTCGAATCGTATTCTTTTTGGTTTTCGTCCAAATCTGGAACTAAAGTTTGTTTTAGGTTTTCATTTTCACTTTCATCATCGCCCATAACCATTATAGAGTATGATATCAGGAAAATGAAGATTACTGCCAAAACCGCTGCAAATACTATTTTGTTCTTTTCTACTCTCATCTGTTGATATTTATTTGTTTTTAAATGCCGATTACCTGCACGACGGCAGGCGGGTCGGCTCAATTTTCATTGTTCAGTTTTTTTAAGGTGTTTTCAAAATAATCGGTTATCAATAATCCGTGTGGATTGTTCGGAAAGTTTCGATTGACCATAATGAGGTTTCCATTAGAAACAAGCTCGTAGGTATCTATTATTGAACCTCGATTGATTTCAAATACCGTGACGGTTCTAAAAACATACATTCCGTTTTGTTCCTCGATTTGAGAATCGATACTCAATACTTTTTGGACGAGCGAATATTGTAATAATCTGTTATAAACACCATCGGCTTTTTTCTGTCGGTATAGATTATCTACAGAACTATTGCCCAACCAAAGTGCCTTTTCTAAATTGCGTTCGTAGTTACTAGCATCGATGTTATAGAAATAGTTATGGAACAGGTCCAAATGCGCAAGAGCTTCGACCTTGAAATTTTCTTTTTGGGTTACTATTTTTAAGGGGATTATGCTTCCGTCGGTATTAATGGCAAAAGCACTATTGAGCGCTTTTTGATTTGTGCTGAATGCCATCCATAAAGAAAATGTGCTGGATAGCATTGCGAAAATGACAACTGCTAACACGATAAACCTGTTCAATTTTAAGACTGCATAAATATTTTTATAAGGTGTTTTCATTTTGGGTTGAATTAAGTATTAAATAATCTAAGGGTAAAAGATGTGGCACGCTTATACAGTTTGAATTTAAGGAATACTATAAAGCCTACCGAACCGAGCTGAACTACAGGTGCAAAAAAGCCTTCGCCAACGTCTGTTCCAAAAAGATTAACCCAGAAATTAGTATTGATTTCGGTATATAGCGCATTAACGAATACGTTGACCAAAAAGAAAGCTGGTACCAACATATAGACCGCTGCATACAATTTGAAAAACGTGTAGGCGAGTGAACGGAATTTTTCAAAAACCGCGAGACTGATTACTAAAGGAAAAAATGCCTGCATAATCCCCAAAAGGAAAAAACGTTCAGCAAGAAATAGTGGATAGATGAACAAATCCAAAATCCACAGAATGATACTTACGATAAAAGCAAATATCTTGAACCCGTATAGTGGTGTTACCAATGCTTCGTATAAGAGCGTCATTGCCGCTTTTGCTACCTCAATTATACTGACATCTTCCTCAATAGGTATATCTTGCATCTGCAAAGGCAATAAGGCAGGTGCGGTGCCACGGTATTGACCTTCTATTGAAACCAAGATACTGTCAAAAAAACCTAATATTTGTGTTGAAAAAATGACTAGAATGACAATGGCGAAATTTTTCATCAAATCCCCAGGACTTAACCCCCAAGTGTAACCTTCCTTATCTGCAACACCTTCATTGTACTTTTTAAGGATATTTACCAGAAAAAACAGAACAGCAAGCGTTTTCATTCCCGCAATAGTGTACTGCGAGAAACTGCTGTTTTGTATCGTCTGGAAAACCGTGTCTATATATTCCAGTCCAATCCCTAAAATGATGGTTGCGGTCATCTCTAATATTCGGTTTCGCGGTTATTGATTTTATCTTGCATTTTTCTGAAGGAAATAATATCCTTGTATCGTTTCGTTTTGGCTTTGACGTTAGAAACCATTTCCTTTGATTCCAGTTCTTTTTGTTTAAGAATTTCAGCACGTTCGGCATCGGTCATTTTCAAATAGTCACTCGATAGAATTTCATCTATAAAATCCATTGTGTCCAAAGAGTTTTCTACGATGGCAGAAAACGATTCTGATACCCTTGCCACTTCATCGGGTTTGATGTAAGGGCTGTCAAGAATGTCTCCTAAATCATCTTGCATCATATTGATTAAACGTTGATTGTTACGTCCAATCTCGCGAACGGCATCCAATTGTCTAACCACATCGTTGACCTTCTCAATATTTTCTTTGGCTTTTTTCATAAATTGAACTGTCTTGATAATATTTGAGGTCTGCTTTCCTGATTCTATCAACTGTTTTACCAAGCTGATAAAATTGGTATTGTCATAAGTTGGCATTCCCTGGGCGGTTGCATTGCCAGACATAAATAAGGTCAAGGCTACGGTCATTACTAAAATTTTGATTTTTGTCTTCATAATATTATGTTTTAGATGTGAATTGAATTATTGCTTTTTCCATATCGTGATGCTCATTGTAGAGCTTCATTATTTCTTCATTTTCTTGTCCATCGGTCAAGTAAGCTGCATACACTTCCTTCGGAACTTCTAAGCGGAAAATATTACTTTCCCTACCAATTTTGATAAACATTTCGGTGTACTTGCGTGGACCGGAAAGATTGTTCTTGATGGATTTCAGTTGGTTAAGGTCGTGGCTGGATAGGTTGAGTCTTTTGACCACTTCGTCATATCCTTTTTCATTGTTCAGACTATAAATGACCTGTGTGTTTTCCAGTATGCTTGCCGATGTTGAATTGTTAGGAAGCTGATTTATCGACTGAAGAATAATCCCAATAGCACCGTTTTGTTTACGTATGGCTTGATAGTAGAATTCTACACTTTCCAACACGTTTTCAAACTTCAATTGCTTGGCAAACTCATCAAAAAGGATGATTCCCTTTTCAGCTCTGTTCTTCCAAATAGTTCTTTGAATGGCAGACTTGATGAGCTTGAGCATCACAGACAGGATTTCCTTATTGTCCTTAACTTCATCGAGTTCAAAGACAATCAAGCGTTTGTCTTCGATTTTATAAGTCTGGTCTTCGCTTACTTCAAAAAGAAAGCTATATAGACCATCGCCGACATATTCTGACATTACGTGCAAGAAGCTCGTGACATTGAAGTAGTCGGGATGGATTTTTAAGGTGTCCAGAAGATCCTTCTGATTCCTTTCTATAAAACTGTAAAATCCATCTAAAGAGTGATTTTCTGAAGTACTATCATAATAGTGGCGCAGTATCTTTTTGACCGATACCGATTGTGCTTTGGTAACCTTTAAGTCTGAAGCAAACAATTCAAACAGAAAGACGGATAGGTCTTCCAGTCGCTCAGGTGTGAGGTCATTTGTATCACTTATATAAAAAGGATTGATGCCCAAGTTCTTTCCGCTTTCATAGCGAAGCACCGTATATTTTTCAGGGTAGAGTTTGGCAAACTTGGTGTAGGATCCACCGAGGTCTATGATGACCAAGCGAACGCCACTTTCAAAATACTGACGTAATATGTTATTGGCCAAAAACGATTTGCCTTCGCCCGTTGGTGCAAAAATGGCAAAGTTCCTTGCTTTAATTCGTTTCTTTTTTTCATCCCAAACATCCTTTAAAACAGGAATGTTATGCTCACGGTCGTTGAAGATGATTCCGGTAGGATCGCTTTTGTAATTGGTGTTATTGATGAACAGGCAAAGCGCGTGTTTTAAATCCGTTACATACAAATCGTTGTTCGAGAAATTGGACGAAAAACAGCAGTAACTGTTTAGGATATAATTCTTACGTTCTTCGCCTCTTGGATAGTATGGTATGATATCCAATTCCTTAAATTCGGTCTTTATTTTTGAAGTTATTTTGTCGAGCTCTTTAGCTTCTTTCGCCCAATAGACAATATTGAGATGACCACGGATGATTCGTGCATTATCATCGGCATTGATTTGGTCAAGAATGTGCTGGATTTTGCCAAGAACCACTTTATTCTGCGAACCGAAGTTGGAACTTTTGTTGAGTTCCTCAATCTTTTTATCCAGTAGCTTGCGCCACTTCTGTTTGTCATCGAGATATAGGATTTGGTTGACGATATGGTTCTCATTAAGCGTAAGCCCTAAGCCATCAATAAACCCTTGATGAAACACAAAATCATCAGAAGTGAATTTCTCATTGGTTTTGCTACTCTGTACACTTTCGCCAAAGCACAGTTCGCTGTTGATGGCAAGGGCATCAAAATGGTTTTCGCCAATATTGACGCTTTTTTTGTCCAGTAGAATATCGGTATCGTAACCTTCATTGAAGCCATTGAAATAGGCACTTGTCAGTTGCTGTATTTCTTCCGCTTTAAGCCAAACAAAATCCATCTTTCGACTGTTGTTGATAAAGGAAATGGAATCACTTACCGAGTTGGCGAAACTCTTAATGTTGTCGTCCAATTCCTGAACTATGCTTTTTGAAACTTTTCTGAAGGGATTGACATATTTCGGATTGTTGAGCGCTTTGTTCTTGGTCAAGATGAAGAATAAATAACAGCTGTGCTCGATATGCCCACGACCTTTAAAATGCTCGTGAGTTGCTTTTTCCAAAAAGGTTGTATTCGGAAGTTGTTCTGAAGAATAGGATTTCTTTAAATAGATATCCTGCTTATGAACCACAGTACCAACTGGCAGCGACTTCAAAGCCTGAAACCAAGCACCGTGCATATCCTCAAAATCCTTTTCAGAAAGCGAATAGATTTCTGGTAGATTACCTTTATAGCACAAGACTACGTTGCCATTATTGGCAAATACGATATTATCTTGAATATCTACAATAGGTTGATATGCCGAAAGGTTAATTTTGTTCATAATCGAAGCCAGAGTTTCTTTTGTTACTAATGATTTGCGGAAATGCCTTTGCCATTTGGAAAAGCTGTGGATTGTGTGCTATCCGTGTCAAAGCCACATATAGGGAAGCATTGAATACCAACACACCTATTATTATCCCAAAGCTGAAAGAGAAGATGATGATGAGCAACGAAGCCAAAATAGAAACCATCATCAAGGCAAACAGGGAAATGGGCAACCCAAAAATGACCGCCCTTTTCCTGATGTTTTTATAGACCTCGAACCGTTTCATTTATACAACGATTCCTATTAGGTAAGTAAAGATTCCGACTACTGCACCTGCAATCAATACAAATACTAAAACTCGGGTAATCCCCTTTTTTAAATCTGCATTTTCCCCAAAAAAATGTCCTGCGTTGAACAGGAAACCTACAAGGAAGATTACACCGAGTAGTATTGGAAAAATAGTTCTGATGGTATCGCCTACATCGTTAACTGAATCTTCAATGCCACCAATTTGAGCAAAAAGCGAAGTGGATAAGAGCGAAAGAATGGATGCTAAATAGTGTGATTTTTTCATAACGGAACAGTTTAAATTTTTGGTTCATTTTCGTTATTGGAAATTTACATATATTTGAACATAAATAATTGAAAATCAAATAATTGTGAATAAAATATTATTTGATATTGTTTGAATTCCGTTGCTGTTATTTGACATCAAATTCTATGAATTTTTAAAGGAAAAATGTTGATAACCCGAAAATTGAAAATGAAAAATCTGCTCAAAAACGTCAGTTTTGTGATTTTGGTTCTGAAAATGTGCTTCATTCTTGGACAGGAAACGAGTGCTCAAAAACGAATAATAATTGACGTTGGACACGGTGGAAAAGATACAGGTGCAATTGGCATAAATAACATCCAAGAAAAGGATGTGGTTTTGTCCATTGCAAATGAGATTTTAAGGTTAAATAACGACTTAGAAAAACCACTCGATATTTATTTGACCAGGTACAAAGACACTTTAATATCATTATCGGACAGGACTAAACTGACCAAAGCCTTAAATGCTGATTTGTTTGTGTCTTTGCATTGCAATCATTCCGATAATCCGGATGCAAGAGGTATTGAAGTTTACGCTTCAAGAAAACAAGAAAAATTCTCAAAAGCATCGGTTTTTATGGGCTATCAAATTGAAAGTGCACTTTGTGAAGCAATAGGCTATGATAGCAGAGGTGTGAAGTTTGCGAACTTTCAGGTGCTAAGGGAAACAGCAGATTATTGTACTGCCATATTAATAGAATTGGGCTTTTTATCCAATTGGGATGAAGAAAGCTATATCTCAGACAACCACAATATTGAGCGTATCGCACTATCGATATTATTATCCATTCAAAAATCAATAGAATTATGAAAGATATTTTTTTAGAGTTAACGAAGAGCTTGAAGGACATTGTTTTACAATGTGTTTCAGAAGTTATTTTACTGTACAAATCCTTTAGAAGTTAGATTACCTAAGTTTATTATCTACACATTATAAAAAACAATTTATTCAATAGTGTATTTAAGTATTTGCTTAAATAATATAATAATGATATATTTGTGGCCACTTTAAATCAAAAAAGATGAGCTTGGAAATAACCTGTACACGGAACGAAGCAGACAAGAAGCAAATATCGAGATGTAAGGAAACCATAGAGAATTCTTCAGGTAGCTTAGAAGCAATAAGCAAAATTTTGTCTCTTGCGGGAAGCGAGGTACGACTGAAAATTCTATTTCTATTGAACATAGAGAATGAACTGTGTCCTTGCGATATTGCTGACATTCTTGAAATGAGTGTTCCTGCCGTATCCCAACATATCCGTAAAATGAAGGATGCGGGAATTATTACATCGAGACGTGAAGGGCAAACATTGTATTATTCGCTGGTAAAGAGTGAGGACAATGTTTTGAATGGAATTTTCAATTCAATTTCAGCAAGAAAGAAAACAGCTTAGAAAGTTTACATTATGGCACCGAATAAAACTTCAAATACCGCGGCCTATACCGGCATTTTTACCGCAGTTGCAGCATCAATATGTTGTATATCCCCTGTCTTGGCATTAATTGCTGGAACAAGCGGAATTGCATCTACATTCTCTTGGGTCGAGCCATTTAGACCCTATCTTATCGGCTTGACCATTATTGTTTTGGTCTTTGCCTGGTACCAGAAACTACGACCGAAAACACAGGAAGAAATAGATTGCGCCTGTGAAGATGATGCGAAACCATCGTTTTGGCAATCCAAACGGTTCTTATTGATAGTAACACTATTCGCCGCATTGATGCTGGCCTTCCCGTACTATTCCAATCTATTTTATGCACAGCCCGCCAAGGATATCGTCTATGTCTCTCAATCCAATATCAAAAAACAGACTTTTGAAGTCGCTGGAATGACCTGTGCAGGTTGTGAGGCACACGTAGAAAGCGAAGTCAATAAATTGGACGGAATTATTTCTATCAAAGCCAGCTACGAAAATGCTAATACCATAGTGGAATTTGACAAGACCAAAACCGATTTGCCCACAATCCGAAAAGCTATAGAAAGCACGGGGTACAAAATAATAGAATAATGAAGATTCAATTAAAATCTACGATTACCTGTCCAGAATGCGGCCACAAAAAGGCTGAAGAAATGCCAACCACCGCCTGTCAATTCTTTTATGAATGTGAGAATTGCAAAACGGTTCTGAAACCAAAAGAAGGGGATTGTTGTGTATTCTGTTCTTATGGTACTGTGGCTTGTCCGCCGATTCAAGAAAATAAAAATTGTTGTTAAAAAGCCATACCTTAAATTCACTTCCGTTTATCCCCAGCTTTAGTATCAAAAGCAATCAAATTAAAAAGTTCTCGCATTCGGCTACGCACACGATTACCATAGCGTTCTTCCAGTTCTTCAGCATTGAGATTGGTTGTGGCGTGCGTCTTGATTTTGTGTTTGGTTTGTAAGTAAAGCTCGTATCGGGATAAGAGCACTTCGCCCATTACGTTCAAATCCTTTCCGTAGAATCTACCAGATGGTTCCACACCTAAATCATCAAAACAGTAAAATTTGGTATTACCATACTCTTCAACCGTTTTAAACCCAAGATGGTTGAAACTGAAGGTTACATTCCGGCAGGGAATCATTTCGTAAGGTCTTTGTAGTGGAACCAAATGGCGCAACAATTTCATCAAACTGGTTTTGCCGCAGCCAACGGGTCCGGAAAGTAGAATGCCTTTGTCAATGTCAATACCATAAGTCTCACAGTTGTCTTTATCCTTGATGAAGTAGGAACAGAGCTTCAGCAAAATATCCTTGTCTTCATCATATATCCTAAACTTTTCGCCAAACAAAAGTTTGCCTTTGGCATTTAGGTAAATCAAGATTTTTGAAAAATCATAGATCACACTTTTACCATCAAATTTTCCGAGCGAATATTCCACGCCACCTTCGGTTATTTTAGAGGGGTTGTCCATAATCTTTGTTTTTAGTGGTTCGCAAGTTGTCCTTGATTTGGGACGCTTGTTTTTTGTTTGGTTTGTTTTCCTCGTCGAATATTTCGGTTCTGTCCATCCAGTTGATGGCTACGGCTCGCCAATCTCTGATTTCCTTGCCATCGCCAGTTTGCCAATTTCTGGTCTGGTAATGCTCATAGAATTTTTTAGCTTCATCAGCATCAAAACCTTTTTCTTCAAAAAAAATAAAAACGGCCTGCCAGCCCTTTGGTTGTTTTATATAGTTTTCTTGTTTGATATTGTTTGTATTAGATACCAATGCTTGTCCATCTATGGGACGGTGTTGGTTCACAACCTGTCCATTTTTGGGATGGTGGTGTCCCTCAAGCGGTACACCTCTGGGATGGTACTGTTCCGCAAGTTGTTCTAATATGGGATTGTACTGTCCCACAACCGGTTCATCACTTGTCCCAATAATGGCCATCTTTATTTTGCTGCCTTTGTAGGGATTGTTGGAAGGGAAATAGGTTAAGTATTGCCAAGAATCTAACTCGACGATGCATCTGTGATATGTAGACTTAGAACCTATTTTAGCACATCGCATCAAATCGCGACGGTTTACATAAAATTCATCCATAAAGCGGCAACTGTTCCATTCTTGGAATAGCGCCATATACAAACTGATATGGGATGGGTTAAGGCGGTCATCAAAATAGAACTTTTCAAAAGCCGCATTAAGTAGCTTTATATAGTTCATCTTTTAAGAATTTTGCTTGTGCTGCACTCGATTTGAGTTCATTACACCTTGAATTTCCTCTGCATCATAGTAGATAATGCCCCCAACTTTTGTGTATGGCAACGTTCCATTGATGCGAAGATTCTGTAATGTACCTGGACTGACTTGAAGCAAGTCCATTACCTCGGAAGATTTTAAATATTTCTTGAGTTTTCCAGTTGCTTGTTTAGATAGAAGATTCTTGATGTCATCGAGCAATTCCATTTTAAATTCTCGAAGGTCGTCGGTGGTAATAATATTTGCTGGCATAATAGAACGGTTTTAAAGAAAGGGACTATCGTATCGATTTCAACTAATTTGATAGTCCCTGACCTGATTTGACTTTCGTTCTACAAATTTGGGATGGTTTATTGGATTTTAATCCCAAGTTGTACCCAAGTAGGGTGTTTTTATTTACTCATTTTCAATGGTTTAAATTGGTTTGATTTAGAGGTGTCACTTAAAATCATCTTTGCCAAATGATAATAGATAAAATTAATTTTATTTTTTCCCAAGTAAGACCCAACTTGGGAAGAAATTTAACATTTTTAAAAATGAAAATATCAACCGTCCGTTTCTTCCATTCGCCTTAAAAGTGTTGCTTTTAGTCTATCAATAAACTTGGTTTGGTCGATTTTCCGTTCTCTTATTTCGAGAAAAGTTCTATAAACGTTACCAAGATTAAGTTCAAAAATATCTTCACAAGCTGATGCCATTTCTTTAATACCAGCTGTACCACTTTTTATTGCGCCAGATGCCTGTAATGCATAAATTAACTCAATCAGGTCTGTTTTTGAAGCAGTCCAACCAAGTCGCTCACCGTTTGATAGAGTATTCAGCTTATTCGGTATGCCGTATGACAAATCCCTTAAATTACTTAACTCTTCAACGTAATGGCTTATTAATAGGTCATAGGCCATAATTTTGGCAATTGCATTATCGTGGCTTGTGGAAAATTCAGCATCTGTATAAAAATGAGAAGTGTTTGATACCAAGCTAATTTTATCATTTCCTCGCAGAAAATAGAATTCATCCAGAAGTTCAGAATCCTCTCTATAATATTTAATGAAATCTATATTTCGTCGATTACTTTCTTGTAGCCTATTTATTTCTGAATCAATAAATTCCTGTTGAGATTTTATTGTTCCCGCAGGTCTATTTATCAAGAAATTGTAGAGTTTGGCATAAAATTTCAGTCTGCTATAGATGTGGGGTTTATGCTTTTTAAAGAATATTATTTCATTCTGTTTATCTACGAATTCATTTTCCCTTACACAGATGCGTAATTTCTGCAAGTATTGTCTTGAAATAGAAATACCTTGTTCAACATTGTTGAAATCGTTTAGATTAGATTCCTCAACTACTTTTATTTCCTCTTTGTAATTGTCTAGTATTTTATGAATTAACTTATGCAAAATATTTTTGGGGCTTTAGATTTGGGTTAATTATTAATAAGTAATGTTTGTATGTTATATCTTTTTATGGGGGATTTTTAAAAAAGAACAGACAACCAATAGCGAGCAAAACAATGCTACCAGCAATTATGAAAGGATAGTAAAAACCGCCTGCAATCAGCCAAGTTCCTAAAACGGGGCCTAAAATCTGACCAATACTATTGGTCGAACTCTGAATAGAAATATTCCTACCAGTATTTTTCTTTGATATCAATGAAACCGCAGAGAGCAAATTTGGTGTTACCATAGCGCCTCCAGCAGCAAAAACAACGATTAATCCATAGACTAAAAATTCATTGTTAAAAAATGGAAAGGCAATCAAGGATAAACCAGATATTAGTGACCCTAAAGCAATTTGTTTCTTTGTTGATAAAAACTTCTCTCCATAAGTAGCGAACACTGGTTGTAAAACAGCCATTATTGAACCACATAGCATAAAACCAAAACCAACTTGATTACTATTAAATCCTAATTCATCTTTTCCGTAGATTGAAAAGACAGTTTCAAATAGCGTCACCACAAATTGGAAGACAAACGAAAGCACTAGTAATACGATAAAATATTTAGTAAATGTGAACCGCAAACTCACTTTTCGTGTTGTGAACTTATGTACGCGAGCGGTGTTTTTTAACCATTTCATCACAACCAAAAGGACAATCAATCCTAGTAGTGCAGCGAATAAAAAGGGCACTGAAAATCGGTCTAAATGTAGCAGGCCTAATGTATATTTTATATGAATATCAGTTTGGGACAGAAAGCCGCCAATGACAGGGCCAAAAATAACACCAGAGCTAATGGCAACACCAGACCAGGCCATTATTTTTGTTCTACGTTTTTCAGATGTAATATCACTTAAATATGCATTGCTAACTGGAATAACTGATGACGTAAAAATTCCACCAAAAATTCGAGCAATATATAGCATTGTCAAGGATGTGGCTAGGCCAGTAAGTAATTGCATAATTACAAAACCGATTAGTCCACAAATGATAATAGGTTTCCTGCCGTATCTGTCCGATAGTTTTCCCCAAACCACTACGAATAGTAACTGAAAAAATGGATAAATGCTTGTGAGCAATCCAATATGGAAATTGATAAGGTCGGTGTCAAGATTGTCTTTTAAAGCTAATCTTTCGGTATAGTAAGGAAGGGTTGGCAATAATATACCATAGCCCAACATCACTACAAACAAACTCAATAGAATTAAAAATATCCTGTTGAGTTTTTCTTTTCTATCCATTTATTTTTTACCGATTTTTCGCTTCAATAATTGCGCATTAATAGCCACTATAATTGTACTCAAACTCATAAATACCGCTCCTACAGCTGGCCCTAAAACAAAGCCAGAAGAGTATAGAACACCTGCAGCTAATGGAATGGCCACCACATTATACCCAGTTGCCCATATTAGGTTCTGAATCATTTTATTGTACGTAGCCTTTCCGAACAAAATTAGGTTTGCAATATCTTGTGGATTGCTATTTACCAATATAATATCGGCTGTTTCGGCGGCTACATCAGTACCAGAACCAACAGCGATTCCTACATCAGCTTTGGCAAGTGCGGGCGCATCGTTTACGCCATCTCCAGTCATAGCCACAAACTCTCCTTTGTTTTGCAACTCTTCTACAATTTCTACTTTTTGGTGTGGTAGCACTTCGGCATAATAGCCATCCAACCCTAATTTTTCACTCACAGCTTTGGCTGTTTTTTCGTTATCCCCAGTTGCCATCAAAACTTTGATATTATTCTTTTTAAATATTTTTATAGCTTCCGCAGATTCAGGTCTTATTTCATCAGCAAGCGCAATGTATCCTGCTAGTTGTCCTTCAATTAATACAAATACAACAGTTTCAGCAGCGTCACTATAAGCATCTTCAGGAATAGTTATTTTTTCATCCCTTAAATAACCAGGGCTAACCACTTTTACTTGCTTTCCTTCTACATTTGCCTCTACACCTTTACCAGTGATCGCATTAAAGTTTTCAGGCTTTGGGATTGTAATATTGTCTTCTTTAACTTTTTTAATAATACCTACGGCGATAGGATGTTCCGAACTTTGTTCCAATGCACTCGAAAGCCTTAAAATTTCTTCAGATGAATAAGTTTCGCTAACAGACTCAATTCGAGTAACGCCAAAATCGCCTTTGGTCAATGTTCCCGTTTTATCAAACAATAAAGCTGATATTTTTCGGGATTCTTCAAAAGCTGTCCTATTTCGAATTAATAACCCGTTTTGAGCTGAAACAGCAGTAGAAATAGCAACCACAAGTGGTATGGCAAGACCTAATGCGTGTGGACAAGCAATGACCATAACGGTAACCATTCTTTCTAAAGCATAGACAAATGGAAAGCCTAAAATCAGCCATACCGCTAATGTTCCAAAACCAATACCTAATGCGATATAGGTAAGCCATTTTGCAGCTCTATCCGAGAGGTTTTGCATTTTTGATTTGGTTTTTTGCGCTTCTTCGACCATTTTGATGACCTTGTTGAGATAGCTATCTTTTCCAGTATGCTCAACCTTTACTTTTAAGATACTGTTACCATTTACCGAACCACCAATAACCTTATCGTTTTCATCTTTTTTTACAGGTTTGGATTCGCCTGTAAGCATAGATTCGTTCAGGTAACTTGAACCGTCTACTATAATCCCATCAGCAGGAACTTTTTCACCTGGTTTAACCAAAATCACATCATCTTTTAACAAATCTTCCAACGGAATATCTTCTATGGTATCATCCTTTACCCTATGGGCTTCTGCGGGCATCATACTTACCAAAAGCTGTAAGGCCTTTGATGCTCCCAAGACGCTTTTCATCTCTATCCAATGTCCTACCAACATAATAGCGATAAGGGTAGCCAGTTCCCAGAAAAAATCAACTCCTTCTAAGCCGAACACGGTTGCCGAACTATAAACGTAAGCCACGGTAATGGCCATAGAAATCAAGGTCATCATCCCTGGCGCACCTTTTTTGATTTCAGACCAGAATCCTTTTAAAAATGGCCAACCACCATAGAAATATACGATTGTGGAAAGTGCAAAAAGGATATATGGATTTCCGGGAAGCAAAAACTCATATCCAAAAAAGTCCTGAATCATCGGCGAGAAGAACAGTATGGGAATAGTAAGTACAAGGGTTACCCAAAACCGTTTTCTAAAATCGGCAATCATCATTTTATGATGGTCGTGCCCGTGTTCTCCGTGCCCTGGATTGTGGCCAGAATGGTCTCCACCTTTGTGGTTCATTTTAGAATGGTCTTCTTTTTTGTGTTTCATCTTCGAATGGTCCATTTTAGAATGGTCCATTTCATCGTGATTGTGGTGTTCGTGATTTTCCATTATTGTCTTGTTTAAGTGTTATCGTAATTTTTTTCTCATAGCTTCCGAAATGTTTTCGGCATAGACGCCATAGGCATCTACCAAAAGTCCTTTAATCCCATTTTTTGATGAAATAGCATAAAGCACACTATTATCGTCGGTACTGCTCATACCCTCAAAACGATGCATCTCGTCAACATTAAAATCTTCTGGGTGTATTTCAATTTTTAGTGAGGCACACTCCAAACATTCTGGTTTTAGGTTAAAATCATATGTATAGCCATTTCCCTGTAAATCGTTTATGGCTTCAGAAAGTGTATCGTAATTTTTCATCTGTCTTTATTTATAGTTTATTGTAAAATAGCTGTTATCTGCTTCTGAAAATTTCTGAAAAGTCAATAAACCTTTTTCATTTAATTTTTCGATAACGGTATAATTGAGTTGCTTAATGCGAATTCCCCAGGCATAGGCTTTAATATTAATTTTTGATTTTATAGTGTTTTTCCCATCCTCTAATTTTCGGTCATAAATTTTTATGATGCTTTTGGAACCAAAAAAGTTTAACAAGCCCGAGTCAAAACTCATTTCCAATTTAATATCTTTCAAGTTTTGTAAATCGTAGAGCTTTTTAAAATTTTCAGAAATGGTATTAATTTCGGTTTCTTTTGATTTTGGCTTGGAAAACGGAAAAGCCATTATCATTACATTGGCGTCATCTGGCTCACAACGGTAGGTAGTAGTGTATTTATCGGTTGATTGTTTGTTTTTGTCAAACAATTCTGTAACTACCTTTATTTCATAATATCCATTTTCCTTTATTGTTTCTCCAGCTTCAAAAGTTTGTTTATTGAGAAAATCACCTTCTTTATCAAAGTTTTCCCGAATAACAACTCTGCCTGAAATCTGCCCAATGAGCATTTCAGTTTGTCCAGTCATTGTGATGCTTAATAAAGTGATTAGTACTATAAAGCCTTGTTTTCTCATATATGGTGCATTAATTTTTTTACCTCTTTTGCCATAATATCACTTAAATCTATTCCATTTGAAGAGTGTGGGATGGTATTACAAGTCACTATTTTTTCTACTCCGGAATCCAATAAATCTTGATAGGCGTTTCCTGAAAAAACGGCGTGAATGCCTACACAAATAGGTGGTTTCATTCCTGCTTTTTTAAGATGTTGTACGGTTTCAATCATTGTTCGGGCTGTGGAAATAATATCATCTACCAAAATGGGTGTAGCATCTTTATATATATCCACATCGGGAACAGAGACTTCTACATCACGGTCACCGTGACGCACCTTTTGTAATACCGTAAATGGTGCTCCTGCATTTTTGGCGACTTCTGATACCCATTGTTCACTTTCAGAATCAGGTCCGATAAGTACCGGGTTTTCGATATTTTCTTTAATCCATTCTGAAATTGCGTCGGCAGCGTGAATCACTTTATTTGGAATTTGATACACTTCCCCTAACGAACTAATTCTGTGCAAGTGAGGGTCAACCGTGGTAATGCTATCGGCAAAACCAGAAATCAATTTTCCGAAGAAACCAGAAGTCACTCCTTCACCTTCATTAAATACTTTGTCCTGCCGCATATACGCCAAATAGGGTGCTACCAAACAGGTACACATAGCGCCTAATGATTTGGCTGTGTGACTTAGAAAATAAAGCGGCAACAGTTTTTCATCTGGTTCGTGTAAGGTGCATACCAGTACCACACATTTATCTTTAACATCAGATAATATACGTGTGTACGATTCCCCGTCAGGGAATTTACGCAAAGTGGCTTTGCCCACTTCAGCATCCATTTTTGTAGCCATAAGTTCTGTGAGTTCTTCATTTCCGGGAAGACTGAATAATATTGTTTTCATAGTTTTTTAAATTATAGTTAGGATGTCGTTATGGTTGTTTTTATATTCCAGAGCATAGTTGAGTTCGCCTTTGGATTCAGCATATATGGTATATAATAATTGGTCTATTTCAATTTTTTCATTTAAATGGACATTCAAAAGAATCCCTGCCGATTTAGACTGCGGTGCGCCGGAAAGCTTGGCGAGTTTTGCTATCTTTCTATTATCTATGCGCTTTAAAACCCCAGAGTTTTCTGCTCTAATTTCGGTTTTATAGGGTGCTAAAACAGGTTTTGAAAAGCGACCTTGCGCATTACAAATAGCAAGGAATTTTTTATAAGCCTGACCAGATTTGAGAATTTCACGTGCGGTTTCCAGTCCCTTTCCTTTTTCTACTTTTCCAGAAAGTTCTAATAGTTCAGTAGCTAAAAGCAATGCTCTTTCTGTTAAGTCTTTAGGTGCATCTTCCTCATTTTTCAAAACTTTTAATATATCTATGGCTTCTAATGTTGGACCGATACCCCTTCCAACAGGCTGCGTGCCATCCGTAACTACAACTTTTACATTCAAGTCAACAGATGTCCCAACGGTTTCCATATGATTTTTTAGTTTTTGAGCCATTTCGGTACTGCGAACCTTGGCGGTTTCACCCACGGGAATATCAATGACCACGTGAGTGGAACCAGCTGCTGCTTTTTTAGAGAGTACCGAAGCAATGAGCTGCCCTTCACTATCAATATCCAAGGCTTTTTCAATTTTGATGAGCACATCATCGGCAGGACTTAACTGCGCCGTGCCTCCCCAAACAAAACATCCGCCTTCTTTTTCTACTACAGTCTTTATTTCCTCGGAAGAGAGCGTAACATTGGTCAATACTTCCATTGTATCTGCTGTGCCTGCTGGCGAAGTGATTGCCCGTGAGGATGTTTTTGGCATAGTAAGACCATACGCGGCAACAATGGCAACGACCAATGGTGTTGTTCTATTGCCAGGCAATCCACCAATGCAATGCTTGTCGACCACGATATCCTTGTTCCAGTTCAGTTGCTTTCCGGAAGCAATCATTGCTTTAGTAAGGTCACTTATTTCATCAATATCCATTCGGTCGCCAGCACAGGCAGTAATAAATGCCGAAAGGTGGATGTTGGAATAATCGCCTTCCACGATATCGGTTATGATGTTGTTATAGGCCTTATAATCCAGTTTTTTGTTATAGATTTTTGCCCTAACGTGACTTAAAGATTCAATAGGTTCTAAATGTGAAACATACAAAGTGTCATTGTCTGAAACATTTAGCTTTTTTGCAGCTGCATCTGATAGTCCAATTTCGTTGGGCAACAGCATATCTGAATTTATAATGTTGAGGCTTGCTACAATTGAATGGGTTGCCTTTGAAATCCTTATTCTTGTAAGTGCTTCAAAACCTTCGGAAATACAGACGTGGCAATCTTCACGCATATACACCACATTTTCGTTCTGGGTATAAATACCCAGATGTTTGTATTTTAGAATGTTTGAGTGTTGTTCCATAGTGTTTAAATTTTCAAAATTTCAAAAGCCTATTCTATTTCTTCAATATTATAGAGTTGTGGGATTTCCGCATCCCATCCATAAGTTTCCTTTATTCCTTTTTGAAGTGCTTCCGCACCTTCTTTTTCTCCGTGCACAATAAAAATTCGCGCTGGCTTATTTTTTATTTTGCTCATCCAATCAATTAATTCAGCGTGGTCTGCGTGTGCAGAGAGGCCTTGAATTTCGGCTACTTCCATTTGAAGGGATACCGTTTTCCCATACACTTTTAATTCTTTTTGGCCTTCCAATAGCTTTCTTCCACGAGTGCCTTCAGCTTGATAGCCTACAAAAAGCAGGGTGTTATTTGGGTTTTGTGCTTGAGTTTCAAGGTAGTTGAGCATCCTGCCACCGGTAAGCATTCCACTTCCAGCAATTACGATTTTTGGTTTGTTGTCTGTTCGCAATTCCATAGTTTCCCGATAACTGCTTACGACTGTAAAATGTGAACACATTTCATCACATTCATTGTCTTCCAATCTGTGCCAATCTCTTGTACGATGAAACAATTCCAATACACTAGCTCCCATTGGGCTGTCCATTATCATTTGTACTTTTGGGATTTTCTTTTCCTTCAGTAACTTCCAAAAAATAAGCATCATCAGTTGGGCACGTTCTACTGAAAAGCTTGGGACAAATAGGCTTCCGCCTCTATTATTAGTGTCGTTGACCAATTTTTCAATCTGCGGAAGTGCTTCCGCTTCGTCAGGATGAAATCTTCCTCCATAAGTGGATTCAATGAAAAGCACATCTGCTTTTTTGGGTTTCAGAGGTGGATAAAGCAATAAATCATTGGTTCTTCCAATATCTCCTGAAAAAACAAAACGTTTTCCGTGTACATCCAACTCGATAAAAGTTGCACCAAGGATATGTCCGTTATACTGAAACCGCGCCTTGATACCATCAAATAATGATATCCATTGGGATTGTGGAACGTTCTTAAAATGTGGAAAGGTTTTTTCAGCATCTTTTAAATCGTACAATGGTTCAGCAGGACTATGTTTGGAATAACCTTCTTTGTTGGCACGTTCGGCCTCCTGTTCTTGAATTTTTGCACTATCATTCAAAATGATTTTAGCAATATCTAACGTGGGATTGGTGCCATAAATAGGTCCTTTGAACCCTTGCTTGACTAATCGCGGTAGATAGCCAGTATGGTCTAAATGGCCGTGAGTAAGCAATACCATATCAATTTCTGAAACTTCCACGGGTGGATATTCCCAGTTTTTGAGTCGTAATTCTTTTAACCCTTGAAAAAGTCCGCAGTCTATCAGTATTTTTTTATCTCCTGTATCCACTAAATATTTTGAGCCAGTTACTGTACCTGCCGCTCCTAAAAAGTGGATGTTTATTTTATTGTTTTTCATCTTTATAGTATTTATTTAGTTTCCACCACAGCAGGAAGGCGTGTTTCCTTTATCTTGGTTTGATTTGCTCAATTCCGCTATTTCATTATATAGATTGCGGGAATCCTCTTTGATAAGAAGCGCCAATTTCTTTACGGATTTAGGTTCAAAGTTTACCATCCCCAATAATATTTCAAGGGCTTCTTCAAGTAGTTTTGAATCATCTTCCAATGCTTGGTAAAATGGCTCTAAATCTATGCTGTTCCGTTTTTGCAGTTCATCTGTTTTCATAATTTTTGTTTTTAAGATTGTTGAACTTTTATATTATTAATTCTCAAGTGCTTTTACATAGTGCTTCTGAATCTTCTAAAATCTTTTTGTGTCTTTTTTTATCAATTCCTATCTGTTCCAATAACGCAGGTTTTTCGTGAAGCTCTTTGCAGAGCACGATGCCTGTATCCAATAACTTTGTTTTTTCGGCTTTGGTCAGGGTAGTCAATGCCGTTAAAGGGTGCAGTCCCAACTTGTCTATTCTGTCTTTTAAACCGTTTCCCATCGGGTAATCCCAACTTGTTAATAATAATCCCACGCATTTACCATATTGCACAGCATCGGTGGTAAATCGTGTATTGGTATATACACCTCCCTTATGAAGTTTATCCTCGTGACCTTTTTGGCGTTCCCATTGTTTTTCCACATCCAAAAATCTTGAATGGATGTATAAGGGGATTTTCACATTACAAACCCTACCTTGGTCACTGTGGTATTTGCATTCAATCATATAATGATTATTGTCTTTTTGCGCTATCACATCTATTTCGTGCTGAACGCAATTACCCTGTACAATCACACCAACCTGTGTTGAAAATCCTTCGTGTGCCAATAGTTTGCCTACTAACTTTTCAAAAGGAAAACCAGAAGGACCTAATTCCATCAATGCTTTTTTGAGCTTATACTTTGAGGCACTTACACGTGATTTGCCTTTAAGTATTTTAAATGCCATCTGGTAGATTTTTTTAGTGGTAATGCCTTCATATATTTTGTTTTCAACTTGGTCAACAATTTGCTGAATCAATTCTTCACTAGCTTGTGCACGTCTTAAGGAATTGATAAGTTTATCCACATCAAAAGGAACCACGTCGCCAGAATATTTCACTATGTTGATTGAATCTTTCATTTTTTAATATGTATGGTCATCACAGGTAGTTCTGAATGATTAGTTACGCCTTCTGCAATGCTTTTTGAAAATAAACTCAAAAATCCTGTCTTTCCGTGGGTACTCATTGCAATTAAATCTGCGGGCTGATGTTTTAGAAATGTATTGATACCTTCTTCTACTGACGATTCGTTGTGAACGTTCATAGAAAAGTTTTTTAAGGTGGGAAACTTTTCAAGAAATAGCTTGACAGGGTTTAATCCAGCGTTGATACTATTAAAGTCTGTTTCTGTATTAATGCGTAACAAATGAATTTTAGCATCACATTTTTCAGCTATGGAAAGCACAGCTTGAAACGGATGACTCACATCTTCTTCAAAAGAAGAGACAAATAGAATATTCTTAAAAGGAAACGTTACTTCATCCTCTTTTACCACAATAATTGGCGCATTTGCCTTTCTTACAATTTTTTCAACATTACTGCCCGTTATCTCCCTTACACGGCCTTTGGTACCGCTACTTCCTGTAATGATGAAATCGTGGTGGAAATGACCAGAATGTTCCAAAATATCTTTTTGTCCTGAATCGAATTGTAGAAAAGTTCGGCATTTAAGACCTTCGTGTTCTGCTATTTTTTCGAGTTCACGTAAATTAGCCTTTGCAGTACCTATCTGCTTTAAGGTTTCTGGATAACGCTTTTCTTTGAGTTTATCTAATTTTACCCAATCTACAGGTGTGGTCATCTGATGCAAAAAGTGTATTTCTGCATTGTATGTTTTTGCCATTTTAATCCCTAGATGTGCAGCTTTAGTGCAGTTTTCAGAGAAATCGGTGGGTACGAGTATATTTTTCATAATTTTTGAATTTTATATTCTTCTGTTATTGTGCTGTGTAACCACCATCTATTACCAATTCAGAACCGGTCATAAATTTTGATTCATCCGAAGCTAGATAAACGACACCATAACCTATGTCATCTGGTTCTCCAAGGTGTCCAACTGGATGTAGACTTTCTAACTGCTTTTTGCCCTCCTCCACATCACCTTGGGCTTTTAGGAAATTTTCTACCATTGGTGTCCATATATAGGCTGGATGAATGGAATTGACACGGATGCCATAACCCTGTTTCGCGCAATGAAGTGCAGCAGACTTGGTAAATAAAGTTATACCACCCTTACTTGCGTTATATGCAGCAAAATTGGGATCGCCAATAAGGCCTTCAATTGAAGAAAAGTTAATGATTGAGCCACCTTCTCCGCTTTCTTTTATAGCCTTAATACCGTATTGGGTACCTAGGAAACTGCCATCTAAATTGATGCTTAAAAGTTTTTTCCAGTCTGCAAGCGTGATATCTTCCACGTTTTTACCGATTGCTATACCAGCAGCATTAGCTAGGATATTTAGCTTGCCAAAGGTTTTGAGCGTAGTCTCGATTACCTTTTTCCATTGATCTTCTTTGGATACATCTTGTTTTATAAATATGGCTTCACCGCCATCGTTCTTGATTTGTTGGACTACTTTATTTCCGTTTTCTTCATCCAAATCTGTTATTACTATTTTTGCTCCTTCGCGTGCCAATAAAATAGCACTTGATTTTCCTAATCCAGAGGCACCTCCTGTGACAATGGCTACTTTATTTTTTACTCGATCCATAATTTTAAGATTTAAGTGTTACTACTAATTTTTGTTTCTTAATCAAGAAACTTCGTTTCCTGAAACTTTGCCTTTTTCAAAACAGTCTAGATTATATATCGTGGTTTCAGCAATATTTGTCAATGCTGTTTCGGTCAAGAAGGCCTGATGACTGGTTATCAAAACATTGTTGAAGGTCATTAATCGGGCAATCACATCGTCTTGCAAAATGTCGTCGGAATGGTCTTCAAAGAACAATCCTTCTTCTTCCTCATACACATCTATTCCGAAATACCCAATTTTTTTAGTTTTCAATCCTTCGATGACTGCTTTAGTATCTACCAATCCTCCACGACTTGTATTGATAAGCATTACGCCTTGTTTCATCAATGAAATATGCTTGGCATCAATCAAATGTTTTGTTGAAGTCGTTAATGGTACGTGCAAGCTTATAATATCAGACTGTTTGCAGATGGTTTCACAGTCGGTATAGCTTACGTTATAAGAATTGATTAGATTTTCATCTTCAATGACATCTTGAACAAGTATTTTACAACCAAAACCGTGTAGTATTTTTACCAATACAGATCCAATTTTTCCAGTACCTATGACACCGACGGTTTTCCCGTTAAGGTCAAAACCTGTAAGACCGTTCAATGAAAAATTCTGGTCACGTACCCTGTTGTGAGCTTTAATCAATTTTCGGTTTAGGGCGAGTATTAGCGCCATTGTATGTTCTGCAATAGCGTAAGGGGAATAGGCAGGAACACGAGCCACTTTTATACCCAGTTCGGTAGCTTTTTCGATAGATACATTGTTATACCCAGCGGTACGAAGCGCAATATATTGTACTCCCGATTCCTTTAATTTTTCAAGCACTTGAGTAGAGGCATCATCACTTGTAAATAAACTGATGGCCTCGGTGCCCTGCGCCAAAGAAGCAGTTTTTTCCGTCAACCGTAGCTCAAGTAGGTTTAACTCGTGCTTACCTTTATTTGCAGCTAACAAATGAGATTCTTCAAACTTATGTGTACTGAATATGGTTGTTTTCATCTTACTTTTTTTAATTTCCTAATTGTATTAATATATAGGCTATGCCAACGACAACGACACTTCCAAAAATGAGCATTACCAGTTTCCCCGTTTTTTTGGAACCTTTGAAATAGGTAATACCCAGCTTCACAATCATATTACTTATGGTTGCGGTAATAATCACATTGGTTGCGAGGGCGAGTTTGTCTTCCAAAGACCCGAATTTTGCCATACTAATAGTTATCGCATCGGTATCTGCCAATCCTGCAATTAGGGCTGAATAGTATAAACCGCTTTCGCCAAAAAACTGGTTTCCATAAAAAACTGCAAATAGGATAACCACATAAATACCACCAAAGCCAAGAGCGTTCAATATATTAAGTGGGTTGCCAAGGTCAATTGCTGTCTTTGAGACTTCAGTATTCTTTCTAATAAATAGAATGGCACTTATCAAACAGATAAGTGTCAGGATAATAAAGGGAACGGCCAAATAAGAAAGTATGGCACTATTAAAAATATAGGCTAAGATGGCAAGTCTTGGGAACATTATGGCGGACGCTATAATGATACCCGCAGCATATTCTTTTGAAAGTTCTGGCGATTCCTTACTTCGGGAAGCATATATCCAAGCTACAGCGGTACTTGAAATTAATCCGCCTAAAATGGCAGTGAGCAGAATACCACGTTTAGAACCTACATATTTAACAAGAAAGTAGCCGATGAAGTTCAGAAAAGAGACAATTACTATAATTGCTCCAATCTCAAAAGGGTTAAGCAATCCTTCTGGACCATAGTCTTGATTCGGTAAGAAAGGTAAAATCAAAAGCGCAATAATTGAAAACTTAATAAAAGCAAAAAGCTCTTCTGAAGTAATATTTTTAATGAAGGTATTAAAGGTTGTTTTCAATGATAACAACGTAACTATAATTACCGCAGTAGCAACTGCTTCCTTATGCAAATGATTGGCGACCATAACACCCAAAATCAACGTAGCGAACAATGCCATATTGGTGGTAATACCAGTCATTATGTGCTTTTGCACTATGGAAAGATGACTCAAAGACAGAAACAAAAGAAATGCCGCTGCAATTATAATGACCAACCAAGGCGTATAGACTGTGGAAAGATTGCCCAAGATAAAACCAATAATAGCGACAATAGGGAAGGTTCTTATTCCTGCAAAACCTTGTTCTTCCTTCAGTTTATCGTATTCACGTTCCAAACCCAGAATAAGGCCAATGCCCAGACTGATGAGTAGTCCGAGGATAAAAGGGTTGATATTTTTAAAGGCTTCTATCATTTTTACTTTCCAAATAGTTCTAAAAGTTCGTATAATTCATTATTTACTTGATGTTGCTTGACCACCTCTTTAAAAGAGGTTAGATGCAATTGATTATTTAAGATTCCTACCATTACATTTTTTTTGCCTCGTAAAAGTGTTTTTACAGCTGCCACTCCAAGTTTAATGCCCAACATTCTATCTAAAGCTGACGGATTTCCACCTCGCTGAACGTGCCCAAGCCTCGTAATTCGTATATCGACATTGGGATTGACTTCCTTTATTTTTGAGGAAACCAGTTCAGCGCCTATTTCATCACCTTCAGAAACCACGACAAGAAAAGCATCTTCGCTATCGTAATTTTTAATCTTGTCCAATAGGTAAATAAAATCTTTTGCACTTTCAGGAATTAGTATGGCATCTGCACCTACCATTAATCCCGAATGAATAGCGATGTAGCCTGAATCCCTTCCCATTACTTCAACAATAAATACGCGGTTATGAGATTCGGCAGTGTCCTTTATTTTATCAATATTTTCAATAGCCGTGTTTACTGCGGAATCAAAACCAAGGGTATAATCAGTACCAGATATATCGTTGTCAATAGTCCCGGGAATACCAATGAATGGGATGTCGCATATTTCTGAAAAAGCCAATAAACCTTTAAAAGTGCCATCGCCACCAATAGCAATTAAAGCATCTATGTTGTTTGCTTTTAGAGTTTGCAATGCTTTTTTACGGCCCTCTAATTCCAGAAATCGTTTGCTTCTTGCTGTTTTTAGAATGGTACCGCCTTTTTGGGTTATTTTTTTTAGTTCGTGTGATGCTAATGGAACCAAATCACCGTCTATCAACCCTTCATACCCTTTTCGAAAACCACTTACTTTTATACCCTTTACTTCAGCGGATTTTGCAATGGCGTACAATGCAGCGTTCATTCCAGGACTGTCGCCTCCTGAA
Organism: Sediminibacter sp. Hel_I_10; assembly: GCF_000688335.1. NCBI lineage: Bacteria > Pseudomonadati > Bacteroidota > Flavobacteriia > Flavobacteriales > Flavobacteriaceae > Sediminibacter > Sediminibacter sp. Hel_I_10. The sequence continues at coordinate 2,570,487 of NZ_JHZX01000001.1, forward strand.
GTAAATACGCCTATATGTTTAATTTTATTAGTGCTCATTAGATATGGTTTTTTGTAATTTTTTATCTGAAATAGTAAAATCTTGAATTGTGTTCCAAACAAATTCTGCTTCTTTCAGAAAGAACTGATGGTCTCCTTCAGATGAAGTAATTAGTTGTGCGTTTTTAAATTCCTTTGATAATTTTAAGGCATTTTCTAAAGGTGCAGTGGTGTCTTTTTCTCCGTGAATAAAAAGCACGTCTTTATCCTTAATTTTCTTTGCAATCGCATATAAATCTGTTTTCAAGATGACCTTTGTAAGTGAATAATAATAACTCTGCCAATGATGCTTTTTTGCATCTTCATAAACATCATCTGTGAGGTTGTCAGGTTTGAATGCACTCGACATAAAAATGGGATGAATCATACAAATGTATTTCGAGAATTTGCTTGTTGAAATCCTATCCACAAAGGAATGGGATGACATAATTTCTTTAAACTCATCAGCGTTCTTATAAACAGGTATGCTTATAAAAATTCCTGCCTTGAACCAAGTTGGTTGCTTTTCCAATAGTGCCAATGAAATCATAGCTCCCATAGAATGTCCCGCAATAATTGTTTTGCCATCATTGAATTCTTCTTTGCTTAAAATTAATTCAAGGGCTTGCAATTGTATTGAAAGGGAATAATCACTTTGTGGTTTTGGCGAATCACCAAAACCTAGCAGGTCGACTAAAAGTAGCTTATGTGTAGTTGTAATACTTTCTAAATTGCGTTTCCAATAATGCAATGAGCCTGTTAAACCGTGCAACAAAACAAGTTTGTTTTCTCCAGAGCCTATTATTTCATAATTCAACAGTGTTTCTTTGGCATCATAAGCTGGTTGCTTACCAATTTTGTAATGCTGATAGCTTGCTATAGCTACAACAGGAAGAATGAACACTATGGATATGAGTAGTAATGTCATTGTTTTGAAATTGATTTATTATCCGTTTTCTCACTAACCAAGATTGGGGTTTTACCATAGTATCTATTGAAAACCATACAGGCAGTCAAATCACCAGTTACATTTACCGCAGTCCTAAACATCCCCAAGAGTCTCTCTACACCAATAATAATAATGATGCCTTCAGCGGGTATGCCGACACTTCCCAAAACAGAAGCGAGTATAACCACACCGCCTCCAGGAATGGCTGGTGTGCCAATGGAAGCAGCTACTATGGTTACGATGACCACTATAATATTGAGTAAGCTCATTTCCAGTCCAAAGGCTTGGGCTATAAAAAGAGTCGTTATAGTTTGATAGAGCGCCGTTCCATCCATATTGACGGTTGCGCCAATAGGTATAATAAAATTGCTAATGCTCTTATCCACTTTCAGTTCTTCTTCCGCTGTTTTTAGTGACAAGGGCATTACAGCCGCAGAGCTCGTGGTTGAAAAGGCCAATAGTTGAACATCCCTTATTTTTTTTAGGAAATGCAATGGGTTTGTTTTTCCAAGAAGGACAACCAGTCCTAAATAGAAAAACACCAGTAACAATAGACCGAGTAACACCACCACAACATAGTAGGCTAGACCTGACAGAGAGCTCAAGCCAACACTAGAGGTAAGCTGTGCCATAAGCCCAAAAACAGCAACAGGTACTAACAACATAGACCATTTCACTACCGTCATACAGACTTCTTGAATGGCACTTAAGAGTATCTTTACTGGGCGCAATAATGCTGCATTAAGTGAGAGCACAGCCACACCAATAATAATTGTAAAAATCACGATACTTAACATATCGGCATTTACCATAGACGCCAAAGGGTTTTCGGGAAGCAGGTTTGAAATGGCATCTGGAATATTTTCAAGCCCAAAAGAAAGTTCGGTATCCTCCGTAGAGGTGGTCATTATTTCGTTATGTTCGGATAGCGATTGTTGATGCAAAAAACGACCAGGTCTAAAAAGTTGTGATAGTATAACACCGAGACTTACCGAAACTATGGTAGTGCCCAGAAAATATAATAATACGCCACCACCTAATTTTTTCAAACTATCCTTGTCATTACTGGCGATTCCTGTGATGATTGAAGCCACAATCAATGGAATCATAATCATTTGAACCAGCTTTAGAAAGAGTACGCCTGGCAATGCCAGCCAATTTCCTAAACCATCAGCTGTTTCTTTGGTAATCCAACCATTATGAGGACTTAACAACAACCCAAATCCAACACCTAAAAACAAGGCAATAATAACCTTAAGCCATAAGCGGCTTTCTACCAGTTTTACCAGATAGTGATTTAGTGACTTAAGTGATTTTACTTCTGTTTCGAACATTCTTTATTTTGTTATGCAATACTAATTTTATGGTCTAAATAAACTTTTTGAACGGATTGTAATACTTCCACACCTTCACCGAAGGGCTTTTGAAACGCCTTTCTTCCCATAATCAGCCCAGAACCGCCAGCTCTTTTATTAATTACTGCTGTAGTAATCGCTTCCACTAAATCAGACTCTCCTTTAGAGCCACCACCGGAATTAATTAATCCGATCTTCCCCATATAGCAATTAGCCACTTGCAACCTGCATAGGTCAATGGGATGTTTTGTTGTCAGCGTTTCATACATTTCATCATCATATTTTCCAAATCCTATCTCCCTAAAACCAAAATTGTTTGTTGGCAATTTTTGTTTGATGATATCAGCTTGAATAGTAACACCCAAATGATTGGCCTGTCCAGTTACATCGGCAGCGGCGTGATAATCTTCTTTTTCGGTTTTAAAAGCTTCGTTTCGGGTATAGCACCATAAAATGGTAGCCATACCTAAATTATGGGCTTCTTCAAAAGCTTCAGCTATTTCTTTAAGCTGTCTGTTACTTTCTTCGGAACCAAAATAGATAGTTGCACCGACGGCAACTGCTCCCATATCCCACGCAGCTTTTACTTTGCCAAATAAGGTTTGGTCATATTTATTGGGATAGGTAAGTAGTTCGTTGTGGTTAATCTTTACGATAAAGGGAATTTTATGGGCATATTTTCTAGCGTTCAATCCCAATACACCAAAGGTGGAAGCCACGCCATTACAACCTGCTTCCATCGCTAATTTTATAATATTCTCTGGGTCAAAATAATCCGGATTTTTATAGAAAGAAAAAGCTGCACTATGCTCGATACCTTGGTCTACAGGCAGGATGCTCAAGTAGCCTGTACCACCAAGATTTCCGTGGTTATACAATTGTGAAAGACTTCGTAGTACCTGCGGATTTCTATTACTTTGAGTAAATACCCTGTCTAGGCTTGTCTTACTAGGTGTTTGCAATTCGTCCTTGGTTATTTTTTCACAAACGTGATTCAAATAGAAGGACGCTTTTTCACCTAATAGTTCTGTAATATTTATATTTGTTTTCATTGGAATAAGATTTAATGAATTCCTAAACTTTCATTTGTTTTGGCGATGGATTTGGCACCATCTGTTTCAATTCCAGTAAGTGCTCTGATGGCATCAATCGTTTCTGGGATTACAATGGCTTGGTTATCGACCACGTAGGCATAAAAAAGTTCATCTCCCACTACCTTCAGCATATCTTCCCAAAGGGCTACTTCGTACATATCGCCCCAAGGTCTTCCCATATCCAAGAACATTTCTTTAATGGTGTTGTTTGAAACCAGGCCTTGGTCATATTGAATTAGTTTGATACGACTAGACGTTTTAAAAGCATTTAAGACTTCTTCTTTCGAGACTTGCTTTTTTAACTTCACGTTCCAATAGTGCATATGGCTTAATGTTTCTGGAACTTTTACTGCGGAAGTGATGACGTCCAAATCAGGATCTACGCTTTTAGCGTCAGGACCTTGATGGCTTGGAATATCTCTTTCTGGAAGCATTGTGTTCATAATTCCGCCCAAATGACTTTCCCAAGGATCTGTTGCTCTTCTTAAAAGTGTTCCTCTGGCATAATCCAATAAATCGGCTCTTTTTAAAGCGGTCAACGTCCTTAAAATAGAAGTGGTGTTGCAAGAAACAACTCTTGTAGCATCTAGATTTAGAGCTGATTGATAATTGTTTTCAGCACTAAAGGAATGGCCTGTTGTTTCGTGTTTTTCGCCTCCGTGCAAAATAAATTTGATGTTTTGTTCTTTATAAATTGCGACATTTTGAGCCGCAATCTTTTTAGGGGTACAGTCCACGACGAGATCTGATTTTTTCAACAGGTCGTGCATATCGCCTTTTACTGAAATACCTTCGGATTTCATTTTATCAGTTGCTTCTGGGGTGGCTGCATAGATATCGTACTCTTTTCTCACGGCATTTTGAATGCGCCAATCGCTAATGATATCGCACACGCCCGAAAGCTTCATATCGTCCTGTAGATTGATGGCATCGGCCACTCTTTTTCCAATGACTCCGTATCCTATAACTGCTATATTTTTCATTTTCTAGTTTATAAATATGTTGTTGAATAAATCTTAACTTTTTCTTTTACTCCGAGTTTTAATCAGGTTTTTAACTGCAACAGGATCCTCCTGATTTTTTTTGATTTTTATCCCCTTCTGCGCCCGCGATACTATAACCACCTGCTTTTACCAAGGCTTGACTGAGTTGCGTTTTGCTTATAGATTCATTTGCTTCAATAACTGCTTGGGGTGGATTCAGACTTACTTCTACCGTTTGTACTCCCTCAATTTGTTTTAATGCTTCTTTAACATTTTTAACACAACCTCCGCAGGTCATTCCTGTAATTTCAATTTGTTGTTTCATTTTTTTGATTTTAAATTAATTAACTTGATTTTCTATTATTTTTGATTTATCCTCGCCCATTCCCATTGGCATATTGCCATCATCATCTGTATGCGAAATCATAAAAAAACGTTCCGCAACAAGAATCAGGATAATTCCAATTGCTGCTACGATGAGCACCATTGGATCATTCAGATATTTTATATATAGAAAAGCTGATAGTACTGCTATATCCATTACAATGGCTATTAAAGGAATGATGGGTTTAAATTTTACCTCGTTCTTTAAGTGGCGAAAAAGCCCCCAATGGATAGCGATATCCATAATGAGATAGAAAATAGTGCCTATAGAAGCGATTCTTGTTAAATCGAAAAGGGAAGTGAGTAAAACGGCAAGGGCAACCGTAAATATGAGTGCTGGATTTTTAAAATTACCCATTTTTTTTAAAGAGGGTATTTGTTTCATATTACTCAACATCCCCAATAAGCGCGATGCCGAAAAGACACTGGCGATAACCCCTGAAAAGGTTGCTACAATAGCGATTGCTATAGTAAACCATAAACCCCATTCCCCAAAAACAGGTTCGGCTGCTGCTGCCAAAGCATAATCTTTTGCCTTTATTATTTCAGGGATACTCAAACCGCCTGCAACAGCAAGTGCCAAGGCCACATAGATAAGTGTGCAGATAAGAATAGAAATCACAATGGATCTTCCAAGGTTTTTGTGTGGATTTTTGATGTCTCCACCTTGATTCGTGATTGTTGTGAACCCTTTATAGGCAAGGATTGATAATGCCAATGCCGCTACAAAGCTTAGCCCTTGTGGTAGCGTTTCGGTATTTTGTGGGATATAGTCTCCTGTAATATCTGCAAATCCAGAAGCTACTAAACCTGCAATGGCGAGCAATGCAATACCACCTACTTTAATAATTGCTGTAAATGTGGCCGTTGCTCCAATCACTTTATTTCCTAGAATATTTATGACATACGCTGTTACCAAAAGTAGAATACCAAGAATGGATGCATAACCAGCATAACTTTCTGGGAATAATCGAAGGGTATATGCGCCAAAGGTTCCCGCGACCAAACTTTGTGCAACGACCATTGAAACATACATTAGTAAAGAATAGACACCTGTGGTCGTTCCAGGTCCATAGGATTTATTGAAAAACTTAACCACCCCCCCAGATGACGGAAAGGCATTTGAGAACTTCACATAAGAATATGAACTAAAACCTACCACGATAGCACCTGCAATAAAAGCAATCGGAAATAAATCGCCTACCAATTCAGCTATTTGTCCCATAAGTACAAATATGCCAGCACCTATCATTACACCTGTACCAAGAGAGATGGAACCTATTAGGGAAAGCTTATCGTTTTCATTTGTGGTGTTTTTCATTTGTAAATTATTTCTTTGTGTTATTAATTGAAGATTTTGGTTTAAAATTTCTAATAATTAGGCGATTGCTCTTTTCATAAGTGAAATAGCTTACCGCCCAATTAAAACCAACCATCAATCTATTTCTAAATCCGCTTATGGATAATAAGTGTACAATTGACCACAGCAACCAAGCGAAATAGCCTGCAAATTTAAATTTGCCTAAATCGGCAACCGCTCTGCGTTTTCCTACTGTTGCTAATGAGCCTTTGTCTTTATATTCAAAAGGGTTTACGCCCTCATTCTTAATAATTTTCAATAATATATTACCCAAATACTTACCTTGCTGAATAGCTGTTTGTGCTACTTGCGGATGCCCCTTTGGCGTTTCTTCTGTAATTACAGCCGCTATGTCGCCTATGGCAAAAATGTTGTCATAGCCTTCTACCATTAAAAATGAGTCGGTTTTTAAGCGATTGCCCCTAACCACGTGTTTTTCATCAATACCTTTTGGGAACTGTCCTTTAACACCCGCCGTCCAGATTAGGTTTTTGGCTAAAATGGTTTTTCCACTTTTGGTTGTTACTATTGAGCCGTCATAATCGCTTACCGATTCATTGAATAGTACCTTTACATCCAAGTCCTTCAAATATTTCAGGGTTTTCGTAGATGCTTTTTCAGACATCGTACTTAACAATTCATCAATGGCCTCTATCAAATAAATGTTCATAATGGAAGAAGGGTACTCGGGATAATCCTTAGGAAGAATGTATTTACAGAATTCAGCCAAAGCTCCTGCCATTTCCACGCCAGCTGGACCACCTCCAACGATGACGAAATTTGTTAAGGCATCACGTTCTTTGTCATCACAAGTGATTGCAGCTTGTTCTAAATTTTGCAGCATCATATGACGAATATTTAGAGAATCGCGAATGTCCTTCATCCCAAGACTATGGGACTCGACATTGTCCATACCAAAAAAATTAGTAGTTGTTCCCGTTGCCAATACGAGATAGTCGAAATGAACGCTTCCCTTATTGGTTATAATGGTGTTTGTAGAAGGTTGGATTTCTTCCACTTCAGCCAAACGAAACAATACGTTTTTATAGCCATTGATTTGTTTTCTAAATGGAAAAACAATACTGTCAGGCTCCAAAGCACTCGTTGCCACCTGATAAAATAATGGCTGAAACTGGTGGAAGTTATTTTTATCGAACAATACTACCTGCACCTCTTTATGTTTTAATTTTTCAACCAATGCCAAACCTGCAAACCCACCACCTATAATAACAACACGAGGTAAATTAGTATCTGGAAGGCAGATTTCATCTGTTATCTTGCAAGCAGATTCTGTAATAGCAGTATTTGAATGGTTGACGTTCATATTTAGTTTTTATACATTGTTATTAGCCATAGATTATTTTGCATCCTTGTCTTTCAAAATCATTACTGAACATTTGGCTTGGGTTGCTAAATATTGTGAAACAGAACCCAATAAAAGACGTGAAAATGCCCCTTGACCTTGTGACCAGACCACGATTAAATCTGCTCCGAACGATTCTGCTTTTTCTAAAATTTCTTTTTTTGGAAGACCGCTGATAACACTTGTTGTGATATTAAGCGATTCATTTTCTTCTTTTAATATCTTGATGGCTTCGGAAATAATTTTATCCCCTATTATTTGTGCATTTTTTATAGCTTCATCAGGGTATTTATAAAGTGTTGCTGTTGTTGAATGTAACCCTGATGTTGGCAACGCACGATACTCATAAACATTTATGATGCAAACTTCACTTTCCTTTGGTAATGGAAATTTTCCAAGTTCCTTAATGGCAACCTTGCTAAAATCAGAACTATCTATGGCTAACACTATTTTCATAATTTGAATGTTTTTAAAGATTAGATTGCTTGAAGCTCATTTACAAATGCTTAAGCATTTTCTTTTTCTTTTACAATTAATACCGAGCATTTGGCGTGTGTTGCTAGATATTGTGAAACAGAACCTAATAAAAGACGTGAAAATGCTCCTTGCCCTTGCGAACCGACTACAATTAAATCGGCATCAAAAGATTCCGCTTTTTCCAAAATTTCTCTTTTTGGAAGACCGCTGATTACATTTGTTGTTATAAGAAGTGAGCGATTTTTTTCTTTCAATACTTTACCAGCTTCGGAAACAATCTTTTTCCCTATTTTTTCAGCATTGGCTATAAATTCTTGATAATACACGTCAAGAGTTACTGTTGTGGATATGAGTTCTGGGGTTGACATCGCAGGATGTTCATAAACGTTTATTATACTAATTTCACTGCCCTGTGGTAATGGAAATTTTGCAAGTTTCTTAATGGCAACCTTGCTAAAATCCGAGCCATCTACTGCTAATACTATTTTCATAATTTGAATGTTTTATTGATTAAATATCCTATGCTTTATTCTTTTTTATATAGGTTTAAATTGATTACTTGTTTTATTTGATTTTATGAGTTTCCGCCAATAGATGTGTTCATATAATCCAGACCAGAACATCCCAAAAGTGAAGGCGAATAATAATTCTTCAATAGGAATGCCCAAGACAAGAATATGGGTCAGGTTGTCAAGATTCCAGTACAACTCCACATATTGAGGATAAAACGGAAGGATGCTCCCGAAATAAATGAAGTACAATACCGTAAACAGAATTCCCCCAACCCAAATTTTTACTTTCAAATCTGGACGACAATAAAGTGTCGCTAATCCACCTATGAACAACCCTATAATGCCGCAATAAATGTGGTTGAGTGACGTAAATAGCGACAGAAGAATGAATAGGATAACTGGTGTAAAAAGAATATAAATATGCAGGCGATGTTTGTTATGACTTCGTTCGCTATGTGGTATCTCGGCAAGGCCTCTTTTAAAAATAATGTTGTAGAGTACGGTGCCAATTCCGCCTATGGCGAAAGAAAAGATTAAGCTCTCAATGTCAAAGCCTATTTTTTCTGCCAAATCAAATAGGGAAGGTGGCATCCAATATTCTGGAACAAACAGCGGTTCTGTTAAACCAAAGGGCATCGTGATGAGACTCATTTTGAGCATTTCTTTCCTATACCCCTCTTTTGACAAATAGATTATTGCCCAAAGTGCAAGAATAATTAGAGACCATATGAACCAGACGTATTGCATAATCCTTTAGTGGTGTTTATTTTTTTACTTTTATTTGTGCGTTATAAAATGCTCCAATACAAGCCCCTATTAACCACCAAAGAATAAAAGTTTGTACTATTCCCATTAACACTTCTAAAGGTGGTACATCCATTCTGATGATACTGGTAGTATCCAAGCCGTGCAAAAGGCTATTGAAAAAGGTAATTGACCCTTCTTGTCCTGCTGTTAACATTACAATCATACAACCCAAATAAATTAAGGTTCCTGTTAGACCGAAAGCAAAACCGAGTTTTTTTATGTTTAATCGATACATAGTTTTATAATTTTGAGTTAGTTTTCTGATTTTAGAATCTTTTTAGATTCTTCATATTCTTCCTTGGATATTTCGCCTTTTGCAAAGCGTTTTTTAAGAATATCCAATGGGCTGTCCTTCTTTGTTTTTTGATAAGGTATGTCTGTAGGAACGAAAAATATCCAGGCCAAGAAAAAGAACCAGATAATCCACCATATGTAATGCATACCGCCGTAGTGATTCATAATATTATTTTTAGGAATTAAGGTTTTTAGTAAAGTCCGCGTTTAAAATCTTTTTAGATTCTTCATAGTCTTCTTTGGATATTTCGCCCTGTGCAAAGCGTTTTTTAAGAATATCCAGTGGACTGTCCTTCTTTGTTTTTTGATAAGGGATATCTGCCGGGATAAAGAATATCCAAGCAAGTAAGATGACCCATATTATCCACCATATTAGGTGCATACCTCCAAAATGTCCGTCGTAAAAATGCATAATGTTTGTTTTTAGTTGTTATTAATTTGTTTCTGTGATTGTGTATCCATTGAGCTCATCGATTTGCTTTTGTAGTTCGGCAACTGAAAGAGTTTCATTCATAGTGATTAATGTAGCTCCTTTTGGTGCGAGAAAAATCTCTGCTTTTTCAATGTTAGGGTGTTCTTCCAACGTCTTCTTGACTCTCGCAACACATCCACCACAACTGATTCCGTTTATTTGATACTTTTGTTTCATAATATTTAGCTTTTAGTGATGTTGATGGCCTTTGTGTTCATCTTTGGATTCAACCGTAGAGTTTTCTTCTCTACTTTGGGATTCACTTTGTTTATGCTGTGAATGGTTATGACCACCGTGTCCGTGCGAACCGTGGGGCATAAATAGGTGGCAAGCAAACATAAAAATGATGAAAATAAATAGTGATGAACCACCTCCTATACCAAATGAGGGCGCTAAAAAGATGAACAGTAGTGGTAGTCCACAGCCTATGACCATCCATATCCAGTGATTATTTTTCATTGTTTTTGATTTTAAAGGTTAAAAATTAATGATGCTCGTTATGGTCCTCTTTGGTTGAGCTATCCATATTCATTCCTTGCATATCCATTCCTTTTTCGCCCATCATATTTTTACAGGATTCCATACAGTCCTCGCTCATCATTCCTTTTTCGTGCATCATTTTCATCATTGAACCCATCGTTTCTGGGCTTTTCATCATTTGGTTCATCATTGAATGCATCATAGGTTTATTGCCCATCATATTGGTCATCATCATACTGTCTTTCATCATCATTTGCATTCCTTCTCCTTGCATCATTTGCATTGCGTGGTCACTATTGTACATCTCTGCCATAAACTCAGCCATATAATCGTGATTTTGAGTGATAACACTAAAAACCTCTGTGCGTGTCTCTGGATTTTCCAATAATTCTTGAGTATTTTTTTCTTGGTTGCAACTGTTTAAGCTTAAAAGCCCAATTGTTAATAAAATAATTAGTAGTGTTTTCATTTTGATTTATTTTAAGTTATTAATAAAGTTTACTCTATTCTCTTTAATGACCATTTCTTGTTTTCGCCACTAACCAGAACTAAACTTCCAGAGATTAGCTTGGATGTAATTACAGGTGGATTTTTATTGTTCTTATCTTTAGGCGATATGTGAATGGCCAATTGAGTAAGATGGTCACTGGTTTTTCCTTGTTTATCTATAACTACTTCAAAATAATGGTAGCTAACCACGTCTTTGTTGAAAATGTCATTGTAACCAATGGTTTCTTTATGAACTGTTAGTGCTAATGCCTTCTCATTTTTGAAATTAGTAGCGTTGAGGAATTGAGGTATGATGGTGGTTTCCCCTTTTTTATTTATATAACCGTAATACAGCACCCCTTCCTTATGATGTGCAATCAAACATCTATCGTTATAGAATAACGGATAGTTTTCTCCATCTATATTTGACGATACGAGGTCACTTCTAAAATCGATAACTATGTCGCCATTCTTATTTATAAAGGCCCATTCATTTCCTTTCTTAATTGCTGCTACATCATCGACAAAAGGCGAGATATACTCTAAATCTTCTAAAGTTTGTGCAATTCCAAAAAAGGGAATTAATAATAATATGATAAGTAGTTTTTTCATTTTAAATTGATTTTGGTTTTGTTAAATTTAGTGACGATTCTCGTTTTGCATCTGCATAACTTTCGTTGTTATTTATATAATTTCATCGTAAAAATTTCGTTTCCAATTTTCTGTATTTTTATAATCTGTCATACTCATTCCAACCACTTCTTTAAACTGTCTGGACAGATGGTTGATACTGCTATAGTCCAATAAGTATCCTATTTCTGAAAAGGAATGTTGTTTAAGCTGAATGAGTTCTTTAACTTTCTCAATCTTCAATTTGATAAAGTACTTTTCAATGGTTGTCTGTTCATTGGCAGAAAATAATTTGCTCAATGTCTTATAATCCCTGTGAAGACTGGATGCTAATAGTTCAGATATTTTTACCTTAATATATAATGGTGGTTCTTGCAATTGTTCGATTAAAATCAGTTTGATTCTTTCGACAAGCATTTCTTCTTCGCTCTGGACAATTTCAAAATCATTGGCGTGAAGTACCGTTGTTACTGCATTAACAATTTCATTGTTGGTTTTTTTTGGTGCTTCTACCAATAGTCTTCCCAGTTCCAATGAAAGTACAGTTACTCCAAGTTCTTGTAATTCCTGCATAATTACTTTTAAACAGCGGTTACAGACCATATTCTTAATCCAAAATTCCTTTGGTTCGCTCATAGTATAGAATGTATTGTCATTGAGTTTTAACTCAATGGTTTGAAAGGATAAGACCTAACAGGGTTAATGGTGTTATAGTGTTGTTGAAAATGGGGTACAACAATTTTTAGCCAGAAGTGAAACTGTGGCTATAGATGCAATGCAGATTAAATTTAACCTGCGCAGTAGAAATTTAAATTAAGAAGGTCTCGTTGAGAATTATTATATCTGTAGAGAGCAATGGTGGCCTGTAGGCTCTATAGGAAATTACGTTTTCATCTAATCCTTCAAAAAGATTTATATAGGAATAGACGAATGTGTTTAAGAAAACGATAGTCTCGGTTGTGAGTATTGTATTAGACTTTTTAAAAGTATCATCTCCTTCTTTTACAATGGTCTGATTATCGCAACAGTCTTTCTCTTGTATGGAAGTACATTTTTTGGTATTATCATCTTTTTTTTTCACAATCTCCATACAAGATTTCGCTTTACTAAAAAAAGCCATATCTACTAATTTATTGCAACAAAAATGCATATCTACCGTAAAGGAAGAGGTAGAAAACAGTATTGATACTGCTAAAAAGAAGGACAATATTTTGGCAAAAGTAGACTTCACGCTTAAAGATAGTTAAATTTTGTTTAACATTTGATTTTTAGTAACTATATGATATTTTATTTAATAAATTCATTATCAGAATTTTATGTATAGAGTATAGAGATATATTTTACGAAGATAATTAACAAACTTCAACAAGAATATGACTTTCGTAATATAAAATTTAATATAAAAGGTGTCTATTTGTACATAATTCTTAAGACAGTTTGATAGATAAATCCATTGTATTTTTATGCTGTAAAAAAGTTAAATACAGGAATTAGAATTATTTTTTCATAACTTTGCAACAATAATGAAAGAAATATTTCATAAAATAGCGTCATTTTCTTTAGCACTTATTGTGTTATTATCAACAGTATCTTTTACTGTTGATAGTCATTACTGTGGCGATACTTTAGTGGATACTTCTTTATTCGGTCACGCTGAAACCTGCGGTATGGAAGTTCAACAGCAATCGAATTCATCAGAGTGTGATATCTCCAAAAAAGGTTGTTGTAGTGATGAACAAGTGATTGTTGAAGGTCAAGATACTTTAAAAACGTCGTTCGACAAATTGGATAAAGACCAACAACTGTTTGTTGCTGCTTTTATCCACACCTATATAAATTTGTTTTTCGAATTTCAAGAAGATTTAAATTCATATAGAGATTATACACCTCCTCCCTTGGTCAGGGATATTCAAGTTTTAGACCAAACCTTCCTTATTTGATTTTTAAGTAATTAGAACTGTAGTCCTACATTAATTTGTTTTGGACCTTTGTGCTTGTTTGTCACTTTTTAAACAAGATTTATAATTACTTAATAATCATTTCTATGCTGAATAAAAGCATCAAATTTCTAATAGAGAATAAACTCGTCGCAGTTTTAATGCTCACCCTATTTATAGGTTGGGGCGTTGTAAACGCACCTTTTGGTTGGGACACCGGCTTTTTACCATCTAATCCTGTTGCTGTAGATGCTATTCCAGATATTGGGGAAAATCAACAAATTGTTTTTACCAAGTGGCAAGGTCGCTCACCACAAGATATTGAAGACCAAATTACCTATCCACTTACTACTTCGCTTCTGGGTATTCCTGGTGTAAAGACCATTCGTAGTTCCTCTATGTTTGGGTTTTCCAGTATCTATATCATCTTTGAAGAAGATATTGAATTCTATTGGTCACGTAGTCGGATTTTAGAGAAACTAAATTCACTGCCAGCCAACCTATTACCAGATGGCGTAAATCCATCTTTAGGACCCGATGCCACAGGTTTAGGTCAAATATATTGGTACACGTTAGAAGGGCGTGATGAAAAAGGAAATGTAACTGGAGGCTGGGATTTGCAGGAGCTGCGTAGTATTCAAGATTACTATGTAAAATACGGATTGTCCTCGGCAAGTGGTGTTTCAGAAGTTGCCTCTATTGGCGGTTATGTTCAGGAATACCAAGTTGATGTTGACCCTGAAAAAATGCGCCAATACAGTATTAGTTTAAGCGATGTTGTAAAAGCAGTAAAGGAAAGCAACCAAGATATTGGCGCGCAGACACTGGAAATAAATCAAGCAGAATATTTAGTTCGTGGTTTGGGTTATGTAAAATCTGTGGCTGATATTGAAAATGCAGTAGTTACTTCAGAAAATTTTACTTCTATACGAATCAAGGATATCGCAAAAGTAAATTTAGGACCACAGACCAGACGCGGTATTCTGGATAAGGAAGGTGCCGAAGTTGTGGGTGGTGTCGTTGTGGCTCGTTACGGTGCAAACCCAATGGAAGTCATTAATAACGTCAAAGATCAAATAGCTGAACTTTCAACAGGACTACCAAGCAAAGTTTTAGCTGACGGTCGCACTTCACAGGTAACTATTGTCCCATTTTATGACCGAACAGAACTCATTCAAGAAACACTTCATACGCTTAATGAAGCTCTTACACTTGAAATCTTAATTACCATTTTGGTCATCATCGTGATGGTGTTCAACCTGCGCGCATCTATTCTTATTTCAGGATTATTACCTGTTGCCGTATTAATGGTATTTATTGCGATGAAACTATTCAATGTAGATGCAAATATTGTTGCCTTATCAGGTATTGCTATAGCCATTGGTACAATGGTGGATGTAGGCGTCATACTTGCCGAAAATATGATTCGGCATTTGGAAGATGAAAAATTACGCTTTAAAGAAAGTGGAATAGAATACACAACAAATGAAATTGTCTATAATGCTACTGCTGAGGTTTCAGGAGCTATTTTAACAGCTGTACTCACAACTATTATAAGCTTCATACCAGTATTTACATTGATAGGTGCTGAAGGCAAACTATTTAGACCACTGGCATTTACTAAAACAATGGCACTTTCTGCGGCCTTGGTTATTGCTCTTTTCTTGATACCACCATTTGCCGCATTCTTGTTTAGGAAAACGAATATTAGAGAACGTTCTAAATATATTCTCAACGGTTTGCTTATTATTCTTGGCATCACTGCCATTGTTTACGGCTATTGGTTAGGGCTTATCTTAATAGCTTATGGCGTTGTTGCGCTCTTGAGCGTAAGAGATATTATAACAACTAAAAGAGCTAATTTATTTCACATAATTATTTCCTGCATTGCTATTGTGTTCTTGCTTGCTGAATATTGGCGACCGCTCGGTTTTGATCGGAGCATCTTAATGAACTTGATTTTTGTAGCGATTATCTGTTTTGGGTTACTGGGTGTGTTTTCAATTTTCCAAAGGTATTATGACAATATATTACGCTGGGCACTTCAAAACCGACTACTGTTTTTAATCATTCCAACAACGGTGTTTATTTTAGGAGTGGTTATAATGCGAAATACTGGTAAAGAATTTATGCCATCGCTCAACGAAGGTTCATTTCTTTTAATGCCTACTTCTTTACCACATTCTGGTGTAGAAGAAAATAAGCGTGTACTGCAACAACTCGATATGGCGGTTGCCACGATTCCAGAAATAGAAACAGTAGTAGGAAAATCAGGTCGAACAGAATCCGCGCTCGACCCTGCACCACTATCGATGTATGAAAATATGATTCAGTATAAATCTGAATATATGCGGAATGAATCTGGAGAGCGCCAACGTTATAAAATGAATGATGACGGATTGTTTGTATTGAAAAATGAAAAATTCATCATCAACCCAAATAACGAAATCAGTGACGATGCAAACTACGAAGCATCTCAGCTTAAAACAAACGCAACTAATGAAGATTTAATTCCAGATGATGATGGGGAATACTACCGTAACTGGAGACCAGAAATAGTCAGTCCTGATGATATTTGGAATGAAATAGTTAAGGTCACTAAATTCCCTGGAGTTACCTCTGCACCGAAACTACAACCTATCGAGACAAGATTGGTAATGCTTCAAACTGGAATGCGAGCACCGATGGGCATCAAAGTGAAAGGGCCTGATTTAAAAACCATTGAAGCTTTTGGTTTGCAATTGGAAGGTCTTTTGAAACAAGCCGAAGGTGTAAAAGAACAAGCTGTTTTTGCAGACCGTATTGTAGGTAAACCCTATTTGTTAATTGATATTAAAAGAGAGCAATTGGCGCGGTACGGAATTTCAATTATGGATGTTCAAGAAGTACTTCAAGTCGCCGTTGGTGGTATGCCACTTACCCAAACAGTAGAAGGTCGCGAGCGTTATGGGGTTCGTGTTCGCTACCCAAGAGAGTTGCGTGGCAACCCAGAAGACCTTAAAAAGATTTATGTACCTGTGGAAAAAGGAAGTCCTGTTCCTTTAGGCGAGTTGGTGGATATTCGCTATGAACAAGGACCGCAAGTAATTAAAAGTGAAGACACCTTCCTTGTGGGGTATGTACTTTTTGATAAGCTAGATGGTTTTGCCGAGGTAGATGTGGTTGAAAATGCGCAGGCTTTGTTTAAAAAGAAAATTGAGGCTGGCGAGTTGATCGTTCCTAAAGGAATCAGTTACAAATTTACAGGTACCTACGAAAATCAATTACGGGCAGAGAAAACACTTTCTGTTGTAGTGCCGCTCGCACTTGTAATCATTTTCTTGATTCTATATTTCCAGTTCAAATCAGTCAGCACATCGCTTATGGTATTTTCAGGAATTACTATAGCCTTTGCTGGTGGTTTCATTATGAT
The DNA here is from genome assembly GCF_000688335.1 of Sediminibacter sp. Hel_I_10. Classification (NCBI taxonomy): domain Bacteria; kingdom Pseudomonadati; phylum Bacteroidota; class Flavobacteriia; order Flavobacteriales; family Flavobacteriaceae; genus Sediminibacter; species Sediminibacter sp. Hel_I_10. The sequence goes on from NZ_JHZX01000001.1 coordinate 2,587,502, forward strand.
TTGGTTATACGGCCAAGATTGGTTCTTCAATTTTAATCTTTTCGGGGAAAATATGCGAGACCTGTTCAATATGAAAACCATTAATTTAAGTGTGGCGGTTTGGGTAGGCTTTATTGCACTTTTCGGCATTGCTACAGATGATGGCGTGGTAATGGCAACCTATCTCACACAGTCCTTCGATAGAGAAAATCCAACGGACAAAAAGGGAATTCGACAGGCAACGCTTGAAGCTGCCGGCAAGAGAATACGCCCTTGTTTAATGACAACGGTAACTACCATTCTGGCACTATTACCCATCCTCACATCCACAGGAAAAGGAAGTGATATAATGATACCTATGGCAATCCCAATTTTTGGTGGAATGATTATCGATATTACCTCTTATTTCTTATTACCAGTGCTATTTAGCTGGAAGAAAGAATATCAATTAAAACGAGCTACAAAATGAGATATATAATTTTAATAGGACTTGTTTTTTTCGCTTTCGCGGAAGTAAATGCACAAGATTTAGCTTCCTATATTCAGGAAGCTGAAAAGAACAATCCTGAAATTCAGGCTTTTGAACTGCGCTATAATATAGCTGAAGAAAAGGTAAATGAAGTTGACTGGTTACCAAATACAGAGATTGGCGTAGGCTACTTTATAAGTGAACCAGAAACCCGAACAGGAGCACAACGTGCACGTTTTTCAGTAAAACAAATGCTGCCGTGGTTTGGAACCATATCAGCAAGGGAAAATTATGCTTCATCAATGGCTGAAGCCCAATTTGTGGAAGTGACCATCGCAAAACGAAAGCTTGCGCTTTCCGTTTCCCAATTCTATTACCAGTTGTATGAAATTAGGGCAAAGCAGGAAGTACTTGATGAAAATATAGCACTCTTGCAGACCTATGAACGACTTGCACTAACTTCCGTAGAAGTTGGAAAAGCATCTGCTGTTGATGTACTGCGATTGCAGATTCGACAAAACGAACTGCAACAAGAGAAAGATGTTTTGATTCAGCAAGACAAGGGTATTCAAGCAGCGATAAACGGTTTGCTAAACAGGGAATATGATAAAGATGCGTTAGTGGTTTCTTATTTGGAATTTCCAAAAGAGGACAATTTTTATAGCTACGAGGCCTTGTCTGTAAACCCAGAATTGCTCAAATATGATAAGCTTTACGAATCAGTCGCTCAATCGGAACTTTTGAATCAACGAGAGGCCTTGCCAATGATAGGTTTTGGATTGGATTATGTGCCTGTATCAGAACGTCCTGATATGAATTTTTCCGATAATGGGAAAGACATCGTGATGCCAATGGTTTCAATTACCATTCCCATTTTTAATAATCGATATAAGTCAATTTCAAAACAAAATGAATTGCGTAAACAGGAAATACAATCCCAAAAAGATGAAAGGTTGAACGTGTTAGTGGCTGAATTATCAAAGGCAATTTCTCAACGCAATCAGTCGCGAATTAAATTCAACACACAAGAGAAAAACCTGAAACAAGCTGAAGATGCGGAAGAAATCCTCATTAAAAATTATGAAACGGGAACTATTGATTTTAATGATGTGCTGGACATTCAGGAATTGCAATTGAAGTTTCAAATGGGACAGATTGAAACAACAAAACTTTATTATGTTCAAACCGCTCTCATAAATTATTTAACGAATTAATTCCAGGGCATCATTCAATAAATCAAAATTAAAAAGAACACAAATTTATAATCTTGACAAAACTCTTAAAATGAAAACAATAAAAATTATTACGCTATTACTTTTTACAACTTCAATTTTTGCCCAAGTAGGCACAAACGGAAATGATAGAAAGGAAGATGGGCGACCTGTTAAGGAGTATAACCTTACCATTGAAGAAAACGAAATGACACTTGGAGGTGTTACTGCCAATGCAATGACCATCAATGGAGGTATCCCTGGGCCTGTTTTGGAATTTAATGAAGGAGACCTTGCTATAATCAACGTAACCAATAAAATGGATGAAGAAACTTCAGTGCATTGGCACGGATTGATACTTCCCAATTTTTACGACGGGGTTCCATATTTAACTACCCCACCGATTGAGCCAGGAACAACCTTCCAATACAGGATTCCAATCAACCAATCGGGAACATATTGGTACCATTCCCACACAATGCTACAAGAACAAAAAGGTGTTTATGGGTCTATTATCATTCATCCAAAAGAGAAAACCTTGGAATATGATAAAGATTTAGTCGTGGTATTATCAGATTGGACCAATGAAAAACCAATGAATGTATTACGAAACCTTAAAAGAGGTAACGAGTGGTATCAAGTTAAAAAAGGCACAGCAGTGCCATTAAGTAGAGTCATTTCAGAAGGTGCCTTTGGTGCTCAACTTAAATTTTGGAGAGACCGTATGGAAGGAGCTGATATTGCAGACATTTATTATCCCGCATTTTTGTCCAACGGTAAAAAACTGGCAGAGTATCCAGAATTTACGGCTGGCGAAAAAGTAAGGCTTCGCTTTATCAACGCATCGGCTTCTACCTATTATTGGATGGACTTTGGCGGAGGTAACCCAATGTTGGTTTCCAGTGATGGTGTTGATGTGCAACCCGTTTCCAAAAGCAGATTTCTCTTTGGCATAGCCGAAACGTATGATGTAATTGTAACTATTCCAGAAGGAACTATTGAAATTACCGCAACCGCTCAAGATGGTTCAGGTCATACCTCTATACAGTTAGGTAATGGCACTCTTTACCCAGCCAAAAGAATTGATAGACCTGATAAGGTAGCGATGATGAAGCAAATGGCAAAAATGGATATGAAAATGGGAGCACCTGCAATGGTGGGAAACAAGAAGAAGAATACACCCGAAGTTTTAATGCAGAAGTACGGAATGAAGATGAATATGAAGGACGGCGAGATGAAAATGGGGATGAACGATAAGATGTCGATGAAAGATGGCAAAATGAATGACCAAATGGATATGAAGATGGATGATACAATGGGAATGAAAAAAGACTCGATGTCAATGAGCCATAATGGAGCATCAAATAAAATGGAAGGTCATATGCACAATATGCCAATGATGCAGAAGGATTCTACTTCTTTTGATTATGAGGAGCGAAAGACATACTTCAACTATGATTTTTTAGAGGCAAAAGAAAAAACTGAATTTAAAGCAGATTTACCAGTAAATGAAGTGTTGCTTAACCTAACTGGTAATATGAATCGCTATGTATGGAGTATGAATGGGGTGCCATTATCAGAAACCGATAAGATAAATATAAAAGGAGGCGAGGTAACCAGAATTACATTAAATAACCTGACTATGATGCACCATCCAATGCACTTGCACGGTCATTACTTCAGGGTCATCAATGAAAAAGGAGAACGCTCACCATTAAAGCATACAGTGAACGTACCACCAATGCAGAAAGTTATTATTGAATTTTATAACGAAGAGTATGGCGATTGGTTCTTTCATTGTCACGTATTGTACCATATGATGGGTGGTATGGCAAGAGTGTTTAGTTACGATACCCCAAGGGATGATAGAATGAAAGATTATCCAGTACAGAAACTTATCGATGAGACAGACCATTATTATTCGTGGGGATTGGCTCGTGCAGGTTCAAATTTTAATGAACTCTTTTTAACGTCGAGCAATATCCGAAATGAATTTGGTTTGAGAGCAGAGTTCGATTACGACCAAAATCTTGAAGCCGAAATAAGTTATAATAGGTATCTGAACGATTGGGTACGTGTTTATGCAGGAGTTAATACCGAAACGTCAACACCAGATTCTTACGATACATTTAATACCGTAGGATTGGTTGGTGTAAAATATTTTACGCCTTATAGATTTAATGTAGATGTGAGTATGGACCATCAGCTACGCCCAAGAATACGTTTGGACAGAGAATTATTGATTTTTCCAAGAATTTTTCTGGAAGGCGAATACGAATACAGAGCAGATTTTGGATGGGTCAATGATTTAGAGAATAATAAATCATTTGAAAGCGAAACACAATGGTTGGTAGGGGTTGCATACATTCTTTCGCGCAATTTTTCAATCCAAGCTAACTACAATAACCGATATGGATTGGGTGGTGGACTATTAGCAAGATTTTAAACAACTAAAAATTAAAAAGATGAACTATTATTTTAATAAAACAATCAATGGAACCTTCGAAGAGGTCATCGAGAAAGTGACACAAGGATTAAAGGACGAAGGTTTTGGAATCCTTACAGAAATTGATGTAACAGAAACACTAAAGAAAAAACTGGATATAGACTTTAAAAAGTATTGGATACTCGGAGCTTGTAATCCGCCCTATGCACATAAAGCTTTGCAAGCAGAAGATAAAATTGGAACGATGTTGCCCTGCAATGTCATAGTACAGGAAATCGAAGCAGGTATCATTGAAGTTGCGGCCGTAAACCCAATGGCATCAATGCAAGCTGTAAAAAATAAAAAATTGAATGAGGTAGCCAGCGAAATAACTGCAATGTTGGAAAACGTCATTGAAAAGTTATAATACACTATAAAAAGGCAGTAATAATAATTAATAAATACAAACTTAAATTAAAACAAAATGAGCAAATTAAAATCAACATTAGGTATAGTTGCGATAGCATTTATAACCTTAACAGTAATGTCTTGTAAAGACAACAACAAAGAACAAAATAGCACTGATGGAGACCATTCAGAAATGAACCACGATAACAGTGATGGTCATCACGATGGCGAAAAGAAGGAAATGGCAATGAACGGAGATAGTAATGCACAAGCGGTATTAAATGATTATTTCAACTTAAAGAATGCCTTGGTGGGAGATGATAATGGCAAAGCCAAAGAACTTGGGGCAACCCTCGCAACATCCTTAAGAAATTTTGACGCCGCACAATATACCGATACCCAGCAATCGGAATTAAAGGATATTGTTGAGGATGCAGTTGAACACGCAGAACACATTTCAGAAAGTGATATAGCACACCAGCGCGAACATTTTAAAGTTTTAAGTAAAGATGTTATAGATATGGTTGCTATAACAGGAGCAGAGATGAAGCTTTACGAGCAGTTTTGCCCTATGTATGATGGCGGTACAGCTTGGCTAAGTACTAAAGAGGAAGTGCGCAATCCATACTATGGTAGTCAAATGTTAAAATGCGGCAAAGTACAACGTGAAATTAACTAAATGAAAATTGTAAAGATTATAGCAATAGTACTACTGGTAGCGTTCGTGGGAATTCAATTTATTCCGACTACACGCAATCAAAGTGATACTGTACCGTCAACTGATTTTATGCTGGTCAATAATGTACCAGAAACTATTCAAAAAAAGTTACAGGTATCCTGCTATGATTGCCACAGCAATAATACTCAATACCCTTGGTATAATAAGATTCAACCTGTTGCTTGGTTTTTGGAAGACCATATTAAAGAAGGAAAAGCTGAACTTAATTTCAACGAATGGGATTCATTATCCAGCCGAAGAAAAGCAAGTAAGTTAAGGTCTATTATCAAGCAGATTGAAAATGGCGAAATGCCTTTGGATTCTTACACTTTGATACATAGTGAAGCAACATTTACAGAAGCTGAAGCAGAAGAGTTAATCAATTTTATCACACAATTAAAAGATAGTTTATAAATAATAATTTAAAAGTAATTAAAATGAAAAATTTACAAATGAGTATTGCAGCAATGCTATTGTTAGCAGTTTCTTTTACCAATGCACAGGAAAAAGAAAAAATGAACCACGATCACGGAGATATGAAAATGGACCATAGCAAAATGATGAATAAAAATAGTGACGCAAAAGCAGAAGCTATATTAAGTGATTACTTTAATTTGAAAGATGCTTTGGTAGCTGATGACACCAAAAAAGCGGCACAATCAGGCACTAAACTGGTAGTCTCTCTTAGAGCATTTGATATGGATAGTTATACAAAAGAACAACAAAAAGAGCTTGCTGATATCATAGAAGATGCTGCCGAGCACGCAGAACATATTTCTGAAAGTGCCATAGACCACCAACGCGAGCACTTTAAAACGTTAAGTAAGGATATTACTGATATGGTAGCTATTACAGGTACAAAAAGCACGTTATACGAGCAATTTTGCCCAATGTATGATAAAGGTAGTGCTTGGTTAAGTACAAGTAAAGAAGTGAAAAATCCATATTACGGCAGTAGAATGCTTAAATGCGGAAAAGTTCAAAAGACTATTCAATAGATAATCCTTTGTTTAAAAAATATTTTCAATGTTCTGGTTTATTAGTTAACAGAAGGTTGTAAAATGATAAAGATATCTGAATAGTTTTTAAGTCCTGTCCTGGGAAGGAAAACAATGTTGATGGTTAGTGTTAGTTCCTTCCCTAGTCAGGCACAACGAATTTTGAAAAAGAAAAGTTGATTTGGTTAATAGCAGCCTGCACAAGGGAGAGGGATTAAACCCTTAAAATAATAACATCTCTCTTCCTATGTCAGGCAATTAAAAATTTATGATGAAGAGAAGTTTAGTGAAGAGTACTTGATTGTGAGGGGTAAACATTTTGGTTGGTTTATTGGTTAATAAAGGTTGCCTCTCATTTTCAAGTATTATTTAAAGGATTTTGCATATAAAAAAGGATGATATAACAATGAAAGAGTGTTGCAAAGACGGGTGTCAAAATACAACTGAAAAGTCTGTAGTTAGAAAATGGTTCAATTACATAATATATACCATACTAATCTTAATAGTTGGTGGTGCTTTGGCGCTTCAATTATTTAGTTAAGGAAATAAATTGAAAATGACTAAAGTGAACACAATAGAAAAATCTGAAAGAATTGGCTTTTACAAGCAACTGTTTAAAAAGGTATTGCTTACTGCAAGTATAGTGATTGCTCTATCGTTAAGTTATATACTATGGGTAGGTGTAGATTCCGCCAGCCAATTTTTACCCTTTATAATTGTTGGTTTGGCTTTGGTCAAAACCATTTTTATCGTAAGGCTCACTTTTATACAGTTAAGTAAAATAATAGGCGAAAGTCATCAGCTAACCCACGTTCTTACTTTATTTGGGGTATTGATTATTTTGATTGTCCTTTCGTTTTCAGCAGATTATCACGCTTTATATACTTTGAACCCTGAAAATTTTAAATCGAGTACAGCGCTCAATGGCTCATTTTCATTACAGTTTTTTGAGTTTTTATATTTCAGCTTAATTACTTTTTCATCGGTTGGCTTCGGAGATATTGTACCATTGAATATTGCAGGTAAACTATTGGTAATGATGGAAGTTTTCTTGAGCTTTTTGGTATTGGTATTTGGTATTGCAAACATTAATAGAATTCACGTTAACAAATAACCCCTTTAAAAATATAAATATGAAAGTACTTAAAATTATTACACTCGTAACTGTTCTCATTTCAACAGTCAGCATTACCAATGCACAGAATGATAAAGATTCTAAAGATAAAGAAGATGTTATCGCAGTAATGAAAGCTTACAAAGATGCACTACAAAACTTAACGACCGAGGGGACATTTGAACTATTTACAGAAGATTCAAAAGTATTTGAATCTGGTGGTGTAGAAGGCTCGTATGCGCACTATATAGAACACCATTTGGGGCCTGAGTTGGGGCATTTCAAAAAATTTGAATTTTCAGATTATGAAATTGATGCGGAAGTAGATTTGCCTTATGCATTTACTACTGAAACCTACATCTACACTATCGTGCTCAATCCAGATGAAAAAGGCGAAAGTAGAACGATAAAGAAAAAAGGAGTAGCGACGTCTATCTTAAAAAAGATGGATGGTAAATGGAAGATTATTAAAACACATTCTTCGTCAAGAAATGTAAAATAAAATTTAAACTGTGAGCGAATTCTTAAAACAATGGGGCGAAGCGGCCTATACGACCACTGGATTTTTCTGGATGGCACTTTGGGCTTTCATTTTGGGCTATATCATCAGTAGTATGATACAGATTTTTGTGACTGAAAAAAGGATGCAAAAAACAATGAACGAGAGTGAAGGTAAAAGTGTACTCTTAGGCACGTTTTTCGGTTTTATAAGCAGCTCGTGTAGTTTTTCGGCTTTAGCGGGCACAAAATCTATCTTTAAAAAAGGTGCAAGCTTTGTGTCTTCCATTGCTTTTCTTCTTGCATCGACCAATCTCGTAATTGAGCTTGGAATCATCATTTCCATATTTTTGGGATGGCAGTTTGTAGTCGGCGAATATGTAGGTGGAATCCTTTTAATTCTTATTTCGTGGATTTTGATACGAATAATCAATCCTAAAAAGCTCATAGAAAAAGCGCGCAAGAATTTAGAGAACGAAGATGACGATTCAATGGATGATTCCAAAGATTGGAAAAAACAAATCAAGAAAGAAGATAGTTGGGCAAGGGTTGCCAAAAAATATAAGATGGAATGGCAGATGGTATGGAAGGACGTTACCGTTGGCTTTACCATTGCAGGTATCGTCGCAGCCTTCGTTCCCGATTCTTTCTTCCAGACACTATTTATCAATAGTGGTCAGGGCAATACAGACTTTACCTTTCTTGAAATATTGGAACATATCGTTGTAGGACCTATTGCCGCATTTTTGACTTTTATTGGCTCAATGGGTAATATTCCGTTGGCGGCATTGCTTTTTGGAAAGGGCGTGAGTTTTGCAGGGGTTATGGCTTTTATTTTTAGTGATTTGGTAGTCTTTCCTGTACTTCGTATTAACGCCAAGTATTATGGGTGGAAAATGTCGCTGTTCATTTTATTCTTACTGTTTACGGCATTAATAGGAACAGCTTTGGCTCTGCATTACTCTTTCGATTTGTTGGGTATGTTGCCTGACACATCACAAGTTAAAATACAGGACAAAGAGCATTTCAAAATTGACTATACCTTCTATTTGAATATGGCTTTTCTCGCAATTTCAGGATATCTCATATACTTAGGGTTTTTCAAGAGAAAGGATGTAGAGCACTCAATGAGCGAAATGGCACCGAAAAGTCCATTGCTTGAAAGTGTTTTAAAATATGCGGCCTATATCTGTTATATATGGTTGGCAGGTGGACTGATTGTAAAATTTTTCGTGAATTAAAATATAGATAAAGAATAAAGTAAAAACAATAATGGTCAACAGAAAAACAGCAAAATGGATTAGAAAAGCACACCGTTACTTGGGTATCTTCTTAGGTATCCAGTTTTTGATGTGGACGATTAGCGGGATGTATTTCAGTTGGACAGATATAGATGAAATTCACGGCGACCAGTTTAAAAAAGTAGCACCTAAACAGAAGTCTTTTAACGATTTACTCGGTACATCTCAACTCGATACAGAGCAACCAATCCAAACTTTAGAACTATTGGAAATTGCAAACGAACCTTACTATTGGATTAATGAAACACAACTTATTAATGCCAGAACAGGACATAAGAAAAATGGGGTTTCTGAAGAAGAGGCGCAAGAAGTTGCAAATAGGTATATGCTAACCGATTTAAAAATAGCTGAAATTCAACGGGTCGATACGGTAGGGCAGCATCACGAATATCGTGGTCGTCCACTTCCGGCGTATGAAATTTCGTATGAAACACCTCAAAATTTAAAGGCCTACGTGGCCATTGAAAATGGCGCATTTCAAACGGTAAGACACAGGGATTGGCGTTGGTTCGATTTCCTTTGGATGACACACACTATGGATTATCAAGGTAGAGACAATTTTAACACATTAGTATTGCGAGGGTTTTCACTATTAGGGTTGATTACTGTATTAAGTGGTTTTTTACTTTGGTACACTTCATCCCCAACCATTAGAAAAATAATTAAAAAGAAACGAAAATAAGTAACACTAAAATCAATATATAATGGAAAATTCAAATCAAAATTCAAAAAAAAACAATTACACAAAATTTGTAGGTATGCTGGCGGCATCATTTGTGGCAATGTACATTACAATGTACCTAAACTCTTATCAATTAGATCACGTCTATTTTAGCCTTACTCGTTTTTATATGAGTTGCTTGGGTATTGCTGCTATGGCCATTATAATGTTTGTGGCGATGCGTAATATGTACCAAAACAAAAAGAAGAATATCGCCATTGTTTTGGGTAGCATTGTGCTATTTGTTGGTGCATTAGGATTGGTACGCGACCAGAAGTCAACGGTAGGAGACATATTGTGGATGAAAGCAATGATACCTCACCACTCTATTGCGATTTTAACAAGTGAGCGTGCTGATATCCAAGATCCAGAAGTTAAAAAGTTAGCTGAAGATATTATCAAGGCACAAGAAAAGGAAATTGCAGAAATGAAAGCAATGATAAAACGATTGGAAAATAACAAATAAATAAAATTAAAATGAATAAAAACATCATTTATATAAGTGTTGCCTTGATTGTTGGCCTGTTAGGCGGCTTTCTACTATTCGGTGGAGGTTCTGCGGACAAGGCAACAATTAATGTGAAAGACACCCACGACCATTCAGAAGAAATTGCTTCTAATCAAATGTGGACGTGTTCTATGCATCCACAGATTATGCAACCAGAACCTGGGGATTGTCCCATTTGTGGAATGGATTTAATTCCAGCCGAATCTGGTGCAGATGGTCTCAATGCCAATGAAATAAAAATGACCGATAACGCAATGGCTCTGGCCAATATCCAAACATCACTTGTAGGAAAAGGACAAATGGGAAATAATTCCCTTAAATTATCTGGTAAGATAAAAGCTAATGAAGAGTCAAATGCCGTACAGGTTACCTATTTTGGAGGAAGAATAGAAAAACTGTACGTTAATTCTACAGGAGAACGTGTTGGAGCAGGACAACGCTTGGCAACTATTTATTCGCCAGAATTGGTTGCTGCACAGCAAGAACTGCTTACCGCTTCATCATTAAAAGAATCGCAACCAGAATTGTATAAGGCTGTTAGGAACAAACTTAAACTTTGGAAACTTTCAGAAAAGCAAAACAACGCCATAGAAACTGCCGGGAAAGTGCAAGAAAACTTTCCGGTTTTTGCAACCGTTTCAGGAACGGTAACAATGAAAATGGTAGAAGAAGGGGATTATTTAAAGCAAGGACAACCCTTATATAAAATTGCGAATCTCAATACAGTATGGGCAGAATTTGATGCTTATGAAAATCAAATTGCATCCCTAAAAGAAGGGCAAACTATTAAAGTGACCACAAATGCTTATCGCAATGAGGTTTTTGATGCAAAAGTCTCATTCATCGACCCCTTATTAAATTCTGCAACTAGAACGGTGGTTGTAAGAGCGGTCTTGCAAAATAAGAAAGACCTCTTTAAACCGGGAATGTTTGTGGAAGGTATAATTGAGGGTACGCAAACAAGCACCGAGAATACTGTTTCCGTACCGTCAACCGCTGTTATGTGGACGGGAGAACGCTCTGTAGTCTATGTCAAAACAAACCCTAATGAAGCTATTTTTGAAATGAGGAAAGTTTTATTGGGCAATGCCAATGGCGATAGTTATACCATTCTTGAAGGTTTAAAGAATGGAGATGAAGTCGTAACTAACGGAACGTTTACCGTAGATGCCGCTGCACAGTTACAAGGCAAAAAAAGTATGATGAATGCATCTGGTGGTAAAACAATGACAGGCCACGAAGGGCATTTGGGAATGCAAGAAGATAATTCTGGAGAAAATACAAATGAAGCCAACCATTCTCAAATGAAAGAAAGGATTGAAGTTTCAAACAAATTTCAGAATCAGTTAAAACAGGTTTTTGATGATTATATCCTTTTAAAAGATGCATTGGTAAATGATGATGCCAAGGGTGCTCAACAGGCAGGAAAACAAATAAACCAATCTTTGAAAAAAGTGGATATGAAATTATTATCTGATGAAAAAGCACATAACCATTGGATGACCATTCAAAAAGAACTAAAGACCTCGGCTAATTCTATTGAGAACGATTCAGATATAGCAACACAAAGAGCACATTTTAAACATCTTTCTGCGCATATGATAAGTAGTGTGCAACTTTTTGGGGTTAACGAAAATGTATATATCCAGTTTTGTCCAATGGCCGATAACAATAAGGGAGCTTATTGGATAAGTTTGGAAAAAGAGGTGCGAAACCCATATTATGGAGAGGCTATGTTAACCTGTGGCGAAGTAAATGCAACTTTACAATAAAGCGAATTATGGATTAATCAAGTAATCTGAATAAGACCATAAATTAATTTTGGTTTTATCACGGCGAACGATAATGAGTGAAAGTAGAAGAAATAGAAGAAAAAATGACAGAAAGAAACATCAGCCTAAAAGTGATATTTCAAGAAAAGATAAAATTATAGCTTTAGTTGTGATAGTATTGATTTTTGTAGTTGCTGCAATAGCTGCTGTTTATTATTCTCTATACAAATCTGGATTAAAATTATTTTGAAACAAGTACTATATGAATGAGACTATCCATATTAAAAATATGGTCTGCCCAAGATGTATCTCGGCGGTATCGAATATTTTGGAACAACTTGAGATACTGTATGTTTCTATAAAATTGGGGGAGGTTAAATTAGTTTCTTCATTAAGTGTCCAGACCAAAAATGGTCTTTCCAAAGCGCTTCAAAATTCAGGTTTTAGTTTGATTGACGACCGTAAAAGTCAACTTATTGAACAAATGAAAACATTGGTTGTAGATAAAATCCATCATTCCAATCAAGAGACCGATTTCAAATGGGCAGATATTGTTACAGGCGAACTTCACTTGGATTATAAATATTTAAGTTCACTTTTTTCGTCGGTAGAAAGTATTACGTTCGAGCAGTACATCATAAACCAGAAAATTGAACGTGTTAAAGAACTTATAGTTTATGACGAATTAACCTTGAGTGAGATAGCTTTTAAACTTCATTATAGTAGTGTTGCGTATTTAAGCAATCAGTTTAAAAAGGTTACAGGAATGACACCTACACAGTTTAAAAAAAGCACAAATCAGAATCGCAAATCTTTGGATGAGATTTGATGTTAAACTCTGTTAATCCGAAAATTCTACAAATTATTCGGCATATTTTATAACATAAAACACTACTTCAGATGTTAAATTGTTCTTACTAATGTCTGCTATAGTGGTGGACTAATTTTAACAATTTAAATTCTAAAATATTTATGAAAAATTCAAAATTAATCGAAGCTTTAAACAATTGTGTAGCACATTGTAATCATTGCGCTGATGCTTGTCTTGACGAAGGCGACATCAAGATGATGGTAGATTGTATAAGAACTGATAGGGCCTGCGCTGAAATCTGTAGTGCAACAGCAAATTTGCTTGCATCAAATTATAAAGATGTAAGAGGTATGGTAGAGCAATGCCGTGATATCTGTAAAAAATGTGCTGATGTATGTGCCAAGCACGACCACAAACATTGTCAACAATGTGCAGATGCTTGTAGAAAATGTGAGGAAGCTTGTAACGAATATTTAAAATAATACAACTTACTTTTATTGAGTATAGTGAGGTGCTACAACCTCAAATTCCGAAAGGCTACAACTAACATTGTGGTCTTTTGTTTTATTAAAATCAGGTATGAGTTATCTTCTTCGTATCGGAAACTTGAAAAGTTTTCAAACTGGCGACCGCTACCAAGCTAATTCTACAATTTATTCAGCATATTACGTAATACATTAAAGTCCCTAAATCCTGAAATTTGTAATGTATCAATAAGAATAGGATTATGGAGACAATTAACATATTTGAAACCAAAGTTAAAAAAAACAAGCAAGGAATAAAAGAATCATTCCCTGTTACAGGAATGACCTGCGCATCGTGTGCATCAAGTGTTGAATCTGTATTAAAACACACAGATGGCGTATTTGATGCAAGCGTAAACTTTGCGAGCAGTTCTGTTCTTGTAGAGTACGACAAAGAGTTGAGTCCTAATCAACTTCAAAATGCACTTCGCGAAGTGGGTTATGACATTATCATTGATGCGGAGAATCCTTCAGAAGTACAACAAGAACTACAGCAAAAACATTATCAAGACATAAAAAACCGTACTATCTGGTCGGCCATACTTACCCTTCCCATTTTTGTATTAGGAATGTTTTTTATGAAATGGGAACCAGGTAAGTGGATTTCTTTGGTGTTAACTTTTCCAATTCTTTTTTGGTTTGGGCGTAGCTTTTTCATCAATGCTTTCAAGCAAGCCAAACACGGTAAAGCAAATATGGATACCTTGGTAGCTTTGAGCACAGGAATCGCTTTTATCTTTAGTGTATTCAATACCTTTTTTCCAGAATTTTGGTTGAGTCGTGGTATTGAACCTCACGTTTATTATGAAGCGGCTACGGTAATTATAACTTTTATTTCCTTGGGAAAATTATTGGAGGAAAAGGCAAAATCAAATACGTCTTCAGCCATCAAAAAACTAATGGGTCTTCAGCCCAAAACCCTAAAAATTATTGAGAATGGGGAAGAGAAGGAAATCCCTATTTCATCAGTACAGGTTGGTCAGACCATTTTGGTACGTCCCGGAGAAAAGATTCCAGTGGATGGCGAAGTTTCCAAGGGAAGCTCGTATGTAGATGAAAGTATGATTACGGGAGAACCTCTTCCTGTTCAGAAATCCCAAGGGGAAAAGGTCTTCGCTGGTACGGTTAATCAAAAAGGAAGCTTTCAATTTACCGCTGAAAAAGTTGGTGGAGAAACCTTGCTGTCGCAAATTATTAAAATGGTTCAGGAAGCTCAAGGAAGTAAGGCGCCAGTTCAAAAACTGGTCGATAAGATTGCCGGAATATTTGTTCCTGTCGTATTAGTTATTTCTATCATTACATTCATTGTCTGGATGTCAGTTGGAGGCGATAACGCATTTTCACAAGCCTTGTTGACCTCTGTAGCCGTGTTGGTTATCGCTTGTCCTTGTGCATTGGGCTTGGCAACACCTACCGCAATTATGGTGGGAATTGGTAAAGGCGCAGAAAATAATATCCTTATAAAGGATGCCGAAAGTTTAGAACTCGGTTATAAAGTGAATGCTATTATCCTTGATAAAACTGGTACTATTACCGAAGGAAAACCATTAGTAACTGATATGCTTTGGAAGGATAAACTTGAAAATAGCAATGAATACAAAAAAATTCTTTTGGCTATCGAAGCACAATCAGAACATCCCTTGGCAGGGGCTGTAGTCAACCACTTAAAAGATGAAAATGTTGAACAAACTGAAATGGCTTCCTTCGAAAGTATCACTGGAAAGGGGGTAAAAGCTCAAACAGAAAATGGTTCAAAATACTATGTTGGAAACCATAAGCTAATGGTTGAAAAGAATATTCAAATCGACGCTTCCTTAATGCAAACGGCAGAAAGTCTCGAAGAGCAGGCTAAAACGGTCATTTTTTTTGGCAATGAAAAGCAAGTGCTGGCGATACTCGCCATTGCTGACAAGATTAAGGAAACTTCAAAAAAAGCCATAGCAACGCTTCAAGAAAGAGGCATTGAGGTCTATATGCTTACTGGAGATAACAATAAAACCGCATCTGCTGTCGCAAAACAAGTAGGAATAATAAATTACCAAGGAGAAGTGATGCCTTCGGACAAAGCTGTTTTTGTTGAAAAATTACAAGCAGAAGGAAAGATAGTAGCGATGGTTGGTGATGGCATAAACGATTCCCACGCTTTGGCGCAGGCCAATGTAAGTATCGCAATGGGTAAAGGCTCGGACATTGCAATGGACGTTGCAAAAATGACATTGATAACATCAGATTTGCAATCTATTCCCAAAGCTTTGGAACTATCGAAAAGAACGGTGTTGGGCATACGTCAGAATTTATTTTGGGCATTCATTTATAATCTCATTGGTATTCCTATTGCAGCAGGCGTTTTGTATCCAGTAAATGGATTTTTATTGGACCCAATGATTGCAGGAGCAGCAATGGCTTTCAGTAGCGTATCTGTGGTTCTAAATAGCTTAAGGCTTAAACGAGTAAAACTTTAATATTAATTAAAAATTCAAATACGATGAAAACTTTAAAATTTAAAACAAATATCAATTGTGGTGGTTGTGTATCAAAAGTAACCCCGTTTTTAAACAAGCAAGAAGGTGTAGAAAGTTGGGAAGTGGATACCACTAATCCTGATAAAATCCTAACTATTGAAAGTGATGGTGCTACAGAAGAAGATGTAAAGGCTACATTGCAAAAAGTAGGGTTCAAGGCTGAACCTGTAGATTAATACTTTTGTTATAATATGGTCTATACGTTAATTTTTGTGGTGATTCTTTTGTTTGCTATTCATTTTTACAGAAAAGCAAAAAGACAAACCGTAAAGCCATTTCCAGAGCATTGGCAAAAATTATTAATGGATAATGTTCTGTTTTATAGAAATCTCTCTAAAAATAAGCAGCTTATTTTTCAACAAAAAATGATGCAATTTTTAAGTGAGGTTTATATAGATGGTGTGCAGTTTGAATTAGAAGAATTAGACAAAATTTTAATTACGGCAAGTGCAGTAATCCCTGTTTTTGGTTTTAAAGAATGGCATTACACCAATTTAAGTGGCGTCCTTTTATATCCAGATTATTTTAATGAGGATATGCAATTTAGTAGCAAGGATAACTCAAGAAACATTGGAGGCATAGTTGGAAACGGACGTTTTGAGAAGCAAATGATTTTATCTAAAAAAGCATTGTACCACGGTTTTCAAAACACAACAGATAAAAGCAATACAGGCATACACGAATTTGTACACCTTATTGATAAGCTGGATGATAGAACAGATGGCGTTCCAGAGCGATTATTAGAACATCAATATGCAATACCTTGGCTGAATTTAATTCATAAGGAAATAGAAGCCATAAACGACAACCATTCTGATATCAGAAAATATGGTGGTACAAACCAAGCAGAATTCTTTGCAGTAGCTTCAGAATATTTCTTCGAGCGCCCAGATTTGCTCAAAAAGAAACATCCAGAACTTTATAAAATGTTAGTTAAATGCTTCAATCAAAAATTAGCAAATCCAATTAAAAATTAGTTTCTATTTAGGAGAGATTAAATCTGTAATTGAAAATCGTAAAGAGCGGATATTTTGAATATGCTAAACTACTTATAGCAATAAAATATCCGCTCTTCAATTATTTATTTCCTCAAAAGTTTATAACACTATCCAATGCATCATCTGCCTCTTTATGGATGAAATTGGCTTGATAGTTCAAGGTGGTTTTCAAATCACTATGGCGATATAATTTCTGTAGCATCAACGGATGAATGGCATCCCCAGCAATATTTCCAAAACTATGCCGTGCTATGTGCATCGTTATTTTCTTATTTATTTTAGCCTTTTTAGAGATTGATTTTAGATTGTCATTAAACCTCTTTGTAGCAGTTTTTCTCTTGTTATATAAATCTTTCGCATTTTCAGGGTCTGCCTTTTTCAATTCAGGGAAAACAAAATCATCATCACTTCTTTTATCATCTTTATATTGGTCTAAAATCTTTAGTACTTTTTCAGGAATTTTTAATGATAGAAGTTTTGCGTTTTTATGCATTCTATAATGCAGCCTGTTATCATAAATATCTGACCATTTGGTTCGTAGAACATCAGAAACCCTCATACCAGCAAAATTGAAACTAAAAAGCCAAACATTTCTAGTATGCATTTCAGAAGGTTTGAGATTTATCAAATTTTCAATTTGTTGAATCTCTAAAATATTTAGTCCGACTTTGGTAGTTTCAGGAAATTTGATTTTTATTTTATCGCCACCGAAGGGATATAATTCTCTGCTTACAATTTTGTATTTAATTGCTCTGTTAAATAATAGCCTTACAAATACCAAAATGTTCATTATTGAGGTTTCAGACAGGGAGTACTTAACTTTTAAAGTTAACATCAGTTTTTTAAGAAAACGTTCATCAATTTCTTGAAAAGACAATTGTTTCGAATTGTGATATTTTATAATAAAGCTCAACCACGCTTTATCAGTAGATAAACGATTTAGCTTTTCTGTACTTTCTAAATCGTCAAGATGTTCTTGTGCTAATTCAAAGAATGTAGCATTGATACCGGAGGAATATATTTCCTTCTTAATTTGATTGGCAGAAGCATCTTTTTGTTCGGATTGAAGCGTAATAAGAGCATTGTTTAATTCAGAAAGTTTCAAGGATAACAAATTGTTCAAGGTTTTGAAATTTATGTGTGATTTCTTAACCCGAATATTCTTTTCATCCCAATCTTCCAATTCAATGTAGTGACCTATATATTGGTATGTTGAGCGACGATTTTTTGTAATACGTATGGCAAGAGGATACAAGCCTTCTTTATTAGGCTTTTTGCGAAGAACTATTTTAGCGTTTGATGACATAATTGACCTGTTTTGCGTACGAAAGCCAAATCAGGTACAACATAGGTACAACATTCAATTTTGAATGTTTAGTTTACCAAGAAGTTTCCCTAAAGATACAAATTTATTAGTTTCTCTGGGTACAACATAGGTACAACAAATGTTGAAATCAATTGATATTAGATGATATCAAAGAAAATGACATATTATATAATCAATTGAAAATGAGTGGCTTTGGTGCTGTTTGGGCAAATGTACGCTAGACTTAGGATCTAGTGCCGCAAGGTGTGGGAGTTCGAGTCTCCCCGCCCGCACAAAAGACTCTTCTTAATGTAAGGAGGGTCTTTTTTTTGTTTGTGATTTTTACTGTCCAATTATAAGGAGAATTATTTTTCAATCTTATTTCTTTCCCTCTCTAGCTCTTAAAATTTTGAACCCAGTCAAATTGTTGAGCGATGATGCGCTCTTTCTCTACGTTTAGAAATTCAAGATAGGCCAAAGCCGCTGGTGATAATTTTTTTGAGGTTAACCAAATTAAGTTCCAGGACGTGCTAATGGGCAGGCCTTTAACGGGAATGATTTTTAAATCTTCATTTTTGAGTTCGTTTCTAATACCAATGAGTGGCATGATAGAACATCCTAATCCAGAAAGTACCGCTTGTTTTACAGCTTCGTTAGAGGTGAGTTCTATTTTTTTTCTAACTGAAAATTTATTTTTAGATATAAATAGTTCCATGGCATTTCTAGTAGCAGAACCTTGCTCTCTGTATATAAGCGGTGCATTTTCAAATAGTTTCTTTTTAGACGTGCCCTTTTTAAATGTTGAATGGCTAGAGCCCACAAAATAAAGTTGATTCTGCATCAATTCTATTTTTTCAATCTTCAATTTTTTTGGAAGTACCGATACAAGTGCGAAATCTACTTCATTTAATTCTAAACTTTCAACCACGGTGGTTTTATTGGTCACGTCCATATTCAAATCGACGCCAGGGTTTTGCTTCATGAAATCTGCTAAAAAATAGGGCATCACATATTTGCCTGTAGACACCACAGAGAGTTTGAGACGTCCCGACAGTTGTCCTTTATAGGCTAGTGTTTTATAATTTATGGCATAAACCTCATTAATTATTTTTTCGGCCGCAGCGGCAATCTCCAATCCAAAATCTGTGATAAAAAGTTGCCGTCCTACAACTTCTGTTAGTGGAATGGGAAATTGATCTTGAAAATTTTTAAGCTGAATTGATACCGCTGGTTGGGTTAAATGTAAACTCTCGGATGCCTTGGTGATGCTCTTTAATTCGGCAACTTTTAGAAAGATGGTGAGCTGGTGAAGCGTATAGTTCATAAAATTATTTTATGTATTGCATAATAAATATAAATAAAAATTAATGACTATTATCTATAATCTTTGTGCCGTTATTAAAATTAAAACGTAACACATTCTAAAATTCAGAACAATGGAAACAAAAGAACGGGTAAAAAAAGAACAAGCAACACAACATCTTCAATTGGTAAAAGGTGATTTTACCACATCTGAAGCCTCTCACGTTATTATGAGCTTAATTGATGGAAAAATCAACTTTCATAAGTTTTTAAGGTTTCAAAACTGGGAGAGAGATCACCAATGTGATACCAACCCAATTGATCTTCGTATTGCTGAACTTGAAAAAGAAAAGGAGGTAGCGCGAGATTTTATCGATTATGCCAGGTCAGAAGGGAAAGATCTAAAGATTGACGGGGTTCTAAAAATTAGTCTTTCAGAATAGATGAACACCTTAAAACAAAAATTAACGATGAACTTTTCAAAATCAACACTGGTCCCTTTATTGGGAATGACCGTGGTCGCACTTTTTATCATCCTAGCCTATGTAAGCCATAATGTATTCTTAGATAAGCTTCTTGTCTGTGGGTTTATCCTTTTGATGGTGCTTTTTGTGAAACTACGGGCAGGGGGAACTCAAAATAAAGACAACAGCGAGTCGGTTAATGATCCGCTATAAATGAGATGAAGCGAAGACATGATGAAACAGAACAAAATGAAACTCAAAGATAATCCTAATTTAACAGGTCAAATGACCGCAGAAAAAAGTACTGTCAAGCCTTTACTTACTGCCAATGTTATAGCGCTAGTGATGTGGCTACTTTTTTCTGCTAACCTTTTATACCTACTTTTAAATTTTAAGCAAGTACCGCAATGGACCTTCGAGAACCTCTTTAAAATAGATGGCTTCACGGTTTTGATATGGACGGTTGTCACATTTTTTAGTGGCATCGTGACCACTTACGCTCGTAATTATTTGCACGGATCTCGATACCAGTCAAAATTTATGTGGTTATGCTTGGCTTTTACGCTATCTGTAATGTTATTGGTTATGGCTAATAACGTATTCTTATTGCTGCTAAGTTGGTCATTAATGGGCGTTTTGATGTCCAAATTGATAGGTATAGATATCACGTGGGGAGAGGCAAGAGAAGCTTCTAAATTTGCATTAAAGTACTTTCTGCTTGGAACAGGTTTTTTAAGTGCAGGATTACTTTTGATAGCGATTGTTAGCGGAGAGTTTACTGTCATTGGGTTGTCATTGGCGGTGTCTCAACTACCATTTTATATCGTTTTGATATCGGCCCTTTGTGTGATTATAGCGGCGCTCATACAATCGGCAATCTATCCTTTTCACCGTTGGTTGCTATCGGCAATGACATCTCCAACCCCTGCTTCTGCACTCATGCATGCTGGTTTTGTTAATGGTGCAGGTATTTTGCTAGCCTTGTTTTCAACGCTCTTGTTTGTCTCCAATACACTTAATATCCTTTTTATTATTGGAGGGCTTACCGCCATTATTGCCCAATTCACCAAGTTACTTCAAGTCAATGTCAAACAGAAATTGGCTTGCTCTACAATAGCGCAAATGGGTTTCATGATCATGCAGTGCGGCCTTGGCTTTTTCAATGCAGCGGTTGTACATTTAATTCTTCATGGGTTTTATAAAGCGTATTTATTTCTTTCTTCCGGAGAAGAAATTGCGCAAACCCGACCTCAAGATCAACTGAAACTGCATATCAGACCAGCTCAAGCTTTTGTCGTGTTGCTATTTGGAGGCTTAGGAGCTTTTCTCTTTGCGTTTTGGACAGGTAAGGGAATGACAGATAGCGGTGTGTTCCTCACATTGATTGTTGCTATTACCGTTGGTCAAGCGACCTATAATATTGTAAAAGAAAAGAGTTTATCAGTTCTTCAGAAGATTAGTGTGCCACCGTTACTGTTTATGGCAGGAATTGGAGTTTATGCGCTCTTTTATAACGGTGTTTCGGCATTAATGTCGCATATGCCCATGATAGCAGAACCTTTGCCGTTATCTGGAGTTCAAATCACATTTGGTATCATATTCTTGATAGGATTTTTTATCATGAAATTAGGGGTCTACCGAAAACTTCCTTGGCTCTACGTCAAGTTAATGAATGTTTCTCAGCCCTATAAAAAAACAGTTTTAACTTATAAATCAAAATAACGATGAGCCAGTATCTTTTAAAACGTATTGACAACGTTTCAAAAACAATTGGAAACACTTGGCCACTGTATACGTTTGTAGCCTCTAATCCTTTGGCGGGATATGAAACATTCCCTTTTCATGATGCTATTAATGTTGCAGAAAAAGAGTTTGGCGCGCATGTTTTTCCTGATGCAAAATTATACCGCCAAGCTTGGGAAAATGGTCATATTGATGCAAATATTCTAAATACAATTCTTCAGGATAATGGCTTTGAAAAATCAGCAGCGCATTATCTAGAGCTACTAGAATCGCAAAAACCAATCGAAACGCATAATGTCAATCAAGACGTGGATCGCATTATGGCCAAATGGTTAGCAGCTTTTTTAGATGAAGGTTTGGCAGAGTGGGAGATGCCTTTTAAAACTGATGGCTTTTATGCCGCATGGCGACTATTGGCAATCTACGATTCCGATTTGGGCAGTACATCCTTAAAAGAGATTCCCAAAACAAGCGAAGCCGCACTAAAGAGCATTCTCAAAAATCATTCAGAAACTGATTATGATGCTATTTTTAAATATCACTTGGCTGCGCTTCCTGGTTGGACGGGATACATAAAACACCGCCAACAATCTCATACTGATTGGCAAAAAGCCTACCCCATAAATTTGATGGATTATTTGGCAGTTCGCCTTTGGACCACTAAAAAATTAAATGGGTCTGTACTGCCAATTAAAATTGAGGATGCTCAGGATGATACTGTATTTGAACTCAAACATATTTGGCTTAAAGCATGGGAGCAGAGCTGGCAACAGGAACTGGTCAATACTTTGGAAGTACCATCTACCTTGAGCGCTACTGATGATCGACTGCCCGATGCACAAATGGTATTTTGTATTGATACTCGATCAGAACTCATTAGAAGGCATGCGGAATCGCAAGGTAACTATGAGACATTTGGTTATGCTGGTTTTTTTGGGATTGCCATGGATTATGAAAACAAAATTGATGGCATCACTAGAAAATCGTGTCCGCCCATTGTGTCTTCAGCATATAAGGTTTCAGAAACAGCGCGATCAGAAACGAGGGCGCAAGTTTCAACCTACAATAAGCGCACAGAAGTGCTAAAGTTTAGCGCTTATTTTAAGAAGCGAATGAAAAACATGCTGCCATCTGCTTTTGGTTATGTAGAAGGTTCTGGCTTTTTTTACGGTATCTCTTTGTTGCTAAGAACCTTGTTCTCTGGAAAGCACTATCAAAATAGACAAAAACAGGGGTCTAAAATGGAAGCCATTTATGAGCCCAGTATTAAAAAATCGGTAAACCATGATCTTGTTGAAACAAGCATTCCAATTGAAGAAAAAGTAGCCATTGTGAAATCGGCTTTTGATCTCATGGGTTGGGAACAATTTGCGCCTTTAGTGCTGTTTGTTGGCCATGGCAGTCATTCTCAAAATAATCCGTTTAGTTCAAGTTTAGATTGTGGTGCTTGTGCGGCAAGTCCAGGAAGACACAATGCCCGAATGCTCGCAAAACTCGCTAACGATTGGGAAGTAAGATATGCATTACGTGATTTATATGACATTAACATTACTGATAACACGATCTTTATTGGTGCAGAGCACAATACCACAACCGATGCTATTGAAATTTTTGATTCTGAAGTACCAATCTCTCATAAGCAATGGGTTGATGATTTAAGAGTGAATCTGCTAAAAGCCCAAAAATCAGCGACTGAAGATCGATTTAGTACGAACAAGAAAAGTATTTCCTTGGCACACTACAAAGCTAGTAATTGGAGTGAAACACGACCAGAATGGGGGCTTGCCAAAAATGCAGGTTTTATAATCGGTCCAAGAAGCTTAACCAAAGACAGCAATCTTGATGGGCGTTGTTTTCTTCATTCTTACGATTGGAAACTAGACCTTGAAGGAAAGGCCTTGGAAGGGATTATGCAAGGCCCAATGGTGGTAACGCAATGGATCAATAGTCATTATTATTTTTCAACAGTAGATAACAATACCTATGGCGGAGGCTCTAAAATAACCCATAATATTACGGGTAAGTTTGGAGTAGTTCAAGGCAATGGTGGCGATCTTAAAATGGGTTTACCCCTGCAGTCTTTGTATGCTTCAGACGATGATATGTATCACCAACCTTTGAGATTATCGGTCATCATTCAAGCTCCGGTAAATCGGGTGTCTGAGATTTTAGTGAAGAATAGTCATCTTATGGAATTGCTTAATAATGAATGGTTGTATTTAGTGGTTATGGATCCTACTGATCATAATAAAACATTTCGTTATCGCAAATCCTTACAATGGGACAATATTTCCAATTCAACTAAAGCCGCCAAAAGTAAGAGTGAGGTAGACGAACTGATTTCAGCCTAAATAAAAACGAGCTTATAATTGGCCAATTCTAAATAAAGGGCGTTAAAGGCTCCACTCAAATGATGTGGAGTCTTTGCATTTAGATTCACCTGAAAGCGTCATAAAGATTTTTTATGTAGCTTAACTGCGCTTGAGTTGTTAACTAAAGTTTTTGCCATTCTGGGGAAAAATAGGTAGCCCGTCCTCCCAACTTTATCTTTTCTATGGGTCCACCTGTATGATAGCAAGTGCCGCCTTTTTCTCTAAAATGCATGAGATAGTTTTTGGGAAAATCGTCATAATGGGCGTCATGTTTTATAGCCACTTCAATCACTTCTTTCATGGCATCAAAAACTTTCCTTAGAGCGCTTTCATCCATGTCTTCCACTTTTGTTTTAGGGTGAATTTGGGCTTGGTAGAGAATTTCGTCTGCCATCCAATTACCAACGCCCGCAGCCACACTTTGATCCATGATGATCTTTTTGATATGGGTTTTTCGTGTGCTTAAAGATGCTGCAAATAACTCAAAGCTGAGGTCTCTCGCATCATCGCTCAAGTCGTGTTCTTTTTTATAATCTTCTATAGAATCGATAAGGTTCCACCAACCGAATTTACGTTTGTTTTCAAAAGCAAAATGAAAACCATTTTCGAAGGTGAGTACAATATGGCCAAACTTAGGTCTGTCTTCTACATCTTTATAGTAATTGGGTCTTCCCGTCATGCCAAAATGCATCACCAAAATCTTTTGACCTGTGGTTTCGAGAAATAAGTATTTTCCAATGCGTTTTGTCGCGGTAAGTTCTGCTCCTAAAAGCGCTTTTTCAAATTCGGACTTCGCGACCTTTAGCAGTCTATTATCACGACACTCAAAGGCTTTTATGGGTTGATGCAATGAGGTACTGTCTATATATACTTTGTAACCTTGTACTTCTGGTAATTCTGGCATTCTTTTTTTAATAAATTTAAGGAAAAAGCACAGGTTCACAAAGTGATTTGGTGTTAAGGCAAATACTCATGAGCATTTCTATTATGATGACTTCTTCTGAAATGTTACGGATTAAGAGATTTGCTCTGTAATTCCAATTGTCCAGTTTTTAATCCCTTCCCAGTTACTTTGACTGCTATAGAGCCAGCCTTTTCAATAGATTCAATAATTACCACTAATTTTCCGCTAAAAAGTTGCATTGTGGGTAAGTGAAACGGTTCCAAAGATGTCGGATCGCCATTGCAAACCGCTTTGAAGTTTCCGGCACCATTAACTTTAAAAGAAAGTGGCGTGCTTGCGGTAGGGCAGGGAATGCCATTTTTATCAACTACGGAAACCGTTATAAATGCAAGATCTTTACCATTGGCGGTAAGTGTTTTAACGTCTGGATCAAGAATAATCTGATCTGGTGTTCCTGCGGTGGTAACTTGTTCTTCTGCAACCGGTTTTCCATCTTTGTCGAGAGCGACCACTTTTAATGTGCCGGGTTGGTATTTGACATCCATCCACATTAAGCGGTATCGATTTTGTGGCGTACTTTTATTTTTATACTGAACGCCCAAGCTTTCGCCGTTTAAAAATAATTCGGCACTATCGTAATTGGTATAAACAAAAACTGGAGTTGTTTTACCTTGGCGTTCTGGCCAATTCCAATGCGGAAGAATGTGTAATGTTTCATCTGTTGTATTCCAACGACTTCTATAGAGGTAAAATCGATCTTTAGGAATGCCAGCCAAATCACAGATGCCAAAATAAGAGCTTCGTGCCGGCCACGCTTCATCATAAGGCGTAGGTTCTCCCAAATAGTCAAACCCCGTCCAAACAAACTCGCCAATTACCCAAGGCTTATCATCTTGCAGCACAAAGTCATCATCAGGAAGGTTGGACCAGCTGCAATACTCTAAATCGTAAGATGAAGATTGGAGATCGTCATACGTTTTCATAGCAGCTTTTTCTACAGGAAATTTGTAAATTCCTCTCGAGCTTACGGTTGATGCCGTTTCTGATCCTAAAATAAATCCTTGTGGAAAAGCCTCATAAGCATCTTCATATAAGTGAACCCGATAATTCAATCCAGGGACATCTAATAATGCCCCAAATCCTGATGCCATAGTGGCCTTAACTTGATCCATTCCCACCGTTACTGGACGTGTGGGGTCTTCTCTATGAAAAATATCTTGTAACCATTTGGCTCGTTTTACACCTTCACTTCCCCATTGGTCTGGCACTTCGTTACCAGCGCTCCACATGATGATACTTGGGTGGTTTCGAGTTGCACGTACTAGGTTTACCACATCTTTTTCGGCGTAGTCTTCAAAAAACCGATTATAGCCATTTTCTACTTTAGGTTTTGCCCATTCATCAAAACTCTCCGCTAAAAACATAAACCCCATTTCATCACAGAGCTCTAATTGCTCAAGAGAAGGCATGTTGTGAGCGCTTCTTATGGCATCACAGCCCATGTCTTTTAAAATGCGCAATTGTCGTCTTAAGGCAGCGGTATTGATTGCAGTTCCCAACGGACCTAAATCGTGGTGAAGACAAACGCCTTTAAATTTTCTGACTTCTCCGTTTAAACTAAAGCCCTTATTGGGCTCGTACTTAATGTCGCGTATGCCAAATCGTTTTGTGACTTCATCCTTTAACTCATTACCATCAAATAATTTTATTACGGCGGTATATAAATACGGGTTTTCTGGGCTCCATAGGTTTGGATTTTCAACCGCTAAATTTTGCTCAAAGGTATTTCCGAAAATTTGTTCTGTTTCATTGGTGCTTACTTTATGGTCTTGGGCATCATAGACCTCGGTGAGCAAGCGCAAGTTTGCTCCAGACACCTCAGTTTTGACGTTCACTTTTGCCAAATTAGACGCTATAAAGGGTGTGGTGATAAACGTACCCCATTGGTTAATACTCGATTTATCTTTAACAACAATGCTCACATTGCGATAGAGTCCAGCCCCAGGGTACCAACGTGACGATAGACCAAGATTGTTTAATTTTACAGCGAGCAGATTAGTGTTATTGCCGTTTATGTGTTCTGTGATATCAAAATAGAAATAGCTATAACCATATTTCCATTCTCCAATCTTGTTGCCATTTAAAAAAACTTCTGGCTCGCTCATGGCACCTTCAAAAACAATCAATACTTTTTTGGTATCATCAAAATTTGGTAGCGAAAATGGATGTCTGTACCAAGCTTCTCCAATGTAAGGTAATGCACCAGTTCTGCCTGTTTTTTCAGAAGCAATTTGTTCGCCATTTTGTTCTATGGCTACAATTTGCTTGTCAACCTCTTTGTCAAAAGGACCGTAAATGGCCCAATCATGAGGCACGGTAACAGACTCCCAATTGGCATCGTCAAATTCTGGAGAT
The DNA here is from genome assembly GCF_000688335.1 of Sediminibacter sp. Hel_I_10. Lineage (NCBI taxonomy): Bacteria > Pseudomonadati > Bacteroidota > Flavobacteriia > Flavobacteriales > Flavobacteriaceae > Sediminibacter > Sediminibacter sp. Hel_I_10. The sequence continues at coordinate 2,614,985 of NZ_JHZX01000001.1, forward strand.
TTTGCATTATGGTGTTGGCCTTTATTGAATTTCCACCCATTTGTAAGTGTGATTTCCTGTCGTATCTGTGCGTTGACGCTTAAACTAAAAAGAAATAAAGCTAAAACGGTATTTATGAAATATGTGGTGATTTTCATAGGTTGGATTTAGTCCTCTAAAGAGCCATTATAAAATTGTAGGCCTAAGGTTGCCTTATTGTCATGATCAAAAAGCGTGGCGTTATCCCAATGCGATCCTTGTGCCCAAAGCGTGCTACAGGATGTAGATACCCAAGCAGGCTCCCAATATATAATGCCTGCTCCGCCAACATTCTCCATAATTGTTTTAAGTTGATTGAGGTAATCCAGTTGTCCTTGCTGGCTTGCAGGATGTCCACTAACTAATGCATCTGCACCTAAAATATTATTGGCTGCATCGGCATTGTCTAGTGTAAAAGGATAGGCGGTTTCTACAATCATTAATTTTTTTCCGTAGGTATTCTTTAAAGAGGTAAGGGGTTGGTTTACATTTTCGAGGGTGTATTCTGACCAAATAGGATAGTAGGAGAGGCCAATCCAATCAAAATCTGTAATACCATTTGCAGTAGCTTCTTCAAACCACCATAGTGCATTTTCAGGCTGAGCAATATGGAGCATGACTTCAATATCGGCATTGTTTTCTGCGGAAATATCCCTTACGGCATCAATCCCTTGATTAATAAGTGATGCATTACGCGCCCAATCAATAGGCCAGACGAGCTCACCATCCTGTAGGATCATGGCGTTAATTTCATTGCCCACTTGAACAATTTCAGGCAATAAGTTTAAAGCCGCCAGATCATTTAAGGTAGTATAGGTGTAATTATAAAGCAGCGCTCCTAAAGCCGAAGTATTATTGATCTCACTAGCCCAAGCAGCAGGAATTTGTTGTTGTGATGGGTCTGTCCATGTGTCGCTATAATGAAAATCCAATAACACGGCCATGCCTTTGGCCTTTGCACGCGCTATCGTTTCTTTAACATCATTGTAATTGGAATAGTTCGTCCAAGTAGGGTTGTGCCATAAACGTACCCTTACCAAATTTGTGCCCGCATTTTTGAAAATATCATAGACATCCATGCTGGTGCCATTAGCATCTTTATAGGAGGCATTACAATCTTCCATTTCATTAACATACGATAAGTCGGCACCATAATAAAAATCTATGGATTGTGGTGGTTCTGCAACGCCGTCGTCTGTTGGGTCAACAACCACATCATCATCAATACTGGAATCGTCATTTTTGTCGGAGCTTGAACAGCCCTGATTTATGATACAAAAAATAGAGGCTATCCAGATAAATTTAAAATTGTAAAGTGTCATTGTAACGTGCGTTTTTTATGAACTAAAGTTAAACAACTTCCTTAGTATAGAAGACAAGTACCTACCGGTTTTTATACTAATAGAACTGCTTTAAATGAGCGCTGTATTTTATCACAACCAGAGGTAATTCATTAAAAAAAGCCTCTTGTAATATCACAAGAGGCTTTAAAGACTAGTATTGGTAATTGGTTTATTGTTTGATCAATTTCGAGGTTAGAAATGCGCCGTTATTGTTCTTGATTTTAACAAGGTATAGGCCTTGGTTAAGATTAGAAATGTTGAAAGCATCATTTTGAGAAAAGTCGCCTTGAAATGATTTGATTAATTTTCCTGTAATATCAAAAATTTCTAATTGGCTGATGGCTTTATTGATTTTGAAAGCACTGTTTGCCGGATTTGGAAAAATACCGAATGTGGTTTCAGTAGCAACCTGATCTACAGTTAAGGTTGCTGGTTGATTACCGAAAATTCTAAACTGTCCAGCAGGAATGTTGATGGTTGCCCCGCTATAAGTTGTATTTCCAGACGCGTCCATAAGATCATACCATGTGCCTTCCGTAGGGAAATTGGTATTGATAGTTCTTGTAGTCACATCAAAATTTGCCAATACAATCACGTTTCTCAGTTGAGTAGTAGGTAAAGCGGTGTCAAAGACGTCAATTCTTGGGGTTAAAGCGCCAGAAGTAATCGTATAATCACCTTCAAAAACAGGCTCGTTTATTTTAAGCGCATTCAACCTTGCCCAATCATTGTAAATTTGATTTCGACTGGCATCGTTCAGCCAGTTTTCCGTCCATTGTGGTTGTGGCTTGGTGTCTAATTTGCAATCACCATCTGTGCCTCCAGGTTCATTCACAGTACCGTTAAAGCAGGTAAATATAGAATTGTCCATCCCTAAATCTCCAAAGTGCCATACCATTTTTGGACCAGGAACGGTAATGGTAACAGCTCCTAAAGCAGACATTCTAGACAATGCTGTTTCTAGGTCTCTTACGTTATGGCTAAAATTTGAATTATTTCCAAACTGCAGATTTCTGTACATCAAGCGCTCTTCATCATGACTTTCGGCATAACCCATAACACGTTTTCCTTCAAATCCGTGGCTTTCATGCCCCATTCTATTGATGTTGGCGTTGTACCCCATGGTTAGTTCATTGTATGCATTATTCATGATTCCCCACATCATTATCCCTTTGTCTTCATCTAAACGATAATTAGCCCATTCCTGTTCTTCATTATCAGTACCTAGGTGTTCAAAAATCACATAATGGTCAGGATCTAATGACCAAGAATAATCAGCATAGGCTTTAAGAATATCTACACGATCTTGTTGGTATCCGTTGGTACAGCCTTCATCACTTCCTGTGCAGTTTTGTGTAAATCCTTTGGTTAAATCCCAGCGGAAACCGTCAATCTTAAAATCTTCTATCCAATGCTTAATCACACGTTCTGTGTAAGCTTGTGTCAAGTCACTTTGGTGATTGAAATCTGATCCTACACTGTAACTGTGACGTGCAGTTTCATTAAAGTACGGGTTTTCGCTACTCGGATTTCCGAAGCCATCACCATCAGGATCATTGACCCACATGCGCACCATTGGATTTCTTCCAAAGGCATGGTTAAGTGCTACATCTAAAATTACGGCAATTCCGTTTTGGTGATAAACATCAACGAGCTCTCTAAATTTATCTTCGGTACCATAAAATTTGTCTAATGCCATATGAAACGATGTATTGTATCCCCAGCTTTCATTGCCTTCAAATTCCATCACAGGCATGAGCTCTATGGCATTTATATTTAAATTTTTAAAGTAATCGATTTTATCTATAAGATCTTGATAGTTTCTATCTGCATCAAAATCTCTTACCAAAACCTCATATACGATAAGATCTTCTTTTTTAGGAGGATTGAAATTAGCGACTTGCCAGTTGTACGGTGTTTGACCGGTTTGAAGAACAGTTACTTCATAATTTTGGTTTGCTGGATAAGCAGGTAAGTCAGGATAGCTATTAGTTGGAATATATTGGTCATCATAAGGAGATAGCACCAAAGTAGAGAAAGGATCTGCAACTTTAACCAATACTTGAGAGTTTGCTATGGGTGTTTGATCGTAGACCCAATATTGAAATGTTTCTATTTGACCAGGTGTTAAGCCGTTGATTTGAAGCCAATACTTCCCTGTGCTTGGGTCTTGCTTCATGAAATCACTATCAGAAGGGGCATAGTTGTTAAAACTGCCTGCTACTTGAACAAAATCTTTTTCTGGCGCGGTTAACACTAAGGTTGCAGTAGTTTGATCTGTCCCGTAATTGATACCATCTTCAAGTCCAGTAGGTAAGGCTTCTTCAACAACAGTTGGAGCCACTAACACTTCAAAAATGGCTTCTCCAGTTTCTGTAGAGCCAGGAGGAGTTCCTACAAATCTAACTGTTCCACTTTCTGTAATGTTGGAAATTGTTGTGTTACATGAAGGAAATCCACAAGTGCCAGTAGCTACGGAGACATCATTATAGAAAATTTCAAAACTCCCTTGCACTGTGGCTGAACCTTGAAAATTAATAGTAGCGCTAACAGATATGTTACCTCCAGAATTCACTATTGCCAAGGAGCTTGATGGCAAGGTGATGTTGATATTGACGCTACCTACGGAGAAAATAAAATCATTACAGCCGTCATCTTTTAGTTCTTGGGATCCATCTTCATTTCTAAAGACCATTCCTATTTGCGTGGCAGTTGCTGCTTGACTTTCGGTAAGATTATAATAGATTTCTGGTGTAATGGTAATGCTGTAGGTGCCATCACCGTTAGAGGTCATTTCACCAACACCGTCATCTTGGCCATAGTTTCCAATAACGTTAAAACCAAAGGCGTTACTATTGTCTCCAATGCCAGAGTGCATATACACTTTTGCTGGGTTACTTAATCCATTGCAATTGCTATCTGAACTATTAATATCTAAAGTAATGGTAACAGGTTCATCAATCTCAATTGCGCCAACGCTCAAGGATACTTGAGCATAAGAAGCAAAAGATAATAAAAGAAAAAAGGTGTATAAATAAGATTTCATTTCAAAATGAGGTGTTTAAAAAAAAGGCTATGTAATTATAACATAGCCTTTTTTATGATTTACTAAATACTTAATCTACTGATATCGTAAGATTAACCGTGTCTACTGTGATGGTATAGGTTCCTGGAGTTCCGTCAAATAGGAAGTTTGAATCTCCATCCAGGGCATTGATTAGATCTGGGTCTATAGTGTATCCATTACCTTCATAGGTTGGATAATTAATACCTGTATCCCAATTGCTATTTATGGTAAAGAATCTGAACGCATCATTCTGTAAAGCGACTTGTCCAGAATAAATTCCTGCACCTGTGCATGGTAAGGCTACAGGTGTATCCCAAGACCAACCGGCATCTACAATTCCTGCGCCTACTAGCCATAATTGCTCAAATTCGCACGTTAATTGTTCGGCTTCTAAGGTTATGGTTTTGTTGATATCGTCTACAGTAAGGAAGTAGGTTCCTGGGGTACCGTTAAAAAAGAAGTTTGAATCTCCATCCATAGCATTCGTGAAATTACTATCAATAGTATACCCTGAACCTTCATAACCTGGGTAGTTGGTTCCTGAATCCCAATTGTTGTTAACGGTGAAAAATCTAAAGGCATCATTTGAAAAGGTAACGTTGCCTGAATATGTACCATTACCAGTGCAGGGTAATGAAACTGGGTTATCCCAAGACCATCCTGCATCTGTTCCTGCTCCAACTAAGTATAATTGATCAAAGTTACAGTTTGGGCCTACTACTGGAGGACTTAAAGTTATGGTTTTAGCAACGGTATCAATTTGAATAAAATATTCTCCTGGAGTTCCTGTAAATTGGAAGTTATTATCCCCATCCATTGCATTGACCAGATTAGAATCTATTGTATAACCAACAGCTTCGTAATAAGGGTAGTTTAGTCCGGTATCCCAGTTGGTCGCTTCAGTAAAGAATCTAAAGGCATCATTAATTAAATTGATATTTCCAGAATAAACAGTTCCTTGTAATGGAAGTTCAACCGGATTGTCCCAAGACCAGCCAGCATCTGCGGCACCGGCACCAACGACATACAGTATTGGCGAAAGTTCTACGCTGTAAGGAGTAACAGTAATGGTAACAGGTTCAGAAATACGTTCCATATTACCGCCATCCATCATAATGCTTGCTCTCACTCTAAAGTCTAAACTTCCAGCTTCTTCTGCAGCTAAACCCGCATTAAGAACAATGTCATTAAAGGCTTCATGAGTAAACTCTAAGCTTGTATCATTTCCTGCAGTTTCAGTAATAATAGTTTCGAAATTTGTGCCACCTTGAGCAAATTGCACATCATAACTTACAACTACAGAGCTGTTTTCTCCAAAATCAGGATCCTCCCAAGACATAGAAATTGCGGTATCGTTTGGTGTGGTTTCAAGTAACACCAAATTGAAACTATTGTCAGGAGAAGTGATAATTGGTAATGCTTCAGAATAAGAAGATACACTAAAGCTTACACTGTTTGAGACGAGAGATCCCGAGGTAACACGCAAGTAAACCGTAAAAGGTTCAAAAGCGTCTGCACCCGCACCTAGAACTGTATTGTTAAACTCAGATACTGTCATTGTAAAACGATCAGTAGTTGAGGTGCCAACAACCATAGGGCTCTCAAAAGAATTGTCAGATGAAAGCTCTATAACATACCCGTCAGTGCCAGAAGATAGTGGATTATCCCATACAATAGTCATTGCAGGATTGTCTGGTAAATTGTAATTAAGATTGATATTTGAAATTGTTGGTTCTAACAATTTAAACTGCGCCTCAGGAGAGGAAGTCTCTAGAGTCTCATCTTTTTCGCATGCCATAAATACAAAGAACAAACTAAGTATTAGAGCACTAAATTTTGTAAATTTCATAGTCTTATTTTTTATAAATTTAATGGGATCATGATGTAATCGCCTGTTAGGTCGTTAAACCAAACTTCATAATCATCTTGAACAATTACAGGAATTGCATTTCCACCTTCGGTAGCAGAGCCTGAGAATGAAGAGTCACTTCCCCAAGATGCACCGGTATTAGTAGTGAAGGAAACATCACCAGGCGCTAGATTTATGCTATTTACATACCAAATATGTGAATCAAACGGTAATTGCATCATAACGGCATCTTCAGTTAAAGCTGAACCTTGGAGGGTCATACTCGAAAATTCTGTAGCCCCTGAAGCGTCATAGGGTTCAATCGAATAAGTAAAAGAGGAGAAGTTCACTGTAAACTTATAATAACCATCTGCAGTAACTCCAAAACGTCCTGGATCACTATCTTGTGTTGTTGGGTTACCGGCAATTTCTCCTGAGGTCTCTATAAGGTCGTCTGGTTCAGATAGGGTAGTTCCCCACTGTGGTTGCCACATTCCTCTTGCTTCCAAAAGCTTAAATCTTCCATCTGTAAAACCGCCCCCTCCTTTGGTAAACAACCCGGTGTAAGTGTATAGGTCAATGTTTTCGGCATCTCTAAATAATGGAGGGTTGTTATTATTATTGTTCCAATCTGCCGCGGTACCATTTCCAACTAAAAAGTAATCTTTAAAATCATAGTTGAAATAAGGTTGAACAGAAAACATAATAGCATTCGATGACACAGGGAGACCGTTTTGTGTACCAATAGAGCTCTCAACCTTAGCATAAAGCGTGTTAAACTCAAAAGGAGGTATTCCTACGGTACCAGCTATGGTATTCAATTCATTCATAGATAATGTGGCAGATGTAGCGCCTGCTGCAGAGGTTGCTACAACAGGGTTAGTAAAAGAAGCATCTGAAGCCATGATCACATCATAATTTTCTGATGCAGGGAATCCGTAGTCTGCCTCTTCCCAATTAAAAGTTACCGCAGGATTAGCTGGGTTGTTAGGGTCTAATTCTATCATCGACACCGAAAGCTCTGATAGACTTATAGGATTTGTTTCAGAAACTGTTATTATAGCATTATCATCTTCGCAGGAGTTAAGAAAAAAACCTAGAGACAGCACTGCTAACAGTAAAATTTTAAATTTCATATTATTTTTCATAATTAAAGCAATTTTTAGTATCCTGGATTTTGTGTCAAGTTAGGATTAGCACTGATATCTGAAGTTGGTATTGGAAATACGTCTCTAAAAGAAGCCGTAGTTGTACCATTAGGTACATTTCCTTTATATGGCCAAATTCCGTTTTCAGTGAATAAATTGAAACGCACTAAATCTGTTCTTCTATGGCATTCCCATTGAAGTTCTTTAGCTCTTTCATTGATGATAAAGTTTAAATCGAGACTGCTAGCGGTAATGTTTGCAGAGTTGTTTTCATAAGCACGCTCTCTTAATTCATTCATGTAACCAACAGCAATACTCATATCTCCGCCGCCGCCTCTAAGGTGAGCTTCAGCGTACATTAAGTAAGCATCTGCTAATCTAAACATTGGGAAATCTGTATCTGGGAAATCTCCAGATGGATCAGATCCAGGGTTGCCGTTGCGATCAACATTTCTGTATTTAGCAATAGCATAGCCATCTTGAAAATTTGAAATATCATTGATTTCTAAAGATTGCCCTTCAGTAAAAAACAATTCTCTAGTGTCTGAAGAGTTTGCCATTCCTGGGAACTTCTCTACAAAGGCACTTGTGGTTCTTACTCCGGCCCAACCGCCATTGACTCCGAATTCCGCAGGAGACATATCGCCTCCAATTGGGGCATGGCACAAGAATGTCATTCCTCCAAAAGACTGGGTGTTTAATCCATCAAATGCGATAGGAAAGATAATTTCATTAGACTGGTGATTATCTGCTAAAAACAGGTATTCATAATTAGGCTCTAAGGTGTATTGTTGCGAATTAATTACTTTTTCTACTGTTAGTCTAGCATCTGTGTATCTTGGAGTATTAACGTATACTTCAGCATTAAGGTACAATTTAGACAACAACATCCACGCAGCAGCTTTATCGGCTCTGGCATATTCATTTTCTCCTGCATTTACTAATTCTGAATCTATGGCAATCAGCTCATCTTCAATATAATCAAATAAGTCTTGAGCATTTGTTTGAGCTGGTAAAAAAGCACCAATCTCACTAGCCTCTGTAGTAAATGGAACGTTTCTATACATGTCTAAAGCATGGTAATAACTTAGCGCTCTCATAAAGCGTGTTTCAGCTCTATAGGTTTGAATTTGAGCTCTCAAATCGCTATCAACGCCCCTAGCATCTAACTTATCAGATTCTGTTTGACGAATAAACTCATTACACAAACTAATTTGGTAGAAGATTCTTGAATACATGGTGCTAATAAATTCATTACCTGCCGTCCAGTTTTGGTAATGAAGATCTTTAATGGTACCATCATTCCAACCGATAACAGCTTCGTCTGTCGTTAACTGTTGTAACATCCAATACAGTCGTAAGTAATTGGAGAATCCCTCATCTAATCCGTTGATATCAGGATTTCCAGCGGGTCCCTGTTGGCCACTTACCGCAATACCCGCATAAATTTTAGCAAGAAAAGAACGGTAGGAGGCAGGATCTTGAAAAACTTCGTCTGCCGTGTCTTGGTTTATCGGTTTAAGGTCATCAATTTCATTAGTACATGAAATCATGGCTAAAATACCGAAAGCAAGCAGTGCTATTTTTTGAATTTTGTTTAACATGATATTTTTCTTTTTATAGTTTTTAAAATGTAAAGTTTAATCCCAAAACAAAAGTTCTTGGTCTTGGATAAACATTGTTGTCAACTCCACTCGCAATTTCAGGATCTAACCCAGAATACTCAGTGATTGTAAATACATTAGTCGCGGTTAGAGAAGCTCTAAAATTTATTTTTTCAAATGGAATGTTGTATCCTAAAGAAATGTTATCCAATTTCATGAAGGATGCATTTTCAACATATAAATCTGAAAACTGTTGATTATTAATGAAGCCGGTATTTAAAACATCTGTGCTACCATTTCCGTAGTGCATGTTTCCTACCTGATTTAAAAGGGCCTCTTGATATCCGTTGGCCGAATTAAAGTTATTATAAAGGTAATTGCCTAAACTTCCTCTTAGAGTAAAGCTTAAATCCAAATTTTTATAACTCATGTTCGACGTAAATCCGAAAAAAGAATTAGGTGTAGGAGATTTGTATCTGTACTTGTCATTATCATTGATAATATTATCACCGTTAAGGTCTGCATAAGCACCCTCAATAGGCTGTCCATTATTATCATACAATTGTTTAAATACATAGAATGCATTTGGTTGATTTCCTACAGTATTAATTTGGATGAGGTTACCAACGCCTCCAGAGAGTGTCGGGCCTGTTGGTGTTCCAATTGAGTTTGGATTATCAGAAAGTGTCAATTTTGTGATTTCAACGTCACTTACGGTAAAGTTGGCATTCACATTCCAATTAAAGTTTTCAGTTTTAACAGGAGAGAAATTAATACCTAGCTCTATACCTTTACTCTCTGTTTCTCCGACGTTCTGATCTAAAAAGTTCTCTAGGTTACTGCCCGCTGGAACTGGAGCAAATTGCAATAAATCTTTGTTTTTTCTATAATAAGCATCAATTGTACCTGTAATTTTATTTTTGAAAAAACCGTAATCTATACCAACATTATACATGGTGGCTTCCTCCCATTTAAGGTTTTGATTGTATCCTTCTGGTCTAATGGTAGGAACAAATTGATTTCCAAATTGATATTGCGATTGAAAATCTCCCAAACTATATACGCCTAGATATGGAAATGCACCACCAACAGCTTGCTGGCCAGTAACACCCCAACTCAATCTTAATTTTAAATTACTAATGGTTTCAGAGTCTTTTATAAAATCCTCATCAGAGGCTAACCAAGAGAATGCGGCCGAAGGGAAATTACCATTTCTATTATCTGGTGAAAATCGAGAGGTAATATCTCTTCTATAGGTTCCAGTGAAAATATATTTATCTGCTATAGTGAAATTAGCTCTAGCAAAATAAGATTCTAAAATCAATTGAAAAGGTACAGGTGGAATCACGGCATTAAATTCTCCGGTTCCTGTATTTAAGTCTCTAGATTCTGAAATATTATAAAATCTTTGGTAAGTATGTCCTGCAGTAAGATCTACAGAAGTTATCACTGAATTTAAACTTTTTTTGTAATTAAGGTAGAAATCTAAAAGCCTGTTTTTATTTATGCCAAAATAAGAGCCTCTACTTGCAAACTGATTAGCATTTAAGTTGTTGAATCCTGCGGCAGCATTTGTGAAATAACGGCCATCATATTCCTCATAATCAATACCAGCATTAACATTTAATCTCAACTCTGGTAAGAAGTGAAATTTGTAATCTAACTGAATGTTTGAGATGTTTCTTTTTGCACGTTGTCTATTGTCTCTCAATTCTAAAAGAGATACAGGGTTTCTCGGAGCTAAATTTCTTACCCCATCAGCATCTTCAAATTCAAAATAGCCACCATAGTTTCCTGCTACAGGTTGAGTGGGGTCAAAGAAAAGCGCACTTCCAATGGCACCTTCATCAGCAAATCTGTTGTCAACTAAACTTCCTTTAGAAGACACATTAACCTTTAAATGATCGTCAAATAAGCGGTGTTCATAATTTAAATTAAGAGCGTTTCTTCGGTATTGTGATGTCAATAAAATACCGTTTTGATTGGCAAGGTTATAGTTCACTCTAATAGAACTATTCTCAAATCCTTTAGAAACTGTTAAGTTATGAATTCCTCCCTCTGCCGCTTCGTAAATTTGATCTTGCCAATCTGTATTTGCATTTCCCAATAAATCTTCGTTACCTCCATTATCGATTATGAACTGTCTAAATTGGTCAGCACTTAAAACATCTACCTTATCAATTAACTTTCCAGTAGAAACCTGTAAATCATATTCTACTTTAAGTGGGGCATTTCGTGTTCCTTTTTTTGTGGTAATGATTACGACACCCGCGGTAGCACGTGATCCATATATTGCAGTTGCAGAGGCATCTTTTAATACAGTATAGCTTTCAATTTCATTAGGGTTAATGGCGTTAAGACTTTGCCCACTTAAAGGGATACCATCTACAACAATAAGAGGACTATTGTTTCCGCTTAAAGAACCACCATTTCTAATTCTAATTTCAGCTCCAGCTCCAGGAGAACCAGAAGAAGAGGTTACTCTTACACCGGCAGATTTACCAGCTAAAAGGTTTTCGGGAGAGACAATAGCACCTTTATTGAACTCTTCAGAATCAATTTTTTCTAATGATCCTGTAGCGTCCTTTACAGTGGTTGTACCATAACCAACGATAACCACTTCATCCAATTGACCAGAATCTTGGGTTAAAACAACGTTTAATTCGGGTTGACCAGCATAGGTGACTTCCTTAGTGACATACCCTAAGTATGAAAAGACTAAAACTTGTCCCTCAGCAACAGTAATTGAGAAATTACCATCGAAGTCAGTTGATGCTCCAGTGGTTGTATCCTTTACAAGAATATTAACCCCTGGTAAAGGCATTGCGTTAGCCTCGTCTGTTACAGTTCCAGATACTTTCGTCTGCCCAAAAAATAGTGCAGGTATCAAAAATGTCATCAGTAAAAAGCCATTAAAAAATGTTTTCATAGAAGATTTTTAAAAAAGTTAGTTGCTTAATATTTTGTTATATTTTCACTTCTCAGGGTTAAATCTATGTAAAATCTATGTATTAAAAACTTTAACAGAATCTAATTAGGTTACGAAAACGTTTTCGTGTTAAAAACTTTTTTAATATTGACTGAAAACAATAAAAAACAAGCTGATTTTAACAATATTGCAATATTACACTGCCTTTGTTGAGAAGTTTTGAGAATTAAGCAATTCACTTTTTTATTCTAAGATACTAATTTTTCGTTAAAACGGAACATCGAGTAGCTTTCTTTGTCAGTTTAAATTTTAGTAATTTCACTTTTTGATATAGGTGTCAAAAAAATTAAAAGCCAGCATTTTTTAAGATGAAAAGAAAAGTTACCCTAAAACAAATAGCTAAAGAGTTAGACGTTTCTATCTCTACAGTGTCTAAGGCATTACGTGATAGTATAGAGATTAGTGAAGATACGCGTCAAAAAGTTCAGGCTTTCGCAAAACTTTATAATTATAGACCTAATAACATCGCCTTAAGTCTAAAAAACAGGAAGACCAAGACCATCGGTATTATCATTCCTGAAATTGTTCATCATTTTTTCTCTAAGGTTATTACTGGGATTGAGCTGGTAGCCAATAAACGTGGTTATAATGTTATTGTAGGACTTTCAAATGAGAGTTTTGATAAAGAAGTGCTCAATATGCAAATGTTGGCCAATGGGAGCATTGATGGATTTATACTATCTATTTCGAAGGAAACATTACAGCAGCAGGACTACCATCATTTTACCGAAACCATTAATCAAGGCATGCCCATTGTGATGTTTGACCGTGTTGTAAATGATATTGCTTGTGATAAAGTAATTGTAGATGATGCCAAAGGCGCTCATAAGGCTGTAGAGAAACTAATTAGCAATGGTTGTAAACAGATAGCAATCATCACTACAAAAGATTATGTTAGTGTTGGTAAGCTAAGAACTCAAGGCTATTTGAAAGCTTTAGAAGATCATAAAATGGAGCCAAAATCATCTTTGATTTTAAAGGTTGAAGATAAATTACTTTCAGATGATCATTTAGACGAATTGGAAGCTGAAATTCAAGAAATGTTTAAAGCCAATAAACATATAGATGGTGTTTTTGCGGTAAATGAACTCTATGCAGTTACAGCGATAAAGGTGGCTCGAAAGATGGGTCTGGATATTCCAGGATCTCTACAAGTAGTAAGTTTTAGTGATGGAGTACTTTCCAAACACTGCACGCCAAGTCTTACAACCATTAGTCAGCATGGCCAAAAAATAGGAGAATCTGCAGCAGAGTTATTGATTAATAGACTAGAACAAGAGGAAGAGGAGGAAGATGAGTCTTACGAAGAACATTATGAAACTATTGTTATTGAGACAGACCTCATTGAGAGGGAGTCTACTAAATAAACCACTTGAGGTATTTCTATTGCCAAATCAAAACTTTTAGTATATTTACGCCATATTCAAAACTTATATTTTCACTCTCTCCTTTATAAGTTTTGGTAAGTTTAACGCTTATCAATAGTATCAAAAACATATACTATGATGAAAAAGCGCATTCTTGGTTTTTGGGAAATTTGGAACATGAGTTTCGGTTTTCTGGGAATTCAATTCGGTTTTGCTTTACAGGGAGGCTTTATGTCTCGAATCTTCCAGACCTTAGGTGCTGGTAAAGAAGAAATTCCATTGTTGTGGATTGCTGCTCCGCTGACGGGTCTGCTGGTTCAACCTATTATTGGTTATATGAGCGATAGGACTTGGAGTACGAGATGGGGTAGGCGTCGTCCTTATTTTTTGATTGGAGCAATTTTAAGTTCCATAGCCTTATTCTTTGTGCCTTTTTCTCCAGAATTGTGGATAGCAGCCGGTTTTCTTTGGATACTCGATGCCTCTATAAATGTGTCTATGGAGCCATTTAGGGCTTTAGTAGCAGATAAGTTGACCGAGTCACAACGAACCTATGGTTTCGTCATGCAAACACTCATTATTGGAATTGGAACCTGGGTGGCCAGTAATTTGCCTTGGTTAGTTTCAGAGATGGGTGTAAGCGACTCTGCGGCGTCTGGAGTTGTACCCGATTCTGTAAAAATAGCTTTTGCTATTGGAGCATTTGTTTTTCTAATTAGTATCCTTTATACCGTATTTACAACTTCAGAATATCCTCCAGAGGATATGGAGGAGTTTGAAAGAGAGAAAAAGCAAAAAAACAGCTTTGTGTCAGACATTGTCAATAATATTGGTAACATGCCAAAGACAATGAAAAAATTAGGCGTCATCCAATTTTTTAGTTGGTTCGCCTTCTTTACCATGTGGAGTTTGGCAAATCCTGCTTTAACAGAACACGTTTACAAAACACCGGCTCCTATCGAGTCTAATTTTGACATGACCAATATTTTGGACAAAGAAGCTTTTGATACAGAGAATACCGCTTTTCAAAAGGCTTCAAATTCAGTTGGTTCGGCCATGGGTGTTTACGGACTCTCATCAATGGCTTTCGCACTATTATTAGTGCTCTATACCTCAAAAAAGAACATCAATAGAAAATATGTACATATGTTATCGCTATCTTTAGGTGGCGCAGGTTTTCTGTTGATGAATGTTGTGTCTCCAGAACAACTCAAATACTGTTTTATCCTCATAGGGATTGCATGGGGAAGTATACTTTCTATGCCATATGCCATGCTATCCAGCTCTGTTGACCCTAAAAAGATGGGCATGTTTATGGGCATTTTTAACATGTTTATAGTCATTCCTCAAATTATTGCTGCCTTAGGCGGTATCAATTTCGTGTCAGGCCTCTTAGGTGAAGAAGCAATCAATGCCATGAGTATTGCAGGAATAAGTCTTTTAATAGCCGGTTTGAGTAATTTTTTAATTACAGACAAAGCCGCAATTTCATATCAACCCACAGAATAATATTAATGACTAAAAAAGGATTCATATTCGATCTAGACGGTGTCATCGTAGACACTGCAAAATACCATTTTCTTGCATGGAAAAATCTTGCTAATAGTATTGGCGTAGATTTTTCAGAAGAACAAAACGAACATCTAAAAGGTGTTAGCCGAAAACGCTCGCTAGAGAAAATTCTGGATTGGGGCAATAAGACCTTGTCAGAAGAGGAATTTAATAGACTCATGGGCTTAAAAAACGAAGATTATCTAAGCCATATCAATCAAATGGATGCTTCTGAAATCTTACCAGATATTGAGAAAACTCTAGATTTTTTGATAGATAAAGAACAGGGACTAGCCTTGGGATCGGCAAGTAAAAATGCAAAACCCATATTAAAGAAGGTCGCTCTGCTTCATAAGTTTGATGCCATTGTTGATGGTAACGATGTGTCAAAGGCAAAACCAGACCCCGAGGTCTTTTTAAATGCCGCTAAATTATTGGGTGTTGCACCAAAAGATTGTATTGTTTTTGAAGATTCTGTAGCCGGAATTCAAGCCGCCAATACCGCTCATATGTTATCTATTGGCATTGGCCAAAAGTCTGTTTTGCACGAAGCCGATTACATCTTTAATGACTTTACTGAAATTTCCGAAAGTTTCTTATTAGATATCATATCTAATAGAGTACACAAAAAATAAAACTTTAGTTCACATTATAATTAGAATATCATGAATCATAATTATATAAAACCAGATGCTTGGTCCATCATAGAAGAAGGATTTAATCAAGAGCATGTTAAATCATCCGAAAGTTTATTTAGCATTGGTAACGGGGCCATGGGCCAACGTGCCAATTTTGAAGAGCATTATTCCGGTAAGACCTTTCAAGGAAGCTATATTGCTGGCGTTTACTACCCAGATAAAACACGAGTAGGCTGGTGGAAAAATGGTTACCCAGAATATTTTGCCAAAGTATTAAACGCACCAAATTGGATAGGGATTGATGTAGCCGTTAATGGCGAGGTACTAGATTTGGCCAAATGTAATAAGGTAGACCATTTCCGTAGAGAACTCAATATGAAAGAAGGTTGGTTGTCTCGAAGTTTTACGGCCACTCTTCAAAACTTTACAGAGATCAAAGTTGAGGTCAAGCGTTTTTTGAGTTTGGATATGGATGAGGTTGGGGCTATTCAATACCAAATTACACCAATAAATAAAGATGCTCACGTTCAGTTCTCGCCTTATTTAGATAATGGTATTACCAATGAAGATACCAATTGGGATGATAAATTTTGGGATGTACTCGCCGTTGATCATGATGGTGATCAGGCATTTATTACATCACGTACCATGAAGACCCATTTTTATGTATGCACAGCCATGCATACTCAGGTATCTATAAATGGTGAGCCCACAAACCAAGAGAAAGACGTGGATGCTGGTGCAGATAAAATCATGTTTTCTTATCAAAACGATGTCAAAAAAGGTGATGTGATCACAATGACCAAGTTTGGTGGGTATACGGTAGATCGTAATCATGATCAAAACGAATTGGTTTCGGTTGCAAAAAAGACACTTCAAGAAGCTATGAATATTGGCTTTGACGCTTTATTGGCACAACAAAAAGAGGCATGGGCAAAAATTTGGCACATGTCTGATATTACCATTGAGGGAGACGTTGCTGCACAACAGGGTATTCGTTTCAATATCTTTCAGCTTAATCAAACCTATCTTGGTAAGGATGCAAGACTTAACATAGGGCCTAAAGGTTTTACAGGTGAAAAGTACGGGGGAAGCACGTATTGGGACACTGAAGCGTATTGCATACCATTTTACATGGCTACTAAAGATCAAGAAGTGGCTAGAAACTTATTGGCTTACCGCTATAACCATTTAGAAAAGGCCATTGAAAATGCCGAAAAACTTGGGTTTTCACATGGAGCAGCACTCTATCCTATGGTGACCATGAACGGTGAAGAATGTCATAATGAGTGGGAAATTACCTTTGAGGAAATTCACCGTAACGGTGCAATTGCTTTTGCTATCTACAACTATTTTAGATTTACAGGAGACTTCAGTTATATTCCAGAGAAAGGATTAGAGGTGCTTATTGGCATTTCTAGATTTTGGCAACAGCGCGCTACCTTTTCCGAAGCAAAAAATAAATATGTCATATTAGGGGTTACGGGTCCTAATGAGTATGAAAATAATATCAACAATAACTTCTATACGAATTACATGGCCAAGTGGTGTATTGAATATACCCTAGAGGTCATTGGTAAGGTTAAAGATGGTTATGCTGATGATTATGCAAGGATTAAGGGCAAGACAAAAATTACAGACAATGAGCTAGATCAATGGGAAAAAGTAGCGAGTGAAATGTACTTTCCTTTTGACAAAGAGCGAAATATTTATTTACAACAGGATGGCTTCTTGGATAAAGAGCTCATCACTGTAGCCAATTTGCATAAGTCGCAACGCCCAATTAATCAAAAATGGTCATGGGATCGTATTTTGCGTTCACCATATATCAAACAAGCCGATACCTTGCAAGGGTTTTACTTCTTTGAAGATCATTTTTCTACGGAGGAACTAGAACGCCATTTTGATTTTTATGAGCCATTCACCGTTCATGAAAGTTCACTTTCGCCTTGTGTACATAGTATACAGGCTGCCAAACTAGACCGTATGGATCAAGCCTATATGTTCTATTTGAGAACCTCAAGATTAGATTTAGACGATTATAATAAAGAGGTAGAAGAAGGATTGCACATTACCTCTATGGCTGGGACTTGGATGAGTATTGTAGAAGGTTTTGGTGGTATGCGCGTTAAAGAAGACGCACTGTCTTTTGATCCTAAAATTCCTAATGAATGGGAAGCCTATTCCTTTAAAATCAATTTCAGGAATCAAATCTTAAAAATTAACGTCAGCAAAGCAGAAACAACTTTTGAACTAGAAGGGGATACCGAGATTGATATCTTGGTCAATGGTAAAGTGGTAGCCGTTGGACCCAATACTTTAGTAACTGTTTAATTAAAAAGAATTGACCTGCTGACTTTCCAAAGTTAGCAGGTCTTTTATTAATGATTATAATATGAAGACATTCAAACTAAAAGACATGTTGAGATACAGTGCTATAGCTCTAATGCTTTTGGTATTTGGATGCAAAAATGAAAACACCAAAGCTGCTACGGAAGCTAAATCATCAGCAGAAACAGCCTTCATTGATCAAAATGATATTGAACGGATTGAGCCCCCAAATTGGTGGGTAGGGTTTGAAAATGATACGTTACAGTTATTGGTAAAACATGATCATATTGCGAGTTATTCGCCTCAAATTAATGCCGATGGCATTTCAATTCAAAAGGTGACCAAAGGTGATAACAGCAACAACTATCTTTTTATTGATATTATTATTGCTGAAGGGACTTCCGCAGGAACATTCAATATTCAGTTCAAAAATGATCAAGACGATACCTTAATAGCTACTTATGAGCTAAAAGCCCGCGAAAAATCGGCTCAAGATTTTATTGGTTTTGATAGTAGTGATGCCATTTACTTAATCACACCAGATCGATTTGCAAACGCCAACGCGCTTAATGACACCCCGCTTTCTATGGAAGGCCAACCTGAACTTTTAGAGCAAACCGTTGATCGCAGTAATGATTATGCCAGACATGGCGGCGATATTGAGGGCATTACCCAACATTTGGACTATATTTCCAATCTCGGTTTTACAGCCGTTTGGCCACAGCCGTTGTTAATCAATGACATGAAACATGCGTCTTACCATGGGTATGCCATAACCGATCTGTATAGGTTAGATCCTCGTTTTGGAACCTTGAGCGCTTATCAAGAGCTTTCTCAAGCCTTAAAGCAAAAGGAGATGAAACTCATTATGGATCAAGTGGCCAACCATTGCGGAATAGAGCACTGGTGGATGAAAGATCTTCCATTTAAGGATTGGGTGAATCTTCAAAAAAACTATGAGGATCATATAGAGCATTGGAACAACGATGTTACTATGAACTCAAACCATAGGCGTACCACCAATCAAGATACTTATGCTTCAAAGGCAGACCATGATGCACTTTCCCAAGGTTGGTTTGTATCTACTATGCCAGATTTGAATCAGCGTAACCCATTTATGGCAACCTATCTCATCCAAAATAGTATTTGGTGGATAGAAACCGCACAATTGGATGGCATTCGTCAAGACACCTATCCTTATCCTGATAAAACCTTTATGAGTCACTGGGCAGGTGCTATCATGACCGAATATCCAAATTTTAGTATTGTAGGTGAGGAGTGGAGTTACAATCCCTTGCTCATTGGCTATTGGCAAGATGGGGCTAATAATAAAGATGGGTACGACTCCAATTTAAGATCTACTATGGATTTTGCCATGCAAGCTAATGTCATAGCGGCCCTCAATGAAGAAGAAAGTTGGGATAAAGGCCTAGTAAAAATATATGAGGGACTTGCTAATGATTTTCATTATGCCAGCCCAAAAGACATTATGGTCTTTCCAGATAACCATGATATGAGTCGCGTTTTTACGCAACTTAAAGGAGATATCGCTAACACAAAAATGGCGTTGGCAACCTATGCCATGATGCCTAGAATACTTCAAATGTATTATGGCACAGAGATCTTGATGAATGATTTTGAGAATCCTGGCGATCATGGGTTAATCAGGACAGACTATCCTGGTGGATGGGAAGGCGACACCAAAAATGCCTTTACAGGAGCAGGACTTTCTTCGGAAGAAAAGGACATGCAATCTTTCGTTAAAAAATTGCTCAATTACCGTAAAACCAGTGATGCCATTCACGATGGAAAGACATTGCATTTTGCACCCGAAAACGGCATTTATGTATTGAGCAGAAGTCTTAATGATGAAACTGTGGTCTTGATTTTGAATAAAAATCAAAAGGCAACAGCTTTAGATCTCAAACGTTTTGCTGAAATGGGATTGGATGGACAAACACTAAAAAATGTAATTTCTGAAGAAACTGTAAAATGGCAAGACAGTATCCAGTTGTCCAACAAAGGACTTGTGTTGTTAACTACGAAACAATAATTTATAATGTTTGAATTGAAATAAGTTTCAGTGAAACGATGTTTCCCAAGAAAAAATTCAACGATGATTAAAAAGATTTAAAAGGTCAATGAGAACGCTAAAATTATTTATTCTATTTCTAGTTGGCATACAACTATCGTTTGCTCAAAACCCAGACCGTAGTTATGAGTCTCATAAACAGGATAAAGATAAGTTAACGGTAAAGACCAATGATGGTGTTTATGTGTTTCAAATTTATACTGAAAATATTATTGAAACAACCTTTATTCCAAATGGTGAAGCTCAAAAAACACCTTCTCATGCAGTGGTTTTACAGCCTAAACCTGGCCCAGTCGCTTTAGGTGTTTTTGAAGAGTTCATTTTGTATAGCGGTAAGTATATCTCCGTTACCATCACAAAACAGCCATTTAAAATCACCTATAAGCACGATGGAGAACCCATCATTTCAGAAAAATTGGGATACGTTAAAAATGATAGTTTAGAAACCATACAATTCAACCTAGACAAAGAAGAAGTGCTCTATGGCGGCGGTGCGAGAGCTTTGGGAATGAATCGCAGGGGCAACCGATTAGAACTCTACAACAAGGCGCATTATGGGTATGAAACCCGTTCTGAACTTATGAATTTCACCATGCCCATTGTCATCTCTTCAAAGCAGTACCTAGTACATTTTGATAATGCACCAATTGGGTTTTTAGACCTAGATAGTAACGATGATGATACGTTAACTTATGAAACCATTTCGGGACGTAAGACCTATCAAGTCATTGTTGGCGAGTCTTGGTATGATCTCATAGATCAATATACCGATTTAACAGGGAAACAGCCCATGTTGCCCCGTTGGGCTTTAGGGAATTTCTCGAGCAGGTTTGGCTATCACACCCAAAAGGAAGTGATAGAAACGATTGATCAATTTAGAGCAGAAGACATTCCTGTAGACGCCATTATTCTAGATCTATATTGGTTTGGAAAAGAACTGAAGGGCACCATGGGAAATCTGGCTTTTGATCGAGATTCTTTCCCAAATCCTGAGCAAATGATCAAGGATTTGCACGATAGAAATGTAGAGACGGTATTAATAACAGAGCCTTTTGTGTTGACCACTTCTAA
Organism: Sediminibacter sp. Hel_I_10; assembly: GCF_000688335.1. Lineage (NCBI taxonomy): Bacteria > Pseudomonadati > Bacteroidota > Flavobacteriia > Flavobacteriales > Flavobacteriaceae > Sediminibacter > Sediminibacter sp. Hel_I_10. The sequence continues at coordinate 2,636,053 of NZ_JHZX01000001.1, forward strand.
TCGTTGGCAAGAGGCGGTAGATCAAGATGTGCTTGCTAAGGACAGCTTAGGTCATCCCTATAAATTTGATTTTTACTTCGGAAACACGGGCTTGATTGATATCTATGCTCCAAAAGGGGAACAATGGTTTAAAAACATTTACAAAGATTTGGCCGCTATGGGCGTCAATGGTTTTTGGGGAGATTTGGGCGAGCCAGAAGTCCATCCCTCAGCCTTAATTCATGCTACAGGTACAGCAGATGAAGTTCATAATATTTACGGCCACGATTGGGCAAAATTAGTTCAAGAAGCAAGTTTAGAAACTAACCCAAACAAAAGACCTTTTGTATTAATGCGTGCAGGGTATTCTGGGTCACAACGCTACGGTTTAGTGCCTTGGTCTGGAGATGTCAATAGAACTTGGGGAGGCTTGCAAAGTCAGCCAGAAATTGCACTTCAAATGGGTATGCAGGGTTTGGCTTATATGCACAGTGATCTCGGTGGTTTTGCAGGAGCAAATCTCGATGATGAATTATATGTACGATGGTTACAGTACGGCGTTTTCAATCCCATATTTAGACCACATGCGCAAGAAGAAGTACCTAGTGAACCCATTTTTAGAAGTAAAAAAGCCAAAGCATTAGCAAAACAGGCGATCGAGTTGCGCTATAAATTATTACCTTATAACTATAACCTAATGTTTGAAAACAATCAAACAGGAACCCCCTTAATGCGACCATTATTTTTTGAGGAAGCAGATAACCCTAAGTTGTTTGATTATTCTGAAGCCTATTTGTGGGGCCCCGATATTCTAGTCGCTCCAGTTTTAAAGTCCGGACAAATAACTAAAGATGTCTATTTTCCGAAGAACTCCAATTGGTATGATTTCTATACCGATGAAAAGATGGAGGGCGGACAAACAAAAACCATTCAAACTAAAGAACAATCCATACCAACATTTGTTAGAGGTGGCAGTTTTATTCCTATGGTAGAAAACCTAAATTCCACTAAAGATCATCAACTCCAAGATTACCAACTGCATTACTATTTTGATGACTCAATCTCAACATCTGAACGTGAATTTTATAACGACAATGGCGAAGTTGCTGCCCATGAAAAGGGGATTTATGAGATTTTGGAGTATCAAGCAAATTACGAGGATAACAGGCTAGAATTTGCATTCGAATTAGAAAAAGGGGTCAACCTAAGCCTCTCTAAAAAGTTAATTCAATTCGTAATCCACAATATATCCCAGCAGCCTAAAACAATCAAGTTAAATTCTAAAAGTGTAGAAAGTAAATGGGATGCGCAAGCAAAAACAGTAACTGTTCCGATTTCTTGGGATACGAGTTCGCAAAATATCAAGATTAAAATAAAACTAGCCAAATAAGTTTATAATGAAACACAACAATCTCTATATCCTTACGCTAATTATGCTATGCTTTTTTGGCTGTAAAAACGAAACAAAACCATCAGACATGGAGCCTAACCAAAATGTCGATTCGATACAGAAACCTATGAAGAAAAAAGAAGTTGTTTACCAAGTCTTTACCAGACTCTTCGGAAATACAAACACCACCAACAAACCCTGGGGAACTTTAGAAGAAAATGGGGTTGGAAAGTTTAATGATTTTACAGACAAAGCACTTGGCGAGATTAAAGATTTAGGCATTACCCACATTTGGTACACTGGGGTTCCGCATCATGATGTGATTACCGATTATACACAATTTGGGATTTCAAATGACGATCCAGATATTGTAAAAGGACGAGCAGGTTCTCCCTATGCCGTAAAAGATTACTATAACGTCAATCCCGATTTGGCTGTTAATGTCGACAATCGTTTGGAAGAATTTGAAGCCTTGATTGAACGATCACATAAAGCAGGCTTAAAGGTTATTATCGATATCGTTCCAAATCACGTGGCTCGAAACTATCAGAGTTTAACAAATCCTGAGGGAATTTCAGATTTTGGAGCAGATGATGATAAGACAGTGACCTATAACGTAGATAATAATTTTTATTACAATCCTGGAGAGCCGTTTCAAGTTCCAAATTGGAAAAATGGTTACCAGCCTTTGGGAGGTGAAACCCACCAAATGGCCGATGGAAAATTTAAGGAAATCCCAGCAAAATGGACGGGAAATGGTTCACGTGCCTCCCAGCCTGATATGAATGATTGGTATGAAACAGTTAAAGTCAACTACGGAATTTCTCCCGATGGTGTTAAGGATTTTGACGAATTACCAGAGGGCTTCGAGAATGAAAACTATAAAGCGCATTTTGAATTTTGGAAAGACAAAACCGTTCCCAGTTCTTGGGTCAAGTTTAAGGATATTGCCTTATACTGGACAAATAAGGGCATTGATGGTTTCCGATTTGATATGGCCGAAATGGTGCCAGTAGAGTTTTGGAGCTATATGAACTCAGCGATCAAAATGGAAAATCCAGATGCATTTCTATTGGCAGAAGTTTATAATCCTAGCCTTTATCGAGCGTATATCAAAAAAGGGAAAATGGATTATTTGTACGATAAAGTACAGCTTTACGATACCTTAAAACACGTGATGCAAGGTCACGGAAAGACAGATCACATCCCGCCAATTCAAGAAGATCTAAAAGATATTGAGCACCATATGCTTCACTTTTTAGAAAACCATGACGAGCAACGTATTGCCAGCCCGGATTTTGCTGGTAGTGCCAAAAAAGGAAAACCTGCCATGGTGGTATCTACTGCCATAAGCACATCTCCTACCATGATTTATTTCGGACAAGAATTTGGAGAGCCCGCTCAAGAAGATTTGGGTTTTGGTGACCCCACGAGAACTTCCATTTTTGACTATGGAAGCGTTCCAAGTTACGTGCGTTGGGTAAATGATAAGCAATTTGATGGCGGTCAATCTACACCAAAAGAAAAAGAATTAAGAGATTTCTATAAACGACTCCTAAACTTTACCATCAACAGCCCGGCTTTGGCAGGACACTATGCAGATATCCACTTGTATAATCAGCAACATACAGAATGGTATAACGACAAGGTCTTATCTTTTGTGCGCTGGAGCGAAGATGAAAAATTAATTGTCATTTCAAATTTTGATGCCAATAATGCCTTTGGTTTTGAACTTCAAATCCCTTCGGAAATTTTAAACGCATGGCAACTCGGTTCTGGCGAATATCAATTTGAAGACCAGCTCTACAATGCGTATAAGCCTATACTCAAAGTTAATGAAGATCACGCCACAATTAGAGTAGACATCAAGCCATTGGAGTCCTTTATTCTTAAAATGAAGTCGTAATGATAAAAACAGTTTTAAGTGTGTTGTTGCTATCTTTAATTTTGTCTTGCAACAATACAAAAGAAATGAATGATAGTGAACAACAAAATATTGAGGACACCTTAGGTGTTTTTCAACCTAAAGACTACGTTAAGTTAACGCATCCCGAGTGGAGTAAGAATGCCGCAATATATCAGTTAAACACCAGACAGTTTTCAGAAGAAGGTACCTTTAAAGCAGCGCAATCCCAATTACCACGTCTCAAAGACCTAGGGATTGATATTATTTGGTTAATGCCAATACATGCTATAGGCGCAAAAAATAGAAAAGGGAGTTTGGGCAGTCCTTACTCCGTAAAAGATTATTATAGCGTGAATCCTGAATTTGGTACGTTGCAAGACCTGAAGAATTTTGTAAAGGCAGCTCATGATCAAGGCATGTATGTTATTTTAGATTGGGTTGCCAACCATACTGCTTGGGATAACATTTTGGTAGAACAGAACCCAGATTGGTACGCTAAAGATTATAAAGGCGATTTTCGACCGACACCTTGGTGGGACTGGAGCGATATTATAGATTTGGATTATAGCAAACCAGAGCTTAGAAAATACATGACAGAAGCTTTAAAGTATTGGGTTGTAGAAACCGATATTGACGGATACCGTTGTGATGTTGCGGGTTTTGTACCCATAGATTTCTGGAATAATGTAAGGCAAGAATTAGATGCCATAAAACCTGTGTTCATGTTGGCGGAATGGGAAAGTAGAGATTTACATGCTCAAGCTTTTGATATGACCTATGCTTGGAGTTGGAATGAAACCATGCATAAAATCTGTAAGGGTGAAAAAGATGTCAACGGATTGTACGTGTATTATTCCTGGAACGAAAGCGCATTTCCCAAAAACAGTATGCGCATGACCTTTGTTAGTAACCACGATATGAATTCATGGGAAGGTACCATGTATGAGCAATTTGGAGATGGTCTTGAAGCAGCTATTGTCTTATCTGTGGTAGGCGATGGCATGCCATTAATTTATAATGGACAGGAAGCAGGAAACAACAAACGATTGGAATTTTTCGAAAAAGATCTTATTCAATGGAAAACGGATACCATTGGAGTATTATATCAAAATCTATTTGCTCTTATGAAATCAAACACTGCGTTGTGGCATGGGAAATGGGGAGCAACGATGATTAAAGTGCCTAATAGTGATGAAAGCGAGGTGCTGAGTTTTGTTCGTCAAAACGAAAAAGATAAGATCTTTGCCGTTTTTAATTTTTCTGAAAAGACAAAAACGGTAACCTTCAAAGAAACTCTTTACCACGGCAACTATAGAGACCTTAGAGCAGACAGCATCACCGCATTTGATGCCAATTCTCAAATAGAATTGAAACCATGGAGCTATAGAGTTTTTATCAAATAATAATAAGCAAGAGTTAGAGCATGAGAACAATCGGAATCTTAATTATAGTATTAGCAACCATGTTAAGTTGTAAAACAAACACCAAAGACGTTGAGGATCAAAAGAAACAGGCCCCTTTTATATGGGAAGGTGCCAACCTGTATTTTTTATTGACGGATCGGTTTCATAATGCAGACCCCTCCAATGATGTCAATTTTGACCGTACCGAAGAAACCGCAAAACTTAGAGGTTTTGAAGGAGGTGACCTTAAAGGCGTTACCCAAAAAATAGAGGAAGGTTATTTTACAGATCTAGGTGTTAATGCCATTTGGATGACGCCTGTTGTTGAGCAAATTCATGGCGGTACTAATGAGGGCACTGGTGTAACTTACGGGTATCATGGTTATTGGGCAAAAGACTGGACGTCTCTAGACCCTAACTTTGGGACAAAAGCCGACTTAAAAAATCTAATAGAGGCTGCTCACAAAAAGGGAATTCGTATACTTTTGGATGCCGTGGTCAACCATACTGGGCCAGTTACCAAGAAAGATCCCGTTTGGCCAAATGATTGGGTAAGAACAGAGCCAACATGCACTTATGACAATTACGAGAACACCGTAAGCTGCACCTTGGTCGATAATCTTCCAGATATTTTGACAGAAAGCGATGATACCGTAGCCTTACCGCCACAATTGGTTGAGAAATGGAAGGCTGAAGGACGCTATGATCAAGAAATGGAAGAACTTGATGCCTTTTTTGAAATAACAGGACATCCAAGAGCCCCTCGATTTTACATCATGAAATGGCTTTCAGACTATATCACCGAGTTTGGGATAGACGGCTATAGAGTAGATACGGTAAAACATACCGAAGCATACGTTTGGCAAGAATTTAGAACCATTTGTGATGTGGCCTTTGCCGAATTCAAAAAGAACAACCCAGAAAAAGTATTGGACGACAATGGTTTCTACTTAGTTGGCGAAGTATATAATTATGGCATTTCAGCAGGAAAAGCCTTTGATTTTGGTGATAAAAAAGTAAATTATTTTGATGCATCGTTTAATAGCCTCATTAATTTTGAGCTGAAATGGAACGCTAAACAAAAAACGAAACAACAGGTTTTTAAACGTTACTCAGATATTTTAAATGGAAATTTAAAGGGCTATGGTGTTCTTAATTATTTAAGTTCTCATGATGATGGTCAGCCATTTGATCCCAACCGAGACAACTCGTATGAGACGGCAACTTTATTGATGTTAACCCCAGGAACGTCACAACTTTATTATGGTGATGAATCTGCCAGACGTTTGGTTGTTGAGGGTACAGAAGGTGATGCCAACTTAAGATCCCCGATGAATTGGGAGGACATACAAAGTGATGAGAAGACAAAAGCAGTACTTCAACACTGGCAGAAATTAGGTCAATTTAGGGCTAATCATCCCGCTGTAGGGGCAGGTGTGCATCACATGATCTCAAAAGCACCTTATGTATTTAGTCGTACGTTTTCTTCGGAAAATTTTAATGATAAGGTGGTTGTAGCATTAGATTTAAAAAGCGGTCCTAAAACGGTAAATGTATCTCAAGTTTTTGAAGATGGAAGCGTCATAAGAGATGCATATTCCAATCAAGAAGCTACTGTAAAAGACGGTCAATTAACGATCGATTCAAATTTTGAAATCTTGCTTTTAGAGCAAAACTAACCCTAAGCGATATGTGCTCCGTTGCGCCAGCTAAAAAACGTATTCTAATTTTAATATGATGAAAATAACAAACCTATTCGCAGTTTTAACCCTTTTAATGATGGCTTGTAATCCTTCGGAAGATCAAAATAGTATTGAAGCAACTTCTCCAAAAGGAAACATTAAGGTGATGTTTAATGTTTCCGAAGAAGGACAACCCTACTACATGGTTGCGCTAAAAAACAAGACCATTGTGGATACCTCATTTTTAGGCTTTGAGTTTAAGGATGCTCCAGCATTTGACAAAAACTTTAAAATTACCAATTCTGAAACGTCCAGTTTTAACGAGACTTGGCAAATGCCATGGGGAGAGCAGGTAGATGTTGTCAACCATTATAACGAATTGGCCATAAGTTTAGAAGAAAACACCGAAACTAAAAGACAACTCAATCTTGTGTTTAAGGTGTATGACGATGGTATTGGTTTTAGATACGAAATCCCAAAACAAGAGGGGTTTAAGGATGAGATTTACATTACAGATGAGCACACCCAATTTAATCTTACCGAAGATTATAAAACCTTTTGGATTCCTGGAGACTGGGACATTTATGAACATTTGTACAATACCACTAAACTGTCTGAGATAGATGCCATGCAGTTTGCCAATCATAAAAACCTAGCTCAAACTTACATTCCTGAGAATGCCGTAAATACACCAGTGACCATGGTTGGGGCAGATGGTACGCACTTGAGTTTTCACGAAGCAGCCTTGGTAGATTACTCTGGAATGACCTTAAAAGTAGATACCAAAAATCTAAATCTTGAAAGTAATATAGTAGGTTCGGAAAATAGGGATTACAAAGTAAAACGAACGCTCCCTATGACAACGCCTTGGCGTACCATTCAAATCGCAGAGAATGCTCCGGAATTAATTGAGTCCAAACTTATTGTAAATCTTAATGAGCCCAATAAACTTGGCGATATCTCGTGGTTTAAACCTATGAAATATACGGGCGTTTGGTGGGAAATGCATTTAGGAAAGTCCTCTTGGGATTACGGCATGACTCAAAACATGAGCACTTGGACCGATGCTGGAGAAGCACATGGTAATCATGGTGCAAATACGGAAAACGTTAAGCGTTTTATTGACTTTTCAGCAAAAAATAATATTGGAGGTGTTTTGGTTGAAGGTTGGAATACAGGCTGGGAACATTGGATTGGTTTTGAAGATCGTGAGGGTGTTTTTGATTTTGTAACACCTTACCCAGATTACGACATCGCTGAAGTGGTGCGCTACGGAAAAGAGAAGGGCGTTGATATCATTATGCATCATGAGACTTCGGCCGCAACTGAGACCTATACCAAGCAACAGGATACGGCATTTGCATTAATGAAGAAATACAATATGCACGTGGTTAAAACGGGATATGTTGGTAAGATCCTACCAAAAGGAGAGTACCATCATGGGCAGTATATGGTGAACCATTACAACAATACCGTAGAAAAGGCAGCAACTTACGAGGTGGCTATCAATGCTCATGAGCCAATAAAAGCAACTGGTCTTCGCCGTACGTACCCTAATACAATTTCTAGAGAAGGTCTTCGTGGCCAAGAGTTTAATGCCTGGGCGAGCGATGGTGGAAATCCTCCAGAACACTTACCAATTGTGGCATTTACAAGAATGTTATCTGGTCCAATAGATTTTACACCAGGTATTTTTAACATTAAGTTTGATGAGTATAAAAAAGACAACCAGGTCAATACTACCATAGCCCAGCAACTGGCGCTGTACGTTGTGATTTACAGTCCAGTGCAAATGGCAGCCGACTTGGTAGAGCACTATGAAGCCAATCCTGAGCCATTACAATTTATAAAAGATGTAGGTGTAGATTGGCAACAAACGAAAGTGTTAAATGGTGAAGTTGGAGATTATGTGACCATAGCAAGAGAAGAAAGAGAAACGGGCAACTGGTTCTTGGGCAGTATTACAGATGAAAATGCACGCGAACTTGAAGTGAGTTTTGATTTCTTGGAAGATGGTCAGGATTATTCTGCAACCATATACAAAGATGGGAAAGATGCCCATTGGGACAAAAATCCTACAGACATTGCTATTGAAAGCATGACCATCAACAAAGCTTCTAAAATAACCCTGAAACTTGCTCCTGGTGGCGGTACAGCCATTAGCATTATGAAACTATAGGATTGTATAGCGTACGTATCATGATTGAATTATAGTGTTCCTTAATTTTTTGATTCAAAAATATTGTGGATACTTATAAAATTAAGCGTAAGAACAAGTTCTTGTCATCGACTAAACGCATAATTTTGTACCTTTAATTGAGGATTTTTTTGTCATGACAGATATTAATGAAAATATAGAATTGCCTTTTGAGCTAAACATTAGCTTTAACAAATTGTTGGAGTATTATGAAGAATTAGCTGAAAGTGACGATGAGTTTCTTGCAAAAAAAGCGCAACGTATTCTCAACAAGCAAAGCACAGCTCCAATTTTAAGAGACGGTTTTAGCGAGGTTAAATATCTTAAAGAATACAAAGAGGAAATCAATTTTATTCTTCAAGATTCTTTTAATGAGATCTTGACGAGAAATGAGATTAAAAATGCCTCAGTACCATTCCATAGTTTGATTTTTAGCTCTTCTAAGCGGTTTAAAAGCATTATAGAAGATGCTGGAGAAGATTTCAATCTCAAGGTCATCAATCTTCCTGAGAATGACAGGTATGTTATGGCCTGCACCATTATACTACATGCAGTATATGGATACGATTTAAATTTTAAGCGTCCATTTTATTATGAAATTCCAGATAAAAAAGGCCATTTAAGACAGTATAAAATATTGTATAATGCAGATTTTACTGAGGTCATAAAAAAAGAATCAGCCCCTAATATTTCCGAAGAAGATTACAACGAGCTTTTAGATAATTTTGATGATATTTCGCTTTGGCACAAAAAATTTCCACCAAATAGTTATCTCTTTAAAGGATTCGTCATTAACAATATGTTCGATATCACTATTGATCATGCCATTTCAGAAATTAAATCTAATTTGTTGATTTCTGTAAAAAGTCAAAGTGATTATTTTATAAAAAACTTTGAGAAGACGTTTCGCTCTTTGTTCGATATTCAAGATATTGGAGTGGGATTTGTGATTTATAATAAATCTGAAGACACTTTTGAACATGTTATGGATAAGGGGATCAATAGCTTTCTCTTATTAAATGAAGATAGTAAGGACTGTGTATCTGCACTTTGTGAGGGATCTTATAAAAAGCTCTTAACCGAAAAAAGCTTCTTTACCATTTCTGATGTGGATAAATACTTTGAGCAATCTAAAGGAGAAGCTCAGTATCAAACATTACATGAACAAGGAATTAAAAGCGCCATTTTTGCACCAATCTCGTATGCCGGAGACCTTATGGGTGTTCTGGAGTTGGTCTCAAAAACACCTAAAGCTTTAAATAGCGTTAATGCCAATAAACTTAAAGATGTCATGCCTTTTATTGTGTCTTCGGTGTTGCGTTCAAAAGCTGAAGAAGAGAATTTAATAGAGGCTGTGATCCAGCAAGAGTGTACTTCGATTCATCCCAGTGTCTATTGGAAATTTAGGGATGCTGCATATCAATTTTTAAAGGACAAGCAGCGATTTGGAGACAAGGCTATGTTTCGAGAGATTGTTTTCAATAACATTTACCCGTTATTTGGGCAAATTGATGTTCAAGGATCTTCTGATGCTAGAAATCAGGCCACCAAAAAAGACTTGTCGCTACAATTGAGTTACGTATCCAAGATTATGAAAAAAATAATGGATAGTGAATCTTTACCGGTCTATGATCAAATCTTGTTTCAGTTGAATACTTTTTCAGATGAACTTAACTCCGACTTTAAGGTCGATAGTGAACAGCGCATTGTGACTTTTCTTAAAAAAGAGATCGAGCCCATTTTGAAATTTAAGTGTGAAAACGATGATTCGGGAGAGTTTAGAGCAGATATCGAAAAGTATTTTGATAAGATTGATGAAGAGATGGAATTGATCTATTACTACCGAAAGAATTACGATGAAACGGTGGCACTCATCAATAAAAACATGGCTTTATTGATTGACCAAAAACAAGAAGAAGCGCAAGACATGTATCCGCACTATTTTGAGCGTTACAAAACGGATGGCGTTGAACATAACATGTACATTGGAGAAGCCATTACTAGAGCAGATAGTTTTAGCAAAGTGTATCTTTATAATCTTCGTTTATGGCAGCTACAGGTCATGTGTGAAATGGAAAATGCCTACTATCAAAATAGACATGAATATCCTATTGCGCTAAATGTGGCCTCGATGATATTGGTATTTAACCAGCCTTTATCCATAAGATTTAGAATGGATGAAAAACAGTTTGATGTAGATGGTACTTACAATGCCAGATATGAAGTGGTTAAAAAGCGTGTTGACAAAGCATTTATAAAAGGTACAGAAGAACGCGCCACCCAAAATGGAAAAATCACCATCGTTTATTCTCAAAAAGAGGATGAAGAAGAGTACCTTCAATATGTGAATTTCTTGCAGTCTAAAGACATTCTAAACGATGATGTTGAAATTTTAGAACTTGAAAATCTGCAAGGGGTCACAGGGCTTAAAGCTATTAGGGTAAGTATTCTTTACCAGAGTAGTATTGATGATAAGACGAAGAAGGCCTTATTTACCTATGATGACCTTATGAAAGAGATTAGCGCTTAAACCCAATAAGTATCTATTGGGTTAGTGTTGATATCAGACGTTTCCACAGGAATTCCTGGGGTTTTAGGTAATACATCTTCAAAATCCCTTCCGTTTGTTTTTAGGGCTACAGCAAAAGCGATTACCGAAACAATAATCCCCGTCATAAACACGGTATAAGTAATTCTTAAGATTCTATATTTTCGCTCTAATACCACTCCTAGAAAATACAAATCCTTGGTAAGTGACTTGTACACGTATTCTTTGTCTTTTAAAAGTTCGGAGATGGCCCATTCAAAGTCATTCAGTTTCATTTTATGAAAATTTCCGAAGAAGGTTAAATTGACTTCCTTATTCTCCACATCTTCCTTTGTGAATTCTCCACTTGTAATATTAGGCCTTGTTGCGATAATGGATAGAATCATAGAGACTACACAAAACAAGGTAAAAATAGCCGTTGGATAGATGAGGTAGGCATTATTATCTAAAGTGGCAATTAAATTTGCTAGAACCAAAGAAATGATAATGGCATTTACCGAAAGTAAAATGTTAGCTTTAGTATCGGCAATATCACTCAATTTGATATGGTTTCTTAGTGCTACACGGTAAAAGGTTTGAATGCCACGTTCTGGACTTTCATTTTTATATTGGGCCTTGTATTTGGCCTTCATTTCCTCTTTCTTGTATTTCTTTTTAATCTTTTTCTTAGCTTTTAAGAGCTTTCCTAAATTATCACTTTTGGTCTCTTCCCAATTTTTTAAAGCATAATCGGTGTAAAATTGGTGCTGTTTGGCAAGTACCTTAATGTTCTCTTCGCGCCATTCTGGAGCAGTATAACTTTTGATGTTTCTTAGATCTAATTCCTTTCTCAAAAACTCACTTGCTTCTTCAAAATACTCCTTGCCAAAATGAGAGGCATCTGCATCCCTAATGATTTTGTCAAGTTCTGTCTTGGGAGAATCTTTAAACTTAGTGGCCATGATGCACTTGTTAACGCCATCAATAATCGCTTTGTCAACATTGTGTTTGTTTAAAAATTCTGTGGCAATTTCTACACTGCGCTCTTCATGATCTTCGGTACCTTTGGTGTATCCGGTATCGTGTAAAAGGGCTGCTAGTTCGAGAATTTCTTCTTCTTGGCTAGATAGCTCACTATGCTCAATAAGTTCTCGTGTGCTTTTTAAAACACGCTCAGTATGCTTATAATTATGATATAAGAATGAGGGATCAAGTTCCTTTTTGAAAAGGTCAAAAACAAATTGTTCGGTTTTGGTAATGAGTTCAGATGCCATAGAATAATATTAAATTCAGAATGTAAAACTACGAAATAACATGGTAACGTTTTTGATATATTTTTAACACAAATGCGTTTAATATTTGTAAATTATCATTTTTTTCAGACAAAATAAAACCCATTAGCATCAAGTTTTTTGCGTAGAAAGCATTTGATTTGAATCGTAACTTTGAATACAGCCAATCCATTATAAAATATCACATGCTTAAAAAGCAATTTATTGAAACAAGAGCCCGATTTCTCAAAATCTGTGAAGATTTAAAGATAGAGGACTACTCTGTACAACCCGCTATTTTTGTGTCACCTCCAAAGTGGCACTTAGCCCATAGCACTTGGTTTTTTGAGCAATTTGTACTCTCAGAATTTAGTGAGGGTTATAAAATCTACGACGAGGATTTTGCTTATTTGTTCAACAGTTATTATAATAATGCTGGCAAGCGCGTATTAAGACCTAATCGGGGATTGATGACCAGGCCTCCAGTAGAGGACGTTTACGCTTATCGCGATTATGTTGACGCCGCTATGATTTCATTTTTAGAAGGTCATCCTTCTGAAAAAGCCATGACTGTGGTTCAATTGGGCATTCAGCATGAACAACAACACCAAGAGTTGTTTTGTTATGATATCAAATACATTTTAGGAAACCAACCTACCTTCCCTCTATTGAAGAATGATTTGACTTTAGCTGAAATTTCAAAACCTTCAACATGGTTAAAAGTAAATAAAGGACTTTACGATATAGGTCATACAGAAGAAACATTCTGCTATGATAACGAGTTAGGCCATAACAAAGTGTTTTTGAATGCCTATGAGATAAGTGACCAATTGGTGACCAATAGAGAATATTTAGAATTCATGAAGGCTGGCGGTTATCAAGACTTTAATTTATGGCATGCCGAAGGATGGGAATTCATTCAGCAAAATAATATCAAAGCACCAGAATATTGGCATGAGGTTGAGGGCGAATGGCACCAATATACCTTAGATGGTTTTATGAAAGTACATCCAGATCAACCGGTCATGCATGTGAGCATGTATGAGGCTTTTGCTTATGCCGAATGGCGAAATTTACGATTGCCAACAGAATTTGAATGGGAAGCAGCTTCGAGTCTTTTTGAATTTGGACAACTCTGGGAGTGGACCAATAGCGCTTATCTCCCTTATCCAGGTTTCTCTAAAGCACCAGGCGCTTTAGGTGAATATAACGGAAAATTTATGATTAACCAGATGGTGTTGAGAGGCGCTTCTATAGCGACTTGTCCAAATCACAGCCGTTCAACATACCGCAATTTTTTTCACCCTAATATGAGATGGCAATTCTCAGGAATACGATTAGCAAAATAAGATATGAACCATCCATTTGCCCAAGATGTTATCAAGGGATTATCACTAGAACAAAAAAAGTTATCTTCTAAATACTTTTATGACGATAACGGCAGCCGCATTTTTCAAGAAATCATGCAAATGCCAGAATACTATCTAACAGATTCTGAATTTGAAATACTGTCCTTACAGGCCAAACAAATTGTAGAAAAACTAAAATTTTCTGAGCCCTTCAATATTATTGAACTGGGAGCAGGTGACGGATTTAAAACTTTTAAGCTGCTGGAATATCTAGTTAATGCCGAAATTGATTTTACGTACATGCCTATTGATATATCTCAAGAGGCCAATGATATTTTGCAAGAAAAGCTAAAGGAGCGCTTACCTGATTTATCCATCACGCCCAAGACGGGAGATTATTTTGAGGTTATTGAAAAGATTGGTAAACAAAGCACGCCCAATTTGCTCTTGTTTTTAGGGGGTAATATTGGTAATTATCCAAAAGAGGAAGCTCTAGACCTGCTCAACTTGTTTAACAGCAGTATGAACGTTGGTGATAAATTACTGATAGGGCTAGACTTGAAGAAAAATCCCATTACCATTCACAATGCTTATTATGATCAAGGTGGTATTACAAAGCGGTTCAACTTAAACCTGTTGATACGGATAAATAGAGAATTTGATGCCGATTTTAAAATAGACGATTTTGATTTCTATTGCCATTATGACCCAGATAATGGTAAGGTAAAAAGTTTTATAGTGAGTCTTAAACAGCAATCTGTGTATTTAAAAGCTTTGGATACAACCATTCATTTTAATCAGAACGAATTGATTTGGACGGAACTTTCAAAAAAATATGATGTTGAAGAAATAGAGACCTTAGCAGAGCTAACCAACTTTAAAGTCAATCATCACTTTTTGGATTGTAAGCATTATTTTACAGATAGCTTGTGGGAAAAAAAATAGATGGTTTACGATAGGTTTTTTATAAATACAGTAAGGATTATCTTGAAACGTTTAAAAGATTAAGACAAAACGAATGAAGTTATATAGAATAGCATTTATCATCATTTCTTTAGCAATTCTCAATGCTTGTGCCACTTACAAGGCTCAATACCGCAATGAGGAAGATAAAATCATTGAGTTGCCAGACAAAGAGATCGAAAAGACATTTTATCTTGTTGGCGACGCAGGAACCTCTCCGCAAGGTGGCATGAGCACAGCGCTTACTGTTTTCAATAAACATATCGCAGAGCGCGAAACACAAGGTGATTACACGATATTTTTAGGTGATAATATTTATCCTGCAGGTCTTCCAAAAGAAGGCCAAAAAGGAAGAGCAACTGCTGAAAATGCCCTTAATGGGCAAATTAAATCTGTAGATAATTTTGAGGGTGAGGTTGTTTTTATCCCTGGTAATCACGATTGGTATGCCGATGGACCAAAAGGCTTGCGTTTAGAAGAAAAATACGTTGACGATGCTTTGGGTAAAAATACGTTTCAGCCAGAAAAAGGATGTCCGCTGGTAAGTATAGACGTCAGTGAGACGGTACAGCTCATCGTCATTGATACGCAATGGTATCTCGAGAATTGGAACCGTCATCCTACCATGAATGATAATTGCGAGATCAAAACCCGAGAGCGTTTTTTCTTAGAGCTTGATGGGGAGCTTAAAAAGGCGCAAAACAAAACGATTGTATTTGCCATGCACCATCCCATGTATACAAACGGAGTTCATGGGGGTAATTATGCTATTTCAAAGCATCTGTTTCCCACTCAAAAAAAGATTCCGATACCTATTTTGAGTTCTTTAGCGACCCAAATTAGAACCCAAGGCGGTGTATCCATTCAAGATCGTTACAACGAAAGCTACAATAACTTGATGAATAGAATTGAGACCTTAGCTCTTGACGCTGATAAGTTGGTGTTTGTTTCTGGTCATGAGCATACGTTGCAATACAATGAAAAGGGAAATATTAAGCAAATCGTTTCAGGATCAGGTGCTAAAGAATCTTATGCGACGCTAGCAGATACTGGTTTGTTCTCTTACGGAAAACAAGGTTTTGCAGAACTCACAATTTATAAGGATGGCAGCAGTTGGGTCTCTTTTTACGGTGAGGAAAATGGCAAACCCAAAAAGCTTTTTGTTAAAGAGATCATGACACCTACCGAAGCGTTTGATGTGTCAAATTTACCCGATAGTTTTCCGCAAGAAGTGGAAACATCGGTCTATACCGCTGAGCAAACTAAAAAATCAGACTTTTTTAAGTCGGTGTGGGGCGAGCACTACCGCCACATTTACAGTACAAAGATTAAAGCGAAAGTGGCCACATTGGATACCCTGTACGGTGGATTGGAAATTGTACGCGCTGGAGGAGGTCACCAAACGAGATCTTTGCGTTTAAAAACTAAGGATGGTCGTGAGCTCAACATGAGAGCACTCAAGAAAAGTGCAACACAGTATTTACAAACAGTCCTGTTTAAAGACACTTATATTCAGGATGAATTTGAGAAAACGGCTGTTGAGGAGCTCATCTTCGATTTTTATACCGCAGCTCATCCTTATGCATTTACTGTGGTGCCAGATTTATCTGATGCAGCCGAAATATACCATACCAATCCAAAATTGTACTTTATTCCGAAGCACAAATACTTAGGGCGATACAATGTAGATTATGGAGGGGAACTTTACATGATAGAAGAGCGGCCAGAAGATAACTACACCAAGGAGCGTAATTTTGGATATGCCGATGATATTGAAAGTACTCACGACATTATTGAAAAAGTTAGAGAGGACGAGAAGTACAAAATTGATGAGAATGCTTATATAAGAGCGCGTTTATTTGATATGCTTATTGGCGATTGGGATCGTCATCAAGATCAATGGCGTTGGGCTCAATTTGACCAAGAAAATGGAGATAAACTGTTTAGACCTATTCCAAGAGATAGAGATCAAGTGTTTTCTAATTTTGATGGTTCTTTGTTAGATGTGATGCGTATTATTGCTGGACCAGCCAAGCAATTGCAAGTGTATGATGAAGAGCTTAAGAATATTGATTGGATGAATGCTGCTGGGATCAAATTAGATCGTGTACTGGTTCAAGCTTCAGAGCGTGAAACATGGATTAAGCATGCAAAATTTCTCGAAGAACACATCACTGATGAGGTCATCGATAGGGCATTTACAAAAGTGCCAGAGGCCGCACAGGATAGTACCTTGCAAGAAATCAAAGTCAAGTTGAAAGGCAGACGTGGTAATCTGGTAGATATTGCCAATAGATACTATGAGCACCTTAATAAATTGGCCATATTATCGGGTACAGATAAAGATGATTATATAGAGATCACCCGAGTGGGAAATAATAAGACGCGTGTGAAAATTTCTCGAATTAAGGATGGTGAAAAAGGCGAAGTGGTTGTAGATAAAGTGTTTGACAAGAACATCACCAAAGAAATATGGGTTTATGGTCTTGATGATACCGATGTGTTTGAAGTGACAGGAAAAGCCAATAACCCTATTTTTATAAGGCTTATCGGTGGTCAGGAAAATGACACGTACATCATAGAAAATGGAAGAAGGGTGAAGTTCTAT
Source organism: Sediminibacter sp. Hel_I_10 (assembly GCF_000688335.1). Lineage (NCBI taxonomy): Bacteria > Pseudomonadati > Bacteroidota > Flavobacteriia > Flavobacteriales > Flavobacteriaceae > Sediminibacter > Sediminibacter sp. Hel_I_10. The sequence goes on from NZ_JHZX01000001.1 coordinate 2,653,328, forward strand.
GATCACGAAAGTAAAGAGAATACGGTTAAGAAAAATAAAGGAGGTACAGAGCGATTTACAGATGTGTACACACTCAATCTTTTTGATTATCAAAAAAACATCTCCAAGAATAAAGTGTTTACACCGGTATTAGGATTTAATCCAGATGACGGGATTTCCCTTGGGTTGGCGTTTTCCTCAACTACCAATGGCTTTCAGCGTAATCCATTTTCTCAACAGCACCGTTTTAAGGGCGGATATTACTTTGCGACAAGTGGTTTTTCTTTGAAGTACGAAGGTGAGTTTGCTAATATCATGAACGATTGGAACTTGCAAATAGGCGGACAATTTACCTCCGAAAACTTTACGAACAATTTTTTTGGCTTCGGAAATGAAACAGTCAATCGTGATGACGAGTTAGACTTTGATTATAATCGCGTCAAGACAAGCATCTATGGTGCCAGAGCAGGGATTATTAAAAAAGGGAGTTTTGGTAGTGATTATGGGTTTAGGGCCGTTTTTGAAGCCATTGAGATTGGAGATACGGCCAATAGGTTTATTACTACTGATTTTGTATCAAGTGAAAATACTGATTTCTATGAAAGACGTCTCTTTGGCGCATTAGAAGCAGAATATAATTACGAGAGTTTTGATAAGAAAAATAGTCCTTCACGAGGGATGACATTTTTACTGAACGTTGGTGCGAAAACTGAATTTAATACTATTGAAAATTTATATGGATATGTAAACTCTAGCCTTGGGTTTTACAATTCGATTTCAAGAAATAGAAAATTGGTATTAAAAACCGATGTAAGAACCCAATTAAGAATTGGAGACGGATTTCAGTTTTACCAAGCGTCAAGAATTGGCGGAAAAAGTGGGCTAAGAGGATATCGCGCGCAACGTTTTACAGGGAGAAATTCTTTTGTTGGGAGTACCGATCTAAGATACAGTTTTAATGCCATTAAAACCAATACTTTACCACTGCAACTGGGAGTGTTTGGAGGTTTTGACGTAGGTCGAGTTTGGATTGAAAATGATTTTTCAGACAAATGGCATAACGATTATGGAGGAGGCTTATGGATTACCGCAGCAGATAGTTTGTCAGGAACTTTCAATTTATTTCACGGAGATGAAGGCCTTTGGTTTACCTTTGGTTTTGGACTTAATTTCTAAAAGCAGAATCTTTGAAACGTTATTTATATATTGTTCTTAAATATTTTACCAATCTAGAAAGTAATATCGCTTTCTACCCCTCACTGATCAGTTTGTTCGGGTTGGTTTTTGCCTTCTTTATGATTGTGATGGAAAGTCTTGGGGCTTCAAGATATCTTGTGGAGCATGCACCTGTTTTAGTGGTAAATAATGTAGAAACAGCCAGAAGTCTGCTAACTACTTTTATTGCCGGACTTATTTCTATAATGGTGTTTAGCTTTTCACTTGTGATGATATTGCTTAATCAAGCCTCTAGTAATTTTTCTCCTAGATTACTACCAGGACTTATTTCAAATAGAAGACATCAAATTATTCTTGGTATTTATAACGGCACATTGCTGTATTCCATTTTCACCTTAGTCTCCATTGTCCCTACTGGTGACAAATACCAATTACCAGGCTTTTCTGTGTTATTGAGTATTATTTTTATGACCTTGAGTCTAGGCGCATTCATTTACTTTATTCATTCGATCTCTCAAGAGATTCAGGTGAATACAATCATGGATAAAATCTTTAAAACCTCAAAAGGACGATTGGATAAATTAATAGAGGCAGAGAAAGAACTCGATATTGATTTTGGCGACACATCAGATTGGAAAGAAATTATGGCCGATGATACCGGTTATTTGCAGGATGTAAGCTTAAAATCTTTGGCCGAAATTGTCAAAGAGCATAATTTAAGAGTAGAAATTGTACCTATAAAAGGCGCCTACGTACTTCGAGGCATTCCTGTAATACGGTACAAAGGAGAAATCAATGATGATGAGCTAGAAAAAGAGATGTTAGATACCATCACCTTCTCTAAAGATGAACTTATTGAAGATAATTATGTGCTCGCTTTTAAGCAAATTACCGAGATTGCTTTAAAAGCAATGTCACCAGGAATTAATGATCCAGGAACATGTATTAATGCTATTGATTATTTGACCGAGCTTTTTGCATTACGCATGAAAAAGAAAGATGTGAGCTACTATTTTAATGAAGACGATGAGGCGCTCATTTTTATAAAAACCGTTAGTTTTAAGCAACTGTTGTACAATGTTATGGCGTCACTTCGTACCTATTGCAAACATGACATTATCATTGTGCAAAAGCTTTTTATTATGCTTCAGTATTTATTGCAGAGTCGAGAGGTGCTTAAAGAGTCTTACAAGGAATCTATTATTGCCGAAATTCAGAACCTAAAGACCGATGCCCTTAAAAACCATGACAATGAAGCCGATCTTGAGGTGATTCATAATTACATAAACAATTTGGAGCGAAGAAATCCTTCAGAATATGAGTTTGAATCATAACTCAAAACGATATAAATTTCCACCTTCATGACCTTTTTGTTCATCAGTAATTAGAACTTCGTTTTCCCTTATAAAGACAATGCCCTCTTTTTGTGAGTCGTGATCAAATCCTATGACTTCAACCGTACCTTCAAAAAAAGCATCAGATTTAAAATTGGTAAGTTTCCAAACTTTCTCGTGGTTCAATAACACAACTGTTTTGCCATTGGCACTAATGTCGGCAGAGGTCACTTTATCGTGCTTACCATCGAGGTTAAATTTAATCACCTCTTTGGCAACTTGGTTCCCAATGTTGTTTTCTACGGAAATCATCACCCCGTGTTTGTCATCTTTGCTGAAAATATAAAACCGGTTCTTAAATAAGAAGAATGCTTCAAAATCCATGGACTCCATATCCTCAGGAAGTTTGAAAGCTATGGTTTCAGCCTTGCAGGTTTTGTCTTCTTTCCCGGGACGCTCAACTTTATAGATTTGAAAATCTTCTCGATCTTTTCCGTTATTGCCAAAATCGCCAATGTAGACGTTGCCTTCAGAATCGGAGGCAAGATCTTCCCAATCGGTATTAATTGCGCCTTCCACCTCAAGCGTCTTGCTCAATTGTCCTTTACCGTCAAGAGCAAAAAGGGTATTGGGATTGCCGGCATCTTCAATAACCCATAATAAACGATCATTGGCCGTATATTCTAGGGCAGAGGCTTCCTTCATTCCAAAAGGTAAATCTGTGATGTTGTCTAGTTTACCAGTTTGGCAGGAGCTAATAAGTACAAAGTGCAGTATAATGATGATCTGTAGTGCTTTCATAAGTAAAATGTATTCTCTCGAAAAGTAATGGCTTTCGTTTAGACTTAGAAATTCGTGCTCTTAAAAAAATGATAAAATATTTATATCTTTTGATTCTCAGTGATTTGCTTAGTTTTTAATAAAAAGGGCTATCACGCTTTAGGTCAAATTGTATATTTCAGAGGATTTGATGTGGGATGCCCCGATAGGTTTGTAATACGTCTTATCTTTGTCATGAGAAAAGGTGCTTATGAGTTGTTTCCGTATTTTAAAATATTGACTAAAGCATTGTCATGGCTATAAAACAACAAGAATTTAAGATTATAGCGTGGGCCGTAAATACATCAAAAGCCATTAAACATATGTATAAAATTGGTGTAGACCATATTATTTTTGAAGATCGAGATCATATATGAAACATTTTGACGTCATTATTGTTGGAGGTGGAGCCGCTGGTTTTTTTGCAGCAATCAATATCGCGCAACAGAACGTAAGACTCAAGGTTGCACTTCTAGAAAAAGGGAAGCAGGGCTTGCAGAAAGTAAAAGTGTCTGGCGGAGGACGCTGCAATGTAACCCACGCAGAATTTGTGCCTTGGGAATTGGTGCTCAACTATCCTAGAGGTGAGAAAGAATTGCTAGGTCCCTTCCATCATTTTATGACGGGAGATACCATTGCCTGGTTTGAAAACCGTGGCGTGCCTCTTAAAATTGAAGAAGATGGCAGAATGTTTCCAGAAAGCAACTCGTCTCAAACCATTATTGATTGCTTTTTGAATGAAGCAGAAAAAAGTGGTGTGCAAATGCTTTATGGGCATGCGCTAAAATCGCTGCAAAAAGAGCGTGGTTTTTGGAAAATTGAGACGTCTAACGCAAATTTTTCCGCAGAAAAAATAATCATGGCCACGGGAAGTAGTCCTAAAATTTGGTCGCTTTTAGAAGCCTTGGGTCATCACATTATTGAACCTGTGCCATCGTTATTTACATTTGATATTGCAGATGAGCGTATTAATGGTATTCCTGGGGTGGTGGTTAACAATGTTGAGGTTGAGGTGCTCAACTCTAACCTTAGTAGCGAAGGCCCTTTGTTGATTACGCATGTGGGTATGAGCGCCCCTGCAATTTTGAAATTGTCTGCATTTGGAGCGTTGGAGCTGGCGCGTAGTGACTATAAATTTGAAATTAAGATCAACTTTATAAAAATGGGTCTAGAGGATTGTGTTGCACAACTAAAACGCTTTAAACAATCACTTTCAAAACGTACCGTTTATAAATTCGCACAGTTTGAACTACCTAAACGTATTTGGAGAAAGCTGGTGTTAGCCTCAGGAATACCTCAAGACTTTAGATGGGCAGATATTGATAAAAGCCAAATTATTCAACTTGCAGAGCAATTGACCCAAGCGGTATTTAGCGTGACAGGTAAAAGTACGTTTAAAGAAGAATTTGTGACCGCTGGTGGTGTAGATCTAAAGGAAATCAACTTCAAAACCTTTGAAAGTAAGGTTTGTGAAAATCTCTTTTTTGCAGGCGAAATTTTAAACATTGATGCCATTACCGGTGGATTCAATTTTCAAAATGCTTGGTCAAGCGCATACATTGCGGCACAACATATTAGTGCGTCCCAGTTTGAATACGAGGGCGAAGATGCCCTTTGACAATGCTTCTAAAATCCTCAAAATTATAAGGCTTGGTAATGATGTGGTTCATACCGCTCATGTTGGCTTTCTTGCCAATTTCCGCAGAGTTTAATGCCGTTAATGCCAAAATAGGAATGTTTGGATTGAACAATCTAATATGTCTAGTCACTTCAAACCCATCCATTTCTGGCATATTGATGTCCATAAGCACCATGTCATAGTCTTTTTTCTTAACTAACGTTAGTGCCTCTTTACCGTTAGATGCTGTTTCACAGGTAAAGCCGGGTATTCGCTCTACATTTTTCTTTGTGATTAAGAGGTTGATTTTATTGTCATCAACAATGAGTACATGATTCTCTATTGGGTAGTTTAAATTCTCCTCAACTTTTATCGTTCTGTCTGGTTTTTCGCAAAGTTCAAAATTGACAGAGAAGAAGAAATTACTGCCTTTGTTTGGTTTGGAAATAAAATCGATATCGGTATTATGGCTCTTTAAAAGTGTTTTCACAATGTAAAGACCAAGTCCTGAGCCGCTGCTGTTTTTTTGTAAAAACATTTTGTTTTCAAACGCATTAAATACGGTTTGTCTATGCTCTTCTTTAATGCCTATTCCTGAATCTTTCACCTCAAACAGCAATTCTACATGCGCATTAGTGCGCTTCTGCTCACTGATATTAATCGATACAAATCCTTTTTTAGTATATCTAATGGCATTATAGGCTAGGTTGATTAATATTTGGCTAAACGCCACTTTGTCCACCAATATATATTCATTGTCGTCAGAGGCTTGAATGTCATATCTTAGTTCCAATCCCTTATTTTCAGCAGCAATTTTAACTGTGCTTACAACGCTTTGTACAATGTGATCAATGCGACTCGGTTTTTTTCTCAATTTTTTTGTCTCAAATTTCAAACGTGTCGCCTGAAGTACGTTGTCAATAAGTATTGACATATAGTTACTGGAAGAAATAAGGGAACTTAAGTAAGATTGTCTTTTTTCTTCATCCTGCTCTTGCTCTATCAAGGTAGCAAGACCATTTATGCCATAGATTGGAGTCCTAAGTTCATGACTTAGAATAGAAAAGAATTCTAAGCGCTCTATATCTTGTTTTCTCAATTTCTCATTACTGTCTTGAAGGTCGAGATTGATATTTTCAATGTTTTTTCTCGTCTTGTAATAGTAGAAGCAGAAAATAATAACGGTTAAGAGTAGTATGCTGGATATTATGGTAGAGGCTGCAAAAGATTGTGAGATTTTATTGTCTTTCTCTCTTAACTTATTTGCAGAGTTTAATTGATCTTCTGTTTGGATGATTTTGTAAATAAGCTCCCCGTTTTTTGCGCTCCTTTCTTCAAAATCCCGTAGGGCTAAATATTTGTAAGTATCAGACTTGAGTAGATATTTAACTGCAGAATCGGGCTGTTTTGCTATTTCATTAAAATATCTGTATTTATAGAAATTAAAGGTCGCGAGTTGACGATGCGAGTTTTTGTCAGATTCGATTTTTGCCTTAAAGTCATCGGGATCAATAGCAAAAAGCAAGGCGTTTCCTTTTTCAAATTGGTTTAATTTAATTAGAGCAATAGCTTCGTGATATTGATAAACATATTGAAGCCTTCGTTTTAAATGATCTTGAACAAAGTCTTTAGAATAATTAAGCTTTGAAAAATCAGTATTTTCCAATTTGTTCAAACCAAATTTTGCCAAGAGCAATAAACTGTCATTTTCATTGGTATAGTAGAAATTTTTGATTTTATCTTCAAGATTTAGAAAGAACAACTCACTATTTAAAGACCTTGAAGACTGTTGCGCAATACTATAAATACTATCAAATTTGGTATAGTTACGTTTGTTTAGGTAAAGACAGGTTAAGTTGTGCAGCACGTAATCTCTACCTCTCAGATCATTGATAGAGTCATAGATGTTTAATGCCTTCCCATAATAAAATTCAGCGGTTTTGTTGTTTCCCATTTCTGAGAATACCATCCCTAAATGATTATAAGATTTAGCTTCATATTTTGTGAAGCCATACTTTTTAGTGAACTTAAGCGCTTGGTCAAGTAAAATAGTAGCTTCGTAGAGGCTATCATTTTTGATAAGCTGATCTACCCGTTGGCTATCAAAAGTGCACTTTGAATCTTCGTTAAGTATGAAGAGATCTTGAGCCAATAGTAATTGTATGCTAAGGCAAAAAAACAAGGCCAGAGTAGGTAGTAGCTTAGGGAGCTTCATATTTGGGATTGATAAACAGTATTAACCTTAGGCAAACATACAAATTAATTGGTCAGAAGCAAATATATGTAGGAAAGGTATTACTTAAAAATAAAATTTAACACTTTTTAAAATGGTTAATCGGGATTATGAATAAAAAAGAACAAATAATGATCGCATTGCTTAGGGGTATTAATGTGGGTGGTCATAAAAAGATGCCAATGGCAGCTCTTAAAGTGTTATTGTCAGGCATAGGTTTGAGCGGTGTAGTCACTTATATTCAAAGTGGAAATGTTCTATTTCAAGTAGAAGATGATCTTATGCCTAATCTTGATCGGCTAATTGAGGATAGCATTCGTCAGCATTTTGGGTTTGATGTGCCAGTGATCCTTAAAACAAAATTTGAATTCGAAAGTATTTTTAAGGCTTGTCCTTTTTCCGAAGAAAAAAAAGAAAAGTGTTTGTTTGTGGTTTGTTCAAAGGAACCAGATGCTGAAAAGGTGAAGCATTTTATGGAAGCGCAATCCAACGCAACTGAAGAATTGGCAATTGTTAGAGATTGTCTGTACTTGTATGCTGAAAAAGGGATTGGTAAAATGAAGTTTAATATGAATGAGATGGAAAAGAAATTGGGTGTCAAGGCCACTTCAAGAAATTACAAAACAATGAGAAAGTTAGTATCTTTGGTGTCGATAACTCAAACAAATGACTGAAAACCGATTCCGCGCCGCCGCATATTCTAAAACCGTAAGTTCAGGACGTGTGTCTTGGTCTGCTCCAAGTAATATTGCTTTAGTGAAATATTGGGGTAAGAAGGCAGATCAAATCCCGCAGAACCCATCGATAAGTTTTACCTTAAATGAATGTAAAACAATTACCACGGTTAGTTTTTCAAAAAAAGAAAGTGAGCATGAATTTTCATTTGATCTCTATCTTGATGGTGAGAAAAAGGTAGATTTTAAACCAAAAATTCACACCTTTTTTAAGCGCATCGCCCAGTACTTGCCATTTTTAAAAACTTACCATTTCAAGATTGAAACGTCAAATACTTTTCCGCATAGCTCAGGCATTGCTTCGTCAGCATCAGGAATGAGTGCTTTGGCCTTATGCTTAATGAGTATTGAAAATTTACATCTCGAGTCTGAGATGGCAGAAGCAGACTTTAATAAAAAAGCTTCTTTTTTAGCAAGACTAGGATCTGGTAGTGCCTGTAGAAGTATTGAAGGAGATCTCGTGGTTTGGGGTGATCACAAAGAGGTTACGGGAAGTTCAGATCATTATGGCGTGAGATATCCGTTCACGGTGCATGATAATTTTAAGGCTTATCAAGATGTCATCCTTTTGGTAGACAAAGGTGAAAAACAAGTAAGTAGTACCGTGGGGCATAATTTGATGCACAATCATCCGTATTCGCAACAACGTTTTGAGCAGGCTCATTCCAATTTATCAGAGCTTATCAAGGTTTTCGAATCGGGCGATTTAGATGCGTTTATTGGGATTGTAGAAAGTGAGGCTTTGACGTTGCACGCCATGATGATGACGAGCATGCCTTATTTTATTTTAATGAAACCAAATACACTCAACATCATCAATGCGATTTGGAAGTATCGACAAGATACGGGTTCTAAAGTGTGCTTTACTTTAGATGCCGGAGCCAATGTGCATGTGCTGTTTCCGAAGAAGGAAAGCGACTCTGTATTGGTGTTTATCAAAAAGGAATTGGCGAGTTTTTGTCAAGATGAAAATTATATTATTGATCATGTTGGTTTTGGTGCCAATAAAAACGATATTTGATTACAAATGAGAGTAGTGTGGTGATGCAATAAAAGGTCCCAAACTTTTTCATAAAAATACGTATCATCAAATATTACGTATATTTGCATAGTGATTAATTGTCACTTACAGACTGTTAACTGAAGACCCCATATGAAAGGACCGCTTTTCTACTCAAAAATTCTACTCTTTGGAGAGTATGGTATTATTAAAGATTCTAAAGGACTCTCTATACCTTATAATTTTTATAACGGTGCATTAAAAACAGACGGAAATACTTCGGAAGTTGCACAAGCTTCAAACACTGGTTTAAAGAAATTTGCCTTGTATTTGTCAAATATTGATAGTGAAATCGTCACTTTTGATATGGCATCTTTTTTAAAGGATATTGAAGGCGGGATGTATTTTGATTCCTCCATTCCTCAAGGTTATGGCGTAGGAAGCAGTGGTGCTTTAGTGGCAGCTATTTATGATAAGTATGCCAATAATAAAATTACGGTCTTAGAGAATTTGACAAGGGATAAACTATTATCACTTAAAAGAATCTTTGCTGAAATGGAATCTTTTTTCCACGGAAAGTCGTCTGGTTTAGACCCTCTGAACAGTTATTTGAGCATTCCGATCTTAATTAATTCGAAAGATAATATTGAAGCTACAGGAATTCCTGCCCAACAAACTGATGGCAAGGGTGCTGTGTTTTTAATTGATTCTGGAAGTGTTGGAGAAACTGCTCCAATGGTGAGCCTCTTTATGGAAAGTATGAAGCAGGAAGGCTTCAGAAAAATGCTTAAAGATCAGTTCATAAAACATACCGATGCCTGTGTCGATGACTTTTTGAAAGGAGACGTCAAGTCTTTGTTCAAAAACACCAAACAGTTGTCTAAAGTGGTTTTAAATCACTTTAAACCAATGATTCCACAACAATTCCATGAGCTTTGGAAAAATGGACTGGACACCAATGATTACTATTTGAAATTATGTGGTTCTGGCGGTGGAGGCTATATTTTAGGATTTACCGAAGATATTGAAAAAGCAAAGCAGTCTCTCAAAGGTCATAACTTAGAAGTGGTTTATAATTTCTAAATTGTCACTCCATTTTTATCCGTGATTGCTCAGTAAATCCTAAGTTTGCTGGTATCTCATATTTTCAACGCAGACGTCATGCTCTCACGACAACAAAAACACATTGTCCTTAAGTTTTTTAGTATGTTCTCTGTGGTTCGAGGCTACAACATTCTTATTGTAGTCATTGCACAGTATTTAACGTCAATATACATCTTGGCTCCAGAAAAAACTCTTAGGTCCGTTCTTTTTGATATTAATTTACTGATGCTGGTACTGGCTTCCTCGGCGACCATTGCCGGTGGCTACATTATCAATAATTTTTATGATTCTGAAAAAGACAGTATCAACCGCCCAAATAAGTCGAGACTAGACCGGTTAATCAGTCAAAACACCAAACTATCCTTTTACTTCGTTCTTAACTTTTCCGCAGTGGTAATGGCTAGCTACGTAGCTTTTAATGCAGTGCTGTTTTTCTCTGTTTATATTTTTGGGATTTGGTTCTATTCTCATAAGTTAAAGAAATTGCCATTTATTGGTAATATCACGTCTGCTATATTAACAATAACGCCCTTTTTTGCAATCTTTCTGTATTACTTAAATTTCGATACGGTCATTTTTGTGCACGCCATTTTCTTGTTTTTTATAATTTCTATGAGGGAGTTGACCAAGGATCTAGAAAATATAAAAGGCGATTTATTGCTTAACTATAAAACGATTCCTATTGCATACGGTGAGAAATCTTCTAAAATCATGCTCACTATTTTAGCACTATTGACCTTGCTTCCAACCTACCTGCTTTTGTATCGCTATAATGTGGGGCACATGAATTTGTTCTTCTATTTCTCCACGGTTTTGTTGCTTTTGTTTCTGGTCATTTTATGGAAATCGAAGCGTAAAATTCACTATTTAATACTTCATAATATTTTAAAATTTATCATTGTAGCTGGCGTCTTTTCTATTGTTTTGATCAATGTAAGCGTTGTTCTTAATAGAATTTAATTTTAAAATAATTGGATGATTTTGGTTTTTGTGCCATAATTGATGGTAAACCTTGGTTTTTTATTTTTTTTAGGTCATAACCTCAGGTGTTTTTAGTTTTTAGTACTTGAAATATGGGTTTGCGAAGCTATAAATATCAGTTAAATACGAATAAAACACAGCAAAACCGAGGGTTACCAATACACCGTATAATATATCGATTAATAGCTGCAATTATTCTACCTTTGCAAAAATTGAGTAATCATGAGTAGACATCAAGGAACAGGCGGAAAAGGTAAATCTTCAGGGACAAGACAAAGCAAGCCTTTGAATAAGAAATCGGCTAGAGGGAAAGATAATACTAAAGATAAAAGTGTTGCTCGAGGTAATGCACCTATTAAGAAAACCCAGACTTCTAAGCCTACCAAATCCAATCCTGATGAAATACGATTGAATAAGTATATTGCTAACTCTGGTGTGTGTTCACGTAGGGATGCAGATATGCATATTGCAGTAGGAAGCGTTACTGTTAATGGTAAAGTCATTACAGAAATGGGCTATAAGGTAAAATTAGATGATGAGGTTCGTTTTGATGGTGCGCGCATCAACCCTGAGAAAAAAACCTATGTGCTACTCAATAAACCAAAAGGATTTGCAACTACAACCAGCGAGACTAAAGGCCGTACAGTGATGGATTTGGTTGCTAATGCCACTACTGCGCGTATTAAGCCTATTGGACGTTTAGGCCGAAATTCTACGGGTCTTTTACTATTTACAAATGACGATGCCATTGCCAATAAATTTGTAAACTCTAAAAATGGAGTGATCAGAATTTTCGAAGTTGAATTGGACAAAAATTTAAAGTACGAAGACTTTAAAAAGATTCAAGAAGGATTTAAAGTAGCAGGAAAAAAAGTAGAGATTGAAGAGATTAGCTATATTGATGGAGCGCCAAAATCTATGATCGGACTCAAAATCAAGAATACCGGTAACTCTATTCTGCACACTATTTTTGATGAATTTGGTCATGAAATTATTAAGGTAGATTGTGTTGCCATTGGTCATCTTACCAAAAAGGATCTTCCTAGAGGTCATTGGAAACACCTTACCCAACAAGAGATCAATACCCTAAAAATGCTGTAATAGTATTTTGTTATTTCTATTTATGGTAGTTTTATTTGAGCCTGAAATTGCTTAAATTACTGTGCTTTACTTTCAGTTAAGGCTACTATAATTCCCTAAATCGCTTTAGCGTACACTTATTTAGCAATAAGACACATATTTGCCTTTAAAATGAGGTTTCTTAAGGGTTAAAACGGTGGAACTTACCGTAAGAAATATTAATTTTGAATTTTTAAAAAACAATCCTAAATGGTGTATTATACTTCTGCACAAATTTTCCCTTTTGTCAAAAAAATAAGCTTGTTTATATGTTTTGCTTTGGCAATGATTACTGGAGCTTTCGCTCAAGATAAAGAGGTGGAGCAAACCTTTTATTTTACAGGAAACACTGAGCTTGAAACCGGTAATCCCACTCAAGCAGTCTTAAAGGCGATAACTGAAATGTCCCAAAAAGACGACAAGGCTACGTTTGTAGCACTTGGAAATATTACTAAAAACGGCTATGCTCCGAAGAAAAAGGATCGTAAAGAAACCGAAGAATTACTGCAAGCGAGTTTGATGCAGCCGTTGAGCAAATTCAATGGAAATGTGATATTTATTCCAGGTAAAAATGAATGGAATAAAAACGGCCACGAGAATATTGACGATATGGAGTCTTTTATTCAAGATAATAGCGAAGTCAAGTTTTGGCCCAATGATGGTTGCCCTAGAGAGATAGAAGATCTAGACATGGATAACGTAGAGTTGCTCATGATTGATTCGCAGTGGTTCTTAGAGGACTGGGATGACCATTTATATCTTAATAATAAATGTGACATTAAATCCCGAGATGACTTTATTGCAAAGTTTAAAGATGATCTCAAAGACGAGCAAAACAAGACCGTAATCGTTGCCATTCATCATTCTATTCTTACCTATTCGCGTCAAGATTTCTTTGAAAATATTGGAGGGCTTAGCGTCGAGGATTATTATAGCACACAACGTCAAAAATTGGCAGGCACATTAGAAACGTTAGCAGGCCTGTTTCCTGATGTTATTTTTGTTTCGGCTAGTGACAAAAACCTACAATACATAGCCGATGATGGTGTACGTCAAATTATTAGTGGCGCTTCGTCTTCAAAATTAGATAATGTTAGAAAAGCTAAAGACGGTCAGTTTACGTCAAAAACCAATGGTTTTGCGAGACTTACAGTTTATAAAGATCGCAGTTCTAAAGTAGAATTTTTTGCAACGGGAGATGACCTTCCGAAGAAATTATTCGAAAAGGAAATTAAACGTCAGCAAACCACTCCAGACGAAGTCTCTTATCCTGATATAAGTACGTTTGGAGATACTTACAGAGCTTCTATTTATACAGAAGAGGAAACAAAAAAGAGCGGATTACACCGTTTTTTATGGGGTAAGCATTACCGTGATGTTTACAGTAAAGAGATTGAAGCTCCAGTTTTAAATCTGGCAGAACTTCCTGGAAATGTTCACGCGATTTCTGAAGGTGGTGGTAATCAATCCCGTTCGTTAAGATTGATAGATGATAATGAGAATGAGTATACTGCTCGCGAACTCCGCAAAAGTGCTACACGATTTATTCAGTCTAAAATAAAAGATCATTATGTTCAAGATTTTATGCAAAATACCGTTGCAGAAGATATTGTTCAAGATTTTTATACGACGGCCCAGCCTTACGCGCCCTTTGCACTTAATCCTATTTTTGATAGTCTTGATATTTACAATGCAGAACCAAAGATCTATTATCTGCCTAAGCAAAAACAATTAGGCATTTATAACGAAGATTACGGTGATAAGCTTTACATGCTTGAGGCGCATGCGGGAGATGAGAATAAGTCTTTTGCCCGCTTCGGAAACCCAGATGATATCATAAGCACCAAAGATCTATTAGCAGAAATTAGAGCGTCGAAAAAAAATCAAGTTGATGAGCCTAATTTCTTAAAAGTACGATTGATGGATTTTGTGGTTGGTGATTATGACCGTCACTACGATCAATGGCGTTGGTCTGCTTACGAAAAAGAAGATGGTACAACCTTATATAAAACAATCCGTCGTGATCGTGATCAAGCATTTCCAAGATATGATGGGGTGATATTAAGCATATTGAAAATGGGCTTGATTGACTTTAGATCTATGGAGCGTTATGATGATGATGTGGATAATGTAAAATGGATGAGTCGTTATGCCTACCCACTAGATCAAGCATTCCTTAAGGAGATTACTTGGGAAGATTGGCAAAAGCAAGTGCAGTTTATTCAGCAAAACTTAACCGATGATACCATTGAAAAGGCGTTTGAAACACTTCCAGAAGCTGCTCAAGATGCGAGTATAACTGATATCAAAAAAGCGTTGAAGGCCAGAAGAGATAATTTGGAGTCTATTGCCAGACGTTATTATGAGTATTTGATGAGTCATCAAATTATTTTAGGGACCAAAGAGAAAGATGATTTCTTAATTACGCGCAAGCCTAATGGCGAGACCACTGTAAAACTAACTACAGAAGACGATCAAATTTTTGAAAGAACTTACAGTAAAGAAGTGACTAAAGAAATCTGGATTTACGGACTAGATGATGAAGATACTTTTAAGGTTGTTGGAGAAGGTGACAATTACATCCCGATGAAGATTTTAGGAGGCGAGAACAATGACGTTTATGATTTTGAAAATACTCGTCGTGTAAAGGTATACGATTATAAGAGTAAGAAAAATACGTTTACCAATTCGGGCACACATAAATGGTTGACCGATAGCTATGAGATCAATACCTATAATGATGCCTCCAGAAAACTGTCAGCATTTACAGCGTTACCTTCCGTAGGTTTTGATCCTGATGCTGGTTTTAAAGCGGGTTTAAGTGGTACTTACACAACCTATGGTCTTGCTAACAATCCGTTTTCTTCTAAGCAAACCCTTGTGGCTAATTATTATGCTGCAACAAGTGGTTTTGAGTTGAAGTATTCCGGAGAGTTTGCACACATATTTTATAATTGGAACTTTGGTTTAGATGCGAGATACACCAGTCCTAATTATGCAATTAACTTTTTTGGTGTTGGGAACGAAACCTTTTATGATGATGATGCCGTGAGCCGTGATTTTAACCGTGTGAGAATCCGTCAGTGGAGTGTGGCGCCATCCTTAAAATATAGAAAGGATAGAGTGATGTTGAGTTTTGGGCCCATGTTAGAATCTTTGGATGTAGAATTAGATACCAATGGCGTTACTGGTGATATAGAATCTTCAAATGATGTCTTCGAAAAACAAATGTATGCAGGAGCTGAAGCCGCTTTTCAGTATAAAAATAAGAGTGGTGAGATTGCCTTTATCCGTAGAGGTTTTCAATTTGACTTGGTAGCAGGTTATAAGACTAATATTGATGAATATAATAATGAATTCACCTATTTAAAACCTACGCTTTCCATTGACTATCCGTTGCATCCTAGTGGAATGGCTGTATTGGCTACAAAAATAGGAGCGCAAATGAATTTTGGTGATAACTATGAGTTCTATCATGGCGCTACTTTAGGTGGTAATCAAAGTCTACGCGGTTTTAGAAATGAACGATTTAACGGACAGACTGCATTTTATCAAAGCACAGATTTGCGTGTAGGTGTGACCCAATTTAGAACTAATTTTATCCCATTGCGCTTAGGGGTTTCTGCTGGTTTTGATTATGGTCGTGTTTGGTTAGATAACGATAACTCACAGCAATGGCATAACAGTTACGGCGGTTCTATTTTCATCAACGGATTTAAAGCCCTTACTGCAAACGTTGGCTATTATATGAGTGATGAAAGTAATCGTGTTGTATTTACACTAGGGTTTGCTTTTTAAGCGAAGTCGGAACATTTCATATTAAAAGCATCCTGCTCCATTTTTGGTGAGCAGGATGTTTTGTTTAAGTACATTTCAATAGAAGATGAATTATTATTGGCTATATTATATAGATGCTCTTGCGGAAATCTTGTTCAATTTCAGGAAGTGACCTGATATAGGTGTTAATGATAACGAGTAGCTTCGGAAATAGATATTATTAAGGGCCTTAGATAAAATACCTGTAATTCAATTCATTTCATTTTAGAGAATTCTATCTTTGCATGATGCGACCTAAGATTCTTTTTATTACTCCGCCGTTTACCCAGCTAAACACAGCGTATCCGGCAACAGCTTACCTCAAAGGTTTTTTAGAGGAGCATGATATCTCTGTGTCTCATTGTGACTTAAGTATTGAGTTGTTTACGTCAATTTTTACTAGCGATTTTTTGCGAGCAGTTTTTCAAGAGGCTGAGGAGTTGGGGAATACGCATTACCCTGAAGTTAGTAAACTCAAAGAACGTTATATGTCGAGCGTTGATCTGGTAATCAAGTTTCTTCAAAAGCAGGATCTTGAAACTGCCAACACCATATTAGCTTCTGGTTTTTTACCAAAAGGGCATCGCTTATCTAAGGTGAATAACCAAATTAATTGGGCAGCTGGAGCGCAAGGTGTGCTAGACAAAGCAAAGCATTACGGGACACTTTTTATTGAGGAAATAGGAGATTTTATACAAGCCAACATCGACGAGTTTTTTGCCTTTACCAAATATGCTGAACAAATTGCGACTTCGGCCAGTAGTTTTGATCAAATTGATGAATTTTTAAGCTATCAACCAACACTAATTGAAGAACAGATGTTGGATATTTTGGTAGCCCAAATTGAAAAGCACGAACCAAAATTGGTCTGCTTTACAATTCCATTTCCAGGAAATTTGTTTTCTGCTTTACGATGCTCACAGTTTATCAAACAACTCTTTCCTGAGATCCATGTGGCTTTTGGCGGCGGCTATTGCAATACTGAGTTGCGATCTCTTAAAGATCCTAGAATATTTGAATTTGTTGACTTTATCTCCTTAGATGATGGCGAAGGGCCACTTTTAAAAATGATAGGATATCTAGAGGGATCCATAGATGGTAATGAACTAGAAAGAACGTTTGTTCTGGAAAATAATGAGGTGGTTTATAAAAACAAAATCCCTAATACCATATACCATCACAAAAATTTACCCGCTCCCGATTATTCTGGATTGCCCTTTGATAAATACGTTTCTTTTCTAGATGTCGTAAATCCCATGCATAGAATGTGGACTGATTTTAGATGGAATAAATTGACTATTTCTCACGGCTGTTATTGGAAACAATGTTCTTTTTGCGATGTAAGTCTAGATTATATTGGCAATTATCAAAACACCACAGCAAGCGCTTTGGTGGATAAGATTGAAAAAATAATCAAGGATACAGGGATTACTGGGTTTCATTTTGTGGATGAAGCCGCTCCCCCTAAAATGTTACGGGCTTTATCCAATGAATTGATAAAGAGAGCGGTAAAAATCACTTGGTGGACAAACATTCGATTTGAGAAAACATTTGACTTTGAATTGTGCGAATTGATGGCAAAATCGGGTTGCATTGCGGTGACTGGTGGGCTGGAAGTGGCTTCAGATCGACTATTGCTCAAGATGAAAAAGGGGGTTGATATTGCTCAGGTCACACGAGTGACCCATAATTTTTCTGAACACCAAATCATGGTACATGCCTATCTCATGTACGGATTTCCTACACAGACCGAACAAGAGACTATTGATTCTTTAGAGATTGTGCGACAATTGTTTGAAAGCAATTGTATCCAATCTGCATTTTGGCACCTCTTTACAACTACAATTCACAGCCCCATAGGACAGAACCCCAAAGACTTTGGTATAGAGGTCACAGGGCCTGCTTTTGAAGGCTTTGCTCAAAATGATTTATACCATAAAGATCCACAGGGAGCCGATCATTCTAAGTACACTAAGGGATTAAATTTGGCCTTGCATAATTATCTAAATGATGCAGGTTTTGAAAAGGGTTTACAGTATTGGTTTGATTTTTCCGTATGCAACGTTAGTCACCCTAAAGATTTGATTAAAAGTTTTCTTTCTGAAACATTAGCTAAAAAAATGATTTCAAAGGTATAATGTGTTGTTCATGTTCTCTGATTTAAGGCTTGCGCAGGTCCTTCAGAACGAACACATTTATATACATTAGGACTTAGACAGCGCTAGCAAGCTTTTGTTCTGTGCTTAAAATTTGTTGTACTGCCTGCTTATATTTTATGGGATTAGAAGCTTTTTTTATGGCTTTAAACGTTTTTTGCGGATTAGAAGTGGACTGCGAAAAGAATTCCCAAAACCCTAACATTTTCATTTTAATAGGGGTTGGCCCAGATAAATACGCATCGTATTGTTGGTAAATGGTGTCATGAAATTCTGAAAAAATAGCCCAGCGGTCTTTAGGATATTCCGAAGTATTATTTTTGATCATGCTTGGTAAAAATGGGTCGGCAATAAGGCCACGACCAATCATAAAGTGATCGATACTGGGAAAGCGCTTTTGTATCTCTTTAAAAGCAGAAACACTTGTGATATCGCCGTTATAATAAAGCTTATGCTTAGTGCTACCAATGCATTTTTCAAATGCCTCTAAATCTACAGGGCCTTTGTAAAGTTGCTTGCCTATTCTGGCGTGAATGGCAATATTTTTAAGTGGATACTTATCTAGAACAGGAAACGCATCCAAAATTTCTTCGGCATGCTCATAGCCCATTCTCATTTTCATAGATACTACAATATCCGTTTCGTTATGTGCTTTATGAAGTACGTCGTTGATACGGTTAGGGTTGCAGATAAGACCAGAGCCCATGCCAGACTTAGTTACCATGGGGTAAGGGCAACCTAAATTCCAGTTTAATTCTTTATAGCCTAAACTTTGTACATATTTAATAACAAATAGAAACTCGTCAGGGTCATTGGTCATTACCTGCGGAATTACCTCTAGAGTGGTATTGTTTTCTGGCAATAGATCATTTTGATAAGATTGCTTAATTTTTAGTTTTCCGTTAAGGCGAATATAGGGCGCATAGAAGGTATCAATACCACCAAAATAATGCTGAAAGGCATTCCGAAACCTGAAATCTGTGAAGCCTTGTAAAGGTGATGAAAGTAGAGTAGGAGTCATCCAAATATTTAATTGCGTAAAGATAGGGTAATTGGATGCTAGTTTTTAAGACGATATTATGGAAAAGGAAAAGAATGCAAATTTAACTTAGATACGATTTTAATAAAGCAAATAAAATTTATGATAACACTGATGCTGTATCAGATATGGGGCAGAATTGCGCCATATGATAATGGTTTTTAGCTAGCCTTTTTAAAAGGATATTATTTTAAATATAATGCTCTAAAATAGGTGATGTGTTTTCCTGGAATTATCATTTTCCAAATATCTCTATGGTCTATTATGTTTTTTTCTGCCAATCTTTTTCCATCGACGTACGTACGGAAAACGAAAAGATAAAGACAAAACAGTGCAAGAAAAGATGTTGCCTCAATAATCTCAAAAGCAGAGAGCCATACGATTGCTACTAGAGGCGTTGTAATTGTCAAATAGTATACGTAGATGTTTTTCATCTTATGTCTTAATTTTTATTTGCAAGGTGCGTTTAAAGGTAGCACAATTTAAGCAGTTGTGAAAAGCTTCGGGTTTTGTTAGAAAACATTAAAAAGCTAAAGTCTTATAAAAATAGAAAAAGATAACATTCATTAGTTATACCAGCGGCGTTATTAGACATAAGGAAACGTCTGGTAAAATAACTTGTCGATTTCAATAGGGATAACCATATCTATCCTTTTTTAAATTTGGTAAATGGAAAAATCATAGGGACTCTTTTTTGATAATTTTCGTAATCTTTTCCCAGAAGTTTTCTCAAATCTTTTTCTTCTAGATATTTCACGGCGATTAGCATGTAAGAAGTGGTAACTACGGCAAATAAAAGTCGGCCATAGGTCATGACGGGTGCAGCCCAAAATGCGATAATAAAGCCTAGCATTAAAGGATGTCGTACCAATTTATAAAACCAATTGACCTGAAACTCTGGGTGTGTAAAGGACTGGTCTTTAAAGTTTTGATAAATTTGCGTTAGACCAAAAAGTTCAAAATGATTAATCATAAAAGTGGATAGAAAAACAATTAACCAACCCGAAAAGAACACCGCCAATAGAACATGGGAAGCTAAATTTTCTGTCTCCCACACTATTGTGGTCATGGGTTGCCATTTCCAATATATGAATAATAATATAACACTTGCTAGAAGTATATAAGTACTGCGTTCAACAGCAGGATTTATAAATTGAGTCAACCACTTTTTAAATGCAGGTCTTGCCATGACACTATGCTGAATGGCAAAAAGACTTAACAGACCTAATTTATTAATAGGGCATTAAAAAGGTCTATTTCTTCTCCAGAGTCTATTGATTTTGGTACAAAAAGGTTGCCTACAAAACCTATGGCATATAAAAAGGCAACGAGAAAAACTAGGTAAGCAATGAGTCCGTAAATAATGACAAGTATTTTTTTCATGATGTTTGTTTTTTGATTTAAGAATTCAAGTTTTGCGAACTGTATTTAGATGTCTTGACTTTTCAATGGCGAATGATGTTCGTGAACTATTTTCCATCCATCAGCCGTCTTTACAAATAGCAGTGTGATTTGGTCATTAACGATGATAAGATCGTCTCCGAATTTAAGATGAAAATCAGAGTGAAAGGTCACATTGGCAACATCTCCATACACTGCAATTTTCATGTCCTTTGAGTCGAATTTAACCACCTCGGTTACAGTGCTAAAAACCTTCCGTTCGTAGGCTTCATTTGCTTCACCATCATTACGTAGTTCGCCATTTTTAAATTCGGTAAACTTCGGGCTATAGGCATGTAAAGCAATGAGCTTATCCATATCGCCTTCTTTAAGAATTTGAGCAATGGTATTGTAAGTTGCCATTACCTCCTGTTCTGCTTCAGGGAATTCATCATTGATCAGATCAATCTTCACTTCTTCAATTTCCTCTTTTTTTTCATCTTCTTGTTTACATCCAACCATGAGCATTCCTAAAGTCATAAGTAATGCAAAATTCAATTTTATATTCATAATATCAGATTTAGTTGATTTATAACTAACTGATACAAATATGGAAAGAACTGATATCTGTGACATAACAGACATGTTGAAAGTGTATTAAAGTTTTGTTCAGCCTTTTAAATTATGGTGCAAAATCTTTAACTTATGTTGAAATAGGTAGTGGAAGGATTACTCTTCAGAAGTTGTTTTAATTGGTAATCCGATATCGGAAAAACCCACATTGTCATAAAGTATTTTGTAGCGAATGTCCGTTCTCAAAGGTGCTAATAAAGGCTCTTCTCGTAACCAGGTCATTTCAACCTCATGCCTATCGTAAGACTTTTGAAGCCAATCAAACGCTTTGTCATAATCCTTTGTGTGGCTGTAGTAAAGCGCCAAAAACCAAGCAGGACTACCTGAAGAACCATTGGTGTAAGCATTTTGTAATTCGACCAAATAGATAGTGGCATCATTGGATGCACCCTCCATCTGAGCATAAATAGCCTTAAACCACATGAATATTGGTGGATAATCGGAAAATTTATTTAAAATATTTTCAAGTTGAATTTTCGATTTTTTATGAGCTCCCAGATAAAAATACAACTTTGTGGATTCTCTCAAATAGAAATAGTTATCGCTATATAAAGGATCAGCATCATTCAACACATTTATGGCCTCTTGCTTTTTGCCTAAAAACAGCAAGGATTCTGCCTTAAAGAATGGAAAAAATACGTTTGACGGGTCAGTCAAGATTAAATGTTCACTGGCCTTTAAAGCGTTCTCGGATCTTCCTGTTTTGATGGCATAATCAAGAGAAATAACTGGTGACTTGTCGTAAAAGGAATTCGTTAAAATTGTTTGATAGTAGGTTTCCACGCGCTTAAAGTTCCAGCCATAAAAAAATTCTCCGGTATACAACTCTTCTTCAGCTTGTCTGTTTTCAGGCTCTATTTTCAGTACTTTTTCTAGAAGTATCTTGCCATTGTTCCATGCCTCTTGTTCATCATAAAATGCCCATACGCCGCCGCCCAAGTTATAGATATTGGCCATATCCAAATAGGGCTCTACAAAATTAGAATCTAAAGCAATCGCTTTTTTATAAAGATTGATGGCATTGGCATAGGATAGCTCGTTGGCTTTATTTCTTTGAAAATCGCCTTGAAGATAATACGAATAGGCCTGCTTGCTTTTGGTAGGGGTTTTTTTGATACTGGCCAACTCATCCTTTGCGATAAAGGCATTCATTTTATCTGCAATGTCCTCTACCACCTCCGTCTGCATGTCAAAAATCTCTTTGCTTTTCCATTCTCGAATGTAGTTTTCGGACCATAGATGCTCATTGGTGCGACTATCCAACATTTGTAAATTGATACTAATTTGATTGCCCGAAATCTGGAAATTGCCTTGTAAAAGCGTTGCTACTCCTAGCTCGCTCCCAATTTCACCAATGGTCTTATTAGTCTCTTTGAATTTTAGGGTAGACGTAAATGGGATGACCTTATCAATAGCGCCTATTTTTGTCAAGCGAGAGATGATGGCATCGGTCATGCCGTCGCTAATGTATTCCAAATCCGAATTTCCTGACCAGTTTTTAAAGGGTAGTACGGCAATAGACTTCTCGTTAACTGTACTGTCAATAGCCAAAGGACCTTCATTTTTATGGAAATATGCTTGATAGAAAAATACTGACGATGCACTAATTATTAATAATAGACCGATCCATAAAACTTTTGTTTTCGTTCTGCTATTGTGGGATGTTGGACTTTTTAGATTGATGGGTAGGACGTTTTGAGTTTTGTCAATAGCTAAATTGCTCTCCTCATCCATTTCAGGATTGACTTTTGATTTCACTTCGCCAGGAGTAAAGCCATAAAATTTATGGAAGCAGGTGTTAAAATAAGTGGCACTATTAAATCCGACACGATATGCCACTTCGGAGGCCGTAATTTCCTCTTGGTTTAGAATCTCCAAGGCCCTTTTCAAACGATATTCCCTGATAAACTGGCTTGTTGAGCAACCTATAGTCTTTTGCAGTTTTCGATGCAAGTTGGATCGACTCATCCCAACGGATTTGGCAAGACTGTCTACACTAAACTGCTCATTATTGAGATTGATCTCAACTTCTTGGATGAGCTTATCGATCAAGGAGTTTCTCGATGGTTCTTCATTGAAATGATTGTGTGAATTTTTGTCAAAATTCATTTAACCTACTGATTTCGTGAGATGATAGCACAAGTTAAACAAAATAAGGGAACAATGAATTGTGCGATTAAGCAGTATTTGAAAATGAATACGACTAAACGGATTGTCAAGACCAATCTATACGATTTTGTCTTAAAATTAGAGTGATAAAGACTTTTATGCTGTTTAAAAGGTTACTCGATTTTTGATATAAAAATTGGTTTATGCCTAACAGGAAGGTTAGCAATAGACATTCGGAAAAAGGTAAATTATGTGTTCAAGTACTTTTTTTAGATTTTATCAATGAGATACTCATCTGTGACTGCTTAGATTTTTTCAACTGATAAAAAGAAAGGAGGTCCTACATGAGATATCTTGTCCGAAGTAAATCCAATTCATCCTAGATTTTAAGCTTTTATTTAAAGCTGTATTTTTTTTTGTTAATTGTAAGATATACTACTCGTATTCGATATGATTAACAAAGCAATTTTACTTGGTCGGTTTTAAATCACCTCTTTGGTAAATATAAAATTCATCCAGATTTTCCGAGCGCCGATAGACCAAGGAATTTATCAGGTAACATGTTGCCCCTAGTTATTTTATCAGTTTAATTAAATTGGGATATAAATTTTCCAATTTTCCTTTATTTGTTCGAATAGCAAAAGTTATAGGTAGTATTATATTTAATGCGTAAAGACCAATAAATATGTAAAAAAGTATCGGGTAATATCCATAATGCATAATTTTAAATAATGCGAATGCAGTAATAGATATAAATGTCAAAACAGACCATATAATTTGAAAATTCAAAAGATTCGCTCCAATCTCTTTTAATCCAACTATGTTATCTTTTTTATTCATCCATAAAATCAGAGGAAGAATTATGTTACCAACTGGGATAGCCAAAAATGTAATTACTGAAAGATGAAAAATGATTAGATAACTTTTGTTCGCTTGTTTTCCATAATCTAAAATATCTTCTGCGTTGATTTCAAGAACTACACAGATTAAATTCAAGGTTTTTCCACGAGGTTCACTTTCGTTGTTTTCAATCCGTTGAATTGTTCTTAAATTTACTTTTGCAGATTCAGCCAACTCCTCTTGAGACAGTCCTTTTTTATTTCTTATTTTTCTGATTTTTTTTTCCGATTTCGTTCATATTTAATTTTGGTTTATTGTTTTTACAAAACTACTTATGAATCTATTATTTTGATAACGGTTTGTTTGCGACATTTTTTTTCTTCCATTATAACAAATCTATTAATTTAGATTTGTTGCGTTAAGTTATTGAATAGAGCATTTTTTTTCAAATTGTGGCTAACGGTCTCGGCTATGAGTAGTTGCGTGGGTTTGCTCTTAACTTTGCAAGTACACACCAAACTGAAAATCCGCGAGGATTTTCAGAAGTAGGCGAGAACCAGCAATTACTTATAGCCATTGTTGTAAAACGTATTTATTTATTCATAATTTGAGTTGCTTCCCAAACATATTCTTTTCCAAATTCTCCAAAGTAACTTATGTAATCACCATCTTTAGAAATAACTACAAAACTGCTACAAGGATAATGATATTCAAAAAATAGTCTTTCAATGGTTTTTTCAGGGTCTTTTTTCCAACTTAAAATTCCATTGTATTTTTCAAGTCCATCGTTATCTTTAAATATGTATAAAGGCTTTACTTTAGCGACTTGATTTAATCCATGTTCTAATCGTCCGTACCAACTTTTAATCCATTCGGTGTTAGTTGTTCCACTACTATTGCAACGATCTTTACCTGGATAGTAGATTATTACAATAGGTTTGTCAGAATCTAATTCACGGTTTGTGGCTTTTTCAAGTAATAATTCAAGACTTTTTCTATCATTTATTTTTCCTCGTTTTTCTCTTAAAGTCAATTTTTTATGATTGATTGAATCTCCGGGAATATCCAACAATTTATTCGTAGAGCGAATTCGGTTGAATTTAGATTTACTTATTTCTACATTATTTTCACTGAAATATTTTGTCTTGTTTCCAGTTTTAGTAGCTGAACAAGAGTAAATTAAAATTCCGATTATAAATGTTAGTAGGACTTTTGTCTTGTCCTGAAATAGGTTGACCATTTTTGGGTTAAAAAATTCATTATAAATGTCTAAAATTTACACGGAACATTGACAACTTTTTTCAAATAATTCCCTTCGGGTTTTAAAAAAGTTGCCAACATTCCTAGGCCGTTTTCTTTCTGTATGACCTGTACTTTATTGGGTTGTATTTCTTGTGGATATATTCAGGTGTTTCGAGCCCCAGGCTCCAATGGATTCTTTGCTGGTTGTATATCCGTGTTGCCTGTTTCATGATTAGCCTTGCGATATCTACGCTCTTGATTGTTTTCTTGAGTCCGAACTCATACTTGAGTATGCCGTTAATTCTTTCTGCCACTGCGTTCTCATAAGGGTCATACTGCTGGGTTGTGCTAAGTATAAAGTTGTTTTTCTCTGCAAAATCAGTGAACTCTGGACAACAGTACTGTATGCCCCTGTCCGAGTGGTGAATGATGTTCTTATGCTTGAATTCCATGTTCTTGATGGCCATGTCCAGAGCCTTTACGACCAATGTGGCCCTCATATTGTCGTCCAATGCCCAGCCCATTAGTTTTTTAGAGTAGGCATCTGTTACCAGTGCCAAATAAGCGTGACCGTCATCTGTTTTAATATAGGTTATATCGCTGACAAATACCTGTTCGCTGTGTGATATCTCTATATCCTTTATAAGGTTTGGAGACTTGTAAAAAAGGTGTCTGGAGTCCGTTGTAATGTGGTAGCGTTTATTTTTTTTAACCAGCATTCCATAGCACCTGAGCAGGTCGAACAGAGCATCTCTTCCCATTTTGATGTTGTTCTCTACAAGTCCGTTTTTAATGTATTTGATTAGTTTTCTTGTACCAGATTCATGATGTGTTTTCCTTGTTTTTCGCACAAGATCTAAGACTATTCCATCTCTTATTTCTTTAGTGTTGTTAGCATGTATTCTTTTGTAATAGGCCTGTTTACTGATCCCGAGGCATTGATAGAGCCATTTTATTTTGAAAGGCTTTTTCTCTTTTTCTCTATCTCTTTTGCTAATGCTTCGGGCAAGTACTTTTTTGAGAGGTGCTCTCCCGTAATATTCTCAAAGTCAGCTATCACATCTTGCTGGAAGTCCTTGACGAACTCAAGTTCCTCGATGCGCTCCTTGAGTTTTTTGATCTGGTCGTTCTTGCTCATGGTATTGGATTTGTTCTCGAAGTTACTCAATTTCTTGATCCAATAATCGATGGAGCTTCGAGAAATATTGTACTTGTTTGCTGCGTGATTGACAGAGATCTGTCCGTTGGCAATTTGGTCGATTATTGAAAATTTCAGGTCGAAACTTACTTTCTGGTACTGTTTTTTTCGGCAGGAGCCATTCTTTTGTGTTTCCATAGGATGCTAAAAGTGTTTAATTTTTAGTCAACCTATTTTAGGACGAGAGTTTTCTCATAATTACTTACAACGGTCTCGGCTATGAGTAGTTGCGTGGGTTAGCACTTAATTTTGCAAGTACACACCAAGTTGGAAATTCCGCAGGAATTTCCAAAGTAGTCAAGAACAAGCAATTACTTATAGCCATTGTTGTGCACAGTAATTTTTAATTTAATTTATTCAATTCGATTTCCAATTGGTCAAGCGTGAATTCTTGGAAATTAGTAAGTTCAAAATTATTAGAATCTGTAAATGATTCTCCAACTGCAAGCGTTGGTTTTCCGTTTATATAACTAATTCCAATAACCTTTACTTCTTTTCCTTTTGGAATGTTCTTAAAGACTAAAACTCCATTTTCATAAGCTCCAGTCATTATACTCTTAATCTCTTTAAATATTATTTGAATTTTGGTGTTGTTTGGATTCTTTGTTTTTACGATAAAATCTGTTTTATCGCTGTCCTCAATCTCCCAAAATCTATCACAGTTTATCCATCCCATTTCTGTAGCTGAAAACATATAATATTCTAATGCATTCGGGTCAATTTGTTGAATAGCTGTATTTGTAAGATTAGAATATTGATTTCTAAATTTTTGTTTAAATCGATTCCAATTTATGGAACGACCTCCAGAAATACTTAAATAATAATCCCAATCATTTTTCACTTTTCTGTCGTAAGATTCAATATCAAAAGCTGGCGCAGATTTTAAAAATTCCTTCGCAAGTTTTAAAGCTTCATCATTTTGTTTTCTTTCAGAATGGCTTTCAGGGCGGAAATTATACATTAGTCCTTCCTTATTGATATTAAAATCGAAACTAGCAGTCCAGTTGTTTATGTTGAATTTAAGGGCGACTATACTATCTACGTTTGATGGATTCTCTATATAATCTATAATTGTTTCGTCACTACCTTTCAGCCTTAATTCAAAAAAAGTTGCTGTACTTCCTGAAGACCAAAAACCATAATCATATAAGTCCTCTGTCATTTCAATTGGATATTCAATTTCATATGCAATATCACCTTCGAGTAAATCTAAACTATCAATTTCAACAATGGCTTCTTGTGTTGATTTTGTTTCAAAGAATTTATAATCAGGAATCCAAGTTTTCAAACTATCATTAAGCTTAAATTCATAGAACAAGTCCATTTCTTTGTCTAATCCATTCTTTGGAAATCCAACAACAAAAGCTTTACCTTTTTTTAAAGAAAGTTTTTTACCATCCACATCTGCATTGACATATATCATTCCATTTGTTTCTAGGATTCTATCTCCAGAAATGGTTTGTAGATTTTCAAAAATCATATCAGTAAGACTAAAACACTCTTTAAGTTTAATTGTGATAGGTTCTTTTGGTTCAGTTCCATCTTCGAATTGAAAAGCATTAGCAGGTATGTAAATAGATGTTCCTTTTTTACCTTTTAATATACTTTCTTCGTTTGCTTTAATTTTAAAATTTTCTGTTTTTGGTGAAAGAACAGACTTAATTTCGGCAATAGAGTCAACAGGGATATTTCTATCCTTTTTTTTATCGGATGAGCAATTATTAAATAACATTGAAGTTATCAAAATTCCCAAAATTAATTTGATGTTTCTTGTCATAGTCTTATTGTGCACAACGTGATTGTATATGGTTTGTTGCGTGTTTTAAGCACCAATTTAGTAAATAATTACTGACCAAGAAAGTCCGCGAGGACTTTCGTAAATAGGCAAGAAACTAGCAATAAATTATATACGGTGTTGCCATTTCGTTGTTTTTCTCAGTTCTATTTATTTTTATTCAGTTCTGTTTCCTCCAAATATTAAAATTTCTATTTCCTCAGTATCTCTATCTCCAATAGGATTCGTTATTCCAATATATAATTCAGTCGTTGCATTTTCTGTTTCTGCTACTAATTCTGTTTCATCAGAATATTTTTCAAGTAACTTTTTCAATTCGCCAACAGTATTTAGTTTTTTGACATTTTTAATAAATATGCTTTCTTTCATTTTAAACTTATTTTTCGTTTTGTATTCATTTCTGTTTTCAAACTTGCTCAAATTCCGATTATTTATTTTCTTTTTTCTTTATATCTCTAATTGTAATTAACATTGCTAAAATCAAAAGCACATTTGAAACAATTCCCGCAAAAGGGCCTTTTTTTAAATTATTAAAATCAAGTTCAGAAATATTATAAATCATAAGTGCAATACTGGCAATGATTATGAAATATATAAAATAAAATTTTTTCATTTTTCGTTCAATTTTTGTTTCAGTTTTGAGTGCGTTCCGCCAATGAATGGCAACGTAATTGTGTAAGCTTAGTTGCGTGGTTTAAGCACTGAGACTAGCAAATATATCACAAATAGAAAGTCCTAAAGGACTTTCGTAAGTAGACTATAACTAGCAATTAAGTTTACACGACTTAAGTTTACAATTCACTAAATTTAAGTATAAAACAGAAAAGACAAAAGAGAGGAATAAGGTTAATATACACGCAGAGACCTAGATCTCGTCAACATTGAAAACCCCCTCTCTTTTCTACACAGATTTCGTACAGTTCTATGAGGCTTTTAGACCTCGCTTTCAAGTCGTTGAAACTCGCGTAGATTGTCCTTTCAAAAAACATTTTCTTATGAATAAAGATATTAAATATTTTGGTATTGACATTAGTGCGTTAGTATTCGATGTTACAGATTCTGATGGTAATTATTATCAGTTTAGAAACAATGGATTGGGCTTTGAGAAGTTTACAAAACTCTTAAATAACACTAGTCATTGTGTAATGGAAGCTACGGGTTATTATCATTATCAGTTAGCGTACCATTTATTAGAATCAGGTATAAAAGTATCTGTAGAGAATCCATTATCTGTTAAACGTTTTATTCAGATGGGCTTATCAAAAATTAAGACCGACAAGAGCGATTCAAAACTTATTTGTTCTTATGCAGAGCAGGTGGACTTAAAGCTTTGGAAAGGCAACTCTAAGAATGAAATAGAATGTCTTCAAATCACTAGAGCTCTTTCTGTTTATACAAAACAGAGCACTATGCTTAAAAACAAATTACATGGTGAGTCTGTATTGGGCAATCCTAGTAAGGTCGTGTTGACGTCTTTAAAACGTAGTTTAAGACAGCTCCAGAGAGAGATAAAACTATTAGAGGACAAGTTATTAGTTTTGGTAAAAGAGGTTCATCAAGATTTGTTAACGCGATTAAAAACCATACCTGGTATAGGTCCTAAAACAGCCATTACGCTAGTGGTTTTAACAGGTGGATTTGATCGTTTTACAAGTGCAGGTGAGTTATGCAGTTACGCAGGTTTAACGCCAGTGATACGGCAAAGTGGAAGCAGTGTAAAAGGGAGGCCACGAATAAGTAAAATAGGAAACCAGAAACTTAGAAATTTATTATTTATGTGCAGTTTTAACGCTT
Organism: Sediminibacter sp. Hel_I_10; assembly: GCF_000688335.1. Classification (NCBI taxonomy): domain Bacteria; kingdom Pseudomonadati; phylum Bacteroidota; class Flavobacteriia; order Flavobacteriales; family Flavobacteriaceae; genus Sediminibacter; species Sediminibacter sp. Hel_I_10. Next base: position 2,683,427 of record NZ_JHZX01000001.1, read on the forward strand.
GTCAATACAATAAAGCTTGTCGTGATTTATATGAGCGAATCGTCGCTAAGGGAAAGAGCAAAAAACTTGCGCTAATAGCGGTATGCAATAAGCTGTTGAAACAAGCATTTGCTATAGCTAAATCAGGTTTGATATTTGATCAAGAATATAAGAGTAAGCTAGTGAGAAATTAATGGAATTTTACTTGTTTTTTACCACAGTACTTTGTTGTAAACAGTTTATTCTTTCCTCTCAAAATAATAAATAATACTTTCTTGTTCTTCGCTATTTAGTTCTAATTGATAATCTTTAGATATTACAAATGCTTTATTATCGATTGAGATTAATTTAGATTTTTCGTTATTTTTAGTAACAATTATAAAATCAGTTCCGTCATTAATAACTTTCCATGTTACTTTTTCTTTGTTACCATTAGTAACCATTTCCAAACTTTGGTCTTTAAAAAAATGTACTTCAAGTCTTAAATCGATTCCCATAATTTCTCCTTCTGACTTCATTTCCTTTAAAATCCAATCTCCACATAATTTTTCAGAAATTTCGTGAATATTTAAATTTTCTGTTTGACAGAAAACATTAGTAAAAGCGAACAAAAATATTAGTAGTATTAGTTTTCTCATAATTGTTTACAACTAGTTATATCTCATCAAATATAACAGTTTATACGCTAAAATTACGGGATAAACCAACATTTGGTCTTGGTTTAGCAACAGCCTTATATTGCTGTACCGCAACATCCAACGGATTACTTATGTTCATCAAGTCTTGACGCTGAACATGCGTGTAGATCATTGTGGTTTCTGGTCGCGAGTGTCCCAATAGGGTTTGTATATATCTTATGTCAACCCCGTTTTCCAATAAATGCGTCGCATAGCTGTGACGTAAGGTGTGCGGGGTTACCCGCTTGTTGATTCCCGCTAATTTACAGTTGCGCTTTAAAAAAGACCTGATGCTTTCAGGGCTATAAGGACCATTGTTGGTACCTTCTGCAAAAAGCTGAGTAGGCCTGTAACTCATAATATAATTGTTCAAAAGCGGAAGAAAACTCTCGGCCAAGCCAACATATCGATCCTTCCTGCCTTTACTGTTCTTGATAAGAACCTGTCTTCGTTCAATGTCTAAGTCCTCTAGCTTTAAGTGCAGCAGTTCACTAATCCTAAGTCCGCAAGAGTAGATTAAAGCTATAATCGCGCGATGCTTTAAATTTGTAGTGCGCTGTAATAATCTTAAAATTTCACCTTGCGAAAGAACACTAGGCAACAATCTTGATTTTTTTGGCCTAACCAATTCTAAACTTTCAATTTGTGTAGCGGGTTCAAAAACCGTGAATAATTTTAGGGCACTTACAAATTGACGCTGTGTGCTTATGCTGTAGTTACGCTCCATAAAAACCGACTCTATAAAAAGTTCAACATCACGATTGCTTAAGGTTTCAATTGACTTTTCAGAATGAAACTCTAGAAAATCGGCTACATAAGTGGTATATGTAGTAATCGTACTGTCACTATAGCGCTTGCCTTTGAGGTATTTGTAAAACGTGTTGAGTAAAGTGCGTTGGGTTGTCGTTAATTGGCGAGTTCGTTTAACGGTGGGAGGTTTTATGGATATTGGTAATGTATTAACCAATAAATTGGTGTCTATTTGAGCGATGTCTTTAAAAGTTTTGAGTAGGAGATCAATATTGCTCACCGTGTTGTTCATGTACCAGGTCTTTTTGCTATTGCTCCATCTGGCAATAGACATCTTTTTCAAGATCGAAATAAAATGATGATGGTATGCAAAACCTATGGCAATACAATATGAATTGTTGTGGTGTAGCCTCGTTAGTGTGATCTTAGACATAAGGTTTGGATTAAAAAGGACTGTTAATAAAACAAGTGGTTCACTAAATATTTTATGTACATTTAAAAAGCAATTGTTTGTCAATATAGCAAATAAAATGACTAATAAGTGGTTATTATGACCGAAAAATTAAAAAATATTAAAGAGCGGGCTTTATTCGTAGCGAAGTCCAATGGCATATCTTACGAAGACTTTTGTACTATTATTGGGATGTCTTACGGTAGTTTTAAGGGTAAGGCTAAAGAGCGCCCCCTAAATTCTTCAGCAATAGAAAATATATTGACTAAATTCCCAAACGTAGACGCCCAATGGTTAATTACCGGAAATGGTATCATGGCATCAGAGGTTATAGAACTTAACGAACCGTCTTCACATTATAACGTTAAGGGCTATAAAGGGACTGAGATTCCATTGTTTCGGCTTAATCAAGACCATACTTTGGAAGAGCTTTTGGCTAGTCCTGAAAAGGTTTTGCCAGAAACCATGCTTTCCATACCCAGTAGCTCTAAGTGCGATGCAGCTGTGTATCTCACCACCAATACCATGTATCCTATGTTAAAAGCAGGAGATATTGTGACGTATAAAAAAATTAGTCAATGGCCTTCTGAAATTTTCTGGGGAGAAACCTACTTGATAAGTGTGGATATTTCAGGATCAGAGCAAGTTGTCCTGCATCAAGTTCAAATATCTAAAAACAATGCAAAGTCCATCAAATTAGTGTCTTATAATCCTCAATATGAAGATAAAGAAATCGATCTTGATACCGTCAAGGCCATGGCACAGGTGGTGTTTAGTATTCGATTTTGAAACAATAAATGTGCTTCAACAATAAATATGGTCATAACGTTCAAAAAAAATAAAAAAAAAACACGTCGTTTTCAATTTTTTATAGTTCATTTGTTTCATATTTAGGTTTATAATTGAACGTTTTTTCCAACTTCGGGCCTTTGGATAATAGGAAGTTATATTCAAGGGTGGCTTACAGGCTAAGCAACCGCATTTTAAAACTATCTTCCATCTGCTTAATTGCCAAGAGCCAACATTTGTTTGGGTTTAGGCCAACAACTTATCCCCAAATACAGGTTTGATTTTAGGATTTAATGTTAACTTAATGCCGAAAACTTTTTTCGGTTCGTATCTTTAAATTTTAAAACAACTTAATGAACACAAAATACATAGATCTGATCAGTCAAACCTTTGACTTTCCTCAGGATGAATTCACAATAAAGAATAAGACCTTAGAGTTTCATGATATTGACCTCATGAACCTTGTCGAAACTTACGGGACACCTCTTAAGTTTACCTATATTCCGCAGATATCCAGCAATATCAAACGCGCCAAAAAATGGTTTGCAGATGCCATAAAGAATAATAAGTATAAGGGTAAATACAACTACTGTTATTGTACAAAGAGCTCACATTTTAAACACGTGTTGGATGAGGCGCTTACCAATGACATTCATATAGAAACCTCGTCTGCTTTTGATATTGATATTGTAGAAAAACTAAAGGCCGATGGTAAAATTACCGACGATACTTATGTGATTAGTAATGGCTTTAAGCGTGCGCAGTACGTTACCAATATAGCCAGACTTATCAATAATGGACATAAAAATGCCATTCCGATAATTGATAATTACGAGGAAATCGAATTGCTTTCAGAAGCTATCAAAGGAAAATTTAATATTGGGATCAGGATCGCTTCCGAAGAAGAACCGAAATTTGAGTTTTATACCTCGAGATTAGGAATTGGTTATAAGAATATCGTTCCTTTCTACAAAAATCAAATTCAGAATAATAAGAAAGTGAAACTGAAAATGCTCCACTTTTTTATCAATACTGGTATTAGGGATAATGCATATTACTGGAACGAGTTGGCGAAATGTCTTAAGGTATATACAGGCCTTAAGAAAATTTGTCCGTCACTAGACAGTCTTAATATTGGTGGTGGCTTTCCAATTAAAAACTCTTTGGCTTACGAGTTTGACTACGCTTATATGGTAGATGAAATCGTACACCAAATCAAGACGGTTTGTGAGCAAGAGGAAGTGGCTGTACCCCATATATTTACAGAATTTGGTAGTTTTACAGTCGGAGAGAGTGGCGGTGCCATTTATGAGATCCTATATCAAAAACAACAAAATGACCGTGAGAAGTGGAACATGATCAACTCATCGTTCATTACCACCTTACCAGATACCTGGGCCATTAACAAACGTTTTATCATGTTACCCATTAATAGATGGTATGATAGTTATGAGCGGGTACTTCTTGGCGGACTAACCTGCGATAGTGATGATTATTACAATAGTGAACAGCACATGAACGCTATTTATTTACCAAAATATAATAAGGAAAAACCTTTGTATATTGGGTTTTTCAACACTGGAGCTTATCAAGAAACCATTGGCGGTTTTGGCGGATTACAACATTGTTTGATACCGTCTCCAAAGCATATTTTAATTAATAAAGATGAGGATGGCAACATCACCACAGAATTATTTTCCGAACAACAAAAAAGTGAAGACTTACTCAAAATTTTAGGTTATCATGAATAGTAAAACGTACGCAGGCATTGAGGAGCAATTTTCAAAATTAGACACCTCTAAAATTGTATTAATCCCCGTACCTTATGACGGTACAAGTACTTGGCAAAAGGGCGCAGATAAAGGCCCAGCTGCTTTTTTAGCAGCTTCTGAGAATATGGAGCAATACGATATTGAGACCAAAACCGAGGTGTATAAACAAGGCGTCTTTTTGGCAGATCCAATTACAGAGAACAGCTCACCAGAGCGTATGGTAGAAGCGGTGCATAAAATCACCAAAAAATACATCATGCGTAATAAATTTGTAACCGCAATTGGTGGAGAACATTCGGTATCTATAGGATCTATCAGAGCTTTTAATGAATGTTTTGATAACTTGACCGTATTGCAAATTGATGCCCATGCCGATTTAAGAAAGTCTTACCAAGGCAGTTCTTGCAATCATGCTTGTGCGCTTTATGAAGCGAGTCAAACTACCAACTTGATTCAAGTAGGGATTCGCAGCATGGATGTTATGGAAACGACCGTGATGGATGAGGAAAAAACCTTTTTTGCCCATGAAATGGCGTTAGATGATGTTTGGATGGATGCGGCAGTAGATCAAATGACAGAGAATGTGTATATCACTCTTGATTTAGATGCGCTAGATCCTTCTATTATGCCATCAACTGGAACACCAGAACCGGGCGGATTGTTATGGTATGAACTTTTAGATTTCTTACGTACGGTTTTTGAAGAGAAAAACGTCGTTGGTTTTGACATTATGGAGCTTTGCCCAAATGAAAATGATAAGTCATCAGATTTTCTTGCTGCAAAATTGTATTACAAGATGTTGACCTATAAGTTTATGAATGACGACGCGGGCGACGATTTCCAAAGTAATTTTAACGATTCTAAAAACGGTACCAACCGTATTTCAAAATTTAATGACGAAGAAGACAATGAGTAAAGGACAGATTTCACAATTTATAGAAAAATATTATTTACATTTTAATGCAGCGGCTTTGGTCGATGCAGCAAAGGGTTACGAAGCGCAGCTAGAAGCAGGCAACAAAATGTTGGTGTCTCTGGCAGGCGCCATGAGTACTGCAGAACTTGGTAAGATTTTTGCCGAAATGATCCGTCAAGATAAAGTACAGATCGTTTCTTGTACAGGTGCCAATCTAGAAGAAGATATCATGAACCTTGTGGCACACTCCCATTATAAGCGTGTCCCAAATTACCGGGATCTAACCCCAAAAGATGAATGGGATTTACTCGAAAAAGGACTAAATCGTGTCACAGATACCTGCATTCCAGAGGAAGAAGCATTTAGAAGAATACAAGAGCACATTGTCAAAATTTGGAAAGATGCAGAGGCTAAAGGAGAGCGTTATTTACCGCATGAATACATGTATAAATTGTTGCTTTCGGGTGTTTTAGAAGAGCATTATGAAATTGATATCAAAGATTCTTGGATGTATGCCGCTGCAGAAAAAAATCTGCCTATCGTTTGCCCAGGTTGGGAAGATAGCACCATGGGTAATATTTTTGCAAGTTATGTGCTTAAGGGCGAGTTAAAGGCAAGCACCATGAAATCTGGTATTGAATACATGACCTTTTTAGCAGACTGGTACACCGATAATTCAGAAAAGGGTATTGGCTTTTTTCAAATAGGAGGTGGTATTGCAGGAGATTTCCCAATTTGCGTGGTACCAATGCTCTATCAAGATATGGAGCGTACAGATACACCATTTTGGAGCTATTTCTGCCAAATCAGTGATTCTACAACCTCTTATGGGTCGTATTCGGGTGCTGTGCCTAATGAAAAAATTACTTGGGGCAAGTTAGATATCGATACGCCAAAATTTATTATTGAAAGTGATGCTACCATTGTAGCGCCGCTTATTTTTGCTTATCTGTTAGATATGTAATTCATGTTGCAAACGAAGCTGCGATACGTTAAGAGATGCTTCGGAAAAGTAACAACTACAAGATCTATCTGATCAAGATCAAACGTTCAGTAGGATTGATAATATTAGGAGATGAGAAGTTTCGGTTATGAGATAGCCGAAATCTCTCATCCCTTTTCAGTTAAACCCCTTATTTATTAAATTAGTGTGAGTACCATCTTAGCGAAGCACAGTGCTAGCTAACTTTGTGTAAATTGTTTATATTATAGCATGGAAGAACAGAAAATAGAAAATATAGAATTAAAATACCTCACGATCGATGATTTTGAGGGTTTAAAATCGGCCACATTAGAGTCTTATGGTGGCATTATGAATTCCTTTTGGACAAAACAGCATATCGAAAGATTAACTACGATTTTCCCAGAAGGTCAAGTGGTCATAAAGATTGATGGAAACATTGCAGGCTGCGCGCTGTCGTTAATAGTAGATTATAAAAAAATTGACGATAACCATACCTATGCCGATATTATAGAAGGGGATAAGTTTAAAAATCACGATCCCAAAGGCGATATTCTTTATGGTATTGATGTGTTTATCAAACCAGAATATCGTGGATTGCGATTGGGCAGACGTTTGTATGATTATCGTAAAGAACTGTGTGAAAATCTCAATTTAAAAGGGATTGTCTTTGGTGGTCGAATGCCGAATTACCATAAATATCAAAGTGATTTTACGCCAAAACAATACATCGAGAAAGTAAAGCATAAAGAAATTTATGATCCAGTATTAAATTTCCAGATTTCCAACGATTTTCACCCGTTACGAATTATCAAAGGTTACCTAGAAGGTGATACCGCATCAAATGAATATGCGGTGTTGATGGAGTGGGATAATATTTATTACACTAAAAAAAGCATCAAGGCCAGCTCTATTAAAACGGTAGTAAGACTCGGGTTGATCCAATGGCAAATGCGTACCTACAATGGTTTAGAAGACCTTATGGAGCAAGTGGAGTATTTTGTAGATAGTGTCTCTGCATACCGATCAGATTTTGCCCTGTTTCCGGAGTTTTTCAATGCGCCATTGATGGCCAAGTACAATCACATGCATGAGCCAGATGCTATACGTGAGTTAGCTAAATACACCTCGGTGATTGTAGAGCGACTTCAGCAACTGTCTATTTCTTACAATATCAATATCATTTCGGGAAGTATGCCTGAGCTCGTAGGCGATAAGCTTTATAATGTGGGGTATTTATGCAGACGTGACGGAAGTTTGGAGCGTTATGAGAAAATACACGTTACGCCAGATGAAGCTAAGGTTTGGGGGATGCAACGCGGTAGCGAATTGAAAACTTTTGAAACCGACTGTGGTAAAATTGGAATTTTAATTTGCTATGATTCTGAATTTCCAGAGTTATCGAGATTGTTAAGTGATGAGGGCATGGATATCTTGTTTGTTCCATTTTTAACCGATACTCAAAACGGCTATTCAAGAGTGCGTTTGTGTGCACAAGCTAGAGCGGTAGAAAACGAATGTTACGTGGCCATTGCTGGGAGTGTAGGGAATCTTCCAAACGTGAATAACATGGATATTCAATACGCGCAATCGGCGGTGTTTACACCTTGTGATTTCTCATTTCCAAGTAATGGCATTAAGGCCGAAGCCACAACAAATACCGAGATGATCTTAGTGGCTGATGTTGATTTGAGCTTATTAAGAGAATTGCATTCTTTTGGCGCCGTTAAAAATTTAAAAGATCGTAGAAAAGATGTGTATAACGTGATTCGTGTTAGAGAATAAATAATATATTTGAATCGCAAATAGTATCGATTATGAAACCAAAAGACAACCATCTAAAACGAGTTATTGTTGATTTTAAAAAATTGACACCAGAAATCCTATCCTTATTGGTAGAACGCTACCCAGATGGATATGATGACGATAATATCATCACCTTCAAGAACGCTAATAACGAAACTGTTGAGGCCGTAGAAGTGACAACTGCAGATACAAAATACCTTGTAAAGGTGAGTACCAAGTTAGAGGTCACCATGGAGAATTATGACGAAGATGATTATGAAGAGTTTGATAACGATGATCCAGAAGCAGTACAAGATCCAGAATTAGATCCTGAAGCTGAAGACATCGAGGAAGACGAAGATTAAATACATAAAATCACTAATTAACTTACAGTAGAAACTTCAGAAAGAGGAAAGCAGAACCTACCACTTGTTCATCATTCAAAATGATGTGACTAAAAGAACTTTCGGACTTGATGTGGTAAACTTCCGATAGAACTGTCTTAAGACAGAAAATTAAATAAAAACAACATTTAATTAAGTTCTATTACTATGAAATCAATTGTATTTAAAGGGTTATTATTAGTGAGTTTCTTCAGTTTAACTGCATTACAGAACTTACAGGAAACAAACACGTTTACTGGGTTTTATGACGGTCATGAAGACTACGGTTACAACTTTATTGGGGAGTATGATGATGGTTCTGAATATACCATGACTTTCCATAAGATCGATCCTAAAGTGGCCGATAGTTTTGATTTTGATTCTGATGCTCTTTTAGGAAAAGACTTTGAGGTGACTTATAAAACAGAGATCAAAACCTTCAAAGATGAAGATGGCTTTGATGATGAGAAAGAAATTATAACCATTCTCGCTGTTAAAAGCCTATAGGCTCATAACGTTTAGATATATCATAAAGCCAACTTGTTGAAGTTGGCTTTTTTTTATGCGGAAATGTGATGTTGAAGTAAATTTTGCAGTTGTTGATAATGCTCTTAGATCCTGCTGTTGCGTTTCAAAAGCATTCTATAGCGCAGCTGTAGTTGGGTTTCTTTTACCTTTGGAAATCAACTCCCAGAGCAATACACCGTAAACCACACTATATTCTAGAGCGGTGATCCAAAGGTTTTCAGACTTATCGGCACTGTTTAAATTAAGGTAAGACAGATAGCTCAAAATGATTACAAAGCTCCAGACCAGTGCAAATTTATACTCTGTAAAGATGCCTAATAACACGAGGGTTGCCAAATACCAAGGATGCACGGTAGTGCTTAAAAACAGATAGGCTGTAAAAGCAAAAAGCATGGAGATGATCAAGCGCTTTGTGTCTATATGTTTTCGAAATAGAGAGAATCCTAAAACCACGGCTAAAATACATACAGGCAATACCTTTCCAATAATGGCAATTTCATTCCATCCTCTAAATTGATAGCCAATGGCTCTAGCCAGATAGTACATACTGGCATTAAACTCAAAAGTATTGAACCAAAGCCCAACGGTTTCAGCATAATTTGTAAAAAATTCCGAAGAAAAAAATGGCATAAATAGCATTACGATAGTAATCCCTACAATGGCGTAAAATGATAGGAGTGTTTTAAAATCAATACGTTTTAGGGACCAGTCTTTTTCTTCATTAGAAAACTTAGAAGAAAAGTAATTGAATAACAATGGTAAAAACAATAAGGGAACCAACTTAACAGAAACCGATACTCCGAAAATAACCGCAGCCCATTGCCATTTGCCAAGGTGCAAAAGGTAAAGACTCCATATTAAAAAGAAAATCATGATCCCTTCAAAATGCAGATTGCCCGTTAATTCAATGATAATAAATGGGTTTAGAAGATACCAAAAGATGTTATAGATTGGAAGCTTTAGGGCTTTCAAGAGTTTTGTTCCAAAGAAAAACACACCAAAATCGGCAGCAATAATAAGCACTCTAAAAACCATGACAGATCCTAAAATACTTTGACTAGAGAAGAGCGCGGCAATGCTAAAGCATAACTGCTTAATAGGAGGATAGTTGGTATAATGGCTAGCGTTAAGTGCTCCCATTCCAGAATAGAGTTCTTGAGCTTGACGCACTGGATATTCGGCAGCAGAGAAAAAGGATTCCGGAGTGTAGAGATAGGGATTAAGACCCTCTAAAATCATACGTCCATCCCATATAAAACGATAAAAATCTTGAGAAAGATTGGGAATGGCCAAAATAAAAACGGCTCTAAATACAAAGGCAATTACAGCCAAGAGCTTGGTATGTGCTTTGGCGTATTTAAGGAGTGCTAAAAAAAACACCCACAGACCAACGTAAAGAGAGATCAATTTAGGGGAGTCAGTTCGTTCTAAATCATAAGCGAAACTCCAATAAAAGGCAATACTAATTAATGTGAATAGCAGTGGAACCTTATGAAGTTTCCAAAACGGCATTACATTTTAGAGCTTATCGATTTGAAGAATACATAACCAAAACCTAAAAAGAGCATCAGGTGAAATGGGAACAATCCAAAATCACCACCTTGATCACCTACAACAAAAGCACTGTACAAACCAAAAGCAAAATACAGCATTAAAAAGCCTTCTACAATCACGTTGAGCGACAGGGTTTTTCTAAGGTATTTATTGCCTTTCCAGGTGTCTTTAATACTGCTAATGTTAAACTTAGGCGTACGCACAAACTCACTGCGTTTACCAGCATGGCCCTCAAGAACGGCTATAGAATTGTGTAACGAAAACCCCATAGCGATCGAGAAAAAGGTAAAGAACATCCCGATATAGCTAAAGAATTTTTTAAATCCGCTCCCATAGATTTGCTTGTACATAAACCAATAGCATACAAAGAAAATCATGGTACTCAACACAAAGAAACTCATGAAGTAAAAGTAAAAGCGTAAATGCTCATATTCGTTTTTGATATAAAGCATTGGGATGCTCAATACGGCAACAATAAATACGTTTAAAAACATGGTACTGTTCAACAAGTGCAATAAGCCATGCACTTTGGTTTTAAAGGAAATGTTATCAGATTTGACGACGCGCCAAAGCATTTTTCTAAAATTCTCAGCACCTCCTTTGTTCCATCTAAATTGTTGAGATCGCGCAGCACTAATCACAACTGGTAATTCTGCTGGAGTCTCTACATCTTCAAGATATTTAAATTTCCAGTTTTTAAGTTGTGCTCTGTAGCTAAGATCAAGATCTTCGGTTAAAGTATCGCCTTCCCAGTTTCCGGCATCAAGAATACAGGTTTTACGCCATACCCCAGCGGTGCCATTAAAGTTGATAAAGTGTCCCTTGCTATTTCGGCCAACCTGCTCTAAGGTAAAATGGGCATCAAGAGCAAAGGCTTGAATTTTTGTAAGTAAAGAATAATTTCTATTGATATGTCCCCAACGGGTTTGAACCACACCAATTTTTTCGTCCTTAAAGTAGGGAATGGTACGTTTTAACCAGTTTTTCTTCGGAAGAAAATCGGCATCAAAAATAGCAATATATTCACCTTTGGCAATTTTAAGGCCTTCTTTGAGAGCGCCAGCTTTATAGCCGCTTCTATCTGTTCTAGTAATATGCGTAATGTCAAGCCCCGTTTTTTGAAGCTGGGCAACGTGTGCTCTTGTGGTAGCTACGGTCTCATCTGTACTGTCATCCAGCACTTGAATTTCTAGCCGGTTTTGAGGATAGTCTAAAAGTGCAATGTTGTCTAGCAAACGCTCCATCACATACATTTCGTTAAAAACGGGTAATTGGATGGTCACATAAGGCACTTCTTCTGGTTTAGAAAAATCAAAAGTGACGCAGGGTTTATTGGTTTTTTTTGAAGACAGGTAATTTGAGAGTAAGTTGAGCTGTGCTAGAGAGTACATGAAAATCAGCACAATAGCAATGGTGTAAATGACAATAATTGTCGTTTCGATAATCATTTTTTAAAACTATATTTAAAAATCCAAAGCAGGATTTTTACGCCTGCAAATATAGCACCTTTTACGGTTCCTGAAACTTTTGAGATGCCTATTCTATTTCTATAATTTACAGGGATTTCAGTATAGGTCATTCTTTGCCGTAAGACTTTAAGTTGCATTTCTACCGTCCAGCCATAGGTTTTGTCTTCCATGTTGAGGCTCAGTAGTTTGCTGTATTTTATGGCTCGAAACGGACCTAAATCTGAAAATTTCGCATTAAAAAACAGGGACATTAATGAGGTAGCTAACCAATTTCCAAAAATTTGAGGAATCGTCATTGCGCCTTTTTCTCTTAACTCCTTCACTCTCGCTCCAACAACAAAATCGAGATTCTCATTTAAAATAGGATCTATGATTTTGGTGAGCTCTTCAGAATAATCAGAATAATCGCCATCTAAAAACACGATAATATCGGGCTGTTGTTGTTTTGGTAAAGTAGCAATGTAACTCATGCCTTTTAAGCAGGCATGCCCATAACCAGGACGGGGTTCTTTTAAAACAGTGGCGCCAGCAGTTTTTGCGTTAATTTCAGTAGCATCTGTAGAATTATTGCTTACCACAATAACCTCACTAACCAGTTTGGGAATGTCTCTAATAACAAGGCCAATAGAATCGGCCTCATTATAAGCGGGAATAATGACTTTAATGTTGCTCATTACAGGTCTTTTACTAGATGGAGAGCTCTCAAGCTTGCCATCTATAATCTTTTCAAAATATGATGGTGCAAAGATTGGTTTTTTCTTTTTGAGTATAGATGCTATTTAGCAACTTGTTGCATATTCCATTTTGAAAAAAGAAGATTTTATTTTTCGTTGATTAAGGCCATCAAGTCTACATCATTACCTAACAAGATGTCGTTGCTATTGATGCGACCTTTCATATGATCATTCTCTAATTTTAAAACACCTCTAGGGCAAACTGCAGAACAAATCCCACAGCCCACACAGCTCGAGCGTACAATATTTTCTCCTTTTTGTGCATAAGCACGCACATCAATCCCCATTTCGCAGTAGGTGGAGCAATTTCCACAGGAGATACATTGTCCGCCGTTTGTAGTAATTCTAAATTTTGAAAATAAGCGTTGTTGAAATCCTAATATGGCGGCCATTGGGCAACCAAAACGACACCAAACCCTATTGCCGAAAATAGGATAAAATCCAGTGCCTATAACGCCTGAGAAGATGGAACCAATCAAGAAGCCGTAGGATGTACGTAAGGTTTCGGCTTTAATTAAAAATAAGTTAGCCCCGTTAGTATAATGCAATCCAATGAGTGCCATAACAATCACAAAATAACCTATCGCGCCATATTTGGCATCCTTGGCCAATTGCTGTCTCTTAAAAATCATTACAAGCGCAAATACCAGAGTGAGTAATGAGGCCACACCAATTAAAAACGTCGATTTTGTAAGCCAATATTTACTGCTGTCTTCACCTAAATAAGAATAAATGACAGCTGTGGTCATTAAGGTTACAAAAACAACGACGCTATGTACCACCCATCGTTCTATGTTCCATGCGTACTGTTTTTTGTTGCTCAAGTGTCTAAACGAATCACCGGCAGTCTCTGCTAAGCCACCGCAGCCACAAACCCAGGAGCAGTACCAACGCTTTCCGTATTTGTAGGTTAAAATTGGGGTGATGATAAAAATTGAAGCGACGCCAAAAAGCAGTAAGGCCAGACCAATATCTCCAGCCTCTATCATAGAATTGACCCTATATTGCTCAAAGTTGTAGTAGTTAAGTGGCCAGATGTTCTTTAAATCGTAATAGGGTAAACTAAACGATTCAGAATTTAATCGTGCCATAAACTCCGGAATTAAAAATGCAAATGCCAACTGAAAGAACATCACAGAAAAGGTGCGTAAGCGCTCATATCTATTGTGACGGTATTTGAGTAAAAATTTATACCCTAAAAAGAGTATGGCAATGGTGTATAATGTGCCGTAAACAAACCATTGGCTCGCCTGTCCGCCATTTAATAGATAGCTCAAGGGGTCAAAGAGTGCTATTACTCCAGTATTTGCAGCACCATCGGTACCAAGCCCTAACCATGCTGCTTTAAAATAGAGAATGAGATAGAAACTGGTTAAGGCAATGCCTGTGACCCAAGCCCACAAACCCCGAGAGGAAATGGATTTGAACATCACGCCGTCATTTTTGATGCCGGCATGCTTGCCCAGATACAGATCATTTGCGAATAATATGATACCACCAGAAATCATCACCAAAGAGACGGTCAAGACCACGGCTCTATTGGGAAAATTAATATTAAAAGCCGCTAAGACTAAAATCAGGAGTCCAATAACGCCAATAGCGGTTGCTATCTTTTGTTTATTAGAAAGATCAAAAGCCTCTGGCTTGGTAAGCGACATGCTTGGATTAGGTGGATTCATTTTTTATTATTTGATTGAGATCTCAAGGGTTTGGTGTTTTTATTGTGCTGCATCATAAACCGATGAAATCTTGTAAAATTTAAACGTTTTGTAATTGTTTCGTGTAAGCCGAGAGGATGGTATGCTCGTAGCGGCTATAAAATTCAGGATCAAAATTGGCCGTTTTTAAATGTTGCATTACATAATCTACTTCCCTTTTCTCTGTAAGCCATTGGTCAAACACCTCATGGCGCATGCGTATCCCAAAGGTGTTGATGCCTAAAAACTCATGGCTGTCTTTGTGGTAAGCCACGGTGATGCATCTGGTGTCATCTTCGTGTTTCCAATGAAAATGAGCTTCGTAATCAGGTCTTCCTTTTTTGCCAAACACCCAGCCGTAGGTTTGGTATTCGATATCTAAAAATTTAGCGCTATTAAACCAGTGCCCGGGATTATAGGCCATTCTGTTGCCGCAAATGGTCTGTGCCAAGGTTTCTCCCATCATTCTCCCTGTGTACCAAACGGCCTCAACTGGGCGGCGTTGGCCAATGGCCTCATGTTGCTCGGCGCAGTCGCCAATGGCATAAACGTTTGGGACATTGGTTTCAAGATAGCGGTTGACCAAAACGCCTTTTTTTGTGGAAATGTTAGAGTCTTTTATAAAATTTATATTTGGCGATACGCCGGCTGTTAATCCTACCAAATCACAGGCTATTTCCTCGCCAGTCTCTTCGATAATGATGGATTTGACCTTACCATTTTCGTCTGATTTAATTTCTTTGAGACTGCTGGAAAGCCTAAGGTCAATGTGATGGCTCTTGATATGTCTATTGATCATTTGGCTCTCTCCTTCGGGCAATACGCCGTTCCAAAAACTAGATTCCCTAACTAAGAAGGTCACGGGAATATTTCGAGAGTTCAGCATTTCGGCCAGTTCAATGCCAATGAGTCCGCCGCCAACAATCACAGCGCGTTTGCAAACTGTATTATTGGGAGCGTTTGCTTCTAGAGTATCTAGATCTTGTTTACTGTAAAGCCCCTGCACGCCGTCTAAATCTTGACCTGGCCAACCATAATGATTAGGGCTACTGCCTGTAGCAATCACTAATTTGTCATAACTTAAATTGCCGCCATGGTCTAATTTGAGGGAGTTGTTGCTCGTATCTATTTTAGTGACGTGCGCCTTAAGCAGTTCAATACGGTTTTTTTTCCAAAACCAATCTTCATAAGGTTTTGTATGTTCGTAAGTCATATGGCCCATGTAAATGTACATCAGGGCGGTTCGGGAGAAAAAATGATCGGTTTCAGAAGAAATGATCGTGATTTTTTTGTCAGAGCCTTTTCTAATGTGTCTGGCAAGCGTCACTCCTGAGATGCCGTTACCTATGATAACTATATGTTCCATTTATAATATCTGCGTCTTTCAATTATGTCGCAACTAAAGGTAATAACTTTACTGGAGCAGTTAATTTATATTGGTTATAAATTGAATTGCGTTTTTGGGTTTCACTTCGGAAATGTGAACGGTAGTTTTCGTGGTAGCTATAAGAAAAGTATTGATTTTCGACTTACCGTGTATTGTGGTTACATAGTAATACAACTCTAGCATGACACGTTATTTCACCCTTCTATTCTTTGCTTTTGGTCTAAATTTTAGTTTTGGTCAAAGTACCCAAGCCTTTTTTGACAAAGCCGATAGCTTCTTGAAGGCTAATGTTTCCGAAGGAAAAGTGGATGATGAGCGAATTCATTTTGTATTGGTATGTGGAGTTGTTGGTTGTCCGCCATTAATCAATAGCGCTTTTTCCCAAGTATGATAGATGCCCAATTGCAAAAACAAATCGTAGCGGCTCTAAGTCATCCAGAGTTTGTGAGAACAGGAAAAGGGCAGGTGCAACTTTCTGAAATTTTTAAATGGTACTAGTCCGATTTTTTTGCAAGACGGAAATGAGCTAGATTTCATCAACCGTTTTAGAACAGAAAAAATTGCTTCAACATCTACAATCACATACTATCCCTATGATTGGAGTTTGAACAAACGTAAACCATAGTTGGGACTGTGATTTATTAGAGCTTTGCATACGCTCGTTTCGCTTTATGTCTTATTTTCGGGAAAACAATGGCTCTCGTTCGATGAAACTTTTAAAATACATTATCCTTTGCGGCATCTTGCAGTGTTGCCAATCTCAACCTGATAAAATCAATGGCGTTAGTTTTGTAGCGTCGAGAGATCAAATTGACAGTGTGCATATTGATCCCGTGGTCAATTTAGGGGCCAATTATGCCGCCATCATGCCGTTTGGATTTATTAAGGAATTGAAGCATCCCGAAATTGTTTACAATACCGAAAGGCAATGGTTTGGCGAAACTAGGGTTGGAGCCAAACAATATATTGAGCAATTGAAACGCGCAAACATCAAGATTATGATCAAGCCACAAATATGGGTCTGGCGTGGCGAGTTTACAGGGCGTATTAAGATGGATAATGAAGCAGATTGGGCCACCTTGGAAGCGTCATACTCTAATTTTATTATGGAATATGCGCAACTGGCGCAAGAGACCAAGGCCGAAATCTTTTGTATTGGTACCGAGTTGGAGAATTTTACACAAGCACGACCAGAATACTGGCATCAGCTCATTTTAGAAATTAAAAAGGTGTACTCCGGAAAATTAACCTATGCTGCCAATTGGGACGAATATAAACGAACTCCATTTTGGCAAGATCTAGATTATATTGGAGTAGATGCCTATTTTCCTGTAAGTGAGATGAAAACACCTACGGTTGAAGATTGTGAGAAAGGCTGGCAGCCCCATAAAATCCTGTTGAAGACCATTTCCGAAGATTATAAAAAGCCTATTCTTTTTACAGAGTATGGTTACCGCAGTATGGACTATACTGGTCAAAGACCATGGGAAAGCGACCATAACATTTCTACTTTAAACCTCGAAGGTCAGTCTCATGCCACCCAAGCGATGTTTAATGTATTTTGGAAGGAGGATTGGTTTGCTGGCGGATTTGTTTGGAAATGGTTTCATGCCCATGATAAAAGTGGCGGCACAAAAGACAATCAGTTTACACCTCAAAATAAGCCTGTTGAAAGTGTGATCAGGTCCTTATATAGTAAAACAGAACCCCGTTAATTAGAGAAAGAGGTTTTGATAAAATAGGCGTCGTCCACTTTAATTTTTCCCAGTTACTCTAAATGGACACCTAAATTTTAAAATAATCATAACATTGCCAAAATGATTTTTGTATTTTATAATTATAGATTTGATAAACGCAATATTTATGAGAACATTAGTAATAGGAGATATTCATGGCGGGCTAAAAGCTTTGGTGCAACTATTGGGTAGAACCAAATTGACCAAAAACGATACTTTGCTATTTTTAGGCGATTATGTAGATGGCTGGAGCCAATCTGCTCAAGTGGTGCAATTTTTATTGGAGTTGTCCAAAAATCAAGACTGTATCTTCATTAAGGGAAATCATGATGTTTGGTGTGAGAATTGGCTAAAAACAGGGCGTGCAGATGGGGTTTGGTTGGCACACGGTGGCGAAGGAACTATAGAAAGTTATAGCGCCATTACAGCGATTGAAAAAATGCAACATTTGGAGTTTTTTGAGACCATGCCGTTATACCATATTGATGACCAAAACCGCTTGTTTCTTCATGCCGGATTTACCTCTATGCACGGTGTCACAAACGAGACCCATCCCGAAACCTTTTACTTTGATAGAACCCTATGGGAGATGGCGTTGGCAGCCGATAGAATGATACAGTCTACTGATGTGAATTATCCAAATAGGGTAAGGCATTATGATGAAATTTATATTGGCCATACACCCACGCTCAATTTCAAAGAGACCATCCCGATGAATGCTCTAAACGTGTGGAATATAGATACCGGTGCCGCATTTACGGGCCGGTTGTCTGCTATAGACATTGATGATAAAATGGTATTTCAAAGCGATCCGGTTACCGATTTGTATCCAGATGAAATGGGACGAAATAAGAGTTGATCAACAAAGGTGCTTTTTGTAATAAGAGCAGAGCTCATCAGCCGAGGCACCAAACCATCTTTTAATGTAAATTCTTAAAAAACGATATTGTACGTTCCAAACACCGTGCTCATGGTATAGCCGTGCTGAGGTGGTTAGTGTTTTGTTGATGACGGTATATTGCTTTCTGGCATAAAGTGCGTTGATCAAGATGTTGTCTTCGTAGATGAGGTAACTTTCATCATAACCACCAATATCCTCAAAAAGTTCTCGAGTTATAAATTGACTTTGGTCACCACCACGGCAAGCACGGCAAGAAAATTGAGTAAGCCAACTGACCAAACGCAACCACCAATGGTCACTATCAAATCGCATTCTAAAACAGCCTGCAAGATTTCCTTTTTTTACTTCGGAAATGATAAGGGCATCAAAATTTTGAGGCGGAAATGATGAGTCGGCGTGCAGAAAATAAAGGATACTGCCAGAAGCTTCTGAAGCACCGTTGTTCAATTGTTTGGCTCTTCCTTTTTCTGAGGTGATCAGTTTAATTTGAGTGTTGCTTTTTTCCAAAGAAAGCTGTTGCACAATAGCTTGGGAGCCATCTTGACTTCCGCCATCTACAACTATAATTTCAAGCACATGTTCCGCTTTAGAATGCAGTAACAGCTCATTAATAAGCTTACCGATATGCTCGGCCTCATTCAAAATGGGGATTATGATAGACATGCGATGATTCATAACGTCAGTTAAATCCACGATTCATCTCTAAAAGCAGTAATGGGCAATACTCAAAGCGTTTTTTAATGTTGGTCGTTCAAGCTCCAATCGTAAGATTTAAAGGTATAATTTGTTTCAGGATTTATTTCAACATTGCTGTACTGATTAATAAAAGCAATGAGATCTTTTTTGCCGTCAACCTTAAAATCAGAACTGTACCAGTCGAAAATCTTGGATAACTTCGGGCTGGTCTTTGTAATCTCATTTTTGTCTCCGTTGATAAAACCAAGCGTCGCTTTCTCTAATTGTGCATCAATTTTTGAAGCGGTATAGGCCTCTGCTAGCAACTTCGGACAAGAATACGAGGCGCAATTGATGGCAAAATGTATTCTGGGTTCTTCCATTTTCCGAAGCACGCCATTTTCAATACCTCCAAGAGAAAGGGTTCTGTTGCCTATGGTAATAAATGCCTTAGTAAAAGCCTTATCAATATCTTTTATGCTTTTTGTTGGGTAGTTGTCTAAAATAAGCTGAACGGTTGCCGCATTATAAAGATTGATGTAATAGGCCAATAACTCTTGAACACTCCAATTTGTATCTGGTTCTAATTCACCGAGCTTCTGTAAATAAGCATCCAACTGCTTTCTATCGTTTTGAAAGCTTTTGTAATCTACAAAACCCTCGGTATTCACATGTGCTTTTAGTAATTTATCCCAATCGCTATGGTCTATAGTTACGGCACTTTCTGTAAGAGTTTCACTCAATGCTCCATCAACTTCTTTGGTGGGCTGTCCTTGGCTTGTAATACCTGCCGCGGTCAAAAGGCTACAGCTCGTCAAAGCTAACCCTATCATGAAGACGGTACTTAATTTATAAATAGATGTCATAAGTATGTTCATTTTAACTATTTACGATAGTTCGGTCTTTTTAGTTTTTAATGGATAGATGCTTTGCTGTAAAAAAGTCTTCGGAAAATGGTCATCATCTTCAAAGCCTAATTCAATATCACGTCCATTAGCGGGCACATGGTCGGTTTTAAAGAGATAGTCCCAAAGACTTAAAGTAATGCCATAATTAACACCGTAAGCGGTGTGTTTGGGTAAGGCTTTGGCATGATGCCAAATATGCATCTTCGGATTGTTGAACACGTATTTCAAAATCCCATAATCCCAACCGAGATTGGCATGGTTGAGGTGCCCAATAGCAATGGCAAAGAAATGCACAAAGGCGACATCTTGAGCATCAAAACCGCCAATAATGGCAATAGGAATGTAAAGTAACGACTTGTAAACAATAGGTTCCATCCAATGGTACCGTAAATGTGCGGCAAACCCCATTTCTTTGACTGAGTGGTGCACTTTGTGAAAATTCCATAGAAAAGGCACCCGATGCAGTAATCTATGAGTGTTCCATTGCACAAAATCACTGATGATAAAAAAGATAAAGAGTCCAAGCCAACGCGGCATATCATCAACATCAAAGAGCTGAAAGCTCGAAATTTTCAGTCCGATGATACTTAGTGCATCATTAAAAAGTTCGGCAACGGTGTTGGAGAGTGCAATAAGCACCAAAAGGTTCAAAAGAAAAAAGTTGAAGAACATATAAAAGGTATCCAACCAAAAATCCTTTCGAAATAAGGATTGGTTTTTTCTCCACGGAAATAGGATTTCCAAAGTCCAAACGAGTAAAGACAGAATCACGAGACCATAAAAATAATTATCCCAATGGTTGATGGAAATGAGCTCTTGCTTGAGGTAGTTCCAATAACCAGAATAGGCCTTTTGTATGATGTCTAGATACTTCTCCATATGCTTTAAAAAAGCGAGTAATCTCTTAATGATGGGTTGGTCGTAATTAATCCCTGAAACTTAATATGAATTTCAGTTATCAAAACGTTGCATCTTCAAAAGGGCTTTGTTCTTATAGATTTCTTATCAATTCCTTGAAAAGTATGATCATATTTGGCTCTGCTTTTTCTGCCATGGCAATAATCTCAGAGATGTCTACCGGCTTTAAATGCTCAGGATCACACTCATCTGTCAATACAGAAACGGCAGCGGCCTTTAGGTTGAGGTGATTGGCCACAATAATTTCAGGAACGGTGCTCATGCCTACCGCGTCTGCACCAATGATCTTGAGCATACGGTATTCTGCTCTTGTTTCTAATTGCGGACCAACAACACTAGCATAAACACCTTCGTGTAAAGTGATGTTATGCGCTTTTGCGATGGCCTTGAATTTAGCATTAATGTCTACATCATACGGAGCGCTCATGTCAACAAAACGTTCTCCCAATTTGCCAACGCCTTTAAAAGCAAGTGGAGAACTGCCTTGAAGGTTGATGTGATCGTCTATCAACATCAACTCTCCTTTTTTAAAGTTAAGATTAATTGCTCCTGATGCATTGGAAACCAATAAGGTATGGATCCCTAATTTTTCCATAACGCGCACTGGGTAAGTGACGTCTTGTAACGTGTAGCCTTCATAAATATGAAAACGGCCTTGCATCACAACCACCTTTTTGCCTTCTAAAACACCATAAATAAGTTTGCCTTTGTGAAACTCTACTGTTGCTGTAGGAAAGTTAGGGATATGATTATAGCTTACCTCTTTGATGATCTTTAGCTCATCAATTAATTGACCGAGACCTGTACCTAAAATAATTCCTATTTCAGGATGATCAAAACCTTTGTCTTTTAAATAATTAGCTGTTTCTTTTATAAATTTTTTCATGGCTGTTTGTAGTATGTTTTAAGTTGCTGATAATGCTTCATATCCTCAAAAGTATCAATATCGTTGAGTTCTTTCAAGAGAAACACATTACTATTCTGTAAATCCTTGAGCGTTTCTGCTCTCACGGTTTCGGTACCCCATTCTTTATTTTGAAATACCTCTTGATAAAGCGTTTTCATGGCCAGTAAATAATAGCCGCCATCTTGAGCAGGACCAATAACCACGTCATGAGTGTTAAGATGTTCAAAGGCGCTATTTATGATATCAGCATCAATGTCTAACAAATCACTGCCAATAATGCACACCTTTTCGTAACCCGATTGAAATAATTCTGAAAAGGCATGCTGCATGCGAGCTCCCAGATCTTGACCTTCTTGGCGTTTTTTGTTGAAATAGGCAGGATCCCAAATGTCGTTAACATTGATGGCTTCGGAATAAAACACAAACCGATCTGCTTTTACCTGTTTTGAAACTTCTGCAGTATGCGCCAAAAGGTGTTTGTAAACTTTTAATGCAGCGTCATCGCCAATGGTTTTAGCCAATCTGGTCTTACACTTGCCAAGTTCTGGATTACGGGTAAAAATGATCACGGCTTTTTTGGAGGTGGGAAAATGAAAATTGGCCACCATATCTTGATCACTATTGGTATTGTTATTGGAAAGTATGCCCATTTAAAAGGAGTTGTTCATGATGTATATTTTGAAAGAATCATTGATAAACTTTGATGCCATTTAAAAGCCATTTGCCCCAAGCTTTCGAAAAAGCATGAACACTATCGGTAACTTTTTCTTCGGCATTGTAAACTTCGAAGTTTTTATTTTTCCATTCAAAAATACCACCATATAGATTCTGAACATTGGTATATCCCGCCTTTTTAAGTTGACTCGCTACATCTTCAGATCTGATGCCTAAGGAGCAATAGACAACAATAGCTTGGTTTTTATCGGTTAATGTTTTGGAAACCGTATCTAGATTGAAGGTGTTAAAGCCTACATGAATAGCATCTTTTAAATGGCTCACCTTGTATTCTGCCAATTCACGAGCATCTAAAACAATGGCCTTGGTCTTGGGCATGGCTAATTCTTGCACAGTAATATAAGGCACAGCATTGGTGTTGTGAGCTTTAAGCAGGTGGTCTAATGGTTTTTGAGAGTAGGTTGCCAAAGTCCCTAAAAGCATTGCCATTATTACAACAGATTTGAACATACGCCTCAACAAAATTTAACACGTTTTGAAAATCATCTAGCAGCAGCCACCACCATCATAGTGGTAGGTAGACTCACTTATAAAAATATCATTTCTGCCTAGTGATTTTAAGGCACCAGCTGTTTTATCACAAACTGCTAACGGCTGATTTTTTACAAGAACGTGTCCCTTTTTATCATCAAAAAAAGTGTCCTCCCCATAATAAATAGCAGCTTTTCCAGTAAAAATGCATGGTCCATCCTCTGGCATTGGATCTTTGATTGCAGCAACCTCTATAGATTCTATATAAATTAACTCATCGGTAGGGTAGTGTTTAGGATCTAAAATTCTATAGGGCTTTCGCGCTCTAATTTCAATAGTACCAAATCCAACATCGGTTAAAGCTTTCACATATTGGGCTATAGGAATACTTCCGCTCAAACATAAAGCTCTCAAACGATCATCGTTACGCAATTGATCATTCATGGGTTGCTCACAAGTTGGATCGCTCATCACAAGTTTTCCATTTGGCTTTAAGACCCTATACATTTCTTCAATAGCTCGCTTTAATTCTTCCGCCTTAAAAATATTAAAAAGACAATTTTGAGCCGCTACATCAATCGTATTATCATCTACAGGTAAGTTAAATGCGTCTCCTTTTTTGAGTTCAACGAAATCACTCTTGAACCAGCTGTTTTCTTGTTCAGCAATTTTAAAGTTCTCCTTAGATGCATTCAGCATTTCATCAACCACATCAACGCCAACAACGCCTCCTTTTTGACGATTAAAATAAGAAAATTGAAGAAGTTCCATACCACCACCAACACCTACGTAAAGCATTTTTGGGTTATTGGATAGGTCTCTCGCATGAACTGTACTGCCGCAACCGTAATTCATGTCTTGCATGATCTTTGGTATTTTTAAACCAGGTAATTCCCAAATAGGATTGGTGGTACAGCATAAACCAACATCTGGAGTTAATGCTGCCTCTTTATAAACATTATGGGTGGTTTCTAGATAGCTCATATATTTAGTATTTTATTTTATAAGTATAATGCAACTTTTATTTTTGGCTTTTATGCAACGCTGCCTTGACAGCTACTTCCAGCTCCTGCAGTACAGCCATAGCAATGCTGTGAAATTACTATATTTCGACCTTCAAGAAGATCTTCGTTAAATTCTGAAATGTGTTGTGCCTTACTATTTACAGGTAATTCTAACATTTGATTAAAATCACAGTCAAATAAATAGCCATCCCAACTCACAGACAGCGTATTGGTACACATAACGTTAGAAACAGCAGTAGGATTGTAGGCATCTACAAGTTGATACATGTAATCCTCGTAGTTTTCTGAGGCAATAAGATAATCTAAAAAGCGAGCAATGGGTAAATTGGTTATGGCAAAAAGACTGTGAAAGTGTATGTCAAAATCTTCTTTTAACGCCCTTTTAAAATCTTTTTCCATAGCATTTTGATCACTTGGTAAAAAGGCACCCGAGGGATTGTATACCAAATCCAATCTCAAATTGCTATCTGGCATGCCATATCCAATAGCATTTAATTCCTGCAATGCCTTAATAGACTTATCAAATACGCCGCTACCTCGCTGCTTATCGGTTTTGCCTCTGGTCCAATGCGGCATTGAGCTTACCACATGTACATTATGTTTCTTGAAAAATTGAGGTAGATCATGATATTTTTTATTAGCCCGAATGATGGTGAGATTAGAGCGAACAATAAAATCTTTGATGCCTACCTTAGCAGCCTCTTCAACAAACCACCTAAAATCGGGGTTCATTTCTGGAGCACCACCTGTAAGATCTAAGGTATGAGCACCTGAGTTTTTAATGACGTCAAGACATTGTTTCATCGTGTCTCGCGTCATGATTTCTTTTCGGTCAGGACCCGCATCTACGTGGCAATGTTCACAAACTTGATTGCACATGTAGCCTACATTAATTTGTAGGATTTCCAACTTTTTTGCTTTAAGCGGAAACTGATTACTTTCTGAAATTTTATCTTTGAATGTTGGCAACTCACCGCTCTTGAAAATACCGTTAGATAAGATATCAAGCTGTTTATTGCTTTGAGCGAGATCGCTACCTTTTTTATGTAAAGATTCGGTCTTTAATTTTTTCATAATATAGTATCATTCTATCATCATAGGTCATGCCTTTACGGTTCTAAGATCTCACCTGGATGAAATCATAAAAGTTGAGTTTAACCGTCAAGTTGATTGACCTTATTCATCATTTGAACACCATGCACTAGGGTAGCGCCGCTCTTTATGGCTGCGCCCACATGAATGGCTTCCATCATTTCTTCTTTAGTGACCCCGCGTTGTAAGCCGTCTTTGGTATAAGCATCAATACAATACGGACACTGTTCAGTATGAGCAACGGCAAGTGCGATTAAGGATTTTTCACGAGCAGTTAGAGCACCCTCTTCAAATACTTTTTCATAATATTCAAAAAATTTAGTGCCTAATGCTTCACTCCATTCTGTAATCTTACCGAATTTTCTTAAATCTGAAGGGTCATAATAGGTTTTGGACATGATCTAATGTTTTAAAATACCTACGAAAAAAAAGCAGGTATGGATTTCTGTCGAAATTAATAATAAAAGATAACAGTCTGATATAAATTTAGTGGATCTAAAAGAAAGAACGTTGCATTTGTGTCCATAATCAGTAATCGGTTCTATCTTCTTTTTTACTCCATTTCTGAAAAGGTTCTATAGCAATATCACGCGCTATTTGGATAAAAGGAATGCGTCGCTCTGCATAAGGCAGAGGGATTTCATCATAAATAAATTGATCGTCAAACCCTATGTTAGCGGCATCTACTTGTGTACTGCCGTAATAAACTTTTTCTAAACGCGCCCAATAGATGGCACCCAAACACATGGGGCAAGGTTCGCAAGAGGTGTATAATTCACAACCTTCTAAATTAAAGGTGTTCAAATTCATACAAGCATCTCTAATGGCCATGACCTCGCCATGAGCGGTAGGATCATTAGTAGAGGTGACTTTATTATGTCCCTTACCTACAATTTTGCCATCTTTTACGATAACACATCCAAAAGGACCACCATCATTGTTGTTCATTCCTGTTAGGGCCGCTTCAACGGCTTGTTGCATAAACTCTTTTTTTTCCATATCTATTTTTTTAAAAAGGATACCCAATGGCAAAATTAAGCACTGGCTCATCCCATTGAAAATCGAAACGCTCACCTTCATCCAAAGACGGGTCATGAAAGGGTGCTGCAAGATCAAACCTTATTACAAACCCTTGAACATCTATACGTAAGCCAAAACCAGTACCCATCCCCAGCTCATTGATAAAGTTTGATGAGAATTTATCTTTGCCGTCAAATGCAGGGTTGCCTTTGGAATTCCAAACATTACCGGCATCTGCAAAAACGGCGCCTTTAAAGAATGAGAAAATAGGGAAACGGTACTCCACGTTGGCTTCTAATCTAATGTTACCCGTCTGGTCAAAAAATGTCCCGTCGCTATTCTCATCGTTAGTTTCATTATAGGTTCCGGGGCCTAATGAACGTATCCTGAAGGCTCTTACACTGTAGGGACCACCAGAAAAATATTGTTTTACAAAAGGGACGACATCAGAATTTCCGTAGGCTAATCCGTAACCCGCAAATAAACGGGTTGCTAAAGTATGCGATCGGTTTTTTCCGAAGTTAAGATGAAATCTAAAATCTACATCTGCTTTAGCATATTGTGCGTATTCTAGACCCAAAAACTCATCGGCCCCAGTCTCTTCGTTTTGAGACCCCAGAAGACTAATGGAATTACCGGCAACATCTAAAGTTGAATTTAAGAAAAACTGATTTGGATCATTACTGTCTACCATACCGTTGTAAGTAAACGAGAAGGTTAACCCAGAAATAAACTGCTGATCAAAACTGCGTTTAAGAAATGGGTTTTGGTCTAGAATATCCTGGAATTCTGGAGTGACGTTTCCTAGTTTGGTGTAATTTATAGAGATGGGATTCACTTCATAAGTGACATAACGGTTGGCATCCCATACATATCCAAAAAGCGCACTCCCTGAAAGTAGGGTGTACAGTTTGCTACGACGTAAATAATTTGCGGCCAAACTCGTTTTGGTCTTTGGGATGGAATACTCAAAGAAATCGTCGTTAATATTAAATGGAGAAATCACTCTAGGGAAAATAAGTTCACCCTTTAAACCAAGTTCTGTACTACTCAGTCCTGCGTTACTACCACTGGCAATCTGTGTTTCATAACCTATGCTTGTGCTTATGTTCAAGGTTTCACCGCCTCTAAAGAGGTTACGGTTACTATAAGTCAAGGCAAGATTAGGCCCTGTAAAACTATTTGATTTTGTTACCGCCTGTAGCTCGACACGAACGGCACGTTTGGTCAATGGAGATAGAAAGATATCTGCCTCCAAGGCTCCCAAGCTATCTGTTAACAGCGAATCAATTTCTCTATATCTAATGTTTACATATTTATAAGCGCCTATGGTTGATAGACGTCTTGCGGTATTCTTGGACTCTGATGGGCTATAATAATCCTGCTCCTCAATGGTAATGAATTTGTTAAGATGCTTCGGTTTGAAAAATAGGGTATCCTGAATGTAGGTTTTGTTATCGTAACGTTCTGTATTTAAGTTGATGGAATCGTTTAAGTCATGATCTGCGTAAACATTAATGCGTTTCACTTGATACGGCACGAGGGATTTTTTGGGAACCTCTGCCTTCAATTTTAGAAACAAATCAAATCGTTTGTTATTGTACTGATTGGTATCGGCCTCAAAAACTAAAAAGTCGGAATTGAAATTATAATAGCCTTTCTTTTTTAATTCGGTATCTAATCGCGTACGCTCCAATTTCATATTAGAAAGATCAAAACGACTCTCATTGGTTAACGGAGATTCTTGAAAAGCGGGTTTGATATCTGTATAAATGGGATTAGGGAGCGTGTCTAAGGTAAGCGTTTCCATCTTGTAGGGTTTGGGAACCGTTAGCTTATAATTGATGGAGGCAAATTGTTTTTTTTCTGTGAACGCTGAGGTTGCTTGACTGTAGAAAAAACCATTGTTTTCTAACCTATTGATTAGAATCTCTTCAACTTCGAGGTTTTCAACATCAGATTGGTAAACCGGCTCTTCACCAATTTGTTTATATAACCATCGATTAAGAAAGCCAGGTTTTTCTTTTTGGGTTTTATAATAAAAGTATAATCCAGGTCGCATCCCTAAAACAGAACTATTGGGTTCTGGTCTAAGTACGGTTTGTAGTTCAGCTTTAAGTTGATCTACATTTTTAACTGAGGTATCTGCGTCAATTTCAATAACAGCACCGGTATAGAGACGTTTATCTTCGGGAATAAACTTTTTGACACTACACGAATAAAAAATCATGGTGAGTAGTGTAATGCAAACGCCGTATCTTAAGGTTGTTTTCAAATTAGGTTACTTAGATGCTTCTTGATTAGTATTCTTTTCCTTTGTTTCAGTCTCAGAAGTTTCCTTGTCTACTTTAGAGTCTTCGGCCTTCTGATTTGTGTCCTCCTCCTCATCTTGTGCTTTGAGCATTGCATCCCATAAATCTCTAAAATCATTAAATTCTTGAGTAAAGATTAAGGCAATTCCGCTAATAATAGTTTGCCCGTCAATAACATTTTCAAAAGCACTCTTTCTAAAACCTTTGAGACGATAACGGCCATCTTCAGAAAGCATATATTCTAAACTAACGTTGCCTATTAATGGTGTGGTTTCCCCAGTTGGACTACTTCCTTGTATGTCTACCTCACTACCGACCCTCACAATTAAACGATCGTCAAAGAGTTTTTTCTGTGCGGCCACATCCAATTGGGTGCGCTCGGTTGGAGAGTTGCCTTGGTAGTCGGTATAACTGTCTAAACCGAAATCGATTTCAATACCAGATTTACCTAAAACTTTATCTGAAAAGGCATTGAGCTGTCCAGCAACCGCATCGTTAAGATTGTCTCTAGCAATAGTAGCAAAACCTCCCGAACTCCCATCACTTCCGGAGTCTGGATAAAATCTATTCAACACTAGCAAAGAGAATACTTGACGATTGAGTTCACTCTCTTGTTGGTTTACCTGCTGCACACGACCATAAACTTGTCCACCTACGGCGCCTTGTTCTTCTTCTGGCATATCCAATTGAAAGGAGATTTTAGGTTGCATTAATTCACCATTAATATTAAGGTACACATTAAATGGTAGTACTTGGCGGTATTTACTTCTTACGGAAGCATCTAGACCAGAAATTTGTGATGACATTAATGACGAGGCAGAAGTTTCTACTTTATAGATGGCCCTCACGTCTAGTTTGGCGTCAAAAGGATCTCCAGACCAAGTGATGCGACTTCCTTTAGCTATGTTGAACTTTCTATTGACAAGGTTGTAAAGCGTGAGCTCATAATGGCCATCTGAAATCTCGTAAGTGCCAGAAAGATTGATTCTTCCGTTGGGAGCCATTCTTAAATCGAGTTCTCCTTCACCAGATACCTTAAAATTATCCCCTGTTTGTTCATCAATAATGATGGTTGCTGTAGCGCTTTCTCCAATGTTGATTAAAGTGGAAATATCAAAGCCTTTAATCGTTGCGGTCTCCTCTTCGGTTTGTGTGAGAATTGCATTTGGATTTTCCCTATTTACAAATCTAACAACACCGTCTCGCTCTTCAATATTGGCAACTGTAGCGGGTAGGATGTAAGTGATGTCTGTATCAGAATTTAAGGTGAGCTTGGCGTCTAGTTTTGGGATTTGTAAATCGCCAGTTAGTTTTGCGTCAGCATCAAAAGAGGCCTTTCCGTAGATAAAATCATTATCATCTGGAGTAGCATTAAGCACCTGAAAGTTTTTTGCCGTAAGGTCTAGATCAAAGGTTGGGTTTAAGAAGCTTTCGGTTCCAATCTCACCAGAAAGTACCAAGGCATTTTTATTGGCATCTAGAACTGTGAAATCAGACATGGAAAAACCTTCATTATCCACATTTAAAGTTTCATCTTTTAGAGTGAAAGGTGTGTTTAGTTTTACAATATTAAAGGTGGCATTTTTAAAATTAAGACTGCCTTTGTATTGAGGTGCTGTTGTGCTACCTGTCACTTTAAATTGCCCAGTAAAAATACCTTCGGCATTTTTAATTTCACCCAATGCCAGATTGTTGAGGGCTTTCATCTTAAACTCTGTGATATTAAGATCGAGATTGAGCTTGGCATCATTGGTTGTAGACGTGTATTCTCCTGTAAGGTCAAGATTGACATCGCCTCCTTGTAGGTTAGCATTAAAATCATAGTTATTGCCACCTAAAGATTCTGCATCGATACTTAATGTCCCGAAATTGGTTTTTAATACCTTCAGGTCGTTGACGCTAAGGTCTGCAACAATACCCGTTTCAGTAAAGGGTTCTTGAAGAATGAAGTTGCCGTTGAGTTGACCAGTGGCCAATTTTGATTTTGGGTTAAGATAATTAAAGACTTCACTAATCTTAAAATTATTAAATTCTAGAGCCGCATGTTTTTTTGTAAGGTTGCGTAGCTTGTCTGTGATGTTTATGGATTGATCCCCTTTGGAAATTTTAAAATCATTGAACTCTAGGGCTGTACTGGTGAGAATCATTTCATTGTCTTTGGGAATTGACCATTCGCGCTTATTTAAAATAAGACTGTCAGGATTTACCTTTAAGACCAAGCGTTCGCTATTTCCTGTAATTTTAGTATTCACATTCATTAAAAGAGAGTCTTCATGAAAGCTCAAAAAATTAACGGTGAGTTCATTGTTGTTTTGGTTTCCCGTAATTTTTGTTCGAGGGATATCTAAAGGTCCAGCAATAATATTTTTAAACCCTAGATTAAAGTTGAAATTATCTTTATTGGTGTCCATCGCAAAGACCAGACTATCCAATTCATTACCGCTGTAATTAATGTGCGGTGCGGTGATATTTGCTTTAAGCTTACGTTGTTTTTCCTTGAAATCTACAGCAATTGAGACGGTGTCTAAATCTTTGACATTAACTAAAAAGACTTCTTTTAACAAAGGCGATTGTGCAATTTTACCTTCTAACTTTAGGTTTACAGGTTTTGAAATGGTGTCTGTTTTAATAGAATCCCGATAAAAATAACTGCGCACATGTTTTTGAAGTGCTTTACTAAAGGTTTGTGGATCGGAGTTTGATCTCAAGGTGAGGTCTAGCATTTTATTTCGTACAGAAACCGAAGTGGTATCTTGCGTAACGTGGGCCAATGCGTTTAGAGACCCCAATAAATAGGTTTGGTTCTCATATACAATAACCCCGTCGTCAACTATGGCTGATACATCATAATTGGTAGCATTGCCTTTAAAGTCTGCATAAACGGTCATCCCTGTTTTTACTTGACGCTGCATGAGACCTAGCGCTTGTAAATTAGCACCAATAATATCTAGTTCTAAGGTTGCTTCTGGAGCTACAGAATCTAGTACTACCACGGCATCCAAATTCATATTGAGATTATCATCCTTGTATTTTGAGCGCACGTGACCTCTGCCGTTTTTAAGGTCACCGTTGATGTTGAGGTCATTAATAGCATATCTGTTAAGCTGAAATTTCTTAATGGTTGCATCAACGCTTGCGTCCATCGTATTGATGGTTGTTCCGCTTCCTTGTGATTTTAGAGATAACGTTAAGGTGCCAAATTGCGGATTGTTCATCAGCTCATCAATTTTATAGTCCTCTATCGATAGATCTACATTATAAGCTAAAGTTTGTTTGTTTTTAAAAGTCCCCTCTATGCTGGCAATACCTTGTGTGGTCGTTAGTTTTGCTTTTGCTGAAACATCATCGAGTTGGCCATTTGCGCTTCCGGCGAGTTTTACGTCCTTCGGAAACGTGATGCCCATTTCTTTTTCGTCAATAAATTTCATGGCATCTTCACGAGTGGTCTTGGCTACAAATTGCGGAATGTTGAACTGTAGTTTCTCAGGGTCGGTTGGATATTTTAGCGTTGCTCTAGTTGAAATTTGCGTAGATGCACCCCATTTGACATTAAGATTAGGGATATTCATGCTTGCTAAAGTGCCCGAAGCGTTCACATTTCCGCTAAGTGTTTTTTCACTCAAGGTTTTGAGATAAGGGTTCTGTTTAAGTGCTGGCTGAAATTTAAAGAGCTCTTTTAAAGATAGGCGAAACGAAGGGAAATTAAGGTCGACCTTGGTGTTCTCTGGTGTTGTGGTTAACTGGTTTAGGCCATTATAGTTCAATTGTGCGTAACCTGTAATGGCATTGTTATTTAATTTAAGGTTTAAATCTTCAATAGAAAGTTCCTGCTCAGAAACTCTAAGATTTACAGACAGTTGCTCTAGATTAAAGGCTGAGGTCTCATTAAGTTTTAGAGTATGGATGTCAATCCCCGCTTTTTGGTCTTTTAGAAAGATGTTTTTAGCATCTAATACTAAACCTTCAATAGAAAAGGCTTCAGGATTAAAAGTTTCTGTTGTTAGTGTGGCATTACCTGCCCTAAAGTTAATATTGTTGTTTTCAAGCTGTAAATCGGCAACGTTCACTTTAAATTCTGGCCATTCAAAAGTATTTGTATTTGATGTGTTTTGATTTGGAGCGATTTCTGGGGAAGCTTGAGAGACGTTTTTCTTATTGATTTCGGTCTGTATCGCCACTTTTGAATGTCGCAATTCCAAAATGGCAATGTCAATATCATTAGATGAGAGGTCGATTTTTGGTATTTCTGTATGGAAGTCTGCAATATCTAAATCGGCTATAATTTCGGAAGGTTGAGACTCATAATACGCTACAACATTTTTGATGTTGATGGATTCAACTGAAAATTTAGGAAGAGGGACATCAGATTCTGAAGTGGTATCTATGGCGACCTTATTTTGAATAAATTTAATATTACTGTTCGCTAATTCTATATCTGAAGCTTCAAAATTCATGTGCTCAAGATCGGTCGTTTCCATATTGGCATTGAGTACACCTATTTTAAATCGGGAATTGATACCCAACACATCATCATCAAAAACAACATCGAAGTTGCTAAAGTTGAGGTCTCCCAACACAATATTTAAAGGCTGAGTTGCTGTAGTATCTGTGGCAACGCTAGTAGAGTCGGCTGGCGCAAAGGCATCTATTAAAAATTGAAAGTTGTATCCAGAAATAGAATCTTTTCTAGTGATATTGGCTCTTAGGCCTTCCCAATCTAATCCGTCAACACCAACAGCTCCGCCATTAATCATGGCCCAAAGAGGAATGTTGGCTTCCAGTGATTTTGAATAAACCAAGGTATCTCCTTGCTTGTCTTCTAAGTAAAGACCATCCAATTGCACATCGCCATCAAAGGTGATGAACAACTTTTCTATGGCTACCTTCGTTTGGGTTTTATTAGAGACGTAATCTACCACTTGGTTGACAATGATATTTTGCCCCCACGGACTTCTCACAAACAGCAAGATTAACAAGAGAAAGATTAGGACACCCAAAGCCACGCGCAGGGTGCGTCTTAACCAGCGGTAACTTGTTTTTTTGCTAGCTTCTTTAGGTTTGTTTTCAGTAGTATCCAAGGCGTAAAGATAAAGCAGTAAAGGTATTATAAATGTTACTATTGATGCGATTATTAACGTAATTACTAGAAAAGGGCATACTAATTTTTTGTTAAGAGCAGTCGAGCAAATTGTCTTAATTTTTCCCAATCTGAGTTTGTTGTGTTCATTTTAGTTAAAATTTTATTAAATCAATTATTCGGAAATCCTAATAGCTATTCTATGCGTATCTTGTTAGGATAAACCAATAAACAACAAAAAATTATGAAATTAAGAATGAACAGTATCTTCGGAGCATTGATGTGCATGACTTTAGTGGTGATGACATCTTGTAACGATGGAAAAAAAGAAGAAGAAGCGGCGAAGATGGAAGCTGAGAAAATGGAGCAAGAAGCTGCGGATAATGAAAGAATGGCTATGGAAGCCGAAGAAGAAAAAATGAAGCAAGAAGCGATGGAGAGCAGTATTGCATCTAAAGCTATGGCAACAGAAAGCTTATCTACATTAGTAGCAGCCGTTAAAGCTGCAGATTTAGCTCAAATGTTATCTGAGCCAGGTGAATATACTGTATTTGCTCCTAATAATGCTGCTTTCGAAAAGTTACCTGCAGGAACTGTAGAGACTTTATTGAAGCCTGAGAACAAAGAGAAATTAAAAGGTATCTTAACGTACCACGTTGTTTCAGGTAAAGTTGATGCTGCTACTTTGGTAGCTGCTATCAAAGATGCTAACGGGAAGTATGTTGTTAAAACTGCCAACGGTGGTGAGTTAACTGCATCTATGAAAGGAGATTCAGTGATTTTAACTGATGCTTCTGGAAAAACGTCTACTGTGATTGCTACAGATGTACAAGCATCTAATGGTGTAGTTCACATCATAGACACTGTTGTAATGCCAAAAGCATAAGACGACGTCTAAATTAATTTGAGAAAGCCCAATCTGAAAAGATCGGGCTTTTTTTTGTTTTATTTTAGATGTTGTTGACTTTAAAATACGTTATGAAGAGAAAGCCATCGTCATTAAAAATGTGAAAGGTTCTAATTTCGCAAAAAATGAGCAGTTTTTTTTTAAAATGGCAAAATCAACACTGCTTTGAAGTTTCATTAAAAAGAAAAACCAACCATAAAATTTATGGTTGGCTTGCTTTTAATCAAATATGATGAATTTTATAGAGTGGAATATTTAATTAATTAGGATGCTTTTCTTCTTTAATTTTTCTCAAATGTGAGCATATCAGTTTCACCATTCCCTCCGCTTATATCAATAAGATCAATTCTAGTAGATGATGAAGAAACAATATCCCAGTCATCATT
The DNA here is from genome assembly GCF_000688335.1 of Sediminibacter sp. Hel_I_10. Classification (NCBI taxonomy): domain Bacteria; kingdom Pseudomonadati; phylum Bacteroidota; class Flavobacteriia; order Flavobacteriales; family Flavobacteriaceae; genus Sediminibacter; species Sediminibacter sp. Hel_I_10. The sequence continues at coordinate 2,718,329 of NZ_JHZX01000001.1, forward strand.
TAGGTCCTCAAAATCGTTACTGTCTGGTACAGGGAATAAAATATTAAAATCAATATCATCATCACTACTGCTGTCATCGTCACTGTTACTATCGTTTGTGACAGACCAGGTTCCAGTCATTGTGTTTGAACCATTTGTTGCTACAAGAGAGCCGTCAGAATTGAAACTAAAGTCATAACCATTAAAGTTAGAGGTTTCGTTTTGACCAGAATCATTAAAATTCGTGATTTGCCATGTTCCGGATTCAACAGTATTTTCAATTTGTGAGATTTGTTGACTGTTATCATTCGGACTCCCACCATCGTCATCACTTGAGCAAGTAGATGACATTAGAGAAAAACTTAACATTGTTAATAGACCGAAATAAAATGCTTTTTTCATAATTGTTGTTTTTAATTTAAAATGTAATATTAAAGTTTTTGAAGTGTTAGAGTGTCTGTTCCATCATCTCCGCTGATGTCTTGGATAACCACTTGGGTGGCTGAAACAGAAATGACATCCCAATCATCATCGTTAAATTCTTCGAAGGGCATATCTGTGCCAAAATCTAATGCCATTTGATTGCCTCCATTTAGTACAGCCCAAGTACCGTTATTGGTATCAGAACCGTTTGAAGCAGACACAGTACTATCCATATTAAACACTAATTTATAACCTACGTAATCAGCGGTTTGGTCAATAGCATCTTCGGTATAAGATGCAACTATCCATAAGCCGTCTGTTAGTATAGTCTCTAAATCATCGTTTCCGTTGCCCCCATCAAAAGGATTTCTTTCAAACGTTAAAAAGTTTTCCGAGCTATCACCTCCGCTAATATCTTTTAATCTGATAATGTCATTTGTTACTTCGATTACGTCCCAATCATCAGCTAACTCGTTAAGTGGGGTGGCTGTTCCGAAGTTTAAATTAAGGCCTAAATCTGTATCTTCCCCAGAAGAGATTGACCATGATCCATTAGTTAAACCGTTCATATTAGTTGCAGTGGCTGTAAGGTTTGATGCAAAATTGAAAACATAGTTAGCAAAGTCTGCGGTTTCATCTGTATCATCAAAGAAATGCGTAACATACCAATCTCCATTTGTTAATGCATTAGCCAGAGCAGTATCATCAACGTTTCCTCCTGATGTGCAATCACTTTCAAAACGTAATCTATCATCTCCTAATCTCAGATCTACTTTTGCTTCATTTTCATCTTCATCTTCATCCTCATCTTCTTGTTCTATTTCATGTAAGTTCCAAGTGTCGTTAAAATCTGGTAATCCTGTTACGTTTATAACTACTGAAATATTATTAGCTGTTCCAAAGGTCTCCCATGACCCATTAAAGGTGCTTGTTCCTTGAGTAACTACTAGTGTTCCATCACTATTGAACTCAAATGTATATCCCACATAGCTGTCTTCAAGATCATCATCATTACGTTCAAGCTTATCAACGGTCCATTCAGCGCAATTAGTGAAAATATTCTCAAGGGCGTCGGTTGAGCAGTCATCACAATCATCATCATCAAAATCATTATCATCATCTTCATCACAGCTATCATCTGCCAGCTCAATAACATTTTCCAGCTCTTGAATAGTATTAACGATTTGTGTTGTCTCATCAGCAAATATTACGGTAATAGGAAAATTAATTGTTACCGCTGCAAAGTCATTTAAATCATCAATAAAATCATACATATCATTATCGTTATTGATAGTTATAGCGTTTATTAAATCATTATTTATATCGAAAACGGAAGCAGTTATTGGATATTGAAAGTCAATACATTCTATATCGTCGTCATCTTCATTTTCGCCAACGCAGTCAACCGCAAGCGCTTCAAGCTCTTCATCGGAATTGATTGAAACTGTTGAGAAATCCGTAAGAACTACAGTAATAGGGTATGAAATGACTACGGAATCATCATCATCTTCAAACAAATCAATAATGTCTTCAATGTCTTCATAGTTAGAATCGTCATTTATTTCGAGCTCAATTCCATTAACTGTAACTGTAATAGGTAGTTGTACGCTTAAACAACTTGCATTATCTATAATATTATCACTAGAGCCATCGTTAGAGGCTATTCTGCTCATAAGATTAGCCACAGTTGAATTGGCTTCAACAGTTTCTTCAACAGGTGGATCAATTGCTAAATCGTCTTCAGTTCTACAGGAAGTCATAGTGAGTAAAACTCCTATTATTAATAGTAAGATTGGTTTCAATGTTTTCATAATTAAATGGATTTTATTTCAATATTTAAGTACGTTTGTTAGTTGGCTTTAAAATAGCCTCTTTATATTGAAACAACTCATTAACTAAATGTCCCGAGAAAAAATAGATTTTTTTTTATTTATCTTTCTTTTCTGAAATCAAAAAACTAAAAGCCCTTGCCAAAATCATTGCACCAAGATATATGCGATAAAGTTCGCTTTTCAAAATTTTATGAGAAGTACGCGCAATCATTGAGCAATATTTTTTTTTATAAGTATGGCGAGCTTTTAAGCCCTTCTGATAAGGTGCAAGAAGCCTTTATAAAGCTATGGGAAAACTGTTCTAAAATAAAACCAGAGGCGGCTAAATCTTATTTATACACCACGGCAAATAATATGATGCTTAACGAGGTTAAACATCAAAAAGTAGTATTGAAGTATCAACAGGTAAAACCAAAGGATTATACTAATGAGTCCCCTGAATTTATTTTACGCAAAAAAGAATTTCTTTACAAATTTGAGCGTGTTCTGTCGCAATTAAAAGAAGAAGAGAGGGTGGCATTTCTGCTTAACAAAGTAGATGGTAAGACCCATAAGGAAGTTGCTGAAATTTTAGGTATCACAAAAAAGATCGCAGAGCATCGAATCTATGCGGCTTTTAATAAACTCAAAGATCAGCTTGAGGAACTTAATTGAAAATAATTTTGGGACATTTACAATCTAAGTTGTTTTAAATATATAGAAGTATCTAATGAACAAAGAGGATTTAGTAAAAAAGTGGTTAAATAATGATCTGTCAGAAACAGAGTCAAAGGCTTTTGATACGTTAGAAGATGCTGACCTATATAAAGAAATTATTGAGGAAGCTCAACGGTTTAATGGTAATTATAATGCTAAAGTTGAGTCCTTTGATGCGTTAGAAAAGAAATTGTTTTCTCAAAAAGATACTTCTACAAATTGGCTAAAAATTGTTTCTAGTTTAGCTGCTATTTTGGTTATTGGTTTTGCCTTATTTACTTTAACAAATAAAGACGAGATTAGCTCGTTTAAGACCACTATAGCTCAAAACGAAACCATAACACTGCCTGATAATTCAACCGTTAATCTCAATGAGTTATCAGAGTTAGAATATGTTAGTTCTAATTGGGATAAAAACAGGTCTTTAGATTTAAAAGGGGAAGCTTTTTTTGATGTAGAAAAAGGAAAACGATTTGATGTTAATACAAAATTCGGAAAAGTCAGTGTTCTCGGTACAGAGTTTAATGTCTTATCTAGAGACAGCGTTTTTAGAGTATCGTGTTATGAGGGGTTGGTGCAAGTAACATATAACGATCGAGACGTTAAATTGCCTGCTGGCACAGAGTTTGTCTTGTCTTCTGGAAAAAGTTTAAAATCAAATATCACAATCACAGAACCCAACTGGCTTAAGAATATGAGTGTTTTTGAAAATGCATCTTTCGAAAAGGTTATTGAAGAATTAGAAATGCAATACAAGATTAAGGTGCAGTATCCATCTAATTTGAATATAAAATTTACAGGTGCTTTTGAACACGACAATCTTAAAAATGCTCTAGAATCTATCTCAAAGCCTCTTAATTTGACCTATACAATTCAGAACACGAAAGAGGTTATTATTAGCAATGGACAAGACTAAATTTTATATATTTTTAGTCTTGTGCTTTTTTCAATTATCTAAGTCACAAGCACAAAATTCAGATCAAAAAGTGCCACTTTCTGAGGTGCTCGAGCAAATTACAAAGAGGCATTCTATTACCTTTAATTATGAGAGTAGCCTCTTAAAAGATATTTCCGTAGTACCTATATCACAAAATTTAGAATTGCATTCAAAAATTGAGATACTAGAAGAACAAACAGGTTTCGTTTTTGAGAAAGTTAGCGATTTGGTGTATACCATTTCTAAAACAATGAGATTGTGTGGCTACATTAAAGATTCGGAATCACAACAACCTCTTGTTGGCGCCGCTATTGCTACTAAGAATGCTTATGCGATAACTAGTGAAACAGGTTTTTTTGAAATTGAGTTGAAATCTTTAAACGATTTAATAAGTATTAGTCATATCGGATTTAAGACTATTGTGCGACAAGTAAAATATTTCGGTTTAGACGATTGCGAAACAATAACAATGCAAGTTCAACAAGAGCTCATAGCGCCAGTACTCATTGAAGCTTATCTTGTTCGTGGTATTGATAAAAGGCAGGATTGGTCAACTTCAATCGACTACAAACGATTTACACTTTTACCCGGCCTTATTGAATCTGATGTGCTACAAACTGTTCAAGCCTTGCCAGGTATTTTAAGTGTTGATGAAACGGTGTCGAACATCAACATAAGAGGTGGTTCTCACGATCAGAATTTGATGCTTTGGGATGATATCAAAATGTATCAAACAGGTCACTTTTTTGGTCTTATCTCCAGTTTTAATCCTCTAATGACACAAACAGCTAATGTCATCAACAATGGTTCAGATGTTTCTTTATCCGATGGTATTTCTGGAACAATTCACATGCAGACTGATAAACAGATTGATTCAAAATTTAATGGTGTTTTTGGACTTAATTTTTTAAATGCCGAATTATTTTCAAATATCCCAATAGGCAACAAAATGTCTCTTCAGGTTGCATCAAGGAAGTCTTTAGATGATTTGGTCAGAACGCCAACTTATGATGTTTATTTTGATAGAGTGACTCAAGATACAGAGGCTGAAAATAATGTGTCTAATGTTACCAATTCTAACCAAGAATTCAATTTTCATGATGCCTCCTTAAGATGGTTGTATCAACCAAATGAAAAAGATCTTATTAGATTAAACGTTATTCTAATTAATAACGATTTGGGTTTTAATGAAACTGCTGATGTTAACGGAGCATCAAGAACCAGACGTAGCAATATCTCTCAAAAAAGCCTTGGTTTTGGACTTAATTACAAAAAGCATTGGAACGAGAGGCTTTCTTCAACGATCAATATTTACAATAGCGAATATAAACTTGAAGCATTAAACGCAGATGTATTAAGTAATCAATTACAATTACAAGAAAATGTTGTTTCAGAAACAAGTATTAAATTAAATAATCTTTATGAACAAAACCAATGGCGTTTTAACCTCGGTTATCAGTTTACAGAAACAGAAGTTATTAACCTAAATGATATTGATTTACCTCGATTTGTAAGAAGAGACGAAGAAATATTAAGAGAACATAGTGCTTTTGGTCAGGCTTGGTACAACAACTCAACTATTGATCTCTCCATTAGAGGCGGAGTGAGAACAAATTACTTAACACGGTTTGATAAATTAATTATTGAACCTAGATTAAGTATAAGAAAATCAATTGGAGACGATATTGATATTGAAGCACAAGGTGAATTTAAGCATCAGAGTACGTCGCAAATCGTTAATTTTCAAAATGATTTTTTAGGTATTGAGAAAAGACGTTGGCAATTAACGGATAATGATGACATTCCCGTGATTCAAAGTAAACAAGCTTCACTTGGAGTTATGTATAAAAATAGGGGTTGGTTGCTAGATGCCAAAGCTTATTTTAAAACCGTGGCTGGTATAACAACCCAAAGTCAAAGTTTTACAACAAAATATGAATTTGCGAAAGAAGAAGGGGATTATGATGCTAGTGGTTTTGAGTTTTTGTGTAGAAAGAGGTTTGGTGATTTTAACAGTTGGTTAAGTTATTCTTATATAAACAATAATTATACTTTTGAAACACTTGAAGAGATAAAGTTTCCTAGCAATTTTGATATTACGCATTCAGTTACTCTAGGCACAACCTTTAGTAATGAATTTTGGAATATTTCAGCAGGATTAAACTATAGAACAGGAAAGCCTACTTCAGTTGCTTTAGATGGTAATGAAATTGTAGATAATGGCGTAAATTTTGACAAAGCTAATAATGAAAGGCTACAGGATTACTTGAGAGTAGATGCATCTGCTATTTATAAATTCAAAATTAGTAAAGCCTTCAGATCAGAAATTGGAGCTTCCGTTTGGAACATATCAAATAAAGAAAATGCCATTAACAATTATTATAGGGTCAATGAGGGTGGGTCGGTAAATAGGTTTTCAAGATTTTCTCTAGGCTTGACAACTAATGTTGTCATAAGATTGTATTTTTAATCATAATCTAAAGATAGGTCTTATAATATATCACCTTCTTAAATCGTTTCGGTCAACTATCTAGAGCGCATTTCTTCCAATTTAGAGTAGGGTTTTATAACAAAAAGCGATATTAAAAAAAAAATTACTTGCATGTTCACATTTTAAAAACCAAAAAACCCAATCTTTTACAGATTGGGTTTTTTCTGGTGGTGCCTCCAGGAATCGAACCAGGGACACAAGGATTTTCAGTCCTTTGCTCTACCAACTGAGCTAAGGCACCAGTCGTTTAAAACGAGAGTGCAAATATATATGCATTTTTATTATTCACAAAAGAAATCTAAAAAATTATCAATAGGTTTTTTTGCTGCTCTTTTGAGGCTTTCATCTTCAATATGTTATAATTTGGTTAACGCACTAGCCATTATAAATTGTGGTTTTGTAGTTTTAACCCTTTCCTAAAGGATATGAACCTAGTAATTGACGTTGGTAATACAAATGTAAAGTTGGCCGTTTTTGAAAACGCCAAAATGCTAGATCGCATCATTTCTTCTGAAAGAGAGCTCCTTGAGACCCTTGACGCATTATATTCGAAATATCCTACTATAGAAGCAGGCATTGTATCTGCTGTGGGGCGTTTTGAGAATCAGCAGCTGTTATCATTACAAAAGAATGTTCATATTTTAGAATTGACCCACAATTTAAAGTTTCCTTTTAAAAATAATTACGCTACTCCCAAGACTTTAGGTGTAGACCGCATTGCATTGGTTGCAGCGGCCGTTTATCAATATCCACAAACAAATGTGCTTGTTATAGATGCGGGCACTTGCATTACCTACGACTTTGTAGATGCTCAATCGGTATATCAAGGAGGCGCGATCTCACCGGGCTTGAGTTTACGTTATAAGGCTTTACACGATTATACAGAAAAGCTTCCGTTGTTGTCTATAGCTTATCCAAAAGGCCTTATAGGCAATTCTACCCAAGAGTCCATTCATTCAGGAGTAGTGTTTGGGGTGGTTAACGAGTTGAAAGGCTTGGTCAGTCAGTATCGGCAAAAATATCCTGATTTAACAGTTATTTTAACAGGCGGTGATTCTGAACTCTTGTCTAACCAATTAAAAAATGGCATATTTGCCAACTCAAATTTTCTTCTAGAAGGTTTGAATTTTTTACTAGAATATAATTCATAATAATGATAAAAAAACTTGTATTAGTTTTAATTGCCTGTTTTGCGTTACAATCTTACGCTCAGGAAGGAACAGCTTCACCATACTCCTTTTACGGTATTGGTAGTTTGAAAGCTAAAGGGACGGTAGAAAATCGAAGTATGGGTGGCTTGAGCATTTATACAGATAGTATACATGTAAATCTTAGAAATCCCGCATCTTATGCGTCTCCAAATCTTAAACTCTATAATGAGAAAAACAGACCTGTGAAATTTACTGTAGGCGGAAGTTACAATAGCTCTACATTAAAAGCAGACTCTGGAGAGGCAGAGGTTAGCGCGACTACTTTTGATTATTTGGCCTTATCCATGCCCTTGGGAAAAGACTTTGGTTTTGGTTTTGGATTATTGCCTTACACAGCAGTGGGCTATAAAATAGAGGATTTTGAGGGAGACGATATTGTTAATAGATATCGTGGTGAAGGTGGTGTTAATCGGGCATATTTAGGTTTAGGATACCGATTAACAGATAAGCTGAGCTTAGGTGTTGATGTCAGTTATAACTTCGGAAATATTCAAAATAGTGCCATAGAATTTGTTTATGATGAAATTGAAGGCGAAGATAACCAACTCGTGCAATATCAATCTAGAGAGAATAATCGATCAGATTTAAGCGGGTTAAATGTAAATATAGGTCTGACGTATCACAGTATGATTACTGAAAAATTAGAGCTACAGGCAGGGCTTACGTATACCCCACAAAGTACAATTGCTTCAAAAAATCAACGCTCCTTCTCTACGATAGTGATAAACGGTAATTCTGGACAAGAATTTGTTGTAAATACTTTTGACGTGGAATTGGATGAACTTCAAGAAACAGATTTAACTTTACCTTCGAGACTAGCCATTGGTGGAGGGATAGGACAACCTAGAAAATGGTTTGCAGGTTTAGAGTATACGTTACAAAATACCAGCAAATTCTCAAACCCCATAATTTCAACAAATAGTACTAATTTTGTAAATGCCTCTGGACTGTCGTTAGGTGGTTTTTATACTCCTGATTATAATTCTTTTTCTAGCTATTGGAAGCGTGTGACTTACAGGGCCGGGATGTATTATGAGAACACAGGTTTAGAGATCAAAAATGAAGTCATTAATGAGTTTGGCATGTCTTTTGGAGTAGGATTGCCAGTAGGAGGGATGTTCTCTAATGCTAACCTAGGAGCTGAGATTGGAAGACGAGGAACTAGAGAACAAAATCTAATACTTGAGAATTTTTTCAATTTCCGAATAAGTTTGTCTTTAAATGACAGATGGTTTGAAAAATTAAAATATAACTAACGTAAATTAAAACAAGATGAAAATGAGAGTACCAGTAGTCATAGCAGCCTTGCTTGTAGCAACTAACTTTAGTTTTGCACAACAAAATGAAGATTGTATGCTAAACTTGACCTTGTTCAGTGATTATTATAAGAGCAAGAAATATGATGAGGCATACACGCCTTGGAAAAAATTAAGAACAGAGTGTCCACCAAAATTTAATCTTGCTCCGTATAAATATGGGGAAAAGGTTCTAGAGCATAAAATTGATAATTCTTCAGGAGAAGAGAAGAAGGGATATATAAATGAATATATGGCCCTGTTGGATGATGGTAATGTCAACTTTCAAAAAGACTATCCTCTTGGAGAGGTTTTTGAAAAGAAGGGCGTCATGATGTATGATAACCAGGAGATTTTGGGTAAAACCGATATGGATATCTATAATACATTTGATAAGGCCTACACTCAAGATCCAGATAATTTTACGAGTACTAAAGGGCTTTATGTGTATTTCACAAAAACAGTGGATTTATTCAAGGCAAACCAATTTGAATTGCAACAAGTGTTTGATAAATATGATGATATTTCTGAGCAGTTGATAAAATTGAACGAGCAATTTACTGTTTCTGTAAATAAATTTGTTGAAAAAGAAGAGGCAGGTCAGACTTTAACTAGTAAAGAAGATAAGTACAAAACATATTACTTTGCCAAAATTGAAGCCAATGATAAAATTTCAGGAAGTTTAGATAGTTATTTAGGGCAATTGGCAAATTGCGAAAATCTTATTCCGCTTTACGAAAAGCAGTTTGAAGAAAAAGGTACAGATCCTGTTTGGCTAAAAAGAGCCGTAAGTAGAATGTATAATAAGGAGTGTATTGACGATCCATTATATATTAAGTTAGTTAAAGCTTATGATGCGGCATCACCTTCTGCAGATACCAAATATTTCTTGGCAACCACGTTGTTCAAGCAAGGTAAAGATAAAGAGGGAGAGCAATACTTAAAAGAGTCTTATGACCTTGAGACAGATAAGCTTAAAAAGGCAAGATTGGCCAAGCGTATTGCAAATACCTTTAAGAGCAAAGGTAGCTATGGTACGGCTAGAAATTATTACAGAGAGGCTTTGAAAATGAATCCTTCTGACGGTACGCCTCACTTATACATCGCAGCTATGTATGCGAAAAGTGCAAACAGTTGTGGCGATACTAACTTTAATAAAAGAGCGGTATTCTGGTATGCAGCACAAGAGGCTAGAAAAGCAGGTCAGGTTGATCCTAACTTGAAATCTAATGCGGCTCAAGCTGCTGCATCTTATGAGGCTAATGCACCTACTCGAAGTGAGATATTTACAGAAGGCAATGGTGGCAAATCGATTTCAATTGGTTGCTGGATTGGCGGTAGTGTTACTGTGCCAAATGTTGATTAAATTTTGTAAATAACATAAATGAATAGTAGAATACTTTTTCAATTACATCTCATAGTCACAGCTGTTGCTGTGACTATGTTGTTTTCATGCGAGAATAACTTCAAGGAAGTGCAGAAGATTGGTGTACTACAAAATGAGCCGATAGGTATCGCTGAAAACATCAATCTGAAATATACTGAAGCAGAAGACTCAATTGGCAGATTGGTAGCCAATCTCGAAAGTCCGAAAATGTTAGATTTTTCTAACCGAGAATTTGCATTTACAGAATTTCCCGATGGTGTAAAACTATCTTTATACGACGATAAAAACCAACGTAATATCGTGTTGGCAGATTATGGTATCGTTTACAGTGAGACTGATCTTATTGATCTTCAAGGCAATGTTATTTTAATTACACCCCAAAAAGACAGTCTTTTTGCTGAGCAAATGTATTATGACCAAAAGCAAGAATGGTTATTTAGTAATTTACCTGTGGCATTAAAATCGGCCACCGCCAATAGTGGAAAGGGAGATATATTTGACTCAGATACCAAATTTAAAAACTACACCATCCTCGAGGGACGTGGTGATATGATTTTGAAAGATTAGTTCTTGGACTAAAAGTTGACAAAACATCTTTATCTTTGTAGCTAATTATAACTATTTTAATGAAAATACTTCAGTTTTTTCAATACGTATATTTGTTTTTTGCAGCGCTCTTCATCTATGATGGGATCTCTTACATAGGTTCAGATTCTAGTAGAGTGATTATCTCTTTTGTGTTTGCTGGACTAGCCATTTTTATGTTTTTCTTCCGTAAAAAGTTTAGGAAAAAATTTGACAACCGTAAAGATTCTTAATGGACTTTAGTATCATTATTATCGTTGTCACGCTATTGCTCTCAGCTTTCTTCTCTGGGATGGAAATTGCCTATGTATCTTCTAATAAAATTCATATTGAAATTGAAAAGAAGCAAGGCGATTTTTTGGCATCAATTCTAACCAAGCTTACCGCTAAACCTTCAAAATTTATAGCGACCATGCTTATTGGCAATAATATTGCCTTGGTGGTTTATGGTTTTATTATGGGCGATGTTTTGGTAGATTGGTTTCGATCTATGCTGCCTTCAGACTATCAGTTGGTCACTTATTTGCTTAATGATTTGAGTCTATTGACCCAAACTATTGTATCTACGATTATCATCTTAATTACTGCGGAATTTTTGCCAAAGGTGTTTTTTCAAATTTATGCCAATTCATTTCTAAAGATTTTTGCATTTCCAGCCTATCTGTTTTATCTGTTATTTTGGTTCATATCCTCCTTTATCATTTGGGTTTCAGATAATATTTTGAGGAAGTTTTTTAAGACAGAAGGTGATAACGTCCAGTTAGCGATGACCAAGGTGGAATTAGGAAACTACATTAGTGAGCAAATGGAATCTGTAGAGGAGCATGATGAGGTGGATAGTGAAATACAGATTTTTCAGAACGCGCTAGAATTTTCCGAAGTAAAAGCACGAGAAGTCATGGTGCCACGTACCGAGATCATTGCTGTAGAGATTAATGAGTCTATTAAGAGCATCAGTACCTTATTTATAGATTCTGGACTCTCCAAAATTTTAGTATATAAAGATTCTATTGACGATATTCTTGGGTATGTGCATTCTTTTGAGCTCTTTAAGAAGCCTAAAACCATTAAAAGCGTGACCATGCCCGTCATTTTTGTTCCGGCAACAATGCTGGTAAAAGATGTGCTTAATGCCCTTACTAAAAAGCGAAAGAGTATGGCCGTGGTTATTGATGAGTACGGAGGTACCGCTGGGATAATGACTATAGAAGATATTGTAGAAGAACTTTTTGGAGAAATTGAAGATGAGCATGATAGCGTAGCACTTACCGAAGAGAAGATTGGTGATAATCACTTTAGATTTTCGGCACGTTTAGAGGTAGATTACATCAACGAGACTTATAAGCTTGAATTGCCCGATAGTGAAAACTATGAAACTTTGGGAGGGCTTATCGTTCATGAAACTGAAGGAATTCCGCAAGTAAATGATACGGTGATTATTGATATCTTTAGATTCAAAATAATAGAGGTCTCCACAACCAAAATTGATGTTGTCGAGTTAGAAATTATAGAAGAAGATTAAATCTCTAGACTGTTAGCAATGTTCAGCTGTCTATTTTGAATGTGCATCACGTTTTGTTTCTTAACATGGACTATCGCTTTTTTCCTTTAGATATAGCTTAAAGACTGTTATTTCTCAATTCCGCTTGATGTAGGACTTAGAGACCTGCTAATAACATTGCAGGCAACACAATAAAAAAGAGATTCCGCTTTCATTATTTCATGGAAAATGGTATTTTCGCCCACTTATTATTAGATAAATTATACATAAAAATGGCAGTTTTAAATAAGATTAGACAACGTTCTTTGTTCTTGATATTGATTATCGCTCTAGCGTTGTTCTCCTTTGTATTAACCGATTTGTTTAGAAACAGTGATGCCCTTTTTGGTGCGTCCCAAGATGTTGTGGCGACGGTTAATGGTCAAAACATCAACAGAAATGAGTTTATGGCCAAGGTTGAAAACGTGCAACGCCAGTTAGGCCCTAATGCAACGTCTACAACGGCGATGAATCGTGTTTACGACCAAGAGGTGAGACGTGCGGTGATGACTACTCAATTTGAAGAATTGGGATTGAGCGTTGAGGAAGACCAAATGCGTGACTTATTACAGCAAAATTTCGCAAGCTATCCAGAGTTTCAAAATGAAGCTGGATTATTTGATGAAAATAAACTAACTGAGTTTGTAGCCAATCTTAAAGAGATTTCTCCAGAGCCTGCCGTGTTAGGTAATTTTCAAATTAGATATAGTGACTGGGTCAATAACGAAAGCAATATCGCTGTTTCGGCTCAAGAACGCACCTATTACAATATGGTGAAGGCTGGAGTTAATGCAACTTTAAACGAAGCTGAAGTAGATTATAAGTTAGAAAACTATACTAGAGATTTACAATATGTTCAAGTGCCATATAGCACTATAAGCGATAGTTTGGTTGAAGTATCTAAGGGAGATATTAAGGCCTTTATGAATAAGAACAAAAAGAAATATGAAGTTGAGGCTTCAAGAGATATTAGATTTGTTCAGTTTAAAGAAGAACCAAGTTTAGATGATGAGAATAATCTAAAAGCAGAGTTTGACCAATTTACTAATGGTAAAGTGGTTTTTGAAGACGGTAAGAATGATACTATCCAAGCGTTTTCAAGAGTGAAAGCGGAAAACATGGAAGATTATATCAACTTCACTGCTGATTCAGATGTAGATTATGTAGATACTTACGTGAAGAAATCGGCTTTGCCAACTGCAGTTGCAGATTCTATTTATACTATGAATGTTGGTCAAGTTTACGGCCCTTACAGAGATAACGGGATGATGAAGTTGACAAAACTTGTTGCAGAACGTCAAATGCCAGATTCAGCTAAAGTAAGACACATCTTGATTCCTTATATGGGAGCTAGCAGTGCTGGTCCAGATGTTACTCAAACCGAAGCGCAAGCTAGAAAAACGGCAGATAGCGTTTTAGCTATTGTAAAAGCGACTCCTTCTAAATTTCCTGAATTGGTGACAGCTTTGTCTTCAGATCAAGGAAGTGTTGATAATGGAGGAGAATATGATTTTCACCCAAGCACACAAATGGTGAAGCCGTTTAGTGATTTTGAGTTTCAAAATAATGTAGGTGATATCGATGTGGTTCAAACCCAATTTGGTTTTCATATCATTGAAATTTTAGATCAAAAAGGATCATCAAGAGCGGTAAAAGTGGCAACTATTGCAAGAAAAATTGAGCCTTCTGCCGAAACTATTGATAACGTTTTTACTGAAGCTTCTAAGTTTGAAATGGCATTACAGGATGGTGAATTTCAAGAAGCTGCAAATGCTAAAGATTTTAAAGTGAGACCTGTAAATAGCATTAAGGTATTAGATGAAAACATTCCAGGACTTGGCAGTCAACGTCCTATTGTAAGATGGGCTTTTGAAGAAGGAACTAAAGTTGGAGATTACAAGCGTTTCTCTGTTCCTGGCGGCGGTTATGCTGTTGTACAAGTCACAAAAATTACCAAGAAAGGATTGATGGAGCCAGAAAATGCTTCAGCATCTGCACTTGCTGAAATCAGAAAAGAAAAGAAAGCCGAAATGATTCGTGAGAAAATTTCTGGATCTACCATTGAAGAAGTTGGGAAAGCAGAAGGTGCACGTATCAATACTGCAGCAGCTGTAAACATGAAGAACCCTACCTTATCTGGAGCAGGTCAAGAACCTAAAGTTGTTGGTGTTGCTTTTGGATTAAATGAAGGGGAAACTTCTAGCTTAATTGAAGGTAAGAGTGGTGTGTTTATGGTAAAAGTCAACAAAATTGATGAAGCTGCAGGTCTAGATAATTATCAATCTGTAGCCAATAGATTAAGTACAACTCGCGTGAGTGCTGCACAAACCAAAGTTTATAATGCGTTGAAGGAAACTGCAGATATTGAAGATAACAGAGCGACGTTCTATTAATATGACGTTGACAGTTTAAACTATAAAAAAAGCGCCACATCTTGTGGCGCTTTTTTAGTTTTTAATCAGGTCTTGATATTTAATAATGGTATTAAAACCTTTAGATTTAAAATAGGGTTTAGGGTCTTTATGACTAGCGACCATCACAAAGTCACCTCCCCAGGCGCCAAGGCTTTTGATGCTGCCATTTAAGTCTGAAAATAAGGTCTGCTTTACGGGATCTTGCTTAATCACTTCGGAAATAAGCGCTTCATGTCTGTCTATCAAAGACTGAAACTCTAAAAGTGATTTACAAAGAATCATATCTTGGGTAATGCGCGTAATCTCATTGATAACATTTGAGGTATCTGAAGTTGTACGTCTGTAGCGGGCAATGCCGTCTCTGCTATTTTGTTTTTGGTTAAGGTGCACAAAGTATAGGTGCTCCTTGAAGGATGGGTTAAATGTAACCGATGAAACTGCTCTTGAGACCTTAGGATCGTTCTTGTTGAGTTGATAGGTTATAGCACCATTTGCCTCTGCACAGGCAAGGTCATAACCGCTTCCGCCAAACGTTAAATCCAACAATTGATAAGCATCTATATTGGCCCAATTGGCAATATTGTTAATCACGGTAGAGGAGGCGCCAAGACCCCAGTCTCTAGGAAACTCCAAATGGGTCTCCACAAGATAGCCTTTAGTATTGCCTTGTAAGAAATTAGGGTTGAGTTGCTTTGCGGCGTTTAAAATTTGAAGAAGTCGTTTTGAAATATCGTTTTCATCTCCAAGAAGTCTTAAACTGCCAGAAGTACCTAATTCAAATGCCATCTTAAACCATAGCTGGTGTTTGTAATCATAGCTGTTCCAAACTAAATCGCGATTGCTATTTCGCGTAATGCTTAAGGATTGGCCTAATTGAGTTGGTAGTGCTAGGGCAAGAGCGCCGTCTAGAACTACATATTCTCCAGTTATTAAGAGTTTACCGTTACTTTTATATGTGGGTTCTTTAATGTTCAAGATCTTAATGAGGGTTGCGTTTTTCTAACAATAAAGGGTTTAGTTTTTTCTCAAATCAATTAAAGCATCCTCTACGGCGCTATGAGAAACAATATGATTTTTGAAATGGGCGACTAAGCTCGCTTTTTCGTCCGATGAGGCTCTAAATTGGTTCATGATATTCATCAGGTGCATTTTCATGTGTCCTTCTTGTATTCCCGTTGTAGTGAGGGAACGCAGGGCAGCAAAATTTTGCGCAAGACCTGCCACAGCTACAATTTGCATTAATTCTTTAGCAGAGGGCTGTCCCAAAAGTTCCAATGCCCATTTCACAAGCGGGTGTAGTTTCGTGAGTCCACCAACGGTACCAAGTGCCAAAGGGATTTCCATCCAAAAAGTGAAAACACCGTTTTCAACCTTAGCATGGGTTAAACTGCGGTACTGTCCGTCTTTAGCAGCATAGGCATGAATCCCAGCCTCAACTGCTCTAAAATCGTTGCCAGTGGCCAATACAACGGCATCAATGCCGTTCATAATGCCTTTGTTATGGGTGACTGCACGATAAGGTTCAATTTCAGCAATAGACACCGCCTGTACCATTTTTTTAGCAAACTCTTCTGCGGAAATATTAGTGTTTTCAGTCAATTCTGAAACATTACAGCTCACTTCAGCTCTTACTAGGCAGTTAGGCACATAATTAGAGAGAATAGACATGACGACATCTAACTGACCGTCCAAGACGCGATCTGCTTCTTGTTTTAAAGTTTTGGCAAATTGTTCTAAACACGAATTAATGAAATTGGCACCCATGGCATCCAAAGTCTCAAAGCTGGCATGTAATTGAAAATAGCCAGGCATCTCTTTGGTCTTATCCCGAAGCTTAATATCTAAAATACCACCACCGCGCTTTTCCATGTTTTTAGTGATGGATTTGGCTTCAAGAATAAGCTTGGGTTTGATGTCTGCAAAAAAGGCTTTGATCGTCTCTGTGTTTTTGCGACAAATAAAATGAACTTGTCCAATTTTTTCGGTGGAGATCACCTTGGTTTTAAAGCCCCCACGGTCGTACCAAAATTTAGCCGCTTTACTTGCCGCAGCTACTACAGAGCTTTCTTCTATGGCCATGGGAATGGCATAAAGTTTTCCGTTGATTAAGAAGTTTGGAGCTACGCCTAAAGGCAGGTAATAGTTTGAAATGGTATTTTCAATAAACTCATCGTGAAGCTGTTGCAGCTTTTGGTCACTGTTTATATACTGTTGGAGTACAGATTTTGCTTGGTCACTATCCTTAAAAAATGTCGAAACGAGCCAGTCAATCTTTCCTTCTTTTGATAATTTCGAGAATCCAGCAATCGGTTGGGTCATGTGCTTTACTTTTGTGAGTCGCAAAGATAGTGTTCTTGGTATTATTATTGATAACGCTTTATTATAATACGTATTTTAACCACTTTTAGTTACTGCTTTTTGCATTATTTTTAGTAAACTTGACACATTCTTAGCGAAAAAATAACTTTATGAACATATTAAAAAGTCTCTCTTTATTTTTATTTGTATCAACGGCTGTCTTAACAGCACAAAATAAGGATATTACCTTAGAAGAAATTTGGAGCGGCGGCTTCAGAACTTCGGGGCTTGACGCTTTGCATTCCATGGATAATGGTCAGCAATATTCTGTATTGAACTTTGAAAACAGAAACTCCCAAATTGACATTTACAATTACCAGACGCTCGAAAAAGTTAAGACGCTACTCAGTTCTTCAAACATTCCATCCATTGCCTATTTTACAGATTACACCTTTAGTGATGATGAGTCTAAAATACTTTTAGCAACAGATGTAGAGGCTATTTATAGACGTTCATCTCTCGGAAAGTATTATGTTCATGATACTAAAACGGGACAAACGACTCTAGTTTCCGAAGAAAAGATTCAAGAGCCAACATTTTCGCCAAATGGATCTAAAATTGCCTACGGATTAAATAATAATTTGTACATCAAGGATCTAGATTCCAATGAAACCAAACAAATCACCAACGATGGTGAGTATAACAACATCATCAACGGTATTACAGATTGGGTATATGAGGAAGAATTTAGTTTTGTAAGAGCTTTTGAATGGAATGCAAATGGTGATAAATTAGCATTTATTCGTTTTGATGAGTCTAAGGTTCCAGAATTTTCTATGGATGTCTATGGGACTGAACTTTACCCAAAACAACAAGTTTTTAAGTATCCAAAGGCAGGAGAAACCAACTCTGTGGTGTCACTTCATATTTATGATTTAAAATCTGAGAAAGCAAATGAAGTAAAGCTAGATAAAGATTATAAAGATTTTTACATTCCTAGAATCAAATGGACCAATGAGCCTAATAAACTGAGTGCACAATACATGAATCGTCACCAAAGTGAATTGGATGTTTGGTTTATTGATGCTGAAAGCATGAAAGGAGATTTGGTTTTAGCAGAAAAGGATAAAGCTTATATAGACGTCACGTTTAATCTAACGTTTTTAAAGGATCATAGTTTTATTTGGACCAGCGAGAAAGATGGCTATAATCACATTTACCATTACGATAAGAACGGAAAACTCATTCAACAAGTGACATCAGGAAACTGGGAAGTGACTGATTATTATGGTTACGATAGTGACTCCAAACGCATCTTTTATCAATCTACAGAAGATGGCTCTATCAATAGAAGTGTGTTTGCTATTGGGTTGAACGGTAAAAAGAAACAACGGTTAACTCAAAATACGGGCACCAACTCAGCAGACTTTAGTGCTGATTTCTCTTACTTTATCAACACGTATTCCAGTGCAGATACGCCTCCAATATATACCCTTAATTATGCCGATTCTGGAAAGGTGTTAAAAACAATAAAAACCAATCAAGATTTAGCTGATAAGCTTAAGGACTATAAAGTATCAAAGAAAGAATTTAGTACCATTTCTGTCAACGGCAATGAATTAAACATGTGGATGCTTAAGCCGTTGGATTTTGATGAGAGCAAACAATATCCGTTGTTTATGTTTCAATATTCTGGTCCTGGGTCTCAGCAAGTAGCAAATACTTGGAACGGCATCAATGATTATTGGTATCAGGATTTAGCGCAGCAAGGTTATATAGTGGCTTGTGTAGATGGAAGAGGAACTGGTTTTAAAGGGGCAGATTTTAAAAAAGTCACCCAAAATGAACTGGGTAAATATGAGTTGGAAGACCAAATCACGGCTGCCAAGCAATTAGGACAACGTGCCTATATAGATGCAGATCATATTGGTATTTGGGGCTGGAGTTTTGGT